>JAJFGB010000001.1 GCA_021776335.1 Hyphococcus sp.
TACAATAACGCGTCCCGATGGATAGAACACATCTTTGATGCGCCCATCAGCCAAATAGGTGTATCTCAGGTCGTAGGATTGATTGCCTGACGGCCCGGCAATGGTTTTCGTTTCTTCAGAGATCCGGCCGTAAATGTCATAAATATAGTCCGTCGTGACGCCGCCATCACTGATCGAGGTCAGCCGTCCAATGCCTTCATTGCGCGCCGGTATTGTTGAATCATAGCTGTATGTGCGCGTTGCGCCGGGGCTGCCGGTAAAACTCTCGGAGGTGATCCGTCCTGCCGCATCATAGGTGCTGGTCGTGATTTGTCCGCGCGCATCGGTCATTTCGGTCAACAGCCCGCGTTCATCATAGACATATTCTGTGACGCCGCTGTCAGGGCTGTCGGTTTCGATGATGTCGCCCCAGCCATTGCGGACATAAGTGGTGGAGAGGTTTTCCGCATCTTCGACCTCATCCGTTGCGCCGTCAGAGCGAAGGGTCGTAGCGGTAACTCCGCCATCGGGGTCGGTTTCCGAGATCAATCGGTTGAGCGCATCAAATCCATAAGAGAAGGTTTCGCTGCGCGGATCGGTGACGGCCGTCAGATTATCATTGCGGTCATAATCAAAATCAGCGGTCTGACCCGCCGCGCCGATGGATTTGAGCATCCGCCCAAGCTCGTCATATTGAAAATCATGGCTCATGGCGGCAACGCCATTGGTTTTGATGTCTTCCACCTTGGTGACATTTGATAGGAGGTCATAAGTGAACTCGCGCCGTTCACCATTCGCTTCTTCAATCGCGGTCAGGCGCCTTGCATCGTCATATTCGAAAATCGAAAATGGATGATGCGGGAAATCAATCCGCGTGATTTGATTGACTTCGTCATACTCAATTTCGGTAATGGCGACATTGTAATGGCCGGGATTAACAGTGGTTTTGGTCAGCCGGTTCAGCCCGTCATATTCTAGGGTCGTGACCAGCCCGTTAGCATCCTGAATGCTGGTCGGTTGGCCGACCGCATTTACGGCGGTGATGTCGGTCCGGTGGCCAAGTTCATTGACCACGGCGGCAAGATTACCCGATGCGTCATATTCATAAGTGACCGTGTCTGATGCGCCGGGCAATGGCCCGTCCACTGATGTCAGCCGCGCCGGACGGGCGGTCAGAAACGAGCCTGGGGGCGCTGAGTAGCCAAGCACGGCTTCATCGAAGGCCGCATCGCATAGCGTACTGCCGACATAGGTGCAGCTGAAGGAAAGTTTAACCTGGCGGGCGCCAACCGGCGCCGCCACTGAAAATGTGCGCGCCGTCCAGACGGCATAGGTTGACGCCGGTGCTGAATGCGGGGCGCCGATGGGCGCCCCGCCGGCGTCAAGAAATGTCAGCGTGCTGAAACCGGGATTGGCGCCGCCCTGATAGTTCTTTTGCACCCAGGCAAGGTCAAGGGTGACGCCGTTGACGTCCACTGCGCTGTGAATCTCACTCGGCAGGGCGATGGTCTGTTCGGCCTCATAACTGGTCAGGACATTTGTCTGACCGGTTAAAGAGCGGCTCCCATTATAAAGGCTCCATCCGGCGATGGGGGCGCCACTCACGGTCACCCAGTTTGGCAGGCCGAATGCATTAAAATTTGCATTGGGCACGGATAAATTGTCCGAATCCACAATCAATGGAACCGGATCCGCCGCTGCATAGGCATAGGTCCAGCTTCGCGCATCGCCATTGGTTGAGTAGGGCAGTGTGTGACTGGTTTGGTCGGTCTGCGTCATGCCGGTCAAAAGACCGTTGGCGTCATAGCTATAGGCTGTTTCAAGCTCCGGCGTGGTGATCAGGGTCGGCCGCGTTAAGGTGGCGTGCCATGTCGTATCGATGGTGCGCGCTTGCGGTGAGCCCGAGCCTTCAACCCGGCGGGTCTGCAGATTGCGTGCATTATAGAGATAGGTTGTGACATTGCTCTCGGCATCGGTCATTTGCGATGCATAACCTGCGGCGGTGTTGGTGTAGGTCGAATTCGATGCGACGCAATTCGTGCTGGCGACGCCATCGACCGATGTCAGGCGGCGGTGGCTGTTGACGATGTCAAAACCATAGATGGTTTGCTTGCCCAGTGCATTGGTGACCGTGCGGTCACCCGTTACATCATCATAGCTGAGTGTCACCCGCTCGGCGCCGCCGCTATGTTCGCTTAGAGTCCCCCGGCCATAGATATCATAATCCCAGGTCGCATAACGAATGCCGCGCGCATCACTGATCCCGGTCAGCCCGTAACGGTGATTGGTGTTTTCATAGTGATAGTTGGTTACAAAAACCACGCTGGCAGCCGTGGTTTTTGTGAATTTGATCAGCCGTTCTGACCCGATCAGGTCGTGGCCACTGACTGTTTCGCGGTCATATTCATAGTCGAGCGTCACACCGTCTGAGGTTTCAATCCGGGTGACGCTGTTATTGTCATAGGTAAAGAACAGACTGCGGCCCAGTGAATCGACAATCTTTTCGATCCTGTGGCTATCGCCCGCATAATCATAGGAACGGTGATAGCCGTCCGGCCAGTCGATGGTCTTCAGCCGGATATTGACGTTATTACCTGAGGTTAAATCCTCATAGGTCATCACGCGCCCATCGCCGAGTGTCAAAACCCAATGGGGCGTTGGCGTTGCATAAAAATCCAGCTCGGCGTCAAATTGCGCGGCGTTAAATTGATGGTCCGCTGCGTAATTGCCTTTGACGGGAGAGCCGGTGGAGGTCATTTCCTGAACGATGCCGCCCTCCAGCGACAGGTTCATATAATTCCAATCAAGGAACAGCTTCTGCCAGATCTCGCTCTCATGATCGAACGACCAGCCGACACCTAAACCGCGTTTGCCTTCACTTGCCTGGCTGCTGCGATAGGTGCGTGAGATTTCAAAGGGTCGCGGGCCGGGAATGACATAGTCCACAACACGCTCGACCTTGTCGCCGGTAGCGATGTCAATCGGATTGCCTGCGAGGAGCTCGCATTTGTTACACGGTTTTTCCGGCGCCGGAACGCACCGTAATCCATGGGCTGCCAGTCCAGCTTCGCATTCAAGGTGGGCGGTGCCGCCCGTGCCCGCGCCGCCATTGGAATTTGAAAGCCCGCCGGCTGAATTGACGTGCCAGCAGCTGATACGAATTGGGGTTGCGCTGGAACCATTTGGTCCAAGCGGCCCAGTGCCATTTTCGGCGCGCCAGCTATGCTCACAAGCCGCGTCTCGGGATGTAAATAGGGGATTTGTATGGCCTGACGGCACGACAGGTCGCCAGCCAGAAGTCAGCTGGGCGGCCGCCGGCGTTGAGAAACTGACGGCGACAAGAAGCACAAGCCCAAGAAGCATTGAAAGCGGAATGCAATTTATGTGGGAAGATATTTTACCAGCAACACCAAAATAATTTTGAAAGTACATAAGATCTCCCCAATGAAACCAAAAACACATGGTTAATTTATGGTTAACGCGGCAATATGCGAATGCGTCGTTTCTTGAGTCAAGAAAACCAATTCGGAAATTGGCGATTGAGGAAAAAGAAGATCAAATCTGTCGCAGTCATTACTGTCGTTGTTGCAAATACTGAACACAGGCAGCTCCGCCGAAGACATCAATCATTTTATTGATGCAGCTCAATGCGCCTGCAAAAATCTGTCCGCATAAGGGAGGCGGTGACACAGTTGCTGCGAATTCGTTTGGTGGTATCGAAACGGCAAGGCGGAATCCGACATGAACGGCGCCATTTTTTTCTCAGGCCAATATGGCAGCACCGCCCAATATGCTGGCTGGATCAGCGACGCGACCGGTTTGCCGGTGTTTGATGTGAAACATGCAGATGCTGACCCGTCGAAATTCGACTTTCTGATTCTTGGCAGCTCGGTGATCACCTATAATCTGACCATCAGCAAATGGGTAAAACGCAATCTCGCCGGCATTCAAAAAAAGCCAATCGTTCTCTTTACCGTTTCCGGCGCCCCGGCCGGGCCAAAGCTTGACGGTTGGGTCGCCGACAGCTTGGCCGAGATCCCGATGTCGAAAATGCGCCATGTTGCATTGCGCGGCAGAATGAATCCAAAGACACTCGGCTGGTGGACCCGGATGATTTTGATCATGGGCGCCATGAAAAACAGGGATCCCCAAGCCCGGAAAGAAGAATTGGCGGGATTTGATTACATGGACAAATCCGGCATTGAGCCGATTACGAAGATGGTTCAGCAACTCCAGTCAAATGAGGCGCCGGTTTTTCAGTAGCTGGTTAGACAATATCTTGACCGCCTTCGCGTGCGCTAATCAATATTTTGACGGCCTTCGCGGTCGGGGAAGGGCAAATGGCTACACGGCGCCATTGATGGAGCGCTTTAATTCAGCGATGAATTTGGTCAGCAGATAATTCTCCGGTTCTTTTTTGTATAGAACGCGCCACTCTCTATAGAGGCCCCTTTTGCCGAGCCGCACCCGGATCAATCCCCGCATATGTTGTTTGTCCAGCACCCACCCCGCGAGAGAACCAACACCAATTCCTGCACGGACGAGTTCTAAAATCCCTTCGGTCAACGGCACGCTGGAAATATGGGCTGGCGTTACTTTTGCCGGTGTCAGAAAATCATCGATGAGCGGTGATGCATCTGCGGAATATAAAATCAGTTTCTCATTCGCTATTTGGCGCGGCGTTACATAAACGCGATCAGCGAGGCTATGTGTTTCCGGCAATACAGCAAATATTTCATCTTTTAGAACAATGGCGCTGGCCAGCCCGGCATTTTTCGGTTCTTCAGTCGTCAGCGCGAGATCAATCTTCCCTTTATTGAGCGCCGCCAATGGTTTTTGCGTTGCCGCGACAACGATCTCGACATCGAGGCCCGGAAATTCTGATCGAAGATTTTTGATGATCTCGGGCAGCCATTGATAGGTCGTGTAACATTGCGTGCTGATGCGCAGCACAGACTGTTCAACGCCGCCAATCCTCGCGACGTCTGTCTTTAAGCTGGAGATTTCGTCTTCGATGGTGCGGGCGGCAGCTAATACGCGTCTGCCCGCCGGCGTCAGATGCAGTTTTCTGCCCTCGCGGGTGAATACGCTTGTATTGAGTTCACGTTCCACGCGCGCCAACCGGTAACTCAACGCGGGCTGCGACAGGTTGAGCTTTTCGGCGGCGGCCGTAAGGCTGCCGCATTCCGCAATGGCGACGAGAAAATCGAGTTTTGCCAGATCAGAAGATGCCATAAAGAATTCTTATAGGAATAAAAGAATAAATCAATTGGACTGATGGATGGCAAATTGATAGTGCTCGCTTCTGCCGGCGGCAAGGCAACACCCGTCGCTGTCGTCATGAACAAGCGGATGGAATCTCATGAAAAGCTTGAACCTCAAATCCAAGATGTTGAGTCTTCTTATTATGTCATTGGCGCTTTTCGTTGGCGCCGGGGCCGGCCATGCGAACGGGCCGACCGTGGAGCGGCTTACCTGGGCTGGCGTCAAACTGGTTTTGGAAGACACGACGGTTTTCATTGATGCGGTGGGGACTGATCTTTGGGATGGTAACGCGCCCGAAGGACTGGCGCCGGTGACAACAGATACAAGGCGCAATTATGCGCTGATTACACATGCCCATAATGATCATTTTGATGCGGCTGCATTGAAGGCGCTTCTGGGCGAACGCGGCTATGTTATTTGCCATGAGTCGATCGCTGCCTATGTTGCGTCGCGAGGTCTGCGGGTGATCCCGGCTAAAACCTTTCACCCGGTTGAGCGGGGCGGTTTTTTGTTTACCGCAGTGCCCGCAAATGACGGCTTCGGCAGCGAGCAGGTGAGTTGGGTGGTTTCAGCCGGCGGAAAGCGAATGTTTCACGGCGGCGACACGCTTTGGCACGGGCAGTTTGAGACAATCGGCGCGCAATTGGGGCCAATTGATATTGCATTTTTGCCGATCAACGGCGCAAAGGTCACGCGCGACCCAATGCCGGAAACGCCTGCTGTCTTAACGCCGGTGCAGGCCGTTGATGCTGCGCTTCTTCTTGGCGCCAAATTGCTGGTCCCGATTCATTTTGGCTGGCGCGATCCCGGGCAATATGAGGAGGTTGATAGGCCGCTTGAGACATTGAAGGCGGTCGCGGAAAGGCGTGGTCAGGCTGTCAAACATTTATCGCCGGGCGCCGTTCTAACCGGGTTGAATTGAAAGCTGATGCTGTCGGAAATCCTGCAGGTTTGTGTCGGGCGCCCCAGAGAAATCAGCTTCGAAGGAAAGCCGGTCACCACAAGCATATTTAAATCGCCTGTTAATGGAGAGGTTTTCGCCGCTTACTCAAACCTCGACGGAGACCGTCAGGCGGATTTGACCGTTCATGGCGGGCGCGACAAAGCGATCTATGTCTATTCCCAGGATTATTACGCGCTTTGGGCCAGCGACCTTAATGTGCCGGTGCTTGAGCCCGCGCAGTTTGGCGAGAACCTTACCGTTAGCGGTTGTCAGGATGCCGACATCATCATTGGGGATCGCTACCGAATGGGAAGCGCTGAGGTCGTTGTTACGCAACCGCGCATACCGTGCTTTAAACTTGGCGTTCGTTTCAACAACAAGCTGCTGCCAAAGTTGTTTTGGGAAAAGGGGCGGCTCGGATTTTACCTACGCGTAACAAAAGAGGGCGTGCTGAAAAGCGGCGATGCTATAGAGTTGTTGGAGAGACCAAAACACAACATTTCGGTTTGGGATCTGTGGCGAACTGTCATTGAAGAGGACCGTCCCGGCGCAGCCAGAGCGCTAAACGATCTTGCTCATATTGACGATGGCTGGAAGAAACGGCTTAAGATTGCAGCATCGAAACCCGGGACATGAAATCTCATGAGGCGGGGATTGGCGCGCTAATACAAAAGCGAGGTTTAAATTGAGCGAAACAAGAGCGACACGCATCCATATCGCGGTTGGCGTTTCCGATCTCGAGGCGTCGAAAGAGCATTATTCAAAAATTTTGCGGCACAACCCCACACGCGTGGCGGAAGACCAGATAGACTGGATTCTTGATGACCCGCACATCAATTTTTCTATTTTTCATAATCCGGACCGCCCCATTGGCATCGAACATATGGGGCTGGATTTTCCACGGTCTGAGTTGGCGAAAGCAGTCACCGAGTATGGCGGCGAGGATGTTATCATGGATCCGGACAACATTCGGTTCGAATTATTTTCATCGGACAAGTAAGCGGTTCGTAAGTTCGCGGCGCTTGCCGGCAACCTGCTTCGCTACTCAACATCTTCGACAGCGGCAAAAAAACCACCGGAGGCAAATTGCCCGTTGCGCACGCGCACCATGATCTGGTTTGTTCCTTTTTTGAGCGCAATGCGGGTGCGGTCGCCTGCATGTTCAGGGTTTTCCGTGAAATCATACCAGGCGTTCCAGGGATATCCCGGTCCTGAAACATAACCTTGCCGATAAACGAAGCTGTGGAATTTGCCATTCACGAATAAAGAGAGTTCGTCCACGGTGCTGAAATGCAAAATGACGTCCTTGTCTTCATCCGCGTGGATCAACGTCCGGAAATACCCAATGGACTCTTCTCCAAGATAATGGGTGAGCCTGCCGGTAATGACTGCGCCGCGTCCATCGGTTTCAAAAGGGCGCCATTGGAGCTGCCCATATTTTTCATCGGCAACGATCTTCTTTGCGTGTGTTGATCGCTCGATAGCCGTCGAGGCGCCTGCGAGCGGCCCGATGGCTTCCCATTCGGCAACCATTTTATCTTTATAAGAAGGCGGGGCAGGAATTGGCGGGCCGTCATAGGAAAAATCACTGATCGACTGAGCGCGAATATTATCAAGCCAAACCGGCGTGCCGGCGATCCGCGGTTTGAAACCGATCAGGCCGCCCTCGCGTTCATAGTGCGGAAAGATCAGCTTGGGCGTATCGACATCGCCCACATAGAAATGAACAACGGGTCCTTTTACTTCCACCCGGAATTTATGCCACTGACCGGTCTTTACCGCATCGTCGCCGGTGATGTTGGTTCGGTACTCTTCGTAGAGCAATCGTGATGCATTACCGTCGCGCCACGGATTGACCCGCAAATAACTGCCATCGCCTTTTAGATAGATGCTGCCAAAGTCTGTGCGCTCCGCTGTGGCGCCGAAATTATAGACGAGACCCAGATAGGCTGATCTTTCGGTTGGGAACCGAAATTCGCCCTCAATGCGGACGGCGCCCCATTGATCGGACCCCTTGATCAGCGCATAGGCGAGGCCTGCAGGGCTTAGTTCCAAAACTTTCCCATGGGTCTCGTCGCCAGCGTCAACAAGTTGAAAAGCCTGCTCCTCAAATAGCTGCCATCGGGAGAGATCGTGTTCGAAATCCTCTTCGAACACGGGGGCATCCATCTGGGCGGCAACGTTGGCTGATAGCGTCGCCCACAGGAACAACGTGCTCGTACATAATATGAGCGCCCGGATGTGTTTTTGCATATCGGCGGAGTCCTTTTCTTTCTTTTATGGGAAGGGCAAAACCGGGCGCATGTATTGGAAAAAAGGGACTCTCTTGCTTTTCTCGCTGGCTATGGCCAGCGATGAGCGCTTTCTTCAAAGTTAGACCGGGCCGGGCGGCAAATGCAAATGCCGTGGCCGGTGGGCGTTTGCATCACTACCCATCGCTTACCTTCGCGCACGCGCTTTGCCCCGAGGTCCTCCAGTCTTTTGACTTCGGCCTCAATGTCATCGGTTTCGAAATCGATATGCACACGCGGCTCATGAGGCGCCTTTTGAATGTTGATCTGAATATCCGTTTTCGGCGCCAACAGGTGGAAATGGTCTTCGTGCTTTTCCGCCTCATAACCGAGCGCCCGGGACCAGAAGTCAACCGCGCCCGATAGATCATCGGTTTGGCAATCGATGGTGATCTCGCCAATTCTGCTTTTATGCATGTTGTTTTCCTGAGCTGCATGGTTTCACGCGTAAACGCTATCCTAGCAGCATCTATTATTTTCTTCTGCAAAAATGGGCAGCGCGCGTTCAATCATCTCATCACTGGCCGTGACCGACACACGCAAATGCCCGGGCATGCCAACAACGCTGCCGGGCAGGCAGAAGACGCCTCTGGTTGCCAATCTCTCCGCAAAAGCGACATCATCAGCCATGGGTGTTTTAGGCGTCAGGTAAAATGCGCCTTCGGGCGTGTGGGTTTTATAACCGCAATCGCGAAGGCCGGCGACAAACCGGTCGCGTTTTTCCTGTAAATGATGCAGGTCGAGCGACAATGATTGTATCGCGCCAAGACTGTGTTGCATCAACGCGCTGCTGACCGCCCAGCCGCAGAGCATCTGGCTTGTTGAAATCACTTCCCGCATTGCTGCAAGCTCATCCATCTCCGGCGACAGTGCAATATAGCCGATACGCTGGCCCGGGGTGAGCAGTGTTTTGCCATAGGTGTAGATCACGATTGAGTTTGCGTAAAAATTGGACGGGCTTTCGAATTCACCGCCATCATAAATGATTGTCCTGTACGCTTCATCGGAGATCAGATGGATTGGACGGCCGAATTTCCTGCTCGAGGCCTGCAGCAGGGCACTCAGCGCTTTCATTTGCTCGGGCGTGTAAATTCTGCCGGTCGGGTTGTTTGGTGAGTTTACGATGATCGCGCGTGTTTGCATGGTAATTGCGCGCTCGATGGCGTCAATATCGAGGTTGAAGCTTTCCGGATTGGCTTTCACGCAAACAGCTGTGCCGCCTGAATTGAGGATCATCCCCTCATAAAAGAACCAGTGCGGGCTGATATAGATGACTTCATCGCCAGCGCCGACCAATGAGTTCAGCGTGACCATCAACGCGCCGGTGGCGCCGTTTGTGAGAAATATATCTTCGGGATCGAAATGCCGCCCAGTGACGTTGCGCAAGTCAGCTTGAATGACGTCACGGGAATAAGGCTCGTTTTTCTTATAGGCGAACCAGTTCTTGTCTTTGGGTGTTACGGCCTTCGTCAGCGCGTCAACAAATCCGGCGAGCGGCATGGATTGTGGATTGCCAAGGGCAAGGTCGCAGTAATCTTCTGGCGCTTGCGCCAGCCATGAATCATATTGCGCTAAAAATCGGGCAGACGGCAATATTCCATTATGCGCCCTTACAAGGCGCGCCGGGGCGTTTGCGGCTAACATGGGATCGTTCTTTCGCGTTACAGAAGCATGATGAGCGTGCGAGAATTAGCATGGGCGCAGTTTTATGTCGGTGATTTAAGTCACAAAGATTTTGCGTGTGGTTTGACTGTTCGCGATGGCCGCGTATGACGGATTGCCGGTATAGTCGGCGAGACGTTCGAGGAGATGGAAGCGCAGCTTATGCAGCAAGATACAGTCCTGGAGATGTTTCCCTTTGTCGCAAAAATCTCCGATGAGGCGCGGCAGGTTTTTGATCGTAATGTCGTTTATACTGAGCATGATAAAAAGAGCCGCTTCATCGAGAAGGGAGAGGACGTCGCCGGCATATGCCTGGTGACGCAAGGCGCGTTGCGCGTTTTTAACATGCATCCTTCTGGCAAAGAAACGACGCTTTATACCGTGACGTCCGGGCAGTCCTGTTTGCTTGCCGTCAATTGTGTTTTTTCTGGTGTTGCTTATCCGGCATGGGTCAATGTCGATCAGGAAAATACGAAAATCATTTCTATTCCCGCTGCCGCTTTCCGAACGCTTTATCAGATGGACGAAACCATACGGGATTTTACCTTCGAGGTTTTATCTCTTCGTGTTTTCGATCTGATGACGCGCCTTGAGGAAGTGAGCCTTTACGGCCTTGATCGCCGGCTGGCGAGTTATCTTGTGCGCGCCGCTGATGGTGAAGGCGTCATTAGCGCGACCCATCATGACATCGCTGCGGAATTGGGCACGGCGCGCGAAGTTGTTTCGCGGATACTGCTTGAGCTTAAGAAAAAGGCGCTTGTGGAAACGAGCCGCGGATCAATTCGCGTTCTGTCCATGAAAAAACTTGCGGGTTATGGCGAAGGCTAAAAGTTCGCGCGTATCCGCATATTCAAAAAGACGCCCTGACGTTTCCTGCGATCCAGCTGTTGGGCGATAAGGCCGGAGCTGCGGTCGCCGACAAAATTGATGAACCGTCGATCGTCCTCTTCATCCAGAATATAGTCCGCGCCGACACGGACGACAAAGCCTTTGAACCGTGTTGTTTCCACGAAGGCGAAGACCTCCGTTAGGGCGGGTTCGATCTGAATTTGATCAAGTCGATATATTTTTACATCGGCTTTGCGTTCGACCCGAACATTGAGGTTGAGCTTCTGATTGGGAAAGCTGTGGCGATATTCCGCTGTGACTGAATATTGCTCGCTGTCGCCAAGAGCGCGGATATTGCCGGTGACCGGGTCTGTCACCTGCGAGTCCTCGACCGCTGCCGTCACATCGATGCGCGCGTTCGGCAGACCAAGAGGGGAGAGCGGGGCGCTCGCCTCCAGGCGTGCGCCATAACGCCGGCCATTGCCGATATTGGCCGGCGCATCAAACTGTCCGCCAAATACCGGGGCGCGATCGATGACGTCATCGATCCATTCATGAAAAATAGTGGCGGTAACAACACTGCCATTTGAAAAACGCTGGTCCATGGCGCCTTCAACGCGCCAGCGGGCGCTTGGCGACAATGTCGGATTGCCGCCGTTTAATTGTCCGCCCTGCGCAAAATCAATAATGCTGAGGAAGTCGGAAAAACTGAGCTGGCCGACCGGCCGCTCCAGATTAACCCGAAACTGGCGCTGCGGTGATTGATCATACCGAATGCGAAGTTCCGGCTTTAAAAAAGAAAATGATCTTTCGTTCGCGTCGCCGCCGGTGCGCGAAATTGTTGACCATTCATAACGCAGCCCTGCCTCAAATCCGATCTTCTGGGTCGCTTGACCAATATAAGATGCGTAAAGCTCGCTGCGGCGTTCGCTGACTTTGGCGTTGGAACCTGGCAGGTCGAGCACCATGGGGCCTGCGCCGTCATCGATTGAAATTTTGAGTTTCTGATCGCGGGAATTGGCCGCGGACTCGATTCCGACTTCCAGTTCATTTTGATCGCCCAGGCTTTTTGTGATGACTGCGCGTCCCAGGAATTCTCTATCGGTTCTTTTTAGTCTTGATCGCGTGAGGTCGCCGCTGGAGCCATTGATGGAAAATGAAGAATCGTTGAACGCATAGGAGCGCGCGAGAAGTGTTGCTTCGGCGCGCCAATCGTCGCCAAATTGCCGATCAATCACCGGACTGAATTCATATTCCTCCGCCCAGCGCTTCGATTCGCTTATATCGGTTACGCCTTCAACGAATTCGCCTGTCGCTGACGGCGTGAAATTGATGAAAGCGCCCGGGCGAATGAAATCAAAACCGCGTGCGCGTGTTTGCACGCGCAACGACGAGCGATCGCCAATGCTCTGTTCCAGATTGATGCTGACGATGCCCTCTTCGAACGTCCAGGGATCGGTGAACCGCCGCAAGCTGATCACATCGCCATTGGCGTCGGTGGTCGTTTCCGTTCCGCGCCAGGCGTGATGGTCGGATGAATAGGCGCCGCTTAAGGTGAGGCTGCGATTGGCGCTGAGGCTTGACTGAACGATCTCGGCATTGGGGCTGAACTTGCCATCATCATAAAGACGCGTACCCAATTGCAGCGTCCGGGTTCTCGACGCTGTCCCGCGGATGTTGACATTGGCGACCAGCGGTTCCTGTCCGGTTTCGTAACCGGGGACGCCGCCTTGCACCAGCTCAACGCTTTCAACGTTCTCTGCGGGAATGCGATTTAAGACGTCTTCGAGACTGTCGGACTTACCATTAGGGCGTTTTTGATTGATCAGCACATTGCCAGCCGACCCGGCATAGCCGCGTGTGTTTCGGTCGCTGTTTTTGAATGTGAAGCCCGGAAGCTGGCGAACCATTTCAAGGGCGGTGACGGCATTATAGCGCGTGAAGAAATCCGCGGGATAGGCAACGACGCCGCGTATCTGGCGGTCCGGTTCAGTTACGGGTGTTGTTTCGCTGGCGCTGCTCTCCGCAACATCCGATTGGGCAACGCCGGGCGATGACAAAAGGCCCAGAACAATACAAACGCCAGTGGCGACGGCAATGGAGCGCATTCAGGCCTCTCTTGAACATGCAGAAATAACTGCGGAAAGGCTTGGCTGGTCCCTGTCGCGACCGAAAGAGACAGGTGGATGAGCGGTCGGAAAAACCAGGGGAGCGCGACAAACGGCGCGCAGCATCAGCAAAATGACGCTATATAGTGGCTGTTTCAGTTATAGCCGTATCAGTTTAGCAAGAGCGAAGCATGCCAGAGAGCGCCGACAAGCAAAGTCATCCAATGATAAGGGAAGGGCGGTTTTGGCTCGTGCAGCTTATCGTCTGGTCGGCGTTTGCTGCGCTTGAGATCTCCGGGGCGATTGAATCCCGTCAGGCAGACGGCATAGAGATCGTACTGAACGACATCGCCTTGAAGGCAATGATTCCGACGTCCCTTGGATTTACAATCACCAGCATTTTTCGGTTCATTCTTCTTCGGGTGCAGCATTTTGATGAAAAACGGTTCGTCGCTGTTGCAGTCGGCATTTGCCTTGTCGGTTCTGTTGTCTACGCTATCGGCCATTATGAGATGAAATATCTGCTGGGATTCCACGCGACGTCCCAGCTCTCGGAGTGGCGGAACTGGTTGAGCCATGCGCCTTCGCGTCTGGTTATTCTCGGCGGCTGGACGTCTGTTTATGTGGCGCTTACATTCATCAGCGAGACCGTTCGAAATCGTAGCCGCATGGGCGAGCTTGAAACCGCGGCCGCCAAAGCGCGATCAGAGATGCTGCGCTATCAGGTCAATCCGCATCTTTTGTTCAATGCGCTCAACACAGTCTCTGGCCACGTCCTCAACAAAGATACGGCTTCTGCAGATGAAGCGATCCAGAGCCTTTCCGATTTGCTCAGGTTTAGTTTATCGGACGATGAAGCCACCAGCATCAGTCTTGATCAGGAAATTCATCGCTTGCGCCTTTATCTTGCTGTCGAGCAAACGCGGTTTGGCGAGACGTTGAAAACAGACTTTTCTATTCCGGATGAATTGCGCGCGGTTGAGTTGCCGCCCTTCCTGCTGCAGCCGCTTGTAGAAAATGCAATGAAGCACGGGATTTCAAAGAGCACCGAGGGCGGGTTGATCGAGGTGCGCGCAGAAAAAGCTGGCGAAGATATTCACATTATTGTCCGTGATGAAATATCAAAAGGCAGTCTCGACATGGAAACCAAGCCTGCGCCAGTTTCCCTCGGCGTCGGGCTGAAGAATGTTACCGAACGCCTCGCGATGTTTTATGGCGATGCAGCACGCCTGGATATCATTGAGGACACCGACCAGTCATTTGCCGTTCGGGTTGTCTTGCCCGCAGGGATGTCGGCATGAACCGGCCAGACGTTACGCATCCCATCAAAATCCTCATTGCTGATGATGAACCTGCCGCGCGCCTTGCGCTCACGAAACGGCTTGAGGCGCTGGGGCGTAATACAAAAATCTGCGGCGAGGCAAAAAATGGCAAGGAAACAGAGCGGCTCATCGCTGCTCTTGCGCCCGATGTGGTCTTTCTGGATATTTCGATGCCGGGTCCAAACGGACTTGATCTCGCCCGAAAACTCAGTGGCGAGGATGCACCGCTTGTCGTCTTTCTGACCGCTTATGACGACCGCGCCGTTGAAGCCTATGAAACTGACGCCATCGATTATCTCACAAAGCCGGTATCGCCGGAGCGATTGAACCGAGCGATTGAACGCGTTTATGCGGAGCTTGAAAAAAGAAGGCAGCTCAAGCTTTCAGGTCAGTTACGGGCGATCGTTGACCAGTTTGAACCGGGGGCAGCATCGAAAAGTAAAATCATTGATCGCTGTCTCACATTGAATGTCGGTAATGGCGTGATCCGGCTATTGGAATCGGATATCTGGTGGGTAGAAGCTGCGGGTGAATATGCATGTGTGCATGCAAAGGGTGAAACCCACATCGTTAGAGAAACATTGAAGCGGCTTGAGCAGGATTTATTGCCGGAGCATTTTTTTCGCATCCACCGCCAGACCATTGTCAATCTTGATAAGGTTGGCCGCATTGAATCGCGCGACAACCAGGATCATGTCGTTCGATTGCGCAATGACCGGGAATTTCCCATTAGCCGTCGAAAACTGGCGAGCCTGAAGGCGGCGCTTATCGACAGAGGGACGTCTGAGCAGCATTAGCCGGTGCTGGGTTTTTTTGCCGCGTCGCTGGGCCGCTGTTTTCAAGCCACTGGGCGTGTGCGTTCTCTATGGGCTTAACGATGCAGATTTTGACCCAGAATATGGGTGCTATTGCCAATGACATGGTGGCTTGAGCCGACAATCAACGGGTCCGGCCCCTGGACGACGTGGGTGTCTTTTTGCGTATAAGGCAATGACGCCAGAAAATGTCGCATGCAGTTAATACGGGCGCGTTTTTTGTCAGAGGATTTAATGATCGTCCACGGTGCGTCCGCGGTGTCGGTATAGAAAAACATCGCCTCTTTTGCTTCGGTGTAATCTTCCCATTTCTCCAGAGAAGCGCGATCGATCGGCGACAGCTTCCATTGCTTTAAGGGATCATGTTCCCGGGAGCTAAACCGCTTATGCTGCTCGTCGCGTGTAACGGAAAACCAATATTTAAAGAGAAGTACATCTGACCGAACCAGCATTCGTTCAAGGTCCGGCACCTGCCTCATAAATTCCAGATATTGATTTGCGGAGCAAAAATCCATGACGCGTTCAACGCCAGCGCGGTTGTACCACGACCGGTCGAACATAACGATCTCACCTTGTGTCGGGAGGTGTTTTATATATCGCTGGAAATACCATTGACCAAGCTCTTCCCTGGTCGGTTTTTCCAGCGCAACGACGCGCGCGCCACGTGGATTTAAATGCTCCATAAAGCGCTTGATCGTGCCGCCTTTGCCCGCTGCATCACGACCCTCGAAGATGACGACGATCTTTTTACCGGTCTCTTTCACCCATTGCTGGACTTTCAAAAGCTCGACCTGCAGTTCAGCTTTGCGCTTTTCATATACCTTGCGGCTGATTTTTCGGCGGTAGGGATATTCGCCATTTTCAAAAAGCCGTCTGATCTTCTCGGGGTCGTGGCGCATTTCCGCCAATTGGTGGCGGGTCTCGCCGCCAGCCGCGGCTGGGCTGATCGATTTGGAATTTTTGAACGGTTTATCTTGCAGCGAAGATTGTTTTTCATCACTTTTTTCTGTGTCACTCATGACGGCGTCGTCCCCAAATACTGATCAACAAATTCCACCGTTTCCGGTGGAGCAGTGGAAACCGGTATCACAACAACGGTAAACCGGCTGTTTATCCGTAGTTCTCAAAATCTCGCGGCAATTGATATGCGTCATACCGAATGGGATTTTTTGGGGGCGACGTAAAGTCACCCCCCTGCCAGGCAGTTGGGATCAGAGCAGTCTCGCGTCGACAGCAGCGATGTTTTACGGCTCGATTGGAGACCACATGACTTTCGAGGTTAGTGGGGCTGGTTTGAATGGCTTAATGCGCGGATCACTACTCAATCAGAGATTACAAGGTTGCAATCTGCACACCAGATTAAGCCGCAATGACGGGCCTGCAACCGGAATTGGTTAATCCGAGCTACTGGTCTCAGGGGCGAAAACCCCGTCAAACAATGTGGTCATGCTCTTTGAAGCAGTTAATCCAATACAGAAAATTGTCATAATTGGAATAACGGCGTTCTAACCAAGATTACGAACATCCGTACACGGCAACCAATTTTGTTGCCTCGGATTTTACGCTGCGTATTTACCATAAGGCTCAATGAACGAACTTGATGCTTCGGAGAAGAGCAATGGAACTGAACAGCGCTGTCACGATACTCAACAGATTGGCAACACCCGGAACGGGGTTGCAACGACCGGAAACGCCATCAACTGAGCGCGCGCCAGAGCAGTCCAGATTTCGACCGCTTGCTGTTCAAAGTCAGCGTTCCCATGAAAGCCATCTGGAACAACTCACCAAGCGTATCGGTGAAATGGCGAACATGCTGTCGCGGCTTCAGCAGTCATCTCCGGCGTTAAAGGATGCAGGCTCCATTTTGCTTGAGCGCAGCAAGGGCGTGACCAGCACCTTTGCTTATTCATTCACGCAAAGTGAATCAGGCGCCACAACCGAAATATTTTCGTTCAGCATTCAGTTCAAACCAGCGGGCGAGGGCAGTTATCGGGAAGCGCCCGCTACGCCAGCGCCGGCGACAGGTGGAGACGCTGTCGCCGCGCCGGCTGTGCCCGCCGAGGCAGCTATTGCCAGCCCGGCAGCCACGCCGGTCAGCACATCGCCGATCACAGATCCTGTTGCGGATGCAGCTGCTGCTGTTGCTGCGCTGCAAGACGGCGCCGCGCCAGCTGAAAATGAAGCGCCTCAGCAGACATTTGACGAGCGCGTCGCGCAACTCATTACTTATTACCGTATCGACATCGCTTTTGCGGCGCCTGGCCAGGAAGCTGCCGCGCCTAAAAACGTAGAGACGGGAGAAAACAAGGAAGCGGGTGAAAACAAGGAAGCGCGGGTGTCGGCAGAGGAACGTGAGCGTAACTTTGTTAATATTGACGCTGACCGCGTGCGCCGTGTTCGTACCGGCAGCGGCGATGACATTGTGACCATCAATGCCGACCGCGCGCGCCGTATAAATACTGGCAGTGGCGATGATGTGCTTGTGATCAACGCAGAAAGCGCCGGTCGTATCCGCACTGGTGGCGGCGACGATAGTCTTCTTGTGGATGCAGAACGCGTAAAGCGGGTCAACACCGGATCAGGCGATGATCTGGTAGACATCACCGCCGACAGGGTTTCGCGCATTCGCACCGGTGAAGGCGATGACATTGTTAATGTGAACACTGAAGGCGCCCGGCGTATCAGCACCGGTTCAGGCGACGATAATCTCGTCGTCAATGCCGATCGCGCCTCGCGGATCGGAACAGGTTCGGGTGATGACGCCCTAACGATCAATGCCGATCGTATCAGAGGCGTTAACAGCGGCAGCGGCGATGACACGCTGAATCTCACGGCGGACTCAATCAAATATGTTAATGCCGGCGCTGGCGACGACACAATTACACTCAATGCTGAAGACGCAGCAATTGCCTTTGGTAAAGGCGGCGGCAACGACGTGATCGATATCGCATCGGTTGGCGCATTGGCGATTAAGATTGATGATGGTTTGGCGACCTCAGGCGAGGAGATAAATATTGTCAGAGAAGGCGGCGGTGCAACACTGGAATTTGCCTCCGGCGAACGCCTGACGATCAACAACATCGAGAACGCGGGTATAGTTTCAGTACGCGTTGGCGATGAAAATATCACGCTTCAACTCAGCGAACCGTCGATAGAACTCGATATAAGCGCGTAGTCTTCCGCAGGAACTATGGATAGCCTTTCAGTTTGGATTACTCTTTTCGCGTGCAATGCGGTCATCGAGTTTTTGTTCAGCTAACCGCGCATAGGCCTTACAGGCTGAGGGGTCGATAAACGGATTGCTGCCGGGGCTTTCCTGCAAACGCTTCAATTTTCTACTGAGGTCCATGAAGCCAGGGTGCGGGGTGAGCAATATTGTACATGGCAGGCCGGATACTGTTTTTATACTAGCGCGGAATCGACCAACCAGGTCCGGATTTTTTGCATCATCTGAAAAGAGAAAACCGGGGGCTGAAACCGCGTTTAAACTGTCTGCGTAGACGATATTCTCACATCGACCCGCTTCGCATGCGCGCCATGACCAACTTGCGCTGCCGGGCGTATGGCCCGGCGTGCAGTGTGCCGTCAGGTGCAACTTGCCAAGCCTGGTTGTTTGACCGTCTGTCACTGCGTGCACATTTACGACAGGTGGAAAGCTTGTAGCTTCCTCGCCAAAACCATATTGTGGATCGTCAGGTGGTGAGACACCCGCTTCAAGGGTTTGTGCGCCGCGTTCACAGGCCAGAACTCTGGCGCCGCTAACGGTCTGCAACGCGGCAATGCCGCCCGCGTGATCAAAATGTGCGTGCGAATTTGCAATGACTTTGATGTCTTCTGTCTTGAAGCCCAACGCTTGAATATTGTTGTCGATGAGTGGGGCGGACTGAGGCAGGGCGCCATCCAGCAGTATGTGACCTGCGTCAGACGTAATCAAAATCGCCGATAGCTCGGTCGTTCCCACATAAAAAGTGTTTCCGAATATGCGGAAAGGTTCCTGCGGTTGGTTCCAGGACGCGCAGCGATCACAGGATTTCGGCGGGCCCGCATCTATCTGGCTGATCTCATTCACGCCGTGCTTTGAGCAGGCGTTCAGTATGAAAAGCGCAAAAAACACAGGAAAAATGGCTATGTTAGCATGCATGGAAAAAAAGCGAGTCATCCTGTTGCGGCCGGACATTGAACATACCCTCGTACGATGACGTGTCATCGCACTCCCATAACCGGATTCAATAATCCTGACCATATCGTTGACAGCCGATTACAAGCTTGCCTACGCGCTTTATTTTTATGATCCGAACGACAACATGCATGAGATCACGACCTATGATCATGAGCATGTAAGGCAGGCGCTGAATTAGGGTGGCGATGATGCGCCGCCCAATGATGCCTAAAATCCGTCCGCGGGGTCTTCAGTAAAGGGTCGTTTCTCAAATCGTATACGGCGTTCTCGCGTTTTTCCGTTGGCGAAAGTTTCAATGCTTAACTGGTCATATCCGTCTGCACTAATGTTTTCCCAATGCGCGGAGACCGTCACTGTTTCGCCATTGGGGCCTTTGTAGGTTTCGTCTGGAAAGATGATCTTTCCCGCATCGGGGTTCGCTGCGCCGGTACTGACGCCGCCAAGGGAATTCCAATAGACGAAAGAGACGGTTTCAGCTTCGCCATTCCAGGAATAGATGGTCTCGCCGCGATATAGAGAGGGGCCGCCATTGACGGCGTGACGATCGCGGATATGGGCGCCGTCGTAAACCGCCTCGAAGCAATGAATGTCAGTCTGCTTACCGCCGGGAAAATCCCCTGCCCAGCACGACCCTATCAAAAACGCCAATGGTTCAAGTTCAGCCCGAACATTACCCGCATCGTCAGCCTGCGCTGTCGTTGCAACCAGCATGGCGAGGCCCGTTATCAAGTGGCGCATTTGTCTTTCTCCTTACATCAATCCAAAGATAATGCCGTAGAGCGTATATTGAGCGATGTGATAACCGCCATTGATAAGATACAGCTTTGCCGGACGTCCTTCGAACAGATAACTGATCCAGAGACTTCCAGCAGCCCATGTCAGGCCCGCAGAGAATCCGACGCCGGCGGCAAAGGCAAAATCAGGCGACGGTCCCAGAAACATGTGAAAGACAGCGGCGCCCGCAACCATAAGCAGGAATGATCCGCCATAGATCAACGCGGGGCTGCCCGCTTTGTCTTTTCCCGGCACAGCAACCAGATGTCGCCAGGGTTTTTCGAATAAGAGCGGCGAATACCATAAGCCGCCAAGCATCATGGCGCTGACAGACGCGGCTAAAACCGCGAGCCAGTTAAATCCAGCTTCCATAAAACAACCCCTTGGCGGCAGGTCACAATCTATTCGGCGAGGCTATGTGATTTGCAGCATCGATGATTGGAAAAATGTTACCTGAAGCGCGTTAGCCCCCGCCCGGCGCCTCGGCATAGGAAACACTTTCGCCATCGGGCCCGCGGTTTTTCAAAAATGCTTCGGGCGCCTCGCCGGCAAATTGATTGAAATCCCGCACGAGATGGGCGTGATCAAAATAACCCCTGTCGAGTGCGATGCCGACCCAGGTTTCTTGCGCCGGCGCATCAAGCCGGTCCATCACCATTCGAAATCGCGCCAGGCGTGCATAGGTTTTTGGCGAAAGACCAACGGCGTGTTTATAGAGCGCATTCAAATGTTTGCGGCTGACGCTGAGTTCCGCGCATAGCTGATCGATGCGCAGATTACCGCCCATTGCGAGTGTGCGGTCCATCGCCCAAAGCACGGTTGGTGATGGATGCTTTCCGTGATTTCTTGCCTGGCGCCGCAAAAAATCGGAAAGTATTGCGAAACGGTTTTGCGTATTTGATGTTTCGCCCATTTGCGTACGCGCAGACCGCACAGCGGGACCAGCGAAGTCTTCCGCCTCTACGACGCGATTGGTAATGTCGCTGGCATCCATGCCGAAAATGCCCGCGACCCCTTCAGGCTTCAGACGCGCGCCGATAAAATGCGTATTAAAGTCGCCACTGCCGTGAGCCGGCGCCGCAAAGAGCGGCGTATCGTGAATGCCGGAAAGCCACGCATCCACATAGGTGGGCGGAGCGAGGTCCGTCGGATGTTGCAATACATTTTGCGGCGGCCCGAGATTGATCATGAAGTCCGCCAGGCCGCGCGGGATCAGTTTTTCATAACCATAACCGGCAACGCCCTCGATCTCCCAAAACTCTGCCACAAAAGGCGCGAGATCAGCGGGCGGCGTTGCGCTTGCAAGCCGCCATTCGCCAAAGGGTGTTTGAAAGGTAATTTCTTCCATTGATCACAGCCTATGATGGTCACGCTCAATGGACAATGATGCGGATGATATAAAGTGGCGACGTCGAAAGGCGATGCGCAATGTAATCGCGTTGACTGTCAAGTTCCGCGCGCCATCGACGGCGTAAACCCATGATGCTTGCTAAATGCGCGGCTAAAGGCTGAGCGGTCGCGAAAACCAACAAGCGCCGCAATGTCGGATGCTCGCATTTTCGTTTCCCGGAGAAGGCGTAGGGCCGATTCCATTCTGGCCGCGGTAAGATATTGCATTGGCGTGAGGCGCGTTAATGTCTTGAATACACGAATGAGATGGAACGGTGACAGGCACGCCGCTTGGGCAATCACATCAAGATCAAGATCAGCATCGCCATAGGATTGCAACATAAATTGCTGCGCGCGATCAATGCGGCGGGCGAGTTCTTTTTTTGTGGCGGGTTTTGCTGCATCGATTTGGCGGGATGCTGATGCGGCGCTATGTTCCGCGTCAATGAGTTTGTCATAAAGAAGCGATAGCTGTTCGACATACCATGCCTTATCGTTGAAACCTGATCGGCAATGTGCTGCGACGTCGTTCATCAGCGCTTCGGTGGACGCATCAGGGCGGAGCATGCGGGTGGAAAGCGGCCATCTGTTTTCTAGATCATCATCCAGAACAGGCGTGGCAGCGGCGCTCGTCATCCAGCGGGGGAAGGTGATCATGTTTGAATAAAATGGCATGTCGCGGCCCGCCGCATAATTATAGCGCGTGCCGGCAGCAAGGGTCAGCGCACCGGACGGATTGATGGAAAACTTCTTTCCGTTTTCCAGACGATAGAGCTCTTCGCCGCCAGCTGACCAGGTGATCGCGGGGCAGGCCCAATCCTCATCGAATGCGTCGGATGCTTCGTAGCGCTCGCCATGCATGAGAGTAGAGTGAACAAGTCCCTCACGGGACATGCGCTGATAAAACGCTGCCAGATTATGATCCGCGCCAGGCGGTGTTTCGTTCAGGAGGATCACAAGGCGTCCACTTTGTTGCCGAGATTGCTAATTTTGCCCGTTGCCGGCTTCTTACGATTTCCAACGCTTAAAAACACGCTATTTTCACGCTCTAAACACCTCACGTCAATTCGCCTTTCGGCGTGTTGTCGTGCGGGACACGCCCTTTATCGATCAATCGAGTGAGCCATCATGCAGAAATCACTAAAATACCGAGCTTTTCTGGCAGCGGGCGCATTCGCGCTAAGCGCCTTTATTTCGCCGGTGCTGGCCGATGAGCAGGAAGACGCGGACGCATTATTTGCAGCGGAGGAATGGACCGGCGCGGCGGATGCCTATGAAGCGCTGCTTCAGGTCAATCCCGAAAACGCCAATAACTGGTTCAACCTTGCTCATGCGTTCCATCAACAGGAAGACTATGTTGAGGCGCGCGATGCATACCGCAAAGCGATTGATGCCGGCTATCAACCGGCGACGCGCGCACGGTTGCGTCTCGCGCGTATCCTGATGACGCTTGGCGATCGGGAAAAAGCGCTGCGGGAACTGGAAGAGATCGCAAAGGTCGGTGGGCCCAGCGGAAGATATGTTCAGACGGTCGCGGAATTTGCGCCGCTGGTTGAAGAGCCGCGCTTTATCGCGGTTGTAAAAGCGCTGACGGCGTGCACCGATAATGAGTATCGTCACTTTGATTTCTGGCTCGGCGAATGGGACGTGACATCGGCTGGCAGCACGCAACCGACCGCAAGCAGCAAGATTTCTTCAAAGCAAGATGGCTGTGTTGTTCTGGAAGAATATAGTGTCGGCGCCGCCTTTACCGGCATGAGCATTAATTTCTACGATGGAGTCAAAGAGACCTGGCACCAGACATGGATGTCGAATGCTGGCGGCTCTGTTTATCTTGAGGGGGCGCTCAATGAAGACGGCGCCATGGTGCTGACCGACCGAGATTTGCCGATCAGCAAGATCACCGAAACCATCAATCGCGTCACCTGGACTGCAAATGATGGTGGCAGCGTGCGTCAATTCTGGGAAAGCTCCACTGACAATGGCGAGACATGGTCGGTTGCGTTTGACGGCCTCTACACAAAAAAAGCGGATGCTGAATGACGCCAATGGCTCAAAAGGAAAACAGTAAAGCATCATCAAGTGAGCGCGATTTCGACTTCCTGATCGGCACGCTGGGAACGGGCGCTCTCGGATGACAATGAGAAAACCTGGGAAGTGAATTCCATCATGGAATTCACCAGGGCTTATTTGATGAATAGGAGCGGGCGATGAAACGAATAGCATCAATCTTTTTTGCTGCGTTGACAGCAATTTCCTGCAATGCGCAAACGCAACCGACGTCAGACGACGATGAATTCACATGGGCTGACGCGCTTGGCGCGGAAATCACCGATGAATGGCGCGGTGAGAAACATCGCGCGTTCGATTTCTGGATTGGCGAATGGGAAATGAACTGGCGCGCGCCGGTAGCGGGCGCGTTCGAGCATGAGGTCGAAGGCAGCTGGACCCATGAGCGCGTCTTTCCCATCCTTGGCGGCAAGGCGATTGTCGAGCTTGGTTGGGAACGTGACACGCCCGACGAGCCAAGCCAGCGTGGTTTTTCCATTCGTTATTATGATACGGAAAAAGAACATTGGGTGATGGCGCAAAACTGGCCCAATGCGACAAATCAGGGCGGCGCCTTCCTTGATCAGCTTGTCGGCCGCGAGCATCTCGGTCGGCTCACCATGTATTCGGCGACGCGCCGGCCAAAAGGTGATGGCACTTTTGCAGACGAACATCGCCGCTATAATTTCGCGGATATCAGACCGGGTAAAACTATTCGCTGGGATGGATCTAACACGCCTGACAAAGGTGTTACCTGGCACACATGGTATGTCGTCGACTCTCACCGCCGCCGCGATCTTGACCCTCACGGCGCTGCGGGGACAGCGTTCCCTGGCGTTCATCAGGAGGTGTTGTGCACAGATGAACCCCATGGCGCCTATGACAACCTTCAAGGTGTTTGGCAGGGAACAGCGACCGACGCCGACGGCGCCATATCGATGGTTCGGATGTCTGCCGGAAAGCTCCTCGACGGTTGCGGCGTCGCGACGGTGCTCGAAACCGACGCTGTGCGAACCTTTAGGGCATTCGGTTATCACCCGCGTCTTGAACAATGGGTGGTCTATCATCTCGATGACCGGCCGGGCACAGCCCATGCCTATTTTGTCTCCAAATCTGCTGGAGAAGGCGCTAGTTTTGAAGAATCTGCGCTGGCCAGCATTCAGGACGAAACAACGCCTTTTGTTGTTGAGGAAAGCTTTGACACCAGCGCCGCTTTGCGCCGAACGTCATGGACAGCGATGAGCGATAGTGAAATCGTCTTTCAGGAAGAAACCCGTGAAAGCCCGCAAAGCGAATGGTTTGTCGCTGCGGATTACCGCCTGACGCGTAACGAATAACCCGATAATCAGGTGTGGCGCCGCAGTATTTCATTCTCCGTTAACCCTTGCAGCTGACAAAGTTGTGTTCATGGCAGCAAGCGAGGAGCTGTGCGTCGCACGGGTTCTGGCATTTAATCCAAGGGCTGAACAAATGGATTTCGGAAAATTGAACGGGAAGTTTCGGGAGCTGTCGGCGAACCAGTTGATCTCGGTTGCCGTAGTGTTTTTGGTTATCATTGGCGGCGGTTTTATTTACTTGTCGGTGCTTGAGAAGGAAGAGCTGCAATATCCTTCGAAAATGGAAATTGCATCCCGGCCGGGCGCGGCCGTTCTGGTTCCGTTTAACAGAAAACTGACGGGCGACGAAACCAACTTCGCAAATGCTGTTTATGGAGATATGCATACCGATCCCAATGAGCTGCCGGGCGGCATCTCTATTCTCCGCTCAGGCGTTTATTTCCGAAGCAGCGGCGCTGTTGGGGATGTATTGATATGGACGCCGCCTGAAACATCGGGCGGCATGCGTTTTTCATTATCAGCGTCGGCCGATGCTGATGGCGCCGGCCCTGGCGGCCAGCAGTTGCAATCTGAAAGTATCAAAGTCGGGTTTCGAATGGTGGGCGAGCCGGTGTTAGCGGATGAACCAAATTTTGCTGGAAGCTGGTCCGATGACGAGGAGCAGTGGAGATTTGCTCCTGATGGCGCGAAGCAGCTCACAATCATCAAAAATGGCGAGAGCAGCGCGATCGATTATAATCTTTATCCCGATCAGGACGGTCGTTGGTTTCTGTTGGAAATCGATGCTGTTCAGCCGCGTCTATACTGGCTGGAAACCGAGGGCGATCGTTTGACAATCTCGCTGCCGGGCCCCGATTTTCAAGCAATGGCCGAATTGCATCGCGGCACGGGATAAAATGAAAACCCTGGTGTCGTTGAAATAACACTGGCGTTTGTCTTTGTTCTTGTCGACGCCGCTGTCATATGGCTGTGTCGGCTCTGCTGATCGGATATTGGGCCGGGTTTTTAACTTCCGATCAGGTGTCAGGCTGCCAGGTTCAACCGTTCCAGGATTTCGGCAAATCGCGGGTCGTCGCGCATTGAATCGTAAAGCGGATTGATCTTAAGAAAGAGAACCCCGCGGGCGCCGTCCTCAATGCCTTTTTCAAGCCACGAAAATGCTTTGTCTCTATCGCCGAGATTGCCGTAAATCTGGGCGATCAACGGCGCCGGTACATATCCCTCGCGGGTTTCCAGCGCGCTCAGGATTGCGCGTGCGTCTTTTTCGCGGCCGGCCCGCGCATAGGCGACTGCAAGATCGGATTGCATCAGCGGTGCATGGTTCATAAGCTCATCGCCTCTCGAAAATGAAGCGATCGCCGCATCGGTATTTCCCATCATTAATTGCACGCGGCCATGCACGCGGTAGGCATCGGCAAAATTCTCGTCCAGTTTGATGACAGCTTCGGCTTCGTGCAACGCGTCTTCAAATTTCCGAGCATTGAAAAGCGCCCAGGCAAGGTTGTTTTTTGTGCCGATGTCGATATCGCCGTCATCAATTCGCTTGCTCAAAATACCAATTGCTGCGTCATGATTGCCGACGATCGAGTTGGTTAGCGCGTATCCCAGTGTCGGGTATCCGGATATTTCATAGGCGCGTTGGTAAGCGGTGAGGGCGCCGCGCCAATCGCGATCACTCCATGTAAGCACGTCGCCATAGACAGCAAGCGCTTCGGCCCGGGTTACCGGTTTTGGCGATGATATTCCCTGCACCAGCGACGCTTTGACTTTCGGTATCGCTTCGGCAGGGGTCATCCACCCATAAAGTGTGCCGGCAAAATAATAGGCGCGGCCCATGGCAACATGCGCTTCGGCAAATTTTGGGTCAGCATCAACAGCGGCGCGAAATTCCGCAACCGCACGGCGATTACCGTCGATTGTCCATTGGCGCATATGATGATTGCCGATGAGAAAATGATTATATGCCTCAAGATTATTTGTGGGCAGCTTGGCGACGAGGTTCCGTTCACTATCGCTGAGCTTGTCAACCAGCGCATCGGCAATATTCAGCGCAATATCCTGCTGGATGGCGAGTATGTCGTCAGCTGAGCGATCATAGGTTGACGACCACAAGTGACGACCGTCCGCGGCGGATATGAGCTGTGCAGTGACGCGCAATTGATCATTCTCGCGGCGCACACTGCCTTCCAGCACATTGGCGACCTTGAGGCGATTTGAAATTTCTTCGATGGATGCATTTTCGCGGCCCAGCCGGAACGAATCCGTGCGCGCTGCGACTTTCAAAGAGTCGATTTGCGCCAATGCATTGAGGATTTCTTCGGAGAGGCCATCGGAGAAATAGTCATTGGCGCTGTCGGAACTCATATTCACGAATGGAAGGACGGCGATCGACTGTGGCTCAATTGTTGAGATGTCGCTCAAGCCGGCCGCTTTGTCAGGCTGATTGGCGCGATCAAGAATGATCAAACCTGACAACAGGACTGTGGCGGCAATTGCGCCGGCGATCGCGCCTCGGCGTAAATTTCCACCGCCTGTTTTCTGCGGCGGTTTTTTTGCCGTCGCTGGCGGCGTCGGCGGCTGGGCGTTGCTGTCCTCCCGCTCAACCAGCGCATCGAGGCGGTAGCCTTGTTTGGGGACTGTCTGGATGAGACGATGTTCAGGATTGCTGTCACCGAGCGCGTTGCGCAACAGCGATATTGCATTGCTCAGTGATTGGTCGGCGCCTGGGGCGCCGCTCCACACGTCGTCGATAATATCCTGACGCCGCACCGTCTCGCCCTGACGACGCGCCAGTGAAATTAACACAGCCATGACGCGTGGTTCGATTTCGGTATGGGTTTCAGTTGTTTCGATGCGTCTTGCAGCTGGATCGATGTGCCTGCCGGCGAGACCAAATACCCGGTCCCAATCCGCAGCCCATAAACGGACATTCGACATGGTAATCTCCCGAAGCGACTGTGCCAGTACTATTGCTGCGCCGCAAACGATTCGCGCGGCGATCATTTTACGATGACGCTAATGTGAGCGCCAAATGAAACAGGCAAATTTCCGGCGCAAGGCGTTGGAAATTCCATTCTTCAGCTATTCTTAAACTTTCCTCCGGGGAAATTACGTTTTCTTTCAAGATTTTAGGGCCGCATCGCCAATAGCGTGATCGGCGATGGGGATGCGCCATCCGCCGCCTTCACCCACCGGCTGGAGACAGTTTGAAACGCGTGAGGGCGGCGATCAACCAACGTCGCGAACCGACGGCGGTTCGTCCTGTGGCGGCCATCAACGGCCGAAAGCTGCAAAATCGAAGGATTAAATCATGACCAAATCGACCAGAATATTCGCCGTCATCGGCGCCGTAAGTCTAATGATTTGTCTCAGCGCTGTAGTGGCGCCGGTCCATGCGGAACGGGATGTGGAACAAGTTACAGTTGAGCTCACCTATCTCGGGACCGATCTCAAGAAGCGCGAAAAAGAATACTCCAGGCGCATGAATTTCGCCATTCATGACATCGTCATTAAAGATTTTGAGGACATGCAGGATGATGCTTTCAAAGCATTGAAAACGGCAAAAAAAGAATGGGGTGACGATCATATCAACACACAGATGGCTACGGCGACGGCGCAATTGGCAAAAGCAAATGCTATCTTGTTTTTTGGTGGTGGCACTCGAACCGAAGCACTAGAGTTGGTCAAACAGGCCCAGATATTTGCGGCCCTGAATCAGGAATTTCCCGGCAGTTACTATATCAATATTCTGGCTGACCTTTCGATTGGGCGTCTGGCGCAATCTCATGGTGAGAATAAACTGGCGGTAGAATATTTCGACAAGGCGCTCGCGGCGATGAAGCAATCGCCAGGATTATCCAATGTTTTCTGGGTGCAGAGTGAGCGCGACTATCTTCTTGTTCCGTAAGCGTCATGTATTCTCAAAACGAAAAGGATCAATTGTGGCCCGGCTAAAGTCGAAAACTGTAATGACTGTTGCGCGAACCAGCGCGTTCAGCCTGTTGATTGCCTTGGGGGCGTCGCAATCTGCTGCTATGGTGGAACAGGAAAAGAGCGACGTTCCCCATGAATTAGCGTTTCTCAATGTCGATTTATCAAAACAGGGTGAGGAATTTTCCAGGCAGATGGACCTCGCTATTTGGGGTATCGTTACGAGGAAGGTTGAGGACGCGCCAAAGGAAGCGCGTGAGGCGTTGGACATCGCGCAAAAAGAATGGGGCGACGACCATCTTTACACGCAGATGGCGGCGGCAATACTGAAACTTGCTGAGGCTAATGAGAGTCAATTGCTCGGCGGCGCCCATCTTTCTAAAGCTTCACGAAAGATAGATGAGGCGCGCGCCTTTGTCCGCGCCAATCGAGAATTTGCCGGCAGTTATCATATCGACATCCTGGCGAATATTTCGCAGGCGCGCGTCTATTTCAGTTTCGGCGTCAACGACCTGGCGAAAGATCATTACCAGAAGGCGCTCTACGCAATGGAACAGGCGCCGGGGATGGCCGGTTACTCGGAAATTGAACTGGAAAAGGATCGGCTATGAGCATTCAGCTGCATTAGGAAAATTTCGACATGAAAAAACCAAGTCAAAGATATGCGGCCTGTACCGCAGCGGTGGCAGAAGGACTGGGATTATCCAACGACTTCGGCGTGAGAATGGAACGCGATTTCTCGATGTAAGCGTTGAATGTCGCAGTTTCCGATCAGTAAGGAGGTACGCGTGATCGCAGCACTTAGAGTAATTTTCTCGCCTTTTGTTTTAGTTTTCTTGACTGCAACCCTAACCGTTGGCGCTAGCGCCCAGATGCAGTCAAAATCACCGGCGCTGATTGAGGCTGAACAAGTTGCGCGTACCGGCGATACCGTTCGCGCGGTGAAAATATTGACGGATGCGGGAGAGGTGGGCGACTTCGAAGCACAGGTCGTTCTTGGAATGACCTATACTGGCCACGGGGCGCCGCTGGCGCCCGCAGATATTGGGGAAGCGTATTTCTGGATGCAAAAAGCTGCTGCGCAAAAACCGAAAGCGGCGGCGATAAATCTCGATCAGCATTTGTTGGCCGTTGGCGGTGCATTGCGCGAGGGGAAAATAGCGCCCTCGGTTGCGGATAACCACTATGCTGAGGCGCTGAAATGGTTTGAGCTGGCCCTATCGCCTAACAGGCAGGCAGCGCTGGTTGCCATCGGGGAGCTTTATGAAAAGGGCGGGCATGGCATCACGCGGGATTTTGGCGCCGCAGATGAGTATTTTGAACGCGCCTACAAAGTAGCGCCAAATTCGGAATTTGCCTTTCAGGTGGGTTCTCTGCGCGCCCAATTTGATAGTGCCGGGCGCAACGACGAAGTTGCGGCGCTATGGCTTGAAAGAGCCGCCGATGATTATGTCGATGCCGAGCTCTGGCTCGCAAAATATTATGTACGCCTGAGAAAATTGCGCGTTGCGACTTATTGGATTGACCGGTTTCATCTTCGACAGAATGTCAGTGATGAGCATTCTCAGACCTTCGATGAATTACTGAAGAAATATTATCAAGCGATGCTGCCACCGGCGCCATCCGGTTGGTTGTTGGGGGCGAAGATATTTCACGAGACGAGTGCCGAGCCCGCAGCGCCGAGCGCCGGTTCAGTTAACGAATTCCGATATAAGATAAAATTTGGCGGTGTCTATCTTCGGCCCGATCCGGAAGCGCCGGACACGGGAGTCCAGAGAGTAGATCTGATGGTGTTTTTGAACCACCCGGATCGAGCCGCGAAAGCAAAAGAATACCTAGGCCATGTGCGCGATGAATTAGATGCGCGAGAAAAAAACAAGAAGTCTATGCGGATAAAAGAGCTCTCTGAAACACCAGAGTGGCAAATTCTCACTGGAACAAATTCGAAGAACAATAGCGGCAAACGAGCTGCAAACGAGCTGGATTTTATCTATCATCATGAGAGCCTTTCCGCATCGCTCCGAATAGGTGGATACGATGCCTATGTTGATAGACAGGGCGCGCCGGAGGCAACTCCGTCTTCTGGGGCGAGCTACCTCATGCAAATACCGATTAATACGCACATTGTTGTCAGTGCCAGTACGCCGGAATTCGCTGGTGAAGGATATGACCAGGGTGCTTTGCGTTTAATGGAAATTCTTGGAGGTGCGAATTTTCAACAAATCATCGAAATCTCTGACGGCCATGGGCATTACAAAAAAGACGCCAACGGAAAGATCTATAAGCCATGAAAGGGAGAATTATCATGCAACAAAGGCCGTCGATCTCTCCAGCGATGAAAAAAGTAAGGCATTCTATCGTGACACGCTTGCTGCGGCCTAGGCGGCGAATGAACGGGTGCGATATTGACGGCTATGGGAAACTGCCAAGATGAAAACACACATTATAGAGCGCGGTAAATGCACGGAGCACAGTGCCAGAGCACTCATGTTTCTGCTCGGCTTTTTTCTATCACCGCAGAGCCTTGCGACGGACATCCATCCAGAATGGTCAAATGATCATATTGCGGCGCTTTTTCCGGCGCCGATGGATGGGTGGTCAGTGGGCGAGCTGACGTTGGAGGAGAGCGATACCGTTACGTCAGGCTTTGAAAGTTTTGTAACCGGTGTATCGGGCGTGCAAATGGGCGTCAGTACTCGGGTGCTGGCGACCCGGAGCTATGCAATGCAGGAACGAACAATTATCATTATTGTGGATAGCTCGGATATTGAAATGGCGGCCACTATAGACGCAATCACTGCTGCACACAGCGCCGATGATGCATCGCAACCAGCGCCCGAAGAGGTTGGCGTGAAACCAATCAGCCGCCAGGGGTATTTTGGTTTTTCCGCACAAGAGGGCGACAGAGCCGGGTTGATGTTCAAAGTCGGCTCCGCCGGGATTGTTGCGATGGAATGCGACTATAATGGCTGTGCTGAGGATTTGGCCGTCATGACGGAGCGTCTCGACCTGGTTGAGTTTGCAGGGTTTGCGGATTTCGATCACCGGCGATAGCCAGCGCCTGACTGTCTCGTTGCCGGGCCCGGGTTTCCAAACAATGGCCGAATTGCAGCGCGGCTAAGCGCAACAGATATTTCTGGCGCTTTACCTTCAATGGCTGACCATGCTTTAGGGTGGTGGGTCGCTGAAGGAAGCTGTATCTCATGACACCAACGCCGGAGATAAACTGGCCAGAAAAATACCGCCCGGAAAACTGCGCTGTTCATGTTGCAAATGAGCTGGCGATGGATGTTGCGCCCGAGGCGGTTTGGAATTGCCTTATCCAGGCGTCCCGGTGGCCGGAATGGTATATCAATGCTGCTAATGTCGTTGTCCGGGATGCACCCGATGGGAAGCTAAGTGATGGCGCAGATTTTCGCTGGAAAACATTCGGCGTCACGATCGAAACCAAAGTCAAAGAATTTTTGCCCCGTGAGCGCATCGCCTGGAGTGCAAAGGCGTTTGGCCTTGATGTTTATCACGCCTGGTTGATCATCCCGACGCCAAACGGCTGCACCGTCATTACTGAAGAAACGCAGCATGGCTTTCTGGCGCGTCTCGGCCAGTTTTTTATGCCCGGCCGCATGCATAAGTTTCACCAGATATGGCTGGAAAGTCTGTTTGATCGCGCCAAAGAGGCTGGTCGCTGAGGCAGCGGCAGGACTTAGCAATCTCAATTAATCGATATTTTTCCAAACACTCCTGACAGAATGCTGTCAGGAGGGGTATGTCATAGAGGTCTTGGTCTTACATTTATTGAGGAGCAAGCAATGACTGATCAATACCCCAACCGCCTTGTCTGGGCGGAAATTCCCGTGACCGATTTGAACCGCGCCAAGAAATTTTATCAAACTGTCCTGCAAGAGCCCCTGACAGATATGGATATGGGGCCAGACCCCATGGCGATGCTGCCTAATGCCGGCGGCGGGGCGGCAGGCCATCTCTATCCCGGCAAGCCCGCAGCAAAAGGCGAGGGGATCACCGCTCATCTGGCAACAACCAGCGCACTTAAAGACGCGATGGCCCGCGTCAAAGAGGGCGGCGGCGAGGTCGTCTCTGAGGTGATTACAATTCCGGCGGGATCATTCTTTTACGCCATCGACACCGAAGGAAATTCCCTCGGTATTTTTAAGGTCTAACCTATGCGCCGAGCCGACCGCCTGTTTCAAATTGTTCAATATCTAAGAGGCGGTCGGCTTGTCACAGCCGCCATGCTGGCGGAGCGTCTGGAAGTTTCTGAGCGGACAATTTATCGTGACATCGTTGACCTTCAATCCACGGGAACGCCGATCGATGGCGAAGCCGGCGTTGGGTATGTTCTGCGCAGCGGCTTCGATTTGCCACCGCTGATGTTTACCCGTGATGAAATTGTCGCGCTTGTGGCTGGCGCCCGCATGGTCAAAGCCTGGGGCGGCGTCACCATGGCGCGCGCTGCGGTGGAAGCGCTGGTAAAGATCGAGGCCGTGTTGCCCGAAGGCGAACGTGCGCGTGTCGCGGATACAAAAGTCTTTGCACCGCCTATGGATATGCCGGAACGCTTAAGAAAACTGATTGATGTTACCGAAGGCGCCATCGATGCGCGCGAAGTCTTGTCATTTGCCTATAAGGACGAAAAAAGCGCTGCAACCACCCGAGATGTGCATCCCCTGGGCCTGTGGTTTTGGGGCAAAGTGTGGACGCTGATCGCCTGGTGTGAATTACGCGATGATTTCCGCATGTTCCGCCTCGACCGAATGGAAGAACTTACTCTTGCTGGTCGACGCTATAAGCCGGCGCCCGAGCGCTCCCTGGCGGAATGCTTACGCCAGTATGAAGCGCGCCATGGGGAGCAGCATTAGGTCGAGCTGTCTTTGTTGTGTTCGATTGCGCTGAAAATGGGACGATTGGCGGTTTTTGCGCCATGAGCGGTGTTGTATTCTGGCTGAATAGCGCCAGAAATTGGCGGATGGTTTGCATCCGATTGTCCCACACACCTTACCGAGCTGCGCTGAATGACTGAGCGACCAAAATCGGGTGTGGGCGCATTGTTGTCCGGCATCGACGGCCCGTCGGCGCGAAATGGCGATGATGCTGGTGACGCGCGATGGCGGTCAATTTTCTGGCTTTATGCCGCGATCATCCCGGGGACGCTTTATGCGTTCGATGCAATCAAGATCACACTATATCATGTGGCGCGCGCGCCCAATGTGAACCTCATCACGCAATTGGCGGTTTTGCTGTTGTTCTATGGTCTGTGGGTTTTGGCGCCCCGGCTTTCCTGGCTCGCGGCCGCGCGGCTAACCACCGTGGAGAACATAAAATGGGAAAAAATTATATTGCGCCTAGCCGGGCTGGGCCTGTTGCTGTCGGCGGCGCATTTGTTTTTGCTGACGATATTGCTCCTCGCTATGCATGCGCAGGCGGCGTGGGCCTGGGAGCCCATTCATATACTTCACGCATTTGGTGAAACCTGGCTCGGTTATGCGGGATTGTGGCTGATCGCCTATGGGATTGCATCAGCCGCCGTTTTGTTCGTCTTGAATGGCAGGCGACCGCGCGCGGCGCTGCTCACCCGATACGAAGTGCGCGAAAACGGCAAAATGCTGTCGATCCCTATTGATGATATCTATTGGGTGAAGGCGTCCGGAAACTATGCGGAGCTGCATACGACGCGCGGGGTCACGCTGGTGCGTAAAACCCTGTCGCAGATTGACAGGGAGTTTGGTTCCGGCGGGTTTTTCAGATCGCATCGCGGCGCCATCGTTAATGGCCGCCATGTGCTCGCGATCAAACCAGAGAGCGATGGCAGCGGATTTATTGTCCAGCTTGCCAATGACGAAGCCGCGCCGCTCAGTCGGCGCAAACTGTCCGCACTGCGGGAAATGCTTAAATCCCTGGCCTAGATTTGGATATCAACCATGCAGCGCGATAGGCGCGTCATCCGTTTGACCGCATTTCAAAACCATTGATCTCGCAATTAGCGCCGTTCGCCCCCCACCTTTTAGGGGGCATGGACCACCGCCATCACCATTTATCGACCGATGGTCACATTGTCATTGCGCAATCCGCCGTGTGCAGGAAAGTCGCGAAGACGGCGCAGCGATTTTTCGGCTGCTTTCAAACAAGGATCGCTCCCTGATGACGAAACGCACATACCGGCGGCTGTTTTTCAATTTCATGCCTGCATTTGCGTTGGCTCTTGGGGCCAGTGGCGCCGACCTCGCGACGGAGGCCAGCGCTCAGCCAGCGTCAGCGTCGTCGGATGCTATTGAAACAATCCTGCCCGGCGATGAACGGCTAAGAACGCCTGAGTTCGAGCCTTACGAAGTTGAATATGGCAGCGCCTTCGGTCGTTTCTACAACCAGGTGCGCAAATTTAGGGGTGAGGGCGGTGACAAAATCAGCGTTCTCAACATTATCGAGATGCCGAACGGCGTCATTGTCGATCATCGTACGATTGACGCCAAAACATTGCGCATTGAAACGTTCAACAGTCCGTATTTCGCCTGGGGCCCCGAATTTGTTTTCATGCGGGCGACGGAAAAAAAATATGATCTTGTTCGCGTGCCGATCAGTGGCGGTGAGCCGATCTATGCAACGGGCGATCTTGATCATAATGGCTATTTCGACAGTCTTGGATTTTCGCCCACTTTTGCGGCTCTGCCGCAACTAGACACTGGCGCAAAATTTCAACTGCCAAAAGATCAGCCGCGCAAGGGCGGCACAGTCGACGTGGTGCTGTCGTCCTTTGAAGTCATTGGCGTTGAGCGTCTGGAGCTAGCCTCCGGTGTCAGTTGTGATTGCACCGTGATCCAGGAAACCTCACAGGGCGGGGCAATCCATAAATACTGGATTAGCGACCAGGCGCCGTTTTTAATTCAGCGTCACCGTGACGTTGGCGGAAAGCGAGATTTTGTATCGGCCGTGATCAGCTTCACCCCATTATAGAGGCCGCGTCTAAAGCCCCAAAATATTCTGCTCTGCATCGCAAGCCGCGCCAGATCGGCCAACAAACAGGAATACAGCCATGAGAGATAAAATTCAACGGCGCCATCCTTCGGCAATATTGCGCCGTTTCGTGTGTGGTCTCATTGCCATCTTGTTTTCTCTATCGGCGCCTACGCTGGCGCAGGGTGATGCGTCTGCAGAAACCAAAGTGGTGAGCGCGCCGACGGCGCCAGCCGCTTCTGTTGCAGAAAGGTCAATGCTGCCATCCAGTCTTGTTTATTATTTACATGCGCAAAACTACCTTCAACCCGACTGGAAACAGGGCGGCATCGCAGCGCCGCTTTTGCCTTTTGCACGCATAGAAGGCTTGGATGAGCACGAGCGTTTCTATCTGGCCCAACTCAACTTTATGGCGTTTAAAGGTGATAAGGCCTACGAGCTGTTTGCTGAATTTACTGATCGGGATGATTGGTATGGCTGGATGGCGCGCATGCGTCACGCGATTATGGATGCGCGTTTTTTTGAAAATTTCGAAAGGCTGGAGCAAGGCGTAAAAAACGAGCGCAGGAGCTTCCGGTTTAAGCCGGAATTTTCAGATATGCCCGGCTTTGGCGAGCGTTCTTTGTGCGCCCATTGGGCTGAAACAGGCGAACATGATCGCGCCGTTAAATTAGCACTTGAGACAATGGCGCAGACGCCAAAGGACGCGCCCTATGGAACGCTCAGCGTTGTGGAGGCGTGCTACCCTTCATTCAAACAAACCGACCGCGAAGCAGAGGCATTTGCGTTGGCGCAAGCCATTGTCGACGATCTCACAGCAGCGCTGGAACTGAGAAAGCCGGATCAACACCCCGCCTATGATGCAACGCTCTATGACAATGTCATCGATGACTGGTGGTATCACCGCTCCGTGCAGGCGCCCTACAACTATCAAAACCACAATTACGAACAAATGATCGACCGGGTTGAGAACTTCCTCGCTTGTCAGCGGGACAAAGTTTCCGATGCCTGTCCAGCCTGAGAAGCAGCAATATCCGGAAGGTGGCGCGCGCAGGCGTCGGTGATGCATATGAAGATAATCTCTCTGTTTTCTGTCGTGACAGTTTTATGCATGTCGCCATGCTTTACCGCCTCGGCTGAAAGGGCGCCGCGCATTGAGGACTTTGAGATCCTGACCGGCCCGCTCATGGAAAATTTCAACCTGCTTGAAGGCGTTTGGGCGGTTGAAAGTCATAGCCTTGAAAACCGTATGGCAGATGAGGAAGTCTGGCTGGAAAACCATATGGAAACGACCTATCGCATTTTGCTTGATGGGCTGGTCGCTATTAATGACACTTATGGAACGTTTAACGATCGTCCCATGCACGGCATCATGATGCGCGCCTATGATCCGGATAAAAATGAATGGCAGTTTCACTGGATGAGCAAAGGCTATCCGCATTTGACAGAGCAGGTGCGGGGGAAGTTTGAAAATGGCGTCGGCGTCTTTTACGGGACGGAAGTCAATCAGGGTCGCAGATTTCGCATGCGGTTCCGCTGGAAGATGATTTCAGATGAACACGCCTTTTGGGAACAGGCCTATGAAGACCCGGAAACCGGCGTCTGGCAGGTGAATTGGACACTGGATCTGCGGCGGACGGACTAGGCTGTCAGCGGAGGCGGGTCATCCAAACCAGCATCACTTTGGCGATGAATCATCGCCGGTCGCGCCATTGCGATCAACGAGATCGATGATATTGGGCGAAAGGCGGATTTTTTTGCGCAAAGCTTCGCGGCCAACCCGTAAATGTTTTGCCCAAAGGGCGATACTCGATGGGTTTAGCTGGACGACTTTCAGTAATTCATCGTCGGAGATATCGTCTATTTTGCGCACTTTGCTGGACTTGGACATAAGCTCGTAGAGCGCTGTGCGCGAGATGTTCAATTTCTTTGCTGCGTCTTTGATGACCCAATCGGCGCCATCCAATGCGCCAACAAGTTCTTCATCGCTAATAGTCGTTGCAGCGCGATATTTCGGTTTGCTGATTTTCTGGCCAACCAGTTTTTCTTGATCGGGCGTTGAGGTGGAGGCATTCAACTTTTCAAAGGCAACGGGCTGCCCGAGAATTATTTTCTGTACCGCGTTGCGCAGCTCACGCACATTGCCGGGCCAGGAATGCAAGGCCATTCGGTGAATGGCGCTGAGTGATAGCTCGTGGCTGTCTGTTGTCGCGTCGCCATACATGCCTTGCTCAAGGAAGCTTTTGATCAAGAGGCCGATGTCGATGCGCCGCGTTCGAAGCGGCGGCATGTCAATGGCAAAACTCTCAAGGCGTCTCAAGAGCGGTTGATTAAAGGAGGGTTCGTTTTCTTTGAGGTCCAGCGACCGGTCCGTCGCAGCGATGATGCGCACATCGATCTTGCGTATTTTATCGTCGCCAACGCGCCGTATTTCACCGGCTTCAAGCGCACGCAATAACATGGGTTGTACATCGCGGGGCATATCGCCGATTTCATCCATGAATAAGATGCCGCCGTCGGCTTGTTCAAAAAGGCCTTTTTTATCGTGTGATGCGCCGGTAAAGGCGCCGCGTTTGACGCCAAATAATTCGGCGGCTGCGAGGGATGGGGACAGGGTCGCCATATTGACGGCGAGGAGAGGTTTTTTCGTGCGGTTGCTGGCCCGATGAATAGCTTGCGCCACCAGTTCTTTACCAGTGCCGGTTTCACCGCGAATAAGCACCGGAATATTGACATCAGCGACACGGCGAATGGCGTCCCGTGTCAACGCCATGTTCCGGCTAACGCCCGTCAGGCCGTATTCTTCCGGCGCTGTCGTATTTTGTCTGGCTTGTGTGTCGCATATACACAATATGGCGCTGTTTCCCAGCGCGATGATGATCTCCTCACCAAGCTCATCCAATGCCGCAACCGTTCGTTCTTTGACGATGCGCCCGTTGACGGAAACGCTCATGCTGCTGGCAGGCGGTGTAAACGCAAATTGCTGCGGCGCCACGCGTTCAATGATGATTGGCGAACGCGAGATATGTTGATCGAGAAGCGTAGTTTCGACGCTGTCGCCGAGCTTCTTAAATGATGGCGACAAGCGACAAACAGCGGCTTTGCCTGCTTTATCAAAGCGTAATGGCGTAACAGCGCCGATCAATCTGGCATCCTTGTGCCACATGACGCCGAGACTCAGTACGCTGGCGTTTGCGATGACATTTCGCGCGCTGGCGCCAAGTGAATCTGCAAGCGTATCAAGTTCACTCATCGGGGCATTTTCCTTTGAACAAAAAATATTGCGCGTTTTATTTATGGAGAATGGACATTGCTCGACGATGGTCCGCACTATATAGGTCAATAAGGGGTTTGGGGCGGCATTGCAAAATGTCTGGTCGTGCGGACGTGACCATTTTTATTTGAGCTGGCAATTGAGCGAGAAACTATGACGGCGCTCGTTGAGCATATCGGCAAGTATTTGCTGGCCGGTGAGATTGGGGCCGGCGCTCATGGGAAAGTTGTCAAAGCACGCGATACCGTACTGGACCGTATCGTTGCGTTAAAGTCACTGAAATCAAGCGACACGCCTGAGGCTGACCGCAAGGTAATTTTACGCGAAGCGAAAACTCTAGCGCAGCTTCGACATCCCAATATTGTAACGCTCTATGAGTTGGTGGAGCAAAATGACGAGACTTATCTCGTTATGGAATATGTTGATGGCGCGCCGCTGTCGGAGCGCTTGAAAGACGGAGCACTGCCGTTGAACGACGCGCTCGCCATCGCCGGCGCGTTGATGGATGGGTTATCGCTCGTTCATGGTCATGACATTACCCATGGCGATATCAAACCGGGTAACATTGTTCTCGACAAAACCGATGTGCCGCGACTGATCGATTTTGGTCTGGCGACAATGTCAGGCCGCGATGATGTGCTGGCGACGGTTTCAGCGGGCGGCGCTACGGTGACGTCGCTGGCGGGGACGCTGCCTTATCTCGCGCCCGAAGTGATCATGGGGCAACCGGCTGATGCGCGCGCCGATATTTTTTCTCTGGGCGCCGTTCTTTATGAAATGCTTGCGGGGCGCCGCGCATTTAGCGCTGACAGCCAGGGCGCCACTTTACAGCGTGTACTGAATGATGAGCCGCCGCCGCTGCGTGATATCCGTCCGGAAATTCCGGTGGTGGTTGAAGCGCTTGTCGTGCGCATGCTCGAAAAAGACGTAGGCCAGCGGTTTCAGACCATGGCCAGAGCCAGTGCGGCGCTGGCGGCTGCGCGGGGCGATAGCAGCTGGGCGGCAGGGCTCAAATTACGGCTGCGGCAAGTCCAGCGCCTGCTGCAGCGCCGTCGCGCAGCGCCGCAATGGGCAAAAATTGTGGTGGCCGCAGCAGCTTTTGGCGTTATTGCCTGGGCCGGTATGGTTGTCACAAATGATGTAGCGCCGCCAATTAGCGTGCGGATGGAACAGGGGATCGATCTCGTCCGGCATTTTGAAAAGAAAGACGCCGTCAAAGACGCGCAAGACCTATTCGGGCGCATTCTGTCCGACGATCCTGACCACGCGGCGGCGTCCGCCGGGCTCTCGCTCGCCTTGATCCGCGAATATACCAGCATGGAAACCGACCCCGCGACCTTGCGCCGGGCGACAGCCTATGCGGAAGCGTCGCTAAAGGCAGACCCGCATCTGGCGCTCGCCAATATCGCGGCTGCATGGGCGGCCGAATTCAACAGTGACTTTGTCCGCGCCCATGAACTTTATGATGCTGCGGAAGTTTTGGACACAGGCAATCCGCTTACGCTTGAAGGCCGTGCGCGTGCGTTAAAGAAACAGGGCGATTATGACGGCGCGATGGCAGTGCTGGAAAAGGCAATTGAAATGCATCCGGATGAGGCAATATTTTATGGAGGATTGGGAGAGGTCTGTTCACGAAAAGGCGAATATGAAAAGGCCGAACAAGCGTTTCGAAAAAGCATCGCACTCGTGCCTGACAATCCAATTGCTTATGCCAGCCTCAGTCACGAGCTACACATGCAGGGGAAAACTGCCGAAGCCATTTCCGTTGTGCAGGATGGTCTGAAGATTGAGAGAAATGCGAAACTCTATAACAATCTTGGCGCTTATTTGTTTTTCCAGGGCCGATACGGACAAGCCGCCCAGGCATTCGAACGGACGCTGGAGCTAGAAGGCAATACCCATTACTATTTTTATTGGGCAAATCTTGCAGATGCTTATCGTTGGACGCCAGGCAAGGAGTCGGATGCAGCGCTTGCCTATCGCCGCGCTATCCAATTGCTGCAGAGCGATTTATCCAGACGCCCCAATCATCCAGCGCTGAACAGCCGCAACGCGCTCTATCACGCAAAGCTTGGCGATAAAGAAACGGCGCGGCGCTCGCTTGATGTGGTGCTCGCCAGAGCAGAACTGCCGCCAATCCAACTATACCGCGCGACCGTAACGTTAGAAATTCTCAACGACCGAACGGCAGCCCTCGACATGCTCGAGCGCACCATTGATGCCGGCTACGCTTTTAATGAAATCGCCAATGATCCGGAGCTCTCGGTTCTCCGTCAGGACCCGGCCTGGCAACAACTTCTAGCGCGTAAGGAAATCATCCATGGCTAATCAAAAATATACCCTCGATCTGATGTTCGATGTGGATCAGGTGACGAAAGCCCTGCATTATCATTTTAATGGGCCAAAGGGCTCTCCTTTTCACGGACAAGGGCGTCTTGCGGGCACCTTTAATTTCGACGTCGGTGATGAGGTGCATGTGAGAGTGATCGCAACGGCGGCAAAAAAAGACTTGGACAAGGTGCAATTTGCCATCACTGACCTGACGCTCGCGTCGATCCCAACTTTACAGCCTGAAAAATATTATTTGTCGCTTTTTGATCGGCACCGGGCCTGTGTGCAGGTTCGCGATTGGGGCATCCCCAAGCGTGCTAAAAAAGAAAATAACACGCTGATCACGATCAAGGCACTGCACCCCTTGCGGGTATACGCGCCTAATGGCCAATGGGAATTGTCTGGCTATTTGTCGGTTCTGATCGAAAGACCCGACAAGCATGGCAAGCTGAAAAAGTTCTCGCGTCTGTTTTATTTTGACCCCGAGAGTAGCTCGGGAACTGGCGGAGACATTGAGGATTAGGCGCCTTGGAAATCACAAGACAGTCGGTTCGTTGAACATCCACATCGCTCTCGGCTTCTGAAGCGTCGGTCACCCGGCGTGTCGGACGTGTCGCAGTGTCGGCGTCCGGCACGTCCGACAGCCGCGCGGTCATTTGCGCCCTTGGCGGTGGCGCGATCTCGTTTTCTAAAGCCCGCCGCCGATAATTATCCCTGCACATACTATTGAATTGATTTTGCTCGGCAATTCCGCCCTGTGGAAAACTTGCCGCGATAACAACTTACTAAATGGTTAATTCTGGCACGCGCCCTGCAAAGCAGATCTCCACGAGACGCGATTGGAGAGCAACGCAATGGTTCTGCTTACGGACGATATAATCCAACAGACGAGAGACGGGACAACCTCTCTCTATTCTCATGCAGGATTAAACGCTTGCGGCGCTCCATCGCCTGGCGCCTTTCCCGGCACATTACGCGTCTTTGCAAAGCTGCGAAATGCAGAAAACCACTATTCACCAACCAAAGGAACGTACAATGACTGATACATTCGAGGCGCAATTGAAGGCGTTCGGCCTGCCGGATTCATCAAAAATCGCACAAGTCGTGGAATTCGGTGATGATGAAATTGTCACCATTGGCGACGATACATCTGGTTGTCCGTTTACGGTCAAAACCTTGACGACAAAATCGCTCGATCAAATGAAAGAATGGATCGGGAACTCCGATGAGACCGTGGCGCAAGAGGGGATCGAACTTGTTAGTGCATCGGACATAAAAAATCTCCACCCCAACGCTCCCGAAGATCTCGCTGCCGCGGCGCGCCAATATGTTTATGGGCGCAGTGCCGATGTCGCGCATTTGAAAGAGAGCATCGAAGACATTCTTGGTCCGTTTGAGCTTCAAGTTTTATCTGGAGGCAAAATTATCATCAAAGCGGGACAAACGCTTAAATATGAGGGCACGAAACCCAAGAAGGTATTGGCCCAAGAGCTCGTCTTTGAAGGTCCCGGCGCAAACATCGAATCCTTCGTGAACCTCACAATGAAAATCACTTCGGTCGAAGTGAAATAATAATAGGGATACTGAACATGACAAATGCTGCACCGAAAAAACAGATGAATATTGGCGGATCACCTGGTCCAAACTCGCCGCCGTCCGGCGCGGGCGGAGCAGGGGGCACAGGGTCTGGCGGCCACGCCCAGGTAACCGATTGGGCAGGGAGTGTGACAAAAAAAGCCGCGAACGGCGGCACTGGCGGCCCAGGAAAACCGGGAATACCAGGGCAGTCCGGCGGCGACGGATCAGCCGCCAGCGACACAACCCTCGATCTCGGCGCAATTATCGGGACTCTTGAATTGGTTGTGGGCGGCGGCCCAGGCGGTTCTGGCGGCGCAGGCGGTCCCGGCGGCGCCGGCGGCGTGGGCGGTCCTAAGAACGGTGGCCCCCGTCAAGGCGATGGCGGTCCGGGCGGCCCGGGCGGCCCCGGCGGCGCCGGCGGCAATGGCGGCGATGGATCGACTGTGATCATCACAACCACGACCCCGCAATCTGTCAGCGCGGTCACTAATCAATCTGTTGGCGGTCCTGGCGGCGCCGCTGGCGCCGGTGGCAGAGGCGGCGCCGGAAACAAAGTCGGCGCAACCGGACCGGGCGGCACTGCTGGCGCGCCTGGCGCGCCCGGCAGCAAAGGAAAGATTACAATAAAAACGCCGGGCCATTGATCGCTCGTTCCCTTTTTCAATTACTTTTTATGGAGAGAAAGATGCCATCCGTACGAGGACAAAACGACTACAATATCAACATTACCGGCAAACCGGGCGACCCGGGAAATGATGGTCCGTCGGGGCCACCCGGGCCAGCGGGCGCCGATGGATATGTCGACAAAAAGGACTGGAACACCAAGGTCGATATGCCTCCGGGAGGGGGCCATGACGGCAAGCCCGGAAAACCGGGAAATGCCGGTACGCCAGGCATGCCTTCCCGGGATGCAACCTTGAATTTTGGCGATATCCAAGGCGCCTTCTCACTACGCGTTAGTGGCGGCGCCGGTGGGACTGGCGGCGCCGGCGGTTCTGGCGGCGACGGCGGCGTCGGCGGCAATGCGCTAAACACCGCGACAGGAAAGGCGGCGATCGGCGGCAAGGGCGGCAATGGCGGAAACGCAGCGGTCGGCGGCAATGGCGGGCCTGGCGGCGCCGGCTCCACGGTAACGCTGCACATTCCAAAAGCTGCAGACTTTACCGGGCTGCCTTCAACCAGCATCGGCGGCGCGGGAGGTCAAGGTGGCGCCGGCGGCGCGGGCGGCGGCGGCGGTTCTGGCGACCCGGCCGGCGCCCCTGGATCAGCAGGTAGCGGCGCAAAAGCAGGCGCGCCTGGAAGACCAGGATCCAAGAGCACCATTACCGTTATTCGACAATAGCCCCCGCGTTTTTCTTCTATCAACGTCCAGCATTGCGGAACGCATAGCGCGCCGTCTACGGAGGATAATCATGACCGACAAAACTGCATTTTCAATAAGCTTCGATGGTTCAACTGCCTATGCACAAGCGCCTGGCGTTGCGGCATACGACTTTGGCGTTGGCGATTTCACAATTGAGGCTTGGGTGCGCACTAAGACCGGCGGTCCCGTGGCGGCGCAGATGGGCGCAGACACGAAAACCGGCGCCGGTTGGGGGCTATTTGTCCTCGATGATGGTCGTGTGCAACTCACAACATTTGACAATGGCAGCACGATGATCGCAACAACGAAAGCGCCGCCAGCGACATTCGATGGAAGTTGGCATCATCTAGCAGGTGTTCGTGTCGGACTTGATATGATGATCCTGTTTGACGGCGTACCGCAACTACTCAGCATCGACATAAACGGCGCGCCACCAATTGATGTCAGTGGAAACCTTCCATTGACCATCGGTGCGACAGCATTGATTGGATCACAAACAAAGCGACAGTATTTCGCCGGAGATGTCGATGAAGTGCGGCTATGGAATACCGCATTGGAAACATGGCAAATTGACCAAAATATCTACCATATTGTCACGATCAACAGAAAAAATCTTGTTGCTCAATATGGTTTCGATAAAAAGACCGGCATTGATACCTCCGGTAAAGGGAACGATCTAACCTTTCACGGAAGCGTACTTTTTGCAGATCCAGCTTTCTATTTTGTACCTGAGGGCCAACCCTTTATGGCTGTTCAAGTGCGATTGATGGAAGATTACCATTACGACAAAAAAACGCCGTCGAAAAAACCAACACCGGTAAAGGCAATTCGTGTCGCCTTGTCGCCGAGGAAATCAAATGGGCAAAAACGCGCCGCATCGCTCACCCTGACGACAGACATTGATACATCAATATACGCTGCTGGAGCGCAATATCCCATTGGGCCAAAAACACCGGTGACATTGAAGACAAACGCAGATAATCAACTAAATACCTCGATATTTCTTGATTCAGACAGCCTTGTCGCGCCGGTCTTAAAAGTCCATGCGGATTTTATGGGTCAAGACGAACGGATTGTCGTGCCGCTTGATCGGCAAATTCACTACGACCTATCGAAAGTGACCGGGCCAGCGTTACAGGACCCGGCTGATCCCCTGTTGGCGCCGGCTGATTTTTCACCGACACAGGCCCAGGCGGTTGCCGATACTGTCAGCAATGTGATGTCTGCTGCCGTGCAGCATGATATGCAGCCGTCAGACCCGGTTATTCGCTCAAAAGGCGCGCCCATCAGCGTCAAAGCACTGAGCACGCGTCGAGCAATCAATCGCAACGTAACAACAGGTCGACCCGAGCGGGAAAATTACCTTCCCGTTGAGATGGAAAATCCGTTGCTGGTCCCCACAAGTGACTTACTGCGGTGTCATTATATGGCACAAAACGCGGCTGTTGAACGTGTTGTCATTCCAACTTTTATGGATACCCCGCATTTTAAATTCGATGTGAAGAACAAGACCTTTACACCGGTCACGCAGCTGGAGGCGGAAGCGGAAGCAAGCAGACGTCGATTGTCCTCAAATTTTACTTCCATCAGCGCGCCTAAGATGGCTGACGGTGAAATCTTGACGAAGGCTTTAAGCGCAGCGTCGTTGTGGGATAAATTCGTATCAGGATTACTTGATGTTACAGACTGGCTTGTATCAATCGGGAAATCTATCCTCGATGGGATAAGGGTCGTCATTTCCTACGTTGAGGACGGAATCACAAAGTTTTTCGACTTTGTGGTCGCTACAGTAACAGAGGCTGCCGAGTTTGTCGTCGGCATGTTTCGGGCTATCGGGGTCGCACTACAAAAAGTCATCGATTATCTCTCCGCCCTTTTTAACGTGGCTGACATCTTGCGGACACACCGTGTCGTTTACAAATTTATGCAGGAAACCGGGCAATTTGGCCTTGCTTGTGTGACGGATCTTAAATCTTCCGCCGATGCTATGTTCGACAACGCCAAGAGTTCAGTCGATACTTATTTTGATGACGCGATTGCCAAATTTGGCAAATCCAGTGTCACGGATCAAAGCCAAAGCAGCACACTTGATCAGCCAGCATCATTGCAATCAGATTATGTGAATCAGCACGTGGCTGAAACAGATATGGCGCAGCCGTTTACGATCAGCAATGTGCCGCCACAAGCGAAGATGGATACATCTATCGCGGCAATCACGGCAGGCTCCGGTCCAAACCTGGACACGCTAATTTCGGACAATCAAGCGGGTATAACGGACTTTATTGATAGTGCGGAAACGTCGCTGGATGAGGCGTTGGCGACAATCCTGGAACTTCTCAAAGCGTCTCTTGATATGGCCATAGACCTTGCGAAAGCCGTTGTCGATGCGGTTCTGGATATGTTGATTGCGGGCTACCAGATGGTGCTCGATATGATTGATTCACGGATTAATATACCAATCATTACCTGGTTTTATGAAGAAGTGATCTGTGCCGGTGACGGGTCAAAATTGACGATCCTCAACCTGCTGGCATTAGCGGGCGCGCTTCCGGTAACGGTTTTGAGTAAACTCTTCCACGGGGAAGCGCCATTTACCGAAGCGTTTGAAAAGAAGTTCCAAACCATGAGCTGGCAAGATTATGGATTTTATCATCTGCCCAGTAATCTGTTTGGCGCTGCAGCGCAGGAAAATTATAGGCCGCGTGTAAACGACGTATTGGACACTGCTCAACCTGGGTGGGTCATGCCTCTGAGCTGGGCGCAAGGTTTTGTATTCAGCGCTTCGGTCGCGGTCTGGTTCGGCGGCGTGATGGCGAGTGATACCGCGAATGTGTCGGTGCTTGAGAATGGTTTCAACACCTGGTTGATGTTGCCAATTGTAGGGGCGCAGTTTCTGGCCCAAATAGCATCCTATCCAATTTATATGTCATACAACGCAGGCACGCCGCCATCGCTCGAGGTGTCTATTTGGGCGCTGCAATGGTTGCCGTTTGCTATGGATGTCGTTGATTTGGTGTTGGCAAAAACCAAGCCCGCAGGCGCCGGCTTTAAAACCTATATCGACACCGTGCAAAATGGCGTCATTGGCGTGTGGGGCGTCATCCATGTGCTGCTCTTCATTGCGTTACTTATCTGGGAGACAATAGAAAATTCGAAAGACCCAACTAAGAGCGCTTCCGAGAAAATATGGGATGAAGCGGATATCGGCGCCAAGGGCGGCAGTAACATCGCCAGCACAATTCCGGAAATCGTCGGCTTTGCACGGTATGGCATGGCGAATCCAGAGGTGAAGGCCGCCGTCGTCGCCGCGGATTTCGCCGCGATGGTTGTCGTGCCGCTTGTCACGACCGGGCGTACAATTGGAGCGATTGTGAGACATGCAACAATTTCTCCTCGATAACAAAGCAACCTCTGTTTGCGGCGCTGCTTCGTATATCGAATCATCACGCATCTTTGCTCGAACAGCTGAGACATGGGCGGGCGGCGATAATGGCCAGGTGGTCACTCTCTTAAACGACCACTTGGCGCCGTGTGTGGGCGGCTGCGAAGAAGATAGGGCAGCGCGCTCTGGATTAAACTACGATGAAACGCCGCTACAACTATGCTTAGCCTTGCGGCCGTCAGGATATAAATGGCGTGCGCTTATTGATCCAGGCGTTGCCATTTGTGCGCCGAGCACCCGATTTAGCGAATCAAAACGGATATTGGAACGGTCTCTTCGACAGGCAGGCGCCGCCGCGTTCCAGAGTGATTTTGATCAGCTGATTGCACTTCAGGGACCAAATAATGAGCTTTCGGTCACGGCGTTTGACTATGGCGTATTTTGGATTGGCGCTGAGATTAACGGTCGCGGACGATCAATCTATATTGACGCTAGCGTCGGCGCGCCCGATGCCTATTGGGCGCGAGCATTAAAGACACTCCTGTCGCTTTCTGCATCCGCCGGCGAAATCACGCGCATCGTCAATATACTCTCTGATCACACTATACCGATGTCGGTGGGAATGGAGGTGCGCGGGCATAGCCGTCGGTTGAAGGTGCATACCCGCCTGGTTCGCCGCCCGCCGCCCCATATTATGGGCCAGATAATGCCCATGCTATCCGATCCCGACGTTGCCGCTGCTGTTGCTGTTCTCATGGAAAATGGGAATGCGCTCAGCCTGCATGGGTTTGTTCTTGAGGCGGCATTTGACGCTGAAACCGGAATACTTTGCGATGCTAAAATCGATATCGCCGCGCCAGAAGTTTGTCACCAAAGATGTTGGTTGAAACGTGTTCAAAGAGTTGCTGAAATTCTCGGCGTCACGTGGCCTGAAGAAATAACAGAACGAATATCTGGCAGTTCGCGTCTCGCTTATATCGGGATTGGGAAAGACACAAATGCGCAATCAAGGCTAAATCTGTATTTCACGCCAGGCACATCTTATGCACGACATTTATGAAAATCTAGGACGCGCATGCCGCGCCCTCCAAAACGCGATGACGCCGGCACAATGTTGGAAAGATTATATGTTGCCGGTTGGCGAGTCGGATGAATGGGTGACGGCATTTGTTGGCGTTGCCCTCGCTGAAGCGGGCGCCGCGTTGGGAAAAGGAGAATTTATTGAAACGGCTGAAACCGCTTTTTCCGCGTTAATCGATAATCGATCCCGGTCGGCTGGATTTGGTTTTAACGCTTTCGTTGAAGCTGATGCCGACAGTACAGCAACCGTCCTCTTGCTTGCGTCATTGCTCAAGCAAAGCGTTCCTGCCGACGACATTGCATTTTTGCAAAGCCATCAGCGAAATGACGGTGGTTTTGCAACATTTCAGGAAGAAAATGGTTGGGGCCAGTCACATGCGTGCGTAACGCCGGTCGCTGCATTGGCGTTGTTGCGTTTCGGCGCTGATGTGCCAATGGGTCAATTATCTCGCTATGGTGATGATATTCGAAACATCGATGGAACATGGCCGGCATATTGGTGGCCGGGGCCATTATACGCCACGGCAGCCTGGTTGCGGCTCGCTCAGGATGCGCCGCAGCTCAGTATGACTGGTTCAAAGCAACTCACTTCCATCAGTATTCCGACACTGATGGATTTGGCGTTGGCGGTTGAAATAGCGTATCGGTTGCAGCAACCGAAAAGAAAAGAACTGTTAGATAAGCTAATCGAAAACCAGCAACCTTCAGGATTGTGGCCGGCCAGCAAGTGTCTCCGGGTAACCGATGAAAATTGCAAAGACCACGATAGTGCCCATGGCGAAATCTATGCCGATCACAATTGCCTTATGACAACCGCGATGGCTGTAAGATCAATCGCCTATATTGTTGGCTCAAATGAACTTTGTGCGGATGCGGCTTGCACACCCAATCACGTTTCAGCCGGCTGGCGGCAAATCGACGCCTATTGAGATTCGGGGCGGGGATCGGCGCTGTCGGACGCATTCGCGCCCGGTGCGCTTTTCACTTTTTTCAAAATGAAGAAGCTGAAAAATTTGACAATGCCGAGCGCCTGCCTTGCCGGTTTGGTGTGTTCTTCCAATTCATCGGCGACCATTGCGCCGACTTTTGGCGGGTTTCACGAGCGCCGGAAGATCCGAGCCAGATTATCGTTAATGTGAGCCTGCCATCGTGATGGCGCGGCCAACATCCCACGACGTTGCGGGATCGTAATATTGCAACTTTAAGCTGAGACGCCCGGCGCATTTGGCTATGTGCGCTTGAGCGCAGTGTTGCCGGGCGCATCTCATAAAAATTTAGGCGTTTTGTTTACGCACGGTTTGCACCCCATCTGGATAATGAAAAATTCAGGCTAATTGTCTTCATCAACAGGGTTCACAGGAAAGAATGCTTCCGACACTCAAATTATTGAGGCGCGCTGATGATGGCGACGCGCTGGTGGAACGGCCGTTCGATAAAGAACTGTTAACCGTCGGCCGCGGCAGTGACCGCGATATCTGCATTGATGATCCGTCACGGGTTGTATCCAAAAACCATTGTGAAATTTTTCGCCGCGGCAATGCGATCTTGCTGCGTGACACGAGCTTTAATGGCGTTTGCATTAATGATTCGGACGACCGTATTCCGCGCGGGGATACGGTCTTGATCGCGAGCGGCGATCGCCTGTCAATTGGCGATTTTATATTGCAGGTCGGCGCTCAAAACGAGAATTCGCCGGGCAAAAAGGGCGTGGCAGGCGGCAATGAAAATGCTGATCGATTTGAGGCGCCATTGCTGTCGGACGAGCCGGCGCATGATCAAACGATCACAGTGCCGACGGATTGGGATGGCGCCGCCTCTGGTGATAAGTCGGGAAAAAAGACAAAGCCGAAAACATCGACGCCGCAATCTTCGAAAGTTTCCGATGAGAAACTATTGGAGGCGTTCTTTGACGGTGCAGAGCTTGATTCGGCCGCCCTGAAAGATGATGACCCTGAAAAGATTCTGTATGCCGTTGGTGTGATCTACAAACAGACGGTACTTAGTCTGTCCGACATCTTGAACGACAGACAATATTTAAAAAATGAGTTCAACCTTGAGCGGACGATGATGGGGGCGCACAATAACAGCCCGCTGAAATTCTCGGGTGCTCAAGCGGCGGCAATTGCTCTTTTACAGACGCCAAAAGACGGCTTCCTCGGCGGGCAGGATGCTATTCAGGAAGCCGGCCGCGATATCAAGAAGCATCAACTCGCGTTGATCGCGGCCATGCGTGAAACCATGAAATCGATGGCCGACGCGCTCGACCCTTCGCCGATCCTGGCGCAAGTGAAAGAAAATAAAGCAGGCAAATCAGCAAAAGAGGGTGCGGCGCAAATCGCCGAGGCCTGGAACGAGTATGAGCGTCAATATGGGGAGATCATGGAGGGCGCTTCGACAGATCGAAACAGCAATTTAAACAAGCAGTTTAGAAAAGCATACGAAACTCATATGGCGATGCTCGACAGTTTGTTGTGAAAATGAATTCCAATTCCGGAGCGGCGTAAGGCCATGTGATCGAGTGATCACCGACAGCGAGCCAGGGTCATCACGCAGGGGGCAAACAAGATCGGACGCATGACGGACATTGAGGCCAAACGCCAAATGCCGCGCGCGCTTCGTCCGCAAGCCTCTTTCCGTTCAGTTGCGCGCACACATGCAGGCGCGGTCCGCAGCGCCAACGAAGATGCCTATGCGCTAAGGGATGATCTGGGTCTCTGGGCAATTGCCGACGGTGTTGGCGGGCATGACTCAGGCGAAGTCGCGAGCAACTTGCTGGCTGAAGAAATGCGGGCGATTTGTGCGGCGCCCGGTATCGGCGGATTGCGCGAGCAGGTCGAAAATGCAATTCGCCGCGCACACATCACAATGACCAAAAATACCGTGGATGGCGCCCGAAAGACCATGGGGAGCACCATCTCGGCGCTATTGGGCGGGAAAAATTGCATTGAGTGTATTTGGGCCGGCGACAGCCGCATTTATCGCCATCGCGATGATTGCCTGACGCGGCTCACCCATGATCACAGCATTGTTCAGCGGATGATAGACGAAGGCTCTTTGGATGAAGAGGGCGCGCGGCGCCATCCGCAAAGAAATATGATCACGAGGGCCGTTGGCATCCAACAGGAGTTGCAATTGGATGTTCGGTCCGTAGAGCACAGCAGCGGTGACAAATATTTGTTATGTACGGACGGGCTCTACGACATGTTGACGGACGCCGAGCTGTGCAACGTCATTTCGTGCGGATCAATTGACGAAACAGCAGATTTGTTGCTGGCAACGGCACTGGCGCGGGGCGCCAGCGATAATGTCACGCTTGTTCTGGTTGAAGCAGTTGCTGATAGCGAGACCTATTGCAATGGCAAATAGTGAAAACACATACCGCTCCGCTGTGCGCCGTCATGGCTTTGGGCAAACTCGCGGCCGGCGCCTTCGAACGTGGGCGCTCATTATGGTGTCGCCCATCATTGTGTCATGCGTATCGTATCGGGGTGATAGCCAAAGCGCGAATAATGGCAGCGTGATTGAAATCTGTAAGCCCGACGCCAAGGTTAGGGTGCGGGACCGGCTAGACAATGCAATTGCCCTGTTGAGCCGCAATGATTTCTGTCACGCCCGCGCTGAGATCGTTGATTATATCGGTCACAATCATCGCAGCGGCGCCGCCATAACCCTGTTATTCGCGACAGAGACGGATCCGCAGGCATATTGGGGTGAGGAATCATTCGAATACACAGTGAAGCGCGGGGACTCTCTTACCGTTCTTTCCGAACGATATCTGGGTGATATGCTGCTTTTTCCCATGCTCGGGCGGTACAATGAGGTAAGCGCGAACGGGTTGCGGGCACAGTCGCGTATCCGGATCCCCAATGGGCCGAAGGCGACATCACAAATGTGCGTCGCGGCGCCAAAAACTGTCGAGCTGGTCCCGCCCACGGATAAAGAGATCCGAAAAGCATCACAGCTGGTCGCCAAAGGCGACGAACTCAATACTGCCGGTGATTATGTTGGCGCCTATGATGCTTATGCTGAGGCGACAACAATCAACGGGCAGTCAATAGATGCCCATATGCGTTTGTTTGAAGTGTCGGGAACGGCCGCTGATGTTTATCACCGAAAGGCCATTCAGGCGATCCTGGATCAAAAGCCTCAACAGGCAATCACACATTGGAACCGAGTGCTGGAGATAATCCCGAGCCACCCGCACGCGCCCACAGGGCTTCGTCGCGCTCAGGATATTGTCAGCAAGATCGCGAAGCTTGAGCAATAGGGCGCGCCAGGATTTGCAGGAGGGGTGCGCCGATCAGCCGGTGTATCCATTCCAGTAATCTGCTTCAACAATTAGCCATGACAGAATTTAGCTGGCAGCCCGGCGCGGGGTTTTGCCATTTGCCTTTTTGGCCACCGGTTTGTTTGCTCTCTTCGAGGATGCCGATCCGCTCGGTGTTTTGTCTTCGACCGCGGATACACAGGCAGTATCGTCTGCATCTTTAATGTTGGGGTGCGCAGGCGAGGGGCCAAGAGGTTCAGATGCATCTGGTTCAGACGCAAAAGGCAACGTGGCGCTGGCATCCTTGACACCTGCCGCTGACGCAGAGATTTGCGTGTCAGTTTCCGCAAAAATTGCCGTCTCGCTGATGTCCGGGCGAACATCGGGAACATGCTGCGGGCGGATCGCAACGATCTGCTCGGCGAGGGCGTTAAATGCATCATATAATTCGCCCACCTGATCGTTTCGCTTATGCGATATTCTCTCCGTCAGGCTGCCCATGGAAAGCCCCTTCAGGGCGGCCTGAACCTTTAGAATTGGATTTGAGACAACACCGATGAGGAAATAGGCTGAACACGAAACCAGAACGATCGTGATGAGTGCAACGATGGAAAGCATGTAGAGAGAGATTGTCAGGGCGCTTTCCAGATTGCTTCTTGAAAGACCAAGTTCAATTGTGCCAACCCGTGTCTCTGCGTACTCAATTGGCGCTACAAACTTGAAGATGCTTTGATTATCGAATTCGTCTTCATGAACGACATTCATGCGATCATCGTCTGGGCCAAACGATGGCAGCGTGGAAAGCGGCAGGCCGACCCACCCACTGGCGTTAGAGGCGATGATGGCGCCGTCTCGGTCAGCCACATGAAGATAAACGAATGATTGTTCCTGGGTAATCGACTTAATGGTGACGTCTATGCGTCCAATGTCGCCCGTAACGATGGGCTCGGCGATTTCAGAAGCCGCCAGTTTTGTCATGGAGGCGCCGGCGTCGATGGCGAGATCCGTCAAAACTTCCGATTGGTGACCGTGGAGATAAAGGCCAAAAGTAATTGTCACCGCAGCTGCAAGCAGCGCCATATTCGCGGTTAGTCTGTTGCGGATGGATCTTGGCGATCTTTCACGCGCCGTGCGTTCAAATTCCGCGAGCGCCTGCATTTGTTCGAGGAGGTCCGCCTTAAGCGCCGCGCCGGATTGATATCTCTTTTCAGGTTCCCGCGTGAGCAGTTTTTGAATGATCGATTGAACCCCTTGGGGCACATTGGCGCAAAAATCCTTGATCGGCCTTGGTTTTGATTGCGTGATATCGACCATCAATTGCCCGATTGTCGCCGCTTGAAACGGTTTTTCGCCGGTCACCATCAGGTAAAGAACGGCGCCCAGCGAAAACAGGTCAGACCGGCCGTCAACGGGCAAACCAATCACCTGCTCGGGGCTCATATATTGGGGTGTGCCAAGCATGGCGCCCGCACGCGTGTCTTCAAGATCGTCGCTGCTGTCGAGGCGTGCGATGCCGAAATCAGCAATCTTGACCGTCTCGCTGTTTTTCAGGACCAGGAGATTGGACGGCTTGATGTCGCGATGGACCACGCCGACAGAATGCGCGTAGTCAAGCGCGTCAGCAATTTGCGCGCCGATCGACAAAGTTGCGCGCAGTGAAAAAGGCCCGCTTTGCGCAATCACATCATCCAGCGGGTCGCCGTCAACATATTCCATAATGATATATGGATTGGCGTCGCTCTGTCCGACATCATAGATCGTGACAATATTGGGATGAGAAAGGACGCCGGCGGCTTTCGATTCCTGAAGGAAGCGGGCGACATATTCCTGATCGGCTAAATGTTTTTGCTTTAGCCGTTTTATCGCCAATGTGCGTTTGATTTCGGGATCGAACGCCAGGAAGACGTCAGCGGCGGCGCCGCTGCCAAGCTGCTGCTTAATCTGGTATCGGCCGACCTGCTTCACTTCGATATCCCGAGATTTCCGATGCGTTAATCTCTGATTAACGGAAAATATTATCTTCGAGACCGATTAATAAATGCGTGACAGATTGCGTTAAACGCCTGTGTGTATGTGGAATTTTCGAGCGATCATCTGCGTTTCATGCGGGTGAAAATCCGCTTACAGGCGTGATTAAGCGCGGTCACCGCTGCTTCTTAAAATATTCCGTCAGCAGCGCAGCGTAGGGCGCGCGGTCACCGGCGATATAGGGCGCGATCTGGATCATCGTGGAATAGACGCCGTCATTGATAATCGTGCGGGATGATTGCGCTGGCGCGGTGAGGTCGCGATATTGCAGCCAGAAGGTGAGATGCGCGGCGAGGCGGGTCGCGAGGGCATCCTGTTCGCCGGGACCGAATGTAATGAGGCCGCCTTTTTCAAGGGCGGTAAGGATGGCATCCACCGTGTCTTGTTTGAGTTTTAAAAGACGCGCGAAACGCGGCCGCAAATTCGGACAGCGCTCGAGAACGGAGGCGAGGCCGTAATAGAAAAACCGGAAGTCGTTGATTTCCTCAAACAGGATATAGACAAAAATCCAGTTATCTTCGATGTCGAGCGGACGCTTGATCGGCGCGGATAAAACCTGGCGCATCTCTTCTTCGAAATCATCGAACAACGCCTCGATGATCACTTCTTTGCCCCTGAAATGATAATAGAGATTGCCGGGGCTGATCCCCATCACCGCCGCGATATCAACGGTTGAAACTTGTGCTTCGCCCTCCTGGTTAAACAGCGCCAGGGAAGTCTGGAGAATGCGGTCGCGGGTTTTGACTTTGCCAGCCATTGCGGCGCGTTATTCTTCGTTCTTTTTAGCGGGCTTTTTCTTTGGCGACTTCCTGGTCTGGCTTAAAAGTGCGTCGAGCTTTTCATCGATGGCGTCAAGGCGCGCTTCGATAGCGTCGAGGCGGTCCGTATCGACGCCGTCGTCAAGTTTCAAACGTGCGCGCATTTGCTTGATGCGATCGTCAATTGAAAAAGACGGCGCGGAAACACGTTTTGCCAGCTCGCGGCCATGGGTCTCGACCGTGTCTTCGATTTCTTCGCCTTTGGCGACGAGTTCATCAAACACGCGCGACGTGTCGCCCCCCATTTTGGCGAGAGATTCCTGCGCGTCTGTAAACGCTTTGCCATAGGCGCCGATGCCGGCGAGCCAGATTTTGCGGGCGGTGTCTGTTGGTGCTTTCGTCAAAGGTATTTTCTCCTGAATTCTGGAATTCGTCAGGCAGGCTGCATCGCGATAGCGTCGGCTTCCTGTACTTCCTCATCTGCATCGAGAAAGCCGGTCATCACCGGCATGATTTCATCGGCGCGGGACAAGAGGAACAAATGACCGCCATCTTCAACCACATGGATTTCAGCATTGGGAATCATGAATTTCAACATATAGGCGTTAGCGATTGGCACGATCTTGTCTTTGTCGCCAGCGAGGATCAACGTTTTGTGCTTGAGGAAGGGCAGGAAGGGCAGTGCCGTCCACCCCATCATCGCTGTTAATTGTCCAAGATAGCCTCTGATGGTCGGCGGCTTCATATGTTCCGCAAACATATGAGCGCCGCCGGGTTCGTCTCCGTAAAGTGTTTCAAAGTGCTGGGTCAGATATTCCTGATTGGTGTAGCGCATGGGATGCGCCATTTTTGACAGCGCTTTGATATCGCCCGGCACCATAATCACGCCCGGTGATGTCGCCGCAAGAATAAGCCGGTTGGCGACGCTTTGATATTGAAACGTAAATTGCTGGGCTGCGCCGCCGCCCCAGGAAACACCCATGACATCGACCTTGTCGATGCCGTTGCGCTTCAAAATCTCCCGTGCCGCGTAAGCAACCCACCACGGACGATAAGGCGCGAGGGGGCGCGGCGAGCCGCCAATGCCCGGAAGGTCAAACGTCACGACATCGCGGTCACGTAAAAGGTCGCCAAGCGGCTGGGCGATCTCAAGATTGGCGCCGACGCCGTTAAAAAACAGCAGCGGCGTTTTTTTGACGGGCGCTGTTGAACGCCAGATCGCGGTCCGGAGTTTTTGCAGGCCGATTTTCTCGAAACCGATCTCCGGCAGATGATGTTTTTCGTCAGTCACGCTACTTCCAGTTCTAAGTATTATTGTTTGGTCGCGTTTTCGAACCGCAACACCGGTATCCACTTTTGCTGAAAACGCTCTGCGTCATCCAAACACATATTCACCCGGCGCCTTTGAAATTGGCGTGAAACTTTTATTGCCAAGATTCTTCGGCGCAGGCTTTTTCTCGCCGGCGCGCTCACCAAGCCATTCGGTCCAGCGCGGCCACCACGAGCCTGACACTTGTTTCGCGCCCTCGAGCCATTCATCGGCATCTGCTGGTAAATCATCATTGGAAAAGTAGTTGGATTTTGGATTGCCCGGCGGGTTCAACAGCGCCTGAATGTGGCCGCTGTTAGAGAGATAAAATTCCGTCTTGCCGCCAAACAAATGCACATTGCGATAGCACGCGCGCCAGGGTGTGATGTGGTCAGTGACCGCCGCGACCATAAAGCTGTCCTGTTTGACTTTCGTCAGGTCGAGCTTGTGGTCCATGAAATCCACATTGCCCGGTTCGGCAAAGCGCTTGTCGCCATAGATATCCATATAGTCGGAATGCAACTGCGCCGGCAGGTTTGTCGAGTCATTATTCCAGTACAAAATGTCAAAGGGCGGGGGGCTGTTGCCCATCAAATAATTATTGACCACATAATTCCAGATGAGGTCGTTGGGCCGGAGCCAGGCAAAGGAACGCAATAGTTCATCGCCGGAAAGAATGCCTTTTTTTCGTGTGTGGCGGCGCGAGGCTTCGATCGCTTCGTCGGTGACGAAAAGTCCGACTTCGCTGTCTTCCTTGCGCCCATCGAGAACGCAGACCTGCAAGGTAAAGCTGTTGACGATATCATTTTTGCTGGCTGCCAGCTCGCTTAGATAAGAGGCGGTGGTGATGCCGCCGGAACAGGCGCCGGAGACATTGAGCTTTTTCTGTTTGGTGATTTTCAGAACCGCTTCGGAAGCTTCGACCAGCGAGGCGACGTAATGAGCAAGGCCCCAATGGGCGTGTTCTTTTTGCGGATTGCGCCAGCTGACGGCGAACACCTGAAAACCCTGAGCGAGCATGAAACGCACGATGCTTTTGTCGGGGCTTAAATCATTGGCGTAAAATTTATTGATCTGCGGCGGCACCACCATCAACGGAATTTCATAAACCTCTTCCGTCGTTGGTTTATACTGGATGATTTCCAGCATGTCATTTTTGAACACAACCGCGCCCGGTGTGTTGGCGAGGTTTTCACCGACTTTGAACGGGCGCCCGTCAACCTGACTTGGCATGCCCTTATTGTGGCGAATGTCATTATAAGCGTTTTTGAGACCGTTGATCAGCGACATGCCGCCGGTTTCATAGATGCGCTTGATCGCCGCCGGATTGCCAAGCAGCGAGTTCGTTGGGGCGAGACTGTCGCCGACAATGTCGAGCACAAAACGCGCGCGCGTCTTGTCTGCATCGCTAACGCCGGAATCTTCGACCCAGCCATTCAGGCCTTTGCGCATGGCGAGATATGATTGCAGGCCGTATTTATAAAGAGGATTATATTTCCAGGTGGGGTCTTGAAAGCGGCGATCCTTTTTATCAGGCGCCAGCTCTGAATCGCCGGTGACAATTTCAAACAGATCCTTGCCGTAATTGCCGAGATGTTTTGCCAGCGGCGCCGGCTGGCGCGCGGCATGACCCAACACCACTCCAAGGGACTTGATCAGGTCGGCTCGGCGCACGCCGATAATCGGGTTCAAGGCCGTAGGCGTATCCGCGGCGCGATCGCCAAGTTTGTCCGTATTTTTGGCCATGCCCGCCTCCCAAGACGTTGATTGTTCTAGCTTTACCCCAGTTTAGTATTGGTTCTTTTCGCACCCTTGGCAAATCACCATGCTGCAGGCGCGTCAGGCTTATGCTGCACCGCAAAAATATCGCCGAAAGCCTTAATTTTGGGTCAAAAAAAGCGGGGCGTTTTTGCAACGCCCCGCCGGATACGCAACTGAGTTTTGATGGTGATTAGGCGGCTTTTTCGGCCGTCTTGCTTGTCCGCTTTGTAGCAGGTTTTTTCGTCAGTGCAGCGACTTTTTTGTTGAGCGCTTCAATTTCAGCTTCCAGATCATCAACGCGGCTCGATTTTGCGACAAATTCCGGGAAGAATTTGCGAATACCGGCAAAGTTGTCACCGTAAAAACTATTCGCGCGAGTGCGCACGTCTTCAGCAGCATCCTGAGCGTTTGCTTCGACCTTTTCGCCTTTGACGATCAGCTCTTCAAAAATGCCAGCGGTCTTTTCTGTCAGCGGCTTCACGCGCTCATAGGCGGCGCCATAAAGGCCGAGATAGGCAAGCCAGCCATTGCGCAGAGCGTCGGCAGGCGTCAGCTGTGTTGTTTCAATCGTTTCGGTCGTTTGTGTAGTCTTCGCCATGGGGTGGCTCCTTTTATATCTCGTTAGGGGCGGTCGAGCAGGGGTCCTTGGGGGGCGTCGCTCTTGGCCCAATTCCTTGTTTGTGAGGTAAAGATAGGGAGCGAAATTAGAATGCTCACCCAAATTTTTGCAGCGCAGCAAAAAAAGAGAGAAAGCTAGTAAAATCAGCTATTTATGTGTTTTGAGGTCATCGTCGGGCTTGTCCCGACGATCTCAAGCTGCGTTCAGCGACCACCAAACAGATCGCGAGTTTTCCACCTGTTTCCCGAGATGCTCGGCATAAAACCGGGCATGGCGGCGAAGGCGGTAGATGGAGCACCCGGCGATACGACGTTTACTCAACCGCAGGACCGCCTCAAAGCCGGGCCGTTACCAATCGAGTTCAATTGTATCGATGATCCCGGATGTCGCCTCTTTACCCTCATCAGACATGTAGGTCTGAACAACCGTGACGATGAAGTTTTCGTATTTGGCCGCATAATATGATTGTTTGGCTGATATCCCGACTATTTCCATGGTCAGGTCCATCTGGTCAAATTCAACGCCGCCAATCATGCGGGTTTTATACCCTTCTTCGAATACAAAAGTCGGATTGCCTTGCGCCATTATTTTCTTGGCATGGAAAAAGTAGTCTTTGCCGCGTTTCACACCAGGTGCGGCGCTAATATTTTCTGCCATTCCCATGACGTTGGGGTTCTCATCGACCGGGGCGCCGCTTTCATATTGCAGGATCGCAAAAAGATTATAGGAGTTTTTCTCGCTTGCTTCGATCATGGCGCGGAGATCATCTTGACCGGCCGTTACCACGTCGGTCCCTGTATCAACAAGATTGTTCAGTTGATCAAAATCCATAGTGTGCCAGCCTTCCGGCGGCGTGACGGTAATCCCGAATTTCGAACTCCTAAGCTTGCGGTCATCACCCTGAGCCGCGAAACTCACGGCTTTTTCCTCGGCTACTTTTTCCTCGCTCTTTCCGCAGCTCGCCGCAAAAAGAATTGCCGAAAGGCCGATCAGTACACGCTTAAGTTTATCTGTCTTCATGATTTCCCCGCCTTGTGTCTCGCCGCTATCAGGAGCGACATTGCGCGCGCAACAAGTAACAGTACTTGCAAATATTAGAAACCCACCGGGTAATATGATGCCAGAATCCGGAAAAAAAAGCTTGATTTTGCGCTGGAGATGTTTTCCTGGCGTTTGCAGCAGGGTGTGGAGCCCAGGGGTAAGATGCGCCGGCGCGCCTTGATCAATCTTCGTCCAGCAACACGCCGGGGCGAGAGGCAAAGGCTTTAAGGATGATTTTCCATTCGCCATTGCTTTTATAAAGCGTGAAATAGTCGACATAGGAACCTCTGCCCGCACGCTCGACATTAAATTTCACGACCGCGAGAACGCCATCGATAATGTCGAGGGATTCAATCCGGTAGGGCATGCCATAGCCGGGATTGGCTTTACCGCGTTCGAGCGCTTCGCCAAATGTCATGGACTGGATCGCGTCACCGTCTTCATCGCTGCCGCGCCAGACAATGTGACCATGATCCAATGCAAAGATTTTGCGCAGGCGCTCGACATCGCCGGTGCGCCAGCCCGTTATGTATTCCGCAACCACATGACGGATCGCCGCGTCGTCATCAATCGTATCATCCGCATAGGCGTTGAATGGGATGAACAACAAGACACAAGCCAGTGCGAATTTTTTCATGATCACGTCCTTCAGTTCACGGCTTAATGACGCCCTGCATGGAGCGTGCTGTCATCTCGTCACCCCAGCGCCCGGCTTAATGTGTCTTTTCAGTCTCGGGGTTTTTTGCGTGCCCTGAAGACCGCGCCTGCGCGTTATTGCGTCAGTTGCATCAACAACGCCAGCGCCTCACTTTCCGTTTCGGTCAGTTCCATCGGTGCGCAGCGCGGATCGGTTTTTTGTAAGGCCAGGATCATGTCATTATTGAGCGGGATTGGATCGCAGCCATGATCAAGCCCGCAGATCATATCCCATTCCGGGCGCGCCTGGGCGTGGCATTCAAGACAGTTGCCGCCAAAACGATTGACCGCATCTTCAACCCCGCGCACGCGAATGGAGGTTCCTTCTGCTGACACGTCGAGTTCAAAAAACTCCCAGTCATTGCTCGACGCATTAAAACCCGCTTCGCGCTTGACCATGGCTTCGCCCGGGACCAGCTGAACGACGGAACCGGGCGGGTAGACAGCGCCGGTCTCGGATTCTGCTGCTGCCACCGTCGCCTCGACGTCTCCAAAAAAATTACCCACAAAAAAGCGCTGCACGGGCGTCAGGTCGCGGATGCATTGAAAGCTGTCCGCATCAATTGCTTTAGTTGCGGACTGCTGGGTGTTGTCTCCCGAGCAACCGGCGAGCATGGCTGATGCCAGGAGTGTAATGAAGACGAGTTTTTTGGGAAACGACACGGGATTTCTCCATGTTTGTTGCGCGGTGTGAATTGCGTCTCAGACTTTCGCCAGGACGACATTGAATTGAAACGGCGCCGATTCACTTTCGCGCGTTGCGATGAGGGTTGTCTGCAAGGCTTGAGGCAACTCATTGAGGAGATGATCCACGTCATTCAGTGGCTCATTTTCAAAATACATTTGCGTCGTGATCTCGCGGTAGCCACGGCGGGATACTTTGAAATGAATGTGAGGCGGTCGCGTCCAGTTCTTGCTCGCGGGATACGCACCCGGCCTTACGGTTTTAAACCGGTAGCGGCCTTCGGCATCTGACTTGAGAATGGCCCAGCCCTGAAAGTGCGGATCAAGCGGTGCGGGATTTGGGTCCCGTTCATGCGCATAGCGACCGGCGGCGTTAGCCTGCCAGATATCGACCACGGCATCGGCAACAGGCGCGCCGGCGTCATCTAAAACCCTGCCTTCAACGATAACAACTTCACCCATCGCCGCAACATCATTGTCTCCTATCTGGGTCAGGTCAAAATCTTTGTCCGCCTGGTCAACGATTGGATAGAAGGGGCCTTCTGTGTGCGGCGGTGTAACAGTCGCCGCCGCCAGGCTTTTGGAAGCTGTTCCCAGCGTGATGCCTGTTCCGACGACTGCCGTCGCGCCGAGTACATCGCGGCGGGAGATTGTTTTTTTTATCATGAGTGATGCCTCTGTTTCTTTTGTTTAATCATACTCGATGAGCGGTGATGTGCGCTTCACACCAATGTTCGCCGTAACGCATCTTCCCAACCGCTAATGTTTTGCGTGCGCGTCTTTTCCGCCATGGCCGGTTGGAAGCGCGCATCAAGGCGCCAGCGCTCCGCGATCTCGTCGGTCGATCCAAAAATGCCCGCCTGCAGCCCCGCAAGATAAGCCGCGCCCAGCGCAGTTGTTTCCAAGACGCGTGGCCGTTCGATGGGCAAGTCCAGAATGTCGGCGAGAAACTGCATCACCCAGTCATTGGCGACCATGCCGCCATCAACATTCAGGGTTTTCGGCGTCACGCCGTCCTTTGCCATGGCGGTCATCAAATCTGCGGTTTGATAAACCACCGCCTCAAGAGCGGCGCGGACAAGATGCGCGCGTCCGGCGCCGCGGGTGAGGCCATGGATGGCGCCGCGCGCGTCCGGCGCCCAATGGGGCGCGCCAAGCCCGGTAAAGGCGGGGACAAGATAAACACCGTGATTGTTGTCGATCGATTCCGCCAGCGCCGCGGTTTCGCTTGCGTCTTTCACAATGCCCAATTCATCGCGCAGCCATTGAATGGCGGCGCCCGCAATAAAGATCGAGCCTTCCAGCGCGTAGGAGGTTTTTCCATCAAGGCGATAAGCGATGGTGGTGAGGAGTTTGTTGTCCGACGCGAGCGCTTTGTCGCCCGTGTGGGCAAGAACAAAACAGCCGGTGCCATAGGTGCTTTTGATGTCGCCCGCGTTGAAGCACGCCTGACCGATCGCTGCTGCCTGTTGATCGCCGGCAACGCCGGATATGGGAACAGAGCGGCCAAAAATTTCAGGGTCCGTCATGCCGAACCCGGCGGCGCAATCAAGCACCTCCGGCAAACAGGCCGGCGGCACTCGGAAATGATCCGTCAACGCCGTGTCCCATGCGTTCTCATGAATATTATAAAGCGAGGTGCGGCTGGCGTTGGTCGCATCGGTCACATGAGATGTGCCGCCTGTGAGGCGCCAGATCAAAAAACTGTCCACAGTGCCAAAGCAAATCTCACCTGTTTCGGCCCGCGCCCGCGCGCCCTCAACATGATCCAGGATCCACGCGGCTTTCGATGCGGAAAAATATGGGTCGAGCAGCAATCCTGTGCGGGCGGCAATGTCTTTTTCATGACCGGCGTCGCGCAGAGCCTGACAGATTTCAGCTGTGCGTCGGTCCTGCCAGACGATAGCGTTATGCAGCGGCTTGCCCGTGGCGCGATCCCACAAGATCGTCGTTTCTCGCTGATTGGTAATGCCGATGGCGGCGATCTCGCCGGTTTTTTCCGCGATGGCGAAGACGTCGCGCGATACATCGAGCGTCGTCTGCCAGATTTCTTCCGGATCATGCTCGACCCAGCCATCATCAGGGTAGATTTGCGCGAATTCTTTCTGGGCGACGGCGACAATGTTGCCGGCGCGATCAAAGACGATGGCGCGGCTTGAGGTCGTGCCCTGGTCAATGGCGAGAATATAGGGCGCTTCAAACACTGTCGTCGATTTGGCAGTAGGGTTGGCGGGAGATTTGGCAGGAGATTCAGTCATCGACGCCCATAGCCTCTTTTGATGTTATCTGATAACGCCGTTTACATCTTAGTCTAACGTGAATTCGCCTTAATGAAAAATGATCTGAACATCTATGTGGACGCTGACGCCTGTCCGGTAAAAGACGAGGCGGTGAGGGTGGCGGATCGCCACCAGGCGACGATCCATTTTGTATCGAACGCCCCCATGCGCCTGCCGGTGGGGTTTGATGTACGCCGCGTCATCGTGTCGGACGGTTTTGACGCCGCCGATGACTGGATCGCCGAACGGGCGGGGAAGGGCGATGTCGTCATCACCAGCGATATTCCGCTGGCGGAGCGTTGCCTCAAAGCCGGCGCGCAAGTAATCGGCGCGACGGGCAAGCCCTTTACCGCCGATAATATCGGCATGGGCATGGCCATGCGCGAGCTTTCGCGAGACCTGCGCGATATGGGCGAGATTTCCGGCGCGGGGCCGAGTTTTTCAAAGAAAGACCGTTCGCGGTTTCTCGAGGCGCTGGAACTGGCGGTGCGGAAAGCAGGGTGAGGGCGGCGGTTTGAACAACCTTGATTGGCCCAAAGGCGACATTGACGCGGATGGGTCCAGCGTCTGATTTTTGGACGTCATCAGCACAGCCAGCGAATCTTATCTGATAGTCCGTCTCCATTGGACTATTGCCCATGGCCTATGATGCATCGCGCCGATTATTACGACCCGTAAGATATTCCCGGAACCGATTATCGTCGCGCAAGCTCTGAAAAGCCGGTTCTAATTCATCCCAGCGTGAATCGCTCCATCCGAAGGCGCGTGCTGCATTAAGATGCAAGAGGCTCTCGTTTCTATTATCCAGGAGCGCATGCGCAGCCGCGAGGGCCCAATGCCGCTTGTCCATATGATGCATATCGCGATTAACTTTTGCTCGCGCAATAAAGGCATATAACGCGTCCGTTTGAGAATCGTTTTGATAGTAAGCGAGCTGGCTGCGACGCAATAAAATGTAATCGGCCCATTTCGGCGGCGCACTCGCGGTGTACTTTTCAAGTGCCTTCTCAGCGCCAGCCCAGTCGCCCTGCGCCATAAGCATATCCGTCTTGGCGACGCCGCAGGACGGATCATGGGGTAAGCGAGACAGAAGGAATTCACAGCGCCGCATGCCGGACCCTGCGCTTCCCCTGTAAAACTCTGCACGCGCCAACGCCGCCGTTGCGTTCTGATGCAGCGGTCTTTGCTCAAGAATGAACGTAAACCATTTCGTTGCTTCAGGGTAATGTTCCAGGGCCATCTCCGCCTTGCCAAGCTTTGCGGCAGTTAGTGTCTGATCTGGTGAAATTGCGTGCGCGCGGGTAAACCAATTGAGCGCCAATCTATATTCCCCACGCGCGAAATATATGTCGCCGATATTGGCAATGGACGGCCAGTGATCTGGTTCATGCTCAAGAGCCGAGAGATAACTTTCCAACGCGCCGGCGGAATCGCCCGCATATTCGAGCGATAGCCCAAGAGCTTTGTGGCTGTGGGCGGCGTTGGGTGCTAACCGCACAGCCTCACGCGCCGTCACAATCGCCATTTGTAGATCGACCGGATCATCCGACCACATAAAATAGCGCTGCGCCAGGGCGCTCGCGAGACCAGAATGCGCCACGCCGGAGGTCGTTGCTCTGTCGATTACGCTTTCAAATAATGCAATCGCGTTTTCGTTATCTTCATCCCGGAACTGTTGATAGTGCAACTGAGCGCGCGCGATCGTTTCGTTTTCTAGAGTGTCGCTGTTCGAACGCGTCGCCACAACGAGCGAGCCGGCGCCGAGGGCTGCAGTTAGTGCGACGAACGCCAGGATAGCGGGGGCGGCGTGTTGAATAAATCGGAAATTGAAAAAAGCAGGCATTTTTGGGGTTGTCGATGGGCCGTCGCGTGCAGGCTCTCGCTTCATCACGGGTACAGGCTCGACGATCAGGCGATAGCCTCTCTTCGAAATCGTCTCAATATACCGAGGTGCGCGCGGCGTGTCGTCCAGCGCCTTTCTCAGTAGCGAAATAATTCGAAGAAGCGCAGCGTCGACGACGATCGTGCTGCCCCAAACTTCACGGCGAATCTCTTCCTTCGTGACAATTTTACCTGGATGGCGCGCGAGGAACGCCAATGTCGCCATAATTTTCGGTTCAAGCTTAATGACACCGGCAGGTTTGTGCAGTTCGTTCGCCTCGACAACGACGCGAATATCGCGAAGCAAAAACTCTGCTGAGCAGCGGGCTTCGCGCATAGATGTATTTCTCCTCAGGCAGCGCCGGCATAACAAAAAAATCAGAAAAAACTAAGGGTGCGCGCGCTGGCGATTGCGTATTCTTACGCGCACATTCCTAGAGGTAATTTCCGAATTCTACAATCAGAGGCATGCTGACATGGCCATAACTTGGCGAAATCCTATGGTTTCAATGCTGGCATTAGCGGGTGCGGCGGCGGTAAGCGTCTGCAAGGCTAGCGTGGGGGGGCGACCAGTCGGTCCGGGCGGGCGCTTTCGCTTTCCTCAGGGGCGCGCGTCCGGCGATCCGCCTATTTCCGACGGGACTTACGATTTAGCGATGACAACTGCGCATGTGCCCTCAAAAAAAGTCAGGTAACCCATGAAGAGATTAGAAATTCCAGGAATTGTGCTCGCGGTATTTGCAGCTAGCGTTTTTGTGCATGGCCATGCTCAGGAGGTTCCTGTTCAAACGCCGGATATTGTCAGCGTTACAGACCCGCGCGACGGGTATCCCGACATTTCTCCAGACGGCAAGTATATTGTGTTTCAATCCAACCGAAGCGGCACGTGGCAGCTCTGGCTTGTTGAAATGGATGGAAGCGTGCTTCGTCGCCTGACTCAGACGGACGCGAACGATACAATGCCGGTTTGGTCTCCCGACGGATCAAAAATCATGTTTGTGTCCGATCGTGCCGGCAATTCTGTGAGGGATATATATGTTCTGGATTTTTCTGATGATGTCGAAAATCCGGAGACGTCTGTTAAACGAATTGTTGGAACTGATGGCGATGACATGCACCCGGAATGGGCCGATGACGGAAAGAAAATCGTTTTCAATCGCATATACTCTACAGGAGATGGTGCTGACATCATTATCGCCAATGCTGACGGGCGTGACGGCAAAATAGTTAAGACCGATCGTGGCTGGAACACTTATGCGGCGATGACGCCGGATACGGAACGCCTTATTTGGCGCGGATCAATCGAAGAGACGGCAGATGGTGAAACCGTACAAAACTCTGAGATATTTAATACCCGTCCTGACGGTACCGATCGCGTCAGGCTAACCAACAATTCAGCTTTTGATGGCTGGCCGGCGATATCACGCGATGGTGCGATGGTTGCTTTTGCATCTAACCGCATTGGCGGGGTATTTAATATCTATGTAATTCCAATAAATGGGGGCGCGCCGCGACAGCTTACCTTCGGTGAGTCAATTAATTATACACAACCCGCATGGTCGGCGGATGGAAAGAAGCTTGTCGCCTTTCGTTGGCTCGAAGATGAGGTTGCTGAAATCGGGCACATCGTTTTACTGAATGCAGAGGCGAAAGACCGGTGACTGGAATGGCAGGGCGAATTCGTCAAAAGGAACTGTTTTGTGTGCTCGACGACCTGCTTAACCCACGATCCTGATTTTGCAGAAAATCGAAATCCGCGTCACCGATGCTATTCGTAATAGCCGTATTCGGACGTCATCAGCGCAGGCAGCTATTCCGGTCGTGCTGCGATGTGCTAAAATTCCTGCATGATTGATTTTGACATTTGCAATCGAGCACGGCTCTGCCGCGATCCAGACTACGATGGTCTGTTCTTCACAGGGGTAAAGAGCACCGGAATCTATTGTCGGCCCGTATGTTCAGTCAAAAAGCCACTGACCAAAAATGTCGAATTCTATCGGACAGCTGCGGCTGCGGAAGCCGCCGGTTACCGGCCCTGCCTGCGTTGTCGGCCAGAGGCTGCACCGTTTTCACCGGCATGGAACGGTACGAAGACAACCGTTACACGGGCGCTTAGTCTCATCCAAAAAGGCGCCTTGGATCATGTGACGGTTTCTGCATTCGCTGAACGACTTGGCGTAGGCCCGCGTCACTTGACCCGTCTGTTCGCACAACACGTTGGCGCCGCGCCGACGCAGGTCGCCCGGACAGTTCGAATTCAGCGGGCGAAACGGCTGATCGATGGATCTGATCTCGCCATGGCGGACGTGGCCAACCAGTCCGGTTTCTCCAGTGTGCGCCGCTTTAATGCGGTCTTCCATGACCTCTATGGACGAAGCCCTTCATCGCTAAGAGCTGGCGGGCACAGTTGACCTGAACTTTCATTGCCGCTGAGCGAAGGCACCCATGAGCACGGAACTATTCATTGAAAACTATAAGGCCGCCTGGGCATCGACCGACCCGCTGGCGATGAAAACCGTCTGGCATGACGATGGCATTCTCTACCATCCCATTTTGAGTGAGCCGATCCGCGGCGAATGGGTGTCTGCCAACAACCACCGCACCAAAACTATTGTACCCGGCTTCCAATGGTCATTGATTCGTTGGGCAGCCGCCGGTGAGTATTTGTTTATAGAGTGGGAAAACAGTGCTGATTTGGGTGCAGAACGCAAAACCTGGCAGGGCGTAGATCGCATGAGATTGACTGGTGATCGCATCATCGAAGAAGCGGTGTATTTCGATACGTTTCCATTGCGCGCCATGGCAGACGCCAGGATTGAGTACACGCCGATGGTTGACGTTGCTGAACTCAAGAAATTTTATGTCAAGGGTTGATGCTGTCCGAGGTGACTGCAACGGGGCATGGCAGACGCTAAGGTCTTGCGGTTTGAACAACCGTTATTGGCCTGTGGTGGACATTGCAAAGCCGCTTACTACAATCAATGGACTTGAAAGCGGGCGCTGTCGAAGGCGCACGCATTTACAGCGACAAGGAAAGAATAATGACCGGTAATTGTCTGTGTGGCGCGGTGAGCGTCACGATTGATGCCAGGCCTGAGTTTATTAACGATTGCAATTGCAGCCTGTGTCGCAAAGTCGGCGGTGCATGGAGCTACTTCCCATCGTCCTCGGTCAAAACAACCGGAAACACTTTCTCAGTTGCGCGCCACGATAAGAAGGCCCACGGCGTCGAGGTTCATTCCTGTGAGATCTGCGCAGCCACCACACATTGGGTGCTGACAAAATCGTTCAAAGAACAAAACCCGTCAGCTGATCAAATGGGTGTCAACATGAGGCTGTTTGACCCTGATGAATTAGAGGGGGTCGAAGTTCGGTTCCCAAACGGCAAGGATTGGGCTGGTGAAGGCCCATTTGGATACAGGCGCATGGCGCTGACGATTAGCGATAGTGCGCCCTGGTAATGCACCTCTCTCATCGAAGGTCTGATTTCGACCCGCTATTGCCCTTGTAACGAGCGCCTCGCGCTCATGAATTCGACGCTGCCAGCAATTGATGGGCATACAACCAAGTAAAATTTTATAAAAACTGACTCCATCTACATACAGCAAGTAATTCATGTTAAAAATACTTCATTTTTGACATCTTACGGCCAGTTTTACTGCATATTAGGTGTGAAAAGCTAAAACCCGCATGGTTTTACCCATGGAGGGGACATATGAAGAAGCTTGCTTTCATCTGTACAGCAATGTTTGCGTTTGCAGCTGCGCCTGCATCCGCGGATCAATTGAGCGGCGTATATGGCGGTGTCCAGGTCGGGTACCACGATATCGGTACGATTACCGCTGGCAGTGGCGTCGAGGGCGTCACCTATGGCGGCTATGTCGGTCTCAATCAGCGTGTCGGCGGCAATTTCGTTGTTGGCGCCGAGGGAAATTTTGATCTTGGCAGCAGCGATATCGATTCCGAGTATGGGCTCAATGCATATGCAGGCGTTGCTGTTGGTCAGTCCTCAATGATTTTCCTGCGCAGCGGCTATCAGTGGACTGATTTTAATCTGGTGGGCATCACCGAAGACTTGCTTGGCCGGGTCCTGACCGCAGCAGAACTTGCCCTGCTTGATGGCGCCGACGACAATGCCGGCGGCTATGTGTTTGGCGGCGGCGTACAATTTGGCATCGGCGACAATGTTTCCATCCGTGGCGTTGTCGATACTGTAGAGTTCGACACGGTAAAGGTCAGTGGCGGTATCGCTTTCCATTTCTAACGCCCATAGAAAACCGACCCGCTTTTGTACCAAAACTTGTCGATGCTCAATTGCCCCGCAGGCTCCGGTCTGCGGGGTTTTTTTGTTGGCTGGGGATGGTGAGGGCGGCAGGTGAGGGGTCCCGCAGGGGGCATCCCACAAGCACGGGCGATGCCTGCATTTCGCGCGCAGGCCCCTTAAGGCGCTAAATTACTGACAATAAAGGCAGTTTTGCTTTTTCCCGTATACACACGGTTTGAATGTCTATATGTGTCGCGAAGACCAGCAAGCACATAAGTTTGCCTGAACCCGTTATTTTCCGGGCGCAATCGCAATAAAGCCGGAAGGGCCTCAAATCTCCTGCCCGGATACTCGCTACGCATACCGACGCTATTCGATTAAATTGCCGGGCGATCCGATCGCCGCCTTTCTTCTGCCTCGCGGGGGTGTTGCGAGTGCAGTCATCATATGCGCGCATAGTATTATCTTACTCGCGACACAGCTGCAGAAGCGGAGTAAAAAATGAGTTCAAAGAAATCAGGTGCAGAGAGCAGAGTCTTTGCCACTATGGATAGAAAAGCCGCTGTTTCGGAGGCTGAAAAAGCCAAGCGGGCGGTACAGAAAAAAACAGAGACACTGCGTGCGCTGCGTCTTGCGAAGGAAGCCGAAGACCGCGCCGCGGAAGCGCTCAAGCCAAAGAAAAAGACCAAAGCGAAGAAGCGAACAAAGCTGCCGGAATTCGAACGCGATACTTGACGAAACGTTAGTCGGCGCCGCTATGGGCGTCTCTTGTTCTTTTGCCATCTTGTCACACCAGATCTCGCCGCACACCGGCGGCCTTGATCAAGGCGATAAGCGCCAAATTTATTCCTTCGAATTGACATAAATCAGCTTATGATCCCCATGCGGTTTAAAGCGGGGAAAGTCGTTTGCGTTTCGCCGGGCCATATTTGAAATCCGAAGCCTATGGGTCAGCCCTGTTTTATGCGCTGGCGGCTGTTGGTTTTGTGGTGATCGCAGCGCCTGCGGCGGAATGGGCGGCTGAGATGGCCGGCATTGGCGACCTGCCCGGCGTGACAATACTTGCCCTGATCATCGGCGCGCCCCTTGTTTTTTTCATCGCTGCAAGTGGACGACAGCCACACATATTGCCGGCTCTGTTAATCGCGACTGGAGCGTTCGGGGCGAGCGCGTTCATCAACATTCTGCCGCAAATGTCTCTCACTTTTGCGCTGATCGGCGTATATGGCTTTGCCGGGTTGGTCCCGCGGTGGCGGCCCTGGTGGGGTGCGGGCATTTTTGCAGCTTTGCTGATTGCTCTTGTTCTGCCCTTCGGGCTATCGGCGCAAACCGGCGCCGGATTTTTCCTGCGTGTCACAGCGACCGAAACCGCAGCCGAAATTTTAAATCTCTTTGGGGTTTCGTTTATCAGCGCCCACGACGTTTTGATTTTTGAAAACAGTCTCGCCCGCGTTGACGCGCCGTGCAGTGGATTAAAGAGCATCTTTACCGGCTCGGCGTTTTTTCTGGCGGCAAGCCTCATGTTGCGCCGCCGTCTGTCACCGCGATGGCTCGCCGCTTATGGGGCGTTTCTTCTTCTCCTCCTCACCGGCAATATCGCCCGCATCGTTATCCTGGTGACGCTGATCGAAGTTTACGACGCACACCCGCTTGCCGAGCTTCTTCATATTCCGCTGGGGCTGCTGTTTTTCATCCTGGCCTGCGCGGCGGGGACATGGTTCCTGACCCTCGTCGCCCCGCAAGCATCTTTTCAGGCGCAACCGGAAAAACCACGGGCGGCTTTTTCACAAAGCGCAATGGTGACAAGTGTTGTTCCTTTCCTTGCTGTCGCGCTGGCGTTCATTTTCGCGCCGGTAAACAGTGACGCGAACACCGTTGCGCCAGTATTGTCAGCGCCAGCGCGGGAGGTTTACACGCGCCTTGATCTGACGCCTGCGGAAATCCGGTTCTACAACACGCATCCACAGACAAACGCCATGAAGTGGCGTTTCGAGACAGCGGAATATTCGGGCTCCGTTTTGATGGTTCGCTCGTCTGCGCTGACCGCGATGCATGCGCCTGAAATATGCTTTGAAGCGAATGGCTTTTCCATCAATAAAATGACAACGAAAACAGCGCCGGAAGATAAGACTTATCGCGAATTGTCGGTGGGCGATCCGGCGATGAACGCATTTTACTGGATGCAATCGCGGGCGACGATTACCGACAGTTTTACAACGCGCCTTAATCGCTATGCGCTGCACGGCGAGAATGACTGGGTCATGGTCACAATATTATTCGACAATGGCCCCAATTTCAGCATGAAAAAGACAACCGGGTTCCTGAAAGAGCTCGAGCAACATGTGGCGGGGCTGTTCGCTGGGGAGAGAGGCATTTTCCATGACTAGATTTATTCCAGGATTGATTTTTTGGGGGTGGAATTTCATTTTCCTTCTGTTTATCGGCCTGTTTCTGTTTACGGGCATTGTCCCATTAATTTTCATGGCGCTTGTGCAAAGCGCGGTGCCGGTCAGCATCGTTATCAGCCTGATACTGGTCCTCGTCATTCCAATCATTGCGGTCGTGTTGGCTGTTCGACGAAAAAACCGGACCAACGCTTATCTCCTGCGGCTTTTTTTCGGCGTGGAGACGCCCCTGTTTATCGCAGCCCTTATTCGCCTGTTTGTTTTGCGGCAACTCAACTGGGGTACCGGGCTTTTACTCGTTAGTATTCTTCTCGCCTGCGGTTACTTTTTATGGACGCTCTATGATGACAGGTTCAAAATTCGCGGCCGTTTTCCCGCGCTGCTGCATGCGGCGCCGGCGACAATTACACTTGTTTTCGGCGCCGGCGCAGCGCTGTTTTTAGCGATCTATGCGCCGCCCGTAGCAGCGATGCTGCTTGAAGGCGTCTGGAATTTCATTGTCGCGTTCTTTTCCTTTGAGTGGCTGGCGAATATTGGTGATTTCTTGAGGAGTGGTCTCTTTGGCGCGTTGTTCGTCGTGTTCTTTCTGTTGTTTTTTGTCAGCAGTCTGGTTTTCATTGTCGCGCCGTTCTTTATGACGCTCTATTACAGTCAGGCTTGGCGAAATGTTATGGGCCTGGCGGCGCCACATATCGGGAAGGTCACATTTGTCGTGCTTTCCCTTGCCATTGGCGGCGCCTGGATCAGCGCCTATGCAAAATCAGGCCGCCAACAGGAAGCACAGACCATCGTATGGCTAGACGAACAGTCTGAACTCGCTGATGTGCGTGATGAGATCGCCGCGAGGCGCGATGAGATCAGGCGCGACCTTCTCAACGCCTATCTCTATCGCTACCGATATTTGCAGACACGCGAAAATACGAATGGCGTCGCGCGGCTCTATATCCGACAGCTTGGCGCTCCCGTCCCGGCAGCGGACGCCGTTCAAAGCCTCAATAGGCTGATATTGTCGCCCTTGTTATATGAAGGCGATCAACATGACGACAGGACGGCGGGAAGACTTTACCAGCAGATTTTTGATGCGCCGCTCCAGAAGGCGGAACGCGCAGCAGTAACACGGGCCCTGCAGGCGACCTGGAATCGCGACGAAGTGCAGGCGGGGTTGCTGGATATTGATGCCCGTACAGTTTTGATCAGCGAGCAGCATATCAACATTGAAGAATTTGCTAGCCAAGCGTCGGTGGAAATCGAAGAGATCTACGAAAACCAGACGCATGAGCAGCAGGAGATCTATTATTATTTCTCACTGCCCGAAGATGCAGCGATTACCGGTCTGTGGCTTGGCTTTGGTCCCGACCGGTCAAAACATGATAAATTCGTCGTGGCGCCGCGCGGCGCGGCGCAGCAAGTTTATGAAGCAGAAGTGCAGCGGCGCGTAGACCCTGCGCTTCTGGAACAGGTTGGCCCAAGGCAATATCGCCTGCGCGCCTTTCCAGTGCCGGCGAAAGCGACGGCGGTAAGGGGGCGGCGCGTTGACGAAGCGCTCGGCGACCAGCCGGAACCCCTGCGGATGCGCTTTACCTATGATGTTCCAAAAACCGGCGACGCGATCGCGCTGCCCGTGCTTTTGGAAAAGCGCAATGTTTTCTGGTCGAAGAAAACAGTGCGAACATTGAACGGCGCTTCCGCGGATGCGCGCAGCTGGCTGCCGTCAGGCCCATTGGGGGAAGGGTCAGAAGCCTCGGCAGTGCTGATAAGCAGCTTGCCGGAGGGTTTTACAGCGCGCCGGTCCGCTTTCACGCCTGATGCAACGCCGTTAAATCTCGCGGTGCTTGTTGATACGTCATGGTCGATGAGCGATCACGGCGAGGCGTTAGAAAAAGCGATCAACCAGTTAAAAAGTGATCCGTCCGTGGCCGCTGAGATGTTTGTGATTGGCGCCAACGGCGCTGCATCATTCGCCACGCCACTCTCGTCATACGATCCCGATCAGTCGCTTGCATTTTTCGGCGCTTTGTCCCCGCAGCAGATGTTGGCTGAATTTGAAAAGTTGCGGGGCAACGAAGATTACGATGCGATCTTGGTGTTAACAGACGAGACAGCTTATCTCACTGATTCCGCGTTCGATGCCGACGCCGTTAATGCGCCGCTGTGGTTCGTTCATACCGGATCGCTTGCTTTTGCTTATGATGATGTGGTGCTCGATCTGATTTATCGCAGCGGCGGCGGCGTTGCGCAAACTGCGGATGAGGTCTTGCGCGGCATGCGCGCGAGAGCGGCGGGACTGCGCATTGCCGGCAACGATGCATGGAAAGTGGAAAGGGTTGAAGAAAACGCGGCGGTAATTGTGCCGTCGGAAAAATCGCCGCTCGCGGCCATCGCCGCAAGGCAAGTCGCGCTTTCCATGACACAAGATGCGAAGACGGATCTTGAAAGTCTCGATGCCATTCACGCGCTTGCGGTTGCCCATGACATCGTCACGCCCTGGTCATCGATGATCGTTCTTGTAAATGACCGTCAGCGTGAAGCGCTGGAAGAGGCGTCGAAAAATGCCGACCGTTTTGATCGTGAAGCCAATACCGGAGAGGAAACGCTTACGGCGCCAACCGTCAGCGGTGTTCCGGAACCCCATGAATGGATGTTGATGCTCGCCGCGGCCCTGATGCTGGCGCTTTTGTGGCGGCGGCGGAGGGAGATGGGGCTGAGTTAAGCGGCGAGGCGATCACAATCTCGGATCAACAGGTTCGCTTTCCAGGGCGAGGACACCGAAGACGCATTCATGAACACGGCGCAAAGGTTCGCGGTCAACGAAGCGGTTGAGCGCTTCATGGCCAAGCGTAAATTCGCGTAACGCCAGTGAGCGTTTGCGCCCAAGGCCGCGCTTGCGAAGTCGGCTGAGGTTTTCAGGCGCATCATATTCCGGGCCATAGATGATGCGCAGATATTCCTTGCCGCGGCTTTTGAGCGCCGGCTGAATCAACCCTTTGCGGCCGCGGCAGATAAAGTCGAGCGGTTTGACCACCATGCCTTCGCCGCCCTTCGCGGTGTGGGCAAGCCACCATTCAACCGCATCTGCGCAGGCTGCTTCGTCACCAAGATCAATCACGCGCCATTGCGTCGCCATCACAACGGGATCGCCGGTTGCCGCCAGCGCGCCAATCGTCTCCATATGCCAGCGGTGATCCTTGTCCATATGAACAACGCCTTCGGTCGCCAGCACATGGAAGGGCGCAATGCGATAGTCATCGAGCGTTGCGACATCCCAGCAATAGGTGCGGTAAGCATCGGCATAGGCGCCGGCCTTTGTTTGCTGCGCGGCCATCTTATCGACCATGCCCTCAACATCGACGCCGCGCTTTGCAGCGGCGGTAAAGGCGGAAAGCGCTGCGCTTGATGCAAGATGCGCTGCTTTGGCGACAGGCGCATATTGTCCGCGCAACAAGCTTTGCGCCTTGGCCGACCAGGGCATGAGTTCCGTATCAAAGACCGCCCAGTCGGTATTGTGTGTTTCCCAGAACCCGATTTCATCCATGGCGCTACGCATGCGTGCGAGCAGGGCTTCGGTTGTTTCCAAATCTGAAAAGAAGGCGCGGCCTGTCCGCGTGTAAATGGCGCCGGTTTCATCTTCTGCGACGCCAAAGCGTTTTTGCGCTGTTTCTTTTGAGCGGCAAATGACCATCACGGCGCGCGAGCCCATATGTTTTTCTTCACAGACAATGCGCGCGATGCCTTCCTTACGGAAATGTCCAAAAGCCTCGTCCGGATGCTCCAACAATCCTTCCTGGCCGCTTGTTTCGGATGGCGACATCGTTGGCGGCAGGTAAACAAGCCATTTCGGGTTCATGGCGAAGCGGCTCATCACTTCAAGCGCTGCCGCAGAATTGGGCTCGGCAATAGTGATGGAGTGGAAAAGCCGCGTTTCGACAATGCGCTTGCCGCGAATATCATCCATATCGAGCATGTCATCATGCTCAGCCTGTGCTGACCGCGCGGCGGCTGACGGGTTCAACGGTTTCGCCGGCTCGAAATAGGTTTCAGCGGCGGGAACAGACACCAGCTCCATTTCCGGATATTGCAGCGCCGTCAGCTTGCCGCCAAATACGCAGCCCGTATCAAGACAAATGGTGCCGTTGAGCCATTCAGCCTCAAGCACTGGCGTATGGCCGTAAACGACTTTTGTCGCGCCCCGATAGTCGGCCGCCCAGTTGTAACGCACGGGAAAACCAAACTCATCGGTCTCGCCAGTGGTCTCTCCATACATGGCAAACGCACGTACCGCACCGGAGGCGCGGCCGATCATCGCTTCGTTTAACCCGGCATGAGCAACACATAGTTTGCCGCCATCAAGCCAGTAATGGCTGACAAGGCGATCAAGAAATGTTCGCACCTGTTCCCTGAATAGATCGGATTCCTTTTCGATCTGTTCAATGGTTTCGGCGCGGCCATGGGAGATTTTGACATTTTTGCCATTCATCCATTGCAGAAATTTGTGTTCATGATTACCGACCACACAAAGCGCCGTACCCGCTTCAACCATCGCCATGACAAGGCGCAGGACATCGGGGGAGCGCGGCCCGCGATCCACAAGGTCGCCGACAAAGATAACGCGTCGGTCCGGCGGCGCATTCACGGTCACGGTGCGCTCATCGCCGGCGCCATTAAAGGCGACGCTGTAGCCGAGCGTTTGCAGTAGTGTTTCCAATTCGTCGCAGCAGCCGTGAATATCGCCGATGATGTCGAAGGGACCGGTCTCGGTGCGCTTGTCCGTCCATAATGGCTGACGGGTGATGTTGACGGCGTCGATATCGGCGGTGTTTCGGAATTCATCAATCTGGCGGAAGCCTTCGCGCTTCAAGCCCCGAATGCCGCGCTTTAAAGACCGCATCTGATTGCGCACTACATGAGGCCCGAACTGCCGGTCGGGCCGCGTTTTGTTACGATCATGGCAGATGCTTTCGCCGGGATTGATCACAAGAGCGATGGGCAGGGCGTGATATTTTTTGGCGAGGGTCACATATTGTTTGCGATCTTCGGGGCGCACATTGGTAGCGTCGATCACCGTCAGGCGCCGGCTGGCGAGGCGCTGTTCAGCAATATATTTCACCAGGTCGAATGCCGGCCCGGTCGCCGTTTGATCATTTTCATCATCAGCGACCATGCCGCGGCATTGATCGGACGAGATAATCTCGGTCGAAAGAAAATGCTTGTGTGCAAATGTGGACTTGCCTGAACCAGACGCGCCAATCAGGACCACAAGACAAAAGTCGGGGAGGGAGATATCGGTCATGATACACACCTCTCAAAAACAGCCATTTGCGTCGGGGCGCCGTAATTTTCGTCTTCCTCGCCGATAAAGCTGATCTCAAATTCATAGCCGAATGTCTCAGCAGTTTTTGTCGCCCATGCCTGAAATTCTGCGCGGGTCCATTCAAAACGGTGGTCTCCATGACGGAGCTTTCCTTCGGGCATATTTTCAAACAGCGCATTATATTCGCGGTTCGGGGTTGTGACGATGACAACGCCCGGTTTTGAAAATTCAAAGATTGCGCGTTCCAGCGCAGGCAGGCGATCTGGATCGATGTGTTCAATTACTTCGACGAGCGCCGCCGCGTCAAAGTTTTCCAGGCGGCGGTCGCGATAGGTGAGGGCGCCGTGCATCAAAGTGATACGCTGTCGCTGACGCTCTGACATTTGATCGAGCCTTAAGCGGCGTTCAGCAATATCCAACGCACGCAAAGAGGCGTCAACGCCGACAATATCCGTAAACTGTTTATTGCTGAGAAGCACGCGCAACAATTTACCTTCGCCGCAGCCAAGATCGATAATCTTTTTGGCGCCGTGTTCAGCGAGCGTTGCTGCGACTGCCTCCATGCGCAGGTCATTGAGGCGGATCGGTTTTTCCAGCGCCTCTTCCTGCGCCTCGCGTTTTTCGTCAACGACGTCCACATCATCGACAGCATTGTCAGTGAGGCGCGCCATTTGCTCCAGCCGTTCCTGGGCGTCGCGTACAAGACCTCCGCGTCGCTTCAGATAGCGGCTGACGATAAAATCCTTTTCTGGATGATCAGCGAGCCAGCTCTCACCCTTTTTAAGCAGTTTATCGACCTCGTCCTGATCGACATAATAATGTTTCGAATTATCGAGCACCGGCAACAGCACATAGAGATGTGTGAGCAGGTCCTGCAATCTGATCTTGCCCGAGAGTGTCAGCGTTACATAGGCGCTGTCGCCCCAGTCCGGATTCTGATCGTCAAGCAGGTGAGATTGTGTTTCAACATTATAGCCCAGCGGTTGAAACAATCGCTCGACAACGCCGTCGCTGCCGCGCGCGGGAACTGGCGTTAGCACAACACTGAACGGGATAGCGCTGTCCGCCAATTCCTGGCGATTCTTCGATCGCCCTGCAAAGGCGGTGTTAAGGGCGCGCGCGATCGCGACGGAAAAGAAAGACGCCGCAGCATAGGGCCGGTCATTGACATATTGATCAAGGAGGCCTTGTCCGCGATTTTTGCCGCGCACCAGCGATATTGGGTCTACGTCCAGCGTCATTGCAAAAGTGCATTTTTCATCACTTGCCTCCGGATAGGCCATGACGACCTTGCCAAAAGCGAGATCGACTTCATGCATTTTGTCCGGGTTCTTATGGAGCAGAAAGCCGAGATCCGTCGCTGGCTGATGTGTCGTCGAGATGGTCAGGAGCATGAAGCGTCTCTATGAACAAGAATGCGGAACAAGACATTTGCTTCATCCAACAGGCCGCGACTTAATGGCGGTAGCTCATTCATGCTTGCTTTGGCGTGGGTAATCTCCTGTTCGATCAACGCATCAAGGGCCGCATGGCGCGGTCCCGCGCCGAGTTCCTTCGTCTGCGCTTTCTTTTCCAGCAACGTGTCGAGAAACGCCGATACGTCATCGGGGAGGGCGGCGCCTGCACGAAGCGCCGCAAAATTCATCGGCACCGGCTTATCAGCGCGGTTTCGCAACCACCGTAACGCTAATGCGGGTCGCAGCGCATAGAAGTATTTTTTTATGCGCACGTTTTCTTCAGTGCTGATAAAGCGCCTGTATTGAGACTCCGCCAGATGCAGATAATGGTAAGCCGAAGGGCGCTGATGCGCTGTCTTTTCGCCAAGCGCTGCAATCTGCTGCATGGCGGGCTCATCAGCACGATAAATGATCGGCGAACGCAACCACTCGAGCAGCACCGGATTGGGTTTAATCAACAGTTGCAATGCCTTTTTCAGGTCCCAGCCATTGATATCGAGATCGCCCTCAATCGGCAGTTCAATGACATCGCGTCGATCGTCAATCGACAAATACCATTCCGGCGTGCGGACATAAACAAACCGCACATCATAATCAGAGTCCGGCGAGGGAAATCCCCAGGCGCGGCTGCCGGATTCGATTGCGAATAATATCCGGATATTCTCGGCGCTCTCGATTTCGTCGAGTTTCAAGCCGATCTGTTCAGCGATATTGTCGTTAATCATCGAAGATATGTCGTTCATTTTCATGTCGGCGTTCCTACCACACCGCGCTCAAAACCCAATGCGGGCGGCGCCCTTTTGTTTCACAGCAGCTTCGGCCTCGAGCATTGCGGCAATCTTTGATGCGTCACGGTCGCCATCCTCGCAGAACCGCAATTGCCGTTTCACAATCGCGAAATCACCCGGCGTCAAAAAGCTGCATCCGCCGACGGTTTCCGGCGCGTCGCAGTTAAAGAAGTCTCTAAATGCGGTACATGCCTGATCGCGCTTTAGATAGTCGAGCTTTATCTTGAATGTGAAACGACGCAAAGCTGCTGCGTCCATGCGCTCAAGATAATTTGTTGTGCAGGCGACCGGCACGGGCGATCGTTCGAGACCAACAAGAAACTCATTGACCATCGACGCCTCCCATGCGCGCGTCGCGCCCTGGCGATTCCAAAACAACGATTCGGCCTCATCGATCAGCAGCATTTTCTTGTCAGACGCTGCTTCTTCAAAAGCGGCGGCAATATTTTGTTCGGTTTCGCCAACCCAGGGCGACAATAAGTCCGAGGCGCGCTTTTCAAGCACCTCAAATTTCATGCAAGCCGCAAGATAGCCGGCAAGCTCGGATTTCCCCGTACCCGGCGGGCCGTAAAGACAGAATGAAACGTCACGCGGGCTGTCGGCGCGGCGGAGGCGCGCCTCGATGCTGGCGAGATCGCTATCGGGATTTAGGAGCGCCATATTGAATTCACCACATGTGTGCCGGCGCGGCATTTTCTTATCCGTCATTGCGGGACGGGCAATTGCTGAAACGATGAAGTCAAGATCATCGGCGCCGCTTTTGGCGTTGACGGCCGCGCGCAAGGCTGCATGGGCAAAAGCCGGGGCGAGCTTGTGGTCACGGCCGAGTTCGTGCGCTGCATCCTTTTGCAGTGAAAACCCGGCCTTTTTTGCGATCTTCATCCATTGTTCGCTGCGCACGGATGCTGGTGGTGTTTGCATTTTAATGGCAAACAACATGCGTCGTAAAACGGCTGGGTCAAATTCCTGAATGTTGTTCGCGGTCCAGATTACCGGTGTTTCGTTTTGTTCGAGCATGCGGTTAAAATGCACCTTTGAGCCTGATTGACGAACTGTTCGATTGCGCCGCCGGGAAAGATAACCGCCGGCCAACACGTCTTCCATTTCGTCAAATAGCAAAATGGCGTTGCCGCGCCGCCGCCCCAGTCGGTCAGCGATGCGCAATGAAGCAAGACGCCCGAAGCGGTCAGGCTCGTCGCCATCTTCGTCACATTCGGCAACGGTAAACAGATCAATGCCCGCTTCATGGGCGAGGGTTTTGGCCAGCTCCGTCTTGCCGACGCCCGGGTCTCCGTAAAGCAAAATATTGACGCCTTTTTCGCGCCGCTCAACGGCGCCTCTAACAAGTTCCATTGCAAAATCCCGTTCACGCGCAATGTGACCGAAATCTCGCCATTCAAGCGACGGCGTCACAGGCGCGCCCAGGAGTGCTCGCTCAATGTCAGCGATTTTTTGTGATGGCGTGCGCAAGGCGTCCATAACGCGGTATGGCGTATAGAGTTCATAAGTTCCCGGACGCTCATCGATGCCGTCGATGAGCTGTAGACGCGTCAGAACACCATTGCTGATGCGGTCAGACACAAGGCTCCCATCGACGCTGATCATCGCTGCGATGAGATCCACCGATTCCAGCGCCCGGGTGCTGACAATCTTTGAAACGAGGCGTTCAAAAGCACGCTCGCCAGTCGTCATCGCGACGAAGGCAAAGATATCTGCGTCCACGCCGTCCAGTCCAACAAGGCGACTGACTGTTTTGCCGTTAGCGATAATCGGGCAGGATTGTGATTGTTTTGCGCAGGCCTCCATAAACGCGGCAAGCAAGCGCCACGCGGCGAGGGGTAAGGCTTTGCCCTCGATGCGTTTGCGCCTGCGGACACCATTTTTCGTACGTGTCCCCAGCAAAAGGCCGATATCTACGCCGAACAGCGCTTCCTGCTCCCAGCACCAGTCACTGATCGTCTTGCCGACGAGCGAGGCGGGATCAGTCTTTTCAATTAATGGGCACAGATAGCCCGCAAGCGCGGGCGCACTTTTCGATAATTTGGTCATGTCTTTTCACCACTGCGCCGCCCATAAGGCGCGCAGTTTTCCTGTATCGACGTTACAAATGAACGTCGAATGCTCCGCTGATATTGTTAGAAGCGCCGGCACAATCCGCCGGCCAGGTCGCGCTGTTAACGCGCGTGGTCGACGGAGATATTCAGTGTCGGTGCAAAATAGTCTTGCCACAGATGTATCAAACTGAATTCTCCTTTCTCACAGGCTGCGTGGCATAAACAAACTCAAATTAAAAGGCAAGAGTTATTTTGATCGTGTCCGTTTCTTTTCAACACCGCGCTTATTCCAAAGCTTGTCGCTGCGCTTTAAAATACCGTCATCAGGATCAACATAAAGCGGCTGATGCCAGCGCATATGACTGGCGCCGCGCCATGAAGGCCAACCATTGCCGCTCATCCATTCGCCATTGCGGCCAATCGCGACTTTGGTGACGACATAGTCCTGGAGGTGATCGCGCACATGCTGCTTCACCGTATTATTGGCGTCGAGATTTTCACAGATCTCGGAAAAGACCTTGTTCCATGGTCGTCCCGTTTGCTTCATCAGATAACGCTTTAACGGCGCAAGGTTTTCGTTGAGCCATTTGGTGTCGGTGCGATTGAGCGTACGAAAGCGTTTCATACCGACACGTTTCGGAAGCGCCTCATGATCCGAAAGGCGCGCACGATTGATGCGGAACCGCGCGCCTTGACGCGGTCGCTCAACAATCACTTTGAACATATCTTTACGCACAACACTCTCCATGGGCGTACGCGTTGAGAACACGTACGCCATTTATGTAAGCCGCAGCAACGCCAATCCTGCCGTCGATATTGTCGTTGAAGGCAGCTAGTTCTTCGGCAGGCACCCATAGTTCTTTTAGGGACCCGCCGCCTGCGATTTGCGGTTGAAACCGCGCCGCATAGCCGTCGTTCAGTTTGAAATAGACGACAAAGCCGACGAAATTATGGTCAGCGCGCGACGAATTCCAGTCGCGTGCAATCTTTTCCGCATAGTCGAAGCTCATGACCGGGTAAAAGATCGGCTGTTCCGGCAGACGCGCGGGAAAAGCGCCCATGCCGACAGCTTTGATCTTTGCCAGTTCTTTTTGGCCGACGGGCCGCCACAGTTTCATTTCTCTCACTCCAAGATCTGGGCCGGCGATCCATACGCCGCCGGCCCTGGAAGGGCAGACGGCGAATTCCGTCTACCCTTTTACACAAACCACCTGTTTCAACGTGTGGACAATTTCCACCAGGTCAGTCTGCGCTGCCATCACGGCGTCGATGTCTTTATAGGCGCCGGGCGTCTCATCGATGACGCCGCGGTCTTTGCGACATTCAACACCTTCTGTTGCGCGGCGATGGTCAGACATTGTGAATGTCTGTTTCGCCGCAGTTCGGCTCATTTTTCGGCCAGCGCCGTGTGAGCAGGAACAAAAGGAATTTTCATTCCCTTTGCCGCGAACGATGAACGACTTTGCGCCCATTGAACCCGGGATGATGCCAAGATCCCCGTCGCCGGCGCGCACGGCGCCTTTGCGGGTAACCCAGACATCCGCGCCGAAATGCCGTTCCCGCGCCACATAATTGTGGTGACAGTTCACGGCCTCTTTTTCGATGCGGAACCGTTTGAGCGGTTTGGGCAAGTGCGCCCGCAGCGCCGCCAGAATACGCTCCATCATCACTTCGCGGTTGGCCCGGGCAAAATCCTGCGCCCACAAAACACCCTCCACATAGTCTTCAAAAAGGCATTCGCCTTCTTCGAACCATGAGAGGTCTTTATCGGGCAAGCCTTGCCCACGCTTGATCAGCGCCTCGCGGGCCTCGCCGATAAAATACGTGCCGATGCGGTTGCCAATACCGCGCGACCCTGAATGCAGCATCACCCAGACACGGTCTTCCTCATCGAGACACATCTCGATGAAGTGGTTGCCGCTTCCAAGCGATCCCAAATGGATCACGTGATTAGCGCCGCGAATCTTCGGGTGCTTTGCCTCGATCGTAAGCAACCCGTCAGCAAGACCAGACGCCTGAAAGCGATTGGCAATCGACGTTGGCACGCCGTCTTTCCAGCCGCCTTTCGGACCAATACCCCCATGCGGTACAGTTTTTTCGATGACTGTACGGATCGACGAGAGATTGTCCGGCAATTGATCAGCGGTGATCGATGTGCGCATCGCCGTCATACCGCAACCGATATCAACGCCGACCGCCGCCGGAATGATCGCGCCTTTGGTTGCGATCACTGAGCCGATTGTGGCGCCGCGCCCATAGTGAACGTCAGGCATTGCGGCCACATGGCTGTGGATGAAGGGAAGACGCGCTACGTTTTCAAGCTGACGACGCGCAGCATCTTCAATCGGCACGCCCTTAACCCAGGCTTTTACCGGAGCAGCGCCCGTTTCAAACGTTTCAAATGCTTCTTCTTCCAACTCCGCCATGTCTTCCTCCTGTTGTTGGCGGCTAAAATCGCAATTTCGACTCCAATTTATTTTTTTGTCGCATTTCCTTCACGCGAACCGGTTCCCACTTCGCTTGGAAATGCTCCAGACAACAAAAAACCCTCCGAGGCGGCGCCTGGAGGGTTCGTCATCCGTTACCGGAAAAAATGCGATAAGATCTATCGCCTTATGACAAAACCCTCTGACTGGCGCCGATCATAACCGAGCGTGCACGGCATCGCGGTCTGCAAATTTTGCAGCGCGGTGCGTCTCGTTTCGATCTGGCTTTTTGATAGAGCCGGTTTCATCTTAAGTTCCTTTTAGCGTTCCACCGGTTTTTGGTGGAGGGCGCGTGATAAAGCCAAATCAAAAATTGTCAAGTAAAAAATCAATAATGGCGCCTGAATTACGATTGTCTGACTGCGGCGCATTTTCGAAAGCTGATGCGCCCCCTGCAACAAGTCATTCAAACTTATAAAAATCAAATCCGAATGCCGGATCGACTTTCATTGCTGTCAATTCGGCCACTGCTTCTTGCCGGTTAAGGCTCGTATAGAGACTTGCGGTAAGATCGAGGTGATGATCCCGGAAGGGAAAGTTCGTTTCGTGAAGTTTTTTGATGCGCGCAAACATATCATCGAGCTCGTCCGTTGTGGCGCGAGTTTCCGTCATGCGTTGTGCTGAGCGCGCATAGGCAGCGCGTAATCCATCAAGCATCCCATCAAGATCAGACCGGCCCATCCAGACGCCGCGAATGGCAACGCCTTCAGGGTTATTAAGATTTTCCGTTGATTGCAGCGGGTCATGCGTGAGCAACAACAGATCGGCGCGGGCGCCCACCGCAATGATGCCAAAGTCGCCGTCGCGCCGCATTGCTGCTGCGGCGTTGACCGTTGCGGTCTCGAGCGCCTCAAAGGGCGACATGCCAAGGCGTTCAAAAATTGACAGCTCATCCAGCAATACGATCCCTGGGGGCATCATCTCATAGGAACCGGAATCGGTACCCGCCAAAAAGCGCGCGCCGTCGATTGATCTGAGATCGGTAAAAATCCCCACGGACATAGGAAAGATGTTCTGACGCAGTTTGGTCACGGCGTCTGGCGTTTCATCTGCAAAGCTTTGCCATTTCTTGCGTAACAATGGCGATACAAATTGCATTTCGCTTTCATTGGCGAGGATTTGCGCCGCATCATCGCCGCGCAGATGGTTGCGATAGGTCGCAAAGGTCGGGGTATTCCAGATGTCAGCGCCGCGGGTCGCCGTGATATAGTCTTCATCGGTGAGGGTGAGGGTGTTGTCATTGATATAGCCTTTGAAATGCTCAAAGACGCGCATGCCGCTGGCAACGGCCTCAGCAACACTGACGTCAACGGGGATATGACCAACGACATCTATCTCCTGTTTTTTTGCCTCGTCAGTGATCGCGTGGAAAATGCCGGCGGAAAGGCTGTTATGGGTTTTGATAAAATCATACCCAAGCGCTTGCTGCTCGCGCACGGCTTTGCGCGCTTCTTCTTCGGTGTTGATCTTGACGGCGTAGCCGCCGAAATCTGATCCATTGAGTATGGTGCCGGAGACATACATGGTTGGCGCCAATAGCGTGTCATTGACGATTGCATCACGCATGGCCAGGAGAAACGGAAAACCGTCAAGATCGCGCACCGTCGTCACGCCATGAGCGATGTTCAAAAGATGCTGGCTATGAGACTCGAGATTATGAACATGCATATCGGTCAGGCCGGGAAGAAGAAATTTTCCACTACCGTCGATGACCCGAAGCCCCTCCGGGATGTCTATTTCGCTATCCGGTCCAATGGCGGTAATTTTCCCGTTGGCGACATGAACGAAATGACCTTCGCGTTTTGCAGGTGAGCGCATGTCGATCAGTGTCACGTTACGAATGACAAAATCCTCAGGCTGGTGCTGCTGTGAGAGCTGCTGGTGCAATTCGAGAATTTCCAGCTCTTCCCGGAGATAGCGCCAGTGGTTCCACTGCGCCTCGGACCAGCTCTGCCCGATAGTATCGGCTGTATTTTCAGCTGGCGTGCAGGAAGAAGCGAAAGAAAGCGCCAGCGCTGCCAGGAAGCTGCGCATGACCGGCAGAAATTTACTGGATGTCATTGTTTTCACCTTCCTGGATCAGTTTGTTCGTTGTCAACCACGTCACGACTGTTTCAATGCCGCCGGCCCAATGGTCTTCAAGGAGCCCGGCGGCGTTGATAATGTCGTTATTCGCAAGGGCGTCAGTGATCGCTGCATGTTCGTTGACGGTGCGGGTGCTGTTCACGATGCCGCGTCGTTCCCCGCCATCAAAACACCGCGCGTAAATATGCGCATTATGAAGAATACCGATTAGGTAATCGCCGCCACATTCCCTTGACAGCGCGCTATGCCAGGCGGCGTCATATTTATATTTCGCGCCTCGACTTTTCGCATTTTCAATCTTGTTGTTTAACGCGCGCAATTCATCGATATGTTCTGCTGTGAATTTTGGCGTCATTTTAATCGCCAGCGCTTCAAGGGCGCCGCACAGCAAATAGGCTTCGCGGATGCGATGGGCGGTCATGGAAACAACCGAACAGCCCTTATTGGTTTCAGCGAGCACGTAGCCGTCTTTTTCAAGCGCCATGAGCGCCTCGCGAACAGGGGTGCGCCCTACGCCCAGTTCCTGAGCGAGAGATACTTCCTTTAGTCTTTGGCCAGGGCGCAGCGTTCCAGCGGAAATCATCTCTCGCAGCGCCGCCTGTACATCGTCACGAATGGGGTTTCTGGTAATCGGCATTTTGTTTTGCCTTGCATGGGCTCATCATTATGGGTTCAAATTGCATATTGTATACAATATGCAAAATCAAGAGCCGAAAATGCATATTTTCAGCTCTTTTGAAGCTAATGGCGGGCGTGGCCGGGCCCTGATGCAGGACTATCAGTTGGCGGAAAAGTGCACCCGTCAAAACCGGGAGCATATTTTCGAGCGCGTGGTCCATGCAAAAAAGGTGGGGCGCTTTTGGGTCTTTCAAAGTGGCCAATGACATTTTGAAATATGCGCACGCCGCAATTTTTTCACTGATGGCCATGCATGGTGGTTTTAATACACAAGGCGCACAATGTTGCGCATGGAGCCCTGTTCATATGCGACAAAGACAGGTGTCACCACGCTGTTAGAGAAAAATTTCACAATTGTTGAAAACCCTGGGCGAAGACAGCGTGAGAGTGTTTGTTGTTGTCGCACAGGCGCTTGCAAAGCACGCAATGATCGCGGTGTTTTTTTAATGACATTCCTGGCTTGTCATCTCTCTGCGCTGACAAACTAAATTGACAAGAACTTTGCTTCGCGGTTAGATGAACTTATCTCGGGGGAGACAACTTATTGTTTGATTGCACTGACCAGTTTTCTCGCAATCACCACATTAGTATTTTTGAGTTCATCATTTCATTACTCCCCCGGTTCGTACCAGACGGACAGAGGTGAGCTATGAAATATTTGATTGCGCTTTGCGCTATTCAGACCGCTCTGCTGGTGTTTTTCGGCGCCCGAATTATGGCGATTGATGCCCGTACCGACGAAATGACTGTTGTTGCGGCTGCTGCTGAGACGGCTCAGGCAGCGGTGGCTGCCTCGTCTGACGGATGGAAAGATTCTTCACTCTTCAAAGAAGCGCCGCCGGGCAGCGGCGCCAGTATTGAGGAGATCAGACAAGTTATTCGCGAAGAAGTTGACTTGCTCGCAGCCCGCATGTCTGCGGAAAATCGTCAATCATCCGGCAGCGAGGAAGATCGGGCGGCCCGAGCGGAAATGTATGCAAACAGCGCAGAGCTGAGCGCATCGCTGCAACAGGATTTGAGTTATTATATTGGGCGCGGCCGCATCAGCGAACGCGAGATGGCAAATCTCCAGCTTAAAATCGCCCGGCTGCCTCCGAATCAGCGGGGCGCTGCGCTCTCCCAACTGACAAAAGCAATGAGTGACGGCCTTCTCGAAGGTCAACTTTAACGGCTCTTATTTTTAGCAACCAAGGAGGAGAAAATATGATGAGTAAAAGAAAAGGTTTAATGGCGGCTGGCATTAGCGCCGCCTTTGTGTCATCCGCGGCGCTGGGCGGGCTTACACAGCCGGCTGTTGTGGACGTGGATTTAGCAAACAATTTCGCGCAGGGCGATATGCGTACGGCGCGCAATGCGCCGAATGACACTGAGTTTATCGGGTGTGGTATGCGCGATATCGAAGATGGCGCAGGTGGCATATTCAGTTTTGCGTTTTGTCAGGCGGAAGATGCTGCCGGCGAGCGCGCCTTTTGCAACACGACAAATGGCCAACTCATCGAAGCGATGCGCGCCACCAGCGATTTCAGCTTTGTTACGTTCAGCTGGCAAGATGACGGCGCCGGCAACAATGTCTGTAATCGGATCGGGTTTTCGACCCAGTCATTTTACCTGCCGGACACAACCGACCCGGTTGATGACGATGATGACGATGATGATGACGATGACTAGGAAATAATACGAGGCCGAGAGACACCAGGCCTCAGAGACCATGCCTGACTGTCGACGCCTTTTTATAAACTTATTGCCACAGGTAGCAGATTCCTGCGGCGGCCGCTCGGCGCAGCCCACCTCTCCCGGGCTGCGCCGGCGGTGTTTTGCGGCTTGGGTGGTTTCGGCAAGTGTGATCTGACGCCAAGTCGATCCCGATCGCTGCATATTAATGTATTGCGTGAAAATGGCGCTGAAATCTGCGATAACACTGCGTAGCAGGCTTGGCTTTCGTTAACCAAACCAATGGTTTCTGTTAAAATGGGCTTAATAACCTGCGTCTAATCTTAGGCATCTGCTGACGAAAAACGAAAGGCAGGATGCTGTGGCCAAGAACAAACTCAATGACCGCATACAATCGCTCGCGTCGAGTAACAGTTTGGCGTCGACGCAACTCCCCATGACCAAAAGACCGCCGCTCGCACAAAAAGATCGCGAAGAGCGTGAAGACGCTTATAAACTGGGCGTGCTTGATTGTTTAAACGGAAAAAAGCTTGCTTGCGTCTTTCTCGATTTTAGCGATGCCGGCGCGCGTATCAAATTGCAATGCGCGAGCAGCCTTCCCAATCATATTCGGGTTGCCATCCCGTCAATCGGCTTTTCGCGCGACGCTGAAGTCAGATGGCAATCGGGATCAGAATCCGGGCTTCGCTTTCTTGGTTGAGTCGATTCTTTAAACGGGATTGCCGGGTCAAGGTGACGTATTTACACTAGGCTCTTTCAAAATACGCCCGCGTTGCATCATCAGATGGAAACATCAGCTCGACGCGGATGTCGCAGGCGAGAACATCCTGCACGGCGCCAAATTGCGCGAGCGTCGTAAATATCGACAAACGCTGACCGTTAATGTTGAAGACTGACGGTATCACCGCTTGTGAAAAATCTATTTTGCTGATGTCCGCTGCTTGCAACCGCGGATGCGCCGCGAGTTGCGTGACATAACGCTCAAGAATGCGGTCGCCGCCAAGCTGGGCGATTTCCGTGCGTAGCCGGGCAATGGCAAGCAGCGCTGTTTCTTCCCAGTTTTCGATAATGTCGCTGTCGGCCACCGCGCCAAGCGCATCGACCATGTTGCCCACGCCGGTGATTTTCAGCGCGCTGAAAAGCGAGACCGCGGCGGGGTTAGCATTGATGATGTCCCAATGACGATCCATGGCGATACCGGGGAGGGGGTCATGATTGGCGAGCATCAGGCGGATTGCAGCGTGAAGCGGCTCAAGCGCTTCGGCATTCACCGGCAATTGCGGAAAAGCCGGGGCAAAGCCCGCGGCGTTCAGGGCCTGATTGGCAATCGCCTTTGGCATTTCGAGTGCGTCGGAAAGTTTCAACACCATATTTTTGCTTGGTTTCGCCCGCCCTGATTCCAGAAAACTCACATGGCGTGCCGATGTCGCTGCTTCAAGGGATAAATCGAGCTGGCTGTAACGCCTGATGCCGCGCCATTCGCGCAATATGTCACCAAATGCTCCGCTCATTTCAGTTCCTCCTCAATACGCCATTTTAGGGCGTTGGCCTTCCAAAGACACTTACCTCAGAGGTAATTGTTTGACGACAGGGCTCTGTGGCAATGCTCCCCCAGCCCCAACTGACAGGAGAAAGCCATGTCGCCCCAAACTGCATCCCAATTCCTGAAACTCATCGGTTATGTTTCCATCGGTTTTGCACTCGCCATCGCCGGCGCCGCCTGGCCGCCAACATCAGGCGTCTTCAATTTCCTGTTTGATATGGTTGATTGGCCCCTTGATGGCGCAGCGACGATTGTCAGTGAACAAACGCGTCTCCTCAGCGCTATTTCCGGCGGCGTTTTCGCCAGCTGGTCCGTTATGTTGGTCCTGATTATTGCGCCGGCCGTCGCCAGAGGCGATGAAGACATCCGCCGTTCAGCGCTGATTGCAATTTTCGTTTGGTACTTTATCGACAGCGCCGGCTCGCTCGCTGCCGGTTTTGCCGGCAACGCCGCCTTTAACACGGTCTATCTGTTGATGCTGTTGGTTCCCCTGATGCGGGTTAAGAACGTCGCTGCCGCTGCATCATAAGCGTTCAACAGATTGGTTTTTGTCGGCGTCGCCGTTATTCTTAGCGCATGACCCGAGCGGTGAAACGAGTTTAGAATGTTGGGTCGTTCTCAAACTGAAATGTCTGTGAAGATCGTCGGCGAGGACTACGCCTCATCTACCAAGACTTAGGAAGGGTTTGGCCATTAAGGCCCACTTCCCAGCTGTTGGTTTGTTGCAAGTAGCATTTTGTAGTCATTGTTGGCGCCACACCTGCCGGTCAATATGTCATACAAACCGGACATAGGCATCGATCATCCGAACGGCAATTTCTCGCCAAAAATTTACCTTGCGCAGCACTAGATCGAATGGCGATAATGTGCGCAGAACCAAAAGGGTGAAAAAATGGGCATCGAATATCTTGCCGTCGCAATTGCAGTTATTGGCGGTCTAGCTGGTGTTTTTGGCGATACATGGGATAGCAAAAACAAGAAACTAAAACGGACGGGTTGGGCGACTATTGCGGTCGTTCTTTGCGCCGGAATCGTCAGTATTATTCAACTAGCGAACATCGCGACGGAGAATAGACGGCACTCTGAGAGGGAACTAAAATTGTCCTACCAGGCGTTGATTGACGTTCATGGTCCCCTCGCGATGTTTTTGGGAAGCTTGAATCCGGATCGTACCGTCGACGAACAATTTGACGCCCGTTTTCCGCCACCGCTGCGTGAAAACTATTACGCGCAGTTGCACAATGAAGAGGTGTCATTTGTCGAGATATCAGATTGGTTGGGCACCCCTATCGACACGACACAAAGAAGTGGTGCGCCTGACCCTTACGCCCACACCAAACTTCTTGCAGATCGATATCGCCTCCTCCAATCGAAACTGGATGAATCCATTACAGTGTTTGGCCCGCATGTTTCCGATGAGGTATTGGATCACCTCATTGGGCTTCGCACTCATTCACTCTTTCGACGAGAAAAAATGGAGCAACTCCGGTCTGACCGGGGAGAATGTCGAGGCGGGATCGAAAAAGTCACACGGGACATGGCGAACGATCCTGAGAACATAAGAAAGTGCAAGCGGGCCCTGAAAATTCGACTAATGTTGCTTTTTGAAGACCCGTTTCCTACTCCGTCTTTTACTCCAGGCATGAAACAACATCATGAGGCACACTGCCAAAAAATAGGTGTTCAAATTCCTCATTGCGGGTGGGGTGCGCGCATTTAGCGCCCATTCTAACTTAGCATGTCTGAATATCGCCCAAAACGCGACATTGTCATGAAATTCGCGAACGACCGTTAAGGGCCAACACTTGTCGTTGGTCTGTTTTTCGCGAATGACTGTTTCGCCACAACTTGGACGTTGGTATCCATATTGTGAGTGCGTCGATGGCAGGGGTATGGTCGTCGGGCCCACCATCTCATCATGAGTGAAAACGTTTCAAACGTAATCAACGCATCATCGTTATTCATAACGCAGCGCATCGATCGGGCTGAGTTGTGCGGCACGGCGCGCCGGGAAAAATCCAAAGAAAATGCCGATGCCGGCGGAGGCGCCAATGGCGATGATCACCAGACTGCCATCAATCAAGACGTCCCAGTTTGCCAATGTAGCAACCAGCGAAGATGCGCCCAAGCCAATGCCAAGGCCGATCATGCCGCCGATCATGCAAAGGAGGACTGCCTCCACCAGAAACTGGACGAGAATGTCCTTTTTGCGGGCGCCGATAGCGAGACGCAGGCCAATTTCGCGCGTGCGTTCAGTCACGGAGACAAGCATGATGTTCATGATGCCGATACCGCCGACAAGAAGAGAAATCGCGGCGGTCGCCGCGAGCAGCATACCAAAGGTTTGTGCTGTTTCATTTCTGGCCCGGATGAATTCTGCAACATTATAAATCCTGAAATTATCCGTCTGACCGGGGCGGATGCGGCGTTGCGTGCGCATGATATCAAGCAACTCAGCCTCCGCGCGCGCGAGATCGGCGCCTTCGGCGAAGAGAACGCGGATCGAATCAAGGTGATCCGGAACGGTTGCATCTCGTCCCGCAAGACGCGCGCGCACCGCTGTCACTGGCGCGAGGATGCGGTCGTCTTCATCGCGCCCAAATTGATTTTGGCCCTTGGAGGCGAGAATGCCGATCACTTCAAAGGGCACGTTGCCGATGCGAATTTGTTCACCCAGCGGATTACCGCCTTGAAAGACTTCCCTGACGATCGTTTCACCGACCACAGCGTAACGCCGCCCGGCGGCGACTTCCTGTTCTGAAAAAAAACGGCCCTCTGCGACGGGCCAGTTTCGCACCACGGGGTAGGGCGCATGGGCGCCGATAATTGTCGTGGGCCAATCAATTGAACCGGCGACGGCCGTTGTCGATATGCTGAGTTCGCCAATAGCATCGATGATTTGCGGCACGTTTTCATTAATGGCGCTGAGGTCACGTTCGGAAAGTCGCGGCGCCGAATTGGCGCCTCTGGACCTTCCGGCGCGCCGCGTGGCGCCGCGCGCAACGGAGAGCATGGTTGATCCAAGACTTGCAATCTGCTCTTCGACTTTTTGTTGGGCGCCTGCATTGATCGAACTCATGACGATGACGGATGCAACGCCAATGATAATACCGAGGGTTGTTAATATGCTGCGAAGTTTGTTTTGCCGCAGTGCCTTTAACGCGGCGATGACGCTGTCAAGAAACGACATGCAAGGCCTCCTTCAAGCGTTCATCGGCAATGATCAGCCCGTCGCGCAGTCTGATCACCCGATCGGTCCAGTCGGCGATCTCTTGCTCATGAGTAACGATGATGACGGTGACGCCGCTTTCGTTGAGATCGGCAAATAACTGCATGATCTCGCCCGAGGTTTCGCTGTCGAGCGCGCCGGTTGGTTCGTCAGCCAAAATGATTTGTGGCCGGTTCACCAGGGCGCGCGCAATCGCGACTCGCTGTTGCTGGCCGCCGGAGAGCTGGGATGGGTGATGGTCGAGCCGATCGCTGAGCCCGACAAGATCAAGCGCATCTTTTGCCGCAGCATTTGTGTCGGCCGGGCGGTCGCGGGCATAAAGCATCGGCAGTTTGACATTTTCAAGCGCCGTTGTGCGTTTTAAGAGGTTGAATTGCTGAAAGACGAAACCGATTGATCGATTGCGCAAACCGGCAAGCTGGTCAGACGTCATGGCGCCCACCGGCTCGCCGGCAATTTCCAATAGTCCACTGCTTGGCTGATCGAGCGCCCCGAGAAGGTTCATCAATGTCGACTTGCCGGAACCGGACGGGCCCATGATCGACAGGAACTCTCCGCGATTGATCTGGAACGAAACACCATCAAGGGCATGAATTTCTTCCACGCCCATCCTATAGGTTTTACGGATATCAACACCGCGCACCAGCGCATCGCCGCGATTGCCGAGCCCGCTCATGAGCGGGGCGTTGCTTTGCGCGTGATAACGGTGTCGCCTTCTTCGAGATTGCCGCCGGCGATTTCGGTGTAGGCGCGATCCGCAATGCCAAGGCGGACCCGTCGTGGTTCGACATTACCATCCACATCCAGGACCCAGATGGTTTTGGGTCGCGGACGGTCTTTTTGCCCCGCCTGATATTGCTGCCACTGGGCGTCGGTCAAAACGCTTTTTAAAACAGCATTTCTTCGCTTTTGGCGATCCCCGGCATTCGCGCCGCTGCCACCGCCGCCGTTTTGGCCGCCAGCTCCGCGAGCGCCTGCAAATAGTTCCCGCATTCTCGTTTGCAGTTCTTTTTGTTGTGCGTCACTAAGGTCAAGTTCCTCGGCAAGCGCAGCTGTGCGTCCGCCACGACGGCGTTGACCGTCGCCCCGATCACGGTCACGACCGCCGCCGCTGTTTTCCAATAGCGTTGCTGCGTTTGCCGGTTCAAATCGGGCGGCGGCGTTGGGGATGCGCAATGTATCGGCGCGCTGGCCGGTGGTAATTTCAACGGTTGCCGTCATCCCCGGATAAAGAACGCGGCCAGGATTATCGGCGTGAATAATGACCGTATAGGTCACGACATTTTGGAGTTCGGTTGGTGCGAGACGCACAGTCTCGACACTGCCGGTAAAGCTCCGGGCGGGGTAGGCGTCGACATTGAATGATACCGGATTGCCTTCCCCGACCGCGCCAATGTCGGCTTCATTGACGTCGGCTTCAATCTGGATGCGCGAAAGATCCTGGGCAATTTCAAACAACACCGGCGCGGACAGGCTGGCGGCGACGGTTTGACCCACATCGACACTGCGGGAAATAACAACGCCATCAATGGGCGATCTGATTTCTGTGCGGCCAAGGTCAACCTCGGACTGAATGACAGCGGCCTCGCGCTGCACGACGGTGGCGGCGGCGTTTTCAACTTGCGCGCGCGCCGCGTCGAGGTCGGCGACCGCTGCAAGATGCTGCGCGCGAATAGAATCGAGCTCGACATCGGCGAGGCCGGCCTCGTCGCCCAACCCTTCATAACGGTCAAGATCGCTTTTACGTTGCGCGACGAAGGCTTGCGCGCGCCGCAATTCTGCGCGCCGCGCTGTCAAGCTGGCTGAAGCGACGGCCTTTTCCGCGCGTGCGGCTTCGACGCGGGTTTGAAAGGTCTGCGGGTCAATACGGGCGATCAGCTGGCCTGCCGCCACTTCGGAATTAAAGTCAGCCAGCAATTCGGCGACCTGACCGGAAAGCTGAGAACCGACCTGAACGGTGACCAAAGGGCGAACTGATCCGCTGGTCGCCACCGACTGACTGATCGGTCCGCGATCAGCAGCCGCGGTTTCATAGTCAGCATCGGGCGCTGCGCCATCCGCGCCATCGCGCAGAAACAAAACCCCGGCGGCGATAATGACTGCGGCCAATATTGCGGCCCATCGCCAGTAACTACGCAAAGCGGACATTTCTGATATACTCCCATCGGATCAAACTTCTCGAGCCGACCCCATCCCATATACTATATTATACGCAGGATGCCGCCTATTCCGTCGTTTTTTGCACCAGCATAGTGGTGAAAAAGAGGTGAGTGCGGCAACCTAACCGGGATTGATGCCCGACAAACAGGGCGGGTGCCGGGAGATATCAAAACACCACAGCCAACGGTGCGTGGCGCGAATTTATTCGAGAGGGAATTTGCTCAACACGTAATCGTGACCGCTTGCGTGGCAGCTTGTGCAAAGCGCGATGCCGTTACCGGCTTCGCCCCCGCCAAGCGCCGTTGGATCGGTCGTGCTTGTGACTTCGTACCAGAACCACCCGTTCCCTGCATCGCTATCGTCTTGCGTCTTGACCATGACGGCCCACCCCTCAAGCGTCACGCCGTCATCCATGAACATTTCTTTGACGATCGATGAACCGGCAGGATGGGAATCATTTCCTAGTTCAAGAGATGCAGCAACAGCACCATTCATAAAGACGCGCACTGGTGAACTAAAGCGCGCATGGGGTCCGCGGGACGGATGCGCTACGGATTCTCGCGTCGTAAAGCTTTCATATTCCTTGTTATTTAAATAGGCGAAGAGGGCGTCAAAATCTGTTGGGACAGGGCCGGATGACGCGCCGGTTTCTGCGCCGCTGCCAGTTGCGGTGTCTTCATTCGCACTTTGACTGCATCCCGCCAGCGAAATCAGTCCAGCCACAATCGCTATAATGTGCAGGCGTTTTTGAATTGATTTTGGATCGACATGATTGTTCATTGTTCATTCCCTGATCTGCCGGCAAGCGGAATGATCGCTCCTAGTCCGAATCTATTGGCCGGCTTCCATCAGATACGCGACAACATTGGCGCGTTCCTCTGGGTCTTGAACGCCTGCGGGAAAAAATGTCGCCATGCGATTGCCCGGAATGAAGCCCGGAACATCGGCAAGGTGAGCGTCGAGCGTTTCCGCGGACCAGGCAACATCCGATCCCGCCATTGCGGGTGAATAATTATAACCCTCCGCCGATCCGGCTTTACGTCCGGCAACGCCCGCAAGGGAGGGACCGATACTATGCTGGTCTGGCGTCAGGGAGTGGCAAGAGGCGCAGCGCGCAAAGACTTCTTCGCCCGCCATCGCATCACCGGACGCTTCGGCGGCCATTGTTGTCATGGCGGCGGCCGCGGCGCTCGCTGCGGCTTGATCCTGAGGCGCATATTGAGCGACATCGGCGCCGAGTGCGGGATATCCGTAAACATAGGTCCAGTCAGTGTCTTTGGCGGGAATGTGACAGCCAAGACAATCTTTTTTGTAATCGGTCGCCACCTGTTTCGTTGGGTCTTTGCCTTCATAAAGCGCCCAGCCCCAACCATCGCCCCAAAGCGGGTTATCGGCAAAGCGGCCCTCAGCGTCTTTGACCATGATGAACCAGACCTGGATATCTTCGGCCCAATGCGCATCACCGGTGGTATGGGCGGCGCCGCGTGCCGCGCGCACTTCTTTGACAATGATCGCGCCGTCAGCGAAATCTCCATTCACATTGAAATACTCAATGTCTCCCTTGGGCGCGTAGACGTTGTGAATGCCTTCGACGCCGCCATCTTTGGCCACAGCCCAGGAGCCCATATGCGCCCAGTCCGTCGTTATGTTTTGCGGTAATGAAATATTGCCTTGATCATCAACATAACGCTCAAAGGCGGACGCGGTGGATGAGGTTTGCTCACCTGCCGGCTGCGCTGTCGTTTCCTGTGAGCAACCAGCGCCAAGCGCAATCAGCGCAAGGGCGCCGCCGCCGATGAAAATGTCAGATTTTGTCATACCATCCGCCTCATGGAGATCATCCTTGCTGCAATGTTGTTTAATCGGTCACTCTCGAAATGTGCTGAAAACGAAGTCATTATTCTCCTGAGACGCATGGCAACCATGGCAAGACGCAACTGGATCGGTAATGATGCGCTTGTTGTCTGGCCCCTTGAAGGTCTCATATCCCCATCCACCAGTTTCAGACCATAATTTTTCGTTTTTCTGCATCACATCCTTCCTGATGCGGGGTCCTTCTGTGGTTGCAGTTTCTTCGTCATCAGTGACGACTTCCATAAGGTCGAAAACAAAAACGGCGCCGTCGGGATAGGGTTCGCCATCGGTCATGGCGGTGAGCGCCGCGTCATTCGCGTAAATATGGTGAAGTCCGCCAAACGTGTCGGCGATAGGGTGGTTTTCCAGCAGGATCATCGACTTTAAATGCGTCCAATATCGATAATCGGTCGGGTAATCGACTTTTGCGAGGTTTGACGTTTCGTCTTCCGCCGCAGCGTCCTGATTGACGATGCCGATCGCGGCCAAAATCAGTGGCAGGGTCAACAATACGGTCAATGCCGATTTCATGGTTCCTCCATTGGCTTATGGAAGACCGGAATTCATTCAATAAAGCGCGCCGATCTTCCGAATACGCATGACTTGCGTTGGTCTAGCCGCCTTTGGCGGCCTTCAAGACCGGGTAGAATTTTACAAATACAAAATCGTCTTCGCTCGCATTGACCTCATGACAGGTATTGCAGGCTTGCGTCGGTAAAGCTTCCATTGTGTCTGGATATTCAACGCCCGGCGCGTGACCGCTGCTGTAGTACGCCCAGTTGCCCGGTTCGTCGGGATATTGTTCCGCATCCTTAATCGTGAATTCCAATCCGGAAAATACACCTGACTGAAAAAATCCGCGGCCGGAGACCTGCTGTGTAGAGCCGTCCTCATTGGCGCCGTCGGTAATAAGCATTGTCAGTTCCTTGGCGAGAATAGCGCCCTGACGGAATTCGCCGGTATTTTTCCAATGTTCCCAGCTATCGGGGTCAATATAAACCGAATGAACTTCCGGAAATGGCGCTGCCCCATTGTTCAAGCCATGAGGTGTCACCGGTGTGCCAACATAAACCCACTCCCGCCAATTTTCGGGTGTGATCAAATCGCCGTCCGCAGTATAGCTGGCTTTAAAGGACGATTGTTCTCCGGCTGCGTCGCCACTGGCGGAGGCGTTTTGTGAATTGCCGCAGCCTGCGACCATGAACGGGGCGGCCACAAGGATTGGCCAAATAGCTTTACGTATTTTCATAAAAATCTCCCTTGATTAATTCAAAACACAAAAAACCGGCTCATTTATTTTAAACCGCAAGCAGTGCTTACGCGAGTGCGTATCGCGTGCCGTCGCCTGAACGCCACTGCATTTCAGGAGCGCTGTCGCCCATCCTGTATTTCATCGTAATCTTCACTGAGCATCTGGATTAGATTATTCAGCGCATCGTTTTCTATAGTCCTTCGCAATCGAATGGTCTCAACACGCTTGCATAGGCGCGCGGTCTTCGAATGCATGTTCGAATTTATCAAAAACTCAACAATAGGACGCTGGTACTGTGCGAAGTATGCGGACAAGTCAGTGCGATTAGATTACGCAAGTCAGTAAATTGTCGGCTCCCTGACGAATAGCATGTTGAAACAACAACTGCAAACCATCGAGCTCACTTAACCCCCAAAACCGAATGATCGGCCGGCGCCAGGCCGTCGGCGCCTTGATGGGTATCAATCTCTTTAGTAACCCATAGCGTTGGCCAGCAAGTTTACCGGCCTGCTCGAAGCAGAATTCTACCTGTCGCCGCATGCTTTGGCGCGTGCAATTTGGTTATCGTCTTCGATAAGAACGTACTGTTGAAACGCTTACGCAACCACCCTGGCGAGCGCGCATTGGGACCAGATTTCGGAAAGTCCGTCCACCATGGCGGCAATGTCGCTGTCGGTGTGAACCGCTGACGGCGTTAAACGCAGACGTTCGGTTCCTTTCGGCACAGTGGGATAGTTGATCGGCTGTACATAAACGCCATGCATCTGCATCAGCCAGTCGCTGATCCATTTGCACTTCACCGGATCATTGACCATCACCGGCACGATGTGGCTCGGATTGTCGAGAACCGGTATGCCAATGGCGTTCAGGCGCTGTCTCACCAATGCAACATTGCGCCTTTGCGCTTCGCGTTCCTGATTGCTCTCTTTCAGGTGTTGCACTGATGCGCAGGCGCCGGCAGCGATCGCCGGCGGCAGCGCTGTCGTAAAGATAAATCCAGATGCAAAACTTCTGATAAAATCACAAAGCGGTGCGGACGCGGCGATATAACCACCCATCACGCCGAAGGCTTTGCCGAGGGTTCCCTCAATAACCGTGAGCCGATCCATGAGGCCTTCGCGTTCGGCGATGCCGCCGCCGCGTGGTCCATACATGCCAACGGCGTGGACTTCATCGAGATACGTCATGGCGCCATGGCGTTCGGCGACGTCGCAAAATTCCGCGATCGGCGCGATATCGCCATCCATGGAATAGACCGATTCAAAGGCGACAAGTTTCGGCGCCGCCGGATCGAGCGCAGAGAGTTTGCGGTCGAGATCTTCAGGGTCATTATGTTTGAAGATGTGGCGTTCAGCGCGGCTGTGGCGAATGCCTTCGATCATTGATGCGTGATTGTCCGCATCGGAAAGAACAATGCAGCCGGGAATTTTTGCCGCAAGTGTGCCGAGCGCTGCCCAATTCGAGACATAGCCGGACGTAAACAGGAGAGCTGCTTCTTTCTGGTGGAGATCCGCCAGCGCTTGTTCCAGCAATATGTGATAATGGTTTGTACCTGAAATATTGCGCGTGCCGCCGGCGCCGGCGCCGCAGCGTTCAATCGCTTCTTTCATGGCGGCGAGCACTTTTGGATGCTGGCCCATGCCGAGATAATCATTGGAACACCAGACCGTGACGTCTTTGGGGCCGATCTCGCCATGATTGTGGGCGGCCGGGAAGGCGCCGGCTTTCCGCTCGATATCCGCAAAAACGCGGTAATTACCGTCCTCGCGGAGGGCGTCGAGCTTTGATCGGAAAAATGCGTCGTAGTCCATTATGTACCCTTTGTCTGACTACCATTATGGGGTTGGTATGATGAGGCCTGATGGTTAATATTACAACTCATACGTTTACTAATTGTTTCTATACACGCTGGTTATAATGCGGTGGCGGGCACTATGAATTCGTCAGATAGTCATTGAACCTCGGTCGTGCATTAACGCTTACATGACAATTCGGCCAGCGCCAATCTTGCGCCTGTCGGGAAGCCCTGCCTTTGACCCAACTCAATTTCGCGGCGTTGGGCAATGTGGCAGCCCACCCGGCGCTATTGCGCCGGGCGCCTTCATTAGCGCTTAGCAGGCGCGTCTTTGCTGAGTTTCGTCTCGTCGGGGCGATCGACGATTGCGGGTTTTAACGACAGGATGATCGCGAACAGCTCGTCCTGCTCTTTGGCCGGAACCTCGAATTCATCGAGTACGTCCTTTAAATGGCCGGCTACAACGTTGAAGTCGGCGCCGGTAATGCCCAGGCCGCCATGCACCACATCCGCATTGCGGCTGATGATTTTGCACGGGCCGCCGGTTGCGGCGCAGACGAGGTTTTTGTTTTTCTGTTTGAAGGACGCGCGCGTGTCATCGCCCATGCCGGCGAAAAATTGTGCGATCTTCGGATCGTGGAACAGCCGGTCTGCAAATTCGTCAACCACGGCGGAAACGCCGGTGTAGCCGCCAAGGCGGTCATAGAGCGATTTTTCCGTCGCTTCTTCGGCCAATGCCGGGCCGGTTGCGAATGCGCTGCCGGTTGCTGTGATCAAGGCGAATGCGGCCAGATAGGATTTGAGTTTCATCGGATCTTCCCTTGTTGCGTTTCGGCCAAAAAACTCCTGTGAAAACTCGGAGCTTGGCCGTGGTCGATGAACTTCTTCCCGCATCCAGTTCATAAAAGAAGTTTCTAACCGCGAGTAACATCGCAATAAACGGCCCGCTGTACCCCTTCTTATCGTCATAAAACGCATAAAAACCCGATAGTTAGGCCAGGTAACAGGCTGATTTCAGTTTGACGCGGATAGGGCGTATCATTAGCCTTGAAGTGCGCCGCGTGGGGTCGAGACAAGCTTGAGCGAGCGGCGGGCGGAAAAACTATGCAGCCTGACCACGATACTGGCGCGCCAAATGAGCCGCCCCATGATGAAATCATGGCGCAGCTTGCGCGCATTCTCGCAACTGCGGAATTTGCATCCTCTGCGCGTCTGCAACGATTATTGACATTTGTCGTTGAAGAAACGCTTGCAGGCCGAGCGGTGCAATTAAAAGAATATACGATTGCGACGGGGGTCTTTGACCGTGATGATTCGTTTGATCCCCAGACCAGTTCGATTGTGCGCGTCGAGGCGAGCCGGTTGCGGTCAAAGCTGGAAAAATATTACGCAATCGGCGGCGCTGACGATCCGATAATGATTGAGCTGCCGACGGGCAGTTACATACCGCGCTTTAAGTTCAGATCGGCGCCGGCCGTCGCCAGCGAAAGCGTCGCGGATGCGCGTGTCGCCCAGCCCGCCGCAGCGCCTCGCCAAAGGCAGAAAATCACTGCCGTCTTAATACTCGTCTGTGTTGTGGCGATCGCGACGTATCTGACTGTTGACGTTTGGCTCTTGATGCGGCGCACGGAGCAGCCGGTCGATGTGAGCAAAGCGGAAGAATTATTGTCCATCGCGGTGTTGCCACTGCGCAATTTTTCCGGCGGTCCGGACCAGGAATATTTCACCAATGGCATTACCGACGCATTGATCACCGGCCTGGCAAGGGAACGCGTCGCCCATGTGACCTCCATGACGTCTGTGATGGCCTATAAAGATGTTGATCGGCCGATGACGGAGATCGCCGGTGAATTGGGGGTCAGCCATCTTGTTGAGGGATCGATATTAAGAATTGGCGATCAGGTGCGCATTACGGTGCAGCTTATCGATGCGAGATCCGATCGCCATCTATGGGCGCAAAGTTATGAGCGGGAGATCTCTGACGTGCTTGCCTTGCAGGGAGAGGTGGTGGCGCGGATTGTTGCGTCGCTTTTGCAATATGTAGAGCCGCAGGGCGCCGCCATTGCTGCCACGCCGGGACCCGTTAATCCGGCCGCTTATGAAGCGCATCTAAAAGGGCGTTTCTTTTTAAACCAGATGACTGAAGACGGTTTCAGGCGCGGGATTGAATATTTCAACCAATCGATTGAGATCGCGCCCGATTATGCGCCGGCGCATTCAGGTATGGCTGCGTGTTATTGCCTGTTGGGCGGGCACGGATTTGAATTGGTCAAACCGAGCGAAGGCATGCCGACCGCAAAAAAAGCGGTGATGGAAGCCCTAAGGCTCGACCAGGATCGCGCAGAGCCGCACGCGTTTCTTGGCATTATTCAATTGAAATATGATTGGGACTGGCGCAGCGCGGAAGAATCGTTTGAGCGCGCGATTGCGGTCAATCCCAGCTACTCGCAGGCGCATATTTTCTATAGTTTTTATCTTGAAGCTATGGGTCGACAGGAAGCCGCTGTGCATGAGGCGGAAACCGCAAGAGCGCTTGATCCGTTGTCGCGGGCGACCAATGTCAATCTGGGCTGGCAATATCTGCAGCTCGGCGACACCGTAAAAGCCCGTGCGGCGTTTGAGACGGCCGCGGAAATGTATCCTGGCCACTGGGGCGTTCATTGGGGGATCGGCCAGTATCATATGCGTCAGGGTGACTATGATTATGCCATCGCGGCATTTGAATTGTCGCATGCAGCAGGCGGTGGTCATGCGCTGCCGTTAAGCGCGCTTGGCTTTGCCTATGCGGCGTCGGGGCGGACACAAGAAGCAAAAGAAGTGCTCGGTAAAATCGAGGCGCTCAGCGACAAGGTTTATGTCTCGCCTTATCACAAGGCGACGATTTATGCGGGGCTTAACGAACCGGACGCAGCATTCGCTGCGCTTGATGAAGCGTATAACGTGCGCAGCCGATCAATGGCGTGGCTTAAAGTGGCGCCGGAAATGGAAAACCTTCGATCCGATCCGCGATATGAAACACTGCTTGCGCGCATTGGCCTTACGCACTGACCGCTGGACCGGCGATCACATTGACGCGATCATGTGCGACGAGACCTGATAATGCGCATCTATAGTCTTATCTAGGGAACAACGACGTTTCCACAAAATGACCGATCCCCGTCTCTCCGCCAGTTGATGCGCGGAGATTTCAAAATCCGCCTGTTGCAAATCGGCAGGGGCTGTCGTCATTTACAGGAAGCGCCAAAAACTGGAGGCTGAAAATGGATAGCACAAAGATCTATAAAAAGACCGACGCCGACATCGCGCGACTGACGCCTGAACAATATCGGGTGACTCAGGAAAGTGGGACCGAAGGGCCAGGGACCGGCGAATATACTGATCACAAAGAACGCGGCATCTATGTTGATGTGGTTTCCGGCGAACCGTTATTTGCATCAAGCGATAAATATGAAAGCGGCTGCGGCTGGCCGAGTTTCACGCGCCCGATCGTTTCCGATCACGTCGTGGAGCTGTCGGATGACAGCCATGGCATGCGCCGGGTAGAAGTGCGTTCGCGGGACGGCGACAGCCATCTCGGTCATGTCTTTCCTGACGGACCGAAAGAAGAAACGGGCCTTCGTTATTGTATTAATTCTGCTTCGCTTCGCTTTATTGCGATCGAAGATATGGCGGATGAGGGCTATGGTGATTTGCTGAAATTATTCGAGCGTGCAGAGGAGGCGGTATAATGGTGGACAATAGCGAACGTGCAATTCTGGCTGGCGGTTGTTTCTGGGGCATGCAGGATCTGATCCGCAAGCATCGCGGCGTTACGGGAACGCGCGTCGGTTATACCGGCGGCGATGTGCCCAATGCGACTTATGACATCGTCAAGCGCGGCGGGTCCGGCCATGCTGAGTCTATTGAGATTTCATTTGACCCGTCGATGACCAGCTATCGCGATGTGCTTGAATTGTTTTTTCAAATTCATGACCCATCGACGCAAGACCGGCAAGGCAATGATCGCGGCAGCTCTTATCGCTCGGCGATTTTCTATCTCAGTGACGCGCAAAAAGCTGTTGCAGAAGATACAATCGCGGATGTGGATGCGTCGGGCCTGTGGCCCGGCAAGGTCGTGACGGAAGTAACACCAGCGGGTGATTTTTGGGAGGCGGAAGCACTGCACCAGGATTATCTTGAGCGACAACCCAATGGTTATACCTGCCATTTCCCGCGGCCCGACTGGAAGCTGCCGAAGCGGGACGGCGCGGCGGCTTAATCAGACACCGGCGCAAAGCCGAGCACGAAAGCAATGACTTTCGCGCTCGGCATTTCGCAGGGTTTAAGGCGCGGCGCGCCTTGAGACAGAAAATACAGGTTGAAGCTGATATGCTCATTGCCGCCGAGCTCTTCGGCGTAAAACTTCCAGCGCTTTTTGTCCGGTGAAACGGTGAGGGTCACGCCATATCGGCGGGCCTCATAAATGCCTTCACTGTAACCTGTGGGCAGGGCGGCGAGTCTATCAAGAAAGTCGTCCATCAATGTAAGGTGAGATCAACGCATGCGTGATGCAAGCCGGAAAGATCACAAGTGACGAAGAGAAAGAAAATTGGTTTTGGCGGTGGCTGTCACTGGTGCACGGAAGCTGTGTTTCAGGCGCTGAAGGGCGTATCAAAAGTCGAACAGGGATTTATCGCGGCGCCGGCGCCCGATGACAGTTTTTCAGAAGCCGTCATTGTTCACTTTGATCCTGCTGTCATTGACCTTGGAACACTGATGGAAATCCATCTGCGCACTCATTCCAGCATGTCGGATCATACCATGCGTGGAAAATATCGCAGCGCCGTTTATGCATTTGACGAGGTACAGGCAGCACGTGCTCAAACCTGTCTTGACGCCTTACAGGCAAGTTTTGACCGCCCCCTGGTGACGCGCGTTCTTGAGTTTCGCGCATTCAAACCGTCCGCTGACATTCATCAGAACTATTTCGCGAAAAACGCCGACGGGCCGTTCTGCAAAAGCTATATTGATCCGAAGCTGGCGTTATTGCGGAAGGAATTTGGCGGTCGACTAAGCTGTAACTAAACTTCCTGATCGAAAAGTTCCAAAGCCTCGCGCGCTGACTTGGCGGGTATCGACTTTGGACGGCTGAGCTTTCGTAGTGTCCGCCATATTGAAAACGAAATAAGGGTAGCCGCAATCCCGACGCCTATTAGGGTCGTGGTTAGATCATGCGTCGAGGACTCCCTGAGCACCTGTATAGTCCCAAAAGCGAGTAAGAATCCGAAAATCGCTACGAACATCCATTTCATCAGGCGCGTTGGCTTCACCCCTTCATAGATTTGTGCGTCTGGAATTGTGCGCTCCAGATGTGAAAAAAAAGCAATTGCGGCCTTTCTGCATTCTTGTGCGTGAACGCTGTTTGGTGGACCGAAACCTGCGGCGCCGAAGCGAATGCTATCGCCAGGGCTTGTTTCGATTTGGACATGCAACCTGTGTCTATACGGCTTTAGATACACGCGGTAATAATAGACATTCGTAATATCCTTTAGTTGAATGGTTTGGCTGACATTTTTGGTGCTGACAGTTATTGCGGTATCGGTAAGCTCAACTTTCGCCTGCGACGCCAGCGGGGCCTGCTTCCATATAAAAGGACCTGCGCCCATCAGATACCGTTCCTTTGGAATTTACGCGCTGCTGCCGGACGCCGGTCGATATTCCCACGGCTTTGATGATATTGCTGTTATTTGACTATATAAAGGGGTCATGAGACCATTGAAGAAGGCCCTGACGCTGACGCGGGCGGCAAAAAATGTCGCCGGGCTCACAATTTGCGCGAATCTGACCGGCGTGACGGGCGAAAGAACGCCAGCGCTTTATCTGGGCTGCATCGATTTCATCGTGGCGCCGGCCTAAATAATATCGGCAATACCACTGAAACCATCCTCTCGGGTCGGGACCCATGATCCAGCCTTTTTGCCGCCATACCGACAGCGGTTGCCGGCTCTTCACACTGAAATAGTTTAGCGCTGGATCGGCAACGTCGCTGGTCTTTGCTTTTGCAAACCAGCTCTTGGGAAACTCATCGATGCAGTCGTTGCAATATTTTCCTTCGAAGACACCGAGCGCCAGCATTTCTTTCGGCGAAAATTTTGGATGAAACCCTTCGGCAAATTTTCTACCTGCGGGCGCTGCAAGCTCGTAACGATAATTCTGCTGCATTTTATCGTCGACGGTGATCAGTTTTCTCATCATTGATCTCCCGTCGGTTTCGAGTCGGCGACCTTGCAGTTAGCGTGTTGCTGGTTCCAGCAGAAACGTCGAAATTCCTGCAGCTTCCATATTGTTGTTGCTCTGCGCGCTGCGGACCAGCCACGTTTGCTTGCCTGATGAGCGGTAGCAGAAAGGGCTTGGACTCTATGTTGCAGTACGGTGGTTGTCTAAATTCGTTACGGTGCAGTGATTGAAGAAATGTCCGCTGAGAGCAGCTTCCACGCGCCCTGTTCCTTGGTCCAAATGTTTGAGACGTAACCGGAGAAGCCGGCAGTCTCGCCGTCGGGGCCGACAAAGGTCTCTGTCGTGATAAAACGAACGATCGCCAGATCGCCGACGACATCGACACCGACGATTTCACGGTCACTGGACGCGACGCGCATGCCATAATCCCACCATTCCTCCAGGCTGTCGACGAACTTCTTGCGGCCCTCATAGACTTCCCCCATCGCCCATCGTGCATAGTCGGCATGAAGAAAATCTGCATAGGTCTGCCATCCGGCGCCGCCGACGGCGATTGACGCCGACAGTTCGTCCATGCTCCGGCGCAGAGTCTCATCTTTCACTTCTTTTTCCGCCGCAACAGGACCGGCGGCAAATACTGTAATGACCAAAAGGGTAATAATGGTGATTATTCGGCGCATGGGTCTACCTCTCGTGTGCGACGCGGCACCGTATATCCTCAAATCAAGCCCCACAACTGCGGGAATGAAACTCAATGCGCGTCCCGCAATCGGGCCAACTGAGACTTGGCGGCCGACAACAGCGCCCGCGAATAGAGCTTGTGAAAGCCCAACATAGCGTGGAATGCAAAGCCGATTGACGGCTTTCGATCTCCTTTTGGGGCGAGAGGCGTCACAGCGGTGCCAAAATATAATCGGGTTGTACTTTTGCCCTGATCCGGTTGAGGTGCAATCATGAACCATGAGCGCGTCCGGCTGTGCATATCGCACATGAGCAATTGACGGTCTTCTCGTTGTTCAACGGTCCAGGCGGCAAATTGATTGATTTTACCTTCTGCGACGTCGCGGGCCTGGCTGTCCGTTGATGGTCTTGAGGCCGCATGTTTGAGGACAAAACGTTCCAGTTTAAAAAGCCAGGTGACGTAAAATGCGCCAACAAAATCTGACAGGCTGACAACGCTGTCAATTTCAGTTGAATAGCAATCCGTATAGCCGCCCTCTATTGCCGCATAGCTTTGCAAGAGGGTGTTGGCGGGGAGTTTGCGTTTTTCGATTTCAAACATGTTGGCGGTCGCTTTTTGCGCCTCCATCATATGAAGTTGTTTTCAGCGGTCCCAAGGCGACAAAGGCGCACACCACGCCTTACGGGTTTTTGTCACATATGCTCAATTTCCCACTGTTGTGGATATATTGATTGCGCTGAGTAAGCTTTTCATGAAGGCTTGATCATATAAGCGCCGTCGTTTCATTGTGCGTTTCAGAACTAAGAATGGGGGTAATATGAAAAACATGCTAATCGGGCTCATTACAGGGCTGGCCGCCGTTACAACGGCACAAGCACAATTTCGCCCTGATATACCGGATTTTTATAGCACGCTTGAAACAGTAAAAACTGCCGTTGAACCGCTTTGCAGTTCCAGCGACATACGGGAGTTGGACATACTTTTGGATGTCACCCGTTCTTCACAACAGCAAATTGACTGCGAAGGATTTATGTATCGCGGTAAAGAGCGGTTTATGGAGCTGATGTTCAGCGACGGCGAACTCGACCTCGTTATTATTTTGCTCGATCGAGAGGACTACGAGGCATTGTTGGTTGAGTTTCGGGCCACGTATGGTGAAACCACTCATGAATCCGATATAGGGCAATTTTGGTATTACAGCGCTGTTGCTCTTCGCACGCGGCCTTACGAAGTTGTGTTTGCGTCAAAGCGAACGCGCGCGAACTATCAGCTCTATATGGATTATATGGCGCAGCAAGCAGCCGCTGAGGGAAAGGCTAATTAGCACTGAAGAAAAGTCGCCCGTGTCCGCCGGTTAAACCGCTGTCCCATCCATCTGGCTGATTGTCGGCACGCCCTGGGGCGCGCAGGTGCTTTTGGCGCCCGCTTTGTCGCCGGCAAATTTATCGCCTTCTTCTCCAAGTCCGCGCAGCACCATCAGCACCGGCAAGGCAAAGATCGTGGCGAGCCCGCCCATGACATAGCCGTCGGAAATTGATCGTGCGCGGGAAAGAAAGCCCAGCCCTGTTTGTCCGACGACGCCGCCGGCGCTGCCCATCATCCCATCAAGGGAAATGACCGATGCGCGTTGTTCCGAAGGGATCAACTGGTGGAGATAAGCCTGTTTGACGGGGCCGATGACGCCCATGGCGCCGGTAACAATGACAAGACATGCAACGGCAAGCCAGAAATTGCCGGCAAGCCCTACACCGATAGCGGCGATGGTTTGAACAGCAGCGGCGCAGGAGAGCAATGTGGTGCGGCGTCCGCAAAACTGACCGAACCAGTCAACCAGCATATTGCCGGCGATCATCGACAGCGAAATCATGGCGGCGACAACGCCGGCGACCCAAACGGCGTTTCGCCCGAGGAGCTCAAGGAAATAGGGCTGCCATGCGTAAAAGCCCCAGCTCAAAAAACCAAACTGGATGAATGAGACCGCCATTAGAAGGCGGATAGATCGCTGGCGCCAGCCAAAGGCGATGCTTTGCTGTGCGAGTGATTTAACTTCCTGCGGTAATTGGGAGAGTAGAAAGGCGCGCGGGGTGAAACCGATATCATGCATGGTTCGATAAGCGAGGCCGAAAACCACGGCGAGAAAACCGGCGCGAATGATAAAGGGTAGGGAAAGATCGATCCCGCCGAGAATCCCGCCGCCCACCGTACCGACCAGCATCGCCGCGCCGGTGATCATTGAGCCGCGGGCGAAGACGCGATCAAGTTGGCCTTTATAGCCGGTTTCTTTGAGCGCATCGACGAGCCAGGCTTCGACGGCGCCGGAATAAAATGTAAAGCCTAACCCCATGAGGATTGAAACGAGCGAAAACGCCAGAAGGCCGCCGCCCAATTCAGCCACCGCCACATAAGCAAGCGTTGTCGCAAATAAAATAGCGACACTGAGGAGGAACGAAACACGGCGACCGCGCGTATCTGCGAGCACGCCGGTTGGAATTTCAAACAGCACCGAGCCCAGCGTAAACGCAGCGTTGGCGATAAAGACGCCGAAAATATCAAGGCCGGCGTCGAGCAGGAACAGCGTATTAACGCCCCAGATCAGGGCTGCCGCGAGCGTATAAAGCCCGGCCGTGACAAAGTAATTTCTGATGACGGTTTCAGGCGTCATGATCCGCACCAGTCATAAATTGTGTGTGATTTTGTGTTATAGACACCACTGTTTTTGTATGTCGCATGGGTCAAAGCGTTACAATGCATTGTCTGATCTCACAAGCTGTAACGCCGCTGACAAATGCTAACCCGCTGCATCATCTGGTGTTTTTTGCTCGGGCGCGTGCATTTGAACTTGTGCACACATATTTTGCACCTGCACAAATTACGACGCCTAAAATAAAGCGCCAATCTATTTAACTGGAAGCGCCGTCATTTCCATCCTATTACTAACAAATAACGCATGAGCGTTCGCATCTGATGCTGCAAAGCCGTGTCTGCGTTTGAGGGCAGTAATATTTCTCGGTGAACAAACGAGCATGGAGGAGTGTCCGGCATGGATCGAAAATTTGTGATGATGGCGCGCTTAACGCTGGCGGTTTCGTTATTCGGCGTCGTCTTTGTTGCAATGTCGGCGGCGCCGCCATCCGAGCCTGACAATTGCGACTGGGTTGCTGCCGGGAAGGGGCCTTCGCTGTCGGCAGCGCAATGCACCGCTGACGCCAAATCTTGCGCTGTCGAACTCAATCGCTGTCTCGGTGGGTTTAATTATGCCGACAGCGATAAATGGTGGTTGTTCACCGCACCCGAAGGGCTACGCCAGAATGTTGCCGCGCCGCGTCACGTCAACCATCAAACGCCCCAGCATGGAAGATATTTGTCGGTCTATGTGAATGAAACAGCCAGGGATGCGCTTCAGGAAATACTCGACATGCCGGTTGCGCCGGAGGATGTCGACCTTCCAGACGGATCGGTAATTGCAAAGCTCAACTATACCGGACCGGAATCGCAGCCGGAACCACCCTGGTTGACAGTGATGGCGAAGATTGACGGTTATTGCCCCGAGACCGTTGGCGGTACGTGTAATGGCGGCGACTGGTTTTACTATCTCAACCGGTTTGGAAATTTTCTTTCTTTTGAAGAGTTGATCGGCGTTACAGAAAGCGGCGCGCCGATAGAGGGCGGACGCGTACCAGCCTTCGGTAAGCCAAGCGCTTTTTGTACGGACTGCCATAATCCGGTTGAGAAAGCGGATTTTTTGTGGTCGCTCGGCGCGGCGCTTTGGAAAACCAAACCGGTTGTAAAACGCGAAGCATCAGCGTCGTATCAGCCAGCGGACGCCGTGGGAGGAATTACGCCTGCGGATCTTTGCGCACCGGGCACGGTGTCGCCTTCCCCTAGATTGCCGCCTGATGTGGCCGTGCCTCCATCGCAGATTCAAAACCCCGTGGAAGCGCAAAGGATGTTTGATTGCTTTTCGTGGCGATCATTTGTTGCGCTCAACTGGACGGCAGATCCCCGACAGCGCGGACAGCCGGCGCCAACGCTGTATTTTACCGTGAAGAGCGGCGAACGCGTTTGGGAAAGTTATAAGGAAACTTTCGAAGTTTTTCAGCCGGGCGATCCGGACTGGACTGTAAAACCTGATCAGTGGAATGAGCGGGCGGCGATCCCCGAGGCCTGTAAATCCGTCATCGATGGGCTTAGCGGTGATGCGCTTGATGCTTTTCAGTCACGTGCGCCTAAAGCCCTGCAGATGGTGTCGAAAACCCGCGCCAATCAGGTGCTCAATGAAACCCATCAAGCGTTCGGCAATCAATTTAACATCCTGATCGATCAGGAAGGGCGTCTCGTGCGCTATGAGGTGCGCTTCAACCAGGATGAGTTTCAGTACTTGTCGGAAAATGGTTTTGCGGATACCGGCGCCTACAGCTATGCCGGTCCCAAAAACGTGAAAGACTTTTCGTTTCCCACCAACAGAACGGGTCTGACCCGCGCCGGATCAATTGAAATCAAGGCAGCCTGGCGTGAGCTGTGTGCGGGGCCAGTGTGCACGGCTGCGGAAGAAAAAGCCGCGAAACGGTATTACGCTGTGCCCGCGCTGAAATATGTACCGGGAAGCGGCAAACGACCGGCGCAATGTTCATTGATAGGCAAGGCCGGGTTGATCGGCCTTCACATGGTTCGCAAGACGGAAAATGCGCCGCAATGGATCTGGTCAACATTTGAACATATTGACAACGTCCCGCCGGCAAATCAGGCACCCACGCCCGGTGTGGATTACACATTATACAATCCGCAATGCGATTTGCCGGATTTCAAACCGTCACAACAGGCTTGCGCAAGCCAGCGTCCCGGTATTTTGCCGAGTAACAAACGGCCCGACTTTTCCAGCAAGCGTGCGGAATGCTGCGCTAATTTACAGTTGATGGAAAATGCCTTTCCGGAACCAGTAAAGACAGCGCTGGGCCTTGCAGCAACCAGCAAGGCGAAAAAATTACTGCGCAACCATGTAACGCGCCTTGATCCGATTGGGCCGACGTTCGTCAACAGCGAGTTTGCAAGGATGATCAGGTCTGTAGAATCGGACAATCCGTTTCAATATTATGTGCTCGTTAACACTCAATGGGCGCGCGGCGCCCGTAATCCGAATACCCGTGAAGTCCGCACATTATCGTGCGCTCAGCGGGACTTTGTCGATCGCGACGGCGCGCCCTGCTATACGATTATGCCGCGCAATGGCGCTGACAGTTTGCGGTTGCGCAACACAACAATGGAAACGTTTCAGGTGAGCATCGATGACGGGCCGGATGCGAAGCATTTTTCATCGGCGGGTTGTATGAATTGCCATGGCGATGCGGGAACAGATTTCAGCTTCGTCTTTCTGGACGCCCAAGAAATTTCCACACCGATAAAGGCTAATTGAATATCGGCAGGGCTGGTTGTTATTTTTAATAGCGAACAATTTCGCAGCCAATGCGTCATTGCCCGTCACGTCATTGACTAAGTGCGACATCCAAGGCGTCGTCAGCGGCGGCGTTAATGTCGGGCGCAACGCCAGCGCCCTCGATCCGCCCATGTTTTGCTGAATAATAATCTGCAATCGGCAGGCTTAAGTGAAAACCGCCCGGGATATCGTAGATCTTTTGCGAGAGCATTTCGCCGGCGGTGTTCTCACCGACAATGGTTGCGCGTCCTGAAACCTTGAGGGCGTCGGTCGCGAGTTCCGCAGCGCTGGCGGTGCGTTCGCTGGTGAGCACATAAACTGCTCCGTCAAAAACCGGTTCGCTGGGCTCGAACTGGACGACGGTTAGCGCATTTTCCTGCGCGTCGGTCCAGAATGTGCGGATGGACCAACCGCTCCAGGGCTCAACCTTTTTCATGTCGCGTAATGTCGGCGCACGGTCATGGTTTGTGTTCCAGGGCTGCGAGACAAAACCGCCTGCGATGAAGGTTTTCTCGGTGAGATGATTAACCAGCGGACGGATTGCAAAAGCGCCGCCGCCATTTTCACGAAGGTCGATCACCAGCCTGTCGGCGCCCTTTTCGGCAATGGCGCCATAAGCGGCGTCAATTTCTTCGATCGTATCAAGACCCATCATCGTATTGACGGTGAGGATTGCGGTATCGCCTTGCCATGACAGCACGGCCCCGCCGCCGCCGATGCGCAGATTATCGAGATAGGCGGTGAGTTGATCAGCCGTTTGTTCCGCTGCGCGGAATTCAACATGAGAAAAAGGGCCATCTTTCCAGATTTCGCGAAAGCCGGCGATAAAGGCGTCGTCGGTCTCTGCCGTTTCCGCCAGCGCGGCAACAGCGGTCGCGATCCGTTGATAGGGCGCGCCCTCAAGCTCCGCCGGATTATAATGATAGGCGCGCATGGTTTCGTCGATGGCTGCGGCTACCGCTGGGTAGTCAGTCGTTTGTGCTTGCGGTTCTTCGGCGTGCACAATCGCAATTGCGAAAACGGCAACACTCATATTGGCAATTAGTTTTTTCATGTTTAGCGCCCCTTCTCGGGCGTTGGTAAAACATCAAATACGCCTTGGCGAGGAGAGATCGTTCGGATGACGCAATTGGTCGATGAAACGACTGTAGCGAGAGCATTGATGGCATAGCGCGCAAAGCTGGCTTTTGGTGTTTCCTGACTACGACATGGCGATTGTGCTCAACATTAATACCAAACCGAAAGAGTTTCGCGATTTCGGCATGGTCAATCAGGACATCTTTCGCGAATTTGCCCTGGCGAGAGTGGTGCAGATTGAGAGCAGCGCGCCTTAGGGGGCGCTTGCAGGTGCATCTGAACGAAAAATGTGATGTTCAACCACATGCATGCCCGCATCTGCGATTGCTTTAAGGCCGACAAAAATGATCAGGCTGAATGCGCCCAACGCGCCGCCGATGATAATGGTCAGATGCATGGGAATGATCCTGAGATAGGGATAAAACATCAGCGACCCGATATTGGGCTTTTTCGATTTGAAGTCGCGGGTTGCATTGTAGCGCAGTGAGAAGAGATGCGACGCAAAAAACCCCGCAATGGCGGTGACCGCGAGAATATTGTCAATCATCGTCGCCGGCAGCAATTCACTTCTGTCTGACATCGAAAACAGGAAAGTCATATAAACGAAATGAAAGATTCCATAGTGAGCTGCAAAAAATATCGCGGTTGAGCGCGCGCCCGCTTGTGTCTCTGGAACGCGCTGACCATTTGACGTAAAGCCTTTTGTCGAAAATTCCTTTATTGTCCAAAGGCGATAGAAGTTGGCGACGCCGATAAAAACGCTCTGCCACCAATAGATCCATATGATTTCACTGGCCGGCCATTGCTGAGTAATCGCGAGAACCAATGTCAACACATTGCCGGCGACGATCCCCCACAGAGAAGCATCGTTCAGGGCAATGGCGGGCGCTGGAGTGTTGAACTGCATTAAAGAGCTCTCTGCTGACTTTAGTGGATTCCAGACTATCGTTGATTCGATAGTTTAATCGCCGCCCGTCGCGGCGGTCGCCTCTATCTCAATCATCAGCTCCGGCAGGAAGAGCTCATTGACGCCGATAAAGGATTGCGGCGGGCGATTGTCGCTCTCTCCAAGCCACGCCATAAACACATCGAAACTGCCCAATCCCGCTTCCATATCTGTCACGAAAAACCGCATGTGAATAATGTCATCATGGGTCATGCCGGCGTCAGCGAGGACAAGGTCAATATTGTTGAGCGTTTCTTGAAATTGGGCGCGCATATCGCCTGGGTGTTTGACGACAACACCGAAAGGTGCGTCGGCATCGGGCGTTAGTGAAACCTGACCCGACATAATCAATGTTCGATTGGCGCCCTCGATCACACGGCCCTGGTCAAGAACGCCAGCGGACCATTCGGCCGTGTTGATGGAGGTGGATTTCATCTCGGTTTGTTCGGCGCAAGCGGAGAGAGCCAGAAAAAAAGCAATCGCCGTCGCTTTACCCAAAGTCCGAATTGTCGGCTTTGCCATGTTCAAAATCCTTTGCGTTAAATCGGTTTTCTTTTGGCGTGATGTGAGGATGTCGGCTTATAAAAGCAGTCTGCGAGGCTCTCAATAGCAGCGTCGGCGGCATGTTGAAACAAGCGCTCGCCCACGAAATCCCGCTTCAGGCTGACCAGCATCAATAGCGTCATGCGTGCAGCGACGACATCGCGCTGCGGTGATTTTGCTTTAGTATTCCATTCTCTAATGAGCGCTCGGAGAAATGCCTGATCGCCCTGTTGATGCGCGAGCAATATTTTTGGCGGCACCTTTCTGCTGATCGCCAGTAAATCGCGCCGGTCGCCCATGAACCGGATCAGGGGATCATCACAGATTTGTCGGAAGAGCGTGTGAATCAGCCTTTCAAAATGCGCGCGCGTTTTTTGCCTGGAGGAGCGTTTCTGATCAAGCAGCGGCGCCCGGATTGCGTTTTGCGCATCCTCAAGCAATTCGAAAAACAGCATTTCTTTCGATGGGTAGAATTTATAGAACGAGCCCTTTGCGATGGCGGCGGACTTGGCGATTTCCTCCACTGTGGTCTTAAGCACGCCCTTTGCAGCAAACAGTTTTCGGCCGTCTTTTCGTAAGTTTTCGCGAATCTGATCTTCTTCTCTTTCGCTGAATGACCTTGGCATGGGCTCTCCGGCTGTCATCAATCAATAAAACTATTTGACCAATATCCTCATTTGGTCATAATGGAAAGGCGCTCATCCATTTTTGAACGTTGACGATGGAGGGATGGATCATGAAAAGAATGAATTGGCGGCTTGTTTTTCTGTTCTCACTCAGCGGTGTTTTTTTTGCGGTGCTGACGATTTTCGCCTGGATCCATGGTTATGAACACTGGTTTGCTCTGGCGACCATTGTTCTTGTCGCAAAGTTCATTGCACTGATGGAACATGATGCGCCGATAAAACACGGCTTTGCGGCTGGTTTTTTTACGGCGCTCTTCGCTTTGTGGACGCAAGCCGCGTTTGCGCCGATTTATCTCAAGAATAACCCGGCCTACAGGGAAGTTGAAATTCCCTTTGGTCTCGACCCGCTGACATACACCATCTTGTTTTCTCCCATTGGAGGCTTGATGGCGGGCATTCTCGCGGTTTTTGTGGCGTGGCCCGTTGCAAAACTATACCTCGCACTCAGAACGATTTGAAACTGACGACATATGGAGAAAGTGATGATGACGACTGATCTGTGGGCGCTTGTCGCAACGCTTTTCCTCGCCATGTTTCAGATTGGTTTGCAGAGCATTTTGACGCTGAAACAGGCTGGGCCAAGCTGGGTTGCCGGACCGCGCGATGAGTCTTTTTCCGTCACCGGCATTGCCGGGCGTTTCGTGCGCGCACATAGAAATCTTTTGGAAATCTTTCCACAATTTGCCGCCGCGCTGTTTGTGGTTCATGCGGCGGGCCTCAACGGACAATTTGCAGTGTGGGGCGCGTGGATGTTTTTTATCTCGCGCGCTTTATATGTGCCTGCCTATGCGTTTGGTCCGCCGGGATTGCGGTCAGCATTCTGGCAGGGCGGCCAGATCGGCATTCTGGTTATTCTGTTTGATATTGTGGGGTGAGGGCGAGTTGCCTGGCTAGGTGTTGCGCCGTTAAATATCGATAGTTCAGTTGCGCAACGAGGGCATATTAAGTATGTAGCGCCCATGCATAGCTGTACATATCGTCACTACAATTGGGTTATGTATACAGTGATGATTGCGATATTGTGCGCAACGAGCTTTTCTGCGCAAGCGCAAGCACCAATTCCGAACTCAAATGAACAATCGCAAACTCTTGAATCGCGAGTCGCAGATCTAGAAGAAATGGCCCAAACAAAAAGCAAGGATTCTTGGGACAAGTTTGGTGTCATAAGCCCGCTTCTTTCGGGGATTCTTGTTGCTCTCATCGGATTCTATGCAACCAATGTCTATAATAGCCGGCAAAGAGAAGCTGAAACGAACCGAAAGGACAGTGAGCTCTTGGTGGCGCAAGTCCAGACGGTCGAGAAGTTCCTGCCCCACCTGTCGGCTCAGAACGAAGAAAGCAAACAAGCCGCGCTCATAGCAATTTCAGCACTCGGAAATGCTCAAATTGCGATCAAGTTAGCAGAACTGTTTAGAGGAAGCGGTTCTGCAGGTGCGCTTGCCAAAATTGCACAAACGGGGCTGCCGGATGTAGCTAAAGCTGCTTCAAATGCCCTCGCTAATCTATTTGATTATTTGAAGACGACGGTTGTGACAATACACAACAAAGCGTCCCGGTGTTCCAGTGGATTTGTTGCCATGGAAAACGGAGTCATTGTAACAGCTGCTCATGCGATCCAGGGTATTGCGCCAAGCGATATCAAAGTGGGTTTGCCTGACGGCAGAATTGTGCCCGCCGCGCTGGTAGCCTCTGACGATGAGTTAGATCTTGCAATTATCAGATGCTCAGCCGATGAGCCGCTTGCATCGGTTGCACTCGCACCTTCGCACGCCCAGCTTGGTACGCAAGTCGTCGCGCTACTTGTGTCACTAGATGGGCAACTAACACCTCGGGTGGGCCGCCTCAGCGGTAAGGTAGCCGATGCGGAGGTGTCATTTGGCGATCGCGATCGGCGCGTTGCCGACGCAATTCATGTTGATCTTGATGTCGCACCGGGAAGCAGCGGCGCCCCGGTTTTAGATGATATGGGCCAGCTGTTGGGAATCATCCAAGCGAGTGACCTGCGCGGCAAAACATATTTGATAAGTGCGAGCGCAATCGCTGAATTCGTTCATAAGCACGGAAGTGCTGCATGATGGATCGCGGAGTTTGCTGGTGCAATTCGACACCTATGCATTCGGCCCGCCGGGACTAAGTTCTGTTTTCTGGCAAGTCGGGCAGATCGGCATTCTGGTTATTCTGTTTGATATTGTGGAGTAGGAGGCCGCACCGTCGCCCAAAAGCAAACCCACCGACACCGTCATTCAAATCACGTTTCGGCGACGCCGCGCGCTGCTGTGTAGCCGCCCGATTGGCAGAATCGGTGGATAAGCCTATGCTTGGCAAAAAAGGGGTGGGCGAAATGAAACTGGATCGCAGAACATTTGTCGGCGGCGGCGCTGTGCTTGCAGGCCTGGCGTCATCGGCGCGCGCATCAACACAAAAAACCGGTGGCGGCCGTGCTCAGGCGAAGGCGCTGGCCGCAATTGAAGATTATGTGGAAGACCACCGCGCTGCATGGGGCATTCCCGGCATGACTTTATGCGTTGTCGATCGCGAGGGGCTTACGGGAGTCGTTCGTTCTGGGTTTGCTGATGTCGATCGCAATATTCGTGTCGGCCCGAGCCATCTTTTCCAGGTGGGGTCGATCACCAAGATGATGACCGGGCTTGCCATATGGTCCTTGATCGATGAAGAAAAACTGTCGCCTGAAGCGCGGCTTGTGGATCTTTTGCCGGATCTCGTCATACGCAATGGCGATGACATTACGCTGCAACATCTTCTCAATCACACATCGGGCATTCCCGGCAGTACGCCGCTCATTCTTGATGGCGGTTTGTGGACACTTTTCGAACCGGGGTCGCAATGGGAATATAGTAATCTCGGTTATCGCATTTTGGGCAAGATTGCAGCGCAGGCGGACGGTCGTTCTTATGCCGATTGTGTTGAAGCGCGCGTGCTGCACCCGATCGGCATGATGGAGTCCACCGGCGCCATGCGCAGCGAAGATCGTCACCGTTATGCACAAGGATATGAGCCGGCGCGGATGGACCGGCCGGTCATGCATCCCGGTCCAATGGTAGAGGCGCCGTGGGTTGATTATGATGGCGGCGCGGGCTGCGTTGCATCCACAGGATCAGATATGGCGTCGTTCCTGCGTTTTTTGATGTCGCTTGCGGATGGCAAAGGCGGTCCGGTTTTGTCGGACAGGGCCGTAGCGGGTCTGGTGACGATCGCTGCTGATGCGCCGGGCTGGGGCGATGGCGTCAAATATGGCAGCGGTATTGCCCAGGTTGAAATTGATGGCCGGCATTATTTCCATCATACGGGCGGCATGGTTTCGTTTTCATCGTCGCTGCATGTGGATAGAGAGGCGGGCGTTGCGGCGTTTGCCTCATGCAATGTTCATTATGCGCTCAACTACCGGCCGCGCGATATTACCGTCCATGCGTGTGAGTTGTTGCGCGCCGCCCGGGATGGATCTGCGGCGCCGTCGCCAAAGCCGGCAAAACCTGCGGTCGAGAATGCGGCGCAATATGCCGGCCGCTTTACCGCACAAAATGGCGACTTTGTTGAAATTGTTGCAAAGGGCGGCCAACTCAAATTGCACAATGGCAGCCGGGAAACAAACATGCAGCAGATCGGTGAAAACTATTTCGCGTGTGATGATGATGCATTTCGAATGAGTGGTTTGGAAGTCGAGATCGACAACGATATTGCGGTGCGCATTTGGGCTGGCGATATGGAATATGTTGCGGACCCGACTTCAGGCTATCGACCATCGCCGCCCGCGGAAATACATGCGCTGGCGGGGCAATATTACAGTGATGATCGTTGGGAAATACCGATCAGAATCTATGCCCGCGATGGAATACTCAAGCTAAAATCGGTGAACTTTTTCGATACCATGACGCCGCTTGATGATGGCGCATGGCGCATGGGCGACAGCGAACATCGCGCCCGGTTCGATGGTATGATCGATGGCAAGCCCCAGCGTCTTCAGATTTCAGGCTCGCAATATGAGCGCCGGTTTGGGTAGGGGCGATGCCGTGCGAAAGAAACCACCTAATTACCAGAATTTGGCCCTGATTATTGGCAATGCTTCAGCAAGCTTTGTTGAGCACAACAATCAATATGCGTCTCTTTTTTCATTTTTTGGTGGTGGTATTTACGGTGATGGCCGATGCCTTCGTCGTGCTGGCGAGTGTGGCTTTTCTGAATATCTCTCCAATTTGGAATGAGGCGGCGTCAATCGTTTCGCGCGCAGACGAGAGAGGTCTTCTAACGTCGCAATCGATAGAACCAATGAATGTCGCAGAGCAAGTGATTGCGTTTTATGAATTTGAGACAACATGGGCCATCGATGGCGCCGCCTGTTCTACAGTAATCATCCTTTGGAAAAATTTCACGGGAAATGGGCGTGAATTTTATGGCGCCAGCGTGTCGTCGCCGGTCGCCAGAAGCATTATGAGAGATTTGGCGCCGGAACTCTCATTGCGGGCGAGGGCAAGGGAAATGTTTACTGCATGTCAATTGGAGCGCCGGATGGACAATTTATCCTTGCTCAGGATATGGCTCGCTGAAGTCTATATTGGAAGTGGCGAATATGGGGTTGATGCTGCGGCACGCTCGATCTTTGGCAAGAGTTTTGATCAGCTTGATATCAACGAAGCCGCCCATCTTGCAGCATTGATACGTGTTCCTGGATATCGCGAGACCCCCACACGATTGGCAGAGAGAGCAAAACTTATAGCCGAACAAGTGACAGCCTGCCAGTCCTCCGACGGGTTTCTGCTTCCGCTGTGTTCAGCCCACTCAGATTTGCCAGCAAACGAATAGGCATCGCGTCGGTGCTTCTGCGTGCCGCGCCAATGCTTCATCGCCACCCGCGGGTGATACAAGGCCGACGTCTTCGACTTCTTTTCACCCCGCCAGACCGAGATACTCCATGGTAAAGCCGAGCGTATTCATCGAGCCATGGGCGATGATCAGCGGCCAGAGATTGCGTTTATAGACCAGGAAATAAGTTCCAAAGATCAGCCCGATTGCGCCGGCATTGATGAACCCGGCAAGGCCCTGATAATAAAAATGCACATAGCCGAAAAACAGCGCCGCGAGAACAACTGAGAAAATGGACGCGAATTTGGTGCGACCCAACACCGATTGTAATCGCGTCATGACAAAACCTCTGAAGAACATTTCTTCAGCAAAGCCGGCGCTGAACCAGGAAAGACCAAGCAGTATCAAATATTGCGGCAGGTTTCCCTCGAGGTCGCCCCAGCGTTCTTCTTCGCCTTCGATTGGGTCAGACAGGATGGTGATGCCGATGGCGTCGAGGCCTTTAGTCAGCGACACCATAATCACCAGAACCGTGGCGAAGACTAAAAGCGCCTGGGGTATTACTAACAGTTTTGCCTTGAGGCCAGGCAGCGCACGCAAACCCATACCAGACCAGTTTTCACCGCGCGTCCGGATATAAAGCGTGATGAGAATGATCGTTGTGATCAGCGATACCGGCCCTGAATAGCGCCAGAAGAACGGGTCCATTAGTTCTTTAAGGCCAAGGGCGATGGCGATAAAGACGGCAAGTTCAATGAGGCTTGTGAGCCGGTTGGGATGTGTGGCGTCGGACATGGCTCTCTTCCTAAAGGCGCTGCTTTGGCATTTATAGAACAATTGTGCGGACGCTCGCAGGGGCCATGATTTGCGCCGCTTTTAGGGAAATAGTGAAGGAGGTGACCCTCCTTCACTATGGTTGGTTGTTATTGGCGCGCGACTTTACGGTCGAGAAAGTCGAGCATTTCCGTTGCGATCACATCGCCATATTCTTCAAGGGCGAAGTGGCCGGTTTCAAGAAGGTGGAACTCCAGGTCTTTAAGGTCGCGTTTATAGGGGTGGGCGCCGTCAGCTGGAAAGATGTGGTCGTTTTTGCCCCAGACAATGAGCGCCGGCGGCTGATGTTCGCGGAACAGTTTCTGCCAACCGGGATACTCGGTCACATTGGTGGCGTAGCTCAAGAACATATCGAGCTGAATTTCCTGATTGCCGTCGCGGTCAAGAAGATATTGATCTGTGTGCCATGTGTCCGGGCTGACTTTCTCAACATTGCCAACGCCATGGGTGTACTGCCATTTCGTGGCGTCAATCGTCAGCAGGCTGCGCAGGGCGTCGCGATTGGCGTCTGATGCCTCGCCCCAATAGGCTTTGATCGGGCCCCAGAATTCGCGCAGGCCTTCTTCATAGGCGTTGCCATTCTGGATGACGAAGGCGGTAACGCGTTCAGGGTGTTTGGTGAACAAACGATAGCCGACAGGTGCGCCGTAATCCATGAGATAGAGCGCATAAGAGGAAACGCCTTTTTCCTCAGTGAAGGTTTCGACAATGTCAGCGAAATTGGCGAAGCTGTATTCAAAGTCCGTGCGCGACGGCATGGCGCTGGCGCCGTAACCGGGATAATCCGGCGCGAGCACGTGATAGCGCGCCGCCAGCTCGGGGATCAGATTGCGAAACATCTGCGACGATGTCGGAAATCCATGCAATAACAAAACTGTGGGGTTTTTCGCATCGCCTGCTTCGCGATAAGCGATGGTAACGCCGTCGATTTCCATGGACCGGTGATAGACAGCGGTGGATTGGGCCGCTGTCGTTTTATCGATGCTGGCGGCTTTAGCGCCTGTGGTAAAAAACGCCATTGGCGCGATCATGGCGGCGAGGATCATTATTGTTGTGGCTACACTGAGTAACAGTGCTGTTACATCCGTGCGGCGCATATAAAATCTATATGGTGATGCGTCGTTCATTTCGTTCTCCATCTGCTATGGGAATTGGTATGAACGATCCATATTGGATGGCTTCAGATGATCTCTTTCATATTACATCATTTCATGATTCCACACTCCTGGCGTGTGCGTTAATCCAGGCGTGGTTGCTGTTGTCGGTGTGCAGAGTAGTCACAGTAACGTGATTGCCGTGTCTGTTTAGGCAGAAAAGTCTTTTTTTTGGAGGGCAGGTCGGCCGGTTATGGCGCCGGGGCGATGAATTCCACGCGAACGCCGCCGGGTATATAACACATCATGTGTTTTTTCGGGCCGGACCCCAGTTGTTCCGGCGCAAATTCCATATCAACACCGTCAATATCCAACAGTTTTTCATATAATGCCGATAAAGCCTGCTCGCTTTCCACAGCCAGCGCGAAATGGTGAAGGCCGATGACATTTTTGCGGTCAAAGGGAAACGCGATGTCCGGATTTTCCGCCTGCCACAGCGTTATGACAATGGCGCCATCGCTGATGAACGCTGCGGGATAGTCGGGATTGCCGCCGATTTGACTGAAACCGAGCGTATCGACGAAGAACGAACAGGTTTCAGAGACGTCCGGCACCGTTAATCCAATATGATGGATGCCTTTGGTTTCAGCCTTTGCGGGCACAAATTATCTCACTTGTTGACCGATCGCTTTTTCACATTCGCCTGAATCGCAAGGCGGAATTTGAATAGATGACCGACATGGATAGATCATGGCGCGATATTGCCGCTTATTGCGGGCTTACTGCTTTCAAATTCCTGCATTTCATATTCCAACACTTTCGATGCCGTGCTAGATATTCAGCGGGCTGCGCGCCGCTTAGACAGAGCGGGTATGCGCCGGCGGGACAGTTTCTCCATTTGTGTTTGTGATAGAGAGGGTGACGCATTCCATGATACAGGAAATGGATCTTGATGCGCCGCCGGGTGACGCGGTGCCGAAATGGGGCAGGCGTGTTCACTTTGATAATTTCTTCGCGGATCTGTGTCCGGCGGCGGGTGCAAGGACGCTAAACTTACGTCTGCCCAAAAGCCTTGCAACCATCAGTTTTAGCTCCGACGAGGGTCGAAGTTCGCTCGCGGGCGACAGGCTTCGTCCCTATGAACGGCTCCCTTACGAATATATCGTTGTTCCCCCGAAGTTTCCGGTGCGCGGAAAGTCGCCAGCTGCCCCGGAAGTACTATGCCTGACATTTTCATTTGAGGACTTGCGGGAGGAAATCGCTGACGCATTGCAAATTACACAAGATTTACTCGAGCCACGTGTGATCATTGGCGGGCCAAAACCATTCACAACAGAGATCGCGCAGCGCATCCGAAGACACATTTTACAAGATGCAGAGCCGAACCAATATCTTCGTTCGCTGTGCATCGTGCTTATTGTCGAAATGATGCGCATTCCACCTGCGCAGCTTAGAACCGGCCGCAGCGCAGCGCTCGATGATCGCGTATTGCAAATGGTGCTGGGTTACATCGATGCAAACCTCGACGGTGACTTGTCGCTTGAAAAGCTCGCCTGTCTTGCAGGGGTGTTGGAACCCAAATTTGCGCGCTCGTTCAAAAAAGTGACGGGCGAAACCCCGCATCATTTTGTTCTCAACCGGCGTATCGACGCCGCCCGCAATTTACTGCAGGAAAATGAAAAGCCGATTTCAGAAGTCGCCTATGCAACCGGATTTTCATCGCAGAGCCATATGACCACGACGTTCAAGCGCGAGCTTGGCGTTACGCCGGCGCAGTTACGTAACGATAGCGAAAAGAAAGGCGATGATTGACACGGCGCCGCGGCCAGCTTCGGTCTAGATGTCAAACCAGTTTACGGTGGGCCCGAGGTTATGGATCGACGTCTCGCCAATCTTACTCTTCACGCCCCATGAATTGTGAATATGGCCGCATAAATGTAATGGCGGCGATTTTTCTGTCACGAATTCCAGCAACGCCTCGCTGCCTTCATGAGTTCCGTCTTTTTGCATATCCGCATGGCCGAATGGCGGTGTGTGTGTCACCAAAACAGCGTCGCGCGGGCATTTTGAAAGGATTGCAGTTGCCTCTGCATCACTCAGGGTTTGATTCCAGTCTTCAAAGTTTCGTTGCGGGATCTCATAGCCCAATCCAAAAAAAGTGACGTCATCAATGATGACCTGATCGCCATGCAGGAGATGCGCCTTTGGCCAGTCGCTGCAGAAACCCTGAAACTCGCTCAGATAATCATGATTGCCACAAACCAAAATCATGGGTTTGTCGCAGGACTTTAGAATGGAGAGTGTTTCGGTGAGACCGAGGCCGCATGTGGCGAAGTCGCCGGCGCCAACGAGAATATCCGCGCTGTCGCTTGCTTCGACGATTGTGCGGGTTGCGCGCTGGTCACGGTGAAGATCGCTAAAGGCGAGAATTTTCATTAGCGCTGTTACCCTTTCGAAAACCGCAAAATCACCGAGCCGGTCAGAGTTATAAAGGCGGCGGCGACTTTCGCCAGATCAAGCCGTTCTTTCAGAAAGAAAACGCCGATGATAAGCGCAAAGATGATGCTTGTCTCCCGCATCGCGGTCACCAGCGCGATGGGCGCTTGCGTAAACGCCCAGACAACAAGGGCATAAGCGATGAAAGAGGCACTGCCGCCAATCAGAAAGGGCGCACGCGCTTTTTGCGGGATTTCCCGCAGCAATGCCGGTCGCGTCGCCAAAGCAAAAAGAATAATGATGATGGCGTTGCCGATCGCCAGCCAGGCGAAATATCCGATGGGCGATCCTGACAAACGGGCGCCCATACCATCAACCAGGGAGTAGGCGGCAATGAAGCAGCCGGTGATGACGGCCAGCATCGCTGCGTGAAGGTTTCGGCTGCCATCATGGCGACGGACGATGCCGAGGCTCAAAATACCGGCGGCGATCATAAAAATGGCCCATATTTCCTGCGTGCTCAACTGTTCACCCAGCACCGTGATGGAAACAAACGCGACAATCAGCGGCGCCACACCGCGCGCGATCGGATAAACTTGAGTCAAGTCTCCCGCCTGATAGGAGCGCAGCAGAAACAATTGATAGCAGGCATGCAATGCAACGCCGGACACAAGAAAGGCATAGCTTTCGGGATTTGGCGGCGGCACGAAGACAAGCGCTACGCAGGCGAGGGGCAAATGGCCGATAACAACAGCAATCATTGCGAGTTGTTTGTCAGCACCGCCTTTGACGAGGGCGTTCCAGGCAGCATGTAATATTGCCGCCAACATCACAGCGAAGAAGACGCTGCTACTCATTGGAACTGAAACCGGAACGATGAATCAAATGAAGGGCTTTCGAAGATGAAAGTGTCGTTCTCAGGTAATCGGGAAGGGTGGAGATGTCCAGCACAGGTGGGAGGGGATCCGTAACGCCAATGGTAAACGTCGCGGCGAGGATGGAGTCCATCTGGATTGCGAACAGCCGAGCGCTGAAAGGCGGGTTGTGGGTTGCCGCGACTGGTTAATCGCAACCGCCCGGATTTTACTCTGTCACCAGATTAGTTTTTCATGCACCGACATATGCGTCGCCGTTGAGCCAAAAGCAGTTTGAATATTTTTAAGTAATTCAAAAAAAGTTGTTGATTTAGTAATTATCCTGACGTATTGACGCCATCCGAACAAAGCCAGTGAAATTATGTTACGAATGAACGGACATATGAAAGCGGACCCGACCCACCCCAGAATTCTGGGCGTGGCGCAGTCGGTCAGCGCGCTTGCTTTGGACGCAAGAGGTCACTGGTTCGAATCCAGTCGCCCAGACCAAATACAGCAAGAAACGAGAAAACGCAGCTAATCAGCCGCGGTGGTTTCAACTGGCAAAACACCTGTCTTGTAAGCAGAAGTTCCCGGTTCGAAGCCGGGTCGCGGCTCCATTAAAGGAGTTTAAAATGAAGAACGAATTTCGAGATTTGCGCGCCTGAAAAGGCGCTGTGGTGAATGTGGTTATCATGGTTGACTGTCGATCAGCAGTAACGGGTTCGAGTCCCGTCAGCGCCGCCAAGGGCTTCAAAAGCCTTTCGGAAGATCATCCGGCCGATCGCTGGAAGGTGACAGGAAAGCTGCGTCCGCATGCATCATATGATTTGCAACAAAGCCGATAATATTTCGGCCTAGTTTAATTGGTAGAACGTCAGAATTTGACTCTGAAGATCGTGGTTCGATTCCACGGGCCGGACCCAAAGGATAAGAAAATGAGACGACATTAAAACTGCTTCCGAGAACACTGCTGCTGACTTGCAGCCGTCTTACCGGTCACGTTCGCACGCAAATGTATTAGCGAACGTGACCTGCATGATGGTTTTGTCGCGCATTCGAACCCAAAAACCGCAAACACTTTTTGTGAATGCGCTTAAGTGGCCTAGGAATCCGCGCTTTCACCGCGGCAACGCCGGTTCGAATCCGGTCGGCCGTTCCACCCCGAAGTAGTTAAATGGCAGAACGCTTGATTGTGGCTCAGGAAACGGCGGTTCGATTCCGCCCTTCGGGACCACGCGGACAATGAAATGAGAATGAGATGAACAGGCAAGAAAGATATAGCGAGAAGAAACTCAAACCGGTCACCCGTTAAGGGGCGTGCACAGGCGCGCCCAAACATGGGCCCGCCGCCGTCTGGGAACTGGCAACAGCCTTTTAAGCTGTGAACTTGTGGGTTCGAATCCCATCGGGCTCACCAATAATTGCCTCGCGGCGAAATGCTCTGCATTCGCCTCCGGCGGGGCGGCCTGACCGGCCGACGCACGGTCGCGCGTTTGGAGCGATGCAAGAATTTGGGCGGTGGCTCAATCAATTGGAGATCATGATGAATGCGCATTTTAGAAATTATCGCTGGCGATCGAACTATTAGTTTGTCCGCGTAGCACAACAGAACAGTGCATCCCGCTTCTAACGGGAAGGTTGTGGGTTTGAATCCTACCGCGGACACCAGGGTCCCGTAGTGAAATTGCATATCATACTAGATTACGAATCTAGAGTTGCCTGTTGGAGTCGGGCCGGGACTGCCAATTGCCTGGTTAGTGTAACGAACAGCACGCGGTTTTCCGAAAGCCGCAGTCGAGGTTTGAATCCTCGACCGGGCGCCATGTTGATTTGCGCTGGACAAAATAATGATTGACATGCGGAGTAATATGTTTATTAAATGCATCACACGACACTCAACGGGAAGACCACTCGTTGTGAATATGGCCAACCGGAGAATGAAAAAAATGAAAAACAGTTTTAGCAATATGATAGTATGGCGTTTCTCCGGAAATTTTGGCTCGTGTAGCTTAACTGGGAAAGCCGCCAGCTCATAACTGGCTGATTGCAAGTTCAAGTCTTGTCACGAGCACCACGGGAGTGTGGTCTAGTGGTAAGGCATTGGTCCCCAAAACTAAAAATCACAGTTCGATTCTGTGCGCTCCTGCCAAACCTTATTTGAGTTAATTGGAATCGCCGCCGGTGTTACGTGCCGCGGGTTGTCAGTTGAAACCGGTCCATGGAGATCGATGAAAGGAAAATAGTCGTGTCCGACAGCAGTAGTTCGTCCAGAAATGGAGGAGGGGCGGCGTTGCCTTGTCAGGGCCTCGAGCCCTCCGCCGTTTGCCTAATGAATTAGTTATCGCGAAGTAGCTCAGTGGTAGAGCGGCAGGTTGAAGGCCTGCGCGTCGTGCGTTCGATCCGCACCTTCGCACCCATAGCGCCGTAGCTCAGTGGCAGAGCGGCTGTTTCATAGGCAGCAAGTCGATGGTTCGAATCCATCCGGCGCGCCCAGTTTTTAGCGGGGGCAATCCTCACCTTCGCACCATAGCGCTGTAGCTCAGCGGCAGAGCAGCTGTTTCACATGCAGCTTGTCGATGGTTCGATTCCATCCGGCGCTACCAAAATTTTGCGGGTTTGATCCAGGCGATCTAAGAGCCTTCCAAGCTCCCAAGGCGCGTTCGAGTCGCGCAACCCGCTCCATTGGCAAGAGGTCCCACGGGTAGGGGCGCGCGGCTGTTAACCGCGTTGTTGTGGGTTCGAGTCCCACCTTGCCAGCCAGTTTGTCGATGTCGTTCGATCACGATCCTTCGTGATCAACTATTGGCTAACACCAAAATGGCGAGAAGCGCGGCGCCCGCGCCCGCCCATTGCCGCTTCGTTGGCGTTTCCTTGAGGAACACGACAGCCAGCGCGACGGTGACGACCGGATATAGTGAGGCGAGGGTGACGACGAGGGCGATCGGTCCGTGGCGCACGGCTTCGAAGTAAAACAAAATTGCGGCGGCATCCGCAGCCCCTGCAGCGGCCGGCATCCATATTTGCCTGGATGCGAAATTATGGAGGCTTAGTCTGCCAAGTAAGATTGAAGACCCGACGATCACAAAAAGACTGGTGAGCGACGCATAGCGCGCAATCGCAAGGGGCCATAATCCTGCGACATCGCTTAACCGTTCGAAATAGATATAAAAAACGGCGATGGCGATGCCCGCTGCAACAGCGATCAACACCATATTCCATCTGTTTGACGTTGCGTTCTTGTTACCCTTGACGCCGTCATCGCTGCTCAAGATGATGGCAATGGCCGCAACGATGATAGCGCCCAGCTGTACCATTGACAGGCTGTCGCCCCTTAGGACACCGTAAACCACGGGAATTGCGATGGCGGTGACGGCGGTAATCGGCGCCGCAACGGACATGGGGCCGATCGCCAACGCTCTGTAAAGAAGCACGCCAGCAATGCTCATCGCGAGGCCGGCGATGACAGCGTCGCCAAGATCGGAACGACTGAGCAAAAGATCAGCCGATGCCGCCGCGACTACTGACAACACCAGCGCAGCAATGATGTTGGCGATCAGCGCCACGGTCAAAACGGACATACGCCGCGCGGCCAATCCACCTGCCAGATCCGCGACGCCGTAAGCGGTCGCGGAGGCCAGTGCTGCAAAAATGTAACCCAATTTATGCTCCGGTCGGTTTGACGTTTCTCATACAATTCGTATGTAACTGTGCTGTTGAATATACTGCTATTATGTGTAATATAATGACCATGTCAATCAATGCCCAGGAACCCGATGCGCTGCCAGCTGTTCTCGCTCAGAATTTCAGGGAACTGCGCAAGCGCCGCGGCCTGACATTTGATGACATTGCATCGGCGTCCGGCGTCAGCAAAAGCATGCTGGTGCAGATCGAAAAGGGGGCAAACCCCAGTATCGGCACCCTGTGTAAAGTCGCAAACGCCTTTGGGTGCACTGTTTCGCGGCTGATCGATCCGCCAGCGCCCGTTGAATTCCAAAAAACGAAAGTCTCCGAGGCGCCGGACCTATGGACTGAAGATGACGACGGTGAAGCGCGGCTGCTGTTTGGGCTGGAGGGCAATGATCTTGTTGAGTTCTGGCGGTGGCGCATAGAGCCGGGCGCGGAACATGCCTCAAGCGCACACATTAGCGGCGCTCAGGAGATCATCCTGGTGACGTCAGGCTGCCTGAATATCACTGTCGCCGGCGTTACACATCAATTGCGCACAAATGAATCCGCCCGGTTTGCAGCGGACGCCGATCATGTTTACGCCAACATGATGAAACGAGCGGCCGAGTTCGTGCTTGTTGTTGTCGAGCCAAAATCCGGAGTGGGCGCCTGATGAAGCTCGCTTACCTTGCTTCACAGATAACATTGCCCGGTTCACCGAACCGCCGATCCGACGCCTTCGAGCATGATCAGATGATGGACGCATTGCGCGCGGTCTGCAAAGCCAATGGCGTCTCGATTGAAGACCCCGCCTGGGATAACGAGACTGTCGATTGGCGTAGCTTTGACGCTGTGATGATTGGCACAACGTGGGATTATTGCGATCGCCTCGACGAATTTATTGATCATTTGCACCGAATAAACGCCCATGCGCCAGTATTTAATCCGCCCGACCTTGTGCGCTGGAACAGTAACAAACGATATTTGCGCGACCTGGAGAAAAAGGGCGCGGGCCTCATCCCAACGCTGTGGCATGAGGCATCTGAAAACATAAACTGGAACGAGGTCTTTGACGGGTTTGAAGCCGATCAAGTCGTTGTCAAAAGGCAGGTCGGCGCCAATGGCGAGGGGCAATTTCGGCTGAAGCGCGGCGAGGCGCTGCCGCCGACAAATCACCCAATCATGATCCAACCTTTTCTTGATACGGTTGTGAGCGAAGGCGAATATAGTTTTGTTTTTGTTGACGGTGAAATTTCGCACTCAATAATCAAAAGACCTGCCGACAATGACTATCGCATCCAGACGACCTATGGCGGCACGGAAGCCGTTGCCGAACCGTCGGGCGCCGATTTAAAAACGGCAGGATCAATTGTTCAAATGATTGACCCGCCGCCGCTTTATGCCCGCGTTGACATGTTGAGAAATCCTGATGGCGATCTCTGTTTGATGGAGCTCGAACTCATCGAACCCTTCTTGTATCCGCTTCAGGGACCGGAGTTTGCGGACCGGATTTTTTCGGCGCTGCGAAAGCGCGCGACTGGCGGCGCAGCACCACACTAATCCCTCCGAATAACCCGAAAGACGTTCGCTTCAGCGTGTTACAAGCGTCGCGCCTTGCGTTCCCTGAGGAGTTCGGGAATATCCCAAGCAACATTCTGCGTTGCGGGCAGTGAAAGCATTTTTGAAAGGATATGGCATGAGGGGATCAATCATTTCGGCGCTGGGCGCTGCTTTTTTGCTCGCGGCTTGCGGCGATAGTGGGAGCGGCGGCGAGTCCACGCAGGCGCCCACAGACAGCGCGCCAGCCATTGAAGACGCAGCGCCGCTGGGAAAACTTGGGAGCAATGTAACGCCGTTGGCTTACAAGCTCGATCTTACGCTTGATCCCGATCTTGAAACTTACTCCGGCAATGTATCGATTGATATTAATGTCGCTCAGGATACATCGCGCATCTGGCTTCATGGTAAAGACCTGACTGTTTCGACGTTTTATGCAGAGCTTAGCGATGGCGCGCGCATTGATGCGAGTTATGAGGAGGTTGATGTCACCGGTGTTGCAAAGCTTGATTTTGCTGAGGCTTTGCCTGCAGGCGCTGCGATCCTTCATGCACGCTACACAGCAACGTTTCAAAATGCGCCCGACGGGATTTACCGGACAGAAGAGGGCGGCGATTATTATGCAGCGTCACAGTTAGAGTCGATTTCCGCGCGCAAGATTTTCCCTGGCTTTGATGAGCCGCGTTTTAAAACCACCTTTGACATGACGATCACCGCCAAGGCCGGCGACATTGTCGTGACGGTCGCGCCGGAAGCTTCATCCGAAACCCTCGACAATGGCGCTGTGCGGCATGTGTTTGAAACAACGGATCCGATCCCGACCTATTTGCATGCCTTTATGGTTGGGCCCTATGACATCAATGAATGGGCGCCGATCCCGGCAAACAGCGTGCGTTCCGAGCCTTTACCGTTGCGCGGGTTAGCGCCGAAGGGCAAGGGCGATCGTATGGATTATGCGCTCGAAAACACTGGCGCCATGGTGCAATTGCTCGAGGAATATTTCGATACGCCTTATCCTTACGCGAAACTCGACATCATCGCCGCGCCGGATTTTTTCAGCGGCGCCATGGAGAATGTCGGCGCCATTATTTACAATGAATATCTGTTGCTCATGGATGAGAATTCGGCACTGTCGCAACGGCGATTATATGAAACCGTTCACGCGCATGAACTTGCCCATCAATGGTTCGGCAATTATGTGACGCCGGCATGGTGGGACGATATCTGGCTCAACGAGTCTTTTGCATCCTGGATGGAATATAAGATCGCCAGTGCTCATTGGCCTGAAGGACAGTTTGACCGCGGTGTCATGACCGACGGATTAAACGCTATGTCCTCTGACAGTCTCGCCAGTGCGCGTCAAATTCGCGAGCCCGTGGAACTCAACGCAACAATTGACGACGCCTTTGATGGCATCACCTATCAAAAGGGCGGCGCGGTGCTGGCGATGTTCGAAACCTATCTTGGGGAACCGGGCTTCCGCGAAGGCATTCGCACCCATATGCAACGCTTTCCTCATGGAACGGCGACTGTCGATGATTTCATGCAGTCGATGGCTGATGGTTCCGGCCGTCCGGAAGTCATTCCCGCCTTCAGATCTTTTATCGAACAACCGGGCGTACCGCTTTTAAACGCGCAGCTGGATTGCGCCGGCGCGCCGAGCCTGAAATTGAGCCAAAGCCGCTATGCGCCGCTCGGCTCCGCGATTGATACAGATAAAACCTGGCAGGTTCCGGTGTGCGCCGCCTATGGTTCAGCAAACGGCGAAGGCAGCGCCTGTGGGTTGGTTGAGGAGAAAGAATTCAGCTTGCCGCTCAACACCGATAGCTGTCCTGCTTATGTCGTGCCGAATGGCGACGGGTCCGGTTATTTCCGCTTTGCTCTTAATGAAGCGGGATGGGCGGCGCTCGCCGATGCGGGCACAAGTCTGACGGCAAAACAGGCGCTTGCCTATGCAGACAGTCTCGATGCGGCCTTCCGTGCAGATGCGGCGTCAGCGGACGCCGTCCTTAACGGCATTACAGTGCTGTCGCAGCACGAAGCATGGGACGTCGTTACAGCGGCGATGAACAACTATGAAACGCTCATTGATATTGCCCCCGATGACGAAGCGCGCGCTAATATTGAAGCCTTCGCGCGCGATATCTTCCGGCCGGTGCATGACGCACTCGGCGATGCAACGGATTCGCAGTCGGTGTTGCTGCGCCGCAGCCTGACGCGCTTCATGGCGGTTGTCGCGCTTGATCCTGATGTGCGGGCGGGGATGCTGGATGATGCGCGTCGTTATGTTGGACTCAATGGCGAACCGGACACCAGTGTCATCGCGCCTGACCTTGTGGAAACGGTTTTGAGCGTCGGCGTTCAGGAAGACGGCGCGCCGTTCTTTGATGCGCTGTTGGCTCTTGTCTCGGCGTCTGATGATGCGTCCATTCGCGATTCAGGCATTGGTGCGCTGGCGCGCACCGAAGATACGGAACTTTCGCTTCGTTTGCTCAATGCGGTGGCGGATGAGAGCTTTTCCGCCAGCGAGATGAACCGGGCTTACTATCGCCAGTTTGTACGCAATCGCACCCGTGCAGGCACATGGGCATGGACAAAAGAAAATCTCGACATGTTGATCGACCGCAATGGCGGTATCGGCGCTGCGCGCGGCCTTGTGGGCGTCGGCAGTTTCTTCTGCGACGCAGCGCAAGGCGCCGATTACGAAGCAACAATCCTCGCAAATAAGGAAAAGTTCCCCGGCTATGAGCGAACGATGGCGCAATCGCTGGAGCAGGTTGATCTTTGTGTCGCGCTTGTTGCGGCAAAAGGCCAGGAATTTGCTGATGCCGCGGCGGCAAGGCTTTAGGGGAAGGTGGAAAGGCGTAAGGGCTAGTTTTAATTGTTGATGTCACCGATGGCTGGTCGGCATCCCCGGAATCGTCGCGTAGATTGGCGTATAAGGCCAGGCTTATGCTGCGCTTAGGAAGCGGGCGGGGAAGGGCGAAACATGGCGGGCTCGCCCGTTCGCCGCTCAGTCGATTCTGGATTATCAGAACGCCGTCACAACGGTCACACCGACGGCTTCGAATTTGCCCATCTGCATCAGAGCGTCTATGGACGCCGCAAGGTTGATCCTTTTGCCCACCAATTTTTCAGGTTTTATTATTCCGCTGCGTATCATGGCAAGCATCGCGCCATAGCGATGGGCTTGCATTCCATGGCTGCCCAGGATTTCCAGCTCATGGGAAACGACTTTACTCATTGGAATGGGGGGCGTGTTATGCGCTCCCGCCATCAGGCCGACTTGAATATGCTTACCGCGCTTGCGCAAACTATTTATCGAATTAAAACAGGCGCCGGAATGTCCGATCGCATCCACCGAGACATGGGCGCCGCCTTTTGTCATTTCGATAACTGCTTCTGACACATCTGCAACATTGTTGGCGTTTAAAGTGACGGCTGCGCCGAGTGTTTTCGCCAATGCGAGTTTTTCTTCTGCGATATCAATGGCAATGATGTTGGCGCCAATCGCGTGCGCAATCATGATTGCGGAAAGGCCAACGCCGCCGCAACCATGGATCGCAACCCATTGCCCCGCTGTTGTTTTACCCTGATCGATAATCGCGCGAAACGATGTTGCAAAGCGACAGCCAAGACTGGCTGCGGTGGCGAAATCAAGCGTTTCCGGCAATTCAACAAGATTGATATCTGCCTGATGAAGGGAAACATATTCTGCGAATGATCCCCAATGGGTGAAGCCGGGCTGGAACTGATGATTGCAGACTTGTTGATGGCCTGCGTGGCATTCGGCGCAGGCCCCGCATCCGCCGACAAAGGGAACGGTTACGCGGTCGCCGGTTTTCCATTTCAAAACATCTTTTCCGACAGCCTCGACCACACCAGCCAGTTCGTGTCCGGGAATATGCGGAAGCTCAATATCGGGGTCATGTCCAACCCATCCATGCCAGTCGCTTCGGCAAACTCCTGTCGCTTTCACCCTGACAACAACCCCGTGCGGTTCCGGGCTTGGGTCCGGGACGGTTACAAGCTGCGGCGGCTTTGAAAAGGCTTCATAGAGGGCAGCTTTCATATTGCTTCCTTTTTAGCGGCGCATAACAGAAAAGAGAGGCAAGAACCACGCAGCGATCCGGAAGAAGTACAGTCAGAATCGGTCTATTGTTGTCGCCGCGAGCATATCGAAGGGTTTCCGTTTATAATTATCTTGAACATAGTGTTGAAGGGAGAATCTAGATGCAATTTCTCAGCAAATACAGTGATCACACATATACCTTACTGCGTGTTATGGCGGGGCTTATGTTCATGGCACACGGTGTACAGAAGTTTTTCGGATTTCCGGCCGCTTTTCCATGGCCCCTCAATCCCGTAACAATTGGCGCAGGCGGCATCGAGCTGGTTGCGGGCGCGCTTATCGTTTTGGGCTTCATGACGCGACCAGTTGCATTTCTCGCAAGCGGCATGTCAGCGGTTGGCTATTGGATGACGCATGGTTCTCAGGGGTTTTTTCCGATTACAAATGGCGGAGAAACCATTGCTCTGTATTGTTTCATATTCCTGTTCATCGCTGCAAACGGCGCCGGGAAATGGAGTATAGACGGCGAGCAATAGAGAAAACGAGTGCATCGCGGTTCTTACGGGTTGAATGCTACCCGCGTAACACCGACCCAGGACAAAGAGGAAAGTCATTGATGCGACGGGCTGCGCCAATTGTGCGGCAACCCGAGCAATGCAAGCAATCTATAGGGTGCGCCGCTGGACTGACGCGCGATAAGATGCGGCGCGCGCTGGCGGGTCAGCGTGATGAAAACCTTGGAGGGGATGATGAAAACTATAAGGCAAGTCGCTTTGTGCATATTAGCGGGCGCAACGCTCGCGAGTGCGCCAGCGCATGCTCAAGATGGTGAGGCAGCGACGCCCGAAGCGGGGCCTTGCGACGGGGAACTATTCCGGCAATTTGATTTCTGGATCGGCGAATGGGAGGTCTCGATTCAGGGCGGTGACAAGGTTGGTGACAATGTGATCACCAAAGAAGAAAACGGTTGTCTCCTGGTCGAGCATTGGACCGACATTCAGGGCAACACTGGGCAAAGTTATAATTTTGTCGACCACCATACTGGTCAATGGCGACAACTTTGGGTCAGTCCCGGCGCGGTGATCGATTACGCCGGTGAGATGACGAAGCCCGGCGTCATAGACCTTGAAGGATCTCTGGCTGCGCTCGGCAGCGAACCAATGCGCTATCGCGGCACCTGGACAAAACAGAAAGACGGCTCAGTGCATCAACATCTTCGCCACTTCGATGCGGAAAAAGGTGAATGGGACGCGGGCTTTGTAGGGGTCTATAAAAAGAAAACAGCTTTGTGAGTCAGATTGCAACCGTTGAAACAATTGGTTCAACGGTTGCAAAAGTCTCTCTTACTCCGCACCCGTCACGTTGGGGGCGTCGACAAAAGGTTCAATGCCGAATTCCGGATAGATCTCGCTCGGGTAATAGAAAGTCCCGCCGCGCGACACCATTGAAATTGTCTTGATCGCTTTGAGGTCAGCGGTTGGGTTGCCGGGGACAAGGAAGAAGTCGGCATATTTGCCTGCTTCGATGGAGCCGAGATCATCACTCTGGCCGAGATACTCCGCCATGTCATAGGTTGCACGCTTTAAAAGCTCCGGCGCGGTAAAACCCATATCCTGATAGATTTCCACTTCGCGGTGAAGCTCAAAGGCGCCGCCAAGATCGGTGCCCGCAACAATAAAGATGCCGCGGTCTTTCATCATGCGCATGGTCTCCATGATCTTGTCATAAGCGCCGCGATAGGCGGCATCCTCTTCCGGCGTTTCGATAGCGGCCAGCGCAACTTTGGAATTGCGTTGTACTTCCGCCGGCATGTGATCGATGTAATCAACGGCGCCGGCGCGCATGACGCCATTGCGCCCTAGCAATAGGTATTCGTGGATCGCCATGGTCGGGTCCATGGCGACGCCATTTTCCACCATCAGATCAAGCGTTTCCTGTACAGGCGCGCTTGAAAGATCGAGATCAGGCAGGCGCTTCAAGGCAGTCAGGCGCAACAACGAGCGTGTGTCTTCGCCTTCTTCGAGAACCCAGCCAAGCATGATCTGATTGATGTGGGTCATCTCATCAAAGCCTGCGCGGATCATCGCATTGGCATTTGAAAAAGCGGGAACGTGACCGGCCACCGGCATGCCGAGGCGATGCGCTTCGGCGACAAGCGCCGGGGCCCAGTCGCCATTCATGCTGTTATAAAGTTTGATCTGGTAAAAGCCTTTATCCGCATATTCGCGCACGGCGGCGAGGCCTTCTTCTTCGCTTTCAACCAGGATGCCGTTGTTGCTTGAAAATGGGCTTTTGCCTTCGATGAACCCGCTGCGGGTAATGCGGGGGCCCACGAGTTGTCCGCCGTCGATCTTTTCAATCAGCGCATCAAGAACGTCGTTGTTGTTGCCCATATCGCGCACTGACGTAACGCCAGCCGTCACATTCAGGAGCGCAGAGTTTTCGCCCATATGGCCATGCATGTCGTAGAGACCGGGTATAAGCGAGCCGCCATTGCCGTCTATTTCAACTTCGCCTGCGGCGCCTTCTGCATCGGCGGCGTCGATGGAAGCGATACGGTCGCCGGAAACAACAACAGAAACCGGGTCCGTCATGGCTTCAGTGGCAGGATCAAACAGCCGCACATTGCGGATGCGCACCGGCGCATCATAATTATGGGCGACTTTTGCCTGAATGCCCGCATAGCGTTCCGCGCCATATTTAGCCGCAAGGCCGCGCATGCGCTCGTCTTCGCCTTCATAGCCTTCGCGGATCGTCGAAAAGCCGGGGGTGACAAACGCAAAGAAATTATTCTGATCGTCGAGAATGAAATAATTCGGATTAAGACCGGCGCCGCTTATCGCATAAGTGATGAGGTCCACGTCGCCGCCATCGCCTGTCGCGGACAATCGCTCCATTTCAGTGATCTTCAGGGCGCCAGCAGGAAGCGCCGGCATGGTCATGTCAGGCGCGTCGAGTAGTGCGCGCGCAACGATGAAAACGCCATAGGGGCTGCCGAACTGATTGATATAAAGTGCGGGGCCGGTGACGTCAGCTTCGCTGCTGCCGGTCGCATCGGTCCATGCGGCCTTGCCATTTCTAAACGTAAAGACTTCGTCAGCTTCATTACCGAATGTGGTTGACCCCTTCACCGTCCAGTCAACGGGAATGCCGCCTTCGCCAAAGGAAATATTTTCCGTGAGGGTCGGTCCGCGGCCATTATTTTTGAAATCATAATCAATGGCGACGTCTTCGCCGGAGCGATCAATTTTGACGTGGCCGACCGGCGTGCCGCCAATCAGGATCGAGAAATTTTCGTCGCCGAGGGCGTCGTCATAATCGGCGATCACTGCGCCGGCATAAGGCGGTGCGGACGGTTCCTGATTGCTTGCGTCTTCCTGAGCGCAGGCAGTAATGAGCAATAGCGCAAATGCGCCTGTGAAGAGTTTCAATTTCATGGCAGTACCCCGGAGTTCCCAACTGTTTGCGGTAAGATAGCATAAATCATGAGGGCCGCTAGGGGCGGCGGCAGGCGGTGAGGCGCGCGCGGTGAGTGGTGTGAGGCGGAGGGATTAGCGGCGCCTTTGCCCTGCAATCTGCGCAATATTGCACTTTCGGATGTGGCGTGGCTATGGTTTGCGCCTCAGGAAAGTGGAGACATATGACGGCGCCGAAAAAAGGCTTTTGGGTCTTTCACTCTATATTCTGGACCGTCGCTGGTCTTGCGCTTTTTCTCTATGGGTTGCGCTACGGCCATTGGGAGATCGCGCTCATCCGCAATATCTACAGCCCGCTTTTGGGTTTCGGCGTGTCGTTTGTCATGAGCGTTTTATACGCAGAGCGCATGCCGCAACGAAATGCTTACCGCCTCTTGTTTGTTCTTGCTGCGTCCGTTGTGGGTGCTTTGTTATCGGCGCTGATTGTAAACCCGATCACCTATGGTCTGCTCGGTCAGGATTTACGCGTCATGACGGCCGGCCAGATTTTTACTGACGGACTTTATTTTGCACTTTTTTATCTCGTCTGGAGTCTTCTCTATTTTCAGATTTCCGGTGTGCCGCTGTTCGGGCAAGCGGCGACGCCCGATGTGGCGTCCGGTGCGCCGCCAGATACGCTGCCGCTTGAAGCAATTACCGTCACCAGGGAAGGCGCGAAGCTGAAACTTCATCCCCGCGACATCACGCATATTGAGGCCAATGGCGATTATGTGGAGTTCTTCACAGCCACGGAAAAATATTTCAAACAGGGAACTATCGGGTCTTATGAAAGGGCGCTCGGCGCCGGCCCTTTTCTGCGCATTCACCGGTCGATACTTATCAATTCGGAAAAGATCACCGCGATAACCGGTCCGCAAAAAGGGCAATATTGGATCAAGCTGGAGGGCGACCGTGAAGTGCGGTCAAGCCGCAACGCACAAACCCTTGTCGAAGGCCTGTTGCCGAAGGCTGAATAAGAAATTCTACTTTTCCTCCCCCGTTTACGGGGGAAGAACAGGTTTCCCGAAGCAATCACGCTCCGGTTCACCGCCCATTCACCGATAAAGCCCGCCAATTGGCGGATTTTTTTGCATTTCATCGAAAATCTGTTGGCGCGCCGTTTTTGATCGTCATGTGTTTGAGCATCGAAAAGCCCTTGTGAAGGGCAATGTAAAAAAGGAAAGATTCGTGCGCAGCGATCATATCAACAATCACCTTCAAAATTCCGTTCGAGCCGCCGCGATGGCGTTTGCGGCGCTCAGTGTCGTCATCATGCCATCCGCCAGCTGGGCGGCGGATAACGACGCGGGGTTTTCGCACCTTTCCCTGGACGAAGACGGGCGACCAATGACCAGCGCCTTACTTAATAACGAGCGTGAGTTTTTGTTTGTGATTGATACGGCCGCGCAAATCTCGGCGGTGGGGGCGCCGATTATTGAAAAGCTTGGTCTTTTGCCTGCCCCCGATAACAAGGCGCAACTCCATGGGGCAGGCGGGGTCACGACGGTTGATCTTTATCCGATCGCGTCGCTGCGCATGGGCGGCGTTGAGAAGACGGATCTGCTGGCGCCAACATTGGCCCATGAAAGACCGTCGGAAGCGGAAGGGATCGCCGGCGCCGACATTTTTCGCGAGACCGGGATCGAGTTTGATTTTGCCAGCGGCAGATTTTGGTTGCGGGCGCCGCCGACGACACGCGCTGATGATTTTGCGGAGCTGGACGTTGAGATCAAATATGGCGTTTTCATCATGGCGCCGGTCGAGATCAACGGCGTTACAGTCAATGCACTGATTGACACTGGCGCGGAACGCTCCACCGCAAATCTGCTCGCCTTGAATGCGCTTGGTTTAGCAAATGACGATCCCGGCCTCACATCCGTTACAGAAAAAATCGGCGTTACCGGCGATGAGGCGTCATTTCTGACGGGCTTTGAAGGTGATGTGTCGATTGGCGCAGTCACACTGGAAGATGCCACACTGCCGTTTTCTGATCTTCATGTCTTCAACAGTCTCGGCATCGCGGATGGGCCGGTCCTGCTTCTTGGCATGGACATTATCGGTCGTCTTGATGGTCTTGCTATTGATTACGACCGGAAGAAATTATTGGTGCGGTAATAGGGTGCGGCGCCGTGCGATTAGCATCGGCGCCGCAATACCAACACCGTACCTGCCTACCGCGCGCGCGGTTCTTCGCCAAACGCCCCATAGGTTACGAGACGAAAGCGATATTCCTCTGCATCGCGCATGCGCTCTGCGACAGCTGCGTGGCGGGCGTCCCATTCGGTCCAGCGGTCAATAAACGCATTGGCTGCGTCACGGTCGCCCTGATATTGAACGTTGAGAACAGCGGCGAGGAGGCTGCTCACGGCCTCGGGGTAACGGTCGTAATCGATATGGAGCCCATCTTCTTCAAATCGAAGAAGGCCCCGGTCGACATACCAGTTCCATTGGATGAGTTTCATCGTGCCATAGGCCTGATCGCGCCGCGGGCGGTTTTTTTGAAGAACCCGATTGATGCCGGCAGCATAGATTGCGCGCAATCGCGCATCATCATGGCGGCCGAGTTCGTGTAAGCGCTTCGTCGCAAACAACGAGACAAGATCGGATTTCATTTCCTCCAGAAGGTCCGCCGTGTCTTGCAATGCAACGTCCAGCTCTTCGCCGTCTTTGGTAATGTCGGCGCCAAGGTAATGGCCGATTTCATGCCACAAGGTGCGGTAAAAATTGCCTTCGATCTGAAGGTCGCCATGATGCTCAGCACTGGTCGCGGCGTTAAAGGCACTTTCGGACGTCTTGAATATTTCCTGATTGGTCAGGATATTTGAGCGGATCAAAATCGTCCGGCCAAATTGCCGCGACAGATGACCTTCATTGGGAAGGATCGTTGCGGTGTTTGTGCCCCGTGACTGGCCAAAATCTGCAATGACATCGTAAACGCCCACGGGAATATTGCTGCGCACTTCTTTTTGGGCGCTGTAAGGCAGGGCGTTTTCAATGGACTGAATATCGCCAATCGATTCCCTTAGCTCATCGCTTTTTTCTTTATCCCGCCGTAGCAGCGACAGGCTGAAAAAACTCTTCACGCCATAAAGTGCATCATCATAGGTTTCGTAGCTGCCGATCTGGGCGTTGAGATTGCCCGTGAAATCACCCGTGACCCAGGTCGCATCGCCGCCATCATAATCATCGGCCAAAAGATCGCGGGCCCGTAATCGCAAAAACCGCGCAAAAGTCGCATCATGCGGTTCCATATGCGTTGCGGCAGCGTTCAGGCGGTCATAGATAAAGATGAAATCTTCCGCATAGGCGACAGAATAGGGAACGGCCATATATGTTTGCGCATTTTTCAAATCGTCGCGCAGGCCGGGATGCAGCGTATCAAGGACGGGATAGACGTCGAGCGTTGTGCGTACGCGGTCGATATTCTCGCTGCTTGCGGTTTGCACGACGGCGCGCAAATTCAATAGTGCATCGCGGCGCATGGGAAAGGCCGCAAAATGGGCGTCAAGTGTTTCGCGCGTGATGCCGGCGGGATAGACGTTTTTCCCCGGTGTTTCGCTATCAACGTTGAGAAACGGCGCACGCTTATTGTCGAGCGTCGTTGCAATGGGTCCCTTCATCATCCGGAACAAATCATTAAGCGCCTGCTTGTCCGGTTGGTCTGCCAGCTGCGTGCGGGCGGCGCGCGCCTGTGGGTGGCGCTGATGAAGATAGAGATCGTGCAGACGATCACCGGCGGCAAGAAGTTCCCTGGCCGCTGCAACCTCGCCGGGGGCAAGGCCCGCCTCATCATAGTCAAGATGAAGATACATCGTCTTATCAAGAATTGGCGCGATCTCATCATCGCTCCAGGCGCCTTCGAGGAACGGCTCCGGCAATTGGCTTTCCGGAACTTGATTGCTCTCTGGCTGCGAACAGGCCGCAACCAATAATAGCGCCACAAACGCAACGTTTTTCATCATTTAACTCCACACCCAACAGATAATTGCGGGACCATATTTACGGTTAGCACAAATGTCCATTAAAGTGGTTGTCTGAGTTTGCCCGGTATCGAATTTTGTTTCCGACATCGTTTTTGAAGTCGGAGCGCTGACGCCGTGCATGCGTTATTGATAGCGTTACCGCGCGCTGACGCCCATAAATGCAGTTACGTCGCCGGTGAAACTGTACTATTATCGGTCTGTGGGACATCTCAGCGCGATAGCGCAATTTTTTGATCCGGAAGAGGCCTATTGCGCCAGAGGGTATCTGCAGTCGCGCGGGATCGACAGCATTGTCCAAAATGAACATCATTTGACGATGGTTCCGTGGCTGCGTGTTGCGCTTGGCGGTTATCGCCTTTTGGTCATCTCTGAATTTGAGGAGGAGGCGCGGCAAGCGTTGAGAGAGGTGCCTGCAATAAACACTGTTGAAGGCGCGGCGGCGATGCAGGAACCAGCAAAGAAAAACTGGGCCTGGCTGCCGGTTGCTTTTTTTTCCGCCGTTCCATTTCTTCCGTCAAGGAAAACCGGTTTAATCGGCGCCTTTCAGTTCTTCATTTTGATCACTGTTTTTGCGGTGTTTATCATCGCGACAATGAGCCGATTTATTCGTTAGAACGAGGAAACCGAGTGTGTCGGCATTCATCAGATGGGCTATTGATGCACACAAGTTGATCGGCATGGAAATCGTCGGCGAGCAGCGCCGGTAAGAATTTCAGCCGAGCGAATACGAAGAAAACATCAGTGTAGGGATGGGTAGTCGGCAATATTTGCGGGTTCGTAAATGTTGTTCCTTGAGTTTATGCTTTCGCGATGTCTATTTTTTGTATAGACTGTATGCATCGGGAGAGGTGGAAACCATGGCGTCAACACGACGGACGATTTTAAAAACCGGCGGTGCAGCCGTCATTATAGCGGCTGGCGCCGGCTGGGCGCTGACGCGGGCGCCGAAAGAAGCGCGTGAGCCCTGGCGAGCAGCGGCTGATGGTTTCGGCGATGTGCGGCTCGATGCACTTGCCTACGCCATCCTGGCGCCCAATCCGCACAATATGCAGCCCTGGCGCATCGAGCTGAAAGATGATGGTCTTGCATTTACGATCCATTGTGACCTTGACCGCCTGTTGCCCGAAACCGACCCGCCCAATCGTCAGATTACAATTGGTTTTGGCTGTTTTCTCGAACTGTTCAGGCAGGCGGCGGCTGAAAAAGGACTTCTTGCAGAGTTTGACTATTTCCCCGACGGCGAGCCCTGGCCGACGCTGGATGAACGCCCGATTGCCCATGTCAGACTGCTCGAGGGCGCAAGGGTTCCGCGCGATCCTCTGTTTGGCGAGGTTCTCAATCGGCGCACCAACCGGGCGCCTTTTGATGAATCGCGCACCATAGAGAGTTCAGCATTGGACGCGATCAACGCAGCAAGCGTTTCCGGTATTGACGCCGGCGCAACGACTGATCTCGTGCTTGTTGAAGAATTGCGCGCGCTCGCGGTGGATGCCTGGACTGCGGAATGGTCGAACGCGGCAACGCGGCGTGAAAGCATTGAAGTCACACGCATCGGCAAGCGTGAAATTAATGCCGATCCGTGGGGGCTCGCGCTTGCGGGACCGTTGATGGAGGGGATAAACGCCGTCGGTCTTTTGACCCGCGAGGAAATGGATGTGACCGGTTCAACGTCCTATGAACAGTCGCTCGAATTTTATAACAAGGCATGCCGCACGGCAGCAGCGTTTGCCTGGACCACGACCGCGACCAATACGCGCCGCGATCAACTCGAAGCCGGTCGGGCCTGGGTCAGGATGCAGCTTGCCGCAAACGCCGCTGGCATTGCTTTTCATCCGTTAAGTCAAGCGCTGCAGGAGTTTCCGGTTATGGCCCCGCACTACGAGAAGGCCCATCAATTGCTCGCCGGCGGCGACGGTCGCACGGTGCAAATGCTTGTGCGCCTCGGTTACGCAAAGGCGCCGCCGCCCGCGCCAAGGGAAGCGCTGACCGCAAAACTGATAGAGGTTTGAGCTCGAGGCATGATGCCTGGGCGTTGAACGAAATTGATGGTCCAAAGCGCATCATTTCATGCTGCACTGTTCGCATACCCCCTACGGCCACTTCGCTTCCGGGGGCAGGGACGACAGAATTGAATCCACATTGCCGCCGGTTTTGAGGCCAAAGGTCGTACCGCGATCATAGAGCAGATTATATTCCGCATATCGGCCGCGCTGGATTAACTGCGCCTCGCGGTCATCATCAGTCCAGGACTGATTCATGCGTTTGGCGACCAGCGCCGGATAGATATATAAGAACGCTGTTCCCACATCGCGGGTGAAGGAAAAATCTGCATCCCAGTCGCCGGTATTGTGGCGGTCGTAAAAGATGCCGCCGACACCGCGCGGTTCATTGCGGTGGGGCAGGTGAAAATACTCATCGCACCATTTTTTGTATTTCGGAAAATAGTCTGCATCGTGAGCATCGCAGGCGACTTTCATCGCGGCATGAAAGGCAATCGTGTCTTCATGGGTGTCGTTGCGATAGGCGGGATGCATGGGGTTGAGATCGCCGCCGCCGCCAAACCAGTTTTTGGTGGTGACGATCATCCGCGTATTCATATGAGCGGCGGGCGCATGAGGGTTGCGGGTATGGGCGATCAGCGACACGCCTGACGCCCAAAAACGCGGATCTTCTTCGGCGCCAGGAATTTGCTTGCGGAATTCTTCGGAAAATTCGCCTTGGACGGTAGATGTATGAATACCGGCTTTTTCAAAGACCCGGCCATGCAGCATCGACATGACGCCGCCACCTTCATCCTGGCCGGCCTTTCCTCTCTGCCACGGCGTCCGCTCGAAACGGCCGGCAGGCATGTCGCCATAGAGATCGCCAGCCTTGTCTTCGACGCGCTCAAAAGCGGCGCAAAGGTCGTCGCGCAAGGTTTCGAACCAGGCTTTGGCCTCTTGTTTGTTGTCTTCGAGGGTCATGGGATTCGTATATTCATGTTTGTGCCGGGCATCTATGGCGCCAATGTCCTGCCCCGTAAACGGGAGAAGAACTGGTTACGCTTGCAGAATGACTGCCTCGCTAATCCGCTTCAACAATCGTAAAACCATTAACTGCCAGCGCTTCGACATATCCCGGATGGTACATATCCATATAGATAGAGGTGGCTTTCGCGCCTCCGCACTTCACCTCATAGAGGTCCAGGACGTTTCCGTATGGTCCAACGCCAGTAGACCCTGCGCGATGATGTTGAGGCCTTTTTCCATTGGTGCAGCGAAGACGCTCCAAATAGGCTCGCTCGCCGGACGGCATTTCGCAGCGTACGGGGTTTCCTTCTTTGCCGAGCGCATGTTTTGCAATCTCTTCGTAATCGGGTTCGACGTTCGACGGTCCAAACAGGGATTCGAGTGCGCTTAAAGCAGAGCCGTCGGCAGGCTCTTCGGTGGATTCTTCTGCGGGTTTTTCATCTGGCGCTTCAATCGGGCCGTTTTGAGCATGCCCGATATTCATCGCTGATATGGCAAGAATGCCAGCAATAATCCCAGTAAATTTTCTGCTCATGATTGTGTCCCTTATAGGCAGTCGACAGTTGAGTGACGCTGGCCCTTTTAGCGCAACTAATGACCTTTGTTTAGCTGTAAAAGGTCCCAGCGATTACCGTAAAGATCTTCAAAGACTGCGACGGTTCCATATTCTTGCTCTTTTGGTTCGCGCACGAATTTGATCCCCCTGGCGGTCATCGCATTATAGTCGCGCCAGAAATCATCACTGTTGAGAAACAGGAACACGCGGCCGCCCGCCTGGTTGCCGATGAATTGTTCCTGCTCGGTGGTTGATGCCTTTGCGAGTAACAAATTCGTTCCCGTTGAACCCGGCGGCGCCACGACGACCCAGCGCTTGTCTTGTTCCGGTTGGTACTCATCTTTGACCAGTGTGAAGTTAAGCGTTTTTGTGTACCACGCGATCGCTTCATCATAGTCACGCACAACAAGCGCGATATGGACAATCGATTGTTTCATGTTTTCGTTCCCATCTTACCAATTGACGCCTGCCCAAAATGTGCCAGTCATACTCGGATTGGGATCACCAAAGGAGCTTTAGAGCGTAAAAAGTGATTATCCATACGGTAAAATAACCAGCCGCCAGATAAAGCCCGTTCATGATATTGCGCGTGGCAAACAGTAATCCTGCAGCGATTTCCAGTCCGCCAACAAATGATATGAAGAATCCAATCCAGGCGCCCAATTTGACTGCATTGCCTATTGCAACCGGGTTGGCATTGCCCGTTACAATAACCCACAGGGCGCCGATGGCGCCGCAAGATAAGATAATGATCGCAGGGATCGTTAGGCCGCGCGCATAATTTCTGACCGGTTCGACTGGTGGCTCTCTCTCTCCGTCACTCATTTCCTCACCACCCAATCTGTCGTCTTGCCTCTGCCAAGGTTACGGCGGCGGCAACCGCGACATTCAAAGACCGCGCCCCGGGGGCGAGGGGAATGATCAGCCGTGTTGTTGCTGCATCATGCACTTCTTCCGGCGCGCCGGCGCTTTCGCGGCCCATTAAGACGATGTCGTTTGCGCGAAAATCAAAGTCCCAGATCGTCTTTTCTGCTGACGTGGTCAGTAAAATGATGCGCGCGCCGCCAAGCGTTTCCAGGAAGGCCGCCCAGCTTTTATGGGCGACTGGCGCCGCCAGCGCGCCATAATCCATGGCGACCCGCGCGATCTTCGGCGAATCATAGGGAAAGCCGCAAGGTTCTATAATCTCTATCTCGGCGCCGAAACAGGCCGCAGCCCGGATCGCCGCGCCCACATTCTGGGGAATATCCGGTTGATAAAGAACAAGGCGCATTTGCCTGTTTTTGCACAGCTTTTGGGGAAAGTCTTGTGGCCGCTCGCGACACCACGCCGCAGCACGTCGCCGCCTAGACTTTGTAGAAGGGACATGCATAAAAGTTTGGCGATTCATCCTGAATCCCGGGCGCATACGACCAAGGGCCAATAAACCCATGACGACATCCGATGACACCGAAGACGGTGAACCAACCCGCCGCGAATTTATTCATATCATGGCCGGCGTAACTGCCGCCGCTGGCGCCGGCGCTACGCTGTGGCCGCTGGTCGACCAGATGAACCCGGACGCTTCTGTCCTGGCGTTGTCATCCAAGGAAGTCGATGTTTCAGCCATCGCCGTTGGTCAGGCGATCAAGGTGATGTGGCAGGGCAAACCGGTTTTCATTCGCCACCGAACGGCAGAAGAAATTGCTGAAGCTGAAGGAACAGCTTTATCGGCGTTGAAAGACCCGAGCGCACGTAATGAGAATCTCGCTGCTGACGCTGACGCTGAAGATGCAAACCGCCGTGTTGATCCTAATTGGATGATCGTTGTCGGCGTCTGCACGCATCTCGGCTGCATTCCCCTCGGCACCAGCTCCGGTGAAAATCGCGGCGACTATAATGGCTGGTTCTGTCCGTGCCACGGTTCGCACTATGACATCGCAGGCCGTATCCGTCGCGGACCGGCGCCGGACAATCTTGATGTGCCCCCCTATGAGTTCCTTTCAGACACCGTCGTGAAGATCGGCTAGAGAGAAATATCCATGAGCCACCCTTCGACCTATAATCCAAATTCCGGGCTTGAAAAATGGCTTGATGCGCGCCTGCCTATCCTGCGCCTTGCCCATGACAGCTTTGTGGATTTTCCAACGCCGAAAAACCTCAACTATTGGTGGACCTTTGGCGGCATTTTGACGGTCTGTCTGGTCATTCAGATCATCACCGGCATTGTTCTCGCGATGCATTATACGCCGCATACGTCGATGGCGTTTGACAGCGTTGAGCACATCATGCGCGATGTGAATTATGGCTGGCTGATGCGTTATGTGCACGCCAATGGCGGCTCGATGTTCTTCCTTGCCGTTTATATCCACATGTTTCGCGGTCTTTATTACGGTTCTTATAAAGAGCCGCGCGAAGTGTTGTGGATGCTGGGCGTTGTCATCTTTATCTTGATGATGGCGACAGCGTTTATGGGGTATGTGTTGCCATGGGGCCAGATGTCCTATTGGGCGGCGACCGTTATTACCAATCTCTTCTCGGCGATCCCGTTGATCGGCGATGATATCCGGACGCTTTTCTGGGGCGGGTTCTCGGTCGATAACCCGACGCTCAATCGCTTCTTCTCGCTGCATTATTTATTGCCATTTGCGATCTTCGGCGTTGTCATGTTGCACATCTGGGCGCTGCATGTGCCGGGCAACAACAATCCGACCGGTGTTGAAGTCAAAGACGTCAAAAAAGACACCGTGCCGTTCCACCCTTATTATACGGTGAAAGACGGTTTCGGTATTGCCGTGTTCCTGGTGCTGTTTGCAGCATTTGTATTTTTCAATCCTGACGGGCTTGGCCATCCGGATAATTACATCAAGGCGAACCCGCTTTCGACGCCAGCATCGATTGTGCCTGAATGGTACTTCATGCCGTTCTACGCGATCCTGCGTGCGATTACTTTTGACCTCGGCCCGATCTCGTCGAAGCTTGGCGGCGTGATTGCCATGTTCTCGTCGTTGCTCATTCTCTTTGTATTGCCATGGCTCGACAGGTCGAAAGTGCGCTCGATGCGCTACCGTCCCGCCGCACGGTTGTGGTTCGTTATTTTCGTCGTCGCCTGTATCGCGCTCGGCGTTCTGGGCGGATTGCCGGCGGAAGGCCGCAATGTGCTGTATGCGCAGATCGCGACTGCATATTATTTTGGGTTCTTCCTGATCATCCTGCCGCTTTTGGGGATCATGGAAACGCCGAAACCGTTGCCGCGCTCGATTGCCGATGCGGTCCTCAACAAACATAAACCCGAAGCCGCTTCTGGCGGCGCTCAACCAGCGCCTGCGGAATAGGGGAAATCAAATGAGATATTCAATGATTGCCCGCACAACCATCTTCGCCGCGCTGGCCAGTCTTGCCGGGATGACCGCTGCCATCGCCTCGGCCGGCTCGGCAAAAGAGGCGGAGCATCACCACTGGCATTTCGCCGGACCGTTTGGGACCTTTGACAAGGATGCATTGCAACGCGGCTATCAGGTTTATGAAACCGTATGCGCAAGCTGCCATGGCGTGGAGCAATTGTCGTTCCGCAATCTCGGACAAAAGGGCGGGCCGTTTTATCTCAATACCTGCCCGGCGGGTTTTGCCGATAATGTGGATTGTTCGAACCCCAATGAAAATCCCATCGTCAAGGCGCTCGCGGCGCAATATCGCTATCAGGTCCTGGACGGGCCCGACGATAGCGGCGATATGGTTGAACGGACGCCGCTGGCGTCAGACCGCATTCCGGGGCCTTACCCCAATGAAGTGATCGCACGGCTCGCGAACAACAATGCGCTGCCGCCTGATCTTTCCCTGATCACCAAGGCGCGCCATCACGGACCCGATTATGTCTATTCGCTTTTAATCGGTTATGCTGACGCGCCGGCGACGGTCGAGATCACACCGGGCCAATATTACAATCCCTATTTTCACGGTGACATGACCCAGGCGCTGAAGCCTGAGTTTCTTGACGCAGAAGGCCACGTTGTTGACGGTGTCGTTGTGCCAGTTGGCGGCGTTCTTGCGATGGCGCCGCCGCTTGTGGACGGTATTGTCGACTATGCCGACGAGGCGACGCCGGAAACGGTTGAGCAATATGCCGCCGATGTCGTTGAGTTTTTGACCTGGGCGTCTGAACCGAAAATGGAAGCGCGCAAATCCATGGGCGTGATGTCGCTGATCTATCTCGTGATCCTCTGCATCATCCTTTACTGGTCCTATCGCCGGGTTTGGGCTGGCCTGAAGAAGTAGCGGGTGCAAAGCCAAAGCACGCGCCATTGCGGACTCGCGGCAACACATAGTGTTACTGCGCAGCGCCGGGACCATCGACTTTAATGCAGTATAAGCTGGCGGCGATTCCGTGTTGGCAGCGCAACACTGCGTGCTGCACTTCACACGGGATGACGTAAAGATTTAGGGTTGCTCTCATGACAAATGACAAACGCGTTCTCGGCATTATCGGCGGCTCCGGCGTCTATCAGATGGACGCCGTCGAAGGCGCGACACGGGTCGAGATTGAAACGCCCTGGGGCGCCCCCTCGGATGCGCTGGTCAAGGGCCGCGTCAACGGCGTTGAAACGGTTTTTCTCGCGCGTCATGGGCCGGGCCATCGCCTGTCGCCCGGTGATATCAATTACCGCGCAAATATTGACGCGATGAAGCGCGCTGGCGTCACGGATATTATTTCGGTGTCGGCTTGCGGGTCGTTTCACGAGCATCTCGCGCCGGGCGCCTTTGTGATTGTCGATCAGTTTATCGACCGCACCACGACGCGGGAAAAATCTTTCTTCGGCAAAGGCTTTGTCGCGCATCTTTCCATGGCGCATCCCGTCTGTCCGGCGCTGGGCGATGCGGTCGAAGCGTCGTGCAAGGCGCTTGAGATCAGCCATCAGCGCGGCGGGACCTATATCGCGATTGACGGTCCGCAGTTTTCTTCGCTCGCGGAATCAAATCTCTATCGCTCGTGGAAATGCGATGTGATCGGCATGACCAACATGCCTGAGGCAAAACTCGCGCGCGAAGCAGAAATCCCTTACGCGACCGTCGCCATGGTCACCGATTATGATTGCTGGCACGAGGAAGAAGGCCCCGTCGAGGTCACGCACATTTTGGAAGTGATGAAAAAGAACACGGCGAACGCGGCGCGTCTTGTGGATGATCTGTCAACACGCCTTGGCGCGTCGCGCGTTGCGTCGCCCCTCGGGATCGAAACCGTGCTCGATTTTGCAGTGATCACACCGGCCGACGCGCGCGATCCGAAAATGGTCGAAAAACTCAGCGCGGTCGCCGGGCGGTTGCTGAAAGGATGAGGGGACTGGATCGAAGACAAGGCTTCCTTATACGGGACCTTCTTTCACCCGCGCGATAATTTCATCAACCCATTGATCATGGCCGTGATTAAGGTTTTCCGCGCCATAGCGTATTTCATCGAATCCGGACGCTGCCTTTATTTCGGCATCGGATGCGGTTTCAATCCATTTGGGCGGCAGACCAATATCCAACGCGCTCACGGTTGGGATATAGGAAACTCTGTTCTGCGCCTCTGCTTCATCGATTTTCATACCGGCTGCCTGCGCCGCCTGTGTCGCTTTGCTGATGATAGCCGGACCAACAACGCTGATATCGCCGAGATAAGACCCCGGCGCGCTTTCCCATTCGTCAGTCACCGCTGGCGATGGAGCGTTCGACAAGTTGATCTTTTCAACGGACGTGCCCTTTATATGAGCCCAGGGTCCAATGCTGAAATACAAATATGCTCCTTCTACGCCGGTCGATTTCGATTCGATTCCGATATTTGCCAGGGAACCTTTCGACGCTGCAAAATTCACCAGCGTATTCCCGTCAAAGAACGGTTTTGTGCTTCCGTTTGAATAGCTCGCTTTGTGAATGCCTTCCCCCCAGGGCTGACCACAATCCCATTTGCCAATCTGTTCCAACAGTTTGTATCGGTCCGCATGGGATTCGATGATCATCGCCTCGTTTATGGATGTTCGCGTTTTCCAGTCTTCAGAATAGTTAGTTGGCCAAAAGAACAGGATTTCCCTTGCGATGGGAACATTGAGCGAGGGTGGGAAGCTGACGCCAAAGTCAACTTCAATGCTGTTGCTTTCAGCATTTTCTTCATGGGCGCCAATTGAAGCCATGTAGTGAAGATAGAGAGGAAACAGCGCACCGCGCACCGCGCCGTCCTTGATCGTTATAAGCTCTACACTGTCGTATAAATCCGGTCTTTCAGCGCGCAATTTGCTCATGGCGCAGCGAACAACAAACCCGCCGCCGCTATGGGTGGAAATGGTGATCTTGCGACCGTCTTCATGCAGACTCTCGATCTCTTTGATGAGTGTGTCTGACCTTGCCAATGTCTGCGCATTGGCGTCCATATCAAGCTCGCGGATGCCGCTTCCAACGGCGCCGAATATCGCAATCAGATCATCCCTGTCATCTTTGTTGGGCGCGAATTTTGTCAGCTTATATTTGCCGCCGCCAAATGCGGGCGCCAGGATCAAGCCTCTCTTTCTACCGTTTGCCATATCGTCAGTTTCCTTTCGTGACAAATGCAATTTGAGGCGCGCCAACGCGCGCCGGGAAATCAAAACCAACACACACTAAAAATCGCTGGAACATCGGACTGCCGATCACACGGCGTATTTTTTTGCCGCAACAGCTGCGACGGCCGCGGGATACGCGGCCGTCGTTTTGGTGAGGAAATATTATTCCTCGCGACGGCGAAGCGGGCCTGGAACGGCGCCGTTACTTTTTACAGAAGATTAATTGACGGTGGCGCAAAGGCGGCGGACGCAATTGGCAGGTCACAACACGACTATTGATAAAAACGAGTGTACTCCTCGCGAATATTACAGTCAAACGCGCAGCCCATCCGTTCTGAGGGCATCAGTGCCGCCACACAAATGGTATAGATGACGCACAGCGAATGCTGCGCGCGTGGTTGATGATATTGAGGCGCGCCTCGGTGCGACGCGCGGTACTTGCCGTTGTTTTCTTACCCGGTTTTGGCGCCCTCCGCTCTGAGCCAGTCAATCACGATGGTGACGGCGCTCCTCAGCGTTGCGTGTTTTGGCACCACGAGCCAATAGGCGTTATTCAACTTGATTGAGGTGTCGCCAAATGGCCTTACGAGAACGCCCGAGAGAATATCATCGGCAACCAGCCGGTCTCGCGCCAGGGCAATGCCGAGTTTTTGAGCGGCAGCGCGCAACACCAAATCAGAAGATGTAAACCTCAAGCCCCGACGAAGATCGACGGATACATTTGGATGCTTCTTAAACCATTCATGCCAGGCGGCGGCGGGGTCCCTGTCATGGATCAGCGGGCATTTCTTGAATGGGTCCGGCTTTTTACGCTTCGAGCGATCAAGCAGATTGGGATGAATGACCGGGTATAAGGCGTCATCCATAAATGGCTCACATTCGAAACCGGCCCATGGCCCGCGGCCCATTCGGATCGCAAGGTCCGCACCCTGACTTTGTGGATCTGATATGGATTGTTCTGTCAGAACGGACACTTCTATGGATCGATGCGTATCTTGAAACGCTGCAAGGCGTGGAATTAGCCAGCGGACGGCGACTGACGCCGTTGTTGAGATCACAACCGAGTTGCTGCGCCGGGACTCTTTGAGAGAAAGAATGACCCCCTCAAGGGACGTCAGATTGTCGGCCGCGGCTTTGCCGAGGCGTTGACCTTCGCGGGTAAATGTAAGGCGCTGACGTGGGGCTTCCTCGGATAACAAGGGGATGCCGATCCAGGCTTCAAGCTCTTTGATATGCCGGCTCACGGCAGAATGGGACACACCCAAAAAAGTCGCGGCGGCTCTGACCCCGCCGGTCTGATAGGTGGCGGCAAAGGCGCGCAATGAATTTAGCCGTAATTCCTTCATGGTCTAAATATTAGACCACAATTCATGAATTAGGCAACGGACGTCGCGCCTGCTCAAGTGTATGCCCTCTCAAATAAGCGCCTTTCTAAGGCAATTACGAGCCTTTTTTAAACCTATGCGTTGGCGGCGGAGAGAAGCACCCACCGCCTGGGCTGCAAGAAAATAGACCAAAAGGAGAATGCGCAAATGGAAAATATGCCTCATAGATTTAACGCGAGCGCCCCGGCGCTGCTGGGATTTCTCGCATCCGGCGGTGCGTTTATTACTGTCGTTGTTACGATAGTTGTCTCGCTGCTCATGATTTTCGCGGATGAAGACAGCGATATGCACGATGCGGCCGCAGCGAACACTGCGTTGCGGGAAGTACCAGTCGGCGGCAATAACGGCTTGTTGTTAACGGCGACGCACGTGCTGGCGCAAAAGGAAAAATCGCCATGACGCCCAAATTGAACGGCATCGACCACATTCATCTTTACGTCAGTAATCGTGACGCCGCTGAGAAATGGTATGAAGAATTCATGGGCATGAAAAGAATTGAAGCGTTGACCTCATCGGTCGCAGAAAGAGGTCCGCTGATTTTGAGTGACGCCGACGCCGTCATTCAATTCGCGGTGTTCGAACAAAAGGAACGAGCCGGTGTAAAAGCAGTCGCATTTCGCGCGACCGGCGACGAATACCTTGCATGGAAGTCACATCTGGAGCGTAACGGGCTCGAGCTGCGCGTTGCAGATCACAAACGCACTTACTCGTTATATTTTTCCGACCCGGATCAAAACATCTATGAAATAACAACTCATGACCACGAATTCGTTCGGAAACGATTGCGCTGAAAAGCGCCAGGACGCCGGGCAGTGCGACGCCCCGGATTTAATCCGGGGCGTCGCACTTCACTCGGTATGAGGAGAATAAGTAGAGACGGGCGCGTTTGCCGTTTTGTCAGGCGCTGAGGGCCGTGGCCATCGTTTCCGGTTGAGCGATGATTGGCGGCGCCAGCGTGGCGAGATGATCGCCGATTGGCTGCTCATTGAGGTGCGCCCGCCATTCCATAAGGTCCGCGTTGAACATTGTAATGGTGACGCCATGTTTCGCCGCCAGGCGCAATTGCCATTCATTCAAGAGGATGACGATCATTGCCTGACCGTTTTCTTCTTTTGCCTGAATGATCTGAGCGGACCAGCGGGTATCATCAATGCTGACCCAGACACTGCGAATGTCATCGACATCAACAGCGCCCGTAGTGACGATCGAAAGGAAATGTTTTTGGGTGTCGCCGCGGGGTGTGCGTGATGTTGTGATTTGACCCCATGACGGCGCCGGCGCATCGGCTCTGAAGACCGGGCTCAAGACACGGAGTTCATTTTCTTTCGGGCCAACAAAGTCCGTCACATCGGGAATTTCGGCGCCCGCATGGGCGACAAGGGCGAGAGACGCATCGTTCAGGCGGATGGCGAAGCCTTCGTCAAAAACACGGACGACCGAGCCTTTGATTTCGGGGAGGTCATCGACCAGAGCGACAATCTTGTCATTTTTTTGAACCGGGCAGGCGCTGCGTATCGCCACGCTGTGCGCGGTAAAGTTGATCGTGTCGCTGGTCTGCTCGGGTCCGCCATTGATAGAGAAACGAACCGTGAGGGCTTTTTTAAATCGAACCGACGTGCGCCGATCAGGGTGCTGAATAAATGTCATAATGCAACTTTAGATAGAAAACTCTAATCTTTGGTTACCATGTTTGGAAATCCTCGGTTAACTGTAAACAGTGTATTAAGAGGGCAGGAATGCAGTAATGGCAGTGTATGACTGGCGTTCCGGTCGGGTGAGGCGCATTGCGCGCCGGGCGCGATAAAAAAATAAAGCAGGACGGCGTTAAAAGCCTCTGCTTTGGTGAGGGTTGAGGCGGGAAGCATGTTAACTTTTGCAGTGATCGCGGCGGCGGGATTTGCGGCTTATGGTCCGCCGACAAATGAAGATGCGTTTGCAGCGTATATAACGCCGATCCTTGCGCCGGTTCGTCAGTCCGGCGAAGTTATTCGCGAAGCCGAGGCTCATTATCGTCCGGATTTTCCATCAGATGTGATTTTGCAGCGCTGTGTACGCAAGCAAGACCACAAAGTCATTCTTGCGAACGGCGTTGTTGAGTTCCATGGCGGTTATGACTGTATCTTTGAAGTCTGGCCCAATGGCGAGCCGGCATTTCGCACATCCGGGTTCTTCCGCCATGACGGGTTTGACTGGGTTTTTCACGGACCGCTTCAACGGGCCAGAATTCCGACCCCCAATGAGTTTAGCCCTCTTCGTGGAAAGGGCCTCATAATCGAAAAATCAGGCTCGCTCAACTATGACGGCAACCCGCAAAACCCCATGAACCCCGACTATGATCCCTATCAGGATTATTTTAACGACACGGGCTGGGACCAGGAGCCGCCGCCCCGTAATTGAAGGCTGTGCGCGTTTGGTGGCGGTCTCGTGCACTGACTGCATATCTGAAAATCAAAACAGTCATGCTCGGATTTATTCCGAGCATCTCGGGTCAATAAGCAGTGGTTTCCGAATTACTCGATGATGGCGCGTCGTTGCCAGAGATCGTCGGAACAAGTCCGAGCATGACGATGGAGGGGCTTTGCTGGTCGCGTGATCGAACCGGAAAACCGGAAACCACTTTTCCTGATCACGCTCTAGGTATTAAACCGGAAATGCATGACGTCGCCGTCCTGAACGACATAGTCCTTGCCTTCAAGGCGCATCTTGCCCGCTTCTTTCGCGCCCTGTTCGCCGTCAAGGGAAACATAGTGATCATAGGCGATGGTTTCGGCGCGAATAAAACCTTTTTCAAAATCGGTGTGAATGACGCCGGCCGCCTGGGGCGCTGTGGCGCCGCGCCGGATGGTCCAGGCGCGGGTCTCTTTCGGGCCCGCCGTAAAATAGGTCTGTAACCCGAGCAGATCATAACCAGTGCGGATGAGGCGGTTGAGGCCGGGTTCTCGAAGGCCGAGGCTCTCGAGATATTCAGCTTGCTCATCATCGGCGAGCTGGGCGAGTTCCTCTTCGATCTTGGCCGAGATCGTCACGGCGGCGGCGCCTTCTTCACCGGCGCGGACCTCAACATGGCGTGCATAGTCGTTGCCGTCAGCGGCGGCGTCTTCATCCACATTGGCGACAAAGAGCACCGGCTTTGACGTAAGAAGCTGCAATCCGTCCCAGGCCTTTTTATCCTCGGCGTCGATCACCAGCGAACGGGCAGGGCGGCCTTCGCGCAAAGCGTCAAGCGCAAGGTCCACGAGGACAAGCGCTGCCTTTGCTTCTTTATCCTGGCCCTTGGCTTTCTTTTCCAGATTGGCGCGGCGTTTTTCGAGGCTTTCAAGATCAGCGAGCATCAATTCTGTTTCGACGACTTCAAAATCCGCGATGGGATCGATCCGGCCATCCACATGGGTGATGTCATCATCGTCGAAACAGCGCAGCACATAGGTGATGGCGTCTACTTCGCGGATGGTGGCGAGAAACTGATTGCCGAGGCCTTCGCCTTTTGAAGCGCCTTTGACGAGGCCGGCAATATCAACGAACTGCATTCGCGCCGGCAGGATCTCTGCCGAGCCGGCGATTGCAGCGAGCTTGTTCAGGCGCGGTTCCGGCACTGCCACATCGCCCACATTGGGCTCGATCGTACAGAACGGATAATTCGCGGCTTGCGCCGCCGCCGTCCTGGTGAGCGCGTTAAAAAGCGTGGACTTGCCGACATTAGGCAGCCCGACGATGCCGCATTGAAATCCCATGGATGTCCCAGATTCTGTCTCAGATATTGTCTTTGGGCGAGGGGGGTAGCGCAGAATGAATGGGGGGTAAAGCGGGCCGTTCCCGGCGCATTAACGCTCGCTGCCGGGCGGCGCGAGAAAGCCAAGGCTCTTTGTCCCGATGTAATAGGGCTTCCACCAGGCGATCGAGACCGGGACAGCGACATTGAGCCAGAATGCCGTGAGCATGAGCGTATAAAAGACTTCTTCGGTGATGATCTTTGCCTGCACGAAGGCGATATCGAGCACCACAAAGGCAAGCTCGGCGCGGCCAAGCATGCCAAAGCCGATCATCACCGCTTCGGGCCAGGCAAAGCGTCCGGTATAGCGCGCGGCAAGCGAGGCCGAAATAATCTGGGCAAAGAACATAGCGACGACGAGGATTGCCGTCTGTGGAACGACCGACAAAAGAAGGCTGGCGTCAAAGAGGATTTTGGTGCCGAGCTCGACAAAGAACACCGGCCCGATCCATGAAAAGGCGACATTATCGACAATGCGTTTGACGTTTTCATAAGCCTCCTCGGTCTGTTCCGGGATGACATGAAAAAACTCTTTTTTGAGGATTAGCCCCGCCATATAGGCGCCGACCGCAGGGTGAAACCCAAGGGCGTGGGCCGCAAGGCCGACCAGTAACGCGATTGACAGAACCGCCAGCACCGCGTGACGGCCCTGGTCGAAGACGAAGAAATCGCGCACGCCCCAGCCGCTTAAAAAGCGGAACTGTTTGATGAGGCGGCCGGCAATTTCACTAGGCAAGATCCACATGCCGAGCGCTGTAATGATGCCAAAGAACAGCGCCGCTTTGGCGACAATCCACAAGACCGCCGGCGCTGATGGCGCCGCCGCGCCGCTGGCAATGGGAACGAGAATGGCGACAAGGGCAAGCGAGGCGATATCGTCGAGAACCGCCGAGGTCATGATGCCGATGGCGGCTGGCGATTTTGAGAGCCCTTCGCTTTTGAGCGAGACCATTGTCAGCGACACGGCCGTTGCGGTCATCGCCAGGCCGGAGATCAGCGATATGTTGAAATCGTTCCAGAAGAACTGGACCACCGAAAAGGCAGCGCAAAAAGGTGCGATGGCGCCAAAAAGCGCTATCCCCCAGCTGCGTTTGGCGCTGGCGATAAAAGCTGAGGTGTTCTCCTCAAAGCCAAGGGCGAACATGATAAGAATGATGCCGACTTCGGCAAAGCCTCTGATGAAGGGGTCACTCTCATGGGGTAGGAGCCCGATATTGACGTAGATCGCGCCCACGGCGAGATAGAACAATACCGGCGTCAGCCGGGTGCGCCGGGCAAAATAGACCGCAAAAAAGACGCCAACCCAGATCAGCGCCAGATGTTCCAGTTCAGCCACGGGCTGTTCTCCGAATCAATCATCGAGTGATCAACTATATATGGGAGTGATTGAGAAAGAATTTTCAGCCCCGGCGCTTTGCGTTGGATCAATAGTGGGGGCGAAACATTTCCGGCGCATTAGTCGTCATCCCGTGCGCTGCACGGTACGAAGTAACGCGCCGCAGACACGGGATCGAGTGAGATTGGGTACAAGACTGACGGCGATCCCGTGTTAGCAGCGCAGCATTTCAAGCTGCCCAGCACACGGGATGACGGCGTCGTTGAGAATCGGTTTAATCTTTTTGCGTGAAGAGTTTACCCAGTGCTGCAAACGGATTTTTTGATGCGTCATCCGCAGGCTTTACGTCAGCAGGTTTCGCATCATCAGTTTTCGGGGGCGTTGATTTTGGATCAGGTGCTGGCTTGGTTTTATTCGCAGCCTTTGCCTCTGCCACAGCGTCTCTCGAGCTTTGTTTCTTATAGGGCGTGACCGGCGCGACGCGCTGGCCAACGTCACTCGCAAAACGTTTGTCGTCGCTGGCGAGAAACGGCGCTGCAGCGGCGATGGCGTTTAGCATGTCGGGAAGCCAATCCTGATCGCCTTTCGAAAAATTACCAAGCACATGGCCGGTGACTTTTGCTTTATCGCCGGGATGGCCGATGCCAATCCTGACACGCCGGAACGCGTTGCCGAGATGCGCGTCAATGGAACGGATGCCATTATGGCCCGCTGCGCCGCCGCCGGTTTTCACCCGCAGTTTACCCGGGGCAAGATCAAGCTCGTCATAAAAGACAACGACATCTTCGGGGCCAAGCTTATAAAATTGCGCGGCCTTTCCAACGGACTGACCGGACTCGTTCATGAAGGTGAGGGGCTTTAAGATGATTGCTTTTTCACGGCCGGCTGGACCCGACAAAAAGCCTTCGCGGATTTCGCCCTGGAATTTCTTGCGCGGCGCGCCAAAGCCATGGGCGTCGGCAATCGCATCCGCCGCCAGAAAGCCGACATTATGCCGGTGTTTCTCGTATTTTTCGCCGGGATTGCCGAGGCCGACAAGAAGGATCATGACGCGCTCCCAAAACGGTGGCGCATTTTAAGAACTGAAAATAGGGCGCCTGTTATTCTATTCTTCTTTGGCGGCGCCGTCTTCAGCTGCGGCTTCGCCTTCTGCGGCTTCGCCTTCTTCACCTTCAGCAGCTTCGGCCTCTTCATCTTCGCCGGCCGAGCGCAGCGCTGACGGCGCGGCGATCGTTGCGATGGTAAAGTCGCGATCGGTGGTCACAAGCGTGACCCCCTCAGGCAGTTTAACCGCGGAAGCGTGGATCGAATCGCCGACTTCAAGCCCGGTGACGTCAATTTCAAAGATTTCCGGGATCGCTGTTGCTGGCGCGTAAACCTCAACGGTGTGACGCACGACGTTCAAGACGCCGCCTTTCTTAAGACCCGGAGATTCTTCTTCATTGAGGAAGCGAACCGGGATCTCGACATCGATGCGGGTTTTGTCGTCAACGCGCATCATGTCGATATGAATAGGATTGCCCTTGACCGGATGGATCTGAACGGCGCGGGTGATGACCGGCTGCTGGCCTTTTTCGCCAGTAACGTCGATTTTCGCGAGATGCGCCCGAAGCCGGCCGGCATTATAGGCCATCTGGATTTCATGCTGGTTCAGATTGATCGCGACCGGATCATCGCCGCCGCCATAGAGAACCCCGGGGATCCAGCCCTCGCGCCGCGCCGCGCGGGCGCCGCCGGTGCCTGTGCGCGCGCGCAATTCACATTTAAAGATGTCGATCTCGGCCATGGGTCTTAGCGTCCTCACGCAAAAAACAGCCGCAGCGGCGGGATTTTGCCCTCGCGGCGGCTCGAAATTCCAGAATGAGCGGCGGTCATAGAGGAAAGCATGGGGCCGCGCAAGCATATCTGACCGGCTTTTGACGCCCATTTAGCCCTGGCTGGACGGGAGGGCCCAATAGCAAATTTTGGCGCGATTTTGGGTAAAAATTCAGGGTGGCAGGCGCCCGCCTTGGACACCATGACTTTAGCCTGAAAGGTCGCTCACAGGGCTGGCGGCCGGGCATCACAACGCGCTGGCGCCGCCGCGATGCCGTGAAGGGATAATGCAGCAATGGGGTTATCGTGCAGCAAAGGAAGGGCGCATTCCAAGCCCGCCGTCAAAATGATCAGCAGGCCACATCGAAATCGGTCAACACTGATCGTTCTTTCAGGATATGGGAGAGATCCCGGAATGCAGAATAAGTAATCGCATCTAATGGTTCCAACTCATCTGCAGGATGGTCAAGATCCGGTGCGAACCAGCGCCACAGCGCCAATTTGTACAAAACATCTTGAATTGAGTGCGCATCAACACTTGCTGCCGCATTCATGATCACGCATTGCGCCTCAAGCAATCCGTCTGCTTTGGTTTCAGTGTTGCCATCGAAACCATGTTCCCCGTTTTTGATGATGGTCTTTTCGAGCTCCGCAAAAAGCTCAAAGAGCCTTTTATGTTGGCCTTCGCGAGGCGTGACCCCGGGACTCGTTTTAGTTCGAATCTCGTCGAGTTCTCGACTGATCAGTTTGCAGTTCATCAGGTTTTTCCTTTGGCAATTCTTGCCCTGTCACTGCGCTAGTTAGGACATTTGTCCCAAAAAGTAAGTCACGCGAGTGATGGACAATGCAGGAAGCATAGACAAAGCAAACTGCTGCTGCGCAATGGTATCTGAAGCGACAATCGCGATGTAAACACGGTGGCACAGCTCGGACAATGCAGGGAGAGGTCGCCACTTGGGTGAAACGTCCAAAGCTTTGTCTAAACGGTCGCGATGCTGTATCTAAGCGGCAGCGCCATTTTTTTTAATCTGGTTCCAGCGCCAAATAAATCAAAGGTTCTTGATGGCGCTCAATGTCTAAATTCAGCGGAGAGTTCAGTTCGGATCGTGCATTAAGTCGACACTTCCTGGGGAGGAACAACTAATGTTGCTGGAAGAATATCTACAAGAATTGTCTGCGGTCTCCGAAAAGGAAGAATTGACTAATCTGCTGGTCCGCGCATTTTCAGATTTTGGCGCCAAAGCGATTGTCGGGCACGCCCTTTCTTTTGGCGGATCGAATGGCATCCTTGAATGGGATCCCATTTTCACAACATTTCCCCAAAGCATTGCCGACGCCTATGCGAAATACCGGCAAGCAGGCGATCCGTTTTTCGATGCAGCTCTGGCTTACGGCGCCCCGGTTCATTTCCATCGAATTCGCCGGCAAATCGACTGGAGCGGGCCCCAAAGCCATCTCATCACCGAGATGGAAGGCGCCGGACTGCATGACGGTGTCGCAGCCTTTGTCATTATCAAACCCGGTGTCGCCGCCTATTTTGTCGCCGCGTTTTCAGAAATTCACGAAAGCTTTTCCGCTGCGGCGCTGCGGCGCATTCATATCATGTTTAGCGAATTCTACTTCCGCTATCGTGAGATATCGAGGAAGGAGCGCGTAAGTCTTTCTCAGCGCGAACAACAAATTCTCATTGGTATCATTGCAGGCAAATCGAACACCGAGATCGGTACGCAACTGGCAATTTCCAAAGCCACGGTGGACACCTATGTTCGCCGGTGTTTTGAAAAACTCAAGGTGAGCAGCCGGATGGAGGCGGCGCTGAAATTCTTTAGCCTCGGCCTGCAGCCCGGTAAATCAGCTGAATAAGCGATAGCGCCGGTCTGGTTGGCGCATTACTGATGAGTGCGGGGTCTGCCACATCAAGCACCTTCAGCGGGGCATGTGGCGCCTCTTCAATGACTAAGCTAATCCGCCTGTACAAGGTTGGGCCTTAGCATCCCCAAAACCCCCAATCTGCGGCCTTGTTGACTTCGCCATATTTCGAACGTATTAGCGTATTAATACAATGAGATGGTGAAATTGAAAAGGAGCGCGTGATGCGCGGCCCAGGATCAGGTAACGCCAAGGCGCAGCGGTCGAAAGACGAAAAAGCGCTTTATGAGGCGCTGGCGACATTGAAAAATGGCGCAGAGGCAGCGCGGTTTTTAAAAGACCTCGCAACGCCGGCGGAGCTCGAAGCCTTTGGTGAGCGCTGGCGCATCGCCCGCATGCTCGATGAGGGCGGGCATTCCTATCGCGAGATTGCCGCCGTGACCGGGGCATCGACGACGACCATCGGGCGCGTCGCGCGGTTTCTCAAAGAAGAAAATAACGAGGGGTATCGACTAGTTCTTGACCGGATCTAGCGTGAACTCATTGATCAACAGCGGAAGATAATCATGACTGAAGAACGTTTGCGTATCGCCATCCAGAAGTCCGGCCGCCTGTCGGAGGGAAGCTTTGAGCTTTTAAAAAACTGCGGGCTGAAAATTTCCCGCGGTAAGGACAAGCTTTATGGGCGCGTGAGGGAGCTGCCGATTGACGTTCTACTCCTTCGCGATGACGACATCGCGTCTTTTGTCGCTGATGATGCCTGCGACATCGGCATTGTCGGTGAAAATGTCTTTCAGGAGGAGGCGCTGACCGACGGTCATGATACGCCTGCGCTGGAAGTGATGAAGCTTGGTTTTGCCCGCTGTAAGTTGATGCTCGCCGCGCCGAAGGAATGGACCTTTAACGGGCCGTCAATGCTCGAAGGAAAACGTATTGCCACGTCCTATCCCGGGCTTACCGACGCCTGGCTGGCGCGCGAGGGGGTTAAAGCGCGGTCGGTAACGATGAAGGGATCGGTTGAAGTGGCGCCGCGCCTCAAAATTGGCGATGCGGTTTGCGATATCGTCTCCACTGGCGCCACCCTTGACGCCAATGGTTTAAAGCCTGTCGCCACTGTCTTCGAATCCGAAGCAATCCTTATTCGCAACGCCAATGATTTCACGGCAGAAAAACAGGCAGTCTATGATGCGTTGTTGACCCGTATTCGCGGGGTCATGACGTCGCGCGATGCAAAATATATCATGATGAACGCGCCACGCAGCGCGATTGCGGCGATCACTGAATTCCTGCCGGGCGCTGAGGCGCCGACGATCCTCGATCTTGCAGGGGACGCGGACAAGGTCGCTATTCACGCGGTCTGCCGCGAAAGCGTTTTCTGGGAAACGCTGGAGAGCCTTAAAAAACTCGGCGCCAGCGCGATATTGGTGCTGCCCATAGAAAAGATGATGGCGTGAGGGATGGCGTTGGATCTTCGGCGATTGATATCGCTTGATCGCCTTCGCGCCGGATCTTTTCTGATCGCCTTCGCGATCGGGGGGGGGGAAGGCGATATCGGTGTTGCCAACTGAATAGATAATGGTCTAAGAGTACTGTAGAAATTAGACGATTATTGTTCGTGAGGCGACGAAAATGCCGGTATATTGTATGTAACTGGTATTTTGACGCGGTCTGGCATTGGGGGCTGATATGGCGATGAATGGAAAAATAGAAAATATTCCAGAAAGCAAAGTGCATGCGGTCGTTACGAGCTTCGAGTCGGCAGGCTGGATAACAGGAAAAGAACAGCATTCAGACGGGTTTTGGACCGTCCATCTAATATTTCCCGATGAGGACAATGGATTAGGTGCGACGCAACGATCAGGCGTGATCGCGCAAGATCAATTCCGCGCCTTTGTGGCCGATCATAATACAGGCAGCGTTAGTATTGCCGCTGATGATTTGCGGCATGATCGAGGCGTCGATCACCCGTAAATTTTCAACGCCGCGTAGTTTTAGGTCGGGCGTTACAACGGCAAGTTCGTCAACGCCCATCTTGCATGTGCCGACTGGATGAAAAACCGGGGCTGCGCCGGCGCGTACAAAGGTCTCCCATTCATTGTCTGAAATGGGCGCGGCGGCAGGGTTCAGCGGCCCGGTGACAAACTGTCCAAATGCTTTTGTATCCAGGAGAGCGATGCATGTCTTGCCAGACGCGATCAGCGTTTGCAGGTCGTAATCATCACTGAGCATCGACGGGTAGATTTTTGGCGGGTCGAAAGGCGCGTTGGAACGCAGCTCAAGACGGCCGCGGCTGCGCGAGCGATTTACATTGGCCTGCAATGTAACTGATGGTCTGTCGAGCGATGTTGCCTTGGCGCCATTTTTAACAAAGCCCAGCGGCGCAAAGTGAATTTGAATGTCGGGATGCGACAGAGCAGGGTCGGTTTTTGCAAAGGCCAGCGCCTGAAAGACGACGGAGGTAAGGGGGCCGGCGCCGTCAAACAGCCACTCCAGTCCATAGCGCGCGAGTTTTATCGGGTTCTTTTCAACATTGAGTGTTGTCTCTGAGACTTCGGCCTGGATTGTAATGCAGGCATGCTCATGAAGATTGGCGCCAACGCCCGGCGCGTCGTGAACAACTTCAATGCCATGGGTCTTAAGATGCGCGGCGGGACCGATGCCCGAAAGCATTAAAAGCTGCGGCGAGTTAATCGATCCGCCGGAGAGGATAATCTCAGTATTGGCCATGGCGACATGGCGCTCACCATTTTGTTCATATTCAACGCCGGTCGCCCGGCGATTTTCGAACAGGATGCGGGTTGCAAGGGCGCCTGTTTCGATTTTCAGATTTGGCCGCGACCGGATGGGGTTAAGGAAAATCTCAGACGTGCTGGCGCGGACGTGTTTGGTGCGTGTCGTGTGCAGGATCGCGGCGCCTTCCTGCTCTCGGCCATTATAATGATCATTGCGCGGGATGCCGATTTCCGCGCAGGCGTCAACAAAAGCATGGGATAAAACATTGGCGCCGCGCAGGGGTTTGACCGGCAAAGGGCCACCGGTTCCGTGATGTTCGCCGCTGGTTTCATTATCTTCGAGCTTGAGAAAATGCGGCAGGACGTCGTCAAAAGACCAGCCCGTGTTGCCGAGCTGCGCCCAGTGATTAAAATCATCGCCGTCGCCGCGCACATAAATCGTGCCATTGAGACGAGATGATCCGCCAAGCATTTTACCCCGCGGCCAAAACTCTGTGCGGTTATCGCGCGTTGGGTCCGGCTCGGTTTCATACATCCAGTCGCGCTTTGGATCGCCGACACAAATGCTTGACCCGAATATCGGTACGCGCAACAGCGGATTACTGGCGGGGCCGCCGGCCTCAAGCAACAAGACCTTGTTGGTTGAATCTTCCGACAGACGGTTAGCGACAACGCAGCCGGCGCTGCCGGCGCCAACTATTATAAAATCCCACATAAGGGCTTCCGTTTGTGCCTGAGGACAGGCGTTAACTGACAACGCGCCGGTTTCATGATTGCGCGCATTCGCGCGCGGGAGCTGCCGGCGCCAATGATGATGTAGTCCCACATGATGGTTTCCGGTTAGAGACGAGGCTAAAATAGTGCAAGTCGGAAAAACACATAGATGAAATAGCCGGAGAGGACTAATCGAACGGCGAAGGCGCCGCTAGACCAATAACGCTTTGCTTTCAGGCGTTGCGCCAGGCGTATTCCGCTGATGACCGCCAGCGCGACGGCGACCAAACCTGCGACGACAAGAATAATGTCAATGGATTCTGTCAACGCAGGCCTTTGTAAATATACATCTTCGCCTAATAGGGTGATGCCGAGAGCTCAACCAAAAGCGCATCGGCGCTACGCCGCAATCCGCGCAGTTTTCCATTGTCCTTTGAAAGACAGGCTTTTCTCATTGCATCAGTAATATCAACGAATTTACCTGTAACCGATCCTTCATCGGGGCTCCAGATTTGGCCTGTCAGGCGATCGATCCCACCGTCAAACGAGAAATGATAATTGATACCGTCGGCGCGAATGAGGATTGTATCATCGCCATCGGTCGATACTGGTCTTTGGTCAGCATAGCGCGTCCTGAATAGCATTTCAGACCAAAGTGTATGAAGTACGTCGCCTAGCCCTTCGTCGATTTCAATTTCGCATTTTTCGACAACCACATCATCGATGCTTGCGGGCAATTTCGCTTCTAACTCGGCAATTTCTTCATCGAGGATGGAATTACCCTCGCCGTCAGTAATCTGCACTTTGCCGTCTTTATAATCTTTAAGCGCGTCAAAACCATAAAGAGACGTGTCCGTGGTCAGATGGATGATTTTGTATTGTCCACCTTTTCGCGAAACAGCGATTGCATATTCATTCCAAAATGACGGCAGGACAATAACGCGGGCGAATGTTTCTTGCGCATAGGCGTCCTTCAGGACTGACATAACGGAATGATAATACCGATCGAGGTCATAATCCTCGTAGGCGCCTTCGGAAAAAACCGAGTCTTCCGGCACCAGGTGCTCATCAGTGGCTGAGGCCGTGAGAGGCAAAAGTAGCGCGAGCAGGGGGGCAAGTTGTTTCATTTTGACCTCGACGTTGTTAGTGCTCTGCGCGCCATATGGTGAAAAACATATAAATGAAAAAGCCGCTCAAGGCCAAGCGGATAGTAAATGCGCCCAGGCTCAGAAAAATAATTGTGCCGGGATTAGACAGATTGATATGTCATCGTCGGGCCTGTCCCGACGATCTCGGGCGGCAAGCGTGTACGTGTCGATTCATTGGGTCTTTTCGCAGCTTTGCAGGAGATACTCGGCATAAAGCCGAGCATGACTTGTACGATTTTATGTCTCGGTCCGTATTCACGCCTGATCCGGCCCGACACCATTAGGCTCCCACAATTCCAGTTTAATGCCTTCAGGATCGTAGGCATAGCCAAAGCGGCCGTTGGATTCTTCTAAGACTTTGTCTTCGACCTTTGCGCCGGCCTTGCGCAGGCGGTCGAGCATGCCATCAAGATCATCGACGCAGAGATTGATCATGAACGGCGCATCGCTGGGCGCAAAATATTTTGTGTCTGAGGCAAACAGGCTCAACACCGTATAACCGCCGGGCTGATCCTTTGCCATGTCGCGCCACATGAACGATGAGCAATTGAAATCATAATTCACGTCGAGTCCGAGATGCTCCTCATACCAGCGAAGCGTTCCCTTGCGGTCTTTTGCCTTAAAGAATACGCCGCCGATGCCGGTGACTTTGGCCATGGGGTACTGCTCCTTCTCGTCGCGCCGAAAAAGCTAGCACAGATAGAGGTTGGCGGCTCTCACCCGTTTGGGTGATTTGGGTGATTTGGGGGGTTAGGCGGACGGATGCACGACTGCGCAGAAGAAACATGTTGCAATTGTGATATTTGGTTTGCGCTTGAGTTAACAACAAAGCGGCCTTAGTTGTGTACCCGTAACTCGACCCTGATCCACATTTTTGCTTGGACCTGCGGGCTATGGATCTTTACCATTGGAATCGACAGTAATTCGGTTGAGAACATTTGGTACAAACCTCTCGCTAAACCCAGCGATAAATCCCCAAACAATGGCTTTTGCGATATCCGGCGCTTCTTTGGGTCTGAAATCGTGAAGAAAAGAATCAAAATTTGTACAGTTATCTATTTTGTTCGCGCAGCTGAACGCTGGAAAGAGTGAGCCTGAAAGTATTTCACCGGCGAACACGGCGTAGAGTATTGCTGCTGTAATAGCACCTGTCAGTGGTGGAATTGATGCGTATACGATATTGTACAGCATTCCAGACTTTGATTTTTCAGCATATTCCTCAACATTTAACTTGTCTTGTGCGGATAGAATTCTATGTAGTGCGCTGACGAAACTACCTAGCACGCCAGCAACGACAACAGAAGGCATTGTCATTTGCATGGCTAGGCAATTACCAAGCTTGTGGCAATTGAACTCAGCAAAAATGAGATAGGCTACAAATGAAATGGTGATTGCGAAGGTGGAAAAGAATGTCCAAAACACGATTGTTCTGCGAGCATCTGTTTCCGAGGTAGTTAGTTCGTTTTGGGTATTGTTTACACCAGTCATCGTCAAGATTATTCCTTACAACGAATATCGATTTGGCTTATCAGGGATTGGAACATAACTCGTCGACTGTTCAATTGTTTGGCAGATCTTACGTCGCTCCCATGTGCTTGTGTCGCTCACTCCACCTTTTGCGAAAACGAACACAGCACATCATCACCTTGCTTTTTCACGCGCTGAACAATTTCGTCTAGCGTCGATGTTTCATTGACGACTTTCCAGCCGGCGGGGCTGAAGGTTTTCTCGTTGAAAACGTCTTTGCCGAGGAGGGGATTGGTGAGCGCTTGTGAAAAGGCGTCATGGCCAACCATATTGAGGAGAAGATCGCCCATGATCATATCGTATTTGTGATCTTCGGCGAACATCCCCACATACCATTCAAGACTATCGATATCGTTGTTATAAAGACTGCGCAGTTTGTTCGTCAGGTCATTGTCGGTTGAGATATCGTCAAAGCTCGTTGCTTTCGGCAGGCCGAACCGTTCACGATATTCATTATAAGAGGCAAGACGCGACGGGCGCATCAGTGCGATTGTGTCGGCTTTAACGCCGCGCAGATACCACGCGGTGTTGCCGATGGTGATGCGGCCCGCTGTTTCTTTTGAAAAGAGATCGACGGCTTTGCCAACACCGGCTTGCATCAGCCAGTCATTATTGTGGCGGAACGCATGCGCATCGGCGGGATTGGGCAGGAAAGAAAACTCGTTGGGCACCAGCCCATGCCAGCGATAAAGAAGATTGAACTCGATGGAGATGCGGTTGGTGCGATACCAGTTTTGGGTTTCGGCAAAGCCGGGCTGGAATTCCAGCGGCAGGTTCAGGGGTGAAATGTGGCGGATATAATCCGAGATGACGATCTTCAGGAGGAGCACGATGATGACATTACGTGTCGTTTGAAAAACCTGTTCGTCATCCCAGGCCGGGTTGTCGCTGGCGATGAGGCGCGCGACGCGATTATGTTCGCGCAGGAAGATCGTGTTCAATAACGCATTGCCGATGGTGGCGTTGCTGTGTTCGAGCCCGGTTGCAAAAATCGTTTCATAGCCATTGGGGTTTTGACCGGCGCGCAGGAAGATCGATCGCAAAATACGCTCATCCGGGTGGAGTTTTTCGAATGCGTCAGCAATGGGGAGGGGCGTTTTCGGATCAGCTGGCGCGGTTTTCAACAGGAAGGGCGGATATTCGCCGTCATCACGGTTTTGAAATTTGAGACAGCCGCGATCAACGGGGTCTTTCAGCCTTAAAATATCGGTTTGCGCCTCGTTGAGCCCGTAAATCTGGCACATGTCGATTTCGTGATTTGATGTATTAAAGCGTTCCCGGCCGGGCAGGCGCAAAGGCGCGCCCGATGCGTCTCTTTCCACATTGCCGTCCGCATCGAAAATAAAGGCGTGGGATGTTCGGAGAAAACTGTCAGTGAACCATTGGGCAAAGGCGGCAAACATCAGCGTTGAGCGGATGCAGTCAATTTGCGTTCCGGGGTTTTCCTTGCTGTCGCCGCGCATGAACAAGTCAACAACTTCATTGGCGGACGGCAGCGGTCTGTCTTTTTGAACCGGTAAGTGGCGGCCGGTATATCGTCGGTCAATCAGGCCTTCCCAACTTGTATAATCAGCCGCCATATTAAATGCGTGGGGGCGGGCAGGCGCTGCGACGCCAAATTTTCGAAACACATTGCGGCTGAGCAGGCGTTTCACGGCTTCGATATTGATGATCCAGTTCCACAGGCCCGGTGCGCGCTGTCTGACGAATTGCGCAACGCTTGTGAGCGGCAGGATAAGATCGACAATACGGAAAATCACATCGAGCAATGTTTTGACCAACAGGCCCAACAGCGCTTTGATATTATTCCAAACGGACAATGCGAGCTGTTTTAATTTTTCAGCGATATTCTGCAAGGTGTTCTCCCTGGGTCATAGGCGACGTTTCTACGTGTGATGGAATTGCTATGCGGGCGATCATCAACAGCGGGTGGATCCCATTGGATTGATAAAACTGTTCCATAATTATGCTCACCTTTGCTCCGAAAGGTTCATCTATCGATCATTAGGCGTTATTGCGCAGTCCGTGCACGACGCGAATTGAAAGCACTATTGAAAGATAGCAGAGAACCCATAAGGTTGTCGGGCCACTTGGGCCGGTGAATCTGAGGCCAAAGAATTCCAAAATAGTTTGTTCAACGACGCCTGTGTCGCCCGGGGGGGCTTTTCCAAATCTTAGATTGAATACAAAGACAAGTGCAAAGGAAGAAATCGCGGCAAGCGGTAATCCAATGACGGAATAACTGTTCAGAAAAATCATTTCTCTGACGCGAACCACAGTGTCCCACTGCTTGGGTGCTAAGATCAGTAGAACGATGAATAGCGAATAGAGAACAAGGCCAACCCCAAGGCCCCAGGCGACAAATAACGCAAATTTGTCAATCAATAATGGTACGTCGCCTATTTCCGGAAACATGCCAACATACCTTTCCAGCGCTACTTAGTCAGCAGCGCCAAAAGCGCGATACTGATGGAAACAAATGATAGCAAAAAGCTGAGCGTAGGTTGTCCGATCTTGGCACGGTGCCGTCGCGGCAGCCAAATGCGTTGGGCGCCCCATATTCCCGTGGCGAGTGCGGCGAGGACGAGCCAGATGCTGAACAGAACATGGGGTTCGATCGCCTCGAGGCCTTCACCGTTGAAGAGCACATAGAGAGCAGAAAGGACCAGCGCTGCACTGAGTGTAAGAGACGCCAAGCCAGAGCCGGCAGGTCTTTTTTTTTGCTCAATTTCGATCATTGACTATCCTCTCGAGTGCGCCCGCCTGTTAACGGACCATGGTCGCCGGACAGCTCTCCTCGCGAGACCGTCTTTCATGGGCGGTGAAGTGGGGAAAGAAATCATGTTCAACGCGTTCCTCGACATTTTGCACTGACACCCGCCACTTTTCGAGATAGTTCGAAATCGTCTGGCCTCGCTTCTTTTTGGTATGGCTGTAATTCGGGATGATATAGGCGTTCACCCGTTCGAGCTCCGGGTTATAAATGATTTTGAACAGCGCAATCGGGATTTCGACGCCGGCGTCACAACTTAGATCTGGATTGCTTCCTGTGCCGCCGCAAATGGCTTCGCGCTCTATTGCCGGAATGACAATTTCCCCGCCGCAGGCATTTTGCGTAGCGGGAATGGTCACCGCATCATTGCCGGGTTCGCGATAGACGGGCCCGGTGATGGTGATGATCTTGCCGCGGTCTTTGGTAAGGCGCTGAATTCTGTTTTCAAGGCTCGACCAGATGCCGGAGTTGAACCCGGCGCCAATTTGCGGCACTGCGTTGGAAAAGAAAAACGTGTCCTTCATCCAGTCCTTGTTAAAGGCGAAATCAGCGGAGGCCGCCTGATGCCCACGCGCGTATTTGCTGTTGGTGTAATCGGTATTGCGGGCGGACTGTTCGGTATCAACGCAAGGGTCAGGCTTAAAGCCGATATGCGGCCGCGTGTTTTTCTTGGCGACGCGTTCTTTCGTGAGATTGGCGATCACCCATTCGGGATTTTTCGTTTCTGTATTGTAGAGCGTTGCATAGCCCAGATGGCAAACCTCGATGAGCGTATCGCCGTCAACGTCTTTTAATGTTGTCGGCAGCCCCACATCCTCCCAGATCTCGGCGCAACCGTCGAAATTCGTAAAGACGTCTTCTGACGGGCATTGCGCATAGGCTGGAGCTGATGCGAGCGCCGCGAGCGCTGCGCTGATCATACCCATCGCAGCGCGGTATTTGTTGCCTTCAGGCATTGGAGACTGGCGACCGTTTGGCTCTTTGGGTCTTGTCATGAAGAGGACCCTCATTTCGTTGGTTCTTCCGGTTTGCGGCCTACAGCCTTCGACACAACGTAACTGCCGCCGCTGATGCCAATAAGGCCAAGCACATTTGCGGGAATGTTGACAAAGCCGCCGGTTTCAATGCTGAGCATCAGGAACAATCCGGCGACGACAAACGTAAAGATCAGGAACTGAAATCGCGACAGACTGGCTTTGCCGCAATTTTCGTGCTTGTCGTCCGCTGGTTCGCTGACAATGCCCGTCAGGGAAATTTCACCATCGATGATCTTCCACAAGACGACGGCGGCGAAAGCGAGGAGAATAATCGTATAGGCGACAAAACCGATCACCGCGATTTTCGAGGGAGAAAACTCCAACGCGCTCGCGGCGAAGCCGGCGCCAATGGCGATACCGACAAATATAATAATGAACCCGAAAATGCGTTGTGGCATTGTTCAATCCTCTTTGGTTATCCGGAGCGCATCAGTTTTCCGGCAATGTAAACGGCGTTGGCGCCGCCAAATGCTGTTAAAAAGCCTTCCGGCAGATCCGGCATGCTGCAGGCGCCGCCATCGGCGGGGCAAACGGGGGTCATGCCTTGTAAAAAATAAAACGCGACAAGGCCGAAGGAAGCGACAAACATCGCCACCCGTTCCGGCGCCATCGGCGCGTTCGGTTGCGGGCGGAAAATTCCATCCATGCGGATTTCGCCCTGCAACATTTTCAGGGCGACGGCGCCAGCAAGAAGGGCGAACCAGACAATCAGCCCGGTTTTAAGAAACGCCGCAACCTGGCCTGGATCGATCATGTTAAATCTCGTGCGGGTTGTCCAAAGTGAGACGCACGCAACGGAACTGGAGATAATAAAAATGGAATAAAGTCACTTACCGGACGCAGCGTTAATCTCCCCTGTAACAGCATTCGGGCCCGACGCCTCTATATTGTAAAAACCGCAAATTGTGAATGTTATGTTGTAACCAGAGGCAAGCGCTGAAATTTATTGATTGCGTTGCAACATAGCCTGGCGCCGGAAGTTACCTATAAAATTGAGCGCGGCCGGCATCCCTGCGTTGATGTATGTACAATGTGTACGAAAATATTGAGCGCGTATTGGTGCAGTTTGAATTGTGCCGTTGCCTGCCATAGCGTGCGCGCCGTCAATGTTGTCGATGCGTGGCGTCACATCAGCGTGGGTTGAATGGTTTGCGATTGATGGGCAACGTTGAATAAACAGTCGCGTACAAAAGCCAAATTGTTTTCTTGCCAAAACAACTGCGCGTTTAAATTGGGGGATAAAAATATGCGTCTCATTTTGATTTTGTTGTCGCTTGCGGTTTCAGCCTGCGCAACGCCGTCGCAATATATAGAGACGACAGGTAAATTTGCAGAGGCGGTTCCGCCCGTTGCTGGCGCCTATCGCGATTACCTCACGCATATTTATTACCTTGATGCGGACACGCATTTGCGGTTGGCGGAACTCGACAAAACCACAAAGGTCGACCCCCTTACCCTCACGGCGCCAAACTTTTCGGCGGCGGCTCTTGAGGCGCGGCTGGAAGCGGTCGAAACCTTGCTGTTATACAGCCAGGCGCTGGCATCCGCGTCCGACCTTGATCTGGGCGGGAAATTTGCCGAGGACGCCATGGCTGCCGGCGCCGCGTTTGACGGGCTTGGAAAAACCATCAACGGTTTTTCTGCTGATCCGACGGCAGATGTTTCAAAATTTGCGGGGCCGATCAGTCAGATCGTCGGCTTGATCGGTCAGTCCATCATTGAAGCCAAACAGGCGGCCGCCATTCGGACCGCAATTCTTGATGCAGAACCAGCGGTCAATGGATTGATCTCGGCAATGGAAGAGGATGTGCGGTCGGGGTCGTTGTTGACGCTTCCGTCTGATGCAAAGCTCCTTGCCGCTGCTGCGATCGCCTATAATACCCGTATCGGTAAAAAAGGGTTTGCCGGTAAGGCGCAGGAGACCGCGCTAAACGCGGTGAAACAGGAATATACGAGCTACAAAAATACAAAAACTCTCGAGAAACAATTGGAGGAACTGTTCAAGGCGCTGAAAAAAGCCAACAAGGCGCTTGTTCGTCACGCCAAAGTCGAGGGCGAGGAAAACAAGATGGCGGCGCTCAATGATGCATTGGCGTCAGTGCAGCGATTGTCTTCCCGCGCGGAGAAGATCCGCAAAGCGATCGAAGAAATGAAGAAATAACCTCAATTCCACTCAAAGCCCGGGAGACACGAGATGGCCTCGAAAATTCTATCATTCGCTGATTTGAAAGTGGTAAGCGAAGTCGTTGCGGATTTATACCTTCGATCCGGCAGCCCGCGTTACACCGCTGAGGAACAGGCATTGTTCAAAAAGCAGGCGGAGGAATTGGAAGCAGATCTGAAAATCCTCGTTCGTGTGCGATTTAATAAATCCACACAAAAGTTCAAAAACAGCAAGAAAACGCTCAATGCCGCATTCAAGAAACTAAAGGGGGAACTGGCCGCGCTGAAAAAGGCATCGGCAATCGTCAAGAGTTTTGGCGAAGCGGCAAAAGCGCTTGATGGTTTGCTGACGGTTGCAGCCGGCATCGCCGGTAAGGCATTGCCGGGATAGCGGGTAAGAAGGGCATTAAATGGCTGCAAAAATCACCATAAAAGCCGCGCGGGAGATTATCTCCCATGAAGCGATCGTACGCGAGGCCTATCGCGACAGTGTTGACGTCTGGACATGGAGCGTCGGCATTACCAGTCGGTCCGGGCATAAAGTCTTTCCGCGCTACGTCGATAATCCTCAGTCGATCAAGCGCTGTCTGGAGATTTATCTTTGGTTGTTGCGCACGAAATATGCGCCTGCAGTCAAGGCGGCGTTTAAGGGATTTGCGCTCACGGAAGCACAATTCACCGCGGCGCTGTCCTTTCACTACAACACTGGCGGCATAGGCCGGGCGACCTGGGCGCGGCAATGGCGCAAGGGCGACATCGACGCGGCGCGCATATCTTTTATGAACTGGCGGTCGCCGCCTGAGATCATTCCCCGCCGCAAAAAAGAGCGCGATCTATTTTTCGACGGCGCCTGGTCGAATGACGGTAAAGCAGTCGTGTTTCCAGTGAAGAAACCGTCCTACAAGCCGGATTTTCGCAAGGGCAAAAGAGTGAGCGTCAATGCGGCGCTGAAAGAATTGCTGGGGTAGGGGGACGGTCCCCAAAAATGGTGCTGCCGGTGAGATTCGAACTCACGACCTCCCCCTTACCAAGGGGGTGCTCTACCCCTGAGCCACGGCAGCCAAACCAAGGAAGAATGCGGGCTTTTATCAAGGTTTCGGGGTTTTGCAAGGCGCGGGGAATGGCGTGCGTGGAGAGCCGGTTGAGACGGCGGCTGCGGGAACACGGCGTTAACCGTTTGCACCGGCCTGGCGGGCTAAGCGTTCCGGATGATCGTTTCAAGTTTGAGGCGGCGGGTCTCGATATAGTCCCATATCAAAGGCGCCTTGTTTTGAAGATCGGCGAGGCCCGTGCCGATGCCGTCGGCAGGCCACACCACGTGCCCCTCCGATTTCAAATGCGCCGCCAGGTGATCAAAGCCCTTATCGATTTCCGGCTTTGCGTCTTCAAAATCATCATTAGAGAAAAATGCCGCAGGCCTGTTTGATGGTGCGATCTTTGTTGGGATACCGACGGCATTCGGCTCGCCCCTCATTGCTGCGGCCTGTCCGCCGAGGCCTTTGCGCAGCATATTGTCGCCAAACACGAACAGCGTGTCAGGTTCGCTTTGCAGCATCAGTCGTGTGATCATTTTTCGATATTCGATATTCGATGGGCATGGAAAGTGGTTCTGTCAAATATTTTGAGCAAGGGCAAATCTCGGTCATTTCGGCGTTTCTCGAGGCCATGGAACGCCAAAGAAAAATTACTTGTTTCGCGTTCCGCGGGAAATTCCGGGTGCGCCCCAATATACCAGGCTCATCAATCCATATAAAATGAAGACGCAAAGGCCTATGAGTTGGAATCCGTTAATTGGATACTGCCTATAAGATTCCGCATTATTGCCCCATCCAGCAACGATAAGTTGTTCTGCAGCCATCGGCTGCACAAGGTAGTAAATGGCAGCTGCTGCAACAGAAATGATCAAGCTGGAAAAAAACCAAACAAACACTTTTTGAATGCGCGCCAGTGGCAAGTGATTAATGATCCCACCCAAAAGAAAGGGCCCTAACACGATTGCCGAAAATACAAATACGCGTGCCGATGCTTGAGCTGCAGTAGTGGGATCAGTGAAAGCGAGACCCAATGCGCCGAAGATTAGCGGCGCAACCATTACAGTCTTCAGATAAATAGATATTACCTTGAGCATTTACGCCCCAAAATATCGCTGAATATGTTTTACACAAAACGGCGTGTCTGTCACCGGCGCGGCTCAGGATCCATTCTCAATGCGACACGCCCCATGGCTGGATCCCGGATCAAGTCCGGGATGGCGAGTTCAAATTAGCTGCGCGACAGTTTTCTTGATCGCCTTGTGTTGCTTGCGTGCCTTCGCATGCGGGGCGATCGGGGCGCCGGCTTTTGATTTGTGCGCCTTCGCGCACGGGCAAAAAATGCGCATCATATTCGCGTTTAAAACACATGAGGGTGGCGTCGCTGGGCGGCAGGCCGCCGGTGAGGCTTTCGATGATCGAGCGGGCAAAGCCCAACAGGTATGACGCCTCGTCGAGTTTTTGCCCCAGATGATCATGAAGCGGTTCGTTCATGACCGTTACTCCGCCGCCACAGGAAGCGGGTTTAAAAATTGATCGGGTACGGAGAATGCGGCAACGAGGCGGGTGCGCCAGAAATGGCCGAGATAAGCTGTCTGGGGCTCGTCTCGGCCGGGGATTTCATAGGTGAAGAAATTATCGCCGCCCATCACACCGGCGGTGCGGGCGGCTTCGTCATCGGAGACGCGGAAGATCAATATATCGCCCGGCGCGGCGTCATGGCGGCGCTTTGGGCGAAAGTTCGCCCGGGCAAAGCTGAGGAGCGTTTCGCATTCGGGCCGGCCGCGGGTTCCATCCTCCCAGCCCGTCTGAGGAGGCGCTTTCCCGGCAATACGGGTCAGCAGCATTTTGGCGTCAGCATGGGCGTTGGGCGCGGTCATGGCGGTGTGAGGGGGGGGCTGTGATTAAAGAGGAACTTGAGACTGCCGCCAAGCGCCTGCCACAAAAAGAACCAATTCGCGAAGTTCTCGCTATGGCAAGCGTTGTAAGTGGGGCAGTTCCACAGGCCTAACACCTGAAGACGTTATTGGTCGTTACACGGAGGGTTATAGGCACGGCGAAGATCAGTTTCTATAGAAAGTCGTCGATCCTCATTTTCCTCCGGGTAAATGCATATGCAGTTTGCATCGTGGGTGTCAAAGCAATCAGTCTTGTGGTGATTTGATGGTCGGTTAGAAAGATCACCTGTTTGGCCAACGTAAATCATCGTGTGGTTATGATTGGCAGCGCTGTCTTTCACTCGGTGCGTTATCAAATATACAGCACCCACAGCGTTGAAAGTTGTGTCCTGAGAATACGCGGTAAACGAGTATTGTTCACCAGATTCTCCCGTGAAAGTTACCTTACTAAGTTTAGTCATCATCGGCTCCTTCTGGAGACGACCCTTGAGCCCAGGAAGTTTCCGGCCTATTTTCTCTTCAGAAGGGGCCGAAACGTTCCTTCGCCGCCAGATTAGGATCACAATTCGCTGGCGGGACTAAATAACCAGGCCCGGTTTGGCGCTCCAACGCCTTGCCGGGCCGACTTTTATTAAGTCGTCCAGCTACCGCCTTACGGCGCCTTGCTCTTACATTCAAGTCACCATACACTCGTCGAATGTAAAAATTAAGAATTTCTTACTGAATTCAAGAGGCGGCTATGACTGACACAGCATTTGAAACAGCAAAAGCAAAGCGAGAACAATTACTTAAACGCAAAACGGAACTTCGAAAAGAGCGCGCCTTTATTGACGCTCAGCTGAATGATGTGGACAAATTCATCGCGCTGTATGAGTCTTTTGCTGCCGGTGTTGCCGATACTTTAGAACATTTCGCGAATACAGAAGGCGAATCACCTGCAGTTTCGCCGAAGAGAAGGCGAATTCGGCCCAACTCCAAGAAAGAGGATGTTGCTGAAGCAGCTCGTGTAGTCATTGCCCAGCGGGGTGAACCAGTGATGCGCTCTGAAATGTTCAAAGAATTGATACGCCAAGGCTATAAGATCGAGGGCAGTGATGCTGAAATGGTTCTCTCAACTATGTTATGGCGAATGAAAGACCACGTGATCCGCCTGCGTGGTGGTGGGTATTGGCTGCCGGAACGGCCGTGGGAGCCGGCGAACTACGAGCCGACGAAAGCAGTCCTAAAAGCTTTCAATCTGAGGGAAGCCTGCAGAATGACTATTCAAACGGGCAGGGGCATAAAACTTTAGAAGGCGGGGAAGAATAGCATTGCGGTTCATCAGTTCCCAAAACAATTACAACCCAGGTAAAAATCAGGGCAGGACACCGTTGGGTCATAAACGCCGCCGAGAACCGGGTTTCCGATATAGAGAAACGTTCCGGCGAAAATGACGGCCGTGACGAGAAGCGCCAGCCTGTTGAAGCGTTGCTTACTCTTCATGGTTTGCGGCGGCTCATTTCATTTGCTGTAGCGCATGTAAGAAGTCGCCGGGCATTGGCAATGTGTTGCTACTGCGGCGCGCATTGAACGGCCGGCGTGACGAGAACCCGTCTATCGGCTGGTACTGATTCATAGATCGTGATGCCTGTTATTTTCTCTCTTCTGACGGAAAACGTGCATGACTGGCCGGGTACAGGAATTGCCTGATCGCCGCCAAGATATTGCATATAGATTTCTGCCTGCGCCTCATCGCCGGTTGCAACAGTAAAGGCGATCCAGGTGCTTAAAATGCCTGAGGCGGGCGGGCGCGGCAACACCGACACTATTGTTGCGTTTTCAAAGTGATTTCTATTGGGCGCTGGTTCAGGCGCCTGCGTGCAGGAAACTGCGCAGCTAATACACAACGTAGCGATAAGTAACTTTATTGGCATGGGTCAGCATCCTTCTGCATTGCGCTGTTTTCGCCCCAGCCGAATTGCAGGTCAACTATGATTTGATCGCCTTCGCGATCGGGCTGCAATGATGGTGGAGATATTGGCGTCTTCAACCATCCTTCGAGGCCCGGACTTTGTCCGGGCGCCTCAGGATAAGGGTTGGTTGGTTTTTCGTGCATCCCTCATCCTGAGGTGCGAGCAGTCCCAGCTGCGAGCCTCGAAGGATGGTCACAAGTGTCCAGCTCCAGAGACGACACCCAACAACTCGAAAGCCCAACATGACCGAGCCGATCAAACTTGTCTTTGGCAAGCATTTACCGGATCAACCGGCCCTGAATAATCCTGGCACGCCATTTTTGCGTAATGTGGTGCCGGCGAACGGTTTTTTCCGGCCTTTTGGGGATCTAAATCCTTATTCCAATAATCTCGATGCGCGCGCGCAAGGGGCAATTTCGGGCAGGGATACGACAGGCAATGTTTTTTCTTTCGCGGGCAATGCAACCAAGCTTTATAAATTAACGGACCAGACATTTACGGATGTCTCCGGCATATCCGCCCCTTATGCGACGCCAGCGGGCGGCGCCTGGGAATTTATTCTGTGGTCCGACGATCAGCTGATCGCGATTAACGGCGTTGATGCGCCGCAGGTAAAAGACCCGCAGGACGGATCAGCATTTATTGATTTAACCGGGTCGCCGCCGGCCGCAAGGCATGGCGCTGTTGTCCGCTCATTCGTTTTCCTGGGGAACTGGGCGGGTAATGAAAACAAGGTTGCATGGTCTGCAATTGACAATTCCGGTGAGTGGAACACGGACGGGACCAATCAGTCGGACCAGCAGTTTTTGCCCTCAGGCGGATCGATCATGCGGATCCTTGGCGGCGAAGTCGCGCTGGTTTTTACACAGTCAGCAATACACCGGTTTACCTATGTCGGATCGCCGGTGATTTTTCAGCGCGATGAAATCGGGCCCGGTGTTGGGCTGATCGCACCCGGGGCGGCCGCGCAATTCGGCAATCTGGTTTTTTTCATCGGCCAGAACTCATTTTATCGAATGGATTTGAATGGAGTGCCGACGCCCATCGGCGAGTCGCGCTGGAACAAGACATTTTTTAGCGAGTTTGATGAAAACAATGCAGATAAAGTGACTTCAGCGATCGATCCGATCAATACGATCTGGCTCGTGGCCTATCCGACAACAGCGTCGGCGACCGGGTTGCCAGATCGGATATTTCTTTACAACTGGGCGACGGATGACTGCTCATTTATCGATATCGATACGGAGATTATTCTGTCGGCCTTTTTACCGGGCACGCCTTTGGAGGCCCTGGGTAATAATCTGGATGCCCTGGCATTTTCGCTCGACAGTCGGGTGTGGCAGGGCGGATCGCTGGTGCTTGGCGGCTTTGATCGCACACATATGCTCGGTTTTTTTTCCGGCGCGCCTTTGGAGGCGGAAATCGAAACCGCCGAGCGCGATAATCAAGGCCGACGACTTTTTGTCGGCGGTGCGCGGCCCTTTGTTGACGCCGCAGATGTTGAGATTGCAATCAAAACGCGAGAGCGCCAGTCCGACCCGGCGGTGCTGGGCGCCTATGCGGCAGGCGCCGGCAGCGCCTGGGGGTTCATTATGAAATGGTTGTTGCCGCGCGAATTGAAGGCACTGACCCTTCAGATTCAGCATCTCAACGAACAGATCGCAGAGATGAAGCCGGAGATTGAAGAGTACCGTCGGTTAAAGCAGCGCGCTCTCGAAAAGGAGCTGAAAGAAAAAAACCTGCTGACGGATCGAGGTACTTGAATGATCACTGCGGTGCTCGCATCAATTATGTCGGACAAGCTGGCCGGCACTCTGGCGCCTTTTGCAAAGATCGGTCTCGTTTTGCTGGCGTGGTTTTCGTTTAGTCAACATTATATCGGTGTCGGCAAAGACAAAATTCGCGCTGACATTGCGGTGAAGGTCGAGGAGGCGACGGCGCGTGAGCATGAGCGCTATCTGGAACGGGAAGCTTCGACGCGCGAGAGTTATCAGGTTGCGCTCACCGCGGCGCTCGAGGCGCGCACCGCAGCGCCGCAAATTATAAGGGAAATCCGCAATGCGCCCGCGACAGCTTGTTCTGCTGAGCCTATTGGTATTGAGCGCGTCCGCCTGCTCAACGCTGCAATTGCCGGGTATCGGGACCAAAATCCCGCCGCCCGGCAGCCAGCTGGTTGAGCGGTTTGAGCCGGACTTAACGCCGGTCGCCGATGATGCAGACAATGATGAGGTGCTCTTGCGCGCAGCGCAATGCTTTGCTGACCTCAATTATTTGCTGCCTCTGCGTAATGGCTTGATTGAATGGGCCGAGACCGTGCCGATAACTTCTGAGCCTTAAGGTTAACGCAGTTGCAAGAGCGAACTTGATCATCGGTCGATGATGTTGAATAAAAGCATCATGGAAAAGTTCTTTTTAAAGCGACGAATGATCCCCGTGGAGAATTGGCAAGTCGCGTTTCTGGTGATTGTCGTCGCTCTCTCGTTCATCGGCTTTGGCGCTCTGGTTGAACATGCCGCCACCGACAGAGATCGCGCGTCAGGCGTTTCCAAATTTGCTCTTGAGATTGCCCGCATACCAGCGACCGGACGTCGAATGGCCAAAAACATTCTGACAGAACACAACCCCACGCTTGCACATGAACAGCGTTTCGCTGGTGCGTCTGGTTTTGAACGTTTTAGGGCTGGAGATGACGCCGCGCTGCTCCTTGCACGGTATGATGGGGATATAAGTCGTTCCGTGGTTGAGGTTGTAGAGCTTGATGCCGGAACAGTGCTGCATCGTTACACACCGGATATCAATGAATTTATTGACCGCGCCGTGACGAAGTCGATGTCGGATGAATTGAAGCGCGACAGGCATCCGAAGCGTTTTATGATATCTCATCCGGATATTGATGAATCGGGTAACCTTGTATTTCACGGGATGTATACGCCGCTGGCAAAGATTGATGTTTGCTCAAGGATTGTATGGACGGTCGACGGCCGTTTCCATCACTCAATCGAGCAAGATAACGAAGGAAATTATTGGACTATCGCGGGGCTTGATCCGCAGCTGGAGCATTTGACCGCGGACGGGGCGGATGATGCGCTTGTTCAGGTTTCTCCGGATGGAGAAATTCTGTTCGAAAAGCGTGTTGGTGAGTTACTCATTGAAAACGAGTTGAGTTACCTTGTTTATGATGGCCAATATCCTGACGATCCAATTCACTTAAACGACATTCAACCGGCGCTATCGGATAGCCCGCATTGGAAACGCAGCGATCTATTTTTGAGTTTGAGACACCCTGACGCTATTGTTCAGTATCGCCCATCCACAAACGAGGTAATCTGGTCTCGCCAGGGGCCGTGGATGATGCAGCATGACGTTGACATCGTCAGTGATCATGAAATCGCGATATTCAACAATAATACCGCGAAGCTTGATGCCGGCGAATATGTTGTGGGAACAAATGATACAATCATTTATGACTTCGAGTCCGACCAAACTTACGCGCCCTATTCCAGTGGTTACAAAATCAACGAAATTCGCACGGCTACTGAAGGGAGAAGCGAAGTTCTTCCGGACGGAGAGCTTTTTGTCGAAGAACAAAATCACGGCAGGCTTTTGAAAATGAACGCTGCGGGCGATATTACATGGCAATATATTAACCGGGCAACTGATGGGCGCGTTTATCTCGTTCGCTGGAGCCGCTATATGGATAAAATATTGGCGCATCATACGGTTGAAACGGCCGCTGAGAAATGTGGCGATGATATCTGAGCTTCTCAAAGCTCCCGACTTTGCACTATAACAACCACTATCTCGCATCCATCAATATGGGCAATCTGGAACGTCTGGCAGTGTGCTCGAGCGCAATGCTTTGCGATACAACCGTGCGGAAATGCGTCTGGACGGCGGTTTGCTTCGCGATGCCACGGCTTTTGTACGACAAAGTGAGATCAATGAAGCAGCTTTTCATGTGCAGCATGCAGAGCACGCAATTGGCATTCACCAAATTATGACGGGTTGATCATCGACCGATGATGTTGAATAAACCCATCATGGAAAAATTCTTTCTAAAGCGACGAACGGTTTCCGTGGAGAATTGGCAAATCGGCTTGCTGCTGATTATTGCCGTCCTGACGTTGATCGGTTTCGGCGCGATGGTGGAATGGGCGGGCCGCAAAAATGACAGCGCACCGGGAATCGCAAAACTATCAATGCGAATTGCCCGTCTGCCGATAACGACGCGCCACACAGTAAAATATATTTTAACTAACCAAAAGCCGACGCTTGCATTGGAACAACGCTTTGATGGTGAAGAGGGATTTGCACGTTTTGAAGGCAGTAGTGACAGTTCATTGCTATTGGCGCGCTATGATGGGAGTGCAAATCGGGGTGTTGTAGAGGTTCTGGACCTGGAAAGTGGCGCCATATTGCATCGGTACGCACCGGATATCCACGAGTTGAATCTCCGTTCAAATCTTAAAAAGGGTATTGGTGTAATACCGCGTGAAGTGAATCCAAAGAACTACATGATGCATCATCCTTATCTTGAGGAATCTGGCAGCCTTGTCTTCCACGGCATGTATTCGCCGCTCGCAAAGATCGACGTGTGTTCAAACATTGTTTGGACGATAGACGGGTTCTTTCACCATTCAATCGAGCGTGACGCGGATGGTAATTACTGGACGGCGGTTGCATTCGCGCCACCGGAAACGCCTTATGTGCCAAAAAACGGCATCGACGATTCCATTACACAGATATCTCCTGACGGAGAGATTTTGTTTTCTAAATCACTTAGCAAGATCCTAATCGAAAACGGATTGGAAGACATTATCTATAGAAGCTCCACCCCTGGTGACCCGCTACACCTGAACGACATCCAATATGTATTAACGGACGGTCCATATTGGCACCGTGGCGATCTCTTTTTGAGCTTGAGAAACAGTTCCACAATCATGCTCTATCGTCCGTCAACAAACGAGGTGCTCTGGTGGCGTCAGGGGCCGTGGATGCTGCAGCATGATGTTGACATCATAAGCGAGCATGAAATTGCGGTCTTTAACAACAATATTGCTAAGACGGATGGAGGGCGGGTACGGGTATTGGGTGTCAATGATACAATCATTTATGATTTTTCATCGGAGGAGTATAGAAGTCCGTTTTCTGAAGCGTACGAGGTCAATGATATTCGAACCCTCAGTGAAGGGCGGAGCGAAATTCTTTCTGATGGAGAAATATTCGTTGAAGAACAAAATTACGGTCGATTGTTAAAGATGAACACGTCAGGAGACGTCACTTGGCAATATGTTAATCGCGCCGATGACGGGCGTAACTACTTCGTTAGCTGGGTACGTTATGTTGACAACGCACAGGTGCAGCATGTGGCCGAAATCGCTGCCAGCGAATGCGATCCTTCAGCGGCTTCGACGCGCGGATAATCAACGCATGTGAAGGATGTTTTGCTGGCGCAGCGAGCAATTGTGCAGGTTGGGTATTTATTGTTGTTTCCTATTTGACCGGAACCCTATAAACTTGGTCTGTAGTCAACTTTTCCGATGATTCGGATGTCTACTTGTTGACCGGACTAGGGGCGCTTTATGAATTTGCCATTCGGCGCCAGCCGCAAAGCGTGTCTTCGCTTTCTTCTGTTGGCGTGGGCGCTGCCTGCGATATTGACCTATCTCGTTTATTATGCAGCCATAAACTACAACTCTGGGAATGTGTTTTCCAGCGAGGCGTTTGCTAGCGTTTATGATCAGGGGATTTTTAACTACCGAGTGCTCGGTAAATTCCTGTTGCGGGCGACCCATGAAGCCATAGTGACGTTTGGGCTACCGACAAGTATCCCTGCAGGCTATCAATCACTGCATCCTGGCTCAACGCCGGAATGGTATTCTGCATTCTTTTATCTCAATGTCATCGCGCTTGGTGTTACGATGAGTATCTACTTCGTTATTCTCACCAAGCTCAACAAAACCGGTAATGATTTCGCCGCCGATCTTTGTCTGGCGGTTCTGATGGGGATTATGGTGTTTTCGCAATATGTCATCGTTCCATATGATATTCTTTCATATCTTTTTCAGGCTGCGGCAATCTATTTGATCTTGTTTAGGAGGGGGGGGCTCGACACGCTTTTCTATTTGTGTGCGATCATCATTTTCGGAGCATTGACGCGCGAGACCGTGGTGTTGATTTTGTCTTTTTATGCTGCGGTAAATTTTGATGCGCTAATCAAATTTCCGCCAAGACTGTTTGATGAAAACGTATCCAGACCATCACCAATATTGACTTTGTCTCTGATGGTTGCCTGCTTTCTCGGGACATATATTGCCCTGCGGATGGGCATCGAATCAGATCGGCCGCTTTTTGAATCGTTGAGATTCAACTACAATATGGCCAGTCAATTCAGCTTGTTTGGGCTGGCATATTTCGTTGTTGCTGCAGTCGCGTTGCTCATCCCGGATGACGCCCGCAAGACCGTAGCGCTTTTTCTGATTGCCGCAGCGCCGTATATCGTTGCAATAATGATGATTTCAAATCCGCGTGAAATCCGGATATGGGCGCCGGTACTGATGCCCATGATCGCACTTCAGTTTCAAGCTGCGATGGCAAAACCCGCCGAGCAGTAATGACCTTATCCCTGACGGGGGCGTAAACAAACTTGCTCAAGGGCGAGACCGGCCTTGTTCCAAAATGGGATGCGTATAGTTAACGCGGGCGGGGCTTTGCGGTTAGGTATTTGGTGTGGTTTCATATTCAGACTGGAAGCGGTAAAATTATCCTGCTACCGCCATGTTGGCGATTCGAATTGTTTGCCGTTCGTCGCTAGATTAGGAGCGCATCATGAAGCCGCCGTTCGCCGTTGGCCGAGCTACCTCAGTTCGATTTGTATTAATGGCCTGGGCTTTGCCGGCTGTTTTGTCTTATCTCCTCTATTTTGCGTTTACAAATACCTATTCGGGCAATGCGTTTAACGCGGATGGATTTGCTGCCATTTACGATAACGGTATTTTTAAGTATCGGATTCTTGGCATAAACCTTTTGCGCGCGACCCACGATGCGATCGTCGCACTCGGCCTGCCCACCAGTTTACCGCCTGCTTATCTGGTTCAATTTCCGAATACCACGCCGGAATGGTATTCGGCGTTCTTTTATCTTAACACAGTGGTGCTTGGTATGACGATGAGCGTGTTTTTCGTCATCGCAGAAAAATTGAATGTAACCAAGCAGAGTTTTTTGACTGACCTTTGTCTAATTGTGTTGTTGGGTATTATGATATTTTCCCAATATGTCATTGTGCCTTACGACATGCTTTCCTACCTGTTTTTGGCTTTGGCGATGTATCTAGTTCTTTTTCGCTCCGGCCGGATTGATACACTTGTCTATCTGTGCGCAGTCATAATACTTGGAACATTAACGCGCGAAACCGCTGCGCTTATTTTGTCATTTTATGCTGCAGTGAATTTTAAAGATTTGATCAAGATCCCACCCAGATTTTTTGATACAAGCGGGGAGAGACCATCGCCTCTTTTGACGCTCGCGCTTTTGACAGTATGCTTTCTGGGCACGTATGTTGCTTTACGCTTGAATATTGAAACGCACCAACCTTTTTTCAAGGGAGTTCGAGTTGCGTATAACTTGGCGGATCAGTTTTCGGTTTTCGGGATGATCTACTTTGTTGTCGCCTCCGCAGCATTGCTGACAGCGCCAGCTGCCCGAAACACAGTAGCACTATTTATGATCGCTGCGGCGCCATATATTGTCGGTATGATTATGATCGCCAACCCTCGTGAAATACGCCTTTGGGCGCCGGTACTGATGCCGATGTTCTTGCTTCAGTTTCAGGCCGCGATGGAAAATCTGATGGTCCAGAAACACTGAGCGCCGCTTTTCTTCTGAATGTGCTGCTGACCAGCCAGGACTGCGAGCCAGCGCCGTCAGCAAAGCGGCGGAACAGAGATGTGTTTTTACACCGAAACATATTATTGACAGGACAGTGCCATATAGCATCTTTCAGGCGTACGACTTTCTCATCCAGACGGCAGAATTTGTATGATCAAAACGGACAGCGGTGGTCGAGGCGGTGGCAAAGGTGTTAACGCCAAGATTTTGGCGGGACTACTAATTCTTGCTGCACTGACTATTCTTGTCGGGCGTGGCCGGGAAAATCAAATTGAGCCGCTGGCAAGTGTTGTTTCCGCAGACGCCGACGACGAGACAGGCAACAAAAACTATGCGGCAACTGCACCGACGCCAGAAGATTATGTAACCATACCCGCTATAACAAAAGACGAGCTGGTCGCTAATCATTCATACGATGGCGGCGTTAACGGCAATGACTTTGATAACTGGTTTCGAAGTCAGGGGGACCTAGGCTCAAGCAGATATTCCAATCTTGACCAGATTACAAAAGAAAATGTGAGCGGCCTAAAGCCGATTTGGAACGTTAAAGTTGACCGACATAGGTTTCAAGTTCAAGGCTCCGCCATTTTTGTAAACGGCCTTTTGATCTCGATAACAAGTGGAAATAATCTTGTTGCTCTCGATCCGTTGACTGGAAAAATTCGTTGGAAATACGCCGGCGGACAGAAACACCGCATCGCGCAACGGGGGTTAGTCTTTAGGCCGAGCAGTGAAAGCGGCGGCGGCACATTATACATGCCCAACGGGGACAAGCTGCTTGCCATTAACCCCGCCGATGGCCGGTTGCGAAAAAATTTCGGAAATGAAGGCGTTGTGGACCTCTATAACGCTTCCCGAGTTGCGCCGGTGTTCATTGATGATCTGGTGATCATTGCGACATTGCGGCCAAGCGTTCGTGCAGTTGATGCTTATACCGGCGACACGGTGTGGTCCACAAACCTTACACCCGCTGAAAGTAAGAGTGTTTTTGCGGCGCCATGGTCGGGCATGAGTGTAGACCAGGAACGCGGCCTTGTTTTTATTACGATGGGAAACCCTAAACCGGCTCTCGATGGAAGAAACCGTCCCGGCGACAACGCATATTCAGATAGCCTTGTTGCGATTAATGCCATTGATGGGAGTGTAAATTGGGCGTTTCAAGAAGTCAGGCATGATCTGTGGGACCTTGACCTGCCGTCGCCGCCGATACTCACATCAATAAAGCCGATCGGTCACGAAAACAAAATTGATGTGGTTGTGACGACGACCAAAGCCGGAAATACGCTGTTGCTGGACAGGGCGAGCGGAAAGCCTATTTTTGATTTCCGACTTCGCAGAGCGCCGAGTTCCAATGTTGAGTTTGAAAAGGCATCGGCGTTTCAGCCGGATCTTGAATTGCCGGAGCCATTTGCCAGACAGCAATTTGATATATCGGATGTTACGAATATATCGGATGCGGCTCGTGATGATGTTCTGGAACGACTGAAGAAAAAAAACTACGGGTTCTTTATACCGCCGGACCCTGATCGCTCAACAGTGTTTTACGGCGTTGTTGGCGGCGCAGGATGGCCCGGCGGTGCGGTAGATGCCGAAAGCGGTTTTCTTTATGTAGCGTCAAATCATATCCCTTTTGAAACATTATATGCGGTTGAAGAAACACCACCATTTCGTCAGCGGGCGGTTTCGTTCTTGAAGGCGCGTTACCGGGATATGTTCCGGAAGCAAGAGACGAGCGCGGTTGAATACCAAAAACATTGTACCTCTTGTCACGGAACCGGCAAAACAGAAGGAATTGCGCCATCGCTGAGCCGTTTGGGCGAGCGGTTTTCGCGCGGTTATGTGGGCGGCATCATTCGTGACGGCAAGGACGGCATGCCCGCTGTGACGGATATCACTGATGATGATATTGAAAAGGTGCTGGATTTTCTTTTCAGCCAAAGCAACGGGACCAAACGAGGTGTCGGTCAGTCCTCTCGCAACAGCGTGTTGTCCACGAGACCATTTGTAGACAAGGATGGATACCCGGCGTCGAAGCCCCCCTGGGGAACGCTAAACTGCATCGATTTAAACTCAGGCCGTATTGTCTGGAGTATACCACTGGGCGAGTATGAGGAACTGGCGCGTGACGGCATTCCGATTACCGGGACCGAAAACATCGGCGGCCCATTGGTAACAGCCGGCGGGTTGGTTTTCGTTGCCGGAACGCCGGACAGAATGCTGAGAGTATTTGACGACAGCACCGGAGAAGAGCTCTGGAAATATGAATTGCCATTCCCCGGGTCGGCACCCCCGATAACGTATGAATTTGAAGGTAAACAATATGTCTTCATCGCCGCGACCGGCGGCGGGAATATGGCGCTGTCTGATCCGGATGATTCAGTCGAGTCTGGAAATGCATTTGTTGCATTTGCGCTGCCTTAGGAAATCCAGTTCCACGATACAACGCGGCGTACCCGAATACTTTTCGATAGCGAAAGCACGTATGTAGCTAGAGGATCTGGTGCGCATTTGCGGTGCTTGCATAGCCAATGGCCGGGCATACAAACATTTTTGATCAGCAATTCACCGCCTCGCGAGGGAGACAGCATAAAATGAGTGAGGCTTATGAAGAAGATGAAGAACTGGAAGAACCTGCGCCCGTCTTTATGTACATTGCTGAAGAAGCGCCTGAGCGCCGCCGGCAATGGTGTGCCGATATGGGTTGTTATTATTTTGGCGGGCAGGGTGTTGATAAGGCTCTCAAAGCCGCGCAGATGATCGAGAAATACCTGACAGGCGCGCTGCCGAAGCAGGTATAGAGTGTGATCAGGAAAAGTGCGCAGCGGTTTTCCGGTTCGATCACACGACCAGCGTGAAGTCCCAGTGTGATCAGGAAAAGTGCGCAGCGGTTTTTTGATTTGGTGTGGTGCACGCACCGCACAACCAATTTGTATATGCAACAAAACGCGACACTCGTCGAATTAGCACCTGTTTTTTTTGCGGTTGTACGACAGATTGTTTTTCCCTCGCGAACAGAAAAAGCTCATCAATTTTTTCGCACGCTAATGTGATAACATCTCGGCTTATGAGTTGTATGTTGCATGGAATGGCGCACGCACACGCGAATCGCGAATCTTTTTCCCAGGACTAAAAAAAGAGTGCGCCGCTTTTAAACGCAACTCTCGCGCCCTGATCAAATGCATGTGCTGCTGCAGATGCATTATGTGATGACGCATCTGCTTTTCGGATTTGATTTACGCGCGACGCACAGTAACAAGAGCCCGCCGGTCCTGGGTGGCGTCATGATTTTTCAGTCATTGAAGACATTTCCTTTTGCCTTTTTTGCACTGACCGTTGGTGTTGCGCCAGCGGCGTGCGCCGACTGCGCTTCGATTGAAGGCGAGCATTTCGAAAACGCACATGATGAAAAAGCCGGCGCCGCCATATGTGTACCTATCTGGAAGGTGATTGCCCCAACGTTAGATCATCATAAAGATGCGTCTCGTGAGTCATGCGAAGACGATTGCGAGCAATGTGCGTCGACATTTGTCAGAGCGATGCCAGCGTCCGAGTCCTTCAGCATCGAGCTGCCGCGTTGGGGTGAAAAAACGATGGTTAAAGACGCCGTCGACAGCGTCAGGCGTGCTGCTCTTGTGATGAAACCATTCGCCGCGCGTCGGTGGGGCGCGCTTCCTGGCGTAACATTCACGGATCTGAATATTCGCCTCCTGATTTGAGCCCAGTACAGATTTGCGGCCAGTGCTGGTCGCACAACCGGACGGTTGTCGTTCTGTTTTGGGTGAAAGCGCAGGATGGGCGACGGCCGGGGCGGTGTCCGGTCAGGCGATCTCCCCCTGTCTGCACCGGGCGCCGCTTCATTGTTTTTGAAGGCGCTAATATACCCATCAGCGAATTGAGTATCGAAACGCTCCCTCTGGCCAAACGCGCGGCTCGTGGCCAATTGGTAATCAGCGTTTTCTGTCCGTTTTTAGCGATTAATGGGCTGGTACCAGCGGTTTTGCGCATTTCTCCCGCAGGGAACGGCTCTCGGAAACCACAAGGCCCGTCCCGCAGGACCAGCACGTAAATTCGTGACAGTCACAGCATGCACCCTCGGTCTATTCGGCGGTTTTTCTGGGGTTGGGCGCCTTTAGAATTTATTTACCCTACTGCGCCACAATTTATGGTGTTGGCAGATACAACACACAACTTGCAGTAAAAGACTGCGAACGGATATCCAGAAGGGAACACTAAAATGACCCATCCTATTGATGCGGCGGTCGGGAAAAATCTACAAAACATTCGCGTTTTGCGCGGCGTTTCCCAAAGTGACCTTGGTTCCCAGGTCGGCGTTACCTTCCAGCAAATCCAAAAATATGAAAAAGGCGTCAATCGCGTCAGCGCATCAAAGCTCGTTGAAATGGCTGATGCCCTTGATGTCGCGATCGCTGATTTTTTCGATGGCGTTGCCGCGAAGAACAAGCCGGCCGATCAGAAGCTAGACTTGGGCGCTGTATCCATTGACGCAGTAAAGCTTGTGACAGCATTTGAAGCCATTGAAGACAAGGGCTCCCGACGGCACATCCTGCAACTTGTTAAAGCTCTTGGGCGCGGGTCAGAATCAAAAATGGATTCCGAAATTGCAGCCTGATCACTGTCGGTCTGGAAAAGATTTACTGCATCAATAAAAAATATGCAGTTGTGAATCACAGCTCTTCGCTACATTGAAAATCTATAGCAATAATACTGGATATTAAACTGATACATTCCTATCAGGTATACTTTATCTCTATACAGAGTAAACATTCTTGTGTGACAAGTGACGGCGCAGCATTTCAAAAAATTCGCAGTACACAATGTGTATACGTCATGGCGTTACCGCGCTATGTCAAATAAATTTGAAAAAACATTGCCATTTTGTAAAAATCACGTTCATTATTGGTGGCGGGGGTATCAGATCAAAGATGCTCCGTGATCCAACTAGAGATCTCGGTGTCACTGGCAGTTTATGCTGCGCTGGCGACCGACAAAGGCGCCCATGAAGATTGGGCGACTGTATAGATATCTGTGCTGAAACGGGAGGCGACCTGCATGCCTGCGACACCAGAAGAGTATGATTCAAATTTTAAGCCGGCGCTAATTGTGCGCAGAGCCGGAACGCCGCGGGGTGATGAAATCAGTAACAATCCGCAAACGGGGATAAGCACGCTTTGCCAGCAGGCTGAAGGCCTGGTCAGTTTGTTGGAAGCCGGCGCCGACCATAATGATTCAGAAAATACCAATATTCGCGACATGGCGTTCAAGCGAATTTGCGCTGTCGGTGAGGAATTGGCTGATCGTCCTGCGGCGAGCCCTGCGGATGTTCTCGGCAAAATCCGCTTATGGCGTCTGCTGGCGTCGGAAGATGCGCTTGACCCCGAAAACTGCACGCCGGACGAACAACTCCTGTTGTCGATTATCAATGACATGGAGAAATATCTGGACGCGCCATAGGGATTTTGTTGGTCAACTAAGGCGCATTTCTCATCGGAAAACCGCGTCACACTTTTCCGGGATTGCGCGGGCCCGAAAACCGGCGCTCACTTTTCGCTCGGCGCTCTAGATCGCCGGGAACTGTGTTAACGACTGATCCACTAGTTTATTTCAGTCTTTGCGCTTGTTCTTTTTTTTTTGGCGGCGGCGGCGGGCGGTTTAATATCGCTCGTGACCAGGAAACAATATTTCGCACTGCGCCGCGCCCACCACGCCAAATGATGATGAAAAAGGCGGTGAGGGTGAGAATGTTAGCTGTCAGAATAAAGAAATTCACCGCCATCAAATTAATCGCCAGCAATATGAGCGCAAACACCGCTGCCGTGCGAAAGCCAAACCCCCGAGCAAATCCCCACAAAAGGATAAATCCAATGGCGCCAAGCAATACCACCGCCAGGGGCCTTAATGCGAAATCATTGGTGTAGAGTGCATGGGAAAGTTCGACGACGGTGAGAATTGCAAGAGCGGCAGCGACATAGCCGGCCCAGTTTCGTTCTTTTACGGCATCGGGAAGGTCATTTTCTTGTGGCCGTGAGAGCCAGTAAAAGCCAGCGATATACAAAAAGTCTAAAACGAAGAAGCTGCTGGTGATCGCCCAATTGTCATAGAATTTTGACAGGGCGATTGCCGCGACCCAGGCGCCGGCCATTATGGCGGCGCCCAGGAATACGCGAAAATCTCGCGCCGGCGGCAATGAAGCCAAGCCGGCGCTTAGAACCATCAGCGTAACGATGATGGCAAATCGAATGGCACCCGGATCTAAAGCCGGTTCAACCATAAGACGTTGTCCTTTCCGCCGCCACCTTGAACACCGTCTTCCACCTCCAGATCGGGTAGCACCGCTGACACTATGCCGGACTTAGCCAACCACGAGGCATTGTCCTTTCCGCCGCCACCTTGAACAGCTTTTTTTTCATCCTTGGAAACGGGAAGGCCTCCCGCCTGAACCAGTCGTGCACCTAATTCATCTGCGAAACCTTCCAGCCGCTTATGTTCATCATCAATCAGCAGGAACAAGTTTGTAACTTGCTCTTTCAGCGCGGTTTGTGACGCATCTAGACTAACGAATTCCGCTATCTGATCGCAACAGGCAACAGCGTTGCGAATCACCTGCGTGGATTGCTCGGCAACAGCGGGTTTCAAATTGAGCTTTGCTGCATAAGCATCTGACGTTGTGTTAAGCGAAACCAGCATTGCCGCAACGCCGGCAACCGCAGCGAGTTTTACTTTTGTTGATGTTGACTGGTTTAACACTTTAAGCGCCATTGGTCGCATTTCGCGGCGTTCGAGTTTCAACAAATTCAGCTGATAGGGCCGTGCATCTATCTGTGCTGTATTTTGTTGTGTTGTTTCTAATCCTGTTTCGTCTACCATCTGGTTTCTCCATTAATACACCGCGGTATTGCGGGTGGAGAAACGCTCTGGTAATTTTGGTTAACAGAAACCTAACGATTACAACATAATTGCGAAACACTATTGCCGGTTCGCATCCGGACAACTAGTTTAGGCGACCATGGCTAAAGGACAAAAACCTAACGAGAGTATCGTCGCTGCTTGGGTCCGGTATTACCTTGAGCGGGCGTTTCCGGAGATTCTTGAAGAGCCCGAACAGGGTTCTTCCGATCCGCATCCAGATCTTGCGCCTGCTGCAGATCAACCCGGGCGGCCTGATCAAGGCTATCAATCACAACCTGTTGGAAACGTTTATAAATTTCCGGGTTTTTTGTCGCGCCGTAACCGGCGGAAACAAGATCACTAATCGAATTTTCAAGAATTAGCGCGAGATAGTTGTCCAGCGCGGCGCCGCGCAGGACGAGACGCCTGATGGCCTCAGCCTTAGACGGGACAGGCCTTTGTTGGGCCCGCCATTCCTCAATGACAGCCATGAATGCGTCGTCATAGCGAAAATTGAATACTCGTTCCATATTGGACATTCCCTCCTACTACCTCTTGTAGGTTCTACATTGTCGGGTGGCAAGAACCGCGGCAGTTATTGCTACGAATCATGGGGTATATCGCCGAAAATATGTATGTACATTACCTATATTATACATAAAACGCTTCGATTTATGGCCACAATCATATTAGAGACTGGATGATGCGGGATTTTATCAGGCGGCCGAGTGGGCAGGCGTGGTGATAAACCAAGAAAATAGTGCGGGGGCGAGTGTGACCAAGGATCCTAAATCCGCGGCCGAAGCGATCGACGAGCATGTTGGCCGTAAGCTTCGCAGCGCACGAAAGATCGCCGGGATTTCGCAAGGCGCGCTTGGCGCCGAATGCGGCCTGTCATTTCAACAAATTCAGAAATTCGAAGCCGGCGCTATTCGCATCAGCGCGGGAAGATTAATGCAGCTTGCTAATATTCTTGGCATCCCGATCGGGTTCTTCTTTGATGGTATATCCGCAGACGGAGCATCCAAATCACTGTTCGACCAACGGATTTTCGATTTGACGGATTTTAGTGAAGCCAAATCACATTGCATCCGCCTTATCGCTGTCGCAGAGGACGCAGACATTGCCCCGCTCAGGGATGTGCTCGAAAGACTGATGCTGAAACGCAGCGATGCCGGGTAGGGCGCCCGCTCGCCGGCCCGCCCGCTGCCGCCCTCGATCGCCCCGATCGCGAAAGCGATCAAGTAAGATTTTGCGCGAAAGCGATCAAGTAAGATTTGGCGCGAAGGCGATCAAGCGAACATTCGCGTAACTATTCAATCATCCGTGCACGCCGAATGGGGTTGTGATCTCTGGTCCGACGCGCCTTGGCTTGCGGGTTTCCGCATCAATCAGGCACCAGTCCGTGAGGACTTTGGCGGACGGTCTTGTTGCGCCTGGTTTTCTGATATCCACATGGCGCTCAAAGCGCGGGCCGGCGGCGCGGCCGAGCCATGTCCTGACTTCCACCATTTCCCCTTCGACGATCTGGTCGCGATAATCGATCTCGTGGCGCAGTGCGACCCAGACATATTTCGACAGCAGCGCATCGCCGGCGATGCGCCGCCAATGGGCGACAGCAATATCCTGCGCCCAGGTCAGGTAGACCGCATTATTCACATGACCGAGCTCGTCGATATGGGCGGCCTCAGCGACGCGCGTCATCAAGACGGCAGTCTCAAAATCAGTTGCGCCGGTCAGCGAGCCCTTCAGGGTGGATGGGTCGATCATGAGGATTTACCTAGATCATCGGGAGACAAATAGTAATTGCCCGATGATCCAGAATCCTCACAACGCGCCGGATCGGGCGAAAAACCGGAATCCACTTTTTCGCCCGGCGCTACGGCAAATTCTTTAAATGAGGAAACCGGCCAAAGCAGCGGCCGGGCGCTTGACCCCATCACAGCGGAGATTATGGTCCGCCGCCATGCCTATGGACGGGACAGAAGACGAAAAATCACGCAAAGGCCAAACGGGCGCCGCGAAAACGCCGCGCAGCCCAGATAACGCCGGTGAGAAGACTAAAGCCGCCGAGCGTGAGGCGCGATTGAGCCAGGCGTTACGCGAAAATCTGCGGCGTCGCAAAGCCGGCGCTCAAAACCGCGACGAAGAAATGAAAGAAGACTAGATGGATAAGCTGGCGATCATTGGCGGACGGCCACTCTATGGTGTGGTCCCGATCAGCGGCGCGAAAAATTCCGCGCTGAAAGTGATGGCGGCGGCGCTCCTGAGTGATGCGCCCTTGACGCTGTTGAACGTGCCGCGGCTTGCTGATGTGGATATGCTCTTGAAGTTGTTGGCACAGCATGGCGTAGAGGCGCGCTTTGAGGGATCGACATTAAGCCTTCATGCAAAAGACATCATCTCGACCGAGGCGCCATATGACCTCGTGCGTAAAATGCGCGCCAGCTTCAATGTGTTGGGTCCGCTTCTTGCGCGTGAAGGAAAGGCCAAAGTTTCGCTTCCCGGCGGCTGCGCCATTGGCGCGCGGCCGGTGGATTTACATTTAAAGGCGCTGACCGCCATGGGCGCGGTGATCGAGCTGGATGAGGGTTATGTCATCGCTGAAGCGCCCGATGGCCTTAAGGGCGCCGCCATTTCTCTGCCCTTTGTGTCTGTTGGCGCGACTGAACATACAATGCTGGCGGCAGTGCTCGCCAAAGGTGAGACATCCATTGAAAATGCGGCGCGCGAGCCGGAAATTGCCGATCTCGCTGATTGCCTGAACGCCATGGGCGCCAAAATAACCGGGGCGGGCGAGACCACCATCCATATTGAGGGCGTTGATCGTCTGCATGCAGCGGAACACCAGGTTCTGCCGGACCGTATTGAAACCGGGGCTTATGCCATGGCGGTCGGCGTCACCGGTGGTGAGTTGACGCTGAAAGGCGCGCGCAGTGATCTTCTTGGGGCGGCGCTTCCGGTGTTACAGGAAGCGGGGCTCGTGATTGACGAGACTGATGCGGGTTTGCGCATCAAAAAGGCTGACGGCCCGTGCAAGGCTGTCGATATTGTGACCCAGCCGTTCCCTGGTTTTCCCACAGATCTTCAGGCGCAGTTCATGGCGATGATGACGACCGCCGATGGCGCGGCCATGATCAAGGAAACGATTTTCGAAAATCGTTTCATGCATGCGCCGGAATTATCGCGTATGGGCGCCCAGATTTCTGTCGACGGACAAACCGCAACGGTGCGGGGCGTTAAACGGTTGAAGGGCGCCCCGGTGATGGCGACCGATCTGCGCGCATCCATGTCGCTTGTCATCGCGGCCCTTGGCGCCGAAGGCCAAACCATGGTGAACCGCGTCTACCATCTTGATCGCGGCTTTGAACGGCTGGAAGAAAAGCTGGCAAATTGTGGTGCGCTGATCGAGCGCGTGAAAGAATAGGAGAGAGCCTTGAGCTCGCTTAGAGATTATAAACCCGTGCGCCTGATGGCGGGCGACCAGGAAGACCTCGGCATTCTTTCAGCCTGCTTGCAGGATGCTGTAGCAAAGCTGGGCGATTTCACATTTTTGCCGGAACAGCGGCGTTTCGCTTTTGTTGCGAACCGTTTTTTGTGGGAATGCGCCGGCAAGCGTAAAGCCGGGCCTTTCGCTCGGGTGCGTGCAGGCGCGCATTTCGACGACGTCACATCAGCGAAATTCCAGCATCTTCGAAGCGACGCCAAGGATGCGGTGGTCGAGCTTTTATCGATCGCCTTTAAGGCGACAGAAGACGGGACCGGTGAGATCGTTCTTGATTTTGCCGGCGGCGGCGTCATTCGCCTCGAGGTCGAGAGCATCAACGCTTATATGTCGGACATATCGGAACCCTGGCGGACAAGAGCGAAGCCGAAGCACGACGAATAGAACCTTGCGGTTCGGTTTCATCGCCGTCATCCTGAGTTTGTTTCGATGGATGGGAACCATCGAACCGGGATGACAGAGTAGAAAATGGTAAAACGCTTAAATAGCAAAGACAGCGATTTCGAATCAGCATTCGAAACCTTCGTCGCGCAATCCCGTGACGATGGCGGTGATGTCAGTGCCCCCAACGTTGCTGAGACTGTGCGCGATGTCATCTCAGCGGTGCGCGTGGATGGCTTTGCTGCGTTACAAAAATACACATCGCAATTTGACGGGTTTGCGCTGACGCCGGACAACATCCGCGTTACCAGGGACGAAGTCCAGGATGCGGAAGCGGCCTGCGATTGGGACGATCTTGCAGCGCTTGATTTCGCTGCTGCGCGCATCCGCGCCTATCACGAAAAACAATTGCCACGGGATGAACGGTATATAGACGATGCAGGGGTGACGCTCGGTTGGCGCTGGACCCCTGTCGACGCAGCGGGGCTTTATGCGCCTGGTGGACGGGCCGCTTATCCGTCAAGTGTCTTGATGAATGCAATCCCGGCGCAGGTTGCGGGCGTGTCGCGCCTTGCCATGGTATCGCCGGCGCCGGGCGGTGAGATGAATCCGCTGGTGTTAGCGGCGGCGAAACGCGCCGGTGTGACCGAAATCTATCGTGTTGGCGGGGCGCAGGCGATCGCCGCGCTCGCCTTTGGCGCGGGCCCGATCAAACCGGCCGATGTCATCGCCGGACCGGGCAACGCTTATGTCGCTGAAGCCAAGCGTCAGGTTTTCGGGTTCGTTGGCATCGACAGCGTCGCCGGCCCCTCTGAAATCCTTGTGGTCGCTGACGGCAAAAACAGTCCGGACTGGATTGCTGCTGATCTTTTATCTCAGGCTGAACACGACCCTTCTTCTCAAAGCATTCTGATGACGGATGACAGCGCCTTTGCCGATAAGGTCGCGGCTGCGGTTGATGCACAGCTGGCGATAAGCCCGCGCGCAGAGATTGCCGGGGCTGCCTGGCGGAATAATTCAGCGATCATTCTTGTTCAGTCTCTTGGTGATGCGCCGGCGCTGGTTAACGCAATCGCACCTGAACATCTTGAGCTGGCGGTGGATGATCCCGAAGTGATGCTTTCCAATGTCCGTCATGCAGGCGCTGTTTTTCTGGGGCGCTTAACGCCGGAAGCGGTCGGCGATTATGTGGCGGGCCCCGATCATGTGCTGCCAACAGCGCACGCTGCACGCTATGCGTCGGGGCTTTCGGTGATGGATTTTCTAAAACGCACCTCGATCATTGCCTGCGATCAGGCCGCGCTGCAAAAGATCGGCCCGGCGGCGGCGCGTCTCGCGGATGCCGAGGGCCTGCCGAGCCACGCAGCATCGGTGCGGGTGCGGTTGAAGAAGGAATAGCGACACATCCGTTTGCCGTCATTGCGGACTTGATCCGCAATCCACCAGCGAACGCAGCGCCAGAGAAATGGATCCCGTGTTAGCAGTGCGTCACTGTGTGCCGCACAGCACACGAGATGACGCACAATTTTTTGCCTTAGGAAACAAGAGTCCTGTGCTCATTCCTTATCTCAACGGACATTGCTGAGTGGATATTCGAGTTGGTGTGGCATTTTGCGATGGCGTCTCGATATGGTCGCAATGAAGCGGGACAAAAGGGAGGATGCCAATATTGTCGTTTCTTTCAGTGCTAGCACCAATGATTATTGAATAAGATAAACTAATTCGAGGGCTGTAAATAGGAATAGAAAAAGATATTTGACATGTGTTTGACGGTGGGTGATTTCGTCATGTAAACTCTTGTCTAATTGGGAGGCGAGCATGGAGCCACAAGAAGAAGTACTTGCATCGGAAAAACGACTAGAGTTGGCCGAATTCCAAATTCGAGAGCGTATCGAAGAAAAACTCTGGGCGCGCGTAACTCGCTGGGGCGCAATCGCTGGTGTTGGCTTCACATTGATAACAATCATTGGTGTGCCGTCTCTGATTTCAGGTATTGGAAGCAGTGCAATCAAAGAGATTCAGACGGAAATAAGTAGTGAAACTAAAACCCTTTCCGATCGACTAGCAGAAGATCAGGCCAAATTGACAGTAACGATGGCCAGTCTTGAATCCGATGCAGCAAGGGCAAAAAAAGCAATAGATGAGTATGAGAAATATACAGCGCAATTGGAAAATCTCAATGTGCGAATTGCTGAGTTATCTCGTCAGGCCGAGGAAGCAATCGGTGTTGCGAATTTTGCATCAGAGGATGCTCAGAATCTCAGAACTAGTATCGCAGACGCAAGTGCTGGCGAACCTGTGATTCTTAATTGGTCGGCAGGCGGATGGAAGCCGTCGATAAACTTCGAGCCTCCTGAAGATGCAGTGATATCCGGGGATAATTTTAGTGAAGCTTCCGGTGAAGTCTTGTTGCTTGCTGGCCTGTTTCCATCGAAATTAGTCGACAGGGGCGTTTCGGATAATGAAATAAGAGCTGGCAATCCGATTATTCTTGAATCAAACTCGATAGTTTTTTGGGAAAATAATAAGATTAGTCTAATATTCACTGAGCAGGATAAGCAGCACATTTTAGATGCCGTCAATGGGCTTACGCCAACTATAGACGAATATGTTTTGCTGAGCTTTGTGGTTAAAACACCAGACGGATCTAGCTCTAGAATGCCAGAATACCTATTCAATGGGTAGCGGTAGCAAGTAGATGACAGTGCCGTCTTGAACAGCGAGATATCCAATCCGGTGTTTGGCGTAGCTTTCGGATTCATAAAGAGAGGCTGTCTGTGCGAGCGACGGACGTTGAAAAGTCAAAGAACTCTCAGCACGAGTAAGCCCCCCCTTCGTCAGCTCCGCTGACACTTCCCCCGCAAGCGGGGGAAGAACAGGTCGTGCCCTAACCTTCAGGAAACAAAAACTCTTCGTTTGTTTCCTTCCACACCGGATATTTGCGCATCACCGAGGTAAAAAGATCCGACGCCATCAATCCGCTAAGCCACTTCTGCACTTTCGGTATGGGTGCCGCGTCAAACCACACGACATCAGCGATGCGGAACTGACGAATAAAGGGAAAGATCGCGATATCGGCGAGGCGGCGCTTGTCGCCACATAAATATGCCTGATTTTCCAAACGCGTTTCGAGTTTGTCGATAAACTTCATGGCTTCGCTGCGATGTTCTTCAGGTTTCGCATCTTCATAGCGCGTTGCATATTTATAGCGGTCGAGATGATGTTTGAAGGGCCCGTCGGCCTCCGTAATCAGCGGCGCGGCGGCATCGTCTTCGTTGAGCCAGCCTTCAGGGTCATTCTTTTCCAGAGCCCAGCGCATCACCGCAAAGCTTTCGTCAATCACCTCGCCATTTTCAATCAGCACCGGCACCGTGCCTTTTGACGACGCGGCGATCATGTCTTCCGGTTTGTCTTTTAACAACACTTCCCGCAACCGAACCGGCGTCCGGCTGATCGTAAGCGCCATGCGCGCGCGCATCGCATAAGGGCAGCGACGAAAGGAATAGAGAACCGGCAGATCATCCGGGCTCATTGTTCCCAATTCCCATTTTCGGCTTCAATCTCATCGTCAAAGCTGTCTTTTGGTGGGTTGGAGCTGTTTTGCTGGCGTTCGCCGATATGGATCTCGCCACGCATCCGGGCCAGCTCGACCTGTTTTTGCCGCTCGGCGAAATTGCGCTTTTGTTCATCGCTCAGCGCACCATGACAGGCGGGGCAGGAAACGCCCTTGATATAATGCGGTGACGCCATGTCATCATCCGTAATCGGCTGCCGGCAGGCGTAACACATGGCGTAAGAACCCGGCGCGAGATCATGACTGACGGAGACACGCTGATCGAAGACAAAACACTCGCCGCGCCACAGGCTTTTTTCTTCCGGCACGGTCTCGAGATATTTTAAGATCCCGCCCTTTAGATGCACCACATCATCGATGCCTTCGCTGCGCAGGAACGCGGTGGATTTCTCACAGCGGATGCCGCCGGTGCAATACATGGCGACTTTTTTGACATCGTGGTTCTCTCGATAATTTCGAAACCAGGCGGGGAAATCCCGGAAAGATTTCGTTTCAGGATCAAGGGCGCCGTCAAATTTGCCGATGCTTACTTCGTAATCATTGCGCGTATCGATCACCAGCGTTTCGGGATTGGAAATCACTGCGTTCCAATCATCGGGTTCAACATAGCGCTCAAAGGATTTTTCCGGATTGAGCCCTTCAACGCCCATGGCGACAATCTCTTTTTTAAGCCGCACTTTCATACGGTGAAACGGATTGTCGTCGGTCAGGGATTCTTTCCAGTCAAGATCGGCGCAGCCCGGCAGGGTTTTGAGGTGCGCAAGGACCGCATCGACACCGGCGCGCGTGCCGGCGATGGTGCCATTGATCCCCTCGGCAGCGAGGAGAATGGTGCCATAGACGCCCGCCTTTACGGCAGCATCGCGCAGCGGCGCCTGATACTCGGAGAAATCGGGCAGGGCGGTGAATTTATAGAGCGCGGCGACGACCAGTTGGGACATGGCGGCTATTTAGGCCAGAGACGAAGGCGAGAAAAGCCCCCTCCGTCCACTTCGCGGACACCTCCCCCGTAAACGGGGGAGGAATATGTTGCGCATAGTTGGTGGATATTCTTCCCCCGTTTACGGGGGAAGTGTCATGCCGACAAAAGACGGCATGACGAAGGGGGGTATTTACGAATGGTGTGGGGGTTAAAACCCATAGCTGAGCGATGCCCGCGCGGTTGTATCGGTATTTTCCCGGCCGAGCGGCGGTTCGGTTTCATAGCGATATTCAAAAGAAATCGCCGTGGAGAGGGAATCCGTCAGGGCGGTGGAGAGCGACGTGACCGACTGAAACGTCGTTGTCGGCGATGTCCAGGTCGAGTTGAAATCCTGTTCCAGAACCAATCCATCGCGGATCACCCAGTCGAGTTCGCTCGCTGCATAAAGCGCAAATTCCTGTTCGACCGCCCGCGTGTCGTCGATCGGCGAATAGCGATAACCGGGGCCGCCTTCGAGCTTCCATTTCAGGCGCTCGGATTTTGCAAAAAAATGGCCGAGACCGGCGCCGGCAAACAGGCGGTAATCGAAACCGGAAAATTCATCCTCTTCATAGGAGACCCGGCCATAGCTATAGGTCCGCTCGCCGAAATTATAATCGAGCTGATAGGCGGCGCCCCAGCGTTGTTTGTTGGTGATATCGTTTGAGCTGCCAAGGTCGAAGAACGCCGTGATGTTGTGCACAAATTTCCCGCTTGTGCGCGCTGCATCCACCGCGATGCCGACCGCTGCATTGTCAGAATTGCCGCTGGAAAAAACGCCGGACGCCTGAACCTTTCCGTCCCAGGGCGACAGGGCGAAGACCCCGCCGCTTGGCGGCGCATCGACGTCGACATCGGCGGCAATTTCTGCAGGCGGCTCAAATTCAGCAATCTTTACGGCCGACTGATCAACGATCTGCGCTTCATAATCGGCAAACACGGTTTTGACGGCGCGGGCCACCGCCGCAATCTCATTTGCATCGCCGGTGGCGTAGGCAGCGTCGAGTAGCGACTGGGCGATGTCAGGGATAATGGCTTCGGATTGCGCAGCGGCAGGGGATGTTGTGGAAAGGGCGGCGGCCAGCGTGAAAAAACTGGCAATTGCAAGGCAAGCAGTCTTCATGGGAACTCTCAATAAATGTCTCAATGATCGCGGAACCTCAACCGATTCGAAGATGCGGTTGAGCCGCCGGTACAGGCATTGGCGCTACCGGAAATCAGGCGGGGCGGCCAATTAACAAAGCGCAACGCGATCTTGTTCTGTCCCCGCTTGCGGGGGAAGTGTCATGCCGACAAAGGCGGCATGACGAAGGGGGCTGTTTCCTGTCGCGTGATGATTCTCGATAGGGCGGAAATTTCCGTCCATGCGCGTATTTGAGATTGAAAAATCAGAATATTGGAGAGTGATTGGGCCCCCTCCGTCACCCCGGTCAAGGGCCGGGGTGACACCTCCCCCGTAAACGGGGGAGGAATATGTTGTGCTATCGGACCAGGGCGTGACCCTGTCCCGTAACGTCGTTACAAGAACAGCAGTGATTCGGAGAGGCCATGTCCGGCGAGGAAGACAGCGCGGGCCTATATAAAATCGTCCAGATCGATCTTGACGAGCGGTCGCTGGCGCCTGCGACCGCCGATATCGAGCATGAGCGTAAAGTCGCGATCTATGATCTTCTTGAGGAGAACTTTTTCAAACCCAGCGGCGCCGGCGAGGGCCCGTTTGAGCTGTATCTTTCCAATGTGGAGCGACGCCTTGTTTTTGATGTGCGCCGTCAGGGCGGCGATGCGCTTGGCCAGGTTCATCTGTCGATGACGCCGTTTCGCAAGATCATCAAAGATTACTTCATGCTGTGCGAAAGCTATTACGACGCCATCAGGACGGCGGCGCCGTCGCAGATTGAAACCATCGATATGGCGCGGCGCGGGATGCACAATGAAGGCTCGGATATCTTGCGCGAGCGCCTGGAAGACAAAATTGAACTCGACATGAATACCGCGCGGCGGCTTTTTACGCTGATCTGCAGCTTTCACATGCGATGAGGAACACCCCATGACGCAATCGATCCTCTTTGCCTGCAATATGAACTCGGTGCGCTCGCCGATGGCGGCGGCGTTGTTGCGGCGTGATGGGGTGGGCGATTTCAACGTCGATTCAGCCGGCGTCTATGAGGGCGGGCTCGATCCCTTTGTTGAAATGGTCATGAAAGAGCTGGACGTTGCCATGGAGAACCATGAGCCGAAATCTCTTGAGGGCGTGACCCTGTCGGACTTTGACGTGGTGATCGCGCTGACGCCCGAGGCCGCCGTCGAGGCGCGGCGCTATCTGCCTCATGAGAGCATCGAGTTCTGGGATATTGAAAATCCGTCCGATGAGCGCGGCGGGCGCGAAGCGATTCTGGAGGCCTATCGCCGGGTGCGCGACGCGCTCAGCGCGCGGCTGAAAAGCCGCTTTCCGGACCTCTACAAAAAACCTTGATTTTACGGGCGTTCACCATCATGGTCCCGCCGCAGCGGCCCAAGGATGGTATGGGCCCGGCCCAAAGGACGGTCATGCGGCCGCTTTGGCCCCTAAATACAAAAGATGTGAGTTGAGGCGCGAATGGCGAAAGAAGAACTTCTTGAATTTGAAGGCACCGTTGAGGAGTTGCTCCCCAATGCGACATTTCGCGTGAAGCTTGAGAATGAACATGAGATTATCGCCCATACGGCTGGCAAGATGCGCAAAAACCGCATTCGTGTGCTGGCGGGCGACAAAGTGCTGGTCGAGATGACGCCTTATGATCTGACCAAGGGCCGCATCACCTACCGGTTCAAGTAAAGCCGGCGCTAAGTGACAGGCGCCACCCCCCTAGCAGTCCGAATCAGAAATTCGTATCCCCTATCCGGATACGCCACAACGAATTTCAGATTCAAAGGACTGCTAGATAAAAAACAATCTAGTGAGGTTTTCGGATTTGGAATTCCTTCCACACTGGACGCACCCCTATGAGGAATTTCAAATCCACCTCACTAGTCCTCGCCAGCGCCAGCCCGCGCCGCAAAGCGCTGCTGGAACTGATTGGCGTTGTTCCCGATAAAACCATCGCGGCTGATATCGACGAGACGCCGCATGATGGCGAGTTGCCCGCGGCGCTGGTGGCGCGTCTGGCGGCGGGCAAAGCCTCGGTCGTTGCGGCGGATCATCCTGACGCGCTTGTCATGGGTTCCGATACGGTGGTCGCCTGTGGCAGGCGCATTTTGCCCAAGCCTGAGAACGCCGACGAGGCGCGAGCGTTCCTGACGCTGCTGTCAGGACGGTCGCACCGCGTCTGGTCCGGCGTGGCACTGGTAACGCCCGGCGGAAAGATCCTGACACGGACAGTTGAAACACGCGTGAAGCTGCGCCGCCTCGATGCGCTCGCGCTGGATGAATATATCGCGAGCGACGAATGGGTCGGCAAGGCGGGCGCCTATGCCATCCAGGGTCTCTTTGCCAAACATGTGGTGGGCATTATCGGGTCTTACACAAATATTGTCGGCCTGCCGCTTTACGAGACGTCAAACCTTCTCACCGGCGCCGGATGGCGAAAGCCGTGAAACCGCTATTGATCATCGAATGCGGCGTTGCACAAACGCGCGCCGCCCTGATCAAGGATGACCGTGTCACGCGGTTCTGGTTTGGCCCCGCGCGCGGCGACGAACAAAACGATCAGACGCCGCGCAGGGGCAGACGTTTTACCGGCCGCGTCCGCTCGATCAACACATCATTGAACGCCGCCTTTGTTGATATTGGCGATGGGCTCGATGCGTTTTTGCCGCTTAATAAAAAACCTGAAGCGGCACTATCAGACGGCGCGCTTATTTCCGTGAGCGTGAAATCGCCGCCGCGCCAGGGCAAGGGCGCGGTGTTGAAGTTCTTATCCGTTATAGAGGATGCAGAAGAGACGCCTGCCAAAAAAACACCAGGCCGCGCGCCGCCTTTTACTGATGCAGCGGTGGAGGCGGTGAATGCTATTGGCGGGCCCGCCACAAAAATCCTGATTGACAGCGGCAAGGCTTATGCGGTGCTGGTGACGGCTGACCTTGAAACCGGCATTACCGGCGCTGACATCCATTATACGAAAGAGGCCGTCGCGCTTTTTGACGTGCATGACGCCAGTGACGCGCTCGCGGGGGCCTTTGAACAATCCGTGCCACTAAACGGCGGCGGGCGCCTGGTCATTGATGAGGCGCAGGCCCTGACCGCCATCGATGTGGACAGCGGCGCCTTGGGCGCGTCATCGCCGGCGCGCCTGCGCGAGAAGATTGCGACCGCAGCGGCTGATGAAGCCTTGCGCCAGATTGGTCTCAGGAATATTGGCGGTCATGTGGTGATCGACTTCCCATCGATCGGCGCCAAAGCGGCGCGCACGCGCTTTCGCGCGCATCTCACTAAAGTGCTGGCGCGCCTCGACGGCGCCGGCGGCGCGAGCTTTTCTCAAACGGGGCTTTTTTCATTTACCGCGCCCCATGGCGCCCAAAGCCTGATGGAACGCTTTACGGAAGAGGCGCCAGCGGATCCGGTTCCGGGGCGGTGTTTTACATTGGACTGGCAGGCAAAATCCGCGCTGCGCGAAGCGGAACATCGCCTGCGGGCTGGGCCGCAAGTGAAACTGCGCCTCGGGGTCGGCGCGGCGCTTTACGCTTATCTCAATGACAGCAAAATCTGGATCGAGCGGCTGAAGGAAATCTACGGCCCCCGCATTGATCTGACAGCGGACGAAAAACTGGAGGCGCGCGCCTATGACCTCTCCGAGTAATGACAACAAGACCGATACGGGTTCCGGCAGCGGTACAGCTGAGCCGGCGCCTTGCCCGATCTGTAAGAAACCGTCGGACGCGGCTTACGAACCGTTTTGTTCAAAGCGCTGCGCCGATGTGGATCTGCATCGCTGGTTTTCGGGCGGCTATGGCATCCCCGCGACGGAAGAGGATGATAGCGCGGGCGATGAGGGGTAGGGGGTGTGAGTGGTTGCGAGGTCCGGTTTGCGGGCAAAAGCGGTCATTAGAATATCGATAGCTACAGGCAATTATTGGCCCAAAACGGACAGTCATGAGCTGAACTAGGCTTGATCCAAGTCGTTGCCTTTGAATAAACTAGCGTGTGATCGTATTTTGATCGGGAGCGCTTTGGCGGGGTGAGTATGCGGACATACTTTCGCTTAGTTTTATCGCGATTCAAACTGTTTAGCTTCTTGGCTATCTTTGTATTCGTCTTTTTCATACTCATATTCGGCAATGTTTGCGCACAAGACGATGAAATGAATTGCACGATAATGGATGTAGTTGTTGACGCACAGCTGCACGGAGTGATGATTTTTCTATTGTCACTTCCTTTTGCGTATGCATCAGCAGATGTTGCAGGCCGAGACGCGCCACTTGCGGCGAGAATACTATGGCCTGTCTTCGGTTTTTCGTTGAGCATTGTTATTATGGCTCTTGCGATACGATCTTACTTCGCGTTTCGAGGCATTCCTTTCTGAATGTCCGCTTTTGGCGAGAATTTGTCGGTCAGTCGCAATTCGTTCAATGTCCGCTTTGAGGATTTTAGCGACGTAATCGACTCATCCGGGCGAGCAGCGCCTCCGGCATAGCGCGGACTTCAACATCCCACCGCCAAATCTCCTCGATTTCGCTTTCCGTTACCGCCACGTATCGGACAACGATCCGAAAACCCCGGTTTTACAGGCGTTATCGGGGATGGCGCGTTTGATGCAAGCTCTTGATGCAATTGGCAGCAGGCAGCGCCAATTGAAAATCCTGGGTGGCGCGTTAATACTTAACGCAAGGCGCCGCAGGCGTTGGCCCGTAGGAGTTAGATTGTGAAAAAACTGTATTTAGCTGGCATCTTTATGGTCATCGCGATGATGGGTCACGCAAGCGCTGAGACCGCATGGAAATACAGTGAAGTTGAAGACAAGTTCACGGACAAAATCCACAACATCGCGTCCATAACGAATAAATTACCCGCGTCTTCAGAAAGCTTCAAAGCGAACTTCGAGTGTCGTAACGGTAAGGATTTTGCCTTTTCATTATACACAGACAAAAACCTTGGCGACAGAAATGGCCCGCTCAAAATTCAATATCGCGTCGATGACAAACGGTCGAAAACGGTCAGAATGCGCATTTTCTCGAATTCGGAAACCGGCGGCATGAACAAGGCTGATGCGATCGATATCGCCAACGACGTTCTGAATGCCGAGCGATTGCGTCTGCGCGTCATCGCTGACAATGGCGACCAGTTCGATGCTGAAATTTCTCTTGAAAACGCAAGGCGCCCCATCCTCAAAACCGTAGAGGCATGTGGATTATATGTGCGCGACTAAGACCTAACCTTAAGCGCCGGGTTAACTGGCAGGGCTACGCGCGTAGGCGAGCTTCAGCCCGCCGGTCTCTTATGGCGCCCAGGCGCCAATTATCTTTCAATGATTTCAAAATCGGCGCACTTCATAAGTGTGCCAGGGAGGCGGGCAAATGCCCGCCCTGCAATGGCTTAAAGCAGACATTTCAAAATAGTTGCGCTACAAATAGTGGGCTTATTGGAATACCGAGGGCACAGAAATGAAAACAATTATTGTATTCGCGTCGTTGCTTCTTGCGGCCTGCGCGACAGATAGGGAAACCACTCACACGAATGTCGAATATGGCTGCAAGGATGTTGTTTTCCTGGGCAGGGTGGTTTCAGTCGATCATAACGACAATATTCCCGACAAAGACAGATGCATCTATACGTCGGATGGTGAGTGCCTTGAATGGCGGGCGCGATACGATCTCGAAATTTCCGTCAAGCAGGTGTTACGTGGCAGCGAGTCAAATTCGGTTGTGTCCGCTTCCTATATCGCACACGGTCAAATTCGTGACGACCTGGATTTCATGTTTGTTCTGACGCCGGCGGCGGATGGTTACGATATGAAAGAAGCACACATTTCGGACAGATTTTCACAAAACACACTGGCGGACACTTGTTCCGACGGATAGCTTTTCCAAGCTGCAGCGCTTTGCGCCGTAGGGCGGGCTTTAATCCCTACGGCCTGACCTCCACGGCCGCGCCCACAGGAACAAGCCGCCAGATCTCTTCGATTTCGCTTTCCGTGACCGCGATGCAGCCATGGGTCCAGTCGCGAATGCGGGCGTGGGCGAGGTAGGCGCCGCGCATGCCCGGCGTGCCATGAATGAAAATATCGCCGCCGGGATCGTCGCCGCGCGCCTTTGCGGCGGCGCGATCATCCGCATCGGGATATGAAATCTTGAGGCTTAGGTGGAACTGCGAATTGGGGTTTTTAAAATTAATCCGGTAGCGTCCCTCCGGCGTTTTGCCGTCGCCCTCGCGCTCCTTGTCTCCCGCCGGCGCAAAGCCAAGCGCGATGCGATAGGTTTGAACCGCCGCGCCATCGCGAAGAAGCGTCATTTCGCGTTTTGATTTTTCGATGATGATGAGATCAATCGGCGCTTCGGCAGGCTCTTCGGCGCTGGCCGTTACGGTAAAAGCGGCCAACAGCTGGAATGAAAGAACTGCAATGAAAATACGCAACATGGGCCTCCATATCGCGTTGTTAATGCCGGGAAAGTTTGGCGATATGATGACCCGCCTCACATTATTTTAGCTCTCACATGCCGATAGCGGCGCCTGGGTTGCGATCCGCAGCTATGCCATTCGGCATATGGCGCCGCATGGCCTGCAATTCTATTTGATGAAGCGTTCACCAATCCATTGACGGTGATCAGGCGTGTAGAGCCAGTCTCATGGCGAACTGGCCGCTTTCGATAGCAAGGCGTTCAATTGCCAGATGTGGCGGGCGCTGCGTTAGCGCATGCGCGCGCTCAACCCTGGAAGGAACAGACATAATGTTAGAGCCACGCGAGCAAGAAAAAATTCTGGCCGCCCAAACCGATGATCCTGAAGATGCGATGATGCTCGGCGCTGCACGCGGCGATGATATCAGGATACATCTCTCCGAAAAAAATGGCCGCATCGCCCTGAACTGGGAAAACACCGGCGCCGTCGGGAATTATGATTATGCTGCATTGTATGATCACGCCCCCGCGGGCGCGTTCGACTATCTGACACTGCAATGGCAATATGTCGTGAACCAACAATCGCCCTATGTCACCGGCACCAAGAAGTCGGGAACGAAACACTGGATCGGTTATTGCGCATATGACTACAGAGCCAGGGCTTATAAATTGCTGAAGACGGCCGGTCCTTATTAAGTCGGCGACGTCTCTCGCCGATACATGGTCTCGCCGCCGAGGGCCCCCTGTATCAGGCCGTCAGTTTGCACGTCATTTGCTGCCGGGGTCTGTTTCGGGATGAATGAGACGTTCGGCTATACCAAGCCAAATGGCAATTGATGGCCCAACTCGGACACTCGATCAGTATTGCGGCTCGCTGGTAAACAACCAACGATACCGGTGGACTTTAACTTTGGATGCGTGAGATATGTTGGCGATCAAAATGTTGGAAGAAGGCTGTGCGCTTTGAAAATTTTTGTGATGATAACTCTAGCCGTCGCGTTGGCTGCAGCGGCACCTCAGGTGGTCGCCACGGAACCCTGCGCTGCCGACAACAGGGACCGTGTTTCGGCAAATGACGAATGCCTGGTGATTAAAACCTACGGCGAGCCTGCCGAGCGAACATCACTAATCATCTTCATCCACGGCGACGGATATCGCCCTGATCCTTCCGACTACAGGCCATCCAACTACATGTATCGGATTGCTCAAAGATACGGGGCGAAGGGTGTGGTCGCCGTCGGCTTGATCCGGCCCGGGTACTTTGATTCGAAGGGGAATCATTCAACGGGCGCCAGTCACCGGGACAAGGACAACTATCAGCCTGATGTGATTGAAACCGTGGCCGCCACCGTTAAGGTGCTCAAAAACCACTACAAAGCTGAAAACGTTATCCTGGTCGGGCACTCCGGCGGAGCGGCCATATCGGGAGTCATCATTGGCAAATTTCCGGGCCTGGTTAACGCTGCCGTTCTTAGTGCCTGTCCTTGCAATGTACCTGTATGGCGGACCATGAGACGAGGTCACAACAACTGGCTTTTGAGTCTTTCGCCGCACGATTTCATCGGTGGAGTGGACAAGAACGCCAGGGTTATTGCCGTTACCGGTGCCGACGATGGGAACACAGAACCCGTTTTAGCCAGACAATACGTGGCAAGCCTTAAGGGTATGGGCATTGATGCCATCAATATCGAAGTGTCCGGTGTGGGACATGAAGGGATTTGGAAAACGAGGGAATTCACAACCTCAATTAGCCAATTATTAACTGGGCGTCCCTAAGCGCCCGTCCGGCATCTCAATGTCCGTTTCTGGCGCAAAACTGCCGGCCGGGAAATGGGGAGCCGATGACCGCTTTTGGCGAGAAACGGCCGGACTGCATAAGTAATCTGTATGACTGGGTTGCGGGCGGAGCCGGGCAGCGAGCCTCTTTCCGATCTCTCTAACCGCAGCGCACCGTGATGATGGCGCCGTTCTCGTCAGTAAAAATATTGAGCCGCGACGGAACATGGTCTTCTGTATAGGCGTCATTGGGTCCGATCACCCGGTGATTGAGTTCCGCCGGCAAAGTGACCGCCGCTATATTGGCGCCGATGAGCGATTGATAACCGGATGCACCGCATGCGTCTGCTGCCGGCGCGGGGTCGGTGTTGGTCGCCGTCCCGCAAGCAATGAGTGGAAGAGCGAATAGCGCGGCGGCTGTTGCTTTGAACATGGAATGCCCCTTTGTGACGAGCGTGTAGTTTTGCCTGTTTTCAGCGTGCTGGCAAATAGGCCGCCGAGCGGGTGATGCCCCATCCCCCGTCCTTGTCTCCATCTCCGAAGCTCGTTAGGGCGGTAACAGGAAACAAAGGAACATCCTTATGGCGATTGCGCTTTTGTCTGTCGGCCTTTTAGGGCTTTTGGTGTTTCTTCTGGGCGCCAATGTATCGCGAAACCGGCACTCGGTTACGGTGACACCGCATGAAGCGGAAGCAGACCCCAAAAGCGCGCTTCGAAAAGCCATCCGCGCGCACGGCAATTGCATCGAATATATCCCGATGCTGTCCTTGATGATCCTCGCGCTCGGTCTTCGCCTGCCGCTTTTGCCCATGTGGATCGCTGCGCTGATGCTGGCGGCGGTCGCATCGCGTTATGTTCATGCGTTCGGTATTTTGACAGGCGACAGCGTTTACGAGGCGAACGCGCTGAAATCGATCGGCGCCATCGGCACCTATTTAACCGGCGCCGTCCTTTCGATCATTTTGATCATCCGCGCCGCCGCATTGTTTTAGGCCGGCGATGCTCGTGCAGGGAACGTGAAAGAATAGGTCTACGGCGACCTTGAAAGGCATTTTTGTTTAAAATGGCGTCAGGCGACAAAAAATCTTTTGTGCGCGTAAAAGTGTGGCCGGCGTTAGTGATCTGGAATGTTGGAATTCTCTACTCATATTATTGCTACATAGCGGCAAACAGTCGAGTTGAGGACATGTCCCGGGCAGGGGCCGGATCGCTTTTCCTTGCCCTGGCAGCGTTTGTTGTGTTGCGCACTGTCAGATGTGAAAGGTGCAAATCGATGTGGAACAGGACTGGGTATGTCACACACAAAGAACCCATAACAATGTTGGATGCTGTGCGGAAGATGCTGAACGAAACCGATATCAGCATCAAAAGAAAATGCAGGGTTTGCGGATTAGAGCGGTATTAGGAAATCTGGTCCCTCCAGTGTGGGCGGATTTAAACACCCGCACCACCCAAAGCGGCCTAACGGCGCAGCGCCATCGTGTCGACTTGCAGCGTCTCACCCGCTCATGCAACCTGACGGCTATGAGCAGCGCAGCAAAACATCCGATCGCGGTCCCGTGGTGGCGCGTCAAACCGCTGCTCAGTCAGGCGCGCGCGGCGGGGATTGACGTAGAAGATCTCTTTCGCGCGCTCGGTCTCGATCCGGCGCTGTTGAGCCAGGCGACTGGCGCTGATTTATCTCTCGCCAATTATTACCGCATTCAAAACCGTCTCTCGATCCTCTTTGGCGATGAAACGCTGCATCTGTCGTCGCGGCAACTCCTGCCGGGCAGCACGGATTTTGTGCTGCAGCATGTGGGCGGCTGCAAAAATCTCCATGAGGTCATGCGCGTCATCGCAAAGTCCTATAATCTTCTCCATGGGGGGCAGTATAATTCCGTCGTCAAAAAGGCGGCGTCGGTCGATTACATAATTGACGACCGGCAGTTCCCCTATATCGCCGGCCAGTCACTGGAAGATATTTATTTTTCCATCGAATGCGTTTTAATATTTTTGCACTGCATGCTGATGATCGTATCGCCCCGGGCGAAAAATGCGATTACCGAACTGCAGATACGCCGGCCATCGCCGGGCGGGGAGTGCGACCACTTGAGCTATTGGGATGCGCCGATCAAATTCGGCGCCGACGCCTATCGGGTTTCATTTAATCGCGACATCGCGCTGCGGGCTTTGCGCCCGCCCGATGCAGACGCGCTGACGTCGAACGCGGTCTATCAGAAAATTGTCGATGTGGTGGCGGGCGAGCACGCCCATTATGAAAATCTGCAATCGACATCGTCCCTGGTGCGCGATGCGCTGTCGCGCGGGGTCGTTGAACAGTCCGATGTGGCGGCGCAGATGGGGGTGAGCGTTGCGACCCTGCGGCGGCGGCTGGCGGACGAAGAAACCGGCTTTCGCGATTTGCGCCGCGACGTCCTGAACGAGACCGCCAAACGCCTGCTCCTCACCACGCAATCTATCGCCGATGTCTCTGAAGTTTTGGGCTTTTCGGAGTTTCGCGCCTTTAACCGCGCCTTTAAGGACTGGAATGGCGTTACGCCCACGGCTTTCAGACGGGATGCTAAAATCAAACCGGGAGCGTCGTAAATATGGTACAGTTTCGATCTTGCAAACCGTGAAATGAGCGAAATTGTACAGTTTTTCTGAGCAAAGCCGTCATGTGCCGCACCTTCTGACCCGCCTATCGTCATAAAAAGTCAGACAGCTGTCGAACAGGCAGATGTTTTATTGGGAGGCGTAGAAAGATGACGGCCGCAATCAATAAAAGATTACTCGGGAAGATGGATAAAGCCGCGCTGATGGCGTTTTGCTCAGCGATCTCGCTTAATGCCGGCGCCGGCAGCGCTGTCGCGCAAAATGACGCCGCATCCGCGGCGACTGATGATGTCATCATCGTTTCAGCACGCCGCCGCGAGGAATCACTTCTCGATGTGCCGATTGCAGTCACCGCAATCGGCGGCGATCAACTGGAGCGTCAGGGCGTTCAAGACATCACTTATCTTACCCAGTCGGTGCCGAACCTGACGTTAAAGGTTTCGCGCGGCACCAATTCCACCCTGACCGCATTTATTCGCGGCGTCGGTCAACAGGACCCGGTCGCCGGTTTTGAATCCGGCGTCGGCATTTATGTGGATGATGTTTACCTCAACAGACCGCAAGGCGCTGTCCTTGATATTTATGACGTGGAGCGCATCGAAGTTTTGCGCGGGCCGCAAGGCACGCTTTATGGCCGCAACACGGTTGGCGGTGCGGTCAAATATGTAACGAAACGTCTGGGTGATGAACCCTTGGCAAGGCTGCGCGCTTCCGGCGGCACCTTCGGTCAGTTTGACATCATCGGCACGGCGGAAATGCCGCTCACCGATGATTTCGCCGTGGGCGGCTCGGTCGCCTATCTTTCACGCAACGGCTTTGGTGAAAACCTGACGACCGGCGAAGAAAACTATGACAAGAATATCCTTGCTTTCCGCGCCAGCGCCGAATTCGACAATGATGTCGTTTTTGTGCGGCTTGCCGGGGATTATCTGAAAGACAAATCCAATCCCAAAGGCGGCCACCGGCTTGTGCCCGGCCTTTTTACCGGCGCGCCGGTATTGAGCGACGTGTTTGATTCTCGCGGCGCAATCAGCGGTAAAAACGAGGCCGAAGCCTATGGCGCAGCGCTCCATATCGAAGTGGCGCTTAATGATCAGTGGACCATCAAAAACATCGCTGCATGGCGCAAGGACGACAATACCCAACAGATTGATTTCGACGCCCTGCCGACAATCGATGTTGATGTGCCCGTCATTTACGAAAACGAACAGTTCACCGAAGAACTTCAGCTGCTTTATGAAAGCGACGCCATCGCCGGCGTATTGGGCTTTTATTATATTGACGCCAATGCCGCCGATACCTTTGACGTGGTGCTCGGCGCGACGGGTGCGCTGCCGCTGGTTGGCCTGCCGGGCCTCAACGCCAACACCACCGGCGACGTCGACACAAGCTCCTGGTCGGTGTTTGGCGATCTCACCTTTGATCTCGACAGTATCTTTGGCGTTGCCGGCGTCGAGCTGGCCGTCGGCGGTCGCTACACCAGCGACAAGCGCTCATCGCGGGTGTTGCGACAGACATTCATCGGCGGCAACACGCCGCCCTTTGGCGGCACGACGTCTGTCCTGATTGCGACCACATCCGACTTCACGGGCGAAGAGACCTTTACCGATTTCAGTCCACGGGTGTCGCTCGCCTATAGCCCGAACCGCGACCATAATTTCTATGCGTCCTACAGCCAGGGCTTTAAAAGCGGCAGTTTCGATCCGCGCGGCCAGACAACGTCAGTTACCGTTGATTTTGACGGCGACGGCGATGTGGACGCTGCGGACATTTTCGAATTCATGAAGTTCGACCCCGAGGAAGTTGATTCCTATGAAATCGGCTGGAAGGCGCGCTTTGCCGATGGCCGGGTCACCTCAAATCTTGCGGCTTTTTATGCTGAATATAAAAATGTGCAGATTCCAGGTTCGCAAGGCGGCATCGATCCCATTACCAACGCGCCGACCTTTATTGGCGTGACGACCAATGCCGGCGGCGCCGAATTTTTCGGCGTGGAATGGGAAGGCACAGCGCTGATCGCCGATAATATTTTTGGCGGCGGCGAAACATTTTCCATCGGCTGGGGCGGCGGCTGGATTGACGCCGACTATACGCAGTTTCTGGTCGGGACCGTCGACGTTTCCGGGCAGCGCGTGGTTCAGAACACGCCTGAATTTTCCGGCGCTCTGACGACGACCTATACGCATCCGGCAAATATCTTTGGCCATGACGGCGATGTCGCGTTCATCACGCAAACCTCTTACAAGTCGGAAACCCATCAGTTTGAAGTCCCGAACCCGTTACTTGATCAGAGCGGTTATGGTCTGGTTGACGCGAGCCTCGTCTGGACATCTGAGGACAGCCGTTTGCAGATCGGCGTTCATGGCAAGAACCTCTTTGACCGTGAATATCGCGTTGCCGGGTATAACTTCCTGGCGCAAAATCCCGACGGCAGTTTGGTCACGCCGTTGGTCTCGACGCTCGGCCTTGAAGGTATTCAATCCGCCTTCTTCGGTCCGCCGCGCACCGTCACGGGCACTGTACAGGTTCAATTCTAATCTGCCACGAAGTGGCGTAGGGGGAGACTTCGCGGGCGTCGGCGCCGGTTTTATTTTTGCCGGCGCCGTCGCGCAGCTTTAGGAAAAAGCGTCGATGATGAAAAAACTGCTGGTTACGATTTTGGTTCTTGTTGTTGCAGGCGCGGCTTTCTTTGGCGTCGCCACATGGCGCGCCTCGCAAGGTGTCGCGTCAAATGCTCTTGAAGCAAAATACATGACCGCCGCCGACCGCTTTGTCATGATCGACGGCGCCCGGGTGCGGGTGCGTGAAGAAGGCCGGGCCGACGCGCCGCCGCTGATCCTCATTCATGGCTTTACCCACAGCCTTGAAACCTGGGATGCCTGGGCGGAAGCGCTGGGAAACAACTATCGCGTCATCCGCTATGATCTGCTGGGGCACGGCCTTACGGGGCCGGATCCGCGCGAGCGCTATGCGCCGACGGAACGCGCCGCTTTTGTCGGCGCCATCATGGATGCGCTCGATCTTGATCACGCGGCGATTGCCGGCAACTCCCTTGGCGGGCTCGCCGCCTGGCGCTTTGCGTCGGACAATCCAGCGCGCGTCGATGCGCTGATTTTAATTTCCTCCGGCGCCTATCCGTTCAACGGCGCCGGTGACACGCCCGCCGAAATTCCCGCCGGGATGAAAACCTATTTGCTTACCGCACCGGAAGCGGGCGTGCGCGCCAGTGCCGGCTATATCTATGCGGATGATACAAAAATCACCGACAAACGCATCGAGATCATGCGCGACATGATCCGCCGAAAAGGCAATGGCGCGGCCATGATCAGGTCCCTTGAAAAATTTACTTTGCCCGATCCGACAGACGCACTTTCGCTTATAGAGACGCCGACGCTGATCCTTTGGGGCGAGGGCGACATCATTATCCCGATCAGTCAAGGCATGCAGATGCAACAGGCAATTAATGATGCGCGGCTGATTGCTTATCCCGGCGTTGGCCATGCAGCCCAGGAAGAAGCGCCCGATGAAACACTTGCCGATGCGATGGTGTTTCTCGAGGAAACGCGCGCCGGTTATGCTGCGGCGGCGGAATAGATGAGTGCGGGCCCCGCGTCGCCGCTCTACCGGGCTTATGTCCTTTTTATTCTGGTTGTCGTTTATACCTTCAACTTCATTGACCGGCAGATCGTCGGCATCCTTGCCGTCCCGATCAAATCCGAACTGGCGCTTTCCGATACGCAGCTGAGCCTGATGGGCGGGCTGGCTTTTGCGCTGTTTTACACCTTTCTCGGCATTCCCATTGCGATGCTGGCGGATCGCAAAAGCCGCACCTGGATCATGACCATTGCGCTGGCGGTGTGGAGCGCCATGACCGCGGCCTGCGGCTTTGCCCAGAACTTTACGCAGCTCTTTCTTGCGCGGCTCGGCGTCGGCGTCGGCGAAGCGGGCGGCGTTGCGCCGGCCTATTCGTTGATTGCGGACTATTTCCCGCAGGAACAACGCGCGCGTGCGCTGTCGATTTATTCTTTCGGCATTCCTGTCGGGTCAGCGCTTGGCATTTTGCTGGGCGGCGTTCTGACGAGCTATCTCGACTGGCGCGCGGCATTCATCATTGTCGGTCTTGCAGGGTTGGCGATTGCACCGATTTTTCGCCTGACCATGCGCGAGCCCAAACGCGGCGGCCTTGACGGCGTCGGCGCGATCACCACACCAGCGTCGCTTTCCGATGTGGTGCGGACATTGATCCGCAAGCCGAGCTTTTGGGGTTTGTCTTTCGGCGCCGCCAGTTCATCGATGATGGGCTATGGGCTGATCTTCTGGCTGCCGTCATTTTTTGTGCGCAGCTTTGGCGAAGCACTGCCTGGTTTTTTTGCCTGGATGCCCGCTTTTCTGGTCCCGGAAAACCCCAGCAGCCTTCTTTACGCCTCTTATTTTTATGCAACGATCTTGTTGCTGGGCGGCGTTGCCGGCATCTGGCTCGGGGGCGCTATGGCCGACCGCTATGGGCCCGACAAAAAAGCCGCCTATGCCATCGTGCCGGCGATTGCTTTTCTGGCAACCATTCCGTTTTTTATCACCGGCGTGCTGGCGCCATCACTATGGATCGCCTTTCCGGCATTTCTGGTGTTGCAGGCGTTAAGCCTTGTTTGGCTCGGCCCGGTGATCTCCGCCTTTCAGCATCTTGTGCAACCCAATATGCGCGCGACGGCATCAGCCATTTTTCTCTTTATCAATAATCTCATCGGCATCGGTCTTGGCAATCTTGTCATTGGCGCCATCTCTGATGGTCTGGCGGCGCAGTTCGGTGACGAAAGTCTGCGCTATGCGATTTTGTCGGGCATTTTCTTTTATCTAATTGCCGCGGGTCTATTCATTTTTACCGCCCCGCGTCTCAAACGCGATTGGGAAGCGTGCTAAAAAAAAGCATCCATGAGCGCCATCAAAAGCGACAAGCCGCCCGCAAGTCCGATAATGCCAAGTGCGATTTTGGCAATCCACTTGGTAAACCCGGCCGGCCCCATTATCTGCGCATCATGATCGGCGGCTTTACCTGCTTTTTCCAGCTGAAGCGCGACATCCAGCGTCGCCGGTTGAACCAGCTGCGGGAATAAAACCACGCCGATGATGCCGATTAACCGGTTTCGCTTTGCCGCTGCGCGCAACGTTTCTTTGTCGTCGTTGATACCCGGAGGCGGTCGAACAGTTTTCATCATCCGGCTTGCCGCTGCAATAATCGCAGGCAACAAAACAGTCATCCCAACAGCGAACATTCGATCATCAGTATTTCCTTTTGTGAAGATCACAAGAGAGGGCAAAATCAAAAGGGCGCCCAGCCCCGCCGGAATCCCGATCGCATGGAGCGGGTTTTCAATTCTGCGACCAAACCAAACGGCAAAACAAGGCAGATAGAGAAGGCAGATGTTTGGGAGAAATCCGTTGGGCGTCCTCCAGTGGTCCATGCCACCCGCGATGCCAGCCACCAGGAATATGATGGCCGCAGTGATTGCCAGTCGTCGATCTGTTTCTTGCATGATCTGCCCCGTCAGGTTTGCTCGTGGGTGAGCATTCTGGAATAGCCTCAACTATATCGTGTTCGCCAGTCAACAGAATCTGCAAATTTAACGGCTTGCCCAGTTTTTGAATGCCCAAAGCCTACGAATCTTCCAGTGCGCCTTTGCGGATCGCTGACGTGACGCCCGCTATTGCCTGATCTCGACGGTGGCGCCGACGGGGACAAGCCGCCATATCTCCTCGATTTCGTTTTCCGTTACCGCAATGCAGCCATGGGTCCAGTCGCGAATGCGGGCCGAGGCGGCATAAGGCGTGCGCATGCCCGGCGTGCCGTGAATGAAAATATCGCCGCCGGGATCGTCCCCGCGCGCTTTGGCGGCAGCGCGATCATCCGTATCCGGATAAGAAATCCTGAGGCTTAAGTGAAACTGCGAATTGGGGTTTTTAAAGTCGATCTTGTAGCGCCCTTCGGGCGTTTTGCCGTCGCCCTCGCGTTTCTTGTCGCCAGAAGGCGCAAAGCCAAGCGCGATGCGGTAGGATTGAACAACCGCACCGTCTCGATAAAGCGTCATTTCGCGGTTTGATTTTTCGATGATGATGAGATCAACCGGCGCTTCAGCCCGCAGCTCATTCTGGGCCCCAATCTGTGTATCGGCGGCAAGCGCGGGAAGCAGCGAGGCAGAAAGGATGGCGGCGACAAGACGCAACATGGGTCAGCTCCAGTATCTGCACGCTCGCAGGAAAACTTGACCATTTAAGGGCGGGCCGCGAGCGCTGCCCCACCAAATCTGGCCAGCGCTGTTGGGCTGTGCGCTTAAGTTGAGGTAATGTGTCTTTTGATCACCGGCAATTTGTAACGCTTGGCATTGGCGTCATCTCTGATGGTCAGGCGATGCAGTTTGGCGGTGAGTCACTGCGCCACGCGATTTTATCGGGCATTTCTTTTACCTGATCGCCGCGGGCCTATTTATTTTACCGCCCCGCGTCTCAAACGCGATTGGGAAACGCGAGAAGATAAAGTATTTGGCCAACTGCTGAGCTGGCGTGCCCATCTGTTGCATTCACTCCGGGCAGAAATGTTAATCAACTGGCGTCCTCCAGCAAATTCCCATCCACATCGATTAGGCGGCAGAGACCGGCAGGATTATTCTGTTTGGCTGAGTATGTCTCGCACTCTCTAAGCGCCGTTTCTTTAACGAGTTCTGTTTCAAATCCGCCTGCGTAGCCCATTGAACCAGTTGGCCCGATTGCTAGCGCTTTTGGATTTGAATGGAGCAAGTAAGTCTCGTGATAAAACGTCCATGCCTTGTCAGATAGCTCAACGCCATTTGAAAGCGGCAGGTGTGCATTGCTTTGCGAATGCAATATTTCGCAAGTAGCGTCGATACCGCTTTCCACTTTGCAGCGATCGAGCGCTGCTTCTATTGCGTTCGAAAGCGTGTGCACTTCATAAAAATATCCATGTGCGTTATTTTCGGATACAGCAAAGGCTTTCGCGCCGCCTTTGTCTCTATATTTGCGATTGAACGCTTGTTGAACATAGAAAGTTTGTTGGTCCCACTTTCCTTGGAAAGTGAGCTGTTGCGGCACGTTTTTGTCACCTGTGTTCGTGCACCCGGTGATCAAGGCAGATAACGCAATGACCAATAAAAATGAATGTAAGTTCATGAGTGCTCTCCAATGCGTCATTACTATACTCACGCATTATAAAATTTCCACCATGATCCGCGTTTGCGAGCGCAATTTCTGGACATAAAGCGCTTGGTGATGCCTCTCTTTTAAGCCGATATTTTGATTGTTTCATCGCCGGTTAGATGTAAAGCGTCTTCGCGCCAACATTACCGAGCCATTTGTGCAGAATCTGTCCAGGGTTGATAAAGAGTATCGCCTCTCGCGTAGGGCGGGTTAAAACCCGCCAATAAGCCGCTGACATAGGTCTTCATCGCTGGCGTTCCGGCGACGGAAGAAGATGGTGCTGCGGGGAATGAGGGGTCGGACGCTAATCCCCGTCGGCAATCGCCTTGGCCTCAGCCAGCAGGCTCTGCAAGTCCGCTGCTGAGCGCCATTGTCCGTTTGAAAAAACGCCGCTGACTTCTGCGGCGTTGCCGATGTCGGTGAGGGGATTGCCTGCAACCAGAATAAAGTCCGCACGCTTGCCGCTTTCAATGGTTCCTGCATTATCTGTCTCATCAAGATAAGCGGCCACATTGACCGTGCCGGTGCGCAACGCCTGGTATGGTGTAAGCCCCGCCTCAACCATCAGTTCCAGTTCCTGGTGAACGGAAAAACCAGGAACGACGGCGCCAAAGGCGTCCGTGCCAAGCAAAATCGGCACACCGGCTTCGTGCATTTCATAGAGCAATGCCGAGAAAATTTCGAGATTATGGACGACGTGCTCAACAAGCGCATCATGCCCGCCCAAAGGCTTGCCCAAAACTTTGGCGAACCCGGTGCGATATTCATTGGTTTCCGGATCCATATATTCGTCGCGCGTGCGCTTGGGCAAATAGACCAGACGTTCATCTGACTGCAGCACGGCAAAGAGATCATCAGCGACATAATTGTGGATATATTGATAGATGATGATGGTCGGGTTGATATAAATGCCCGACGCTGCGACCTCACGCACAATCGGCGCGCGATATGCCGGGTCTCTCATGCGTTCAGCATGAGGGAAATAGGCATTGAGATAATTTTCCAGTGGCCCCGCCATGGCTTGCCCATGCGCGGGATCGCGGGAGACATAAACAAATTCTTCCATATGTTCGATTGAATTCATGCGCAGGCTGTCTGACAGCGGCCGAAGTTGTTGCGTGTGTCCGGTGGTGCGCAACCCCCGTTCGAGTGCGCCGTCAATGAGAGCGTCATAGATCTCATTTTCCAAGGGACCATGGACTTTAATAACGTCATAGCCTTGCGCAACATGATGATCGAGCGTCGGCGCAACGTCCGCCAGTGTCGGCAATTCTTTAGCGTGTAATTGCGGTCCGCTCACCAGATAACGCGGACCATCCATGCGCTTTGCGGCAACATCAGCGCGCAGTTGCAGATGATCGATATCAACATCGCCATTGCGATCGCCAAGGCCCATATTGACCACGGTAGTGACGCCATTGGCGAGTAACAGGTTGAACGCCGCCTGCGGGTCCATGCGTATATGAATGTGCATGTCGGCCAGTCCCGGCATGAGATATCGGCCCGCACCGTCAATGCGCGTGGCGGCGTTGATGGCGCCCGCCGATGATTGATCGAGAATGGCGACAATGTTGCCGTCGTGAACAGCAACGGCTTGATTGGCGAGGATGATTTCTGCGTTCATCGGCGCGACATTGACATTTTCAAAGACATAATCGGCGTCGATGGTTTCTCGTTGCTGCGTACAGCTGATTACCGCAATCGCCGCCAGTGACAGGCAGAACATTTTGATTATGTGACGCATGGGATATTTCTTTCGCTTGGTTCACGCCCTGGTCGCGCTGAAGCTCTTAAGATGCACGCGCGTAGCGGGTTGGATGTCGCGGCTGCCAGTATTCTGAGATTATGCGACGAACAGAGGCCGCGATAGCGTGAGACGCTTTTTGTGGGGATGAGGTGGGGGACGCTATCGGAATTTCGCCAGCCTCTCAACCGCCGTCATTACTGGATTGATCCATGCGTGCATAAACAATTACCTATTCCGCGCTGTGCACTTTATGATGATCGCAGGGGCGAAAAGAGCTGAGGGGAATATTCGGTGACGAAATTACTGAAAAAATGTGGCGCGGGCGCCAGTTTGATTGCTGTCATTGCGTTTGGCGCCTGTTCAGACAGCGGCGAGACGGCGATATCCGATGCTCAGGAAAACACGCCTGATCTTTGTTTCCACAATGGTCATATTTATGATGGCGAGGGCGGTTATGCCAATGCGGGGCTGACGGTGATCGACGGCAAGATCGCCGGGCTTGAAGCAACAGCGGGCAATGCAGATTGCAGCCAATATGCAAATACCGCGGCGCAGATTATCGATCTTGAAAACGCCTATCTTTATCCCGGCTTTGTCGACGCGCACGCACATCTGTTGGAGATTGGCCTGCGCGAAATGACGCTCAACCTTGAAGGCATTGCGTCGATTGAAGCGGTGAAGGAAAAACTCGCTGAAGCGCGTGACCAGACGCCGGTCGGCGAAACGATATTTGGCCGGGGATGGATTGAAACTCATTGGCCCGAAGGACGGTTTTTATCAAAACATGATCTTGATGCGGTCGCGCCCGACCATCCGGTTTTGTTACAGCGCTGGGGCGGTCACGCTATGGCCGCAAATTCACTCGCACTGGAAATGGCGGGCATCACTAAAAATACGCCCCCGCCATTTGGCGGCGATATTTTGCTGAGCGATGATGGCGAGCCATCGGGCATGCTGATCGACAATGCACAAGGACTGGTTGACGCCCTGCTGCCTGAATTGACGGACGCGCGGCGTGAGGCGGCGTTCATTAAAGGCGCTGAGCTATACGCCACTGCGGGCTGGACCGGCATTCAGCCCATGTCCGTCAAAGCGCCGGATGTTGCAATGATCGAAGCGCTGTCCGATGCGGGTAAGCTCAACATACGGGTTTATAATGCGGTTGATTTTGCCGGCGCTGAGACATTGTTTGACGGGATCGCCGTTGACGGGCCGCGGCAAAACAAAAACGGTCACGTAACAACCCGCACGATCAAACTTTATACGGACGGCGCACTCGGTTCACGCGGCGCGGCGCTCCTTGCCCCTTACGCCGATCGGTCCGATAGCGATGGGTTGATGCTGATCGAAGAAGAAACGATCATGCCGATATTGGAGCGTGCGCTGCGCGACGGGATTCAAATGGCCACCCACGCCATTGGCGATAGAGCGAACCGCAAGGCGCTGGATTGGTATGAAGAGGCTTTTCGCCGGGTGCCCGAAGACGAGCGCAAGATTGCGCAGCCGCGCTGGCGTATCGAGCATGCGCAGATTTTGAGCCTGGATGATATCAAGCGGTTTAATGAGTTGGGCGTTATCGCGTCGATGCAACCGTCTCATGCAATCCTTGATCTTCATTTTGCCGTCGACCGATTGGGCGTCGAACGGCTTGCGGGCGGTTACGCCTGGCGCAGTCTTATTGATGACGGCGCGCTGATCGCCGCCGGGTCCGATGCGCCGTTCAACGGGGCCGGTGAGCCGCGTATTGAATTTTACGCGGCCGTTGCGCGCAAAGACGCGGATGGTTTCAGCGCCGAAGGCTGGTACCCTGATGAAAAAGTATCGCGCATTGAAGCGCTGACCATGCTGACCCAATGGCCTGCTTTCGCGGCTTTTGAAGAGGACCGGGCAGGGGCGATCAACATTGGCGGCAATGCTGATTTCACCATCTTTGACAAGGATATTCTCGCCATTCCCGAGGCGGAGATATTGAGCGTGACGACCTTGCTGACGATTGTGGACGGTAAAGTCATTTACGAACACTAGCGCGGGGAGGCGGGTTTGGGGGCGTAAGTGCCGGCCAGAATGCTGGTGGCAGCAAAAATGATGCGTATACGGGGTGGTTATTGACTCGCAGCTAATTTACTCTACAATGTAGTAGATATGCCGGGCCGCATTTGATGTGCGAGATAAGTAATCTCGGTGCGTTGGAACTCATTGCGCTGGCTGCGACCTGTAACTGGCGGCAAGCCGCTATTTGTGTCATGATGGCTCTAGCCGTTTCTGCCAGACCGGAAATCTATCAGGCGCCAATTCTAGGGGGCGAAAGATGATAGACACATTACGGATTAGCCAAATTCTGTTGGCAAGCATTGTTGTTGTTTGCCAGGGATGCGTCACTGCAGATGTTGAACCCTTTGTTTCGGATGCCGGTGCCGGGATTGACGCGCGTTACGACCAACAAACGTTTGGCGATGATACGCGTTTCGAAAAGTTCGCAGTCAGCGCAGCGCAGCCCCTTTACACGATTGATCATGCGCCGTGGGCGGAGTTTTTAGCGGTTACAGTGATTGATGCCGGACCGTCCTCGCGGCAGGGCGCCGCGCGAAGAACCGGCGGTGTTCACACCGGGACACGTATTTCGACAGGCAGTCGATCGAAATATCGGTTTGAAGCGAACAGAGTTTTGTTCCACCTGTTCAATAATGATACCAGAGAATTCATATCGACCTATCGCGCCGCAATTACTGGTCTTATGGATCAATATGAGTACAGTGATTTTGGCCGTGATGAGCAGCTCGCATTTTGGCTGAATTTGCATAACGCCATTCTTTTTGAAGAGATTGCAAAAAGACATCCGATTAGCCGGCCGAGAAATATTCGCGTCAGGAGCCACGGTGATGCGCTGCTGTTCGATGCAAAACTCGTGGTCGTCGCCGGCGAGCCGCTGAGCCTGAATGATATTCGGCATAGAATTGTTTACGCCAACTGGAGCGAGCCGGAAATTGTCTATGGCTTTTGGGATGGAACGATTGGCGGCGTCGATATCCAAACCAACGCGTTTACGGGGGCAAATGTCTGGACCCAACTCCGGGCAAACGGTCGCCGGTATGTCAATTCTCTTCGTGGTGTAGAACCTTTTCCAGGCAATTTTGGCCGGGTCCATTTCCGCGTATCAAGAGTCTTTTGGGATGTCCGCGGATTATTTCCGGATTGGCCGCATGATCTATATGCGGAGTTAGATTCATACGCTGGTGTCTCGGTTGGCAGACTACTGAAGCAACCGCCGCCTTTATTGAGGCCTGTACGCTATGATGCATCAACAGCGGATTTTGGCGCCGGCGAGACGGCCCGATTTGGCGGCTCCGACAATATCGCTGCGGTGCTTAGCCTTGGCGGGGACGAAGGCAATGATCCGGATTCGTCGGGTACTGCTGTGAATATTCTCGAAAATTTCGGCGCGCCGGTTCAAAACGCCACCAGCCGTGGCGGCGTTTCACCAGATGCTCTGAAATTAAGGGATCAGGTGTTTGAGGATCGTCGCCGCCAACGAGAAGGTAGCGTAACGCTGGAAGATGTAGATACGCCCGACACTGATGAAGCGCCTGCGCCGGATTCCAGCGAAGATAGGCCTGACGCAGTAGAAAAACAGAACTAGGATGCGCTAAAGCCCCGCCACTTATCCGTTAGAGGTATGCGGGCGATAGAAAAAATGGTGCGTATACGAGGTTTGCCTCTAGTTCATTCTACAATGTAGTGGATATGCCAGGCCCCATTTGATGCGCGAAATAAGCAATCTTGGCGCGTTCGATATCATCGCACTGGCGCACGGCTATTGGCAGTGAGCGGCTATTTGTGCCATGATTGCTTTAACCGTTTCTGCCAGATCGGAAATCTATCGGCGCCATTTCCAAGGGGGACGAAAGATGATCGATAAATTACGGATTAGCCAAATTCTTTTGGCAAGCGTTGTTTTGATTTTCCAGGGGTGCGTCTCCGCGGATATTGAACCCTTTGTTTCGGACGCCGGGACGAGCGACAGTTTCGATTATCAAGCGCTTGGTGATGATACGCGCTTTGAAAAATTTTCCGTCAGCGCAACGCAGACCCGCTACACGATCGACCATAGTCCATGGACAAAATTTTTGTCGGTGACGGTGATTGATGTTGGGCCATCCTCCCGACAGGGCGCGGCGCGGCGGACGGGCGGGGTTCACACAGGCACACGCATTTCGACGGGCAGCCGGTCGCGGTATCGGCACGAAGGGAACAAAGTTTTGTTCCATCTGTTTAACAACGACACCAGAGAATTTATATCGACCTATCGCACGGCGATTACCGACATTATGAATCAACATGAGTACAGCGAATTTGGCCGTGATGAGCAGCTCGCATTTTGGCTGAACCTGCACAACGCAATTATTTTTGATGAGATTGCTAAAAGGCACCCTGTTAGCCGGCCTGAAAACATTCGTATCAGGAGCCACGGTAACGCGCAGCTATTCGATGCCAAACTCGTGGTCATCGCTGGCGAGCCGCTAAGCCTGAATGATATTCGACATAAAATTATTTACGCTAACTGGAGCGAACCGGCGGTGATCTATGGCCTCTGGGATGGAGCGAATAGCGGTGTTGATATCCAGACCGCCGCGTTTACAGGGGCAAATGTTTGGACCCAACTCCGGGCAAATGGCAGGCGGTATGTCAATTCTCTTCGCGGTGTTGAGCCCGCAATGGGCAGTTTTGGCCGTGTCCATTTTCGCATATCGAAAGTGTACTGGGATGGCCGCAGGTTGTTTCCGGAATGGCCGGTTGACGTTTATGCACATCTGGACTCTTTCGCAGGCGTCTCAGTCGGCAGGTTGTTGACGCAGCCGCCGCCGATATTGCGGCAGATCCCTTATGATTCATCAACGGCGGATTTTTCCGGCGGCGAGATCGCCCGATTTGGCGGTTCTGACAATATGGCTGCGGTCTTGAGCCTTTCGGATGATGCTGAAAGCGGCGATCCGGAGGCGCCGGCGGCGGGAACAGCGTCAACAATTCTCGAAAATTTCGGCGCGCCGGTTCAAAACAACACGAGTCGAGGCGGTGTTTCAGCGGATTCCCTGAGATTGAGAAACCAGGTATTAGAGGATCGCCGCCGTAATCGTGATGGTAACGTAACACTCGAAGATGTGGATACGCCTGACATTGATGCGCCTGCGCCGGACTCCAACGAAGATGCGCCTGACGCGGCTAATAGTGAGGAACAGAACTAGCGCGCACGAAAAACCCTCAGCCGGTTTGCACAGCCGGGCGATACCATTTTGCGAGTCTTATTGGGGATACGCCAATCAGATACATGATCACCAGCCAGATATTGAACGCCTGATGCATGAGCGGCCCGCGTTTGCGATAACGCCGGTCAGAGCTGACCACAGGCTGGCGAATTTTTATCAGCCGGCCGCGTTGCTTTAAGCGATATTGAATCTCGAGATCTTCCATCAAAGGCCATTCCTGAAAACCGCCAATGGCTAGGTATGCGTCGCGCCGCATAAACTGCGCCTGATCTCCATAGGTTGTGAGGGGATGATTGATCCGGCTTGCCAGGCTGCATAAATCGAGCACCCAGTGGCGGCGATTAAACGCAAGACAAAAGCTGCCGCCAACGATTTCATTCCCGGCGCAGGTTTCTCGGACACCGGTGATGGCGCCAGCTGGCAAGCCGCAGTCCCCGTGCAGAAAAATTAAAATGTCGCCCCTGGCGGCGCTGGCGCCGATATTCATTTGCCGAGCGCGTCCAGGAGATGCGGTTGTCAACAATTTTACTCCCGGCCAATGTCGGACCACGTCGCATGTTTTGTCACTGCTGCCGCCATCAACCACCAGGCATTCAACATCACCGCCAATGGGCCCGATGGAGTGAAGCGCGCGCGCGATGTGACCGGCTTCATTCAACGCGGGAATGATGATGCTCACAGTGGGGTTTTGCAGCGGGGTCAAAGCGCATCCCCGGTTTCGTGCGTCTTTACGTCTTCCGCGACCCGGTCGCGCAGGGCGTTCATCACATCAGGCAGATCATGGCGCAGGGCTCTGCGCGTCATGAAGCCAGGCACGAGGATCCCCGGATCGATAAAGACCGAATAGCTGATCAGAACGGATGCCTTCTCCGCGCCAATTTGTTCAAGGCGCCAGTCGCCAACAAGATGCCTGAGATCGCCGCTCACCCGCTCAAAATGAATATGGCGTTGAGGGATGTAATCGGCTTTAAACCGGTAGACAGTTTTCGGCGCTATCCAGCCATATTTGACTTCATGTTCGATGATCTGCCAGCTGCCGTCTTCAGCACTTTCCAAAACCGTGCAGCGCCGCATGTTGGGCACAAAGTCCGGCGCAGCGTCGCAGTCCAGCATCACGCGCCAGATATCTTCGGCGCTGTTGTCGATCAGGATTGCCGCCTCAACCCGGCGCTTACCGTCGATCTTTTGGGTTTCGACAATCACTTCGCCGGCGTGAAGCGCTTCCCAGTCTTCGGGCGTCAAATCCGCGGCAAAGACGGTATTAAGGGCGAGGGTTGTCCAGCAAAAGAGCGCCGCGAACAGAGGGCGCCTAAACATTGTCGCCATTGCTACGCGGGATGATGACATAGACGGCCTGTCGAAACAGCAATGCCACTTTATAGATATGCGTATCGATCAGCGCTGCACCGTGGCGGTTAAAACTTGCTTTCCACTCAGCATCGCTGCGGTTGCTGTGTGGGTGAGTATGAAACTCCCAATTGAGAAGACTGTCCAGCCAATGGGTCAGGCGCCGCTGCCATGGCGTATCGTAAACATCTTCGATGATGATGACCTTCTTCGCTGTCCTGAGGGCTTCCGCGAGCACCTGATCCGGATTGGCGCAATGGTGCAACACCGTTGATAAGAGGCATATGTCGCAGTCGCGATCGCGGATAGGCAATCTCATGCCATCGTAAAGCGCCGGGCTGAGATCATCCCTCACGCTCGTATCCCTGACATCAAAGGCGGCGACGCGATGCCCGCGATCACGCAATATCTGAATAACGCTCCCCATGCCTGAGCCGAGTTCAAGAATCTCGTCTTCTGGGCGCAAATGCGCCGCGATCCACGCATATTTTTTTTGCGCATCCAGTAACCAGAACGGGAAAATAAAAACCCGTGTGATATATCGCGCCAGGCGCAGAAGGCGATGATGCTCAAGCACGCCTGTCTCCGCAGTTGATCGGTCCGCCATTTCCGGTTCGAAAAACATTGCGTTAGTTCGTGAAGGCTTTGGTTGTGGTTCCAAAATGCACTTCAGCGGCCGCCTCGTTCAGCGACCAGTCATAATCATAGTCATGGATCTTTGAGACGGTCTTTAACCGGGCTGATAAATCCGTATTGGCGTATAGACGCAAATGCGCGATGATTTTGTCATCCTCGCCGCCGAAATCCTCCTTGAACCATTTATAAATTGATGAGGCTGTCGCCTTGCCGTTTTCGATCTTGATCGCGCGGGGATGGTTGATAAAGGCGTACGCGCTTTCATTGAGCATCGCGTCGAGGTCGCGGCTGGCATAGGGACGCGTCGCGAGATTGGGGCACCCATAAGAGGCGCAATTGACGGCGTAGTGCACGCGATTATCCGTCCAAAACTTGCGCAAAATTCCATGCTCGATATTGTCGAGGGAAATTTTTACGTTATTGACGCGGGCGCGGCGCTTCTTCCAGGGGCCTGGTTGCAACCCGGAAAAGATTCTGAGAATCGACTTTACCGGATATTCGTCGAGGATCACATCAATGGTCAGCGCGTTATAAAAATTCACCCAATAGGCAAAGGCCTCATCTTTGTTCAACGTGGTCGGGTCCGTGCGCTGCAATGCGCTCAGGTAATCTTTCAGCGCTTCGTGGTCGGCAGCGGAGACCTTTCCATAAGCAACAACCGTTCGGTTGTCCGGCGTTGTGCTGACATAGCGAGAGAGAAAGTCTCCCCATAAGGCATGATCTATTGTTTCAGCGCTTTGAGTGTCAAATGCGTTAAAGGCCGATAGTTTCGATTGCGCCTGGGCGGGCGCAATGATCGCCAAAATACAAATGATAGCTCTGGCGAATGATTTTGCGATACGCATAACTCAACCCTGCTGTTTCAACGAATACCGACATTCGTTTTTCATCCAGCAGCTTTTGAAAAATTGCCCGAGGAGTGCAACTCACATTGGCGACAGAAAATTGTGAGGAGGGCGCGCCCGCGGTAATTGCACCAGTTGTCGCGTGCATCTTCACGTAAATGTCAGCGGAGTTGTTTACCCGTTGTTGACCGCCTGTTTGAATATCAGATCACGCGTCACCTGAAAATCCCCAAACATGTTTGCAAGCAGAGAACATGGCTGCGGCTGGCTTGCGGTCTATTCCAAACACGTCGCGACTGGGCCTGTTTGGCCGATGCCGGTCGTTTGCCGGCGGCGCTATTTGGCTCTCCGGCGCTTTCCAATTGACCTGCGCCTGAAAAAAAGCATAATTCACGACTGTAGTGTTCGCCGTCCGCTAATGTCGGTAGAATCAAGTGTTTTTGTATTCTGTGGCGTACATTTTTCAGTCTGAATGCTGTTGTTGTGGGGAAAGTTCCGGGTGATTTTGCGCCCGGCACGGGGGGTATATGAAGATTCTGCACCTATTGTGCTGCGTAATCTTATGCAGCATTTTTGCTGGCTGTGCATCGGTTGAGCGGGATGCGCTGGCAACCCAGTACACTGAAACAATTGGTCAGGACGCTCGCCCGGGCGATCCACACAACACAGAAAAGATTGCGCGATCGACGGATCGCTTTGACAGTCAATTCAATCCATTTCAGCAAGCAGCGTTTGGTATGTGCAGGGAAGCCGAGGCGGCGCGGGATCATTGCGAATTTGTCGATCTGGCCGCCTGTACCGCCAATTTAAAAACATGCAGAGCTGACCTAAAGACAACCAAAACGGCGCGCGAAGATGATATTGCGGTCGACAAGATCAATCTGACTGTAAACCTGCCCAATTTCCTGAAAGCGTTCGAACACGCGCTTAACTCTCTGGGATATTTGGGCAACGGCCATGATGGCATCTATGACGGCAAAACTGCGGAAGCCGTAAAAAAGCTTCAATTTGCAGAATCTGAAGAAGAAACCGGCTGGGCGACGCCGCAACAAATCCGTCATGCGGTTTGCACCGCCGCCGTTGGTGATCCGCTGTCGCAGCAGCCACGAAACGGTGATTATGAATCGCGCATCAATCTGGCGATTTTTTATACCGAGGGCATCGGCTACGCCAAAGACCTATCAAAGGCAAAATACCTGGTACGCACCGTAATTGATGATCTGATTACTGAGCTGAACAAGCCGGGCCTGCCAGCTGCGGAGGAGAAGCGCCTGAAGGGGTTGCTGGCGAATGCCAATGCCCAGGATCAGGGAAATATTCTCAGGCCAGTGCGGGTTCGCTCCGTTCCCCGAGCATATTCCTTCGACGATCTCTGTCCGAAGCCGAAGCCTAATCCTTAAACGCCACCTAGATCAAACGGCCACCCTACGGAGCGCTTCAATGCCTGATATCACCAATCGCCGAAATATCGGAACGATTCTGGCCTGTGTCAGCTTCCTATCGATGCACCAAATGGGTGCGGCCCACGGGCAATGGAATAATAGTCCCACGCAAAACGCCGCTGGGCCCGTTATTATTGTCCCCGGCGGTCCCGCAGCAAGCCGGCTGTTCGATGAAACATTCGTGAAATCAAATCCTCGCAACGCCAGGGGCGAGTTTCAGACATTGAAAGAAGCTTTTGATAACGTCAAAAGCGGCGGCGTCATATACATCATGGAACAAAATTCCGACGTATCCAACGTTGCAACGGGATTGGTTATCGATCGGTCGGTGACAATTCAACTAGATGCGGAACTTGAGACCCAGCTCGATACGGTAAATTTGGATCCTCTAGCAAAAGCCAATTTAAATGCTGCCGCCGATGGAACCTGTGTAACGATCGCGCAAAGTGCGCCGGGTGCAAATGCCGGGCGGCGAAATACGCGCAACGAAGTCATCATTCGCGACGTGGCGTTCTTGCCCAACCCAGGCAGCACACCCGGCTCTTGCATCATTGTTGAAGATGGCAGCGTCTTTTTACAAAATATAGCGATACAGGAAAACGCCGGAAAGGCATTCGACAAGGGCCTCGTTGTCCTTGGGGGAGATGTCTCCACGCTTCATCCTTTGGAAATCAGCGCCGCAAAGGTTGGCATAGAAGTATTTGGCACTGTCGATCCCAGTCAGCCATTCACTGCCGGCCTGAAGAAAAGAGCTGGGGCATCCTTTCATCGCGCATCACTGGTGATTGCAGAGGGTTTGTCTGTTTCCAGACCGCCAGGAACTTACGCTGGCTCCCTCTCCGTCGACCCCACTGGCGCCACGGATACGAGTTGCGATGATATATTACAGACAATGGGCGTCGGGATTTATATCGGGAAATCAAAGGATGCCCGCGTTGCAGATCCGGCGATATCAATTGGCGCCCAAAGCGCATCCAAGGGTACAACTATTTCAGGTTATGAGGTCGGTGTGTGTGTCTCAGGCAGCAGCAGCCATAAGGCGCCGGGATTCGCAATCGCGCCCGCTATATCCAACACCGCATTTCAAAATGTGTCAGTGTATTTTAATTCAATAGGTATTCGTGTTGAGCGTGACGCTTCTGTTCGGGATTCTCTAATTGCGCATAATTTTATATACGGCATTGTGGTTAGTGATGGCGCCAGTGATTTCCAGAGAAATGATATTTATCAAAACATTGATGGGGTTGTGGTCTTTGCCGACGCTGATCCGAAGTTTTTTGAAAACAGGATTTATGACCACATACAATCCGGTCTTTCAGTGTATGGAATAAATCGCGGTCAGTATTCAGACAACCAGATATTCAATAATGGAGCAGGCGCCGTTGTAGAAAATATTGCGCCCACAGGCTCGCTACAAAGTAATATTATAGCATTTAATGGCGAGGGCGTTTCCACGCCTGCGGGCAGCGCTTTGCCAGCCGGGTTGCAAAGCAAAAGGGATCAAAAGGTGTTTTCTCTGAACCAGTTTTCGGGCAACACGGTGTCGTGCAATATTGCGGAAGGAAACTACGTCGATATATCGGGTTTCGAGAAATTGAATATTGCGCAGAAAAACAAAGACAAATATTGCTTCACCAATAAACCGAAGGGCATCTGTGGCGGGCTGAGAAGAAAGCTCAATCTTGCCTCGGGAAAATGCAACGGCAATTGACAATTGGCGCCGGCTAAAGGGCGCTGCCTGATCAAGCGTAAGCGATTGCGGCAGGCATGGTTGTGCGGTAAAATTGACGGATAGTGCACAGCAAAGCGGCAATTGGCGCCATGAGCGACACTGACAACGAAACATATTCAGAAGAGCGCGAGGCGCTGATTGCGGTTGGCATCCCGTCGCATGTGATTGATTATGCGATTTCGCATAAGCCGTCACATTGGTTCTATACATCGATGGCCTGGGTTTTCATTACAGTGATGGTGGCTGGTTTTATTGCCGGCGCGTTCGTTTGGGGGGCGCTTGAGGATCTCGTTGGGCAAAATGCTCTTTTGGGTGCAAAAAAACTCGATGCCTTGTTGTACTATCATAATTTCGGCATAGCGCCGCTGATTGCTTTATTTGCATGGATATTTGCCGCGGGCGTGGTCGCATACTGGCTCGCAAGCCTTTCGCGAAAAATGCGCGCAAGCATGTTTGTTTACACAATTCTGGACTCGAATAATGCCCCTTACCTGAAATTGGGAAAAAGTATCGAAAGCCTCCAACATGAAAGCGACCCTGAAGCGTATATCAGACAGTTATTTTTTGGCTGGCTGCGCATCGCATTATGGCCGGCGGTTATTCTGTTCGCTCTGTCAGGCGTTGTATTGGAGCGGGAATTCAAGACATTTAGCGCCTATACAATAGACGGATATGTCGCGTACCCGCTGGCGCCATGGGACGAAGTGAAATCCGGCAGTTGGTCGGAAGCGGCGCTTGTCTCGCTTGGATGCAATCATGTCACCGGGCGCGGTGCGAGTGATGACATTATTTATCGTGTGAAACTCCAGTCAGGCGCCTCACATGATGTCGCCGGCGCTTACCCGGTCTCGGGTGCTTGGCTTGATCAAGTCGAAAAGATCGACAACACGCTGCGAAATTCGGACGCTATTTTTCAAAGATGGCAGTGGTTAAAGCGAGACCCGATCCATCCGAAATGTTTGTCTGCGCAGGGGCGGCGCTATAATCGCGAAGAACTTGAGCGTATTTATCATTTGCTCCGTATCGGCGAATTCACAGGCGACAGCTAGGTTTGCAGAGGCCGTGATACTGCGAAGTTGCAGTTATTGCAGGTTTCTCATTTTTGACCTCTGCGTCGGTCAACAAATCTGGGTGCGTTAGCAAAAAATCCTGGGTGTCAGTTTTGCTCAGCATGCTTTAGACAACCGGATATATGAAAGAGATTTTTGGCGCGCTTAAGCTTGATGGTGAAATTGAAACAGTCGGTATAGGCCGATTGCCGTCGCGTTATGCCGTAACCGATCTTGCGGCCAATTCAATTGGCGCCGTCGGCCTGGCGATTGCCTCATTGATGCGGGCGCTGGGCGCTCCTGAAGAAAGTTTGAATATTGTCGTTGATCGACGGCTCGCGTCTCATTGGTTTGCCTGGTCAATTCATCCAATTGACTGGCAAATGCCGCCGGTCTGGGACGCGATCGCCGGTGACTACAAAACGCAAGACGGCTGGATCAAGCTACACACGAACCTGCCGCATCATCGGCGCGCGGCGTGTCAGGCGCTCGGGGTTGATGCTGAGCGCGCTGCCGTCGAAGCTGCCGTTGCAACATGGAACGGCGACGATCTCGAAACAGCGATTGTTGCGGCTGGCGGCGTTTCAGCAGTAATGCGCAGCCGCGCAGAATGGATAAGCCATCCCCAGGGGGCAAAAGTCGCAAGCGAGCCGCTTGTTGCATGGCTAAATGCGCGACCGGCTTTGCCAAAAACATGGCGCCCATCCGCGAACCGTCCGCTGGCGGGAGTGCGTGTGTTGGACCTGACGCGCGTTCTCGCGGGACCGGTCGCCACAAGAACCCTCGCAGGATTTGGCGCTGATGTTTTGCGCATTGATCCGCCGGAATGGCAGGAGCCGAACGTCGTGCCGGATATCACGCTCGGCAAATGCTGCGCGCGTCTTGATCTCAAGGAGGCAGAGGCAAGACGGGTGTTTGAACAACTCCTTGTCGGCGCAGATGTCCTTGTTCATGGATATCGCCCCGGCGCGCTCGATGGATTGGGGTTTGGCGAAGCATGGAGAAAAAGCACCGCGCCGCATTTGATCGATGTTTCGCTTGATGCTTATGGCTGGACCGGCCCCTGGGCGATGCGCCGTGGGTTTGACAGTCTTGTCCAGATGAGCAGCGGTATTGCGAGCGCCGGCATGGGCTGGGCGCAATCGGACAAGCCGACGCCGTTGCCGGTTCAGGCGCTCGATCATGCAACCGGTTATCTGATGGCCGCTGCGGCGATCAGTTCGCTGACCAGCGCGTTAGAGGGCCGAAAGGTCCATGATGCAAAACTCTCATTGGCGCGCACGGCAGCGTTATTGATTGCCCATGAACAAAAAGACGAAGGAGATGCAATTGGCGACGTCCAGCCATCCGATTTTACCGATGACATTGAGGTAACACCCTGGGGCGCTGCGCATCGTCTGAAATCTCCGCTTCGCATTGGCGACGTTTCAATGTCGTGGAAGACCCCCGCGAGTGAGCTGGGCGCCGCTGCGCCGCGATGGGCGTGACTGGCGCAGCATGCTGTCCTGGTAACAAATCCAACATTGTTTTAGCAGCAAAAAAATGGGCGACTCCGAAAGCCCGATCTTGTCAAAAACTTCCGCGAATTGAAGCGATTGCTCGGGAGGCAATTTATGCCGTTTCAAATGCGAGCACTGCTGTCGAAAACATTTGCTGATCTCAAAGCGCCTTATTTTTGATGCGCTGCGCGCGTTGAGTATTAGAAAGATGACCGCAGATAAACACCCGGGATATCGCTGCCGTGTGAGGTTTAGATGGTTGTCGCTGCCGTCTCTCAATTTTTTCTGTTCAGTCTCAGACGCTGAGTGGCAATATGTGACGCAATAACATTGATGTTTTTTTGGGACATACCAATGTTTTGTTGGAGCATACCAATGCATAGCGCCGCAGCATCGACACTACTCGGTGTAGCGGCGTAACGCATTATGCAAACGCGTCGCAACGTCAATGATGCCGACCTTAGGTGGCATAACATAGCAAATTATGCGTGCCGGACAGCGCTTTTGCTGCATTTTTTAGAGCAATTTGACGAAATAAAAGGGCTGTCTTCGTGCATTGCAGTGATAAAATATCAACGTAATTTGTATGCGGTGTAGGTACTTTTTGTGCGATTGGTTTCGTTGCGCGTGATTTATTTGTGCGATCATTAGCGAATTAAAAAAGTCGTTTGCAGACTCCCGCTCAACCAGCATAAGATTGAATTTCGGCAGCGTGGTTAAGTGACATCTTGTTGAAAAGAACAGATCAAAAACTCAAACTGCTGGCGCCAGAAAGTGGGGAGCGACAATGTTCTGGAACAACAATGAATATTCACGATGCAGGCAATCCGCTGGTGACGCTCACCGGTGAAATCGACGCGTGCTTATCGCTTGATGATCTAGGTCAAGCGATTGATCGATATTCGGACGCAATCGAATATCAGATTGTGCATTTCGGCGTGTCGAAAATAGAAAATGCGCTGATCAGAGACATCGTTTATTCGCGGCCCGTTGTGGGGACGAAGCTTCAAGTTGCCGATTTTAGCGATGACGTGAGAGTGAAGGCGTATAATGAGGCGCGCGCATTGATGACGCCTTTTGACATTACGCGCCACAAATTTCAGACGTGCGATACGGCCAGCTTTGATATTGTGCGCAAGGCCGCGTCGGCCGCCGGAATCGATGGCGTCATTGTTGTTCCCTACCAACATGATACGACGATTTCCGTTGTGGTGATCCGATGCGCCTATGAGATGTTTTTGGAAAATATCAGCGAAATTTTACCGGCGATCTACACGCTTGTCGCAAAAACCTTTGCGCGCTTTCCAACATTGGCGAAATGGCCAGATGAATACCGATTGACCCGTCGCGAAGCGGAAGTCTTGCAGGTTTCATCTCAAGGCGCCGGCGAAAAAGATGCCGCCCGGCAATTGGGCATCAGTATCCATACGGTTCGTATTCATATTGAAAATGCCAAGCGCAAATTAGAGGCGCGCAGCAAAACGCACGCGATTATGCTGGCGACGCAAACCGGCGAGATCAGCGCGATGACAAACCAGACCCGCCGGTCATAATTTGCATGATTGCCGTCAGGACTGAGCCTTTGACCCGGCCATTGCCAAGGCTGAACACAGCGCCTAACTGCCCATTTGCCCCGATAAGACGTTGTTAATCTCCATGGACATAATATCGCCATTGTGAGATTATAACATTAGAGAGATACGTTATATCCGGGGATTCAGGTGCTGAATCGGAAAGCAGAAGGCTGGAAGTCCAAGAGCCGCGCGGCGTTGATCGCGGCGCTGTTTGCCTTTGCTTTTGCGCAACTCCTCACCGGCCTCCATGCTGCCAAATATGGCGACGGCCCCCATGATCACATGGGTCAGGCCTGCGTCTTGTCCCTCGCGGCGCCGGGCGGCGACAAGATTATTGGAACCGCTTCTTTTGTCCTTATTGCCGCTATTGTTCTTTTGGGTTTCGCCACCCAGGCGACTCAAACTGAACGCGCGCCGATCGCCATTCGCGCTGCCCGCCCACGCGGCCCTCCCAGCCTCTAACAGTCTACCCGTTTTATTTGGTTGATTGTTGTTCGGCGTTTTTGCGTCCGAATGTAAGGCTAGAGGAATTATTCCCGTGAAAAGAAAATTTGTATCAAGCGTTGCAGCGATTGCTGTTTGCGCACCCGCTATTGTTGTCGCTCAGGAAGAGGGGCACGGCCATATTGATGATGAGATCATCGTTACCGGTTCGCCGATCGCTCACCCGGAACATGAAAGTATCATCGCTGCGTCGGTCTTGACTGCGGAAGACCTGGCGTCGCGTGGAGAGGCGTCGATCGGTGAATTACTGCGCCGCGAGCCGGGCATCTCATCGACATTTTTCGGCCCGGCGGCGAGCCGGCCGGTGATCCGCGGCCTTTCCGGTGATCGGATCAGCGTCCTCGATGCGGGGATTGGTTCCATCGATGCATCAGCGGTCAGTGATGATCATGCGGTGGCAGTGGAACCGGCGACAGCAGAACGCATCGAGATCGTGCGCGGCGCTGCGACGCTTTATTATGGCAGCTCTGCTGCTGGCGGCGTGGTGAATGTTTTTGACGGCCGCATCCCGAATGCTGTTCCCGAAGATGGTATTGATGGCGGATTGCGCACAAGCATTTCCAGTGTCGATGAAGCGGTGGAGGCAGCGGGCGGCGGCGATATTCATCTTGGCAAGGTCGGCGGTGCTGATCTCGTGTTTCACTTGGATGGATTTTATCGCAATACCGATGATTACAAGATTCCCGGTTTTGCAGAATCTGAAACCCTGCGCGCCCTTGAAGCGGCCGCGGCGGGTCCTGGTCCCGTCGAAGAGGAAACTTTTGGCGTTGTTGAAAATTCGGATATTGAATCCAAGGGTGGATCGGCAGGCGCCTCGCTGATCTTCGATGACGGTTTTATTGGTTTTTCCGGCAAGATTGCGCGGTCGAATTACGCTGTGCCGGGCGGCCATGAAGAAGATGCCGGTGGAGAAGATGAAAGTGTCCGCATTGATCTCAGGCAGGACCGTTATGATGTGATGGGTGAATATGATGGCGGCTTTCTGATCTTTGATACGGTCAAGCTGCGTATCGGGTACGCCGACTATGTGCATCAGGAGTTGGAGGGCGCGGAGATTGGCACAGTCTTTAAAAACGAAGGCTATGAGGGCCGGGTTGAGCTGATTGAAAGAGAGTTCGGTAATTTCCGTGGCGCTTCGGGCGTTCAATTCAAGCATCGCGATTTTGAAGCGGTCGGCGATGAAGCCTTTACGCCGCCCAATATCACCAATCAGTTTGGCGTCTTTACGGTGCGCGAATATGAACAGGATAACTGGCATCTTCAGCTGTCTGGCCGTTATGAACGGACTGATACAGAAGCGAAATCTGTCGCTTTGAAACGGACATTTGACGCGTTCAGCATATCCGGCGGCGTTGGCGTCGAACCGAGCGATAATCTTTTTCTGGGCCTTAACATACTGCGCACCGAACGCGCGCCGGCTGCGGAGGAACTTTTTTCCGACGGGCCGCATCTGGCGACCAATGCCTTTGAGCAGGGCGACCCCACATTGGGTAAGGAAATCGCGCGCGGTGTTGATGCGACCGCTCATGCGGAACTCGGTCGTGTCTCGGTTACGGTCAACGGGTTTTATACAGACTATAAAAACTTTATCGCGCTGATTCCTAACGGCGCGATTGACGACGGATTACCGGTTTTCGAATTTGTCGCGCGGGACGCAGTCTATAAGGGTTTTGAAACAGAAGCCGAGGCGGATCTTTTTTCGGCAGGGGCGTTTGATGTTACAGGCCGCGCGCAAGTGGATTTTGTGCGCGCTACATTCAAAAATGGCGGCGGAGACGTGCCGCGCATTCCGCCCTTGCGTTCCATCCTCGGACTTGAAGCCACATCGCCCCATCTCGATCTACGCGGTGAGATCGAAATCGCAGCCGCCCAGGAAAATATCGCAGCGTCTGAGCTTCCGACCGACGGCTATACGCTGGTCAATCTTGCGGCTACATGGCGGCCCGGCGGCGAAGATCACGGGCTTTCCATTCAACTTCGCGCAGACAACGTAACGAACGAAGAAGCGCGCCTTGCCACATCATTTTTAAAAGATGTGGCGCCTTTGCCAGGCCGGAATGTGAAGCTGACCTTGCGCGGCGTCTTTTAGGGGCGCGCGCTCTTGCTTGGCCCGGCACGCTTCTTCGAAGAGAAAAAATCGACTTACTGATCTGGGCTCTGCATGGCAGCCAGCATATTGCTGGCCACTAACCGCGCCGCGACAGACGGAATAAGAGGTAAGAGATTCCAGCTGCGACCAGCGCACCGATCGGCGTTGCCACAAGGGCAGGCATGCCGAAAATGAACTCGATAAAGTGATCTGGCAAAATGTTCCTTGCCATATCCGGCGCCCAGTGGAGAACGCCCACATGATTGGCGATGAACTGTTCAACGCTGATATCCCAGGCAACATTATCAAGGGTTGCCGCCAACCAGGCGACGTATAAACTTAATCCGACGCGGATGGATGCGGCGAGCGCGAAAAGCCAGGCAAAAAATCTGATGATCGGACGCATAGCAAACCCCTTTTCCTATGAAAACGCTCCATTACCTCATATGGCGTCCGGCATTTCCCGCCGCAAGCCGTTTTCGCTGAAATGGCAGTGCATGCGTCAACATCACTGCTGCTCTAAATCGGTTGCGGCGAACCCCATAGATGAATGAAATTCAACGGTTTTTGGGGTTATGCGCTGATTGCACCCCGTTGCCCGGCAGTGCGCTATTTGTTGTCGGGCGGCCCCGTGATTATATGACCATGCGGGAGGGGTTATGTTTAAGCGGGCGCGGTATTTTCGGTGGGTCATCCTGCTCGTCACATTAATTGTGGAGGGCGCGGCTTTTTGGTTTGGCGGCCCGCAAAGCGGCCTTGACAGCACGCTGACGCAATCGATCATTTTAAAACTCAACCACCCGATGTCATGGACCTGGGTGGGGTGGGCGTCGCTCAGCATGGCTTGGCTATGGGCGGAACTGGCCTTTTCATTCTATTCGGATGGTCGCCGAACCCGCGCTTTACTCAGACACAACAGCCATGAAAAACTTGTCTATGACACTGGCGTTCACTGGCTGGTTCTGTTGAGAGACATCCACCTCAATCAACTTAGTGATGGCGAGAAAACGCGGCTCGAAGAAACAATATTTCCTAAAGGTGTTAAGCGATCATTCGCGTGGCACGCGATCTGGCAACCGGTGGTGCTGGCGGCGCTGACGCTGCTTTATTTTGTCGGCTGGGCTGCATGGTCAATAAGAAGCGTTCCTGAAAGCGCGCAATCCTGGTCATCAGCGCTGCAGTCAATCATCCAGCCGATGGTTGAGGGGCCGTTTTCGCTTATCGCCGGCCCGCTGGAGCAATTTGTCGTCGCCTTACCACAATGGCTGGAAACCTATTACGCCACGACGCGAGGCAATGCGCTTTTGACGCTGGGTGTGATCATTGGTGCGTGGTTCCTGTTGCGCCTGGCTGCGCGTGTAACGCATAAAATTCCCGCGATACCGGTTTTGTTTCGTTATGGCGCCCGGCTTGCGGTTCTTGCGGGTATTTTTTCAGTTCTCGCAACGCACTGGTTCGACTGGCTGTCGCCCGCCTATAGTCTAATTCCCCATCATGGCCTGATGGCCGTGGGATTTCTGCCTTTGACCCTCGCAAGCGCTTTTTACTTCCCGCATATTCTGTTCTGGAGCAGTTGGCGGTATGCGATCGTCCGGGATACGGAAACATTTGAAGCAACATTGATTACGCTGGGCGGCGTCTTCAACAGTTTGCAGCAGCGGATTAACCTCCAGCGCATTGTGGACACCGATATTCAGCAATGGTGGTGGCAGCGGGTGTTTGATATTGGCGATGTAGAGCTGAAACAAATGGGCGGTAGTGAGCCGGAGCGCATCCGTCACATTTTCGGACCTCATCGCATGCTTGATGAAATTCGAAATGCGATCAGGGCAAGCAAAAAGCATTCGGATCAGCGATCAGAGTTTGACGATGCTGAAATGAAGTGAGCGGAACGAGAGGCGCACTCGCTCCACCCTTAATTCAAAAATGCCTGTGCTTCGCGGATTGATGCACGCTGAGGTTTTGCATCGCTTGCGATTTCGACCAGCGCCGTGAAATATTTTGTTGCTGCTGCTTCATCTCCGGCGCCAAGCGCCGCCCGAGCTGCGCCGTAAAGGCTGTTATAGCGGCGCGGCGAACGGCGCAGCGCCGTTCGATAAGCGCCTAGCGCGTCGGCAAAATTGCCGGTTTCCAGCAACATATCGCCGTAAAGCTCTGCTGCCGGCAAAATTTCACCCGGCGTAATTGCATGTTTTTCAGTTGACGCCTCCATTGCCGCTGCGTCGCGCATTTGTTCGAGCGCAAGATCAACATTTCCCGTTGCATAGGTTTGCCAGGCGCGCGCGGTTGCCGCCTGAATCTCAACCTGCTGCGCCCAATAGGTGCTGGTCGGCGCTATAGAAGCACGCAGCGTGTCCAGCGCTGCTATATCCTCATCTGCTTCTCCCGATTTTCCAAGGCGGGCAAAACCAATAGCCCGGGCAAAATGCGTTATTGCAACATAAGGATCATGGGCCGTTTCCCAGGGAAAAGTGTCCGGCATACGCGGTGTTAACGCGATCGCTGCATTCCAGTCCCGACGCTCCAATGCGTATCGCGCAGGCAGCGCAGCAAAAGCATATGCGGATCCGTGGGGGCTGGTTTTGTTGTAGGGCGGCTGCAATTCTTCAGCGGTTTTCAAGATTTCCAGCATCGCGCCGTCGTCGCCTCTTTGCAGGTGAGCGTAAGCGAGATAGTCAAGCGCATGCGTGTAGTGCACATTGATTTCGCCGGTTTTCACACAAATCTCCCAGGCGGATGCCGCTGAAATGGTGTTCCAGTCGATTGCCTTTTGCCAGTCGCCCAGCCGCGTATAGATATGCGTCATCATATGGGATGCATGCGGCACCCTGGGCGTGATCTTGCCATAATGGTCCGCGGTGGCCGCAGCCATTTCTGCCAGCGCCGGATAATCATAGGCGTGGATGAGATAATGATGACCGCCGGGATGGCTTGGGTTTTCCGCCAAAACGCTTTCCGCCAAAGCGCCGGCCTGTCGCGGTATGGATAAATCCGGATCGCCGGGAGCGGCGGTGGCGCGCAAGGCAAGCGCATGAAACGCGCGTGCTTCGAGATCTGCGGGATTTGCTTTGCTCAATGCACTCCAGGCAGACTCAAATTTTGCAAGCCGCTCACGTTCGGTTCGCGCGGCAGCGTCTTCGTAATAGGCGCGCGTCGTTTCAAGATAGGCATTTTCCCGTTCCGAATGGCCGCCAAGCGCCAGAGACTTTTTGACGAGGTTTAAGCCCTCTTCGAGTTTTGCGGGAGACGGCGTGTCGGGCCAAAGCGGATGAAGAAATGTCATCGCTTGCCCCCAATAGGCGAGGGCGCAATCGGGATCAGCATCGTCCGCCATGCCAAAGACGAAATTCGCTTCATCATACATCATGTGATGCAACAGAGCGACGCCGCGCTCGACCAGCGGCGCAGCATCGGCATTGCAGCCGACCGGGAAATTGACGTCGCCGACTGGCGTTTCCAACACGTTAAAATAAATCGCGTCCGAGGTTTCTATTTGTCGTTCCCCGCCACAAGCAGAAAGCGCCAGCGCGAGACAGCTGCCAATCGCTATGCCAATCGTGTTATTGGTTCCGCTCATTATTTTTCCGCCCTGAATAAATGTCTGTTGGGGCCTATAGCATATTTGGCAAAAAACACCTCGTGTTTTTGCAGGGTGTGCGGGTTTGGACGCAAACGCGCGGCGCATCTCACATGTTCTAAATCTCATGCCATCGCATGTATTTCCGCTAACGCCCGGTCGATCTCCTGCTCATTGTTCAAAAGGCTCGGCGCAAAGCGCGCATAGCTTTGCCGATAGGGGGTGCTGCTCATGATCACACCCTTGTCATGCATGCGCGCGACAACATCGTCGGGTGTGACGCCGTCAACATCAAAACAGGCAAAGCCGGCAGAGAGCGCCGGCGACATTGGCGTATAGAGTTTCACATGCGCCATTTTGGCGAGGCCTTCCTTTGCCTGGCTGTTGAGCTGATGAATGCGCGCTTCAACATTCGCTTTGCCCAATTGCAGGTGTAGTTTAAAAGCTTCGGGCAGCGCCCAGCGATGTTCAAAGGAATGAAACCCGCCCGGGGTCATATGCTGGCCCAGCGGCACCTGTTCCTGCGTTACCTGTTCCAGCCAGACAGCATAGGACAAGCTAAAGCTCGGGATCACGGCGTTGCTGCGGCGCCATGCACGGTCGCTGCCCCAGATGACGCCGGTGCCGCGCGGCCCGAAAATCCATTTATGTGTGCCGGCAACAAAGAAGTCACAGCCAAGCTTGCTGACATCCTGATTTTCAATGCCCAGCCCGTGCACGCCATCAACACAAAAGATAATTTGATCCGCCGGTTTCCGGTCGGCGTTCACCGCGTCAATGATGTCGGCGAGCGCCCGGATCGGAAGCTTCACCCCGGTTGAGGAATGCACCCAGGTGACGGCGACAACGCGCGTCCTGGCCGCGATATTATCTTTCAGGCGTCGCACCGCCTCATCTATATTAAAGAGGGCAGGGTTATCATAAAGAGCAATCTTGCGCACATGCGCGCCGGTGCGCGCCGCGCGGTGTGCGATCGACATGTCCGATGAATAATGTTCATGGGTGGTTTGCAGAATTTCGTCGCCGGGATCGAGCTTCAATCCGCTATAGACGAGTCCCAGCCCCATGGTCGTGCTGTCGGTAAGGGCGAATTGATGAGGTTCGCCGCCCATATAAAGCGCTGTGGCCGAAGCGATCTCGCCGTCAATAGTCAGGTAATGTTCATGCCAATAGTCAGACGGGTTTTCGTCAAAAGCGCGACGGTGTTTTTCAATTGCATCGGCCACGGGCTTTGGATGAGACGCCAGCAGGAAGGTCGAAAGCTGTATGTAATCCCTGGTCAGCGGAAACAGGTTTCTGAGCGCGGTCCAGTCGCCGGCAGTGATGGGGCCGTCATCAAGTGCGGGAGACGCTGTTAATGCTGCGGGCGCGGCAAGCGTATTGGCGGCGAGGGCGGTGCCGGCGGCGCCGAGAAATTGACGTCTTAACATAATGAAGCGCTCCTGTTTGGCGTCATATGTAACGCATCACGGGCGTCACAACAAAGGACAGGTGCAGTCTTTCGGTAAGAAGCGTTTCGGGCGAGGCCGGTCTGGTCGGGCACGCTGATTGACTTCAGGCAAGACGCCCAACACTATATTCAAACGCCGTCAGGGGGGCGCCAATGCGCAAATTTCTCATTTCTCTCGCGAGTCTTTCGTTTTTTGCTGGTTGCACTGCCATAGATACAAATGCACCGCACAATGAATTCGCCCATGAGATTTCACCACCGCAGCCATGGCCTCATGAAAACTTCGATGCAAGCGATGAAAAATTCAGTTTTGCGATCATCTCTGACCTCAATGGCGGTGAGCGCGAAGGCGTTTTTGAAGTTGCGGTCGCGCAGCTTAATCTGCTGCGCCCGGAATTCATTATCAGCGTTGGTGATTTGATTGATGGCGGAACCGAGGATGTTTCGCAGCTGGAGGAAGAATGGGATTGGTTTGATGAGCGCGCTGCGAAAGCGCAGGCGCCGTTGTTTTATGTCGGCGGCAATCATGACCTTACCAATCAGACCATGCGCGATGTCTGGCAGAGCCGTTATGGCCCGCGCTATTACCACTTTGTCTATGGCGATATTCTGTTCCTGATGATGGATACGGAGGACTATTCTGACGCGCGCATGCAGGAAATCTATCTGGCGCGCGCTGCAGCGATCGAGGTGCTTGATGGCGATAAACCGGAAAAAGCGCGCGAGATGGAATATTTTAAAATGCCCGAACGCGTGACTGGCGAAGTGGGTGATGAACAAGCGGCCTATATCGAAAAAGCAATTGCAGAAAACCCCGATGTTCGCTGGACGTTTGTGTTCATGCACAAGCCTGTGTGGATGCGCGAAGATGAAAACGCGTTCGCGCGCGTTGAAACTGCGTTAGGCGATCGGCCTTACACATTATTCAACGGGCATTTCCATGCCTATGCACATCACCTGCGGAATGACCGCGACCATATCATTCTCGGCACGACGGGCGGCGGCCAGGATGCGAAAAACGATGCATCTTTTGATCATGTCACGCTTGTCACGATGGATCAGGACGGTCCATCAATCGCGACGCTTCGAATGGACGGTATTCTTGACAAGTCTGGCGAGATACCGGCGGGCGGGAACGAAATGTGCCTTCAGGCGTCGCGCTGCGAGAACTAAAGCATTGGTCGAAAAGTGGAATCCGGATTTTGCGCCAAGAAAGGGGTTTTTGCCAATAATCTTGTCCCGTAGCGGTCCGTATCATAGAATATTGTTGCGTTCCCTGGGAAGAATGCGGGGCGCGTCGATACGGGAAGATATCTGATGGCAAATGTTTATTTTGCAGTGCGGGTGGTTTTTGTTTCCGTCCTGTTTGTGTGTGGATTTGCAGCATCCAACGCTGCGGAAGCTCAAGGCTACATTCCTGGACCTGAAATTGATCCGGATCGCGCTGGCGTGGACAATGTTGGTCAGTACGGCGATTACATTGACCGTGCAGACGAGCTGATCTGGGAATTGTATTTTCCGCGCTGTACGCCGCCTGAAGGCACAACAATCCTTGATTTCGATATGGATGTGCTTGGCGCGCCGCCGAATATTGCCGGCCACACGCAAATTGCTACGATACATGGTTCCGTCGGCCTGCCATCCCATGGATCGATCAGCCGCGAAAATGCTGTCAGGCTGACAGCCGCCAGCGGCGCTGTTGTTGATTTTGATCAGCCGCAACGTCATGTCGGATTATATATTGGCGCTAATACCGGCACAATCGACCAGCTCGATCTTACCGCTTTTGACAGCGTAGGGCGCGTGGTCGGGCGCGATACGATCCTCAATGTTGAGCGGCCCATCAACACCTGCATGGCCATTGGTGCGAGCAGTGATTCTGGTATAAAGCACGTTGTCATTCAAAAACGTGGAACCGGTCAGTTGATGATCGATCGGTTGTTCTATTCAGATAGCGTCGAGTTGCCCGCATTGCCCACGCCGGTCAGTGGCCGCGCAGAATTCGTAACGCCGCTGGATCGTCAGACCCTGAATGCGTCGCGGGGGCACAATGTGATCGGCTTGATCCGCATCCCGTCCGGAATGTCACTTTCTGAAGTTACTTTGTCTGTGCCGAGATGGGATGGGCTTTCCACGGAGACACTATTTGCTGATTTTTTTCGGTTGCGGACCGAAGGCAGCGAAGATGTTTACTGGTTTTCAAAGGCGCGCGTCCTGATCCCTGACGGCCCAAGCTGGATCGGCGTGACGGCGGTCGGGCCGGGTGTGCGCGCCACAAGTGGCATTGAGGTGATTGGCGTTGGCGCGCCCGCTTTTGCCGCCAGCGACCTTGCCGGCAATATCGACATCGAGCCGATCACGATGGAAGTCACGCAAGCGATCCGGGGCGAGGTTGATCTCATTCCGCCAGGCGGGTCAATCAATGAGCGAAGCGATAATATTCTGGTCCATGACAAGCCGACGGTCGTTCGTGCTTTTGCACGTTATACCTTTCCGACATTGAGGCCGGGTTCGGCGCCGCGTGTTTATGCGCTTGCGGAATTGCACGGCTCCCGCAACGGGGCTGCGTTGCCCGGTTCGCCCATTCTGCCTAACGGGTTGCTCAGAAATGCGGTTGGGTTGAGCGCGGATCGTGCGAGTGCCTATCACCGCTTGAAGCAGCGAACGAGCGGATCGTGGAATTTTCGGCTGCCATCTTCCTGGACGCGTGAAGGCGCCATTGATCTGCGCCTTGTTGTCAATCCTGCGACGCGTCCGGCGCCGGTTCCTGAAGCATCCGGCGCCGATGGCGGCCTCAACGAGATTACATTGCGTAATGTAATTTTTCGTGGGCAACAGACGCCAAGTGTTCGCGCCTGGGCGGTCGATTACTGGTGGCGATGTCCTTATACTGGCGGCACCGGCCTTGCAGATCGAGGCCCCGGCGTCCTGTGCCCGATGACCTCCACGGCGGTCGTCAATATGCAGCCGACCGATCTGGAAATACGGCAGGCGGTTCGCAACTGGTGGAACATGGCGCCGTTCCCCGGCGTGTGGCCACGCACATTCGGCATATTTGATTATACGTTCGCGGACGCCCCCGGCGCCCCAGAACCGCATCTGGAAGCAGGGTCAACGATTGACCAGTTTTTGCTGGGTTCAGCGTTCCGCTGCAATCTCGTTTCCAATCATGACTATTCGCGATTTAATATGCTGGTCAGTAGTTTTGTCCGCGGCTGCGCACACGGCGTTCCGTCTACATTCAGAGCAACGGCGACTAATGATGGCACGGTGCTGATGCACGAAGCCGGTCATACGATGGGCATGCGGCACACAAGCGGCGCCCATGGCGCCGCGTTCGCCGTTACCCGATGGCCCGGTGATCATGGTGAAATCTCCAGAAACGAAAGAACAAGCTCGGCGTTTAATGTTCGATTGATGCAGGCTTTGCCATACCGTTTAGCTGGACGCGGGGGGACCAATTCTGAACGCCATGATGTGATGGGGTATGTGGGGCCAAATAACTCCGCCCGTCAGCGCTGGCCATCCAATGAAGTCTGGCATCACATGGAAGATGTCATCGGCTCTAACCTTGTTCGCATCGACAACCGTACTGACGACCAATATTACGGCGGCGCGCCGGGTGAGGGAGAGGACGGCGCCGTTTCGATTGCGGGTGTCATCACCCCGAACGGCGTTGCATTGCGTCCGGGCTATATTGATGCAGGCGGTATTGTCAGCAATGGCGATCTCGTCGTGGAGATTCTTAACGTCGATGGAAAAGTGATCGAGCGCGTGAACTCCGCCAGCGCCAAACCCTATGATGTTGACGTTGTGGATTTTTCCTCATTTGTCATTCCTGTGACGATCGCGGACACGGCGCACACATTGGTTCTCTATCAAAATAAAAAGGAAATGTTCCGGGAAACGATCGACCACGCGCCCGCCTCCGTGATCTTGAAGGCGCCCGCCAAGTGGCCCCTCAAGGGTAAAGCGCCCGTTTCCTGGTGGACGGCCGGCGATGAGGCAAAAGAATACCGCCTTGAAACCAGCCGCGATGGCAAGGAGTGGTTTCCATTGGCCGTGACGAAACAGAATGAGGTTGTCATAGACGCCGGAGCGGTTCCTTTTGAAGGAAAAGCCTGGGTGCTTCGCGTGCAGGCGACAAATGGCATCGACGTAACACTATCAAATTTGGTCGCAGTGGCATTTCCAACGAGACCGCTGAAACCAATCATCGTCAATCCGCTCGACGGCGATATCCTGACGGTAAATGACGCAATCAACCTTCACGCGTCGCTGTCGGATTTCGCGATCGCTGATCCGTCAACGCTGGAATGGACCCTGAAGGGTAAAGTGATCGCGCAGGGGCTTACCGGCGCTGCCTATATTGGCGAGCCGGGTGAACACATTGTCGGGTTGCGTACGCCTGATCAGAGATATGAAACATCTGTCAAGTTTACGATTGTCAAAGACGAGGACGCTGACGGGATCAGTGACGAGTGGGAAAAACAGTTCGGTCTTAATCCAAACGATCCTGACGATAGTCAATTCGATTTGGACCAGGACGGATTAGCTGCGTGGGAAGAATATTCTCTCGGCACGCATCCGAAAAATCCCGATACGGACAAGGATGGATTTACCGATGGGGTCGAACGGAATGCCGGCTCCGATCCCACCAATGCGAAATCCGTCCCCGTGAAGGATGAAAACACCGATCAACAACGAACGCTCAAATATTACAGGAAGCCAAAATAGGGAAAAAAACCTGCAACGGCAGGGCCGATTGTGTGACCCTTATATCAGGCTGCCCGCAATAAGTTTTGCGGCGCGCCGGGCCACGCGTTTTAACTCTGCTTTTGAGGCGCCGGATCGTGCACGCGTTGAAAGACCATTCAGTGTGTTGGTGGCAGCTTCCGCTGCCGCTTTTATTTTTGCTTTGTCGTCAAGATTTGTGAGCCGGGCAAAATTTTTGGCCATGCCCTTATCAAGCTGGTCCATAAAAAACCCAAGTTTGAGGCGAACGGCTTCGTGGTCCGATGCGCTGGGCGCTGTCACATAAACCAGACACCCGCGCGCTTCTTCTGTTCCGGAAAAATAGGCGTCAAGCATGGCGTCATAAAATCCGGTGAGGGCGGTTTCGATAGTGCGCCCGGAGCGAAGCGCTTCGATCGCGCGGCTGCCCGTTGTTTTCGCAAAAGCCTCCATGGCGGCGAGATACATGGCGTGCTTATCGCCAAAGGCTGCATATAGGCTGGGTCGGCTGAGTCCGGTTGCCGCCGACAACTCGTCCAGTGACGCCGCCGCATAGCCATTCGCTCTGAATGTCTCAACGATCGCGTTCATGGCGAGGTCGGGATCGAATGTCCGCGGCCGTCCGCGACGTGGGGCAGGTGTGGGCATATATGTACTGTTTCGCTTATAATTATTGACGTCGAGATAATTATAAGCGATATGGTATATAATTCAAGGAAAGGCGCATTCGATGCTTATTCAGGCTTTGCTTTACCCACAATTCACGACCATGGACCTTGTTGGTGCGTTGCAGCCGCTCGCGCTTCTTCCCGGCGCTAAAACCGAGCTGGTTTGGAAAGAGACGGGCCCTGTAGCGAGCGACAGCACAGCTGCGATCGTTGCGACCACAAGTTTTGCCGACGCCAGCGTTGCGCCTGATGTCATTCTCGTGCCGGGCGGCGGTACGCCGTCCGTCGATATTCTGGAAGATGAAGAAGTGATGGCTTTTCTTGCGGCGCGCGGCGCGAATGCGCAATGGATCGTTTCTGTCTGCACCGGCTCGCTCCTCCTGGGGATGGCGGGGCTCCTCGAGGGGTATCGCGCGGCCAGCCATTGGGCGGTCATCGATACGCTGGATAGTTTCGGTGCGATCCCGGTTCATGAGCGCGTTGTGATTGATCGCAATCGATGCACAGGCGGCGGTGTCACCGCCGGCATGGATATCGGGTTGACCATGGCTGGCGTCATCGCGGGCGAGCCTCTGGGCAAAGCGCTCGAGCTCGCTTTTGAATATAACCCGGCGCCGCCTTATGGAACGGGGCATCCATCAATTGCGGATGAAGAAACGCTCGCTATGGCGCGCGCCATGTTTTCTCAAAGCGTTCCGACAGAGCGTATTCGCGATATTGCAACGCGACGCCAGGCATAGACGCTTTGCTGATTGCACGTCATGGCAATTGCATTGGTTCACCTGAGATAATGGCCATCGCAAAGATTGAAAAAACAGCAATGCCCGCTGCCATGGGCAATGCGAGCGCAACCAGTATGCCAGCCGTGGTGAAGTGCCAGAGGGGACGGGCGCTGTCCTTGGCGCGGAGATAAAGTTCAAGAATGATGAGCGGCACAAGATAACAGCCAAATGTCCAGAAACTAAGGAACGGATCGTTGACGCCCGGTTCAATCCCGAATGCGGTGCCGATGGCAAAATATGCGAAAAAACCGATCCGCAAAAACCATTGGGCATTGGAGACAAGATAGAGCCGCAGCGCCCAGCGGCGATGAATGGTGATGTTGCGGGCGACCGCCGTCCTGAACGCCAGAAAGGCGAAGCTGAGAATAAGAATGCCGTTAAAAGTCGTCGACATCTCTGTAATTGAGGTCGGGGGCGCTTTGCGAATCCACACAAGGTAAAATCCTGAAAGAGAAAGCCCGACAACGGTCAGCAGAAACACCCGGCCATTCCATCGGTGAAATACCGGCGCATATTTTCGAATTTGCGGAATAAGCTGCAGCGCGCCGCCAAAAGCAATAATCCCCGCAGCCAGGGCGTGCGCCCCATAAGCCAGATTGCCTGCACTATCGCCAGCGACATAGGGCGAGGTCCCGGCAATGGCGGCCAGGCGGTCCCAGACCTCGATATTGCCCGTCAGGACTGACGTTCCGTAAAAGGCGGCGATGTAATAGAAAAAGGCCCATTGTCCGATAAGCAGGACGAGAAATATGAGTACAGCAGCAGCGGTGAGCGTCCGCGCGGAAATGGATTTTTGGTCTGATACAGGGCTCAACGCAGCGTCTGACATGAAACTTTCCTCAACAGCGCCGTCGGCATAATCGTCCGTTCCGCGAACGACTTCTCCCTCGACGGCAAATGGTAAATTGCAATAGAATAATGCTGGTGATCGAAACCGCCTGACATGATGTTACGTGTCAAAAACTTGACCGCAGGCGACAATCGTGGAGCAGGGCGCGTAAATGGCAGGCCAGACAATTTCTGCAGGCTATCCGAGATCCATGCTGGATTTCGCGGTCTCAAAGGGCGCCGACCGTGCCGCGCTTCTGGAGCATGCTGAACTGCGTGAAGGTGATCTGCGCGATCAGGACGACCGGGTCACCGTGGAGCGCTATTTGGCGCTGCTCAATGGGGCGGCGGAATTGACCAACGAGCCGGCCATCGCGGCGGCATTCGGTAAAGCGGTCAGAATTCAGGACATCTCAATTGTTGGACTGATCTGTGAAGCCTGCGAAACCACGATCGATGTCGCTAAACAGTTGAACCGCTATGCGGCATTAATCGTAGATGACGAGCGCTGTGAACCCGCGACGCTGATGCGCGGAACCTGGAAGGAAGGCGGTGTCTGGATTGAGGGGCCAAGCGCTCTTTTCAGCGACAACCCGCAGATCGCGGAGGCGGAGTTTTCCCGGCTGATTTGGAATGCGCGGGTAATGTTCAAAGGATCGCCTGAATTTGAAAAACTCACATTTCCGCATGTCATGCATTTTAAGCATGATGCGCCGCCCTATCGCGATGCGCTTGAAAAGATTTTCGAGGCGCCTTTAGTGTTTGGCAGCGACTGGAACGCAATGCTGATTGATCCGGAATTCCTGGCGCTGAAACAACCGCCGGTAAGCCGCTATGTCTTTGGTGTGTTGAGTGATCGTGCGGATGCGTTGCTGAAAGAACTCGAGCAAACAAAAACGACGCGCGGCCGGGTAGAAAGCCTTGTGATGCCGATCCTTCACACCGGCGATGTCACGATTGAGTTAATTGCTGGAAAATTGAACATGGATCGGCAGGGGCTTTATCGCCAGTTGAAATCCGAAGATGTCACCTTTGAACAGGTGATGGATGACCTTCGACATGAATTAGCGCTTCGTTTTCTCGGCGATAGAAATGTGTCGGTCAATCAGACCGCTTATCTTCTTGGCTATTCAGAACCTGCTGCTTTTTCCCGTGCATTCAAGCGCTGGACGGGTATCAGCCCGCGCACGGCGCGCGCGGCTGGTTGAGCCGGCCACAATAGTTTCAGGGCGAGGATTGAGGTTTTTGACCTATTATGCCTGTTGCGCAGCCAAAGAAATACTTTTTGAATTGAACGTCCAAGCCATTGGCGGCGAGCATATCTCCAAATGCGCGCGCGTCTCCAAAGTTGGTGCTGTAGGTTCCAAGCATCGCGAAATCCTGGGCGCCGCGCATCAAAAATCGTTCGACGAGCGGCAACAGGACTTTCAGGTGGAAGAGATAAACGGGTCGAAGCGGCCACCCTTTTGGATCGGATGCTTCAACGATGGAAAATACGCCGCCCGGTTTCAGAATTGATGCGACAAGCTTGGCCAGCTGCGCGTGTTGTCGCGCTGTGAACGTTTTTATACCAAATGTAGAGATCACAAAGTCGGCCGAGTTTTGAGGCAGTTTGCTCACAAGCACGTCGTCTTCGATAAAATCGATCTTATGGGCGCGGTGTTTGTGCAGCCGATCTATCGCTCGCTTGTGCATGCCGGTGGAAATATCAACAGCAGTTATCGACGCTGTTGCCGGTAGCCTCTTGAGCAGGTGAGGCCATACCTCGCCTGTGCCAGCCATTAAGTCGTAGCCTGCAGGCGCACTCGCGCCGGGAATCGGCATATTCGCGACGCATTGCTTGCGCCAACGCTCCGTAAATCCGAATGAACAGATGTAGCTGACCGCGATGTATCGCTCAGAGCATCTGTCGAAGACGCCCTTTACAAAGTTTGGATCATAGATGTCTGTCGGTGTGCTCATTTGTTCCATAGGATGTGATGATGCAGGGTCATTTTAACAAAGCCCGCGCTGCGAGATGTTTCATCATCTCGATATAGCGCTTTTGCGACCAGCCGCAGTCTTGCGTGAATTGCACCCAGTTTTCGACGGAGAGCAGGGTCCATAAAATATCTCTCGCTTGCTTGGGGGAATGATCCGGCGACAGGGCGCCATCTGCTTTCAAAGCTTTGATCGCCGCATCGCAGCCATGACGTACGGCCTGCATGCGATCATTCCACGCCGTCGCAGCAGCGTCATCACTGTCTTTCATGGCGAGGAATGCCTTGCCGACACCGTAAATCTCGGGGATATAATTTCCCCACGCCTCGATAAAGGCGTCAAGGCGTTCAATGCCCGTTGCGGCATTGCGGCTTTTGGCGAGCCGGGCGTCGATATCCTTGACCTCGTCGAGATAGCGCGCGGTCGCAACGAGCAGTTCGACGCGCGTTGGAAAGTGCAGATAAACCGCCTGCCGGCTGATGCCGGTTTTTTTGGCGATGTCGCTCATGCGCACTTCTTTGCCAATATTGGCTTCAAGCAGCTTCCATGCGGCTTTCAGGATTTTTTCGCGGGTATCGGATTTGGGACTTGACATGATGTCAACCTAGGCATACTTGACGCTATGTCAATTGACACGGTGTCAAGTGGCGAACAAAGGAGGAAAAGATGGCAAAGAAGATATTCATATGGGTCGGACACCCCAAAGCCGGATCATTATGCGAGGGCATCGCTGACGCCTATCAGGCTGGTGTTGAGGCGGGCGGGGCGCAGATACGCCGCATGAATCTGAGTGATATGTCTTTCGCGGCTGATTTCAGCGGTTATGGCGACAACACGCTGCCGCTTGAACCTGATCTTTTGGCCTGGCAGGAAGCCATCGCCTGGGCCGATCATATATTCATTGTGCATCCTTATTGGTGGGGCGCGATGCCGACCAAAGCGAAGGCGGTTCTGGACCGGGCGCTAACACCGGGCTTTGCATTCAAATATCACCGTAAAGGCGTGAAGTGGGACAAGCTTTTGAAAGGCAAGTCAGCCGATGCGATTATTACATCGGATACGCCGCCGCTGATCGATACATTGATCTACAGAAAGCCAGCGCGCCGCGTGATCAAAAATCAGGTTCTTGGTTTCTGCGGGATTGAGGCGAAAAAAATCCTCCAGTTCGGGTCGGTAAAACTTGCCAGTGCTGAAAAGATTCAAAACTGGATTGCTCGCGCGCAACGGATGGGCGCACGTGCTGCGGCTTAGTTTCACGTTTATCGCAGCGATTCTGCAAATGATGGAGAATTGAAATGACGACAAGTTTAATGGTTTATGCCTGTCTCGCGGTTGGCCTCGCCAGCGCTCTTGTGGCTGGTGTGTTTCAGTCCTTTTCCGATTTCGTCATGAAAGCACTGATCGCTGCGGAACCGGCAGGCGGCATTCAGTCGATGCAGATGATCAACCGGACCGTTTTCCGGTCCGTGTTTCTGGTGATGATGTTAGGCTTGGCCCCGGTAACGATTGGTTTTGCCGCCTATGCATATTTCAACCTGACAGGCGCGGCGCAATTTATGATCATTGCCGGCGCAGCGATCTATGTGGTCTTCTCTTTCATGGTCACAATGTTTGGCAATGTGCCGATGAATAAGCGTCTCGACGGAATGGCGTACGCACACACCGAAGCAGCCGTCTATTGGCAAACCTACGGAACCGTCTGGACAGGCTGGAACCACGTGCGCACGCTCGGTTCCGTCGCCACCGCGATCTGTTTTCTTCTCGCCAGCGTCGCGCTGGCTTAAGATTCAAACGCTGCTTGCGCTTCTGCCGATGTGTCGCGCTAGCGCAGCCTTGCCGCAATGTCGTTCAATGTCTTGCCAAGCGCCGTCAATTGCTTTCTGGCGATGGCGTCTGCGCTATCGCTGTTCAGATTCCCCGCGAGGGATTTCAACCGCTTGGCCAAATCTTTGTCAGACCCGCCGCCTTCAAGCAGCGATGCCGCGTTATCGAGTGCAGTGTTCAAATCTGCAAGTGACGACGGCGACAGTGTGTTGCTCCGCTGCAACTGATCGATATAGGCGCGGGCGACAACAGGGTCGGCTGGCCAGGTCACGCGGAATTGTTGTTGCGGGTTGAATACGCCGCCCTGATCGGCGAGCGCCGCCGCAGCAAGTTCATTTTCACTCAGATAGTCGCTTGGCGTCAGCGCCATCACATCCAGTCCGCGGGCGATCTCGGTGCCGTAGATTTTTCCCTTGTACCAATAGGTCGACCAATATCCGCCAAGAACCAGTTTTTCTTCATGAACGGGGCCGCGGTCGAAATAGGCGATCTCAACCGGGTTCGCCGAGTCGGTGAAGTCGATCACAGAAAGGCCGCCCTGATACCAGGCTTGCGCGAAGATATCGCGGCCGGGGACAGGCACGACGGAGCCGTTATGGGCTACGCAGTTTTCTTCCTCGACTTGCGGCGCCGGCAATTTGTAATGGCTCCTGAATTCAAGTTGACCGTCAACGATGTCGTAAAACGCGTTCGCGCCCCAGGTCTTTGGATCATAAGCGAGGCAACGCGGTCGGCCGCCGCCGCCCCATTCGTCAGTGAAAAGCACCTTGTCGCCATCATTGTTAAATGTTGCAGAGTGCCAATAGGCAAAACCCGTATCAACGACCTCATCGATGCGCGTCGGCTTCAGCGGATTGGAGATGTCAAAGATAATGCCGTTGCCCGAGCATGCGCCGGCGGCAATCTTCAGCTCCGGAAAGACCGTGATGTCGTGACATTGATTGGTCTGACTTGTTTTTTGCGTATCATCGCCATGATCGCCGCCCTGCCACAGGCCCGCCAGCCGACCGGTTTTCGGATCGGCAAATACGGCGGGGCTGTCGATGATGCGCGCTTTTGATGGGTCATTGACCGGGATCTCGATGACATCGATGCGGAACATCGCCGTTCTGTCGTCGCCTGCAATGTTGCCGATGCAGCCTTCCAGTTCTTCTTCGTCGCGCACGGAAGACGTGCCGGAATTATAGACAATGATTTTACCGTTCCTGCCAGGGCCGGCGACGACTGAGTGTGTGTGCGAGCCGCGACAGGTCTGGACCTGGCCGACTTGTACCGGTCGCGCGAGATCGCTGATGTCGAAGATGCGAAGCCCGCGGAAGCGATCTGGACTGACGTCTTCGCTGACGCCCTGCAACCCGCAATCGGTCCGGCCGCGGGTCTGTTCAACCGACATAATCAGAAGATCGCCGACAATGGAGACATCGCCCTGGCCGCCCGGGCAGACCACTGAACTAAAGAGTTCCGGCATGCCGTCTTCCTGCAGCTGATAGATATTAAAACCGTGATAGCTGCCGGTCACCAGTTTGTCGCCGAAGAACGCCATGTCGGTGTTGGAAAAGCTCAGGAGCGGCGAGCGCTCGCCCCATTCTGTATCGTCATTACTCTGACCATCATCTTCGCGTTTGGCTGCTTTGTCGGATTCTTTTGGTTCTATCACCGGCGGCAGCCCGACGGGGTTTTGCGGGTCAAAAAACCCGGCAGGTTTGGGCAGCGAGGCAATAAGCTCGAGATTCATCGCCGCTTCGCCGGCGTCCCTGAAGCCTGGCTTTAGATTGGCTCTTGGGTCAGTGGAAAGGCTGACCAATATCGCATTCATGCGTTCGATCTCAGCTTCCTGGTCGTTAGTGACGTCATTGGTGAACTCGAACAACACCGGGTCATAGGCCGAACCCGGTTTCTCGTGCAGCTCCTCGACCATCGTCACAGCGCCCTCATGATGCGTAATCATCAGCTCAAGGAATAATCGATCAAAGTCCGTTCCCATCGCCGCCGCAAGCTGTGTCAATTGTTCCGGCGACGCCATGCCGGCCATGGAATGAGACATGTGCATTGCATCATGGGCGGTTGGTTCCGGCGTGGTCTCACCCCGTTCGCTCAACCAGTCCTGCATGAATTTGATTTCGTCTTTTTGCGAGGCGTCAATGCGTCCCGCTAGATCACGCAGCTCTTCTCGGTTGGTGCGATCCGACACGAGGGCCGCCATCTGAACCGCCTGATTATGGTGCGGGATCATATCCTGCATGAACTGCACATCATCGAGGGAATAGCGCGTATCGGCAATTTCAACCGCTTCGGCAGCGCTGAGTTCCCGCGCCGCTTCGCCTGGCGCGCCTGGCTGAACAATCGGAACGTCTTGCGCCATGCTGATGCTTGCAATGGAAAGCACAATCGCGCTTGCGGATGTACAGGTAAACAATCGGATCAGAGAAGATGGAATAGCGGTCAATGGATTCGCCCCCATGGCAATGTTTATGCGGCATGCGCCGGATTATTGATGAGACACTATCTACCAGACAGAAAAGCGGAGAGGGAAGGGAAATCTATCCCTCTCGCGCTGTCAGCGGCATATTGTGAAGCGATTCCGTTGATCGGCGCCCCGGAAATCAGTCGAGCCGTCGAACCCGCAAAAACCCGGACCTTTTGGAGGACGTCAAGCGAAAGCCGCCAAAGCGGGATTTCGCAATTTCAATATTGTCGCCTTCGTTTATGTCGGTAAGGGTTCCATTTTTCTCGCCAACCCATGCCTGGCCATTCTCTAATACAACGAGACGGCGCCCGTCTGCTCGCTGACCGATATGCGCGACTGTCGCAATGAGCATTTCCTTTTTCCGGCGCGCTTCTTTCTGTTGACGCTGCTCGCCCTTATCAAGGCCGGTAAGCGCGCGCCTTTCTTGCTCTACCGCCGAGAAGCCGAATGTCTCGGGGACTGTCGCGCCTGCATCTGATTGAATCATAGTTTGCGCCGTGAGGCTGTTCGGCGCGTTTTCACCGCTGTCTGCGAGTGACGATGAAGGAAACTTTTTCTCATATATTTGGAGCGTTGATTCAAAGCACTTCCGGCGGTCTTTGTTTTTTGAAATTAGTTTGCATTCGGAAAAATCAGCCACCACGTCCGCTGCACTCTGTGCGAAGGCAAGAGACGGCGTCATTGAAAAAGCAAAAAACGCCAAAAATGCATATCTCATCGTTAAACCCACCCCAAAAACCATCAACTTATAGCATTATCATCTAATATCGAGAATATGTAAATTGCAGGCGGGTCAGGCAGTGGAAGATTTTACTGCCCGTTCCGCGCCGTCACATGCTCGCCATCGGACAGATCCGCGCCGGGATAAAGAATAAGCGTCGCGCCGTCTTCGATCCCGCTGGCAATCGCCGCCTCGACGCCGTTATTTTGCGCAATTTCGACTTCGGTGAGGCGCGCTTTGCCGGACGTCACCTCAAAGACCGCCCAATGGCCCTGATCGCGAAAGAGGGCGCTTGAAGGAACGATCAGCGCGTCGTCGGTTTCCCAGATCACGACGCGTGCTTCCACACGATAGCCATGACCCAGCGCCGGACGTGCGCTGGCGGGTTCGGAAAATTGAAGGATCGCATTGACCCGTTGTTCTTCGACGCCCAGCGCGGAAAATTTTGTAAAACCCCAGGGCTCGATCCGCTCAACAACAGCGTCCAGCGTTTCGCCGCCGCCCCATTTTTCGACGATGACCCTGTTGCCCGGTTTGATTTGGACGGCGTCCGTCGATAACAGCTCCGCGATGATTTCAAGGTCATTCGAGACGTCGCCGATCTCGAGCACAGGCGTTCCCGCCGCAAGCGTTGTTTCACTTTCCTGCATCACCCGCAGAATTTGACCGGAGATTGGCGCGACCAGCGGAATCGAGTCGCGCGGATGCGGATTGGTTGACATGGCGAGCTTTTGGTTTTCAGCGAAGGAAAGAAGCATTGCTTTTGCGCTTTCAAGGTCAGCCTGACGCATGGCGACGCTGGCGTTGGCGCTGTCAACGCCGGCATTGGCAGCCCGCCAAAGCCGTTCATCGCGATCAAGCCGCGCTTTTGCCACCGTATCGGACGCAAAGAGTATGCGCGTGCGCTCCAGTTCTGTTTGTGCAAGATCTGCATCGGCGCGGGCGCGCGTGACTTCCGATTGCGCGGCGGCGAGGGCGGCCTCGGACGCGCGCACGCTGGCTTCGGCTTGTTCTTCGGCGCGGACATTTAAAAGATCGGGATTAGCGGGCAGCATGCGCGCAACGACCGTGCTGGCGGCGGCGACCGGGTCGCCGGATTCCACCTCGACGCGTAACAGCCGGCCGGCAATGGGCGCCGAAACCACATAAGTATTGCGGATGCGGGTTCTCGCTTCTTCGTCGATGGTGACGATCATTGGGCCCATGGAGGCCGTTCCTGTATCCACGGGTGTGGCGCTGGGCCAGAATGCGGCGATCAGGATCAGCGCGACGATCGCGCCGGCGCCGATCGTCAATCTTTGTCGTGACAGATACTTCCCCATGACGCTCTTCATTCCCGTGTCTTTAGCGCGGATACCATATCGAGTTTATTAACATCCCGCTGAACCATCCAGCCGGACGCCATCGCCGCCAGAACAACGAATAAAGCCGCTTCGCCAAAGCTGCGCGGGTCGATCCGGGCGGGTATAGTATATAGTTCGGTGCTAAACGCTGTTGATACAAGTGTGGATAGATAATAGCCAAAAGCGGCGCCAATCGGCAGCGCCAGAATGGTGATCACCGCAAGTTCGCCAAGCAATACAAAAGACGTTTCGCGCCGCGTAAACCCAATAACGCGAAGACTGGCAAGGTCATGCTCGCGTTCGGCGAAAGCGATGCGGGCGCTGTTATAGACAACCCCCACCGTGATGATGATCGCGACCATCGCCATAATAAAGCGCATGGCGCCGGCGCCCTGGTTCATGACTTCCTGAAAAGATTCGCGTGCTTGCGCATTGAGGGTGACGCCGGCGACGCCGGGCATCTTTTTCAGCTTGTTATTGATCGCGTCGCTTTTCGCCGGATCGATCTGAATATGAGCGCCGGAAACGCGGCCCTGTTCTTTCAGCACCCGGTTGAGGGCATTCATTTCAAAATAAACGGTGGAGCCAAGAAAGCTTTCCGCCAGCGCCACAACCGGCAGGGTGAGGGTAGGGCGCCGGCCTTCGCGCACTTCCACAGTCAAATTGTCCCCCGGCGCAATGTTTAAAATCTTCGCCAGCGGTTTTGACAGGATCACACCATCCTCGCGGATATAGATGGTCTGAAGATCGCCATCGACGGCGCGATTGAGCGCCGGCTCTGAAACCATGCCGCTGACGCCGCCGCGATATTCATAAAGGCCGTTGCGCAGTCTCGCGGAGACACTGCGGAAAGGTTCGACCCGCGTCACGCCGTCCATGCGCTGCAACTCATAGATTGTTTTATAGGAAAGCGGTTCGATGAAACTCACTGTCGCGTCAGAGCGACTGATGACGGTGAAATTGGCGTCGAGCAGATAATTAAATCCCGTTATCAGATTTTGCATTGCCGCCGACAATCCCATGGCGACGCCGACGGCGAGGCAGGCTGCGCCGGCGCGCATTGGCCGGCGCAGCAATCCGCGCAAGACCATGCGGCTCGGTTGATCCAATGCGCGTTTCATCCAGGCGCCGCCGAATGTTGTTTTGCTGTAATCGGGCGGCGCTGGCGGGCTCATGGCGACCGCCGGCGTCAGGTCCGCGATTTGCCTGAGTGCGACGATCAAACCGACGCTCGCCGCCAGTCCGGAAATCGCAAGGCCGATCAGGATCGTGTCGAGATTGGCCTCAAAACTGAGAAACGGAAGCTTATAATATTCCTTGTCGAATTCTGTCATGCCGCCGCCGACCCAGACGCCGAAAAGGCACCCCACGACGCTGCCGCTCAAGGCAATGGTTAAAATGAATTTGAAATAATGGGCGGCGATCTCGGCATGGGAATAACCAAACGCCATCATCAGGCCGATCTCGCCGCGCTCCGCCTGGATCATCCGTGTTACGACGATATTGAGAAGAAACGCGGCGACGGCCAGAAAGATTGGCGGCACTGTCTTTGCGGACGCCGCGCGGCTGTCAAGCTCTTCGGTGAGGAAACGGTTCGAGATCTGGTCGGCGCGATCATAGGCGCCAAACCCGCCATAGGGCGCCAGGATCGTATCGAGGCGGGCGATAATCGCCGGCTCCAATGCGTTGCGGGAAAGCCCGATCAGCGCTTCGTTAAAGGCGCCGTCAAGATCAAAGGCGGCTTCAAGCGCTTCCTCGCTCATCCACATGATCGCAAAACGTTTGTCATCAGGGATGAGTTCGCCTGGCGCCACGGTGAAGACAAATTCCGGCGATTGCGCCAGGCCGACAATGACAAATGTGCGTTTGGCGCCGCTCATGGTCGCGTCAATTTTATCGCCGAGGTTTAAACCATGGGCGTCGGCAAAGCCCTGCAGCAGGACGATCTCGTCATCCTGCGTTGTGTCAATCATCCGGCCTGCGGTGAGATAGATGTCATTGAGTTTCGGTCGGTCGAATATGGGCAGCGACAACGCAATCGCCCGGATCGCCGGCAGGCCGGGCATGTCGACAATCGCGCCGCCATTGATGCGGCCTTCAACGGTAGCGACGCCGGGAATTTCGGCGATGTCCTTTAAAATGTAATTTGGCGCGCGTTTTACCGGCGCAAAAATATCGGCAAAGCGATAGCGTTCATAATAGGCGTCTTTTGACGCCTCCATGGATCGCACGCTGCCATCGAGCAGCACGAAAAGCATGATCCCCACGGCAACAACGGCGGCAATCGCAACAGCCTGGCCTTTGATGCGCCAGAGATCGCGCGTCAGTTTTTTATCGAGAGGGGAAAGCTGCATCTTCATGCTACCAGCTTATCTCCTCGGGTGAGGCTTTGGTTTTATTGACGACAACGTCGCGAATACCGCCATCGGCAAAATGAATGACCCGGTCGGCCATGGCGCCGGTCGCCGCCGCATGGGTGATGATCAGGGTGGTTGCGCCAAGTTCCTTGTTAACGGTTTGCAGCGCTTTCAACACCATCACGCCGGTTGTTGAATCAAGGGCGCCGGTGGGTTCATCGCAAAAGAGGGCGGTGGGACGTTTGGCGATGGCGCGTGCAATGGCAACGCGCTGTTGTTCGCCGCCGGACATTTGCGCCGGGAAATGCGACAGGCGCTCGCTCAAGCCCACAAGGCCGAGGGCTTCTTCCGGCTTCATCGGATTATCGGAAATTTCAGTCACGAGCTCGACATTTTCAATTGCTGTCAGGCTCGGCATCAAATTATAGAACTGAAAGATAAAACCCACATGATGACGGCGATATTCAGTGAGTTCTTTTTCGTTCATCCCGGTCAGTTCCTGATCGCGGAACCAGGCTTGCCCGTCGGTCGCCGTATCAAGCCCGCCGAGAATATTCAAAAGCGTTGACTTACCGCTGCCAGAGGGCCCCAGCAGCACCACCAGTTCGCCCTTCGGGACCTCAAGATCGACGCCGCGCAAAGCGTGGACGGCGGCCTCACCCTCGCCATAGACTTTGGTGATGCCGGATGTTCGAAAAGCGATGTTGTCCATGGCGCTATTACTGTCGGCTTTTTCTAATATTTTGTTAGTTTCAGCGCTCATACCGGCATTCTACTACACAGCGCGCGCCTTGCCCATGAGACAACACCGCCTGCCGCATCTTTGGCACCATAGCGCCGCCGCCGCATGTCATGTTGACTAAGATCAATGACGCCAGGCAGGACGCAAAGCCAAGTTCCGTCAACCTAAAGACGGAGCTTTACAGATGGCGGGCAAGATTAAAGTTGAGCATCACAGCTCTCTGGGTATTTTCTGGTTTATGGGCTGGTTGTTCTCAATTGGGTTTTTGGAATTTGGATTTTGGAAAGGTGTGCTCGCGCTTTTCATCTGGCCGTTCTTCCTGGGCGCCCATTTTGCCGATGCGCCGCCGGAGGGTCCGGTGCAGGTCGTGGAAGAGGCGCAATAAGGCGCGATTAATCCGGCGCCTACTCCCCACCACACACATCACCCTTGATCTCTTCACCTTCCGTCGCCTTGCCGAAACGTCCCTGTTCTGCATAAGCGCGGGCGAGGCGGTTGAATTTTGCGCTTTGCGCAAGGCCCGGCGCTGACATGACGCGTTCACCCACATGCATTGTGCCTGCATTGGTGAGCGCAACGACAATTAAATCCGCATCTTCATGCCAGCCCATATAACCGGTATAGCCAAGGACGCTGCCGCTATGGCCGATCATGATGCCGGGCCGTCTGGTTTCGCGGAAAACGCCATGGCCGACCCACATCGGATAATCGCCCTCGATCGCAAGCCGCCAATCCATCAGGTATTGCTGGCTCTTTTCATTCAACAGCTTGCCGTCGCGCAGGGCGCGTGCAAATTTCGCAAGGTCAGACGCGGTCGCGACCATGCCCCCATCGGTCCATTCCGAAGAAAGGTTCGATGCGCTGGCGTCGATGAGCGTGTCTGTCACTTGCGGGAACGCTTCGTTGATCCCCGCATCGCGCTTAAACCCGTCGGTGCTGTAATGGTATCGCCGCGACAGACGGTCCTCCGGAACAGGTTCAAACCCTTCGAGATAAATCGACGGGGCGCCAATGGGTTTGCGGATACGCGTGTTGATTTCTTCAACCACATCATTGCCGGTTACTTTTTCAATCATCAGCCCGAGCAATGTGAAATTTGAATTGGAATAGCTGAACTCTTCGCCCGGCGCGAAAAGCGGCGGGTGGTCCGGGCCGGTGACATAGGCAAGCGCTTCGGTCTTGCCCCAAATATGGTCAACATCAAGCGCATCGCCCCGGCCTTCCCTGATCCAGACCGGGTCGTCTTCAAAACTGGGAATGCCGCTGGTGTGATTTAAAAGATGCGCGATCTCGGCGAGATCCGCATTGGCGAGGCCCGCAATCTGATCGCCCAGTATTGAGTGCGCGGTATCGGTCAGCTTGAGCTTTCCTTCCTCAACCAGCTGCAGCGTCACGACCGTAATGAACGGCTTTGTGATGCTGCCGATACCGAACAGATGATCGTTTCGCGCTGGCGTTTGCGCTGAAAGATCCGCATAGCCGGCGACGCCGGTCCAGATCACGCCGTCAACCGTCGCGATTGCCGCCGACATGCCAGGCGGGCCCGCGGCGACGGCGTCTTCCAGCGCGCAGACAAGATCAGCCGGGCCGACCACAACAGGTTTTGCCGCCGCGCCCAAAGACAAGGGCGCAAGGGCGAGAATGCAGACGGTCTTAAGGAATTTCATGTTTGGGATTCTCCGATTGGCGGCAGGTTAGACCGATTAAATCGCATGACCACAACCGGCGCGGCCGATTTTGCGTTTAACCGATTTTTCCTTGCGCCAGGGCGACCGGAAACGCCGCAGCGGGCCCCGTCTCTGTGGGGTCAAAATTTCTCACTATTCTCGGCGCGCTACGCCGGCGCAGCGCTGCGCTTGAACGTCTTCGTCAGGAAAACAAAGCCGAGCCAGAACAGCATCAGGATTATCGGCGCCAGCACCGGAACGGCGAGGATGAGTGAGTCGCGCAGGGGTTCCGGAAAGACCTGAGGCTGTCCGAAGAAAAGTGACGCAGACGCGATAAACAGCGCCACGCACATACGCCATAAATGCCGGGCGATGCGCTGCGCCCCGGCAATGCCGCCGCGCAGGATAACGGTCAGGTCAAAGAATGCGCCGATCCCGGCGATACCCGCCATGAGATAGCCTGGCCCCGGCGGTTGCTGATCGAGCAATCCGGTTGGGCTGTTCGCGGCGATCTGAGCGAATACTACACCTGTTGCGGCGGCGGCGAGCGCAATGATCATGGCGCCGATCTCAAAACCGCCAGTGCTGTTTTCCTTGCGCCGCACAGTCACCCACGAGGTCAACACGAGATAGAACGTCACGAGCCCGGCGACCGAGGAAATCCGATCCGGCAGGAACGGTGAGACGGTCGCGCCGATACCCGACATGATCAACATGGAAACAAAAAAGAAATTGCCGGCGATGCGGTGCGGGGTTGAGCCTTTGCGGAAATAAAGCGCCGCCGCGCCAGAGACGAGCCCGACGCCGCCGCCGCCGATATGGAGATAGAGAACGGTGTTCGCAGCGGCGTGCACCCAGGCAGGACTTGCGGGATCGATTTCTAAAATCATACTACGAACATCTCCGGCGCTACTGCCAAGAACGTCTTACTCAGGCGCCGGCTTTGAAGTTGAAAAAGGTTTTGATGTAGTTTTTGAAAACATAAGGCCAGGGAATGATCGCGAGGTCGAAGAGGACCCCCAGTCCGCTGGCTTTCATCAATTCAATGGCGACCGGGTCCATTTTTCCGGCGGACCACAAGGGGTATCCAACGAAGATCACCCAGATCAGCTTGTAAGACATCTGCAAGAGCAACAGCGGCAGCATTTTCACGGGAAAGCGCACACCCAAAAACGCCAGTGCGGAAAAGGCGGCCCAAAAGCTGTAGGCAATGCCCTCCGTCGGATCAAACATGCCGGGACTGAACATCGTTGACCAGGCGGGCACGCCCAGGCCGACGCCACTCAGAAGAAAAAGGAACCGCATTGAATAAATGCGAACGCGTGACAATCCATGATCTGTTGGCCCATGGTCCATGAAGCAATTTCTCCCGGTTGGTCTGTCCGCGCCGATAGAACGCAGCCTTAAGAAAACACAGAGGCGCGCCGCCAACCGTCAGTTAAAACAATGGCAGGCGGGCGCCTCTTGAATGTCCACATAATCTAGCTAGCCTCCGGTCCGGGGCAACAAACCGCAATGATCAAATGATAACTTCAGGTTTCAAACGAGCACAAAAATGACCGAAGCAACTGTCTCGGCGGGCTATGCGGGCGCATTGCTGGATTTCGCCATATCAAAAGGCGCTGACCGTGAGGCGCTGCTCGCGCAATCGGGCATCAGCGCTGGCGACCTTATGGATCAGGACAATCGCATTGCGTTTACGCGCTTCGTGGCGCTGATGAGGGCGGGTAAGGTGCTACTGGATGACCCGGCGCTGGGCCTTCATTTCGGTGAGGCCGTCGACCTTCATGATTTTTCCATTGTCGGATTGATTGCACGCTCCGCCGAGACGATGGCCGAAGCTTTTGCTCAGGTAAATCGCTTCGGCAAGCTGGTCGTTGAAGTCGAGGGGGTCGGCGATGGCGACCGGCTACAGATCACCCCCGACGAAGATGGGCTATGGTTGACGGATACGCGTCATAATCCGAATGATTTTCCGGAACTGACGGAATCCACTTTCGCGCGGATGATCTGCACCCATGCCCGCGATTTCGGCGATGTTTCTTTTATCAAGGCCGTTCATGTCAGCCATGACGCGCCGGCATATGCTGCGGAATATGAGCGCATCTTAAATGTGCCCGTGACCTTCAGCAGCGACAGGAATGCGCTGTTGATCGATCCGGTGTTTTTGTCGATCAAATTATCGCCGTCACGGGGGTATGTGTTCGGCAGTTTGAGCAAGCACGCAGAAGCGCTGCTGAAAGATCTTGAACGCTCGAAAACTGTTCGGGGACAGGTCGAGGGCGCGTTGATCCCGATCCTCCATACTGGCGATATCAGCATGGAATTGATTGCGGAAAAGCTTGGGCAAAGCCGCCAGACGCTTTACCGAAAACTAAAAGCGGAAGGCGTGAGTTTTGAAAAACTGCTTGATGAACTACGTCATCAAATGGCGCTGCATTATCTAAAAGGTGAACGCGCGTCGGTCTACGAAGTTGCTTATCTCGTTGGATTTTCTCACCCCAACGCTTTTTCACGCGCGTTCAAGCGCTGGACGGGGTTAAGCCCACGCGCGGCGCGCCAACGCGGATAGTGGGAGACATGAATGCGCTTGATAGAGTTGACCGCGGCATTTTTGAGCGCAACGTTGAGCGCGGTTGCTTGTACCGGTCCCCAGGAGCCGCTTGAGGAGTTAGAATTGAGCGACACTAAAGAGTTTCATTTTCAGGAAGGCTTTTCCGGCGAACCCGTAGACATAATTTTGGACGGCGAACAAATTGCGCATTTCGAGGCGCGGACCCGTTTGCAGCTCGGCCTTGCCCATATTGTGACCCATGAAATTCATCCCGGACAGACCGTCAAGATATGTGTCGGCGATATCGGTTTGGAAAATTCATTTCAAGTTGAAGAGGTTGGCGCTTTTATTACGATAAATATTGTTGACGGATCGCTCATTGTTGAAAATATTGATATTCGCCCAGGCTATGTTTGATGCGTATAGCTAATCTGTTATACAGACGCTGCAGCCAATCTGGGGAGATATATCATGGCTCGAAAAAAGACTTCCGCTTCTTCAAAATCCGGCGGTGAAGAACCGCGACCCGAAACTCGCCTGATAGATGATGATGACCATCCCGACTATGTGGCGGGCGCGATTGGTGATGATGCTGAACCTGCTGAGTCCCTTGATGAATTAAACGAATTCGCACCGATCGCCGGTGGTCCTGCGTCGGCGCCGTCGCCTCTTGCGCGGCGTTTTCCGCCTTTTAGATTCTGCTCGGCGGTCAGCGGACGGTATCGTTACATCTCGTCATCTCGGGTAAATCCGCAGCCCGGCCCTGGTCGTGGGCCTGTTTTTCCAATCAATTTGTTCACGATCAAAGTCAGGGTTGATGTTGATCGGTTTTTTCCGCAACAGCGTATCTCGATTGAAGTCTTCCGGCGGTTTCCGCGCTCGACAGCGCACGCCATCGCCGAAGTGACCTCCGATACATGCGTCGGTTTTAACAATCGCCGGATTAAGGCGAACATTATCTATCGCGACGGCGATGCCGCGCTTATTCCGGGTGATCGTGTTGTGTTTCGCGCGCGCCGGACTCGCGGCTTTAATTACAGCAAATATACACTGGCATTGAGCGGCGCGGGCGCTAGGCGACGGACTTACAGGCTCGCGTTCGAGTCCCGCTATTTCGATCCCGTCGAGTTCGAAGTCGACCGTGTTTCGAACACCACGGCCAATGATGTGGTCACCACCTATGACACGAGTTCGCATCCCAACCGGCCGGCAGGCCTGCCCAGTGAAACGATTTCACTTGAAACTGTATATGAGAGATCAGGCTTTGACGTCACGATGTCGCCGAACACATCGGTCATTCCAATCTCGAAGGCCGGCGCGAACGGCACGTGGTCAGACAGCGAAATGCACAACGCCATGGTCACCTACTGGTCGCGGTTTCGAAATCGACCGCAATGGGCGATGTGGGTGCTTTATGCAGCCAGGCATGATCAAGGACCAAGTCTCGGCGGTATCATGTTTGACGATATCGGGCAAAATCATCGCCAGGGAACGGCGATCTTCACCGATAGTTTCATACAAAACGCCCCGGCTGGCGACCCCAACCCCGCCGCCTGGCGACGGCGAATGACTTTTTGGACGGCGGCGCACGAAATGGGTCATGCGTTCAATCTGGCGCATAGCTGGCAGAAAGCGCTCGGCAATCCCTGGATACCGCTTGCCAATGAAAATGAAGCGCGAAGCTTTATGAATTATCCGTTCCGGGTGTCAGGCGGACAGGGATCATTCTTTTCGGATTTCGATTTTCGATTTTCAGACAGTGAATTGACGTTTATGCGCCATGCGCCGCGCCGTTTTGTGCAGATGGGAAATTCGGACTGGTTCGCAGATCACGGCTTTGAAGCGCCTGATGCGTTAACGGGATCCAGCGCGTGGAATCTCACGATCAGGCCGAACCGTGACGCCAACAATTACCGCTTTCTCGAGCCCGTCAACCTTGAGCTGAAGCTCACAAATACTTCAGGCGAAAGCGTCGAGGTCGAGGAAGATTTGCTTGCGGATGGTCGCCACATCACAATTCTGGTTCAGCGTGCGGGCGGTGAAGCGCGTCGGTGGCGTGCGATGGTCACCCATTGTCACAAAAACCGCAGCGACACGCTTAAACATGGCGAGTCGATCTATGGCGCTCATTTGATCAGCGCCTCTACGGATGGCTGGACGATAGATGAGCCGGGCTTTTATAAATTGCAGGCGGCTGTGGATACTGGCGCCGATATCGTCGTCTCCAATGTCCTTCGTCTTTACGTTGCGCCGCCGGCTTCTGACGAAGAAAACAAACTTGCACCTGACTATTTTTCTGAGGATGTCGGACGGGCTATCGCCTTTGAAGGGGCGCCGACGCTATCGAGCGCCCATGATGTTTTGACAAACGTCACTGAGCGCTGTGCAGATAACCCGGCGGCGCGACATGCAGCTGTTGCGCTTTCTGGCCCGATGCTTCGGGATTATAAACTGCTTGAGGCGGGTGATGACCGGGCAAGCCTCGCCATCTCATGTCAGGCGGCGCAGATAGAAAACGGCGCCAAGGCTCAGATGGCGGCTCTGGTGGAGGCGCCAGATAGCGCCGCCGAAACGCTCGGTCACATTGCCTATTTTACAAAGCTGGATCATCTCGCGGAGGTGATGGAAGAGGGCGGTGATGGCAAGGGCGCAACCCAGGTGCTGAAATCCTCTATCGCGACCATGAAGAAGCGCGGCATCCTGCCCTCTGTCATCCAATCGGCTGAGCGGAAGCTTGCTAAACGGAAGTGAAATGGTTTCGAGAGCTTCTGCGCAGACTTCCGGTCACAGCAATCACATGGCGCCTCAGCTATTGTGAGCGCGGCTCAGATTGTTGCAAAGCAGTCATTCGGCGTTCCTGAAAACCTGTTGCGCAACGGATATAATCTCGGGATGCCAGGCGACAGCCTCGCCAAAGGTCAGGCGTGTCCAGTCGCCTCCTGTCGCAGGCATAATGTAGACCTCATTAACCCCTTGGGTGTTTGGATCATCCGGGACAGGGTCATCTGCGCCTTGGTCTTTGCGCGAGACAAACACAATTGACGTGTCGTCCGGTGTGAATGCGGGATGCCCGTCATAATAAGGCGTATCAGTCAGTTGCCGCCGCGCCTGACCTGATCCCAAAGCGGCGATGTAGACATCCGGCTCTGCATCGGGGAAATCCCAACCGCTAAAGACAATGAGGCGGCCATCATGATCGGGCCTTGCATAGGATCCAAAATATCCGGTGTCTTCAATATCACCGCTTTCCAAATCGAGGATGAAAATGCCTGGCTCTCCGTTTTCACTCTCTATTCGCCTTGTGCTGAACAACACGCGTTTCCCGTCAGGGAAGAATACCGGGTGACTGTCAAAGGCCTCATGGGTTGTCAGGTCCGTCACACTGCCGTCGGCGGGGTCGAGGGCGGCGATATTGCCCGTGTCAAATCGTGAGAAGACGATGAGATCGTCAACAGGCGACGACATTGGGTGAAATGCGATCATCCCCGGTACAGTTGTCATCTGAGTGTGCGTGCTTCCTTTGAGATCGGTACGGTAGATTTGCGCCTCATCGCCGCGTTGCAATGAGTAAATCACGTCTCTTGCCGTGGTGACTGTTGCATTCCATGCGGCGCCGTCCGGCGATGTGATGATAATTTCTTCGCCCGACGCCAAATCCAGGCTGCGAATGTGATGTTCTGTGTAACCTTCGCCAGCGAGATTGTAGGCATAGATCAGGACTTGCTGGTCTTCGCTGCTTTGATCAGGCGCTGGCGTGCAAGCAGCAACCGTTATGAGTGCCATTGTCGTGAGCAGCAGCTTCAGGCGCATTATCATACTCTTTTCTATTGTGTCGGGTGCGCTATATCGCAATTCATGGATTGAGCTCAATGCCTGCATCAAAGCCAATGAAACCCTGTGTAACAATCACCAGGCATTCACGCGCGGCCAGACAGCGGTTGGTTCATTGCCGGACCCAAGCACGACATATTGATCGAATTGTGCGGCCGTTGCGCAGGCATGATTTGGCAAAATGCGTAACTGCGTTCCATAGGCAAACACATCTTTGTCGATTGGGCCGCCATCCCGCCGTGTGATGATGCCTTGTTCCTGGTTTACCGCGTGCAGGACATAGTCCGCGAGGAATTTTCCATCGGCTGCGCACACAGCGCCATAGCGTTGATCAACGGCCTGGCCGGAGGTTCCAAGATCGCGCGACACCGCCATCCAGCCGGCATCCACTAATATCCAGCCCTTTTCTTCCTGATGACCGATTACAGAACACAATACCGACAACGCGATATCATTGACGGCGCAAACGCCAAGACCGGCCATGACAAGATCGAAAGACGCGTAAACGCCGGCGCGCAATTCTGTTACGCCGGTAAGATCACGCGCCATCAATGCCGTTGGCGTCGATCCGACGGAGACTTCGGGCGCGTCAAAGCCAGCATCACGCAATCTCTCAACGGCCCTTACGGTGAAATCGCGTTCCTGTTCGGCCATGTCTGCGATCGCTTCCAATGATTTGCATCCATAGGAACCGCCTGCATGGGTCGCGACGCCGCGCAGCCGCCCGTGGATTGTCAGCGCCTGTGCAATCGGCATCAGATCATCGCTATCCCATGGAATGCCGGCGCGATGGCCATCCACGTCGATTTCGATCATCGCAGAAAGGGGAATGGCGGAGTTTTCAGATACGTCGCTAATGGCCCGCGCGCCTTCAACGGTGTCGATCAGCAATGTGAGGTCGACGCCGCCCTTGACGATCTTCGCTGCGCGTTCAAGCTTGTTCGGCGTGACGCCGACAGCATAAAATATGTCTTTATAGCCGGCCTCTGCAAAAAGTTCCGCTTCGCGTAAGGTTGAAACCGTAATCCGGCCGTCCCTGGGGGCATAAATCTTCGCGGCTTCAACACTTTTCAACGTCTTCACATGAGGGCGCAAGGCAACGCCAAGTTTTTCGGCGCGCGCCTTCATGCGCGCCGCATTGGCTTCAAGCTTTGCTTTATCGAGAAGCAGGCATGGCGTTTCCAAATCTTTGAAGTTCATTGAGCAGGGTTCCAGCAGCTACAGCAGGCCTATAGCACAAACGATCTTTTTGGGTATGTCCGAGAGGGGCCGGCTTCAACGCGTAGGCATTTTCAAAAGAACCGGGGCGTCTTGGCTTTGTAGGCGCGATAATCGTCGCCATATTCCCGTTCAAGCCACGGCTCTTCGAGAAAGGGCGCTGCTAAATACAAAATTGCCCAAAGACTCAGCAACAATGAAACAGGCGCGGCGTTTGCGATCAGACCCCAGCCGACAAGCCCGCCCCAGGTCACGACGTAAACAGGATTGCGACTCCATGCGAACCAGCCTGTTGTGCGCAATCCCAGTTTTTCACCGAAAGCATTTTTCCAGCCCATGCCACAGGTAACCCAGAATGCAAGACCAAATCCGGTAATCAGCATAGCGCCGCCAATACCATACTGAACGATTGCGCGTTGTCCTGTCAGCAGTTCGAATTGGAGTGCTGTCAATCCAAGCAACATATAAAAAAAACAGCGAAACAAGAATATCATCAGTCTATGTTGCCAGCTGGCCTTGCTTGGCGGCGGCCAAAACTGGAAACGGTATGCAGATAGGCTCGCCACGCACAGGGCAAAAATTGCACCGACGGACAAAAGTGAAATCAAAAATGCGATATGTGATAACATAATCCCTACACGTATTAATTAAAGGATATAAACAAACAATGAGGGACGTTTCAAGCGTTACAATGTTCACCTTTTTGGCGTGACGTTGTCGTTTTCAGATTCGATGCCAGATCGGACATCTGGATCTGTGCTGCTCGCCACGCTAGCGCACAATTGTTCTATATTCTGACTTGTCTCCGGCGTAATGCAGATGCTGAGATTGGAGTGGGCCGCAAGGCGTCAATTGAAATGCGGGGGGCGATCAATTTTGGCCAAGACAACAAAAACAGGCGTTGATTTGGGTGCGCTGGCGGACCTTGCCATCATCCTGGCGGTCCTTATCGTGGTCAAGCAAAGCCTTCTTCCCATATCCACGCTTTATGCGGGGCCGGCATCGACATTCAGCGCGATGTTTGTGGCAACCCTGTTGCTCAGGCTGCGCGGCATCAGTTGGCGAGATCTCGGCTTAAGATGGCCCGAAAACTGGTTGCGGACTATCGGTCTGACGGTGCTGACATTTGTTTTGTTCATTGCAGCCGCCGCGATATTCAGCATCATCGCCGACCGGTTTTTTGAAGATGTCGGCGCCAGCGGCCGCTTCGATCATGTTGAAGGCGATGTCGTTTCTTATGTCATTGTGATGGCTCTTGTATGGACGCATGGGTCGTTTTTTGAAGAGCTTTTGTTCCGGGCTTTCATCATCAGCAAAGCGAGCCGGTTGCTGGGCGGGGGTATTTTAGCTGACCTCATTGCCGTTGGTTTCTCATCAGTGTTTTTTGGTTATCGGCATTATTATTATCAGGGCCTCAATGGCGCGTTGGTAACAGGCGGTATCGGGCTCACTTTCGGATTGCTGTATCTTTGGTTCGGACGCCGGAATGTTCTGCCGCTGATCTTTACCCACGGTATTGCGAACTCCCTTGCCCAAACGTTGAGATTTTTGGGCATAGAAGACTAAGCCGCCAGAAAATCATTTGCGAAAGGGCGCAGACAACAGCGCCAAGGTTGATTGGCGCTCGGGAAGAGCACTGTCATCGTCGAGGCCATAATCAACATTACGACCGAGATGCGGCGGTGTGAAACTGCCGAACAGGCGATCCCAGATCGAAAAGATATTCGAATAGTTCGAATCCGTCAGCACGCGATTGGTTGAATGATGCACCTTGTGCATGTTCGGGCTTGGGGTGACGAAAGCGATTGCCGTGTCGAGCCAGGGCGGCAGTTTGATATTGGCATGCTCGAACATGCCCTGCATCGCTGAAATAAGACGATAGATCGCGAACGCTGCCGGTGACGCGCCCAGACTGAATGCGAAGACTGCCATGAAAGCATATCGGATGACGCCTTCGCCGGGATGTTGCCGGATTGTTGTTGTGACATCGACGATGAGATCGGAATGATGAATGGCGTGCAGGCGCCACAGTAAAGGAACTTTGTGCATCAGCCGGTGAGTGAGATACCAGGCGAAGTCCAGTGTTACGACGGTGATGAAAATTCCCACCGCCAGCGATGGCTTAAAGATATGGAGCAGGCCAACATTATGCGCGTTAAGCCACGCCAGCCCCAACAGGATCGGCATGTTAAGGGCGAAGTTCGTCGTGAAAGTAATGAAGGTCAGCGCAAGATTTGGAACCAGATGCCTGTAGCTCCATTGCGTGCGTGAACGCAAGGGAATGATCGTCTCAATGAGCGCAAACAGCGCCATGATCCCGAGAATACCGGCGAATGGCGCAAAACTGGGTAGGGTATGCATCGTCAAGCCTCCCGTTTCGCAACAGGGAGCATTGGCGCATGCCAAAGCACCCTCAATTGCGAGGAACAGGGCAGCGCTTGGACGATATTCGCCTTTGAAAATGCCGGGCGCCTGCCGAAGGCCCGACCGCCACAATCTATGGGCGTGTCGTCACGCGCGTCAATCACAGAGTGCAGCGGCGAGCGCTCGTTAGGGAGCATTATTTGTTGACTTCCCGACCGCACGAAATAGATCGTCAGTATCAGACAAGCCAAAGCACGTGTTCGAAATGAAATCCGACCTCAGCAAATTTGAACATTTTTCCTTCGGCGATGGGCCTGAAATGGCTGACGCGCTTTTGGCGCTGGTTTTGTCTGGCAGGAAAACAGCCACATGCTGGTCCGCCGCGGATGGGCAAAAAGGGATCGACATTGGTGTGCGCTCGGTTGCTTGTGATGGCGCCGGGCATCCGCGCGCCTTGCTCGAGACGGTCTCAGTCGAGCGCCGCGCATTTGAAGACGTCGATGAAAATTTTGCTGTGAAGGAAGGCGAGGGCGACCTTAGTCTTCGGCATTGGCGCGAGGTTCATCAAAAATATTTCGAGCGCCATGGCGGCTTTGGGCCGCGCATGGATCTTTGGTGCGAAGAATTTCGGATCGTTGAGGTTTACCCCAGTGATGGCGTTCCCGTTAGGCAATGAACCCGAGAATTATAAAGAATGCGAGACCGAGGCCTGCGGCAATCGACGTCTTGTTGCGCAGCGCCTTGGCTGTGATCCCCATCCATAAGCCGCTTAATACGATCAACATAAGACTGACAGCGACCAGCTTTTGATACAGTTTAAACAATGTGGGGCCGTGACCCTTATGGAGCTCAATCATTGTCTTTTGCAGGTTCGGTTTGTGCCGCGTAACCGCTAGCTCATCTCCAACCATGCTGAATTCATAAAATACGCGCGACGTGGGACGGGTCTGGGCGCTGGTCGCGCCTTTTTTGAGATATTCAAAATCGTGATTGATGCTATGGGCCGCCAGCAAAGTGGATATGTCGTTCTTTAAAGTTGAGCTCGAAAAATCGAGAGAGCTGCCTGCGGATAACTCAACTGTGGTTTTCGTCGTATCCCCTTTAATGCCTAAAAGATAAAGCCCACCGGAAGTTGCGACCAATAGCAAAGCGGGCGCAACAAACGCCGCAAGATAAAGATGGATAAGCATTATATATCGACGCATGAATTTCGGCTCCTGGATTACAGGGCCGCAGATGTGGCGCATTTCCCGGTGCGCGGCAATATCTATTTTCGTCGCGTTTGCCTCTCAAAGAGTACTGGCATGCGACGGAATGATCCTGTTGCTGATCATTCTCAATTGCGCCGGCGTGCTGATCTTGATGATCATTCTCAGTAGCAGAGCTAGATGGTTTTAACCCGACTGGAAAAACCTGGTTGTGCGGTCAGCCGGTTGCGTGAGCCTCGGCAATCAGCTTTTGCAGATTCATCACCGCAGGCACGGCATTTTCGGTAATGCTCGCCATGGTTTTCGCCCGCGCCGGGTCTGCGGCAATCGCTTCGCGCGACAGGCCCCCGAAAGGGTCAAGACGGCAGTCTGAAATCCATTTGCGCATTTGTGGGTTTTGAGACCAGTTGTTTTGGTTGATCATATTGCCGACGAAGGACGCCATCCATTCGGTTGGGTTGTCGGCGAGCGCGACAGGCGCGCATAAGCGGTTCTTTTCTGCGTCATTGTCGAAATTTGCTTCAGCATAGGCGGTTATGGCGGCGCTGAAGGTCACCAGGGGCGCACGCAGCGCCTGCAGCGTGATCAGATCGCTTTCAAAAACCGGCTGGGTTTTATTTTCTGTGAACTGAACAGCTGTTGCGGTGCAGTCAATATAAAGAATCTCAGGGTCGGCAGGAAGAACCTCGCCGCTTGCCATGACGAGTTGGTCGGGTCCGATGTGCGATACGCGTGTCATCCTGATGACATTGTTTATGCGTCTGAGCTGGTCGATTTCGCCGCGAGAGATTGTCGCGTAGTGAAACATGGTGGGGTTGGTTGATGGATCGATGCGAAACATCACATCTGCCGCCTCGAGACGCTCAAACAAATCGTCAACTGACGCCGCCACCCTCATCGCTTCGAGTTGCGCAGCAAATCCGCCAACGGCTTGGTGGAAAAAAGCATCGCCGGGCTGTGTTGTCTCGCGGTTTATCAGCCAGGAGTCGCGCGGACAGACCCAACAGATGCTGTCCGGGTTGGCGCCATTGTCGAGCAGCCAGACAGCAGCGTCCATACCGGTTTTACCGCCGCCCAGAATTGTAAATTGCTTGTGATTTGCCGCGCGGCGCGGCAATTCGTTCGGCGCAACGCATGTAACGCCTTCAGCAACATCGAACTTCCGCTGATGGGTAGACGGCACGGACGTATTAAAAAATGTTCCATCCACAGTCTTCCTGCGGATCGATACATCATATTCAGCGGAAGACATCAAAGAATGAAACTGGCCGTCACCGGTATAGGTGCACATGGGAAAATACGAAACGCGGCCTGATGGCAGGAAGCGCTGGCGCATCACCTGTTCAAAATAGGCCGAAACTTCGGCGCCTGAGGCGAGCTCATAAAATCCATTGTTTGACCCAGTTTCGTCAATACGGTTTGAACCGAGGTCCCGCGAGGCGACGCCGTAAAAGGCGGAAGGTTGATGGAGCCGCACAAACGGATAGGCGTCATTCCAATGCCCGCCGGGCATATGATGGCGGTCAACCATGACGAAGCTGGCGTCGGTTTCCGTCAACATTGTGTCGACAAAGGCCATGCTGACCGCGCCGGCGCCAATGACCAGGTAATCTGCTTCAAGCTGTTCGATTGTATTCATCCGTCAAATGCCCTGAATGACTATTTCGGCCATTCAGGGCATAGGCGCAAATTGACCGCAAGGATTTGTGGCAGCTAGCGTGTGCCGGTGCGACAATCTTTATCGCTGTTGAATCAGCCAAACAACAACTCGCAACGATCAATTGGGTGTTTTTCCACGACGCCAGCGCGGCTTGACGATCTGGCCGCGTTTGACGGCGGCAATCAGCAACAGTGCAGAAACGACAAGTGAAAGGCCGACAGTCAGAGCGGAGTTTTCGATGCCGACGGACCCGCCGGTCAGCCATTCCGGTCCTTCAAGGGCAGGCGTTATCCATCCGGGGATAGGGATACCGGAATTGGGCATGCCGAATATGCCAGTCTGCGTGAAGTTCCAGCCAAAATGCACACCGAGGATCATCCAAACACGGCGCGTCAGCAGGAATGGTCCGATGAAAACGAAACTGGTGATCACCAGCGTGAAGGTTGATATGGCCGTCTGGTTTGGATTGGCGGCATGGGCGAGGCCAAAAATCGCTGCCGAAATAGCGATGGCGACCCAGGTGCCGAGCCATTCTTCGGTCAGGCGATAGATAATCAATCGCGCAAACAACTCCTGCATCAGTGAACCGGTCATATACATCGCGAATGAGGTGACGAGGATCAAATTGGCGTTGAAATGAGCGATCGAATAGACACCGGCGCTATAGAGAACAAAAACCGTGAGGCCGACAATCGAAAGAGCAATCACTACGCCGAATAAAAATTCCGCAAGGCTTCCCTTGCCGCTCAGCTCATAAGCGTCGCGTTTTTCGATCATGCCGCAATAGAGCTGCCACATGAACAGAAAGGCAAAAAAGCTGACCGTAAGGCGGGCGATATCTACATAGGTTGCGGCTGGCTCCGGCAGCTTTTCGATGACGAGGAGTACAATCGCGGCGTTAACGGCGAGAATGGGGGCGAGAAAGACAAGCGCGATGAAAATCCGGATCAGTGGGAAATTGCGGATTTTGCCGAAGATGCCGTGAGGTTCGAAACGGGAAAACAGAACGTCCCCTTGAACTGGCCCATCAACCGTCTTTGATGAGCGCTCGTCTGGCTGTGGCGACTGACGCATGACATAACTCCTTCGAGGAACGGCCCGCCAATCGGACCTACCCACAGGAGTTGTGTGGAACCTGTTGAATTCACAATGGGAATCCCGCCTCATTTTGTCGCCTAGTAAACTATTCCCAGACCCGATATCCCAATGTTCTGGACCTCCTATGCCGTTTGACGCTGTCATTTTATTTCTGTTTTCGCTTCTGGCCTCAGCATTTCTGGTCGGCGCGGCGCTCATTCTAAAATCGCGTTATCTGACGGGTTATCTGGATTTATATTTTCAATATCTGCTCGCGGCTTCGGTCTATGGCCTGATCAACTGGACCGGTCCCTATATGGTGCTGGCGATTTTCGGCGGCGCTCCGGCGCAGGATCCGATGTTGACGCTCGTCACATTTGTTCTGTTTGCGGTTCCATTTTTGCTGGTGAAGATCGGATTTTTTCTCACATTGCTGCTTGCTTTGCGTGACCGGAAGCTTCCCGACTGGCTTCTGCAGGCGATCTTGATCGGCTCGGCGATCGCCGTGCTGGCGACGGTCATTGCCGTAAAGGCCTATTTCGATACCCGCGATATGGCGCCGTTGCGCGTCTTTATTCTCGGCTTCGGGCTCACCGCGGTTGCTGTTGAGCTGGCGGCGCTGGTCAATTTTATGATTGCGACCCGCTCAGGCAAAAGCACGCTGCAAGAATCTGCAATGGCATGGGGCGGGGCTTATCTGGCGGGACACATTGTTTATGTAGCGTCATCCTATGCCGTTAGCTTTGGGGCGCCCGAGCTGATCCAATCAGCGGCGCCTTATCTTTACTTCCTGTTGCACATTCCGCCGCTGGCGATCATCGCCCGGCGTCTGCGATCACATGGAAAACCGCGCCTTAGCCGGGATGGCGCCAGCAACGGATTTGCTGAGCGTTTTGGACTGACAAAACGCGAAATTGAAATTCTGCATGCAATCACCAGCGGCCGCAGCAATGCAGAGATTGGCGAGGCTATGTTTATTTCAACCAACACGGTGAAAAACCATGTCTACAACATCTATCAAAAAACCGGCGTCAAAAATCGCATTCAGCTCGCATCAATATTGGCGGAAGAGGCGGGTGAAACCTATGACAATCCTGCTATCCGGCCTTCTTCGCCACGATAAAGACCGATTTTCCTTTGTCGGGCTGCCATTGATAATCAATCAAAAAACCCACGCCTTTGATACTGTCAACGAGCTCCTGTTCAGTGAAGACGTTGACCAGAGGGATAAGCCCGAAAAATTTACCGATGGGCCCGATAATTTTGAAAAATTTCATCGTATCGCCCAAACATGCTGTGCTGGTGATAAAGACGCCTGACGGCTTCAGCATAGTATGAATTTTCGCGATTGCCGCTTCCTTGTCTTCCAGCAAATGAAGAAGACTGAGCGCCAGAACCATGTCGAAAGATCGATCCGGAACGCTAAGCTCTTCAATGGTCGATTGTTCAAAGCTTACATTGGTAATCTTTCGTTTCTCGGCTTCTCGTTGTGCGATCTCGATCATTTTTGAAGACATATCGACAGCGCGGATACTTTTTACATCGGGCGCATGCTGTATGGCTGTGGAACCTGTCCCGCACCCAAGTTCCAACATCTCCAGATCCGGCCGGAAATATTCGCGCGTGACTTGCAGCTTCTTCTGATAGGTCACCTCATCGGCAATGGGTTGTTTGGCGTATTTTTCTGCTATCTTGTCCCAGAATTTGCTTGGGTTCTTCATCGCCGTCACCCTCATTGTCTCTTTGGAGCGCTACTCTCCAGCGCGGCGATAGACCCACAATATCCACAAACTTACAATGAGTTAGAGCGTCTTTCCCGGGAAAGCCTTGCATTGTGACGGGCGCAACTCAAAGTAACAATTAAGGCAAAATTCAACTTTAACGGGTATTTTTCGTGATCAATATGCTGATGAAACGATTATCCGCGGGGCAAAAATGGGCGGCAACATACTCACCGAGCTGGCGACATCATGAGCCAGACCTCGCCTAAACGTAACGCTACAGACGCGCCAACAGCAAACGGCCAGTTGGCTGGTGATGACCCTATGGGAATCGAGGGCGCCGGTTTTGTTGATCGGCGCCGGGGCGATGATAAAAAAGCAGATGATCAAAAAGCCGACCAGCTAAAAGCCGACAAGCTAAAATATGTGAACTCTGTCCTTACGGAAATCATGGCAACCGTGCCGGACAGTATTATTTTATGTACAAAAGAATTTACGGTTCGAGGCGCGAACACTGCTGCGTGCAGTATGCTGTCTCACTCGCTAAAGGAACTTCGAGAAACCCATATCAATGACTATTTCCCAGGGCTGTCCGATTACCTTGCGAGCCTCCCTGACGGAAATTTCTTTCTGGAACAGCAATCCGTTGTCCTTGGTGACGGCAGTACATTGCCAGCCGAAGTGCGTGGGCACAAAGGCCCTGTTGGCCGGAAGAGCAACTATGTTTTGGTTTTTCAGGATATCAGCAGCAGGCTGAAGGCCGAAGAATCTCGTAAAAAAACATCCAGTCAAATGGATGAAGCCAGACGCCTCGAAGCGATCGGGGCGTTGTCGAGCGGTATCGCTCATGAAATCAATACGCCGATACAATACCTTGGCGATAATCTCGAATTCCTCGGTGAATCGCTCACGCTCGTTTACGGCGCCTATCAGCGTTATGAAAAACTGCGTCAGGCTGCCGAAGAAAAAGACGCGTTTGTAAGCGAGCTACAGGAAATTGAGGCTTTTAACGCCTCAATAAATCTTGCCAACGTCATCACCGAGGTTCAGTCAGCGCTCGATGAATCCCGCGAAGGAATCAAACAGGTTCGCGACATCATATTACTGATGAAAGAGTTTGCGCATCCGGGTACCGGCAATAAAGACGAAACTGACATCAATCTCATCATCAAGAACGTTCTTGCGATCAGCCGCAACAAGAGCAAAAATGCTGCGGATGTGGAGCTAAAGTTAGATGAAACGCTGCCTGACGTGCCTTGTCGCAAAGGCCAGGTGCAGCAGGTTATTTTGAACATTGTCCTCAATGCGATTGACGCCATAATTGATGCCGGGGACGAGCGCGGCAAAATATTGATCCAGACTATTCCGGAAAAAGATTATGTCTGGATATTGATCAGCGATACCGGTAGCGGCATTCCGTATGAGTTGCGACAGAAAGTCTTTGATCCGTTCTTTACAACGAAGCCCGTTGGTAAAGGAACCGGGCAGGGACTTGCCCTTGCTAAAGACTGCATCATCAACGGACATGGCGGAAAGCTGACACTGACTAATGTTGAGGGCTACACGACAACATTTGTCATTGCGCTTCCATTACAAAATGACGCTTTGAATGAACCGCTGGAGGATGATTAAGATGCCGACGTCGCCTGAAATAGTGCTTTTTGTTGATGATGAGCCAAGGCTGCTCGCCGGGATAAAACGCCGGCTCTCGTCTCACTTTAATATTCTCACCGCGGAAAGCGGACCCGAAGGGTTGGCGCTGATTGCGGGGCATGAGGAGATTGCGGTTATCGTTGCTGATATGCAGATGCCGGAAATGAATGGGATTGAGCTCCTCAAGCGCGTCAAAGCCGAGGCGCCACGCATTCGCCGCATCATGTTGACGGGTAATTCCGATGAGGAAACGGCGATTGCTGCGGTGAATGAAGGACAGGTACTGCGTTTCCTGCGCAAACCTTGTGATACCGATGTCCTGAAAAAAGCGATTGAGCATGCGCTGGATGACTTCAACTTTGCCGTTAAACCACCGCAGGACGAACCGGCGGCGCCGGCGCCGGTGTCAGACGATATGGCTGAAGACGCCAAGGATGCTTTTCTTTCGGTTATGAATCATGAGCTGCGAACGCCGCTTAATCATATCATCGGCCTTGCAGCGGTGCTGCAGGAGGGGCAGCCGGAAAGCGATGACGTCACCTCATTTGAATTTCTTTCGGAAATCAGACAAAGCGGTGAAGAGCTTTTAATGCTGGTCAATCGCATTCTTGAATATACGCGCCTGCAATCAGATGCGTGTAAAGGTGAGCCCGAAATTTTTGATTTACGCGCATGCATGCAGGAAGAAGTGGATGCGCTTGAAAAGAAACTAAGAAGCAAAGGCATTACGGCTTCGGTCGATTGTTTGCGCACGAAAGTGGATGTGCGCGGCTGTAAAGGCGAGGTGGTCCTCGCGCTGCGGGAAGTGTTGAGCAATGCGGTAAAGTTCAACAAGAGAGACGGGCATATCAGTATAATGCTCAAATGCGCCGAAGGGTCAGCGTCGGTCCGAATTTCTGACACTGGATGCGGCATACCGGCTGAAGCAATCGAAGTGATACGCCACCCCTTCCACCAGGCCGATCAGTCCATCAGCCGCGCCAAAGACGGTCTCGGACTTGGCCTGGCGCTGGTTTCCACGGTCGCAAAAAGCAATGGCGGCGACTTTACAATAGATTCCAGCAAAGACGCCGGCACCACCGTCATTTTAACTTTCTTGCGCCCTGGTTTTACGGAAATGCATGCGGCGCAAGCCGGGTAAAGCTTGTTTCAGGAACGTCACGCTATTTATTCCGGTGATTTTGGGGCGTTTTCAAATAACCAGATCATGCCCGTTCGCCAAAACAACGCTTACTGCCCAGATAGGTTCCAGATGCCATCGAGCCCCATAACATTACGGGCGATGGTTCGTGATGCAGCGTAACCGCCCCGTCCCGGCACGACCGTATCCAGCCCGCCGCCTGTGTTGGTCAAAATGATCACGCCATTACCGCTGTCCGGCTCAAGGACAAACAAACTTTCAAATCCGATATTAGATCCCCAGTGCCAATAGGTCGTCACGCCGGAACAATTATCGATCCCGATGCCCAACCCCCACTGAATACATCCGGCTTCATTCGTTTGCGGTGCAAACATCAAGTCGCGATTATCTGTGGTGATCAGCGTTGGCCGCATTAGTTCAGCGCCGAAGCTTGCCAAATCTTCAGCTGTTGAGGTGAGGCTGGTTGCAACAAGGGGCGTTTTAAAAGTGATATGGTGCTTGGTGGGAATGCGCGTGCCGGTAAACAGCAACAGTGAAAACCCGGCAAATGTCAGCAATAGCATCGCGGCGCCAGAGCCGATGCCGCGTCTGCGGATGGTTATGATTGCGGGCAGAAACAAGACAATCAATGTCGCCGCCAATCCGCTCAATACCTGCCAAAGCGGCGAGCCGAAGAGTGCGCGCATGATGAAAAGCGCCAGATAGCTGACATGTCCCTGGGCCGGGGACGCCCCCAGCATATCGCCATATTGTGTCAGATTCATCCCAAGCGGGACAAAGATCATTTCATCGATCGCGTCGGTGACCGGCTTGTTCGCGCGGGCTGCAATTAATTCACCCAATGTTGAAAAACCCTGTCCGGAATATTTAAAGCGGGCGCCCGGCGTGCAGTCGGACGAAAAACGCGGCGCAAAGACATCATTGTCCATGCCCGTCATGTGAGAAAGCGCCTGCCGTATTGTTGGGGCAGTACATCCTTCTTCGATATGCAGGCGTGCGTGGCTTACAGGCTCATCAAGGGAAACGGCGCCGTCTTCAGCCAGCATCATGACCGCATATGCCGCGCTCATTTTTCCAAGCGATGCGGCTTGAAATGTCGTTGCTTCCGTTACGGGTTCACGGGTTTGATAATCGGTGACGCCATAGCCGCGCGCCCAATCAACACGGCCATCGCGAATGACGGCAATCGAGAGGCCCTGCACGCCCTTATCGTTCATTTCTGTTTGAATGATCTTGTCGATTTCATCAGCGCTGACGTTAGGCGTTTGCGCAAATGCTGAGGGCGTGACGCTCATGGCGCTGGCAATGACAAAAGCGCCAAAAATGCCGCGCCATAAACTGCCGGAAAAATAATTCATCACGGAGCGCCCCTTTTGATTTCATTCTTGATGTGAAATTCCTGGGCACAAGAAATCACGCACAAAAATACTGATCAAGAACAATTCGATAGGGCGCCCCGTCAACACGATGAGCAGGATTGCTGGTAATGCCAGCTCAGTATAGGCGGGTAGTGTGGCTAAAGATCATTTTCATCCATCCAGATGTCGATCGCCTGGCCAATCCCGTCGGGATTAAACTCCTGCATGAAGTGCCCGCCCGGACCCATATTGTGGATCGTGAGGTCTTTGAAATTGCGGCGCATCCATTCCACATCCCAGCGGTCAATGAGGAAACCGTTACTGATGTGAAGCAGCAATTTTGGCAGGTCCTTCGTCTCACGCAGGTATTGATTATAGCGGTTCATCATGTTGACGGTGTAAGCCGGGTTTTCACCGTCAATGGGAACGTCGCGTGGGAACTGAAGCATTGGGCGCCGGTTTTTGCCGTCGGCAAAGGGTTCGCGATAAGCGTTCTTTTCATCTTCCGTGAGAACATCATCAAAGCTTGGCAGCACGAGTTGCTCTAGAAAGAAGTTATCTTCGAGAATCATCTTCTCGCCGACATCAGGGGTTTTGATCCGGGTGAGAATATCGAAAAAACTGTCGAGCCCCTCACTTTTCTTGCCCGAGATCGTTGCCTTGACCGGGCCATAGGGTGCTTCAACCGGCGCCGTTCTGACGCCGGCTTCCATAAAGGCAATGGCTTTGATGCGGTCGGGATTGTCAGCGGCGAAATTGAAGCCAAGCATCGAGCCCCAATCATGGATGACGAGTGTAATGTCATCGAGTTCGAGGGCGTCCATAAAACCCTGGACATATTCAGCATGCTCTGTTGCACGATATTCTATGTCGGGCTTGTCGGATTTGCCAAAGCCGATGAGATCGATGGCGATGACCCGGTGATTGTCTTCAAGATGCGGAATGATGTTGCGCCATAAATAGGACCAGGTTGGCTGCCCATGAATCATTACGATGGTTGAACCCGAACCGCCCGTATCCACATAGTGCATGCGTGCGCCTTTGACCTCGACATAGTGGGACTCATAGGGAAAGTCGTGTCTGGCGAGTTCCACGCCGCGTGCCGTGTCGGCTTTGGCGGCGTGGGCGGGTAATGCAGCAGCGGTGAGGGCGAACAAAATTACAAAAGCGCCCGTTAGATTTCTTAGCATCTCAATTCCTTTCATACGCAAAGTCGAACGGCAGGTTTTTACGGGGTTCGCGGCGCGGTCAATGTGTGTTATTGCAGACGTATGGGCAAAATTGCACACACTGATGATTTATGGGCGCAAATGCCCGTTTTGCTTGCGCTTTCCCGGCACGGCACGCTCGACGGCGCCGCTGAACAACTTTGCGTGAACAGAACGACGGTGAGCCGCCGGTTGAAATTGCTGGAACAATCTTTCGGTGGATGTTTGTTTGACAGCGCCGAAGGAAATTATCAGCTGACCGCGCTTGGAAGAGAGCTTTTGGCTGCGGCGGAAGCTGCTGAACTTCATCTGATGACCATTGAGGGAACAGCCCTTGTCGAAGAGGATGTAATGACAGGGCCGCTGCGTGTTGCTGTCGCGCCGCATTTGATGCCGGTTGTGGCGCCAGCCATCATCGGTCTTGCTCGAAAGATGCCTAAAGTGCGTTTTGATATCGGTTCCAGCTATGCGCTCCATTCTGTGGAAGCGCGAGAGGCCGATATCGCACTGCGTGTCTTGCGCAGCCCGCCAGCGCATCCTCTTGTCGGGCGCAAGCTCAAAGTGCTGCGCGGCGCCGTCTATAAGAAGAAGGGACTGTCGGAAAAAAACTTCGTGGAGATCATCCGCGACGGTGAAGCGGAAGTTCCCAAAAAAGCAAAATTCTGGCCTGGCAACACACAGACTATTGAGATCGATGATATCTGCGGCAAGATGGAATTAATCGCCTCCGGCGGCGTTGGGCGGTTGCCGCTTTTTATGGGCGATAGTGATCACCGGCTTGAACGCGCGTCACCTGTATTGCCGGACGCGGGCTGGAAATTGTGGCTGATCTCTCATCATGCATTTAAATCCTCGCGCCGGATCAAGACGGTTACTGATGAGCTCTCAAGGTTTTTTGCCGGAAACAAAAGAATATAGAGGCTGCAGCCTGTCGCGATTTGGAATTGCGTAAAGGGCGCCGAGAGGCCGGCAAAATCGCTAAGCGTTATTTGGGGAACGCATCGCGCGCGGGCTCTTTCCAGTCCAGCGTTTGAAAGCACGAGAGAACGCCGTGGAATCGGAAAAACCCACCAGCATTGCAGTCTCATGTATCGTCGCTTTTTTCCCGCTCAGATAATGCAGGGCCATTTGATGGCGCAAATCATCAAGGAGTTTTTCATAGGTCACGCCCTCGGCTTTCAGGCGGCGAAATAGTGTTTGACGGCTAAGTCCCATTTGGGCGGCGACATTATCCATGCCGAGATCACTTTTGTGGAGATTGGGAATCAATAGCCGCTCAATTTTTCCGCGAACCGTTTTGGCGGTTTCGAGGCTTGCAAGCAGCTTTGCGGCGTGTTCGCTGAGAATGCCGAAAATATAGAGATCTGGCTCATTCAGCGTGACGTCCGGCCAGTTTTCGTCGATCAGCATCGCGTTTTTGTCACTTTCAAAAATCACCGGCACTTTCATCACCTTTTCATACTCGGCCCTGTATGCTGGCGCCCGATGGGTGACATGAACTTCTTTGGCGTAAGGCATGTCAGGAAAGTGCCGTGTGGTTTCTGCGATGAAACGTGACCATGTTTCTTCGGTCATTTCAGGAAAGCTGTTCGGGTCGGTTCGTGTATCGACCATCCATAACCCTTCAGGAGACGGCGTCAGCTGAAACCGGGCGCCAAGTCTTGGAACGTCAAGTTCGGCGACCAGCGGACCAAATCGATTTAGCTCCATCAGGGCCTCGCCCATAGTGGGCGCGGAATAGCAAATCAGGCCCACAACCGATATTTCCTTGAAGTCCGTTGCGGCGCCCAGATGCAGAGCAAGCGAGGGATCGTTGCAAAGCTCTTGGCTGTATTTCATCAGGGCGACATAGCCAGTTAATGGGAGGCGGTTGTCGGGATCATTGAGATCGGCGGGATTTATTCGGGCGCGATCCAATAATGTTGACCGGCTTGCGCCTCTTGATTGAGCGAAATCCACCAGTTCCTTGGCGTAGCCTGCTGAGACTGTTGGCGCGGTTATCTGTCTGTCGCCATTGTCGCCAGAAGTCATTTTTTTGGTCTCTGCTGTCATGGGCGCCCGAGGTGACGTCAAGTATCGTGAGATACAACATCTACAACAAGTAGAGAGATAGGATGACTTGCAACGAACGTAAATAGGCGTCCCGGCGTCAGGGTTGAGCGCTGGATTGAATACCGCCGCTTAACCATGACGCTTGGGACCAGCCAGCGCGCCGATTTTGAAGTTGCTTGGACGGAGCCCCGGCAGCACCGCCGCCGGGTTCCCGCCTGTAACCTTCACGAGGAAAGTCGGAAGGCGTTCTCTCGCCTTGCCTGATGTCAGGTTGAGGGTCAAATTCGGTTGTTGTATTCCGTACACAGTTGGTATTTGGAATAAAGTTTGTAAGCAGAGTAAGCAAAAAAACATCATTCAAGACATTCAAAAACAAAAGTCGATCATCCGTTCATCGGTCGCGTCCAACGGAACGGTTTGATGCTTGCACGCGTTCGCGGCCTGTGCAGAACTTGTATTGTTGCGAAGCGGGCAAAGAAGGGGGTACGGATGAATAATGAAACAAGGTGGGCGGCCACGGCATACAATGCCTTAAAAGCGACTGGTGTGCTTTGGTTTTTGACCGCTGTCGCGGGTCAATGGCTCTTTGCTTATTACATAATGATCTATTATGGCGGTTCAGCGGCTGAGGGGAATTGGGCTGCGTGGACCAACCGGATGATCCACGGAATTGTCGAAGGCGATCTTATCGGCAACATCGCCGTTCTTATTCATATTTCACTCGCCTTTATCATCACGTTTTGCGGGCCGCTTCAGCTTATGCCGCAAATTCGCAATCGCTTCCCTACTTTCCATCACTGGAATGGGCGGCTCTATATCACGACTGCTTTCGTGATCAGTCTTGGCGCAATTTATATGATCTGGACTCGTGAAGCTGTCATCGGCGGCCGTATAGGCCAGATTGCAACTTCCATCGATGCTGTTCTGATCATAATCTTCGCAGGCCTTACCTTGCGCTATGCGATGGCCCGCGAGATTGATATTCATCGCCGTTGGGCAATGCGCCTCTTTATTGTAGTCAATGGGGTGTGGTTTTTTCGGGTTGGGCGCGGTCTGTGGAAGTTTCTCAATGATGGCGCTTCTCCTGGCGTTAATGGAACGCTTACAGGTCCGTTCGACATATTCTTGAACTTCGCCGGATTTTTGCTGCCGCTTTTCTTTCTGGAACTTTACATGTGGATGCGAGATCGGGGCAGCGCAGGCCAACAGATGGCAATGGCCGGCATTGTTGTGGTTCTGACCGCTGCAATGGGCGCCGGCATCATCACTGCTGCCCAGATGTTCTGGCTGCCTAACATCTAGAAATGAGAGAGCCTGATTTCACGAATAAAACCGTCGCGCTCATTAAAAAGAAAATACAAGAATGGAAATTTCAGACTTAAAGCTTTTTCATTATATTGTTGGGACGTTCGTTTTGTTCTCCGGCGTTGCGGCGTTGTCTTTTCGCAAGGGCTCGCCGCCGCATCGCCTGGCCGGAAACATATTCTTCGTATCGATGCTGCTCGTGGCGGCAAATGGTATGCATCTCGCGTTTTTGAAAACCGATGTTGGCTTTCCCCTACGTATGTGGACAGCAACGCTTGGCGGCTTTGCATTCTATCTGGTGTTTTCATCCTGGATGACTGTAAAACGTGAAGAAGGAAAAAGCGGGCTCATCGAAATCGGCGCTTTTTTGATTATATTGGCGGCCAGCGCCAATCTTTTTTATCTTGGCCTGACGGTGGGAGCGAATACGTCTGGCGCCACCGCCGGCGACGTCGCACTTCCGCCATTGGCATATTACATCGTGGCAGGCCTGGGCGCATTTTTTGCGGCGTTGGACCTGACGGTCATAATGCGTGGCGGCATTTCCGGCAAACAGCGTATTGCGCGTCACCTTTGGCGGATGTGTTTTTCTTTTTTTATCGCCGTCACCATTCTGTTTTTTGCCAATGACCAGGTCTTCCCCGAAGCGCTTCGCCGGTCGAATGTCCTTTCTGCGCCGCCGATCATTGTGCTTGCGATCTTGCTGTTCTGGTTGCCCCGCGTTTTGTTCACCCGCTGGTATGAAAAGGCTTGATGGTGATAAATCAGGATACTGAGAGATCACAGCACATTTCTGCGCGTATTGCAGGATTGATGTATCTGCTTGTGCTAGCTGGCGCTGTGTTTGGTAATTTCTTTGTGCGCTCGAAGCTTATTGTTTCGGGGCAGGCGACAGAGACTGCCAATAGTATTATCGCTCATGAGCAACTTTTTCGCATAGGCATTGTCAGCGAGCTGGCGTCTTTCGCGGGCATTTTGGTGCTTGCAATGGCGCTTTATGTATTGCTCAAGCCTGTCAATAAAAACCTTGCACTCTTTGGGCTGCTCTCCTGGTTGGGCGAGGCCGTTATTTTGGCCGTTATAGTGTTTATGACCTTTTCTGTTTTGCGTTTGTTGAGCGGCGGCGATTATTTGAATGTTTTTCAGGCGGAACAGCTGCATGCACTATCACTGTTACATCTTGCGGTGTTTTATGACGCCTATGATATTGGCCTGATATTTTTTAGCTTAGGATCGACTGTCTTTAGTTACCTGTTGTTCCGGGCGAAATATGTGCCCCGGGTATTGGCCGCATGGGGCGTGTTTGCAAGTTTGGCGACGATTTTTGGCGTTTTCGCCATGATCCTCGTGCCAGGTTCCATTTCACTCTTGGGCACAGCCTCTACCATGCCTATTTTCCTTTATGAGTTGATGATTGGTCTGTGGTTATTGCTTGTTGGCGTGAATACCGCGGCCGCGAGCAAACGCATAACAAGGATGTAACGCTGATGAGTTGTGACCGAAACTAAATGACAAGGACTGTTCTGTGAAAGCCATTATCCGTCGCCAATATGGTTCTCCCGATGTTTTGGCGCTCGAGGATGTCGAAAATCCTGCGCCGCAAGACAATGAAGTCCTCGTCAAGGTCCACGCAGTTTCTCTCAACGCATCCGACTGGGAACTCCTGACGGGGTCGCCATTATATGCGCGTATCTTTGGGTTCTTCACGCCAAAGTATAAAACCCTCGGTTCCGATATTGCGGGGCGCATTGAGGCGGTGGGCGCCAATGTAACCGGGTTTAAGCCAGGCGATGCGGTCTATGGCGATTTGATGGGATATTTCGGCGGCTTTGCCGAATATCTATGCGCGCCCGCGAGCAAATTGACGTTAAAGCCGGCAGCGATGACATTCGATGTTGCATCGGCCCTGCCGCAGGCCGCCTGTATCGCCCTTCAGGGCATCCGCGACGTCGGAAAACTTCAGCGAGGACAGAAGGTTTTGATCAACGGCGCCGGCGGCGGCAGCGGCATGTTTGCGATACAGCTTGCGAAGAATCTCGGCGCTGAAGTGACGGGCGTAGACAACTCCCTGAAACAGGATGTGATGCGCTCATTCGGCGCCGATCATGTCATTGACTACACCAAGGAAGATTTTACCCGAAACGGGAAGGCTTACGATCTGATCCTTGATCTTGCAGCCTTTCATTCGGTTTCCGACTACAAGCGCGCTTTAAGTCCCACCGGAACTTATCTGATGGTCGGCGGTTCTACGGGCTTGATGATACAAATACTGACGCTGGAATCGTGGATGCCTATGTTTGGCGGTAAGAAACTGCGCATTCTCGGTGTTGAGCCAAACAAGGATTTGGATCTTATCGCTGAGCTCGTTCAATCGGGAGAGGTAACGCTTACCACTGACCGGAGATACCCGTTGGAACAGGTGGCGGATGCGCTTCGCTATTTTGGCGAAGGTCGGGCCAAAGGGAAAATCATTATCACTTTGAACGATGAGGATCAGGCATGACGTGCGGGATCAGCGGATTGTTGAGCGGCATTTGTTGTTATGCTTAATGAAATATGAATCGCGCAGTTTTTCCGCGATACAGGCAATCCCAAAGAAACAATTTTAACATTTTCTTATCATAAAGAACCGTGCGGCTTCGTGCCGGGTGAGGAACGATAACGAATTTGCGATGGTTCGCTTGGGAAGCAAAACTCTTGTAGTGGGTTTAGCCGCCTGCGCCTTGGCGGCGGGCGGTATCGCCCGTGCGCAAACAACTTTTACCTATTCGGATGTGCCGGGCGTTTTTCAGGCGATTGACGGAAGCACAACTTGCGGCGCGCCGCTGGTGCGCACCTTCAGTGTTCCTGACACTTATACAGTGGCCGATGTGGATATCGGTGTTCTGGCCGACCATTTCTGGCGCGCAGATATTCGAATGACGCTGCAATCGCCTTTGGGAACGCGCATTACCTTTGCGACCGGCGCAGGCGGCAGCGCCGACAATCTCAATGTCCGATTTGATGACGAAGCGAGCGCCACTTACGCCGCGAACAACACAAATCCTCACGGCTTAACAGCGCCGCCCTATCAGTTCACCAATAGTCCTCAAGCAGTCCTTTCCGGGTTTGACGGGGAAGCTGTTAATGGGACATGGCGGCTTGAGATTTGTGACACATTTCCGGGCGCCGATGACGGTAATTATCGCCGAGGCGATTTGTACATTACTGAATCGGTTCCGATGGCTGATTTGTCGGTGGCGGTTTCTGCGAGCACGACCAACCCGACCGTCGGCGCCAATACGACCATCACTGTACAGGTCTCTAATGCGGGACCGGTAACAGCGACCGGTGTGACAGTATTTGCTCAGTTGCCGCCCGGGCTTTCATATGTGTCCGATACCGGCGGCGGCGCCTATAATAGTGTCACCGGCGTTTGGACCTTGCCAGCGGGCATTGCTTCCGGCGGGAGCAGCAGCTTGCAAATTGTGGCGTCAGCCAATCCGTCCGGCAGCGGCTCCTTTATAGCGGAGGTGCAGGCCAGCGGGTTGCCGGATCCGGATTCCACGCCAAACAATCGCGCTACCGCGCCAACGGAAGACGACACGGCATCCATCAATATCATCGTGAATGGTCCGCCGCCAGGTACAGCGCCCACGCTTACATGTCCTGTCGCCACAAGCGTTTTTGATTGGGACACAAATAACTGGCCAGCTGGGAGCCTGAGTCAGAACTACACTGTCGGCGCGACGCCATTCGCTTTTAGTTTTACCGGGGACACAGGGTTTTTTCAAAACAATGCGGTGTGGGGCGGTCAGGCGCCTATTACAAACAATTTTTTGACCGGCGGTTTGACGCCTGCCGAAAATGCATTGCTGTTTGTACTCAACTATCCGAGCTCTTCCAGTCAGGTATTGGTCACGGCCAATGTGGGAACCGCCGGGATTGGCGTCGAAGGGCTCCAGTTTTCTGCTTTCGATGTGGATGAAAACCCTAATACGTCGTCCAACGTCAATTTCATCGATCGCCTGAGAGTGTTCGGTTTTCTGAGCGGCAGCGCCGTGACCCCGGTTTTAACGCAAGGGGTTGCCAACACTGTTAGCGGGACGACGGCGACGGGCATTGCCGGCGCCGCGTCAACGTCGGCAGACGGTACTGTTGTCATCACCTTCCTGGAGCCAGTCGACGAAGTCCGTATCTTTTATGATAATGACCCGGCAGTGGCCGCTAATCCCGGTCAGCAAGGCATCTCGATCCACGATCTTACCTTTTGCCCGCGCGGCTATGATTATAGCGATGCGCTTGCCGCCTATGGCAGTCCGGCGCATTTGATTTCTGACGGCATTCGCCTTGGGGCGCAGGATCCCGACCGAGAAAGTGCGGCGCAACCTGGCGTTAACGCGGATGGCGACGATACGACCGGGGCGCCTGATGATGAAGACGGCGTGACATTCCCGACATTGACGCGCGGGGCGACGGTCAACGTTACCGCTGCTGTTAACGGGCTTGGCGGATATCTCCAGGCGTGGATTGACTTCAACGGCAATAACAGTTTTGGCGATGCGGGCGAGCAGGTTGCTGTTAATCTACAGGATACGGATGGTGACGGGCAGATAACGGCGCCCGTTTCGGTTCCTGTCACTGCAACGACCGGGCAAGCCTATGCACGCTTTCGCTGGTCTACTACACCGAGTGTCAACGCGACAGCGCTCGCGCCCGATGGCGAGGTTGAAGATTACGCCATTACCTTCTCGGGCGCCGCATTGATGGATGGCGGAAAAACTGTCACGGTTTGGGATCCAGCGAGCGCAGGTTTGTTCGCCGTTCCCGGCAATGATGTGATCTATGCCATTACATCGATGAATACCGGGTCTGGGCCCGTTGACGCCGGCTCTATCGAGATTATCGACCACATGCCTGCTGAGATCACTTTTTACAATGGCGACATTGATGACGCTGGGCCGGAAACCAATCCTGTGTCGTTTGCGCAGGCTAATGGAGCCGCGCTGACATTCACCTATGCGACAGATGTTGGTTATTCCAACAGTGCGACAGCGCCGGCAAACTTCGCCGCCTGCACATATTCACCTACTGCTGGCTATGATCCAAATGTGACATTTGTCTGCTTTAATCCCAAAGGCGCGTTGACGTTTGGGAGCCCGGACCCTGAATTCACAGTGCAATTTCGTGCGCGGATCAAATAGTACAGAAAGCTAATTGTTGTTGGGGCATGGCGACTCTGCGAGCATCATCGACGCTGAACAACAACCGGCGATAATATAATTTACAAACCGGACTTCCCTTCATGTGTGAATCTCGCGCCTGCGAGCACGAATTACCGCCTGAAGGTGCTGAGTTTGGTCAATGCGGTCAAAAGTGATTCAAATGTTTCGCAAACAGGGCTCCGTTTGAGCATTCGTGTACGGATAAAGCCTGAGAAAAAGCCCCATAAAACAAAAGGAAAGACCGTTAACAAAAATAACTTTTGGTTAATCCCCGTTAACAAAGAGTTTTCATAAAATTTTAGATGGTCGGAATGCTTATGCACACATTGTGTCGGCGTTTGGCTGGCCATGCGGGGATTATCATGAAGCGCCAATTCTTTTATCAATCTGTCGCCATTGCTGCGTTGTCTGGCATATGCACGCCATTATCGGCTGCAGATGTAGTGATGTCCGGCGGCGATATACAACCTTTCAAAGGTGATATTGATCCCTTCCGCGGTGACATCGATCCGTTTCGTGGGGACATTGATCCGTTCCGCGGTGACATCAATCCGTTTCGCGGCGACATAGATCCTTTCCGCGGGGACATTGATCCTTTTGCAGGCGACCTTAATCCCTTTCGCGGCGATATCGATCCGTTCAGCGGCGACATCAATCCGTTCTATGGCGATATCAGCCCATTCTGGGGCGACATCAGTTCTTTCTGGGGCGACATCGATCCCTTCCGCGGGGACATTGATCCGTTTACGGGCGATATCGATAGCTTTTGGGGCGACATCGATCCGTTTGCGGTGGAGGGGCTTGGCGCCTATTGGAATCATGCTGGGGCCCAATGGGGTGATCTCAACGCGGCATGGTCGGCGCTTGGGCCGTATCAGGCGTCAACACAATCATCCTATTCCGAACTGCGTAATGAGTTTCAGGCGCTGATCAATTTTAGCAGTACGACCTGGAACGCGGCCGTACAGGCTCAAACTGGTCAGCCGATGACCACTGCCTTCGCCAATCCATTGCTCGCCAAATATGGAATCGATCTCGGTGATGCGAGCACGCTTGCTAATGTGGACGCTGCTGACCGCGCGCGCTTTTTCCTTGAATGGTATGATGGGTTGATGAGTTTTTCCGGGAGTGATCAAGTTGATCACTGGATGCCGGCTATCAACTGGACGCCGACGCTGACACAGGATCAAGGCAATGGCCACGACGCAGCTATTGGTCTTCTTGATGTCGCGATCTCTCCCAGCGACGACAATCTAGAATATCTTATCAATGTCGGCGGCTACACGATGTCGCCAAACGAACACGGCGCCGCTGTCGCGAGCCTGATTGCAGGCCGTCATGACAGTAAAGGTGTTTTGGGTATCGCGCCAAAAGCAACGATCTACGCTTACAGTCCGTTTGATGACACAGGCTCATCTAATTTCGTCGACGTTTCCAACGGGATCGACGCACTCACCGCCGCCGGCGCCAATGTCGTTAATATGTCGCTGGGCGTTCCAGGGTCGACATTCCATCAGGATATCGCAGACATTTTTCAGGGCGCCTCGGCGCAAGGGGCAGCCGACAACACCGTCTTTGTCATTGCATCTGGCAATGACGGTATTGTGCAAACCGCGGACATCGACTGGTCCGACGACGCTGTTTCATCCAACCTTTTGATTGTCGGGTCGGTTGATCCCAATAAAAAGATTTCAATATTTTCAAATACGCCAGGCGAAGCATGCTTCGTTGACGGCGGATGTAACGAGACAGACAAGCTGAAATACCACTTCCTTGTTGCGCCTGGTGAACTCATTCTTGTATCGGATAACGCGGGCGGTACGACACGGTTGTCAGGCACTTCCTTTGCGGCGCCTTTGGTCACCGGTGCAGTGTCGCTGCTGCATGATCGCTGGCCCTGGCTGCAGCAACGTGCTGAAGAAACTGCGCAGATTATTTTGTCGTCTGCGCAAGATCTTGGCGCACCGGGGGTTGATGCAGTCTATGGCCACGGGCTTCTCGATGTCGCAGCGTCGCAATCGCCGCTCAGCTTTGACAACCTTGTACTTTACCAGCCGGGCGCCGGAGGTAACCTCGCACAGCTTCAGGCGTCAGATCTGAAATCGTCTTTGTTGGCGCCTGGACAACTGGATCTGTGGGAACTTTCCGGTACGCATATTTATGCTTATGAAACCGTCGGCGGCACACATCGGGATTTCATGATACCCTTGAGTACGGCTCTCTATGGGCAGGACGGCACATATAACGGCAATACGGAACGTTATCAGCGCCACATCTATGAGCGGCTGACGGACTGGGCAAACGGAACGCCTTTTGCGCCGGTAAATTCATACCGGGCGCCGATTGGCAGCTATGGCGGCTGGAATATTTCCATGCTTGCAGCACCGGTATCATCATTTACCCCGGCATCCCAGGCTGATCGCCCGTTTGACAGCGCTTTCATGTTCAAAACCAAGGATCAAAACTTAACAGTTCTGATCGGGCAAGGGGCGGGCGCTTTGTCGCTCACCGGCGAAAACGGCTTTACGCAATATAGCGACCATGATCCAAAATCAGGCGGCGTAAATCCGTTTCTGGGTTTCGCATCGGGCGGCGCCTACGTTAAAGTCGGCGCCCAGCTGGCGCCGGGATTAGAGCTTTCATTCGGCTTTTCTGAAGTTGAAAATGATCACAGCTATGTTGATCAAACGACCGGAGAGAATTCTTTCAATGACACTCTTTTCACCGAGTATAAAGCGAAAGCGACTTTTGCCGAGATTTCATACGTTGTCGCAACGGATGTTCGTGTGCACGCTGCGATCACTCATCTTAATGAGGGTGCTGGCTTGCTTGGCGCGCAAGGCCTTGGCGCCCTCTCTCTCGACCTGGGATCAAGATCCAACGGCGTAACGCTGGGGGCGACAGCCAATATAAATCCAAGGTTTTCTTTGTCTGCGTCAATGACTGCGGGGCAAACCTCTTCAAACAACGCTGGAAACGCCGTTCTCAGTGTTGATCATAAAGGCTTAAAGACCACAGCTTTTGAACTCGCCGCAACAGCACGGAGCCTGTTGAAGACAAATGACGCCATCAAGCTGACATTTGCGCAGCCGCTTCACGTGGAAAGCGGCGCATTAAAATATGAATCTGTTCAGGTCATTGATCGCTCGACAGGCGAGATAGGTTTTGTGGATGAGTTTTGGAATCTTGGCGGCGGCAACAGGCGTTTCGTCACCGAGATGCAATACTCAATTCCCGTCTTTAATGAAGCCGCAGACATAGGTTTATTTGGTCGTGTCGATATCGGAGAGGTCGACATTGATGGCGAATTTAACACATTCGCCGGCGGCGCTCGATTCAACCTGTCATTTTAGAGCTCCAGGCAAGGGAGGGCTCAAAATGATCGACGCAGTTGAAAGTGAAAAACAAGGTTTTGTTTTCGAGAGAAAACAAAAAAGGTCTCGGGGAACTAAAATGCACAAGCTTTTCTCAATGGCGGTCTTTTGTGTCAGCATCTGCACTGGTGCGGCGGCATTTGCGCAGGAAACAGCGCAAACACCAGTCGTCGACGTCACATTGCACGGCGCCTTCGACAAACTGATTGCTGACTCGAAGTCGCAGATGATGCGCGACCCAAACGAAGCAATGAGGCATGCGGAAAGTGCGGAAAACCTCGTTCGTGGCGCCGCGCGGTTTAGTAATCGCGATGAAGCGATCGCAACAGCCATGTGGTTGCGTGGCGAATCGCTTGTTCGCTCGGGCAGGCCGGAAGACGGCAGTGCTGTAATTGCAGATGCTTTGACGCTGCTAGGTGAAGAGGGTTTAAACACCAAATTGGGCGGCGATCTTTTGCTGGCTCAGGGGCGTGTCGCCGGTCGTCTTTCCGATACCAAAACAGCAGCAGCAAGCTTTTTCAACGCGCATGATGTATTCGTTGCATTGAATGAGTCGCGCAGCGAAGCAATGTCGCTGCAAGCGATCGGGTCGATTTACCGCGATGCTGAATCATATGATCAAGCGCTGGAATATTATGAGCGCGCGGCGGAGGTTTATTCGGATGACAGGTCTCTCGATCTTTCTTCGTTCAACAATCAGGCCAATATTTTAAAGGAGCTCGGTCGGTTCCAAAAATCGAGAGGTCTTTATAGCGAAGCGCTGAAGATTGCCGTAGCAATCGACAGCAACGTCCTTCGCGCACGCATTTTAACGAATGTGGCTGATATGGAAGTGCTGGCGGGAAACTATCAGTATGCTGAAGACACGGCCGCTAAAGCGCTGGCGTTGCTCGAGGGAGAAGACGGAACCGAGTGGGGCCGCTTTGTGTTTGGTGTCCAGGCCCACGCGAAGCTAAAACAAAACGACTTTGAAGCCGCGGAAATGCTTATCCGTAATGCATTTGAAGGTGTTGAAGTCGCACATACCTCTCTTTCCTATGAAGAGATGCATGACGTCGCTTATCAGGTTTACCTGGAGCGCGGGAATTATGAGGAAGCAGTTGAGCATCACCAGAGCTTCAAGCGTCTGTCAGATGACGCGAAAAAAGTTTCGTCATCTGCCAACCTTGCTCTCCTCGGCGCACGCTTTCAGACCGCAGAACACAGGCTCAACATAGAGCGGCTGGAAAATGATAAGCTGCATCAGGATATGTTGCTTGAGGAAGCCTATCGGCAGCACGCTATACAGATAGCTGTTATTGCTTTTGGCGGCGTCATAGTGCTCTTCTTCTTCATTGCCGCTGTCAGCACGCGTCGGAACCGCAACCACATCACCGGCATTAATGACCAGTTGAGTGAAACCGTTGAGCGATTGAACGACGAGATCAAGCAGCGAGAGATTTTTCAACGCGATCTTGTTGTCGCAAAAGATGAAGCCGAACAAGCTAGCCGAATGAAATCAACATTCCTGGCGACCATGAGCCATGAGCTCCGGACACCAATGAATGGAATACTCGGTTTCAGCAAGCTGCTGCAAACAAGTAACCTGACCGGTGAACAGCGTGAGCAGCTCCAGGTTATCGAACAGTCGGGCGAATCGCTGCTGGTATTGATCAATGATATCCTTGACCTTTCCCAACTCGAGTCGGGCAAGTTGAGGCTCACAAAATCGCCATTTGATCTGCGCAATACAATTGAAGGCGCCGCTAAGCTCCTGCAGGCGAAGGCGCAGGAAAAAGATCTTACGCTTGCGGTTTATGTGGACCCGGGGCTTCCGACTATTGTCAACGGCGATAGCGGCCGCGTTCGCCAGATAGCGGTTAATTTGTTGGGCAACGCCGTCAAGTTTACCGAGAAGGGCAGTATTGCGGCATTTGTTTCTGCCGGAGAGTGTGAGGACGAGATTAGAATTTCCGTCACCGACTCCGGTATTGGTATTCCGGATGATAAAGTTGACGGCCTTTTCGAGCGCTTTTTTCAGGTCGATGGGTCGAGTTGCCGCAAATTCGACGGTAGTGGCCTCGGTTTGGCTATTTGTAAGGAGCTCGCTGATGAGATGAACGGCGAGATCGGCGTCAATACCGTTCCTGGCGAAGGCAGTGAGTTCTGGATTACTGTTCCGCTTCCTGAAGTGCATGATGTGGCTGCCCTTAGACATAGCGGTACTGAACGGTTTGGCGAGGCGAAACCTGTTGTTGTTGTCAGTGACGAGAGAATTCAACAAAAAATATTTGCAGCTTTGCTGCCGACAATGAACCTAGAACCAATAATTGTGGATGATGGTAAATCTGCCATCGAAGCGCTTGGCATGATGAAGAAAAATGGAACGCTTGCTGAGGCCGTGATCGTTAGTGACAAACTGCGTGACATGTGCGCTGAAGACCTCAGTAAGCATATCAGGCGCAACGCATTATGTGATGACGCGAAACTTGTTCTCAATACTGCAAGACCGGTTTTTCCAGACGTGTTGGCGTCGATGGGTTTCGACCAGCATATCGACCAGCCGATCACAGCAGATACAATTTTTGCAAATTTGAGACCGGCTACGGAGCAGGCGTCTGTATCAAAGGAAATTACAAGATCGTCTGAACCCGTATGCGAGGTCGTCTCGCTTGCGCGGCGTTCCTCGGTTGCAACTGTCCTCGTCGTCGATGACAATTCGACCAACAGACTGTTGATGTCAAAAGTACTGGCGTCAGTTAATGTCAATGTGGAGATTGCGACCAATGGCGCCGAAGCTGTCAAAGCTGTCCGGGATAACCAATTCGATATGATCTTTATGGACGTTCATATGCCGGTCATGGACGGCATAGAAGCGACGAAGCGTATCAGGCGGATTGCGGGACCGTGTGCGTCGACGCCGATTATAGCGCTGACGGCATTGGCGATGCCGGGAGATCAGGCAAAATTCCTTGAGGCCGGCATGGATGACTATATGGCAAAGCCTATCGATATTGCCGCGCTGCGCTCTAAGGTTCAGGCGATTATGAATCAGCGGCGTAATTCAGCAGTTGGCGCGTGAAAATGCTGAAGTGCCGGGATGACGATATGGCCGTCATTCGTCTGGACGCCGGCCTTTCGTAAATCATTCACCGTCACGCTCTGCGCTTCGTGCCGACAGGTCTTCGCGCGCAACTGCGTTGCCCGCGACAATGACAAGATTGATCGTGTCATAGGCGGCCACATTTTCTAACGGGCTTTCCGCCAGCAATAAAAGATCAGCGCGTTTTCCGATCTCGATGGTTCCTATTTCATTTTCCAGGCCAAAAAACTGCGCATTTTCGATGGTCGCGGTGCGAAAGAGTTTTTGCGGCGAGACGCCTGCGGCAACCCAGTTATTCATTTCCAGGCGGCCATTGAGGCCCGGCGGATTGGCAAAGGTCGGATCGCTCGGCGTGTCGCTGCCGAAGATCAATGCGCCGTTGTTTTCCGCAAGAAATGAGAGTGTGGCGGTAACGCGGGCGATCGCATTAGCATCGAGATCTTTCCAGCGCCCTTCTTCGAGCAGTTCCGTAATGTAAGGGTTTTCCGCCATGCGTTTGCGCCACCACTGGCCGTCTTCGGTTGCATACCAGTCGATAAGGCTCTGGGGCAGCACGTCGCGCAAAGCCGGGTTTCTCAAATAGTCCGGATTGTGCAAATCCCGCTCGCCATAGAGAACCTGAATTGTCGGTTGTGTCGCGATATCACGCTCGTTGATAATATTTAAAACATTGATGACCTCAGGGTTTAAAGTGGTGGTGGAGCGATCATTCCACGTCCACATGCCGTGCGCGAAGGCGTCAACGCCCGCGTCGATGCCGAATTGCTGTGCGGTTTGTTTATTGGCATGCAGCAACACCGGAATGCCCGCTTCATGCGCAAATGAAATAAGCTCGCGGATGATGTCTACCGTCGGAACCGGCAAATCTCCGCGCCCGCCAAAGCCGCGCTCGAAATGTGTTTTGACGCAAATTGCGCCATCGGCCCGCATTTTCGTGACGACAGCTTCAGGAGAGTGCTCTGTGGGATCAGCGTGTTCAGGAAATTCATCGGCGCGGCTTTCATCATAAAGAAAATACGGCATTATTTTATAGCGGGCGGGCTTCGGCATAAAGCTCATGGGATAACCGTCAAACACCGGCGCGGCGCCGCAAAAATGGGCCTGAGGTCGAATGTCCCGGCGATTCCAACGGGCGATGTAGTCAGGCGTCGCGTTCAAATCGATGACTGTCGTAAAGCCATGATAAAGATAACTGCGCGGAATTTGCTGCTTGGCGTCGCGGGCAATTTTTTGGTTTGCCTGCTCATGCTGGTATGTCATTCCCGGAATCTCGCTCAGATGCGTATGAGCATCGATCAGTCCGGGTGTCAGATAACGCCCACCGCCATCAATCACCTTTAGGGATGCGCTGCCGTCGTTGGGAATATCTGGTGCGATGGCGACAATACGCCCATCACGGATCAGGATGTCGGTCGCTGTCGATGGTTCCTGGCGCTCCGGCGATATGATGATGACATTGTGAATCAAGAGATCATCGGTTGGAGCAGGACCCAGGGAGGCGGAACATCCCGCGGCAGCGGTGAGGCAGATTACGGTCATCAGGCGGTGCATCGAATCGAACTCCTTAAAACAGGTCGCCGCAATCTGGCTGAGTTCACATCAAATACGACCGAAAACATGTTTTCGGTCGCGATTTTTAGTGCTTGGTTCGTCGGGCCGAGATTTGATACAAGCGGCGAATGAAATCGCTCATACAATATCTCGGCTATGCGACCTCATTTGGCTGTCTCCTCTTCGCGGCGCATCTTTTTGCTGCGCGGCCGGCTAACCGGACGCCGTCACTGTTGCTGGCGGCGCTCTTTTTAGTCTTTGCCGCGCAACCTGTGCTTTTGAGCATGCTTTTGGAGGTTGGAAGGCCGAGTTTTGCGGCCGTCGCCCGGCCGTCCCTGGCCATGACCATCGGGCCGCTTATGCTGTTATATTTCATGAGCGCCGCTGACCCGGTTTTTCGGTTGCGGTGGCGTGAGGGGCTGCATTTCGTGCCGGCTTTTTTCGTTGCTTTCGAAATGACCAGTTATAATTTCTGGATTGATATAGATCTTGCGATCATCACAAGCTTTACCGCCTATGCGATCGCTCTATGGCTGCGGGTGCGACGCGGCGCTCAGCAATTTAACCATCTGGGTGAGGGACGGCGCGATGCGTTTCGCGTGTTGTTGGCTGGCGCAGCGCTTTTGTCTGCATCGCTCGCTGGTGAAATGATTATCGTCGCGGACTTTTTGCGCAATGGCGCGTTGTCAAATTCAGTTCCGTTGACGCTTGCGTTGGTTTTTGACCTTGCTGTGATCGGTGTCGCAATCCTTGCTGCTATGCAGCGGCCTTCGCCATTCGACTGGCTCTATCAATTTGGCGCGGCGTTGACGGGTGGTGAGCGGTCGTCAATGAGTGATGTCGACTGTCGAACCTGCATCGATAATTTTGAAACACTGGTCGAAAAACATAACCTCTTCAGCGAAGAGGGCCTGGGATTAAACGCTGTGGCGAAACGCCTTGGCGTGCCGGCCCGGCGCCTCTCTGAAGCGATCAACCGGATTTATGGCGAAAGTTTTTCCCGGCGTATGAACCGTTGGCGGGTCGAAGAGGCTAAGCGGCTGTTACGAGATCATCCGGAGACGCCGATCACGAATGTGATGTTTGACGCGGGTTTCAGGACGAAATCGAGTTTCAACAGGGAGTTTCGTATGATTGAGGGCGTCTCGCCCACGGAATATCGAAATGCGCTTTCGTAAAGCTGATCTGGTTTGTTAAAACGTTTGGCTATTGTTGTGCGCTACAACTGCCCCACAGGTATTAACATGACAAGCTTTCGCGAAATGACTGCCGCCGATATGCCGCAAGTTTTCGATGTACGGCTCGCGACTACCGAGAATGCTGTCACCATAGAACGGCTAGAAGAAAAAGGCGTGACCCCGGCATCGCTTGCGGCGGCAATTGAGGCTTCCGCGAAAGGCTGGGTGTGTGAGGAAGATGACAAGATCGTCGGCTTTGCCATGGGCGACAGCAAGAGCGGCGAAGTAACAGTTCTTGCGTTGCTACCCCGTTGCGAAGGCCGCGGCATTGGCAAGCAATTATTGCTCATGGTTCAGGACTGGCTCTTTGCATCAGGCCATGAGGAAATCTGGCTTGTAACATCGCCCGACCCGGTTTTTCGCGCTTATGGTTTTTATCAGGCGCTTGGCTGGCGACCGACTGGTGAGATTATTGACGGCGATGAGAAGTTCGTGTTGCGGCGTCTGTAAGAAAACTTCGCGCTATCGTGCATCGACGGTTTCGCGTTCCATCTCCTTTTTCATTTTATCAAGCATGTTGACGGCCTCGGCAGCGTAAGCGCCGATCCATCGGTCATGAATACCCTTGATAGGAATGGCGTTTAAATAATTCCAGCGTTGCCGGCCAGCGCGCCTGGCGATAATCAGGCCAGCCTCTTCAAGCACGTCGAGATGTTGCATCACGCTGCAGCGGCCGAGGTCGGCAAAGCACGCGCAAAGCTCGCTCGTGGTTTGCGGATTATTGCGCAAAGCATCCATTAAATCCCGGCGGATTGAGGAGGCGAGCGCCTTGAATATCTTGTCATCTTGAACGCGATTTGACATGTTATAAAAATATAACATAATATGAAATAATGCAAGGAGGCAGATGATGGAATTGAAATTTGAGGTTAGCGCCCGCATCAACCGGCCGGTCGAAGAAGTCTTTGAAGGCATCGTCAATCCGGAAAAACTCTCCGGCTACTTCACCACTGGCGGCGCCAGCGCCCGGCTGGAAACCGGCGCGACGGTGCAATGGGCTTTTCATGATCATCCGGACGCCTTTCCGGTAAAAATCGTCGAAGTCACAAAGAACCGGCGCATCATCCTTGAATGGGAAGCCGATGACGCGGGCAAGGACGGCGAGGCCGTCTATAACACCACCGTCACCATGCGTTTTGAAGCGCTCGAAGGCGGTCGCACGCTGATTTCAATTGCGGAAGAAGGCTGGCGCAAAACTGACGCTGGTCAAAAAGCGTCCTACAACAACTGCATGGGTTGGTCACAAATGCTGTGTGCGATGAAAGCCTATCTCGAACATGGCATCAATTTGCGCGAAGGGATGTATAAATAGGGTGTTGCCACCCGTCGATTCGACGCCATGACAAAATCATTTTGACCGATTTCGTTTGCGCACATGATGCGCTTCCAGGCGCACTTGGTACGTATGCAGAGGGCATTCATATAAGTTTTAGATAACGTTCAAATATCTGTCATCGATCTGCAAAGAAGCTGTCATCGAATGTCGCCAGATAGCCCGTCATATTCAGCCGCCAATGGGGCGGGTGAAAATGCACGAGGGCAGAATGACGACGAAACTGGGGATAGTAACAGCGGCGATCGCTGCGGTGGTGAGCACCGGGGCTGCCGGTGAAGAATCAGCTGGGCGCATTTCCAAATGGGACGCCGCGCCGGTGTTTAAGGGCGACGGCTGGGAGTTCAAAATTGGCGGCCGTGTGCAGCTGGATTACTCTATTGTCGATACCGACATTTCGGGCGCCAACTGGAATGCGGGAGAGCTTCGGCGGTTAAGGCTCGGGGTCGCTGGCAAATTCGGCGACAATTTCAAATACAAGGTGGAGCTCAACACAAATTCCAGCGGCGATGTCAATCTTGAGGACGGCTATGTCCAGTGGACACCGACCGGCGGCGGCTGGAATGTGAAACTGGGGCAGTTCAAAACGCCAAACTCGCTTGATGAGCAGACATCGTCACGCTTCATTTCCATCCTGGAACGCGCGGCGTTTACAGATGCATTTGGTTTTAACCGTCGGCTTGGCGTCAGCATCAATGCCAAGGGTGACAACTATACGCTGTCCGCCGGCATTTTCGGTGACAATGTTAATGTTGCAAACCAACAGGAAGGCTACGCACTGGCGGTGCGTGGTACGCTGAACCCCGTCAAAAGCGATGATTTGCTGATCCATCTCGGCGCTTCGGTCCGGTATCGAAGTGTCGGCGATTCACAGGGCGATATCAGATACCGGCAGCGGCCAGTGTCGCATATTCCGGGGCGTATCATCAGCACCGGCTCCATTGCAGATTCAGATCTCTTTGTGGGCGCCGAAGCGGCGGCGATTTTTCAAAATTTCTGGGCCGCTGGTGAATATGGCGTTACTTTTGCCGATTGTAGCGCAGCGGCGGCTTGTGCTGACCCAACGCTTCAGGGCGCTTATGGTGAAGTCGGCGTCATTGTCGGCGGTAAGCGGGGTTACAAGGGCGGAAAGTTTAATCGCCCTAAAGTTAACAATCCCGTCACCAAGGGCGGCATGGGCGCGCTCGCTTTCATTGCTCGTTTCGACACCATCGATCTCTCCGACAGCGGCGTTAATGGCGGCAGTTATAATTCCTACACGCTGGGCGCCGATTGGTGGGCGACAAAATATACGCGGCTTGGCGTCAATCTCTTCAAAGCCGATGCTGATCTGGGTTCATCAACTTCCGGCCTCGATTCAAGTTTTGCAGCGCTCGTCACTGGCGGCGTGCTTATGGAAGACGTCACTGGCGTCATGTTTCGCGCACAGTTCGACTTTTAGTCGCTACTCCAAAAAAACCAATAAGGACAAAGACCATGAAACTGAAATCACTATTAGCGAGCGTAATCGGCGTGCTCTTTGCCTTCGGCTGCGGCTCTGAAGATGCGCAAGTATCGGCGCCCATAGCGACAGCGGAAGCGGCCGACGAAATCCGGATTGTCGGATCATCCACCGTCTATCCGTTTTCCACAAAAGTCGCCCAGGAATATAAGAATAAAACTGGCCAAAGCGTAGTTGTAGAATCAACCGGGTCAGGCGGCGGCCATAAACTCTTTTGCGAGGGTGCTGGCGCCGATACGGCCGATGTAACGAACTCCTCGCGGCGGCAAAAGAAAAGCGAGTTTGATAAATGCGGCGCCAACGGCGTCCAGGAAATCGTTGAAGTGAAAATCGGCTTTGACGGCATTGTCGTGGCAAATGCCCTCGACAGCGTTGAAATCGACCTCACATTGAAGCAAATCTACCAGGCCTTCGCGAAACGGGTTCCGATCAGCGACAGCAACTGCACCTTGCATGACAATCCATACGAGAAATGGTCAGACATTGACGCAACTCTTCCTGGCACGGCGATTGAAGCCTTCGGCCCGCCGCCAACGTCGGGCACCCGTGACGCCTTTGTGGAAATCGCCATGGAAGGCGGCGCCAAACAAGTCGCTTGTCTCGCTGCCTTGCGCAAAGAAGACAAAAAAGCTTTTGCAACAATTGCCCACACGCTGCGTGAAGACGGGAAATGGATTGACGCTGGCGAAAACGACAACGCTATTGTCCAAACATTGACCAACACGCCAAGCGCCGTGGGCGTCTTTGGTTATTCTTTCCTCGACCAAAATGCGGACATGATTAAGGGCGCGCTGGTCGGCGGCGTTGAGCCGACCTTCGAAAATATTGCGGACGGCTACTATCCGATTTCACGCTCGCTCTACTTTTATCTGAAAGCTGACAATGTGGCTGTCACCAATGGTCTGAAGGGATATGCGCTGGAATTTACATCCGACGAAGCATCAGGCCCTGGCGGTTATCTTGAGGAGATCGGTCTTGTGCCCTTACCCGATGATGAACGCGCACGATACCGCGCAGCGATCGAAAATATGACTGGCTACAGTCAATAGGTCAGCGCTGAAAAGCGCAATGGAACAAAGGGAAGGCGGCATCATGCTGCCTTCCTTTAGTCGTTAGAAGAGACAGAGAGCAGTCTGAAGACATGATTTTAGAGATATTCCTGTTGATCGCGGTTTCCTCACTCGGCGCCTTTTTCTTCGGAAAGCATCTGGCGCAGTCACGCCTGGCTTTGGCGCCGGTCGGCGGGTTGTCGGACCGCGCCCATTCCTTGCCGGGCTATCATGGATATTTCGCCGCCTGGCTCGTGGGTCTTGCGGGTTTTGCCGTTGCTGCTTTGGGATTGGCCTATCCGAAGCTTTTTAACGGGGGCTTGTTATTGGCGCTGTTTGTTGCAGCGGTTGGCGGCGGCTTTGCCTTTAGCTACCGGCAGATCGGCGCCGGCTTTCGCGCGCGTATTCAGGTCGAGCGATTTGTTAAAGGCGCGCTCCTGTTATGCTCGGGCGTTGCGGTGCTCACCACTTTTGGGATTGTTTTCTCATTGGTTTTTGAAAGCTTGCGGTTTTTTGAGCAGGTGCCGTTGCTGGATTTTCTGACCGGGTTGCAATGGTCGCCGCAAACAGCGTTGCGCGAAGATCAGGCGGGCCAGTCGGGCGCCTTCGGCGCCGTGCCTATTTTTACGGGTACATTTATGATCACGGCGGTTGCGATGTTCGTTGCTGCGCCGATCGGTTTGCTAATTGCGATTTATCTTTCCGAATATGCGACAAAGCGCACACGCGCCATCGTCAAACCCTTTGTTGAAATTCTCGCCGGTGTTCCAACCGTTGTTTACGGTTTCTTTGCGCTTCTAACCGTCGGTCCCGCGATTAGGGGGTTTGCGGAAGGGTTTGGCTTTTCGGTGCCCACCCAAAGCGCCATCGCGGCAGGATCGGTGATGGGTGTGATGATTATCCCCTTCATCTCTTCACTGTCAGACGATGTCATCAACGCTGTACCACAGACCTTAAGGGACGGTTCCTACGCGCTGGGCGCGACAAAATCCGAGACCATGACCAATGTCATTTTTCCGGCGGCGTTGCCGGGGATCATCGGCGCGCTTCTTTTAGGCGTGAGCCGCGCGATTGGCGAAACCATGATTGTGGTGATGGCGGCGGGGCGCGCCGCTAACCTGACAGGTAATCCGTTTGAAGCGGTCACCACAGTGACGGTACAGATTGTGTCGCTGCTGACCGGCGATCAGGAGTTTGATAGCGCAAAAACTCTTGCGGCGTTTGCTTTGGGCCTGGTCCTCTTTGTCCTCACGCTTGTCCTCAACGTTATTGCGTTGCTGATCGTTCGAAAATATCGTGAAAGGTACGAATAGGATGTCCGCTTTCGAGTCCATTCATCAATCGGATCGCGCCGTAAAACGCATGACGAGGCGGCGTGGACAGGAACTGCGGTTTCGCCTGTTCGGTCTCGGTGCCGTCATTGCGGCAATGGTCGTCCTAGCGTGGCTGACCATAAGTCTTGTTGGCACAGGCTACACGGCGTTTTACCAGCACCACATGACGCTGGAGGTTTTTCTGGACGAAGCTGTCCTTGATCCGACCGGCGAGCGCAACGCGGAAAATTTACGGAAAGCCAACTTTCGCAAGATTATTCAAGAGGCGATCTATGCGCGCTTTCCTGAGGTCAGTGAGCGCCGTCAAAAAAGTGCATTGTTCAAGATTGTCTCTGCGTCTGGCGCGACCAATCAGGTGCGCCAAATGGCTTACGCCAATCCCGCGCTCGTTGGGCGGACATTGACGCTTTCTGTCCCGACATCTGATGACGTTGATCAGCTTCTGAAGGGGTATATCGATCGGGATGCTCCAGAAAAGCGCCGGAAAATATCCAATCAGCAGATTGTCTGGGTGGATGCGCTAAAGGCGACCGGTGAAATTAAATCGCAATTCAATTGGACCTTTTTTACCGGCGTTGACAGCCGGGACCCCGAACTTGCCGGCATCGCCGGCGCGGTGGTTGGCTCATTGATGGCGCTTGCCGTCGCCTTTGTTGTTTCAGTCCCGGCTGGTGTCGGCGCTGCTGTCTATCTTGAGGAGTTCGCGCCGCAAAACCGGTTTACGGATTTTATCGAAATCAACATCAACAACCTCGCCGCCGTGCCGTCGATTGTTTTCGGCCTTCTGGGGCTTGCAGTGTTCCTGAACTTTTTCGGGATGCCCCGCTCTGCGCCGCTGGTCGGCGGGCTGGTGCTGGCGCTGATGACCCTGCCGACAGTGATCATTGCGACGCGCGCTGCACTGCGCTCGGTCTCGCCATCAATCATCGACGGCGCCCTTAGTCTTGGGGCCTCCCATACGCAGGCCGTCTTTCATCACAAGGTTCCGCTGGCGGCGCCGGGCATATTGACCGGCTCAATCATCGGCATGGCGCAGGCTCTCGGTGAAACGGCGCCGCTGTTGATGATCGGCATGGTGGCGTTTGTTACGGAAATTCCGTCAGGCCTTACCGAACCCGCGTCGGCTCTGCCGGTGCAAATTTTTCTATGGTCAGACAGCGCAGAGCGCGCCTGGGCGGAGCGCACATCGGCAGCGATTATCGTTTTGTTGATGGTGCTCGTGACGATGAATGCACTGGCAATATTTCTTCGAACGCGATTGGAGCGCAGATGGTGATGGCGGAAACAAATGTAGTTCGGGCGGACGGAATTTTTCAACCGGTTCTGCCGAAAGGGGATGTAGTTGATATGGCAAAGAAACGGCGGGAGCCGGACGCTGAAAAGGCGAAATTTGCGTGCCGCGATGTCAGGGTTTTTTATGGCGCCAGTGAAGCGCTCCACGGCATTGATATGGAGATCGCCAATAGCGGCGTTACGGCGCTGATCGGTCCGTCGGGTTGCGGCAAATCAACATTCCTGCGTGTCTTTAACCGAATGAATGACACCATTCCCAATGCGCGAGTGACCGGCGACATATTGATGGATGGAGAAGACATCTACGGCAAGAAAGTTGACCCCGTTTTGTTACGCGCACGCGTCGGCATGGTCTTTCAAAAGCCAAATCCATTTCCAAAATCAATCTATGACAATGTGGCCTATGGGCCGCGCATTCACGGTCTCGCGGTTAGTAACAGCGAGCTCGACTATATTGTTGAGAAAAGCCTGAAGCGGGCAGGGCTGTGGGACGAGGTCAAAGACCGCCTGAAAGAATCGGGAACGGGCCTTTCCGGCGGTCAGCAACAGCGCCTGGTGATAGCGCGCGCCATTGCCGTCAGTCCTGAAGTGATTTTGATGGACGAACCGGCATCTGCCCTTGACCCCATTGCAACGGCAAAGCTGGAAGAGTTGATTGACGAGCTAAAAGAGAAATACTGCATTCTCATCGTCACGCATTCTATGGCGCAGGCGGCGCGCGTTTCCCAGAGGACGGCGTTTTTTCACCTTGGCGATCTTGTTGAATATGATGACACGCAATCGATCTTCACCAACCCGAAAGACCAACGCACACAGGATTACATTACCGGCCGCACCGGTTGAGGTAAGATACGGAGGAAATCATGAAAGAACATATTGTTACATCCTATAATGATGTCATGTCGGATCTATCCGGCGAGCTGTCTCGTATGGGTGGCCTGGTGCGCAAACAACTGATCGGGGCGCTGAAGGCGCTGGAGACCCGCGACGCCGATCTCGCAAGGCGCATTCGGAAAAATGACAAACAGGTAGACGCCATCAATGATGATATTGAAGAGCGCGTCATGAACATATTGGCGCTGCGTCAGCCGGTTGCGGTTGATTTGCGTGAAACCATTGCTGCGTTGAAAATAGCGCGGGAGCTGGAGCGCATCGGCGACCTGGCAAGGAATACCGCAAAACGAACAAAGGTTATCCTTGATGATGAGCCGATCGACGGCATGGAAGAAATCCTCAAAATGGGCCGCGTCGCCGTTAAGATCGTTGAAGATGTTGTCGCTGCCTATGAGCAGCGCGACGTTGAAAAAGCGATTGCGGTTTGGAACGCTGACGAAGAGATCGATGAATATTGCAACACGGTCTTTACGCAGTTGCTGTCGGGCATGATGGTGGACAACTCGAATATCAACGCTTGCAGTCAGATGACCTTTGTTTCAAAGAATCTTGAGCGTGTCGGCGATCATGCGACAAATATTGCTGAGTCGATCCATTATGTGCTGACCGGTGAAAAAATCGACGAGCGACGGCCTAAAAGCGATAAGACCAGCTCCACAATCGTTCAGATTTAGCGCGCCGGACAGCGTCGCTATTCAGGCGGTTTTCGGCCCGCAGCCGAGAAATGGCGGCCTTGAACCGGACCTTCATCGTTCTGTCATCAAACGGCGTCATTGAGCGTATCTTGTTCGGCAACGGCTGGGTGGGGCCGGTTTCAAATGATCAAGATGATGACGAGACTGGGGATGGTAGCAGGGGCGACCGCAACGGTGTTGGGCGCCGGTGCTGCCGGTGCAGAATCAACCGGGCCGGATTTCCGGTGGAATCCTGCGCCGGTTTTCACGGGCGATGACTGGGAAGCCAAAATCATTGGCCGGGTTCAGTTCGACTATGCATTAGTTGATGCAGACATATCGGGCGCCAATTGGAATGAGGGCGAGTTACGCGGATTGCGGCTTGGGGTCTCCGGCAATTATGGTGATAATGTCAAATACAAACTCGAGCTCAATACGAATTCGAGCGGCGATGTTAGTTTTCTAGGCGATGTTCGATGGGCGCCGACAGGCGGCGCCTGGTATTTCAAAGCCGGCCAGTCCAAGACGCCAAATTCTCTCGATGAACAAACGTCATCGCGCTTCATTTCAACGCTTGAACGCGCGGCCTTTACAGACGCCTTTGAATTTAATCGCCGTCTCGGCGTCAGCCTGAATGCCAAAGGCGAACAATACACGCTTTCTGCAGGCGCCTATGGAGACAGCATCAACGCGCTCAGCCAAGAGGATGGTTTTGCTGTGGCGGCGCGCGCCACGGTCAATCCGATTGAAAATGACGATGGGTTAATTCATCTCGGCGTCTCGATGCGCTATCGCGGCATTGGCGACGGGCAAAGCGACTTACGTTATCGTCAACGCCCGTTCTCGCACATTCCGGGACGTATCATCAGCACCGGCGCTATTGCTAATGCCGATTTCTTTGTCGGTGCAGAGGCGGCGGCGATCTACAAAAGCTTCTGGGCGGCTGGCGAATATGGCGTCACGTTTGCAGAATGCAGCGCGGCGGCTGCTTGTGCCGATCCAACCTTACAAGGCGCCTATGGCGAAGCGGGCATTTTCCTCGGCGGCAGAAAAACCTACAGAGATGGAAAGTATGATCGCCCGATTGTTGATAACCCAATCACCGAAGGCGGCATGGGCGCGCTCGCTTTCGTTGCCCGGTTCGATACCATCGACCTTTCCGACAGCGGCGTGAATGGCGGCAGCTACACTTCTTATATTCTGGGCGCCGACTGGTGGGCGACAAAATACACGCGGCTTGGCGTCAATCTCTTCAAGGTTGATGCCGATCTGGGCTCATCAACCTCAGGTCTCGATACCAATTTTGCAGCGCTCGTTTCTGGCGGCACGCTCATGGAAGACGTCACCGGCGTCATTGCGCGCGCGCAGCTCGATTTTTAGACGGCGCTCACGCTTTCTCATACCATTTCGTAAAGAGAACGCGGATCATCCAGAACAGCATCAAGAAAAGAATGATTGGCTCTGGTGCGGACAGAATGCCCGTTTCACGAATGACCTCCGGAAACGCTTTGGCGCCGGGTCCTGTAAAGAGCGAGCCGGCGGCAATGAAATAGGCAAAGCACATCCGCCAAAGGTGGCGCGCAATGCGCTGGCGGCCGGCGACGCCGCGGCGAACCAGCACGCTGACGTCGAACGCGGCGGCAAGCAGGGCCAGCCCGGCGAAGAAATAATAAGGTTCGGCGGAAAATCCGTCCTTTGAGCCGGCCTCGCTATTTGCGGCCTCAAGACCAAAAAACAGGCCGCCGGCAGCGACACCCAACGCAACAAGAAGCATCGCAAATTCCAGCGCGCCAATTGTGTTTTCCTTACGTTTGACGGTCGTCCAGGCGGTCACCACCAGATAACAAGTGAAGACGCCCACAAGGACAGAAATCATCATCGGCAGGGTGATCGCCATATAGGCGCCGGCCATCGCCATCGCGAGCATCGAGACCAGAAAAACATTGCCGGCGCCACGGTGCAACGGGGACCCCTTGCGCACCGTCAGCGCGGTTGCGCCGCTGACCACAGCAATTGTTCCGGTAATCACATGCAGCATTATTATTGGCGACATGGCCATTCTTTTTGATCCTCCTGATGGGGTGTTGAATGCATAAGTCTACGCCTTGCGGAACCGCCGGTCGCCCGAATGTGCCGGTGCGGACACATATTCTGTCTCTCCCTGACGGAGAGGACATGACAGGTTGCCAGCCTGTTGGCCCAAGCTCTTGAGTTGGGTGTTGTCATCGAATGGCGGTTTCACATAGGTAACGGGCGGGTAAGCTTGGATATTGGGAGGCATCGCGTGAGAGATATTGCAGGTCTTGCACTGGTCATGGCGACGCTCGGCCAGGTCGGTCTTTGCACGTCAGTCTTGCTGGCGCGCGCGCCTCGGACACGAGCCTATCTGCCCCTTGCAGTTTTTTTTATCGCGAGCGGCGTGATCAGCGCGGGCCCGGCTGTGGCGACGTTCCTGCCGGCATTGGAAACCCATTTTATCGCTGCGACCCTGCCAGCCTATCTGCTGCTTGGCCCGATGCTGTGGCTTTATGTGGAAGGGCTGACATCTGAAACCCCATGGCGATTTCAGCAGCGCCATATCAGGCATGTTGTGCTGTTTGGGTTGGGGCTTTTCGCCATGGCGCTCACGATCAGCCTGTCGCTGGAGCACCGCACACAGATTTTCATTGAAGGCGTTGAGGTTAAAACTGCCTTTGCATCCGGATTAATGATCTATCTCTTTTTGCTGATCCTCGGATGGGTCGCGCAGTCCGGTTATTATCTGATCCGGGTTTTTCACCGACTCTCAACCTACCGTCAGCGGTTGAAAGATTTGTTCGCGAGCAATGATCAACGCGAGCTCCAGTGGCTCACCTCGCTGGTCATCGTCATTGGCGGCGTCTGGCTTTTGTCATTCGCGATGGTCGTTTCGGATAATTTTTTCGCGCATCCTCTTCTCAGCCATCGGGCCGGCGCCATGATGTCTCTTGTTCTCGTCTGGTCGCTGGGGCTCTGGGGTTTGCGGCAAAAGCCGGGGTTCGAAGGACGCTATCTTGATGATGCGCCGTCACCCCAATCATCCGCGCCATTGGAAACGCCTGTGGCTGATGCGGCGCCGGATAACGAACCTGATGCATCGGACCAGAAATATCAGCACTCAGCGTTGGGTGATGAACAATCGCGCCGCATCGCCGGAAAAATTGACGCCGCCATGAGCCGGGATGAGCTCTATCTTGACCCGGCGCTGTCATTGCACCGGCTGGCCGCCCATATCGCCGTGTCGCCAAATTATATCTCGCAGACATTGAACGAAACGATTGGCGCAAGCTTTTTTGACTATGTGAACCAAAAGCGGATCGAGGCCGCAAAACCGCAAGTCATTTCGGGGGAGGCGACAATCCTCGCCGTTGCGTTGAATGTGGGCTTTAATGCGCGCTCTTCTTTTTATAAAGCCTTCAAGCGCGAGACCGGACAAACCCCGAGTGAATATAGAATGACGCATGGCGCTCAACAAAATGCGTAAGGCACTGGCGACCTTTACGGGGTTTCTTCTGTTCCGGCGACCTGTTCCTTCTCTGCAGCACAGGCAGTATCTTGAACGTTCATCGCGCCCGATTACCCCTTTTTTAAGAGGTTTTGGGGATACTTTTCGCCGCATTTCAGAGGGGTAGGCGGTGATATGGCGGTGTTCGGTAAGAGGGGTAATGGGCAGGGGAGCGCAGCATATGCCGCGACACCTGCCGCCGGTTCAGCACATATGTGTGATGCGCATTATGCGCCATCGCAATATGAAGAAGCCTATAATTCAGGCGCCGATCTCGATGGACAAAGCAACCCGGGACAACGCACCGAATATCGCATTGCGCGCAATTGGACGGATCTCGCCTTTGGGGGCGTCATTATTTGGTCTGTCGGCTACTTTCTCTCGCAACCGTTGGGCCCCGAGGGCTGGGACATAACGAGCATATTCATCAGATCCTTTCTCGTTCTTGCGTTCATCGGCGGACTTTCCATGGCGCTTGATACGGTGACGGGTAAAGCCAAGCTGGTGCTGGATGATACTGGCATGAAGACTGAAAGCATCATCGGCAACAAACATATGAGATGGGAAGACATTGGCAAATTTCAGCTGATGAGCATCAATTATAACAAGATGGTCTTTGCTGATCGCCGCAAAGAGGCCAGGGGCTCGTCATCAAAACGCATCGTTATTCCCGTTAAAGCATTCAAATCGCAGTCAATGGAATTTGCGCATTTCATGGCCAAGCATCGGCCTGATTTATTTCCTTATGTGCCGGCAATCATGAAAAAAGTCGGCGCGAAAAAGCTGGTGAAAAAATTCATCGAGAATAATCAATAGCACTCTGCCTGTTGCAGCTCCTTGCCGGGAGGGGGCTCCAAGTGGTTTCAGAAAAACGACTGAAATAACCGGATAATCGGCTACTCAACTGGATATGGACCAGCTGTAAAGCTTGCCTCGTGATATCCCTTGACGCCAACCGCATTCGCGAGATCACTAAGCGGAGATCCACCCGAATGGACTCTCGCAAGTACGGATTTGAAATCGTGGAGGGGACGCCATCCCAGGTCTTCTCGAGCTTTCTTGTTCACATAGACCCGGTCGATTGATTGATACATTGACCAGTTCATTTGAGCGAAGTCATTGTCGAATTTGACATAGCGACGCACCACCGCTGCAGCATCGTTGCGAAGCTGTGAAAGATCATTTTCGCAAAAGGGTGTTGTTGCGCTGATGATGTAGCGGCCGAAACCGATATCGCTCGCTCGTTGTGCGGCGGTCAAATGAGCGGAGACAACATCTTCAAGATCGACGCGGCGATGAAGGAATTCATTTACCTGTGCATTTTCCGTACTGAACGCAGATCGCATCGCGGCGCTGTCTTGTTCCTCGGGAAAGAACCGGGAAGTTCTAAGAACGATGCACGGCAACTTGTCTTTTCTATGGGCAAGCCAGCATAAATCTTCCGCCGCCAGTTTCGTTGCACCGTAGATATTTTTCGATCGCGGGATGGCTTCCTCTGTGATCCAGGCCGCGGCGGCGCCGGGCGGCGGCGTGAGCGCTTCGCCGAACGCGCTGGTCGTGCTCGTAAAAACGAATGCTGAGACGCCGACATCTCGAGCCGCTTCGAGCAGATTCAGCGTGCCCGTAATATTGGTGTCGATAAAGTCCTGGCGGGAATGGGTCGCGACATGTGGTTTATGCAGTGTCGCCGTGTGGAGGACCACAGACACGCCTTCCATAGGGATGTTGACAAAATCACTGTCGGCGATTGAGCCCACATGATCAGTGAAAGCGCCGGGTTTCACGTCAATCGAAACGACGCCAGCTGCCTGGTTTCGCAGGACGCGAACAAGCGCTTCGCCAAGATGCCCCGAACTTCCTGTCACCAAATATTTCATGGGCTATTCATGCAGCGGTTTTGAGCCAGTGACAATTCCACGCTTTGGAATGTGTACACATGCGTTGCGTATAAGTGATCGACCGGTGTTGTTGGGGTCGAACTATTCGCCCGGCGCATATGTTTTCACTGCGCGCTGTTCAACATCGTCTTTGTAATAGGCGACGTCTTTGAACGCGCGATCAACATAACGCTGCGCCTGATCATCGAAATGCGGCGAGGCGGGGTCGCCGCTCTGGCCGCCGGCAAGGAGCGTCTTCGCGCGCACTTTGTCGCCAAACTCAACGACAGCGACGAAACTGTTACCACGATAGCCATAGATGCGTTTCGTATTCGGATGACTGCGCGCGCCATAGGCGGCGAGCGCGCCCCAGCGGCCGGAAGCCAAATCAACGGGCAGGCTCGGTGCCGCATCGTCAAACCCGGCGTCGATTTCACCAGTGAGGCGCTGGAACCGGTTAACCTCATCCCATCGCGTATTCCATGCACCAAAATCGGCGTCGAGTTGCGCAATGGTTGAAACGAATGTGCTCAACAATAAGGCCGGCGCTGCGTCTTCGCCAAAATAGATGATCCGCGCCGTGCGGTTGGCGCCCTTTAGATCAGGAATTGCGCGGGACGCCTCGAGACTATTCATGGCGTAGAAATGCGCGAGGGTCATCGCGACGGACTCAGCCGAGACGCGACGGTCCCAGTTGCGCAAGGTTTCAATGGCTTCAGCAACATCGGGTTCAGTCGAACCAATTGTGTCATAGGCTTCGATCAGGCGCGGGAGCAGCACCTCAAAACCCGGCAGATGCGGATCATAGGCAAGGTCGATCAGCCCATCGAGGGTCAGATCATCGGCGTTCGTCAACATGTTTACCGCATGAATGCCGCGAAAATTATCGGCTTCCGGCGCCATGTAGCGTGGATAATCTTCGGGTTTCGGACTGAACTCGGCAGCGGATGTGAACGGTGTCGAATTGGCGTTCTGGATCCAGCCATTGGCGGGGTTCAGAACCGTGATCATTTCGTCGACGTCATGCAGGCCCTGCCAGTCCGTTGCGGGATCGGCGCCGTCCACGGGGTTGGAATAATCAAATTGCGGATCTCGGCGCGGCATGAAATTGCCGTGATAATACGCAATGTTGCCGCTTGAATCCGCAAAGACCGTATTATTCGATGAGTTGGTGCGGATATCCATCATCTCGCGGAATTCGTCATGATCTTTCATTTTTGTACGGATGAATGACTGACGAAGGGCGTTTACCGGGTCCCAGTTTATTTTGGTCGCGACCCATTTGCCGTCCTCCATATGGGTGATCGGACCATGATGCGTGTGATACATCGGGAAGCTGCGCTCACGCATATCATCACCGTCTTTGTAGGAGAGGGTGACCTCGGAGACTTCAACAGCGCGTTTCTCGTCGCCATAGGTGTAAAAGAGTTCGCCGTCCTCTTCGAAGACATCCTCGACAAACTGATCGATGAAGTCGGCATAGGTGGAGGTGTGCATCCAGCCCGTATGTTCATTAAAGCCCTGATAGACAAAGAACTGGCCCCAGGTGACAGCGCCATAGGCGTTAAGCCCTTCCTCGCTAACCACATGAACTTCGCCTCTGAAATAGAAACTCGTATGGGGATTGATCAGCAACATCGCATCGCCGGACGCGGTCAGGTCGCCGGAAATCGCAAATCCGTTTGACCCGCCGGGCTCGCTATTATCGGCAACGCGGCGCGGCGCTTCGCGCGGCGCACCATCGCCATAAAACGCAGCGATGCCGCCAAGGGGGATCTGTTCAATGTCGCCGCCAATGGAGCCTTCTGAAAAGAACATCGGCATCCAGGGTTCGAAGCGCGTCAGCAAATCCGGCGTGACCTCAGGGTGTGTCGCGAGATAATAATTTAGGCCATCCGCATACGCGTTGCATAAATCCTTGATCCATTGCGGGGCGCTGTCATAGGCCGCTTTTGCTTCATCGACGGTCATATAAAGCCGGGCGCGTAAGTCGCTGATCAACGCCTCTTCTCCCTGGACCTCCGCCAACCGGCCAGTCGCCCAGATATAGTTGCGTTCGATACGCGGGAAATCATCTTCGGCTTGCGCATAGAGCAGACCGAAAACCGCATCTGCATCGGTTGCCCCATAGATATGTGGCACGCCAAAATCGTCGCGGATAATGGTGATCGTTTCGGCGCGCGCGGCAAGCCGATCGAGTTCGGCCGTCGTTACAACAGGCGTTTCGGATGTGCATCCGGAGAGAATCAAAATTCCAATGATTGCAGCGATTTTCGCGGCTGATTTATAAAGCTTCACGGCTAGCCCCCATCTGTTCTGTCTGCCATGTCCCGACGTCAATTCGAAAACAATCGAATAGTGGCGCCGGCAAAATGTGCTCTTCCGGCAACAAAGGCAAAGTGTCCTTTTTCGGTAACAGTTGATACCTCTTTCGTCGACCTGAGCATCAATTAAATCTTTATATTTCAATGTCTTGCGTTTTTTGCATTGAGTTCGACTAATTTCGAATTTGAACTTATCCACCAACTTTGACCGTCTAGTGAGGCAGTAAATCGCGGGAGAGCGATTTGCGTGAACATAAAGCACTAATTTCAGCATTCCGGGAGGGGAATCATGGATAAACTACGTCGAAATTTGCTGGGCTTTTCGTCCCTTGTGGCGATTGCGCCCTTATTCGCAGCCGGGCCGGCGATGGCTCAATCCGACACTACCGAGGCCAGGGATACGGTTGTCGTGACGGGATCACGGATCCCGCGTCCCGATCTTGAGGGAAACAGCCCGATTCAGGTGATTGATGGAGCCGAATTTCAGCTCACCACCAGAATGGAAGTTGACGAACTGCTCAATCACGTACCTGCCATTAGCGTCCCCAATGGCGCGACCACCAACTCCGAGGGTAATGGCCGGGCAGCAATTGCTCTGCGAAATCTTGGTACATCGAGAACGCTGGTGTTGATCAACGGCCGCCGGGTCGTGGGTTCGTCTACAAGTGGTACTGTTGATATCAATGCTATCTCGCCCGGCCTGATCGACAGGATCGATGTGGTCACCGGCGGCGCCTCCGCGGTTTATGGTTCGGACGCAATGGCGGGTGTTGTTAACTTCATCACCAAAACAGACTTTGAGGGTTTTTCGGTGAACGGTCAGTACGGCGTTACCGAGAGAGGCGACGGCGATCGCTACGGCGTGAATGTCACCATGGGCATGAACTCCGCCGATGGTCGCGGCAACATTATCGTCAATGGCGGTTACCTGAAACGCAAAAGAATTCTTGCCGGCGACCGCCCCTTCAGTGCGTTCGCGCTGGATGAATCCGATAGCACTTCTTCTTGTGGCAATAATGCTACCGGTCCGGGTGCGGAACTGGGCCTTGCCACAACGCCGCCTTGTTTTCGAATTGGCGGCAGCTCCAGAATTCCGGGCACGCTGATGCGGTTGAGAGGGACGCCTGAGGATCTGGCCGGCAACCCGACCAGGGCTACCGATGCGAGCGGCACGTCCATTTCAAGCGGCCGTTTAACTTTCAACGAAGATGGCAGTGTTCGCGCGCATGAAAGTACGGACGCGTTTAATTTCAACCCATTCGTCAATCTTCTGCTGCCGCTGGAACGCTTCACGATGAGCACCCTTGGCCAGTATGAAGTTACGGACAACATCACCTTTTTTGCCGAAGGCATGTTCACAAATTCTGTGCTTGACTGGCAGCAGGCGCCATTCGCCGCCGACGGCGAAGACCGGCCCGGAGATACTGATCTGGATGTGCAGGTCAGCATCAACAGCCCATTCATCGATCCAGCAACGCAGGCATTTCTGGCCGGATGGGATGATGGCGGTATTGGCGCAGGTCCCGATGGCATTCTTGGTACAGGCGATGACACAAGCACCGGGACCCGAGACCTTGTTGCCGGCGATAATATTGTCGTCGCCAGACAGTTTCGTCGCCGCCCGCTTGAAGCGGGGCCGAGGATTCATGAAAACCGGCGCAACACCTATCGCTTTGTCGCTGGATTTAGAGGCGACATTGGCGAAAATATGAATTGGGAAGCTTACTATAATTACGGCAAGCATGAGCGCGTTGTTCGTAATCTCAACCAGTTCAGTGAAACCAGGTTCAGACAGGGTGTTCTCCTGAATGCCGCTGGAGACGCGTGCGCTGATACGAGTAATGGTTGTATACCGATCAACTTCTTCGGGCCAAACTCAATGTCCGCCGATCAGATCGATTACCTCCGCTTCGAGGCCAACGATCATTCAGGCTTAACGCAACAACAGGCTGGCGCTACACTTGGCGGGCAGTTCCCGGGGTTATCTGCTGGACCCATCGGGTATTCTGTCGGATTTGAATGGCGCTCTGAATCAGCTTTCTTCGAGCCTGATTTTGCCTCAGTTGACCTGCAGGCAAGTCAACCAATCAATGGCGCCTATTCAGTGAAGGAACTCTTTGGTGAAGTGAATATCCCGGTTCTGTCCGGTCATCGGTTCGCGGAATATGTTGGTATCGAAGGCGGCCTGCGCGTCTCGGATTATAACAACAACGCCGGGACCGTCGTCACCTACAAAGCCGGCGGCGAATGGCGTCCGGTTGAAGACCTTAAAATACGTGGTTTGTTTCAGCATGCCACGCGTGCGCCGAATATCAACGAGCTGTTTGCTCCGGAGCGGGGTAATGCAGCTGAAGCAACTGATATGTGTCAGGACACGCCGGGCTCACAACGCGCTACAAATGCGGCGATTGATGCATTTTGTGTCGCTGAGGGCGTTCCGGTCGGTTACGTTCAGGACCAGAACCAGATCAATATCCGGATAGCTGGTAACCCGAATCTGCAGTCAGAGACTTCCAATACCTGGACTGCGGGTTTTGTGTACACGCCTGAATCCCTTTCGGGTCTTCAGATCTCGGCGGATTACTATTCCATCACGATCAGTGACGGGATCAGCACGTTTGGTGGCGGATTGACGGGAACTTTTGCCGCCTGCTCCGCCAACCCGGTAGCGGGTAACGAGTTCTGTGATGCGCTGGTTCGCAATATCGACGGTGATATCGATAGTTTCTTCACGCTTCTGCCAAATTCGAATGCGGCCATCATCAGCACAAGCGGGATTGATATGAACGTGACTTACGCAGTTGAGTTGCCAAATGCGCTTGGCGATCTGGTGCTGCGTGCGAATGGCACATATGTGATCGACGACATCTTTGCCGCCTCTGAATTCGTTGAGGAAAATGATTGTGCCGGCCTCGTGTCGACGCGCGGTCTTTGTGGTGAAGGTGTTCCGCATTTCCAGGCGGTCACTGATCTCACGCATAGATGGAAGGATCTAACCACCCGGTTGCGTTATCGGTATGTCGGCGGCGTGGGCAGCGAATTGGTTGCATTCGATGCGGCCAACGGTCTCGATCGACAGGATGCGTTCACCACTGTCGGCGCTGAACATTATTTTGACCTGTTCTTTGGATATCAGATCAACGATAATTTCACCGCAAACGTAACGGTTCGTAATCTGTTTGATAACGATCCGCCGCTGATCGGTGATGCGGGCGGCGAGCCGAATATCGACTCGCAGTTGCACGACCCTTTAGGTCGCCGCTTCACATTCGCAATACGCGCCGAATTCTAACAATCGGCGCAACAAAACTATCCCTCTTGGCGGCGGGCTGCGTATCAGCCCGCCGTCTTTTTTTTGCGCAGATAATGACTTTGCGGTGAATGTTGCCGAGTCTCCGATGAAGATCAGCGCAGTCGGCCGCCAATGTGCCGGGCGCCTTGACAGTCGTGTTTACGCGTGTAATCAATACTGATTACAGGTGTAAACACATGAAAATCTCTGACGCTGAATGCATTATCATGGAAGTCTTGTGGCGATCCGGTGAGGCAACCGCGGATCAAATTGTAGGCGCGTTAAATTCCGAACAAGATTGGAAGCCGGCCACTGTCAAAACACTCCTAAACCGGCTTTTGACAAAAGGGGCCATCACAGCCCGGCAAAATGGCAGACGATATATTTATACGGCATCCACTTTGCGCACTGAATATGTTTATGAGCACAGCCGCGGATTGATCAACCGTTTTTTCAATGGGCGCGTTGCGCCGCTGGTCAGTCAGTTTTCAGAACAAGAGGCTTTGACGCGTGAAGATATCATCGAGCTAAAACGCTTGGTTGAAAGGCTAGAAGATGAAAGCTGAGATATTTCATCTTCTCACTGAAACAAATCTAGTCGCCACACTGGCAATTGCCTTTCTGATTTGTATACGGCCTTTGTTTCGTCGCTATTTTGGGGCGCAGTCCGCCTATAAATTATGGGCAATTTTGCCTGTTTCCCTGATTGCCGCCTTGCTTCCGGCCCGTAGGAGTGTCGATCCGGCGTCAGGTGGACGAGATGATCTGGAGGTCGTTGCTAATGCCTTTGCGGGAAAATTCCACCACGATGAATTTGGGGCAAGTATCGGTAGTGGAGAAAATCTTCGCCTTGCAGAAGGCGCAGCAGCTAATGACGTGCACGGGGCAACTGTCGAAACGGTGGGCAACCAGGTTGGGTTCTCAGTCGTAAACCCCGATATGATTTTTCTGGTTTGGGGAATGGGCGTCATTGTTAGCTTGTGTGTTTTGGTCTGGCGGCAGAGTGCTTACATAAAGAGCCTTGGAACAGCGACGCCTGAAATACTACATGGTGTTGCAATATGGCGGAGCGAGCGCATAGATGTTGGTCCTGCAGTTTCCGGTATAATTCGACCGCGAATAATTATACCTTTTGATTTCGAAAATTGGTTTGCAGAACGTGAACAAAAGCTCGTTCTGGCTCATGAGAAAGCCCATCTGGCGGCCGGTGATATATATACGAATTTGTATATCGCATTCATGCAGTGTTTCTTTTGGTTCAATCCGCTCATTTACATCGCCGCCAGAAATATACGCAACGACCAGGAGCTTGCGTGTGATGCAACAGTCATTGACCAATTTCCAAACTTAAGACGTCAATATGCCGAAACATTGCTCGCTTCCCAAACTGTCGGCCGCTCCATTCCAGTCGGCTGTATGTGGCCTTCCGCATCGAAGAGAACGCTCAGGAATCGCATTGCAAACTTGCCAGATGGGCGCTTCAGCATTCGCAAAAGAAAGCTGGGCATAGCTGCAGCCTTGGTGCTTGGTGTTGCCAGTGGCGCCGCGGCTTGGGCTTCACAGCCGCCGGTTCGTATTGACCGGTTGGGTCTCCTGAGCTTTGAGGTGGAGGCAATTAGGATTGAAAATTTGGCGGCGAACCTGATCTTTATCGCTGAAGATCGCGATGATGTTGAAGTATCGTTCGATGAGAATTCAAAGCTACCAAGGCCTGCGATCAGCGATGAGAATAACGGTCTCTTGATTGACGGCGGCCTGGCGCTGAAAAACAAATCATGCAGTGATTTTTATGATGAAAACGGACGGATTCTTGTTCTGAATGAACGCCCGGTTCGCAGCGAAGAACTACCAAAAATCATAATCAGGGCTCCGCGCGATGTCGATATTGCAATTCAGGGAATTGTTCGTTCTCAAATCACGGGCGCCTCAGGCGCGAGGGTTGAAAGCAACAGTTGTGAAGAGACTTCCATACGGCAAGCGGGCGGCGCACTCGCTGTCTATCTATTGAATGACGGCGATGTCGACATTGATCTGGTTGACGCTCCACTTGATGCGCATCTGTACGGATTTGGCAATATGAACATTGCCGGCGGACGTAGCGCCAGGCTTGAACTGAATGGAGCAGGCATCATGAATGTTGGTGAATTTTCGGGCGCCGTGAAGGCGCGACTTAACGGAACGGGCAATATCAACATTGTTGGCATTGGATCGGACGCAGATTTAGGTCTGACAAATTCCGGAAACATAAATGTTGAAACTATCGAGGGAAATATCATTGCGCGCAGTCGAGGAGAGGGTTCGATGATGATCAATTCGTTGCGTGGACAAAATGCTGAATATCAGCTTGGCGGGGCAGGGGATATCGTGACACGCCAAGCGAATGTGGAAAAGCTGGTTGCCGTATCGTCCCACAGCGGAGAGTTATATTTCGAAGGAACTGCAAAGACCGTAGAGGCGTCTTTCATTTCCAGCGACGCTAACATTTATGTCGCTCACGCTGGCCAAATCCGAACAAATAAAATGGATTCCTCAAATGGAAAAGTGATTATTTCAAACTGACGCAATGTAGCCGGTTTGTTGTGCGCGAGCCATTCGATTGAAAAAAGTAACAGTGTAACCCTGCAACGATACAGAAAAATAGGTGTGCTATGCGTGAGTTAGGCGTAATGTTATTGACTATCATTTTCCTGAATGTCGCAATAACGCTTCCTGCGAGCGCAATCTCGCGCGAGGTTGCCAATAGGGAAGTGCTGCAAGCTGTCGAATTCTTAAAGAGTCAACATCCAGACCCCTATTGGCATACGTCACAGGATAAATTCAATTTTGTTGTAAACAGCGTTTTGAATGCAGAAGGCGAGCTCAGTGCTGCGGAACACTATTTCAACCTGGCTGAAATCTATGGAATGGTTTTTGATACGCATACACAGCTTTATCCCTCCCTAGAGGAGCCCATAGTAGAAAGAACATATCCAATACGTGTCAGGTTATTTTCGGAAGGGTTGTTCGTTGTCGCTGCGGATGATCCATACCGTGATCTTGTCGGCAAACGAATTGTCGAAATCGGAGGGCGCAAAACTGAAGGGGTAATAAATACCCTCACGAAGCATTCGTTTTCGGAAAACCACTACCGGAAACGCGTATTTGCGGAGATGTTTTTCTATTGGCCGGAAATGTACAAAGTTTTCGGATTTTCGGAACTGGATGGGTCGGTACAGCTTATTATAGAGGACGTAAATGGCGCTCAGAGCCCTGCGGCGCTGACGCAAACTCAGGCGGTGAGTTTCGCTAAACGTTTTCGAGAAGATTATACAGCAACTGGCACAGATCCTATTCCGGATGGCTGGACAAGCCTTACGGATATCTTCGAGTTTTCTCCGCCTTTATACCTAAGGAATTTGGATAAGAATTATTCATACTCATATCTCGCCGATGAAAAAACAATGTACGTCCAGATTAACAGGCCTGACAATCAATCACCAACTGACACGGCCTTAGACTTCAATCTTGAATGGTTTCAGGTTCTTCGGAATTCTGATGTGGAGCGTTTCATTTTGGACATTCGAAATAATCCCGGCGGGTGGATAAATGTCGCTGACCCAATCCCGACTTTGTTGTCGGCGTACCGGTTGGATGATCAAAATCTTCGTACATATGTTGTTTTGGTTGGAACGGATTCTGTTTCAGCCGCCTCTATCGCTGCGGCAAAAATGGAATATGAGCTGTCCTCCACAATTACGATAGGTCAGCCAACGGGGTCTGGTCCAAACCTGTTCTTAAATTCGAGCGAAATGATGTTGCCGCATTCGAAGATTGAACTTGAGGTGTCGACGGCGGTAATGCCATTTCGGTCTGTTGACGACCGTATGTTTATCGCACCGGATATATGGGTTCCGTATTCATTTTTTGACTACATTTCCGGGAAAGACCCCGTGTTGGACGCCGCCCTGGCCGTAACAGGGGAGGTGCGTGATGGATTTCATGCCGATCGTTTGCCGATGCAAGGCTGGACGCGCAAAAGTCAAAATGTGGCTGTTCCCAGGTTGCACCGATGACAAGCAGAACCGATGCGCTTGCCTCAAACGCAATCAGTTGGATTAAGCTTAGCTGACCGCGCCTGGTTTCAGGCTCCAGGGACAGCGTTGGTTGATTGATGCGCTAATCACTAGTCACGGCGTCTTCCGGTTTCACATAGCGGTCAAACCATTCGATCATTTCAGCAAGTGTGTGCAGCACAGACTCGCGCCCGCGATAACCGTGACTTTCATGGGGCAACATCACAAGCTTTGCGCGGCCGCCATTACCTTTGATTGCCGCAAACATGCGTTCTGATTGCTGAGGGTGCGTGCCGGAATTATTATCATTAGCGCCATGAGTCATCAGCATCGGCTCGTCAATTTTATGCGCCGCGGTAAACGGGCTGAGGCGGTAATAGCTTTCCGGCGCTTCCCAATAGGTGCGACGTTCAGATTGAAAACCGAAAGGGGTGAGGGTGCGGTTATAGGCGCCCGACCTTGCGATGCCAGCCCGAAAGAGATCACTATTGGCCAGAAGGTGCGCGGTCATAAAGGCGCCGTAACTATGGCCGCCGACGCCAACGCGTTTACCGTCGCCAAACCCGCGCCGCACGGTTTCATCAATCGCGGCTTCGGCGGATGCGACGATCTGTTCGATGAACGTGTTATTGACGGTATCGGGGTCGGCGCCGACTACCGGCATCGCTGTGCTGCTCATCACCGCATAGCCTTGAGTCAAAAAGAATAATTGGCTGTAACGACTGATGCGCGTGAAGCGATATTTCGACGTGCGCACCTGTCCGGCGGTTGCAGCGTCGCTATATTCATATGGGTAAGCCCAGATAACGACCGGCAGTTTGTCGCCCTCTTTATATCCTTTCGGCAGATAAAGCGTCGCCGAAAGGTCTATGCCGTCTTTGCGTTTATAGGTGATGACCTCGCGGTGAATGCCGGTGAGTTCCGGATGCGGGTCAGGAAAATCCGTCACCATCCGCGCATTGTCGCCTTCATGCAGGCGATAATTGCCGGGTGTTTTCGGGTCTTCATAATAGGTGACAAAGGCGCCGTCGCCCGCCGCCAGACCAACAATGCGTTCATAGTTTTCGCCGGAATTACGCCATAGCTCAGTTGTTTCAAGGGTTTCAAGATCGAGGCTGCGTAAGAACGGGCGATAGCCATCGGGCGATGCGCCGTCGCCCTTAAGAAAGATATGTCCGTCTTCAACGCGCGCGACGAATTTACCGGATTTTGTACGCGTTGTCAGCGGCTCGCCCGGGTCCGCATATTCATCGCGAAAATTTCGAAATTCCAGAATCTTTGGCGTTGCGCCGTCTAAATCGATTAATTGTCGGCGAATCTCACGCGTATCGCGATCATAGTCCGTTACAATCAGCGAACTTGAATCTTGAATGCCATCGACCTCCCGGTAGCGATCTTCAAGACGAAAGATCTCGCGCGCTTCGCCGGCAAAGGGCGCGGCAAGCACCATGAGCTTGTCGCGAAATGCCGCCTCTGTTTTCGGATTGCCGCCGTCAAGCGCTTCCGCCCATAGCAGCAGGTTCGGTTCTGTCGGATGCCATCGGACATTGCGGCGTCCGGTGACGACGCCGTTCACCGGAAGGTTATCCGCAAGGGGCTGGTTTGCGACAGTCGCAGCAATCTTCCCCGTTGGCGTCCAGATTTCGCTTCTTTGCCCAAAACGGTACCAGGGCACCTGATAGGAAAAGGGCTTTTCCAGGTTTTTGACAAGGAGATATTGCCCGTCCGGCGATGAAGACGCGGATATATAAAGGCCTGGCTGGCCAATTTTACGTTTTCTGCTGCCTTTTACATCGACGGTCACGATTTGCGATGTTGCGAGCCATTCAAACATCACTTCATCATGGGGGTCTTTCAGCAAATCCCGATAGGTTCGGGTTTGTGCTTTCTCGCCGCCAGTCGCGTCAGAAACCGCAGGCCCGCGCGGCGTCAATGACCGGACGGGGCGGGGGCCGCGCTTATCAGGCACAGTAAAAACAAGCAGTCGCCCATCGGGCAGCCAGCGCGACGCGCGGAAGATCGGGTTGACGCCGTTTCTGATAACGGGCTTTGCTGTCGCTTTTTCAACGTCAAGCACCCACAGGCCGACACTGCGTTCGCCCGTCATTGTAAATGAAACATAGCGCCCATCCGCCGACCAGCTGACCTGATCGATGTCGGCGTTTTTGGGTAATGCAATCGGCGTGAGGGCGTCTGATGCAAGATTTTTGAGAGCAAGTCCGATGGTGCCGCGCGGTTGATGCCGGTCATTGGTCGCTGCATCGAGACGCAACCCGGCGAGCTTTTCCATCGGCTTTGCAATCTCAGCCACCGGCGGCAGGCTTTCGCGAATACTTAATAGCAAGTTTTGACCGTCAGGGGAGACGCTCACCCGTGGGCTCGGCGCACGGAGCACAATGTCGGTGATTTCCTGCGGCGGCTCTTTGTAGCCTTCTGCGGAAGCAGGTGCGAAAAGGCCAGCAAGCAATGACAATACTGCAGTGAGACAAATATTGCCGCCAAATGAACGTATCGATTTCATTGCGTGAAGCCTTCTGCCTGTTTCAGCTGTTGAAACTATCAACAATATTGTTGTCGATGGCAAATAGAGCGGTGCGCTGGAACAGAGTCAGGCGGAAATGGTTTCCGCGTGCGCTTTTATCAACATTAGATCCATTCGGCGCGCTCTTTTCATCAGCAATTCGTGATATGACCGCGCAAATTTCCCCAAACCATTTTTATAGACAGTGGTCTCCGCGAGGCTAACGCGGCAACCGTCGTTTTCGGGAATTATCCGATAATGACCAGTCGACTCCTCCACACCGCCAAATGGTTGATCGCTCTCGATGATCGATCTGACAGCGATCTCACTGTCCGGTGAGTAAGTTTCGACAAAGAGAATAAATAGAACCCCGGGCACTCTATGGTTATGAATTTCATAGCGCCTTTCCTGCGGCGCTCCCTGACTGACCGTGGAGCCGCGCGAGAATTCATGAAAGTCCGGCGAAGCGGGATCAAGCACGCGAAATATTTCGGGCTGCGATGCGCGTATGAATATATCGCTATCGTAATCGGTTGCCGGCGCGTCACTGCCATGCGCGGCCGTCTTCGGCGAATAGAATGGCGCCCCGAGCGCTGCGATGATCGGCGCCGTCCATTCAACTAATGAAATGCGTGCACTGGATAAAATCATACCCAAAAATGATATCTTGCAAATATTGTGCTTTCACTAACCTTTCACCTCTGCCCTATCCACGGCGGGCGCCAAACACGCCTGAACATTTCGCGCAAATTCACCGAAGGCTTTTCGCCAACATTGTCGAAATTGGCCTTGCGCCAACGTGCCCAAAAACCTCAATTGCTGGCGCGTCGCCGCCCGCTCTGACGCATTATGCAATGGGCGCCATTGCAATCTGCAACTAAATCCGAGTTGCTTAATAAAGTTTTTACACCATATGCGCTAACTGTTGACGCTAACATATTGAATTATAACAAATTTTCAATTTGCAACGCAGGCGGCGTTTAATGGCGCGCAAAATGAAACGGTCCTTAGCCAGTGGGTTGAGGAACGTTATGCAACAGACGGTCAAAAGCGACGGCGATCAGCAAAGGTCCTCAAGCGCCCAGATGTTGCGCGCAGGCCTGGGCGAGGCGCAGGAAGATCTTGGTCATCTTGCCCGTGTTGCGGCACAAGCACTGTCGGCGCCAAGCACATTCATAGCGTTGCTCGAAGACGATATTTTGCATTATGGCGCGCAGCACGGTGACGACGATCAAGACAACGATCGTGACAAGAAAATCTGCCAACGTATCCTTGGCGAGAATGATTTGTTTATCGTTTCAGACGCAACAACAAATACAGAGTTCTCATCCATTCTGGGACTTTCGAAACCGAACACCCGGTTCATTGCCGGCGCACCCATCGTCGGTGAAGACGGCTGCCGCGTTGGCGCAGTATGCGTTCTCGACACTGTGGTAAGGCCTGATCTAACCCCACAAAAGCTCAACGTTCTGTATTCCGTCGCCAAGCTTGCAGGGGAAGCGATGAGCAAGCGAAGCCTTAAGCAAAAAGGTGAGACAGCTTTTGCAATTCTGCAAAAAGCGCAAAAGCTAAGTCGAATTGCCCATTTCGTTTTTGACCCTGTTGGGTTCAAAACCATCAGTATTTCAAAGTCGCTTGGCATTTTTTATGATGGCGACGGTGAAACCGAGCGCGGCCTTGATTTTGGTGAATTTGTTGATCGCTTGCATCCAGACGATTCTGATCTTGTGCAGCACGCAATCGGAGAGGGCGTTAAGGGCGGGGCCGCAATCAATATCAAATTTCGTGTTGAATCGCACAAGGGCGCCTATCGAAATATCTGGTTGAATGCTGAGCCGCTTCAACTCGACAATTCGGCAGCTGCGCCATGGATCGGCATCATGCAGGACGTCACCGATCAGGTTCGAAAAGAACAAGACCTTAAGGAAAATATTGCATTTCGGCGCGCGGCGACCGACACGGCGTTGGATTGCGTTATCACAATTGATGCAAGTGGAAAAATCAAGGCGTTCAACCCGGCCGCGGAGCAAATCTTTGGGTATGCAAGGCAAGATGTTGTCGGCGCTCCCCTGGCAGAAATAATAATCCCTGAAGAACTGCGCGGCGCCCATCTCGCCGGTATCAAGCGGTACCTTGAAACCGGAGAGCATAATGTGCTCGGCAAGCGCATTGAAGTTGAGGCTATTACAAAGTCCGGCGCCCGTTTGCCAATTGAATTGGCGATCACACCATTCGAGGTGAATGGCGAGAAACATTTTACAGCATATCTGAGGGACATATCTGAACGTAAAGCTGCAGCAGTTGAGATCGAGGAATCGGCTGCTTGCCTCAAAACGGCGAAGGAAGAAGCTGAAGCAGCCAACGCCGCGAAGTCTGATTTCCTCGCGACGATCAGCCACGAAATACGCACGCCGTTAAACGGCATCATAGGCGGCCTCAGTCTCATTAAGGACGAGCTTGATCGAACCGATCACCGAAGTCATGCCGAAGTTGCATATAACTCGGCGGAGACGTTACTGGTGTTGATCAATGACATACTAGATTTGTCAAAAATTGAAGCCGGAAAGCTGGAAATTGAAAACACGAATTTTGATCTTTATGAATGCATCAGAAGTGCGGCTGATCTTTTTAAAGCGAATGCGGATGAAAAAGGGCTTGAGTTTGCTGTTGAGATTCCGAACGATCTAACCCGATGGCGCGTTGGCGATTCGGGACGGATTCGCCAGGTACTTTTGAATTTTATCTCCAACGCTATCAAGTTTACCGATGCTGGAGGTGTTGTTCTGTCCGTATCAGAAATCAACAATGAACAAGTCGTGTTGAGCGTTGCCGATACAGGGATCGGCATCCAATCAAAATATCAAGACAAGTTATTTACCAGCTTCCAACAGGTCGATGCATCATACAAGCGCCGGTTTTCCGGCAGCGGCCTTGGCCTCGCAATTTCCAGGCAACTTGCGGAGTTGATGGGCGGTGACATTCGTTTTTCAAGCGTAGAAAGCAAAGGGAGTACCTTTTCCATGACCCTTCCCCTTAAAATAGGCGCCGCTCAGGAAACACCATACGCGCAGGAAATAGAGCCCGACCGGTTGAGGGGCAATATTCTCATCGCCGAAGACAGCGCAACCAACGCGCTGGTGGCGCGGGCGCTCCTTCGCTTGAAAGGCGCAAAAGTCGATCACGTTTCCAACGGCGCTGAAGCTGTGGCGGCCTGCCGCGTGCGGCCTTACGATTTGATTCTCATGGATCTGGCAATGCCGGAGATGGATGGCTTTGAAGCCACGCGGGAAATTCGCAGCTCCAACACCGCGAACAAGGAGACGCCAATTGTGGCGCTTACGGCCAATGTTTCGGAGGACGATCGCAAGGAATGCATGAATGTCGGGATGAATGATCTCGTCGCGAAACCAATTAATCGACGGCAGTTTCTGAATACGGTCGCCGACTGGCTTGGGAATGACGAAATCTGTGGGTCAGAAGAGGAGGCGGATTTCGATTCAATTACTGTCTTCGATCCAAACCGATTTGAGACTGAATGGCGTGACCTTCCGCTTTCGGCGCAGTTTGAAATCATCACGGTCTTTATGGACGAAACGAAAGCCCGACAGATGAAGATTGCGCGCGCGATGCTTAAACAGGACTGGCGCATAGCTGAAAATGAGGCGCACGCGCTCAAGAGTTCGGCCGGCAATATTGGCGCTGAACGCCTGCATCTGCTGGCCAAACGGATTGAAGCGCATTTGAAAGCAAGTGAACGAGACGCTGCCGCGGCGCTCATTCTGCGCGTACCTGGCGTCTGTTCGGATACGATTGACAGTATCGAAAAGCAGCACGCCAGAATTGGCGAGAAGGCAAAGTCAAATGGGTAAACCGAAGGCAAAAGTCCTCGTTGTTGAAGACAGCCCGTCACTCGCTCGTACATATACGGCCCAGCTTGAACACAGCGGATATGAAACAAGCATCGCTGATACGGGCGCCAAGGCGCGCGCGATTGTCCAGGAGTTTGACTGTGTTCTGCTCGACCTTGGGCTTCCTGACGAAGACGGACTTGACATTTTAACGGATTGGAACGCGGCGGAGCGGCCCGTGATCGTGATTACCGGGAATGGATCGATCAACACTGCCGTTGATGCAATGCAGTGCGGCGCCGTCGACTTTCTCGTCAAGCCTTTCCAGAGTGAACGGCTGATCACAACCGTTGCCAACGCAATTGAGAAAAGTCGCTTAAGCCAAATAGTGAATACATATGAAAGCAAGATCGACCGAAAATCATTTGGCGGTTTCGTCGGCGACACACTTGAAATGCAGGCGGTTTATCAAACATTGGAAAGCGCTGCGAGCAGCAAAGCGACCGCTTTCATCATTGGTGAGAGCGGCGTTGGTAAGGAACTTGCGGCGCGCGCGGTACATGATTACAGCCCCCGTGCGGGTAAGCCATTTGTGGCGCTCAATTGCGGCGCGATTCCGCGAGATCTGCTTGAGAGCGAGTTATTCGGACATATCAAGGGCGCATTTACAGGCGCTACGTCGGATCGGGAGGGGGCGGCGGCGCGCGCGAATGGCGGCACATTGTTTCTGGATGAAATCACCGAGATGGATATCTCGCTGCAACCAAAGCTTCTGCGTTTTCTGCAGCTTGGCAGTTTTCAAAAAGTCGGTGGCGACAAAACGATCGAAACTGACATTCGAATTGTGGCGGCGACAAATAGAACGCCCCTTGAATGTGTGCGTTTGGGTTTATTGCGAGAGGATCTCTATTATCGGTTGAATGTGTTGCCGATTGAGTTGCCGCCTCTCCGGGACCACGCTGGAGATATCGCAAAGATCGCGTCTGAATTCCTGGTCGAATATGCCAATGAAGAGGGGAAGAATTTCTCGGAGTTCACAAACACGGCAATCGAAGCGCTTCAACAACATGACTGGCCAGGCAATGTTCGGGAACTACAAAATGTCATCAGACAAATCGTTGTCCTGAATGATGGCCCTGTCGTGCAGCCGTCCATGGTGATATCGTTGTTAATGGACAAGGTATCGACGGCAGGACGCCTGTTACCAGCAGCAACGGATATTGAGCCCATAAGCAGCGCATCGGCTGGGTTTTCAAATCGCGAGTTTGAACTGAAACCACTTTGGCAGATCGAGCTTGACGCGATTGACGACGCGATAGCGCGTTGTGACGGAAATATTCAAAAAGCCTCCCGATTGTTGGACATCAGTCCATCGACAATCTACCGCAAACGCGAGCGCGCCAGAGGGCGATCTTCTGACGTTGCGTGACATAAGCTAACACTCTCTGACAACACTCGAATCGCGCGCCTCCTGGTGAGGCTGCGCGCTTTTTTTGGCAGTGCTAACGACATTTGCACCGTGTACTGCAAATTGCATCGGTTGCGTTGCATATTGCTTCGCCTGCCATGGCTGCAACGGCTGTTATGCAATCGCTGCAACCATAACCGATTGATCTAATTGTATATATTTCCGTTCGCGTAATGGCTCGGTCTTTGAGTGTCTTTGCGCATTGGAAGCGCCGCCATCGGATGCTGCGCACAGTTTGGAACAGGAGTATCATTCGTGGAAAAGAAAATTGTTATCCTCGGCGGAGATGGATTTTGCGGCTGGCCTACAGCGCTCCATCTTTCAGCTAAAGACTATAACGTCACCATTGTTGACAATCTTTCGAGGCGCTTGATTGACGTTGAGCTCGGCGCTTCAAGCTTGACGCCGATCAAGTCGACCGAACGGCGGCTCGAGGCCTGGACGCGCATTACCGGCCGGCAGATTAACTTCGAGAAAATCGACGCTGCAAAAGACTATGAAGCGCTGAAGTCGCTGCTCAATCGTGTACGTCCCGATACAGTCATTCATTTCGCAGAGCAGCGCGCAGCGCCCTATTCGATGAAAAGCGCCACCCACAAGACCTACACTGTAGATAATAATATCGGTGCGACACACAACTTGCTGTCAATTCTCTCTGAACTCGAACTGGATACTCATGTCGTTCATCTGGGGACCATGGGTGTTTATGGTTATGATGATGCTGGTCTCGAGATTCCGGAAGGGTATTTACCAGTTCAGATAAAAACTGAAACCGGCGAATTTATTTCCCGAGAAGTGCTTTACCCGACAGATCCCGGCAGCGTCTATCATATGACGAAGTCCATGGATCAGCTTCTTTTTCAGTTTTACGCCAAGAATGACGGCATTCGCGTCACAGATCTTCACCAGGGCATCGTTTGGGGGACGCAGACCGAAGAAACACGGCTGTCGGAATCACTGATTAATCGATTTGACTATGACGGCGATTACGGCACGGTCCTGAACCGTTTTTTGATGCAAGCTGCAGTCGGTCATCCGCTTACCGTACACGGCACCGGAGGCCAAACACGTGCCTTCATCCATATACAAGACACCGTTCGGTGTATTGCGCTTGCGGTGGAAAACCCGCCGGCGCGCGGCGCGCGCGTAAAAATTCTCAATCAAATAACCGAATGCCATCGCGTTCGCGATCTGGCGAGCATTGTTTCGAAGGTGACAGGTGCGAAGGTCGCGTTTGTCGATAATCCACGTAAAGAAGCCGATGAGAATGATCTGCGCGTTTCAAATGCCACCTTCATCGACCTCGGACTGAAACCAACCACCCTTGAAAATGGATTGCTTGCGGAAACCATGGATATCGCCGTGAAGTACGCGCTGCGCCACGATCCCGCAATGATCCCTTGCGTTTCCACCTGGACCTCAACGCAGCGCCCTGGCGAAGTTAAAGAACGCCAAGCGATCGCTTAAGGAAAACGGAGGTTTATCACCATGCGTCTCATGATCATTGGCATAACCGCACTTGGATTAGCGGCTCTTGCCATGATCATTGCGGATGGCCGGCTGTTTAACTCGCTCGGCTTCGCCTCCCTTTGGGGGGGCGATGTCCGGCAAGTGCGGTTTGCTAATGATGCATGGGCGCCGAGGCAAAAGCGCGACACAATTGTGATCCCGGTGGCGCATGGACAATGGAAGACGATGTCGGGTTTTCCGTCCTATGCGTCCTTTGTGTTCCCGCTGACACAACACACGCAGATTGAGGCGGGCGCCTTTGTTCTGGAATTTTCATTGCAGCTACCCTCGTCGGGTGGCGGCGCGATGCGGGTGATGATCAACAATGAAAAACGGGCGGAGCTGCTATTTGAACGGGATCGGACGCGTTACCGAATAACTGTTGAACTGACGGATGCGGATTTAAAAAAAGGGGAGCTGTTTGTAGCGCTGTCGGCGGACGGATATGGGGCCGGTGGGGAATGTCCCGATGATCGTTCGCGGATCGCGATCATCGAAATCAAGCCGAACACCAGGGTCGAGTTGCGTCTGGCGGCGCCAATCAGTCACCCGGCAGATGCGGCAATACTGGCTGGCGATCCGATCCGTTTGTTGATGTCGGACGATAATATGCAGCTGCATCGCGAACGAACACTCGCCCTCGCGCTGAGGCTTGAACAAAAAGGCAGACGGGTTGAATTCGTGGCAAAGGACGCAGTTCGCAACCGGATTTCTATTCGCATCGACCCGAAAACCAACAAACCACGATTTGACCGTCGCATGAATGAAGTCGTCATGTCTGGACCTCGCGATGCCGCTTTGCTGCGCCCAGCCAATGTCAGCTCGAGCGCCGGCCCAAATTTCGGCAAGGACGATATTTTGTATGTTGAAGCGCTTGGTGCGGCTGTTCATACGCGCCAGTTTCGCCGCGAAATAAAATGGCGGATCGACTTTGACCTAAAGGACATGCCTGACGGTGCGGCGCCGACACAGCTAAACCTGAAGCTTTTTCGTTCAGCCCTGGGCGAAGATCATGCAGGCCTTTTGTCGATCAGCTTTAATGGCGGTTTGCTTCATAGTGCGAGCAACATCGGGATTTCTAATCCGCTCAGTAAAAAAATCACTCTTCCGCAGAGTGAAATGCGGCTTGAAAATGCGCTTGAGATTTCAATCCTCACCAACGAAGACCGCATAGGTATTTGCAACCCAGGTCGCGACGCTTTTGCTCAATTATTAAAACCGACAGCGCTTACGCGATTTCGGCCCCCTCAGGATATGCGTGCGGAGTCATTGCCTCATCGACTTAGACGGATCGGGCATGTGCAGATCTCAGCGCCTTTCGGGATGCAGAGCTCAGCCTATCGGGAGAGCATATCGCTTCTGGCGCGCATCACGCCGCCCACAATTAAACTGACAAGCAGCGAAAGACTGGTGCAAGGGCCGACAGTCCGAGCGACGATTATTCCACTGCAAGAATTTCGCACTGAGATCGGCAAGTATCTACCACCGCCCGCCGCAATAAGAGCGGCAGGCGGTGATTACAGGCCTGATCAGGCGCCAATCATATGGGTTGGTGTGGATGCGAGCGCATTGGGATTTGCGGATCCGGCGCAGCAATATGCGCGATTAACGCGGGCATCTGCGAACAAGATTTTGAATTCAGATCGCAACGGCGTTGCAATCATCTTTGAGCTTCCGGCTATTGACGAGATAGGCGCGTCATGACCGATGCCGTTGCAACGGAAACAAGGTCTCAAAATGAATTTCTTTGCGTTGACAGCGCACCGAAACAATATGCCTCTTTAATCCCGATATGGCGTGCGCCGGCGGCGTGTGCGCTATTTCTGGTTATTGGTTTCGCAGCGATATTTATCGTCAACCAGATCCCATTCCTGAATGCCGCTTTCCCTGATGATGATTTTATCTTCTCGCCATATACAGGCAGCCATTCCATACCCATCCGGCTGTTTATTGTCACCTTCAGTGCATCGTTTTGCTGCTTCTGCAATGGCGACCTCAAAAACAAAACCCTGCTGTTTGCCGATATCGTGTTCACCTATGCGCTCTACTGCGCGGTGTTCGACCTCATCAACATTATTGTTTATGAGACGTTGCAGGTTCGATATCAGCTAAGCTTCATTGAGATCGTTAGCGGATTACTCGGTTTTTGGGTTTTCTCATTGAAACTCCTCCGGCGCGGGCGCATGCCGCCAAAGATTGAAGTCCCTTACAAGCCACAGCGAACATTTTCAACGATCGTTCGGCTCGTGGGCGGCGCTGTCGCGGCCGGATTATTTTCGTTTTGGATCGCATCGCTTGATTTGGCGATTGTTCAGGACCTTCGAAATTTTGCACTGCTGGGCGGGATTGGTCCTGGCGTATTTCTCTTTTTGCCAGTGTTGTTTCTAATCTGGTTTGTTTTAGCGACCTATGACCGGCTGACCATGAAAGTGGGCGACTTTACGCCTCCGCTGACATTTGTTGTTCCTGCCCACAACGAAGAATACATCATCGCTGATACAATCTTCGCGATGGATGAGGCTGCCTGTAATTACAACGGCAATGTGATCATTCTCATCATGAATAACAATTCCGACGACCGAACAAGTGAGGTCGCCGAGGCTGCGCTGGCAAAATGCAAGGCGGCGACAGGAAAAGTGATCGACGTCCCGAAGCCAGGAAAATCGAATGCGCTAAACGCAGGTCTTGCTGCAGCCGAAACCGAATTTTTCGTGCGCGTTGACGCCGATACATTGATTGCGCCGGATTCAATCCACCGCGCCATGCGATATTTCTATGACCCTAAAGTCGGCGTGGTCGGCGGATTGCCTATACCGCCAGGCGGGGCGCTTTTCGACAATGCGCGATTCCTCGAGGTGATTGTAAAACACGGTTATTACTCGGTTGCGCTCGGTGCGATCAATGGCGTTGTTGGCGTGCCGGGCATGTTAGCGCTCTATCGCACCGAGCTCCCAAGGCAGCTTGGTGGATTTGTTGAAGGCATGAACGGTGAGGACACCGACATGTCGTTGCGCATCGGCGAGATGGGATATGAGGTCGTCGTTGATCCAAAGGTGACCTACATCTCCGAAGTGCCTGCGAGTTACAAGCATATGCGTGAACAACGCATGCGCTGGTTCCGCTCAATCTATCATATCTCAAGCAGGAATGGGGATTATCTCGACCGGTCATGGCTGACGATCAGGGGAAAGATTATTTTACCCTATATGCTCGTCAATTCAGCTCGCCGCGCCATGCTCACCCCGCTCGTTATGTTTGGCGCCATCGAATATGTGACCAGTTTTAATTCAGCGAACACACTGGAGTGGCAAGCGATCTTAGCGGTGCTCATCGGGGCGCCAGCAATTGTTGCGGTTTTTGCTTCGCTGATAAACGGCTATCCGAAAGGCATTCTGGCGCTTCCAGATTATTTGGTGTTTCGCGCGATCCGCGCTTACCTGACGTTAGAATCGCTTCTCAGCATTATCATTGCGCCGGACCCGGAAACCGTTGCGCGCGCGCAAGTAGTGCGACGTAAAAGGAAGGTATGGATTGCTCGCGCCCGGGCGGGGTTCGCCGGCGCTGTGCTTTCTGTTGCCGCTATCTTTAACGCGAACGCGAACGATCCAGGCCTTTTAGTTGAGGCGACAATGGGCGCTCAACGGCAGGGCCTGATCGTCGAGGAAGATGACGTCAAGGCGAGCGGCCTTGCCGTTGGCGTCTTTGCTGACGCATCACTGATTTATGACCAAAGGCTCAGAAAAAAGGACTTCGTGAAGGTTAAAAGTAACCTGAGGAAGGATATTTATCCGGATCGCTCTGGGTTAGACACGATACACTATCGTGGTGAGCTGCAATATCGGCGACAATTGAGTAAAAAATGCAGTTGCTGGTTACAAGCGACAATGCGCTACGACCAAAAAAAACGCGATGGTGAGTTTCTCTTTCGACGGGAGGCGGCGCAAGTTAAGCTGTGGCGCCGGCACAACAAACAACATAACGGGTTCATACAGCTGGGTGCGAGCAACCTTGACTACAACGACGCACGCCTCGCAGGGTTTGATCAGCGAAGATACAGAATAGATGTTGGCCATCAATGGCGGCCGGCAGACTCACGGCTTCGATTGAATGGGGTGATCTTTGCGGAACACTCCGATGCTGACGCGGCTCGGTTTGATTTTCAATCTCTTGGCGCACAGTTACGCGCAGAGAGGCAATTTGCTAGCTCAGCGACGAAAATGCATGTTGCGCTGTTTTGGCGTGAACGTCGCTATGAAGGTGTATTCAGTCGAGATTTTCCAATGTCGCGGAGCGATAGGGCGCTAAGAGCGTCGGTCGGCCTTTCACATCCAGTCAGGAAAAGACTTACCGTGACGGGGGCATTGGGCTGGGAACAAAATCGCTCCAATATTCCCATTCGGCGGCATCAGGGCTTAACGTTTCGGATCACGCTTAGCGCCAAATTGCCGATCCTGGATTGATTAACGCAATGCCTCAAATTGCGCGCATTCTCTCACATTGCTCTTGCATATTGCGGCAGTTAGCCGGCCATCAAAACTCGTGAACCGAACACTGCGCCAATATATTGTTTTTGCTTACTCTTTTGCGACCGCGGGGCTGCGCAGGATGGCCTGGCTTTTGAAGCTCTTGAGGGGAGAGAAAGGTCGAACATGCCAGATAAAATGCAAAAACGAAAAGGCGGCCGTTTTGGTTTCCGCAATATACGACCGCGGGCGCGATCATGCTCAGCATACGACGTCAGTGTGATCATTCCTTATCATAACGCATCGCGGACAATCCGCCGCGCGGTCGCCTCCATTGTTTTTCAACGTCACGTCAGATGCGAGATTGTTATTATCAATGACGGCTCGTCTCTTGAAGAGACCGCGAAGCTGTCGTCGCTTCGTGGAAAGCGGAATATTCGCGTTGTTGATGTGCTTCATCGCGGCGCTGCCGCTGCACGCAATTTGGGCGCAGAGCTCACCCGGTCCGCCGTCATCGCTTTCCTTGATGCGGATGATGAGATTCCCGCACGCGCGTTTACCAGAAAGATCAAGAAATTAAACAGCAATCCGGATATCGGCCTCGTTTTTGGACGAACGCGCATTTGCGTTAATACACAAAAACCGACTGATGAAATTACGCCATTTCAGTCTTCGCTTACACTTGAGGAAGTGCTCGGTTCATTTCCCGTGCTGACAGCGTCAAATATGCTTGTTCGCCGAGCGGCGTTTGAGGATATCGGAGGCTTCGACGAAGGATTACGTGACGCCAGCGATCAAGAGTGGACTGCTCGGCTTTGCTCGCATGAAAAATGGGACGCTGCCGGCGTTAAAAGCGTGACGGTCCGGAAATTTGTCGGCCGTTCGTCGCTCTGGGCGAATCCTGATGCGATGGAACAGGCGTGGCGCCAGGTTCTCGCTTCACATATGGCAAAGGGAAACCAACTGGAGGACGGGGAAGCGGCGCGAATTTCGGACCTGTTTTATCAGCGCCTCGCCAGTTACGCCGGGCGCTATGTCAATGTCCATAACAAATCGCGCTTCTTTGAACTGATCCAAATCTGGAGGGGGCAGCGTGATGCAATTGCATACAGCTCATAGTCCGTCGGGTTTTCATGCGGCGCAACCGATTGTTGATTTGCTGAATGTTGAGCACGAAAATGTGCGCGCAGAATGCATTCTCCGAAATGCCCTTGATCTTTTCAGCGGCGAAATCGTTCTGGTGTCATCTTTCGGGGCCGATGCGGCTGTGCTCCTTCATATGCTCGCAGAATTTGACAAGGATATACCAGTCATTTTCCTGGATACCGGACGTCACTTTGAAAAAACACTTCACTACCGCCAGACCCTGGCGCACCAGCTCGGCCTTCGCAATGTTCGATCGTCTCTCCCGAATCGACTTGCACTGGCCGAGCTGGACCCGGACGGCAGCCTGCATCAGCTGGACCCAGACGCGTGTTGCGCCATTCGAAAAAAGGCCGTCTTGAAAAGCGCATTATCGCCATTCAGCGCATGGATATCGGGCCGAAAACGTTACCAGACGGCGGCCCGGCAAAATATCCGCATATTCGAGTGCGACAATGAAATGCGTATCAAACTAAGCCCTCTTGCTGATTGGTCAGAGCAAGATATTGAGCACTACTATGAAGCGCACAAATTGCCGCGACATCCGCTATGGGCGGAAGGCTATCGGTCGATCGGATGCGCGCCATGCACGTCGCCAACCATTCAGGGAGAAGATGCACGCGATGGCCGCTGGAGCGCCCGCGGCAAAACTGAATGCGGAATTCATTTGTGAAACTGCTCGATATTGGCAATCTGCTGGTCAATTGATTTGATCACACTGTTGGCGCTTTACGCCGATCTCACTCAAACATTTCGCGCAAATTCACCGAAGATTTTTCGCCGACGCTGTCGAAATTTTCGGTGAGCCAGGTGTCGGCGATATCGCGGCCTTTGTTTTTTAACTCGGTCAGGAAAGCCCAATCCGTGCGGAATTTGCTGGCGATATCAATATCGGCGATCGCTCTGTCGGAACGGATTGAATGGATGCGGATATCGCGCAGGCGGTCGCGATATTCATCTTTGAGCCAACCATCATCGAGCAGTTTGTGGACAAAACTGATCGCGCGCAATTCGCGCATCAAGGACGAGTTAAAGCTGATTTCGTTGACACGGTTCATAATTTCCGGCGCCGTTGTCGGCACCTCTTCGCGTTCAATGGGGTTTACATGAACAATAACAACATCGGATGCTTCGGCTTCGTAGAAGAACGGAAACAAGACCGGATTGCCCATATAGCCGCCATCCCAGAAATGTTCACCGTCAACTTCGACAGCCTTGAATAAAAACGGCAGGCAGGCGGAGGCGCAAACAACATCGGTAGAGATGTCCTTGCAATTGAACACATGGACTTTGCCGCTTTTGACATTGGTCGCAGCAATGAAAAGTCTTGTGGTCGTGCAGTGCCGTAAGGCGTCAAAATCGATGCAGTCATCGAGAATATCGCGCAAAGGATTAATGTCGAACGGATTGAACTGATAGGGCGAAAGCGCGCGCGTCATGACGTCGAAGGCCTGAAAGGAAAGGGCGCTGATCATATCGGCAGCGCCAGGGATCATGGGAAAGAAATCGCTGCGCACAGGGCTATAAAGTTTGCCCGCATCGCTGACCCGGCGCCACAAAAGCTCCAGGGTTTCGCGGGCGCCGGTTTTGCCGCCGTTGAAAAGTCCGTAAGCCACAGCCGTTGCATTCAGGGCGCCGGCACTGCACCCGGAAATCGCATCAATTTCGATGCGCGGATCTTCAAGCAGCCGGTCGGCAACGCCCCAGGTGACAGCGCCATGGGAACCACCGCCCTGAAAAGCGAGATTGATTTTTTTGGTGACAGTCTCCACCATTATTGGGCGACCCAGCCGCCATCAATCTGATGTGCGGCGCCAGTAATTTGCGCTGCGTTGTCGGAACACAAAAAGACGGCGAGGGCGCCGATCTGTTCCACGGTCACAAATTGTTTTGTCGGTTGGGCATGAAGGAGAACGTTGGCGACAACTTCTTCTTCGCTGATGCCGCGCGCTTTTGCGGTGTCGGGGATTTGTTTTTCGACCAAAGGCGTTTTCACATAGCCGGGGCAAATCGCATTGCAGGTGACGCCATGTTCGGCGCCTTCCAGGGCGATGGTTTTGGTGAAACCGACAATACCGTGCTTCGCCGCAACATAGGCCGACTTGAAAGGTGAGGCGACAAGGCCGTGAGCTGAGGCCACATTGATGATGCGCCCATGTTTGCGCTCTTTCATGGCGCCGAATACGGCTTTGGTTGTATGAAACGCTGACGACAGGTTGATTGCGATGATCGCGTCCCATTTGGCGTCGGGAAATTCCTCAACGGGTGAGACATGCTGAATGCCCGCATTATTGACCAGCACATCAATATGGCCGAACGCGCTGCGCGCTTCTTCGACAAGTCCGCGGATTTCCTCGGGCTTGGTCATGTCCGCACCATTATAATGAACGCTGACGCCGTGATCGCTCTCGAGCCCGGCGCGGATCGCCTCAATCTCGTCAGCATCGCCAAAGCCGTTGAGCATCACATTCCAGCCCTCAGCGGCAAACGCCGTCGCAATCCCGAGCCCGATGCCCGAGGTGGAGCCGGTGACGATTGCGCTAAGCGGGGCGTTGGCGTGCTGGGACATGGGCGAAATCCTTCGTGAGCTGTCGTGTTTCGGGGCTTTGGCCGGTTATTGGGCCGGTAATGGCGCACCCTATTTGTTGCGCTGCACAAGAGCAACTCACGGGGGTGAGAGGGAGGGGCGCTGTTTGAAGCGGGCGAAACACAATCTTGCTTTTGCGCTGGCCTCTGACGCGTATATCAATTCTGGAGCGTGGCGCTGGCGACCTCTTGAATGCTGCGAAAACAAAGAGAGCTTGTTATGCGACGGCGAAATCTTTGGATTGCGATTGTAGCAGCTGTTGTTGGCGCCGGCATAATCGGCTTGGCGGGTCCTTCACTGTATTGGGGGGTTGTGTTTTGGGACGCTAATCGCGAGGCCGAGGCGGAGATGGGTCCCCATGTGCGCGAACTTCGTGATGAGATTCAAGAAAACGTAACAACCGGGCGATGGGGCGAACGCGTTTCGATCGAACCAAAACTGATTGTAGAAAGCCTGGAGCGAGGCGCTGCTGAAGCGAAATTGCAGGACTTAAAATTCGAAAAGCCGGACGAGACCTTTCGACAACCTTCGCCACCGATCGTAAAGAATGTCGAGACCTACAGACAATTCCTTGGCGGGTTGCCATGCAACACGGAATTACAGCTGTATTTACGATTCGACAAAGACGATCGCCTTATCGAGGCAAGCGGCGCGATATTTGAAGCCGGATGCCTGTAGTTTGGGCGCCTATTGAGCGTCCCTTACGCCCCCTCAAATAAAACTGCGTTGAATTAAAGCGTTGTGCTACCTACGTTCCGCTGCTGACAATTGAACGGAACCAATCAATGACTGATGCAACAGCCTACACGCCGCCGAAAATATGGAAATGGGACGCTGAAAATGGCGGCGCTTTTGCCAATATTAACCGGCCCATCGCAGGCGCAACCCATGAAAAAGTACTGCCGGTGGGCAAGCATCCGCTTCAGCTCTATTCCCTCGCGACGCCCAACGGCGTGAAGATCACCATCATGCTGGAGGAGTTACTGGCGCGCGGATTTTCAGGCGCTGAATATGACGCCCATTTGATCAGGATTGGCGATGGCGACCAGTTCAGCAGTGGTTTTGTCGGTGTGAATCCGAACTCAAAAATTCCGGCGCTGATGGATCATTCGACAATAGCGCCGACACGCGTTTTTGAATCAGGCGCGATCCTTCTCTATCTTGCGGAAAAGTTCGGCGCCTTTCTGCCGTCTGAGTCTAATAATCGAACGGAATGTCTTTCTTGGTTGTTTTGGCTGATGGGCAGTGCGCCTTATCTCGGCGGCGGCTTTGGTCATTTCTATAGCTATGCGCCGGAGAAATTTGAGTATCCGATTAATCGTTTTGCCATGGAGGTCAAACGCCAGCTTGATGTGCTCGACCGTCGTCTGGCGGATAATCAATATATCAGCGGCGCCGATTATACGATCGCCGATATGGCGATCTGGCCGTGGTACGCTGGCGTTGTCTTGAACAAGGTTTATGAAGCCGCAGAGTTCCTGCAGACCCATGAATACAAACACCTCAATCGATGGGTGCAGGAAGTTGCAGAACGGGACGCGGTCAAACGCGGACGTATGGTGAACCGAACCTGGGGCCCGCTCGAAGAGCAACTCCATGAACGCCATGATGCGAGCGACTTTACTGAAAGAACGCAGGACAAACTGGCGCCGGAAGAGGCATAACAAACGAAGCCTGTTACCTATTCACCGGAGACGTCATGGACATTCGCATCGTAACGCCTGCGGATAGCGCGTCTGTTGCGGAGATCTATGCACCCATCGTCCGTGATAGTTTTATCTCATTTGAGCGCGAGCCGCCTGACGCCCAGGAAATTGCGGAGAGAATTGAAAAGACGCTGATCAGCCACCCGTGGCTGGTGGCGGAGGAGGGGGAGGCTGTCCTCGGCTATGCATATGCAAACCAACACCGAACGCGTCACGCCTATCAGTGGTCCTGCGACGTCAGCGTCTATGTGCGCGAGAAGGCGCAAAGGCGTGGTATTGGGCGGCGTCTTTATGAGCGCCTCTTTACACTCTTAAAACAACAGGGTTTTGGAAAAGCCTATGCGGGGATAGCACTGCCAAACCCTGGCAGTGTTCACTTGCACGAAAGCGTTGGCTTTGAACCGGTCGGCATATATCGTGGTGTTGGGTTTAAAAAAGGCTCATGGCGCGACGTTGGATGGTGGGCGCGTCCCATACAAGACCTCGGCGTCGAACCCGCCAGCCCGATATTGTTTCGCAATTGCCCGAAAGCGTGAGATGCGGTTGACCGTGACAGTATAATGGGCGGGGAAGCGCCCATAAGATTTCGGAAGCACAACCAATGAGCGAACCGCCTTTTACGCCAATATTGCTATCCACAATTACGTGTCCCGAATGCGGCCATGCTTGCCTTGATACGATGCCGACCGATGCCTGCCAGTATTTTTACGACTGCAAGGGGTGTGGCGCCGTATTGAAACCTGAGGCGGGCGACTGCTGTGTTTATTGTTCATATGGCGACGTGAAATGCCCGCCAATTCAATCCGGTGATTGTTGTTCTTGAATGAAGTTGGAGGATCTGTTTTCGTCGGCGTCAGCACGACATTCAGCTGGCATAAAGTTTCTAAGCCGCCAGCAGGCCGTCTATGGCAACACGCACCAAATCATCCGGTGACGACCACGGATAGCCGCTGATGGTGATGTGGTTATGGGCAATGCCGTGCAGCACACAGATAAGGAGATCGAGCTTCAGTTTTAACTGATCCTGATCGAGACCGTGTTTGCTGGCATTCGACAAAGCGTCGCCGAAAATCATAAAGCGCGCGATGATATCGGGATTATCCAGGAAAATACTGACTTCCGGTTGGGTAACGCCTTCCGCCATAAAAACCAGGCGATAGTGATCGGTGTGCTGCAGCCAATATTGTACATAGGCCGTTGAAAGTGTCGTCAGATATTTGGCGGGGTCTTTTTCCGGGTGCAGCGCATCAAGCGCACGGAACAAGTCATCGAATACGCTTCCCCATAGGGTCTGCAGCACGTCTAACTTGCCGCCGTAATAATTATAAAGCGTCATCGGCGTACAGCCGATCTCTTGCGCCAACCGTCTCATAGAGATTTCTGCATAGCCCTCTTCGTTAAAAAGCTGCTGGGCGGTTTTCGCGATCAGCGCTTTCATCTCCTCTTTTTTTGCGTCGGACATGGCGGGCCGTCCTCTGCGCGGGGCCTTGGCGCCCGTTTTCTTAGACATTGCCGGGTTCATTTCTCCCGTCCTTAAAAGGCGGGGTTTGACATCATTGAGCTATTTAAATATACGCGTATAATATATATGGAGTTCCCCATGGGTTTCAAGCTGTTTTTCTTTGTTCTGATCATGGCGCCGACCTCAGTATTCGCCGCGGCCCATGACGTTTATGGGCTCTGGCTGACCGAGGCGAGGGACGGGCATGTGGAGATCAGTGACGCCGGAGACGGCACACCGATTGGCACGCTGGTCTGGGTCGATCCGCAATCGACGGACACGCAACAAGACGCGAGAAATCTTGATGAAGCGCTTCGCTCGCGACCGCTGGTTGGCGTTCCCATCGTCTGGGGTTTCGTTAAAGGAAAATCCGGTTGGCGGCGGGGCCATATTTATAATCCGGAAGATGGCAAGACCTTCAGGTCAAGTATGGCGTTACAGGATGACGGCTCTTTAAAGGTCAAAGGCTGCCTCGGGCCCTTCTGCAGAACAAATTTTTGGACGCCGGTTCGCTCGTCCAGCAAAGGCGGGCAGCAATGATCGATATTATTTTAAGGGTAATCCTTGCACTGACCGGCGCTGCGATTATCTGGCTCGGGTTGAATGTCGCTCTTGGCGGCATTGTAACGCTTGGATGGCAAGGGCCGATTGATTTTCTGGAGGTAACTGATCGCGCCGCATTTGCCGCTCAGGATAGTCATGTGCGTTTTCTCGGCGGCGTGTGGCTTGGGGCAGGGCTGTTCATGCTGGCAGGAAGTATCTTCCTGAAGCAATTGCGCGGCGTTTTGATGGCAATCATCGCCATGATTGTTGTCGGCGGGCTTGCGCGGATAGCAGCAAATGATCCTGGCCTGCTTCTTGGGCCCCAGATTGCGCCCTCTTTACTCGCAGAGCTTATCCTTTTCCTCGCCCTCGGTTTGTGGATTCATCGTATTGCAGGAAAGTCAGATAATGCTTGAATGGCTCGGCCCCTTATCGACGATTATCATCGGACTCTATGCCGGCAGTCTCCTGACGGAAGGCGCAATCCTTGTACCTTACTGGCGAAAAATGCCGGCGGAGGAATTTTTCAGATTGCACAAAGATGTCGGGCCGAGCTTGTTTCGCTATTTTGCACCGCTGACTTCTGCTGCGGTTGTTCTCGCCGTGCTGGTGGCGGTTTTGGCGCCCGACGGCATGATGCTGCGCTGGATCGCCGCTGCCCTATGCCTCTCAGCGCTGGGTATTTTCTTTTTATACTTTCAAAAGGCGAATGCCGGTTTTGCAAATCACAGCCTTTCAAGCGACGCGCTAAAAATTGAGCTGGGCCGGTGGGCTGCGTGGCATCATTTAAGGACGGTCCTCATCATCGGCGCCTTTGGTTGCTCTACATTCGCAGGTATGTGACGCTGTCTCCGCATCTCATTCAGCCATCATAAATTCGGCTTGATGATGATCTTTGACAACGGCCGGCCGGGATCGCTCTTTTCGATGAGGCCGACTTTCAACTGCCGTTTTGTTTCTGCGTCCAGTATCTTAATCGCGGGCTTTTTTTGTCTTTCATATTTGTCGCCCCATTGCGCCAGCGCCAGCAAAGCAAGGCCCAGCTCTTTGCCTGCGATTGTCAGGACATATGCATAACGGGTTCTGGCGCCTTCTTCGCGATAGGGTTCGCGCTCTAATATGCCGTGCTCCACAAGCCGCTTCAGTCGTGACGTCAGCACCGAACGTGGAATATTGATGTCATCGCGAATATCGTCATAACGCTTCACGCCGTAAAACACCTCCCGGATGATCAAGAGCGACCATCGATCTCCGATGATGTCGGCGGCGGCGACGGTTCCGCATTGATCCAGCGGAATGGGCGAACGGATGCGTCTATCTGAGTTTGACATTCGGTTTCAGCTATCCTATCAGAAGCTAAGTTCGAAATAAGGTATCAGCTTATGACCCTATTGGCACTCTTATTTTCTGTCAAAATCGCGGTGACCCTTCCATTTGTCGCATTGCCGTTTTTGTTCATGCAAAAGGCGCGGCTGGGCGCGGTGATGTCGGTTGACGCGCATAAAACGACGTTTTTTCGTCTCTATGGCGTTGCCATGATAGCGCTGCTCACCGGTTATGGCGGGGGCATCTGGCTGCTCTTCAACAACATCTTTCCTTGGGGTGTCCTGATGATGGGCGTTGTCTCCAATGGCGGCGCATCTTTTATACTTTTCAAAACAGGGGCGGCGTCCCGCAACAAATTTCTCACCGGGTTTTTTATCGCTGTGACGCTGGGTTTGCTTATCGCCGCCGCGCGCCCCGATCTCGCGATCATCAAAATCTTTTAGCGCGAGCGGCCATTGATTTCGGCTGAGCAGCGGTCATTTGAAACCTTGAACAGGAGAATCATTCGATGCCAACACGCGATATGAACAAAGATGACCGGCTTGAGGATTTCACACAACGCGACATCACGCTGGATGGCGTGACCAAGGTCGTGCATGTGATGGGCTCGGGACCGGCCGTGATCGTGATGACAGAGATGCCGGGGATCAGCCCTCATGTTGCGCGTTTTGCGCGCTGGGTTCGCGATGCCGGCTTTACGGTTTATATGCCTTCGCTGTTTGGCAGGGACGGCGCCGTAGCGCTTGTGGAAGACGGCGTGAGGGTCTTTCAGCGGGCATGTGTCAGCGCTGAGTTTCGCGCGCTTGAGGCAAACAGCTCGAGCCCCGTCACCCAATGGCTTCGCGCACTCGCGCGTCTCGCCCATGAGGAATGCGGCGGACCGGGCGTCGGCGCTATTGGCATGTGCTTTACGGGAAACTTCGCCCTGTCGATGATGCTGGAGCCGTCAGTTCTCGCGCCGGTTCTGTCACAACCATCGCTTCCCCTGAATGACCCGGGCGGTCTGGAAATCGCACCCGATGAAATCGCGGCGGTGCGCGAGCGGCTGGAGCGGGAAGACCTTACGGTTCTCGCCTATCGCTTTGAAGGGGACAAGTTCTGTATGGCGCAACGCTTTGCTGCTTATGAGCAAGCACTTGGTGATCGGTTTGAGGGCAACGTGTTGCCCGACGAAGCGGCGAACGCCGATGTGCCGCCTTTCTTCGCGCCCCATGGCCCCCATAGTGTTGTGACGGCGCACCTCATCAATGAAGAGGGCCAACCAACGATCGCTGCGCGCGATGAAATCCTGTCTTTCTTTCAGCGCCGTCTTGCGACTTAGCAGCTATGGCGGATAGCGACCGTCACAAGCTCAAGGAGTTTCACGGAGTCTGATCACGGTAAGACATCGATGACAACAATCCCGACCTTTTGTTCGGTTCCAACATAGCGATAGGCGTCTGCGATCTCTTGCAGCGGATATCTTCGGTCGATCACGGCATTGAATTCGCCAGCGTCGATGCGGGCTTTGATGAAATCAACAACAGTCCGGCTGCTTTCAGGCATCGGGAACACGACCCGTCCATTGCCGGTGATCGACGACCACAATGGCAGAAAAATGTTTTGCCAGTATGGTCCGAGATCGGTGGCGGCGAAAACGCCATCGGGTTTTAAGAGCGGGCGGCATTTGAAAAAAGTGGTTTTCCCGACGGCGTCAAAAACAAAATCGAACTGTTCGCCGATTTTGGTAAAATCTTCGACGGTATAGTCAATGATACGATCAGCGCCGAGGCGTTTTGCAAGGTCAAGATGGGGCGTTGAAACAACTGCGGTCACTTCGGCGCCATAAGATTTCGAAAGCTGTACCGCCGATGTGCCGATAGCGCCGGAGGCGCCGTAGATCAGAATTTTATGGCCTGGTCCGATTTTGAATTTTTTCAAATTCGTATCCGCATACCATGCACCTTCACAGACGACGACATCGCCAAAATCCTTGCCTGCCGGCATGGCTGTGATCGGCCCGCCTTCCGGGACACACACATATTCAGCATGGGCGCCAAAGCCGTCCGGCGTCAGGCCAAAAACGCGATCTCCCGGTGAAAATCTGGTGCAGCCTGACCCGACGGCGTCGATGGTCCCGGCGAAATCCAGACCGAGGATTGTTTTCTTCGGCCGCCATAGGCCGGTGACAAGCCGCATAAAAAACGGATGCGCTTTCAGCGCGCAGCTATCGGTGCGGCCGACCGTCGTTGCGTGGATTTTGACCCGGACTTCACCACTTTTCGGTTCTGGTTTGGGCGTCTCGCGGATGTCGAGCACATCCGGCGATCCGTATCGTGTGTTGATGGCTGCCTTCATCGCTTCACAGACATAAGATTAACCGGATTTGCTGAGGTTAAAAAGAAACGGGATCGGCCAGAGCATTAAAAACAAATTTGGAATCCACCATGTCACATCAAAATCTTGCACAATCAACCAATAGCTGATGGCCATCAGCCCTGCGCATGTGGTCAAAGTCATCGACACCGCCGCCCAGATCTTCCAGGCGGGATTACCGCGTCGTTCAAGACGCAGGGCCCAAAGTCCGGTGAACGACAACAGCAAATCCAGCGGGAGGAACGACCAGTTCCAGGCCATAACCCGCGGATCATGGTAGTCTTTAAAAAGCCACTCTCCGGGAAGGGCGATGATCGACAGCGCCATGAGTGCGGTGATGCTCCAATAAAGCAGCATACCGATATCGGTGGCGAGCATGAGAAAGCGTCTGATCATCAAGAGAACGTATTGACGTTTTCCGTCGATGTCACGAAACCGATATCGGGCAGTGCGTGAAATTTATTCCGCTGAGCCGCCTTCGAGGAGGGTTTCCATCATTTCCTCAGCAAATATTTTAGCGGAAGTTCTAATTAACGTGCGATCCGTATGATCCCCGAGCTCGTAGGTGATGCCCGGCGCGCCGAAGCGGCCAAAGATATAGTTTTTTGACGTCGCGAGGTCGGAATGCGGTCGTAACGCGTGTTCATATTCGTAACCTTTGAGACGCTCATTAGCGCCAGCGAACCAGTTTAAAGTAAAGCCCGGTGGATTCGTCACTTCATCATTGGACTGCGTATAAAAAACGTTTCTGTTCGTTGAATGAAAATCGAGCATCAATCTGAATTGGCTGTTCTCGTCAGCGTCGATATCATCTAGGAGCTTTTTGACCGCCTGTGTTTCGGGCTGGGTGAATGGGCCCCAGTCGCGATTAAGATCAACGCCGTTCATATTGTGCCGCCAGTGACCATTGGCGACACCGTCAGGGTTCATCAAAGGCACAGCGATGATATGAAACCGTGCTCTGAATTTTTGGGCAAGCGCGGTATCGCCAAAAACTGTCTCGAGAAATGGCAGCATTGCAAAGGCGCCTGTAAGCTCCGGCGGGTGCTGACGTCCAACAAAAAGCACAAATTCTTTTTCGGGGCCCTGGGTCTGGGGCGCGCTCATGAGGGCTCTGATAGGACGGCCCTCAACGGATTCGCCGATGGTTTGGAGGTTGAGATTGGCTTTTTCAGCAATGTTGCCTGACCAGTTTTCGTAACCGCCGGTTAAAAGCAGTTCCTGCCCGGCAATGATGAACGGGTCCGTCTCCATTGCGAGGCGCATCGTGACCCGCTTACCGCGCCGCCTTTCGCGAATACGATTTGGATCGATCGGGCGCCAATTCCTGACGTCGCTGCTGCGCTTGGGCCAGTAGCGGTGCTTGGCGTCGGAATAGCGTATGATGATTTTGAGATCGCCCGTCTGTTTTGGAGTGACGCGAAATGCGTACCAGGGGCTTGGATTGATGGGTTTGTTTTCAGGATCAATTCTGACAATGAAATTTTTGCGCGTTGCTTCGCATGATGACATCCGGGCGCCTTCAAAGTCAGCGTCGAGAATGGCCAGGGCGTTTTCACATTTTTCATCTTCTTGCGCATGCGCGGCAAACCCTGCGAACGCGAAAAAAAGCAATAGCAATATGCGCATAATCTATACGCCTTTCCGAACGTTAGGCGATTAACTGACTTCGTGATCTCTTGAACGCAACAACAAAAAGGGCGGCCGATTTCCCGGCCGCCCTTTTTGGTACTCGTCACTAGAACTCTTTACGGATGCTGCCATACCAGTAGCGTCCGCGGCTCGAATGCAGTTCTTCGTAAAAGCCTGTAGCAAACTCATCCGCAAATGGCGGTCCCTGGTCTGTCAAATTGCGAACGCCGAAGCGCAGTCTTGTATTGGACGCAACGCCTGCGTTCTCGATCGTGTACTGGGCGTATAGGTTGATGGAGTACCAGTCATCGACACGGAATATCTCTCCGCCTGGTCCAGTGACAGACGTATCGACAACAGGGCCGACATACCGTCCGAACACGCCGGCGCCGAACGGGCCGTTTCTAAAGCGTATCCCCGCTGAACCGCGCCATTTTGGCCGGCCATTTTGTTCAACGAGTGAATCCTGACCCGGAACATCGACGGCGCTGTCAATTATTCCGGCGTTAACCGCCGCCAGCAACGCGGCGCCGTCTGCAGACGGATCCTGGAAGAAATTCAACAAGTGCGCCGCGTTTGCGGAGAAGTGGAATTCGCCGATGCTTGTATCAAGATCGTAGAACAAGCCGAAATCCAGGCCTTCCGCCTGGCGTGGGTTAAGATTGGTATAATCGTCAACCACTTCCAGGATATCACCGGCTGGCGTTAATCCGGCCGCCGTAAACAATGCGACCGCCGCAGCATCAGGCGTGTCGCGTATAACATTCGGGTTTGAACTTCCCTGTACGCGCAAAAGATAGTCAAGCGAGATCTGATTTTGATCGCTGAAAATGCCAACAACATCTGTTTGCTTAATTTTCCAGTAATCGACGGTTAACGTCAAACCGGAGCCTTGCGGCTGGAAGACGGCGCCAAGAGAAAAGTTCTGATTGCTCTCAGGCATCAGGTTTGGTCCGCCGCCGCGAACACTTTCGACAGAGTTGCCGTCGCAATCGCCAGTATTAAAAGCTGTCATATTGGCGCGTGCTGTCGCCTCGCAAACGACCCAGTCTTCGCGGCCTCCATTAACCCGTCGAATGCCATTGGCATTGATTTGCTCGAGGTTCGGCGCCCGGAATCCACGAGCGTAAGCGCCGCGAATTTGCAGCCATGACGCTGGATACCAGGAAATGGCGACTTTCGGCTTCAGCACTTCGCCAACATCTGTAAAGCTTTCAAAGCGCGCTGCCAATTGCAGGTCGAGACTCTCAACCAGAGGGATATTCATCTCGGGGCTTATGACTGGAACAGCAGTTTCAACAAACGCCGAGTAAACGGTCCGGGCGCCGCTCGTATCCGGCGTTGGACTGGTGCCCATCACGTCGCTGCCATTCGTTACGCCAGTGACAAGGTCAGTAAATGTAATCGTTCCGTCGAGGCGGTCATCCCTGTCGTCAAGAAAACTTTCGCGCCGTGCTTCCAAACCAAAAGCGACTCCGAGGCCGCCCGCTGGAAGCTCCATGAAGTCAGCATTGGAGAACTTCATGTCGGCGAGCAGCAAGGTGGTTTTGCTCCGGCGCGACACGTCAACGATAAAGCTGTCGATCGTCGCTTGTGAATTAATCCCCGCATTTGGCGCGTTGGTATCAAGGGGATCACCACCAATAAACGGGTTATATGCATCCGGTGTCGAAAGTGCGAGGGATTGCTGAAACAGCGTATTGCTGATTCTGTTTGTAACGCTTTCGGTCGTCGCCTCGGAGTACAACACCGCGCTGTCGACGTCCCAGCCGCCAGCGATTTCACCGCGAATGCCGCCTAAAATCCGGACACTGTCATTGTCGACATTGATGTTGCGCTGACCTGTATCGATCGGTCGCAAGTCGCGAATTTGCAGGTCGTCACCAAACACATTGTGAAAATTCGACAGGGGAACGACAATTCGATTGCTTGACAGCATTTGCGCTGTTTCGCGACGGCGGAAGAAGCTTGAGCGGTAATATGAGGCTTCCGCAAAGAGCTCCAGATCATTATTGAGGTCATGATTGAGGAAGATAAATCCATTACCGCGTTTCGTATCGCCAATGAGATCGCGGTAGCGGGCGCGGTCCAGCCGCAACGCCGTATCAATCGATCCGCCATTATCGGCGCATACGCCATTGGGTAACGCCACGAGGCATCCGGACAAAGTGTCCGGCTGAATATGGAAATCATCATCGCCAATCGCTGCAATGGATCCGTTAAGGGCCCGGAATTCGCCAAAGGGCGTCTGGGTTGATAGATTCCTTAACTGCGTATCGCCTTCAAAGGGCGTGCCGACGAAGAAATCGCGCAAATCTTCTGTGGAGGAGTTGATGAGATCTGTCGCTGGCATGCCATTGCGGTTGAGAAAATTGCCGAAGAAAGAAATATTGGTCCGACCATCGTTGAACGTATGGCCCGCTTCGATCGTCGCCTTCAGCTCATCAAGGCTGGTGCCTTCGCTTGCGCCATATTGAACGGAGCCAATCAGTCCTTCGAAATCGCTCTTGAGAACCGTATTGATAACACCCGCAACAGCATCAGTGCCGTAAAGCGCCGCCGCGCCGTCTCGCAGCACTTCGATCCTTGAAATTCCGGTTACCGGTATCGCGTTTGAATTGACCGAATTCACGGGCACCAGATTTTCGACCTGGGTGCCGGGGTGCAACACCATCCGGCGGCCGTTGAGGAGGACAAGCGTATTGCCCGTGCCAATAGCCCTAAGATTAATCGAGGAGATATCACCCTGGGCGCCATTGACGCCTGTGAAGCCAATGCCATTGAACGTTGCCTGACCAATCTGCGGGATTGACGCGAGCAATTCATCGCCGCTGACCGCTCCGGTCAACTCAATAGCCTCTTGGTCTAAAACCGTTACCGGCAAGGCGCCCGCGATATTGGAGCCCTTAATCTGCGAGCCTATGACAACGATTACATCCTGGTTTTCACTAGCTGGTGTGGTGTCCTGTGCGATCGCCGCGGTTGCCGCCAATGTCGACAGTGCAGACGTTAAAAAAAATCTTGATCGTTTCACGGGTCTATCCCCTCCTGACAGGTTTTCAATTTTGCGGGGCGATACGGTGATCACCCCGTTTTCAGTCAGGCCGCCTTGCAGGCTGGTGCCCTCAAACATCTCTTCGAGAGCCCGCCGCAGGGTGAAATCACCCTTTAGCGGTTTGGAATTTATCGCCGTAACATCTTCAGTTTGAAACAGGACAGATCGTCGATGCGCACGCGCAAGCGATTTTACTGCGTCCTCTGCGTTCTGCGCAGGAATATTGAGCGACTTGACTGCTTGTTCCGCGCTTCGTGCTGTCGCGCCGTTCGGAAAAAAGAGCCCACCCAATATCGCTACAAGAATCGCGCATCGAATTACCAATCGCATCCTGTTCAAACCCAACGTCATGGCGATCGTCATCGCGTAGCGAGACGGCCATGTTAACCCGTGCGAATGGCAGCGCAAATCCGCCAGTGCACCGATTATATTCCCGGCTTTGGGGTCCAGGTGTTGCTGAACTGCATCATTGCTGCAGTGCAATGAAATGGGGGAGGGTGTTGAAATCAATGCGCAAGATCAGGTGTTTTCGGCCTTGCGCAGCAAAATACGGTCATCGCCGGCGTGTTCAACAGCAATGCCGAGGCCTTCAAGTGCTTCAAGCAATTGGTCCACATCACCGGTGCGAAACATGCCGCCAAATTTCAATGCTCTCAAATCAGCATCGACAATCTCTATCGTGACATTGTTATGGCGCGAAATCTCAGCAACGACTTCGTCAAGCGGCGTTTCGGAAAAATCAAATAACCCTTCGGTCCAGGATAGTTTTCGCTGGATTTCTCGCGTCTCTATGGTTGGCAAGTCCGGATTTGGATTACCCGCCGCTTCGATCGGTATTGTCTCTGAAGTCAGTGTTTGGCCCGCGCCGACGATCACGCCGCTCGTCGTGAGCGGTTCTGGCATCGATGTCGCGATCGATGAGGGCTGCGCGGGCGCGCTCACCGTTTTCGATAGGATTGAAAACGCCACCTTCCCCTCAACAACGGCCAATTCAGTAATCCTGTCACGAAGGCGGACAACGAAAGATGTGCCAACGGCCTCAGAAACAGTCTCACCCGAATAGACGATGAATGGCCGGTCAGGATTGCTTGCGACATCAAACAGGGCCTCACCGCTGATGAGGCGAACGCTTCGTGTGCGTTGCCTGAAATCAACTTCTATTTCACTATCAGTATTGAGTTTAATAATCGAACCGTCAGCCAATTCTATTGTCTGTATTTCGCCCACGGCTGTTCGGTAGTGTACCGGCGATTGAGGCGTGGGCGAGAGAACAAAAATCGAGACAATCAGCGCAAAAATTGCCGCCAAACCGCCGGCCGCCGCAAATGCTGGCGCTCCCAAAGCGCTGCGCCAGCGCGGCTTTCTCAATTCATTGTCGAGAGCCGCCGCCTTGGCCAAGGGCTCAGCCATCTCGGTTAAAATACTCAACTGACCGGAAAGCGCGGCGATCTCTTTTATTTCTCTTGCATGCTGCGGGCTGCGTCCCATCCATTCCTGGAGCGCTGCGATATCTGAACCAGACAAATCACCGGACTCTATCTGCGCAACCCAGGCGCAGGCCTCGTTTGTGATTTCACTGGATGATCCAATATCAATTCGTTCAGACATCTATCTTCTCTTACTCACTACTCGTTCGGCTTTGGAGGCCAAGGACGCTGGTATCACCGGCGTCACTGTCCGACGAAAGCGCGCGCAACATCATCTCGCGACTGCGTCGAAGCCCAAGCGCCACGTGCTTTTCCACGGTGCTCACGGCTATATCCAGCTTTTGCGCAATCTCTTTGTGAGAGGCGCCATAGACATTCTTCAGCACAAAAACCTTCTGGCACTGGGGCGGCAGCGTCGACACAGCCTCCCAGAAAACTTGCATCCTGTGACGCCCGTCGACCACGTCATCAACAGGCGGCTCATCTGATACGTAGGTTTCCAGCGAAAAATCATCTAGTACGTCGAGGGTCATTTTTGACCGACGTTCCAATTCTGACCGGGCAATATTTTTGGCGATGCCCACCAGAAACCGGCGCGGTTCCCTGATTTCGGTGCGTTTTTCCGCTTCGAGCGCCCTTAAAATCGTCTCTTGTGTGATGTCGGCGATATCAAGCTGATGCAGCGAATAACGGCGCACAACGCTGGCAATCAACCCTTTATTGGCCTGGAATACGCCAAAGATGCGGGATTCACGGGATTCCTGATCTGGTCTGACTTTGGCCATTCTGAATTAACTCTATCCGGCAAGCGCGGGTTCAGAATGCCGATGTCGGCACGGATTTGCAATCGACCAGCGGCGCATCTCTGGTGAGTGCACAAAACATCAATGTCGCTTTTTCATCGCCATGCTGAAGCTCCAAAACGCGTTTGAACTCGGCGAGTTTTGATCGCGTATCGAGAACCGCTGCGCTGACCGAACGCTCAAAGTTATTGTTGATGGCGCCGCGTCCGGCTTTGCCGGGGCCGATCAACCCGATGCCTGGATATTCAGTGGCGTCGTTATCGGCGTCAGGGTCAACGACGCCTTTGTCCTTGTTTAGAAACATGTGCTTTACACGATGATGGCGCTGACCGGCTGCGTCTTTGTATTTGCAATTACGGCTCTCAAACACGCCCTCATAACAACCGGTGATAAGGCCATCGGGAAACGGATCAGTTGAATTTGGCATGTGAAGCCAGGGCGCCGGCGCATTCTTACTTAATCCTGGCGGATTATCCGGTGACGTTGTCGATGCTGTGTCGGCAATATCAGTCCAGTTGGAGTGTGAGTAAAAATCCTGAACCGCGTGCAGCATGATCCCGATATGTGTCAGCGTTCTGCATTTTGCGCTGTTTTTCTTTTTAGGGTTTCTGATGCATTTTTTTGAAATCTCTGTTTGGCCCGTGTGTAGATTTCCATTGGCGTCCAACATATCCGCGGCGGCGGATATCGCGGCGTTAAAATTTTCCTCCATCCAGTCGCGGCACTCAATAATGATGGCGCGGGCCTCGCCCGACGTGATGACGTCGCCCTCTTTGTTACGTCCGTAATCGGGGACATCAAGATAATCACCGCCATCGCAATGGGCTGAGGCCTGTCCCACCAACTTTTTCGTTGGAATGTCGGCAAAGCCAACGCCGCCGAATGTACCTTTCTTGCCAGCAAGCTCATCGAGCGTCTTTGCCTGAAAACAATTGATTGTGGAGGCGGCGGGATCGCAGGCGAGGGCGCGCCGCGTGATGCGCTCATGTTCCGCGTCTTGTCCAAGCGCGTGCACAGTACCGTATGCTTGTGCATGCGTGCAAAAACCAAAGCTTAGTGTGAGTATCATTGCCAGATTGAGCGCGCGCATGAGTTTTTCCAGTTGAGTTTCGAGATCTGTCAGCTGTTTTCTTTCCAGCCATCATCGGAATGCGTGCCGTCGCAAAAGGGCTTATTTTTCGACTTGCCGCAGCGACAAAGCACATATTTTTGTTCCGATTGTCCTTCGGCCCAGTGATCTGCTCTCATGGCGATATTTTTCACACGGAGCGGGCCATCGCGTTCAACCGCGATAGCGGCATCACTGTCGGCGAGGGTTTGGGCTTCTTCTCCCGGCAGGCTGTAACGCAGCGCGCCCGACGGGCAGGCTTCAACTACGTCTTTTACCTGCGCCGCCGTTCCGGCGTTGGGCTGCACCCAGGGTTTTTGCTTCGGATTGAAGATCGGCAGGGCGCGCGCACCGCATTCGCCGGCATGGGAACATAAGAGTTTGTTGTAGTAGACCGTCGCTTCCTTGCCCTCGTAGGAATAGATGCGGTCGCGCGATGAAACGTCCGCGCCAGCGCTGTCAAAACCGATTTTCTGATGCGATCCGTCACAAAAGGGTTTGTTCTTGGAGGCGCCGCATCGGCAAAGCGCCATCACGGGTTTGGTTTCCCCTCGTGATCCGTCTGCGAGGCGAAAAGAGCTGAGATTTTTGACGACCAGCGGGCCATTGTTGCGTTGTTGGATAGTCGGTTTGTCTTCACTCATGAAGGCCTCCAATGCCGGGAACGTATCGTTTCGTTGAGGTAGCTGAAAACCGGACTAAACACCATGCCGGTTGAGTTGGCGCCTGAATCTCAAATTTCCGGGCTGGTCAATGTTGCAACCAGCCATCATGGAAGTTACGGCTGCAAACATGGAAATGCCCGACCTTCAGCCAATGCTTACCGGCTCCAATGTGATTGTGCGCCCAGTGTGCAAGGCGGACTGGCCGGGAATGTTTGCCGCGGCGGCGGACCCGGCAATCTGGGCCGGTCACCCGGCCCGTGACCGCTACACTGAACCGGTGTTTCGCACATTCTTTGAGGGTGCGATCGCGAGCGAAGCGGCGTTTGCGATTGTCGATCGGCGCGACGGTAAAATCATCGGCTCGAGCCGTTATCATGGGTTTGACGAGACAGCGCGCGAGATTGAAATTGGCTGGACGTTTCTGGCGCGCGACTATTGGGGCGGCAGCATCAATCATGAAGTCAAACATCTGATGCTTGAGCATGCTTTCAGTTTTGCCGATCGGGTTGTTTTCTGGATCGGCAAAGACAATCTGCGCTCGCAGCGTGCGACTGCAAAAATTGGCGGCGTAAAGCGCGAGGGAATTCTGCGACGATTACCTCGAGACAACACCACGACATATGTGGTGTTCGACATTACGAAGAGTGAATATTGCAAATCTCGCTAAAGGGTGCGAGCGGCAAGATTTGCAATGCGCGCAACGTCTATTTTGGCGGCGCCTGACGTACGCCGTCCCACATGATGGGGTTGGATTGGGCTTCATATTTGACGACATAGGGAATGCCGTCACCGGGTGTCACCGCAATATGATAGATGCCGCCGGCGCCAGCGGCGCCGGGCTCATAGATGTCACCGCTGCCAAGATCGATCCACTCCGCTTCAACCGCCCAGACATCGATATCTTCGCCAAGCGGTGTTTCCATTGTCTCGCGTCCGATCACACGGATAGTCAGGTGATGGACGCCCTTAAAAATATAGGTCGCGGTCGGAAAGCTCGACCAATAACCCTCTTCCAAAGGCATGGCCGCGATAGCGATACCGGCAATCCAGCCATCGAACACCGGCATCGGTAGCGGCGCATTGAACGGCTCTTTGGCGCCATCATTATTGATCATTTCGCCGGTAAGGCCCTCGGGCCCGACGACTGTGCTAACTTCCTTAAAGGGTAAATTTGGTGAATCGATGTGGAACTTTCTTGCCCAGGAAAGAGACCGCAAATCGGCTCTCGATAAGGTCCGCGTTTCTGTTGCGACCTTGACGGGTTCGCCATCCTTTAACTGATACATGATTTGGATGTGCTTCCAGGTTGCATCATCCACGGCTTCCAGTGTTTCTTCAAACACGCCGTTCGGTGAATTCCATTTTGCGTTATAGGGTTTGATCACATCGGCGTTCACCTCGACCGCGCCAACCGGGGTTGTATAGGCGATAAGCCGCTCGCTGACATATCGGGGGTCTTCCGGTTCAGCGGCATTTGTTCCCGTTAAAAACAGACTGCACGCTACGCACGCCATCGCCGTGCGGGCGATATTTTGTCCTAAATCCATGAATTGGGTTCCTTCGCAAGATGCTGAAAAAACCCTGTGGAGTTTGCGGACGATCCGCAAATGATGTGATCTCAAAAAAGCTGAATAAAAATCAACGCGTTGATTTTATTTTCTTTTTTCAATCAAGAGACTTGTGGTGCGGCCAGCTTCGCTCTCTTTATAGGCGGCAAATCGCGGGTCGACCTGATAAAACAGGACATAGGATTCCCCGCCACGGGCGGCGCCTTCCAGCCATGCGGTTGTTTCGGCAAAATTCCCGCATTGGGCGTAGAACGTCGCGATCAAATAATTGGGCCCTGATCCGTCTTTTGCATTTGCAGCAACAGCCTCAGCAAGGGCGCATGATGAGCGCGAGAAATTCTCCTCAGCGCTGGCGCCCGGGGCGGTGTCGAGTTTTAGCCCGATGCGATCGGCGAGGAGGTTTTGGACCTTTGCCGCATCGCCATATTTTCCCGCGCCGCGACTGGCTTCCATCAGGCCAAGTTGTGACCAAAGGAGGCCGGGCTTTTGTTCAACGGCGCCTGCGCAAACATTCGCTGCGCGTGGATAGTCCTCCTGAAAAATCAGATACCAGCAAAGATCCGCAGCGACATACCAGGACGCAGGGTCAAGTTCGACGGACCGCGCCGATGCGGCAACGGCTTCCGCTACCCTTCCTTCCGCCGCGAGGGCTGCCGCTGACCAGGAATGCGCCAGCGCGTAACTGGGCGCTCGCCGCCGGGCATGGTCGAAGTCCTGGCGGGCAGCGGCGATATCCCATCGATCGTAAAGAGCGATAAAGCCGCGGGCCAATCGCGCATCGACCGCATTTGGATTGATCGCGAGTGATCGCATCGCCAGATCATTGGCGCGCGCATAACTTGAGGCAACGGGAAAATCCGCAGAGCCGGCAAGAACGGCGATGTTCAATGCTGCACCGCTCAATGCCGCCGGCTCTTCGGGGGCAATATTCAAAGCGTTTTCAAAATGCGCGAGACTTTCGGTCATGGCGTCTACATCGCCAAATTCCCGTTGGCTGCGTCCGCGCAGCACGAGATCCTGGGCCGTAGGATTTTCCGCTTTCAACAACCCGGTGTCGGCGGGCGTCTGGAGCGTTTGGTAGGCCACGAATGTGAGGATAACAGCGCCAGCCGCCAATGCCGCGCCGATGGCCCAATGACGCGGAGTTTTCGCTTCTATCGTCGTAACAGGAGGCAATAGTCGATAGCCGATTTTCGGTTCGGTCTTGATATAGATTGGGTCACGGGCGGATTCGCCGAGAGCCACACGCAGTTGTCCAATACAGGTATTGAGGCTCTGCTCGAACTCCACCGTTGCTTTGTCGCCCCACAGATCCCTTTGCAGCGCATCGCGTGTGACAATTTCCGGGGCCCGAACCAGTAGCGCTTCCAACAACCGCGCTGGTTGAGGGTTAAGGTCAATCTTTCGTCCTTTAAGCGAAAGCGCGCCGCGATGCGCGTCGAAGATAAAATCTCCGAATGAGAACCTGCGGTTATTCGTATTATTGTGAGGTTCTGTGTCCGACATAGTCAGTATTCAAATCTCGGTTCGACGGCGCGTGATATGCGGCTTATGCCAGAAAAACAAATTGACGTCATGTGTGATTTACGCGCAAGCCGTATGATGAGGGGCCGATATGGCCAGAAACGATCACCGGAAACAAAATTATGAGCGCCGCACTGATAATGATTGATTGGCAACAGGGCTTTGACGATCATGCCTATTGGGGCGGCAATCGCAACAATCCCGACGCTGAGGCAAATGCGCTGGCTTTACTCGGCCATTGGCGCAGCCAAAAGCATCCTGTGTTTCACTGCATCCATGACAGCCGGGATCCGGACAGTCTGTTGCGGTTGGAAAAAACCGGGGGGAGGTTGATTGCCGGGTTTGAACCACAGGACGGCGAGCCGCTCATCGTCAAACATGTGAACAGCTGTTTTATTGGCACCGATCTGGAGGCGCGTCTTCACGCCGCCAATATCACCGATCTTGTTATCTGCGGCCTGACGACCAATCACTGCGTATCAACGACGACGCGCATGGCAGGTAATTTAGGCTTCAATGTGAAACTTGTTGGCGACGCCTGCGCGACTTTTGATCGGCGCGGGGCTGACGGGATGTTGTATGAGGCGCAGCTGGTCCATGACATTAGCCTCGCCAATATCCACAACGAGTTTTGTGTCGTGACGAATACCGAAGATGAAATTCAGTAGGACTGAAGATTTAAGTTGAGGCGGCCAAACGCTTGCCAGCTACTGCGTTAGGGATTGCATTCGTCGCTTTTGTACCATTTGGAGCTCGGTTCTCCGTCAAGTGGTGCGGCCAAACCGGCGGCAATGAACTTTTCACCGACGGTTTGGCCATCGCTTAAGCGCAGATCACCGAGCGCCGAGGGTGGGTTTTGCACAAGTGTGTATTTCTTTGTGCTGTCGGGCGGTAGGAAAACAAGTTCAGTCACCGCCGAAGAAACGCTTTGTTTTTTTAGACCTCTGGCGAGCTTGCGCATGGCCCCATTGGTTTTACGGGTTACTCTGCACGCTCTATTGTTCTGAAGCCCACGACGTGAGACGAATTCATGTGGCGTCGTCGCATCGAGAAAAAACACCGCTTTTTCCACCGGCGCCAGGGGAATTGGTTCGGCGAGTGCAACGGTAATCTGCGTTTTTTCGTCCGTCAGTAACTCGATTGCGCCGCTCACCGCATAGGCGTCCTCAAAAGAAATTGGGTATTTGTCACGATTATAAGGCGCTTCTCTCGGAAACAAATCCGCCGCGTTAATCTGGTCTTCGCGCTGATTTTCAGCGGCAAGCAAATCCTGGAGCGCATAAGTTAATGCTGTCTGATCGCGGGCTACGGCAGGCTGCCATTCGCGAATAGCTTTGCTGTTTTGTGTTGCGCTCTTTGCCGCCTTCGAGCGTTCCTCCGGTGTTGATTTTGGGTTGTTCATCGTTGCGACGGCACGGTTGTAGTCACTAATGGAACTATCGAGAAGGAATTGTGATGCGTTCAAACTTCCTTCTGCGCTCTCTGCAGCTTTCAGTATGGGGTAGTATTGATTTCCAATCGTATAGGCCGTCAGAAAACGTTTTTCGAGCTCCGGTGGACAAATGCCGTGATATTTAAATCCATAAGAACCATAAGCAAGCCCAAAGGTCGTTGAACAATAGATTGGCGTTGCACGTTCTTCGCCACGCCGATACGCATCGACATCAACCACAAATTTTTTCTTCTCACAATCTGATTTGCGATCTTCGAATGTCGCGGCGTTTCGGCCTTCCAGCAGATCACTGAATCCGAGCACGTCCCATTTTGCTGCCGCGCATTGTTTTTTATTCATGGCGACAGCAGCATTCGGCGCTAGCAAGCAGGCTATTAGGACGCATGCTGCTAAAGCATTTGATTGAACTGACATATTTCCCCGCTTAACCCCACAAATCGTCGCACGCGCCATTGGCGCATGCCAGAAATTATAGAGCAGCTTCCCTTGTTGGCAAGCATTTGCCTTGAGGGCGGTGTTCACTATACTGGAAATAATACACTGCTGCTCAAATTCTGGTTGTATTTCTTGAGATAAAATATTGTATTAGACTGACAAAGAATGGCGTTGAAGGTGCGAAAAACTGTGTCGCGCTAATTGTCACCGTTCGTGTGAAACAACCATTGCGCGCCGTTCGTGAAGCCGATGGGGAATGTCGTCACGTGAAGGGCGCCTTCGACGATATCATCTTTCAATCTTAAACTCGGGTAGTTCCGTGCGCGCAGGCGGCGCACAAATTCAACCTGATCGCCGACCATGTCATTGCGCATGCCATTGCCTTTTCGCTCCATTGAGCCGACGGCGAAATAGACATTTGCAGTGAGATCATCATGGGCAGCGGCGTATCGCGCCTCGAGGTCGAAGATCTCATTGTCATTGAACCAGAGTGACGGGCTGGTCAGGATATAGTTTTTAAAAAGATCGGGCCGCGTTAAGACTACCCAGGCGCCAAACGACCCGCCAAGGGACTGCCCGGCGAGCGTCCGGTTGGCAGGGTCCGCTCGATATTCCTCTTCGATGAGTGCGAAAACTTCCTGTTCAAGAAAGGTGAGATAAGCAGGCCCGCCGCCGGTTTCATATTTTTTCCAGCTCGCATCGCGGCTCGGCGTTAAATCCCGCACGCGGCTATCCATTCCCTTTTCACCTTGGGCAAACGAAATACCGACGAGAATGGCGGGCTCAAATGCGCCGGTGTTCATGGGCAGATGCGTGATCCCGGACGCAACCTGAAACGTATAAGGTCCGTCATTGAGATAAATCACTGGATAGATTTTGTCGGCGTTTTCCGGCGACGCATAACCCGGTGGTGTTTTCACATAAATTTCATAGCTGCGATCAAGCGTGGCTGATGTGATCTGGTGAACCGCGGAGCGGGGGATTTCAAAACCCTCCGGACGCACGCCGTCATCAGCCCATGCGACCGATGATAAAACCATCCACGCCAAAATTAAAATATGCGGTTTCATATTGACGCCCTTCAACAATACCAAGACCTGTGGTTTGTTGTCAGAATTCGGGCGTTTGCTCCAGCCGTAAAATCCGTGATTTTCAGAATGTAATGTTGAAAACCAGACACCTAAATCCCGCAGACATTGATCTGATCTGCGATCACCGTGCCAATATGTTCCTTGAGGCCGGGAAAGACGCTGATGCCGCATCAGCAATGGCGCCGCCATTTAGAAATTGGCTGCAAGGCCATCTGGCAGCCGAAACCTATTTTGGTTTTATCACTGAAGAGGATGGCAAACCCGCCGGGTCAGTCGGACTGATGTCGATTGACTGGCCGCCGCATCCTGAACATCCCGATGAGGCGCATCGCGGTTATGTCCTTAATCTCTATATCGAAAAACCGTACCGGAAGCAGGGCCTTGCCAGCATGCTGATGAAAAAATCAGAAGATGAATTTCGCCGCCGCAATATCAGCTATCTGATCCTGCACCCCACAGCCATGGCGCGCCCATTATATGAAAGCATGGGGTGGCAAATATCCGGTGAAATGATCAAAAAACTGGTGCGCTAGAACAATATGAAAAGAGCATACCGTCAAAACATCGCTGAGTGCAATTTGACCAAAATCGACACCTTGCCCGGAAGTTGATAGGGTGCACGGGCGCTGAATCGGGGATTCGCGATGCCGGGATATGCACAAAATCATCACTGCACAGCATTTTTGCGCTGTGCCGTGCAGTTTGCCCAAAATGCACGCCATTTTTTTCTTTTATTGTTGCTTGCAGTCATAACGGCGAATAGCGGCGCCAATGCCCAAACGGATCAGACGCAATATGTTCCGATCAAAGGACCGCCAAGCCCGTTGGAGTGGCAGGCAAATCCCGGGTTGTTTCTTGAAGGCAACTGGATTGTTGAATGGCAGGGCCATCCGAAATTCACGACCGCAAGAGTCTGGATGTCAAAGGGCTTGGTCCATGACATTCCCTGCGGCACGTCAGGCTTCTATGAAAATTGCCGGGATCCAAATGCAGCGTTGACTTCGTCGGGCGTGCGGCCGGGCATCCCCGCCATTGACGGCGTCATCGGCCCGGTTGGTCACTCGGTTTATGTCCTTAATGCTGGCCGAAATAATTTTCAGGTCAGACATGGCGCTGACACTGTCTCGACATTGCGGCGTTCCGGTGGGTCGGCTCAATTGATCGAAGGGACCTGGACAAACAATGATGGCGAGGCCGGAAAGGAAACCTGGCGCCGCGCAGCATCAACTGTCGCCCGTGTCGAATGCCGAAGAGGCGGGACTGAAGGTGTCAAAAATGCGAACGGAATTTGTGCCGTCACCGTTCCGTCCTATCCCGGAAAAAGCGCCGTGCGCGGCAACCTCCCGTCAGTGGCGATCGATGTGTTCGGGGCCAATCTTTATGGCGTCGGGCCGTTGCCGGTCTTTATTGATACGCAGGGACTGAAGCTGGAGATTGGCGCCTTTTGTTATCTTTTTGACAATCCTTCCCATCAAGGCCCGGGCTATGGTTGCTACTCATGGGGCGCGCCGGGCGGCGGCTATGGTGAAATTATCGGTGTACGGGCGGTTATCAATGTTGCTTATGGCGCGACGCCTGGCCTGAAAGAATTCACGATTGGCGGTCAAAAAGTTTCGTTTGAACTATTGCTGCCAACTTTGCCGGATGAACTGGCGGTAAAGGAGAAAGTAAATCTCTACGCCAACGGTAATTTGCCGGTAGAATCCCTTCGCGATCCATTCACTTCCAGACTTCCAGCAACGTCGACAACGAAGATTTTCCATATCGGAAATTCCGGGGAAGCCACGGCCTCAAATATCAGCATTTTAATATCGAGTAAGAAATCACTGTGCCCTTATGACGCCGGATGTGAAGGCCAAACAGACGGACTGTTGGATCGCACATCAATTTGCACTTCCAGTTGGACAAATGGCGGCGTGGAGGAAAGTTGCACGCCATGCCAGCTGCAGAGTGTGAATACCCAAGGCGATTTCAACGCTCAAATAAATTGTCCGGGATCCCGCATCGTTCGTGGTGACGGTGTGCGGGTGAATATTGCGTTTGATCCAAAACCCAAAACTGGTGTGGCGCCAGACATTACTGATCACGATGCCTGTCTCGCCGCGCCCTTGCTTGATATTTTTGTTAAGGCGGATGAAGAAGACACAGACGAGAGCGATAATCACACGAAGATTGCGCTCGAGATCGGACGCCCAAAAATTGAAGCGCTGCGGTTTCTCAGGGCGCGAGACGACAAGATGAGCCCCGACACGGCATCTTCGGTTACAGAGATATTTGCCGGCGAAGAAGTAATCATCGAGGCGCGTCTCAATAAACCACTATGTGAACACGATCTTACCCCTGGCGAAACATCCTTTGAAACAAACGGGTTAAAAGAAGCAACAGCCTTGGTTGGAGTGAAGGTGAGTGAGGAGCTTCTGGCGACACGTGATATAGGGCATTTAGATAACATCGCACTTGCGGCCGTTCAAAGCTCGGATCACTATTTCCGCTCCGCTGCGATCAATCCCGCAATCTATTATACATCCGTCACCAAAATCGGTGATCCATTTACCGCGAGTATGGGCGATCAATCGTCGGCGCTGACCATCAAACCGTATGCGGGCAAGTCGGAACTTACATTGACGGCGCTTGACGATTTTGACCGCTTGCTGCCTGACCGACAGATCCGAAGTGACGGGCAAATTCGAATCGATTTTAAGTTTGTGGATGGAAAGGGGCCGACGCCCGATCACGATAGCATCGATGTCAGTTTCGACGGCCTGTATGTTGTCAATTCTGACAATTATCACCTGCAAACGTCGCAAAACCTTGTGTTGAACAAAATTGCGCCGGGACATTATCAGCTTGACTGGCGCAATAGATTGGAACTGCGTGGCGGCACTGTTGACGCGCATTGGAAGACCTTTTCAGTAGACCACCTTTATGCGCGGCCTTTTTACGACGGGCGCGAAAGATTGAATGTCGTAGCGCCGGGACTTGAGGCGACCCTGAAACTTGTGCCAGCGGAAGATGCCGCGAAGGCGTTGGCGCCAGGGCGCGACGTAGAGATTGGATCGCGGGTTCGGTTTGAACTTGACGGGCAAAATGACATTGATCTTCCGGTCAGCTATAAAATTGATGTTGCTGCGCGTGATCGCACCGGAAAGATTCGCAATCTAACAACGCAATTTGAAATCATTCCCGATGTGGACTCCGCCGTCGATGGGACGCCCTATGTCGCCTATTCCGATAGTTTTATTCTGGGGCCCGGCGGTCCGTTTCCGAATCTGAAACCTGGTGAGAAAATCAAAGGCCGTGTCGTTGGCCATGGGCGTAATTCTGCCTGGTATGATATTGCGGGCTCCAAGGCTGTGGCGCGATCGATTGAGATTTTACCCAATGGCAGCGCCAGAGACAAAACCGCAAACATCATTCGCATTGGTGAGACGTTCCAGGTCAAACTCACCTATGACGCGGATAACGCGCCGGGCGCATCTGTTTTAAGAGCCCGGCTTATCCGGGAAACCAAAGGCCGGGCGGCTGCGGAAAGCGCAGTTTTGTTGACCGCCGAGAAAGAAACGCCGCACATCTATCTTTCAAATGTACGATCGGCCGTGCCGGACGCGTTTTATGGGAAACTTGAGCCGGGCGATGTGATCAAGGCGGTTTTCGAACCGCAGTCTGCAAACCTCATCGATAAAAAAGCTGCTGGGATCGAAGGGCGTGCTTATGTGGATGCGCCTGAACCGGTTGTTCGTTCTCTTGTACTTGACACAGGCGCCGGGGGAGGCGCGCGCGACATCACAACGGACGGCGTCTTTAAGGCCAACGTAATTTTTGAGACGCCGCCCTTTGATGGTCCCGGACTGATCGAGTTACGCGTCGTCAGAAACGGTGCGCCGATCACAAATGCCGCTGCTGAACTCTCCTGGGAAAACTATCTGGATGATATTGCCGCGAGCGATGCGATGACCATGGGCAGCGGCAGTCCTTTGGGACGATTGGAAGCCGGCGACCGGATTGAGGCGCGCTATGGTGATGGCGCCTGGGCGCCGATGCCGACAGCGGCCCTCAATGTCACCGGGGCTGCCGGCAAGGTCTCAAAGATCAGTTTTTTCGTTGACGGCGAAGTGGTTTCAGAATTTACCGCGGATGACATGCCGATTATTGAAGTTGAGTTTGAGGCGCCGCCTAAGGGGCGAGCGGGCGGGGTGAAACTTACAACAGACAGTAATTTCAGCGATCCGTTTTTTGATGGCGACAGAAACCAAAGTCGCGTGATGTCTCTTTCTGCTGTGCGCGGTGCGCCCGTTCGCTTTAGAACCCGTGCGTTAAAACTCGAAGGCGCTGTGCAGTCGACGGCTAAGCGATCTTTGGGCGGTTATCCCGACTTCCGTGTGATTCCCGGTTACAGAATTGAAGCGAGCATAAGCGGCGTCACAGCAGAGGTGGAGATTGCCGCACCGGATGCAAAATCCGGTGAAGCAACATTAACGGTGAATGCCTTTGACGTTGCTGGTCGAATGGCGCGTGTGCGTATCGTTGCAGAAAACAACAACACCGGTCGCGAATATAACTTCGTGCCGGGCGCGTCGATTAATTTAGAGGCGGGGACATATGCTATCGACGTCAAATATCCTGTGCCCTACAAGACCGCGCTTACCTTAACCGCCGGTGACGAGCAGGTTCACGACATTCCAAAACCCGATATTGGCGGGCTTCGTGTTGACATGCGCGATGGGGCCAACAAACGGCGAACGCCGGGTCATATTTACGCCTGGCTGAAGAGCGGCGGCCCGAAAGGCTGGAGCGACAGCGGTGTAGCGTCTCGCGCAAATGAAATAATATTGCCGCGCGGAACCTATGATATAGACGTTGGTATAGGTGAAAAATCGGACCGGCGCTTTTCAAATATTCAAATAAGCGGCGGTCAAACGACTGATCTCAGCATCGGCCACAGGCAGGGGAAACTCAAAGTCGGTCTCGTCGACGCTGACAATGCGCCCATGAGTAAAGAGTTTACCGTTTCGGGCGCCGAGGGCGTAACCTCCGGCGCCTTTTCCGATGTACCGTCAGGTTTGCAGGACGTCATCGTCAATTCGCCGTTTAAGCCGGTCATCAAAGACCTCAATATTATTGCCGCTAAAGAAAACACGACGTCGCTGAAGCTTGGCCGTCTCGATATTATCGGTTTTAGCGGCGCTTCAGCAAAACCGGCGAAAGTTGGCGTGGTTGTTGAGCGTCTGGACAAAATCGGCGCGCAGGAAAAAAGCTGGAGCGGTTATTCAGAGAAAGTGGACGTCCCCGCTGGCAATTATCGGGTTACGTTTTCCGATGTGAAGGAGACGCAGGCTGTCAGCGTTGCCGCTGGTCAAACGGTACCCGTGACCCAGCAACACGGGAAAGGGCGCGTGGTCCTTAAGCCTGGCCCGGGCATGGCGTCAAAAGTTAGCGCAAATTCTCATGGCTACTATTTTATCATTCGTCAAAACGGCAAACAAATTAAGTCCTATCGCTCAAATCACAGCTTTGATTTTGATCCCGTTGACCTTGAACCGGGGCTCTATGAGTTTCAGTTGATTGACGCGCGCATATGGGGCCCGGAAACCCCTTTTGCGATGACGCAAGAAATAAAGTCGCGCATGAAGAACACGGTCGTTATTGACAATTATGGCAGCGCGGCAATTTCTGTTCCCGCCTCAACAGTTAAGCGGCGTCAACGGGATCTGGAAATTCGAAAACTCGGCGACAAACAATTTCGATTGATCCGGCGTCTTTATTATCCGGCACAGAAGACGGCAGACACATTCCATCTGCCGCCCGGGAAATATCAGTTACGGCGCAATGGATATAAAGAAGGCGTGACCTGGCAAAAGACAATCGATATCGTCAAAGGACAGGCGACGCCGGTAATTTTGCCGGATTAGCGCCTGGTTGCTTTAAAGCGGGGCCTATCTGCCTTCAGCCATTGTCATTATCGCTCCAAGGCGGTTCCCGGCGCGCAACCCCTGTGATTAAGCCGTAGTCAATTCCATCTTTTGCATCAGATAAAATAAATTCAGTTTTTTACTGAGGACCCACAGGCCTCATTCGTCTCTCCGTTATGGCAATCCTGCGGAGCCGTCATATTGACGGCTTGAGCGGCTCTGGACGACAGAGCAAAATGACCGAACCGGGAGACAAAATGAGTAAAGAATACAGAAAATTTGTGATCGCGGCTCAAGTTGTTTTGGGACTTTCGTTTTCGAATGCGTGTGCGCAGGATCACACCTATGTCGGGTTGCGAGGTTCTTATGTAAACGCAGGCACGACGGATACGCAGTTTGACGCTGTCTCGCCATCCTTTACCCTGGATTATGGAAATGGTTTCGGCGTTGGCGCAGATATTGGAAGAACATTTGGCGCATTTCGTGCGGAATTGGAGATTGCACATCTTCGCGTTGGGCCAAATACAGACGCCACGACGTCGGGCGCCACATTTGAACTTAGCGATCGATATTGGATGGGCCTGCTCGGCGGCTATTATGACTTCGATGTTTCCCCCGTCGTTACGCTCTATTTAGGCGGCGGAGGCGGTGTTGTTGTGCGGAATGCGGATGTGGTTCAACTAACACCGCTTCCGCCTCGCACTGCAGCGCTTGACAAGACATCGTTTGGGGTTTTCGGTGAAGCAGGTGTGGATGTCGCTTTGTCTCAATCGGTGTCGCTTTTTGCTGCGTTTAGATACCTGGAGCACAATGACAGTCTCTCAACATCATCCAGCAATGTTTGGGCAGGCGTGCGCAAAAGATTCTAAATTGTGTCCGGTTACCGAAAATTGGCTGGCGTCAAACATGCTGGTCGAGCAGCACTGGGTTACCGTCGGGGTCCATGACAATACAGCTTGCCGGCCCGCTGCTCGTTTCATCTGCCTCGCTGACAAATTCGATTCCATCCGATTTGAGTTTTTTCTGGATGTCCCGGACATCCGTGAAATTCTCGAGCTTGTTGCAGGAGGCGTCCCAGCCAGGATTGAACGTCAGGCTGTTTTTCTCAAACATACCTTGAAACAGACCAATGACGCAGCTCGGGGATTTCATGATCAGCCAGCCCTGATCGGCATCGCCGCCGAATTTTTCAAACCCCAGCTTTTCATAAAATGCGCGTGACGCCGACAAGTCCTTGACCGCAAGGCTGAGTGAGAAATTTCCGAGATCCATCTTCAAGCTCCAATTTGTGTTGCACCCAAGCCCACTGATCGCAGATTAATGAGCGAAATCCAATCACCCTTTTGGGTGATTGTACCGTTTAAACCCGGTTTTTTGGGGTGGGTGAGAAGTAAGCAGCGACGATGGTCGTCTGGCATGGCCGGCTTTGTGGTCCGGGCCGCACGCTTTCTTTTATCTGAATCACTAACTTTAGTTAGGAGCGCCAGCATATCTCCTGTTTACGGAATTGCTGTCCGTAAGCGTATGATTCCTTTCTGGCGCAACTCCGGAGCGCTTTGGCGATTTTCTGTTGATGCAAGGGCGCCCGTATGATGTAAAAAAAAAGGCTTCGAGCGGCTGAGCGTGAAGCGCAAAATAATGAGAGGGGACGGCCATCATGGACTATACGCAATTAATGCCGGTGCATATCATTGGCGGCGCCGTGGGTTTGGTGTCCGGTTTCGCTGCGCTTGTCTTTCGTAAAGGGTCGCGCGCCCATCGCATGGCGGGAAATGTTTTTTTTATATCCATGCTGACGATGTCAGGAACCGGCGCTTTTATTGCTTATTTCAAACCGGCCGCAGCATCGGTGATCGCCGGATCGCTCACATTCTACATGGTTGCCACTGGATGGGCGACGGTGATGCGCAGCGAGAAAACAACTGGCTTTTTCGAGATCGGCGCCTTGCTGGTTGGCATTGCTGTCGCCAGCCTTGCCCTGTTCTGGGGGTTTGAAGCCGCAAACAGCGACAATGGCGTGAAAGACGGGTTTCCTGCCGGGATATACTATGCGTTTGGGAGCGTTGCCGCGCTTGCAGCGCTATTGGATCTTAGCGCCATCATGCGCGGCGGCGTTGCTGGCGTACAGCGGATTGCGCGCCATCTCTGGCGTATGTGCTACGCTTTATTCATGGCTGCAGCCTCTTTCTTTCTGGGGCAATCACAAATTATCCCGGAACCGCTTCGGGAAATCCAATTTCTCGCAACGCCGGTTTTGGCAGTAATCATTCTTATGTTTTTTTGGCTCATTCGCGTATTGTTTACTGGCTGGGGCAAGGCGGCATAAACATTCCGCTGACAAAGCTGTAGGGTATCAGGCGAATTCGCCGGAATGGATGCAACGAAATGAGAGAACTCGCAATTTTGACGTTTCAAACGCTGGACGGCGTGATGCAATCGCCGGGCCGGCCCGACGAAGATCCCTCCGGCGGGTTTAAGCAAGGGGGGTGGGGCGTCGATTGCTGGGAAGAGGTAATGGATCAGGTTATGCGGGAGGCGATGGCCGAACCCTATGATCTCTTACTTGGCCGGAAAACCTATGAGTTGTTTGCACCACACTGGTCCAGCGCCGCCAGCGATAATCCCGTTGCGGTTAAGCTGAACAGTGCAACAAAATATGTCGCGACCTCCACCTTGAGCGAATTTACGTGGGAAAATTCCCGGCCGCTCACTGGAGACATCGCTTCGGCGGTTGCCAGGCTCAAAGAGCAGGATGGCCCGCTGCTGCAGGTGCACGGCAGCTGGCAGCTGATCCAGACCTTGCTGGCCAATCAGCTGATCGATGAGTACCGGTTATGGACTTTCCCTGTAATTGTCGGCGCCGGGAAACGGTTGTTCGCCGAAGGGGGGATGCCAGCGCATTTGAAGCTTATAAAATCTGACGTGTGTCCAAGCGGGGCGACGATGGGGATCTATAGAACTGCGTAAGGCCTGCGGCGTTCAATGGGCAGGCGTAGCGTTTCGCGCTGGCTTTAAAAATCTTTCGATACCGAGAAAAAGCCACGCCAGTCTCTGTCATCTTGTGTGAACGGCGTGCGATCAAGCGGGCGCGCTGCCTCAAAGGTCAGATAGAGAGATGTCGGCAGCGTCAGTCTTATGCCGGCGCCTGCCGATGAAAGGGTCAATGGTGAAAATGCCGCGCTGACATTGTCATTCCAGACGGCGCCATAATCATAGAACCCATAAATCTGATAGAAATCTAACAGCGCAATGCCGGGATCGCGCCCATGGCGTAACTCGACAAGCACCGCCACGCCGTCATCGCCTGTGAGTTCGGCGTAATCATAAGCGCGGCCATAACGGGCGCCGCCGAGCGCGAATTCTTCTGACGCAAGGAGCGGATCGGTGGAAAACTGCCCGGATGCAGACGTATAAAGTCCGAACGTCTTACCGATGTTCTGGTAGCGGCTGATTTGCCCCTCAACTTTTGTAAACCCGCCATCCGCATCGGGGCGCGACAGGGGAACGCCTGTGGCGGAGGCGTCAAACATATCCACGCCATGGCTCGCCCTTGCATAGATATTTGTGATGCCGCTCCAGTAATTTTGACGATAATTCACTGAAGCGTGGACGACGCGAATTCTGTCTTCAAACTGCGGCGCCCCGAGTTGTTCTTCCATGATGTTGCGGCCGTCAACGCCGATATTGCCCCAAAGAGAGAGTTTGCGACGTCGAATGATGGGATGAGAAAAACGAATGGAAACGCGCTTCGTTCTGCTTTCAACGCCCAGCGCCGCAAGAGAGGCGCCGGCGTCGAATTTTGACACCATGCCGGACAGCGTCACATAAGTGCCTGCATCGGTTAACGGCATTTGGTAACTGACATCGCCGAGGATCAACTCGTCGGGGTCATCGGGAATGGTGAACAGGCCGATGCTCAGCTGGTCGCCGGTTCGGAAGATCGAGTTCGCCGCCGCGCGAGCATAGGTTTGTACGGGGCCGGCATTGTCGGTCCCCCGGTTATCCGCATAGAGGCTCGCCTCGAATTGATCCATATCGACTTTAACAACGAGCCGGTGCGATGCGAGATCGTGAATATCCGGTTCGAGCTGCGACGATGCAATTGAGACGCCTTTGAGATCGCCGATAAGCGCGAGCGCACGTTCGAGCGAGGCCAGTCGCAACGGACGTTGGGTTTTTAACGCATCCAGACGCCGTTTTACGGCGGATGGGGCGCCGCCTTTTACAGTGACGACAGAAATATAGCCTTCGACAATATCAATTTTGAGAATGCCGCCTGAAATATCCTGGGCCGGTGCGATCGCCCGCGACAGGAAATAACCTTCGCGGCGGTACATGGCGGTTATACGATCGGTTAGGGCAGTGATTTCCGTTAGCGATACGGCGCGCGCCAGCATGTCATCATAAAGAGTGGCGAATGTTTCGGGCGGGAATACGCTGGCGCCATTGATCTCAACGGCGAAGACAAGAAATGGCGCCGGTCCGTCATCGCGCAATGGCGGCGGGGGCAGCAAGGCCGGTTGATCGGTTTGCGTTTGGGGCGTCGGATCATCCCGTTTGGGCAAGCGCCGCTCAATATCTGAGGGCTGTGCGCTTGCGAGTAAGATACCGTCACGCAGAGAGGGTTTTGCGGGAAAAGCGTGGCTACCTTGGGTTGAGTCATCGGCGCCGGTGATGCCTTGCGGCAGCCGCGTTTCAACATCAGGCAGCGCTTGCGCATGAAGCGATGTGACGCCTGCACACAGTGCAGCGAACGTCGATACTAATATACAAGATGTACGAATAACCATCACCGCAGCCACAACTCCCCGAGCGGCATTTGAATTTTTCTGCCAACAATCTCCGTCCACCGAGAGACCTCGCGAGCATCATTGCTCAATGAAGCATTATTGCTCAAAAAAGGTTGAAAGTTTTTTATCTGATCATGCCTAAAAAAGTGTGACCGTATACAAAGCATTAACCTATATGCAGAAAATTTTAACAATCTGGAAAGTGTGCAACCTGTAGTTTTAATACCGCTAGTGATTGAAAAATATTCAGCGGTGTCAGCCGTTGCCAGCGAGGTGTGTATAATGAGTAAGTTCCTGAAATGCGTTGCGGTGATTTTGAGTGTAGTGACTCTCGCAATTACGCCATCACATGCGGCCGCCGATAGCTGGCAGGTTGTTGAAATGGAGGGCGCCGTACGTATGGCGCAGCCCATGGCGACAGCGACCCCTGTTTCGACTGGAGGAGCTTTAAGCGCCGGCGCGATTTTATCGACCGGATATGACGGCCGCGCCGTTCTGGTGCGCGGCGATCAGCAAATTATTGTTGGACCCAACAGTCGCATGTCACTGCCGGCTGGCGAAGAGCCAGGCATGACACGTGTTCTTCAGGATCTTGGCACGCTGCTTTTCAAAGTGGATAAACGCGAAAAGCAACATTTCCGTGTGGAAACGCCGGTTATAGCCGCCGTCGTTAAAGGCACGACGTTCACAGTTACCGCCGGCGCCGACACTCATGCCGTTCATGTTGCGGAGGGTGCTGTCGAGGTTTCATCGCGTAGCGGTCTTGCTCGTGAACTGGTCACAGCTGGTCGCACGGCGCACATATCCCGCAGCAATCCGGCGGTCATTGAGTTTATCGAAAGCGCCCCGCGTGGCGAGGATTCGACGCCCGGCAAAGGCGTGACGCCACTGAAAAAAGCTTCTTTTGAGCGTCCCGCAGGCGAACGGTCAGGTGATTTTGTAGTGCCCGCAGCGATTGGCGACGGACCGCTTGATTTTGCAACATTGACAGATGGACTTGTTGAGCCTTCTGACAATGGAGTGGGCAATTCCGGTGCGGTTAATTTTGCCCGGTCCAATAATGTAGAAACGATGAATGCAGGCGATGCGCGGTCGGCTATTGCGACAGTGGCTTCACAGCGATCGAATGCAAATAACAATGCGGCTCGACCTGTTGGCTTAGATAATGCCGCCACAGCACAGCTTGCCGATCATAACAAGGCCGCCGCTAATGCCAATGGAAATGGTAACAGCAATAGCGGCAATGCTAATGCTAACTCGAACGGTAACAGCAATAGCGGCAACGCTAATGAGAACTCGAACAGCAACAGCGGCAAGGGCAGTGAGAACAGCAACAGCGGCAAGGGCAGTGAGAACAGCAATAATGGCAAAGCTCTCGGTAATGAAGGCAAAAACAGCAACAGGGGCAATGCCGCCAACGGAAATAAATAGCGCCTGTCGGGCTGCGGAGCCCTGAAGGCGCCGCGGTTTCAAACTTTGGGGATATCTTTGGGGACGACCGAGCAACGACGAATAGCTGAGAATGCGTGGCGGATGTTGAAAAATGCGCCGCGTATTGTCACGTCCGCTGCTTTGTTTGCTGTGATTTGCATAGCGGCGCTTCTGGGCGCATTCGAGGCGCGCGATCTCGCCCTGATGGATATGCGCTTTCGCTTGCTGGAACGAGCGCCGAGTGACACATTGGTGATCGTCGAGATCGACCCTTACAGTCTGAAGGAAGAACAACGCTGGCCCTGGTCTCGCGACCGCTACGCAACAGCAGTCGCAAATTTGCAGGATGCCGGCGCCGCACTGATCGCTTTTGATGTGGATTTTTCGTCTCTTTCAGAAAAATCAGGCGACGCTGCATTCGCCGCCTATCTCGCTGCGCGTCCTGGCGAGGTTATCTTGCCGGTTTTTTCCCAATGGTCATCACGTGCGGGTTCTGAGCCTGTGATCGTTCAGACGCCGCCTCATACCTATTTTCTAAACGACGCCGTTATAGCGAGCGTTAACCTGACGGCTGAAGACAATGGCTTTGTGCGGCGCGGATGGCGCGGTTTCGGTGAGGGCGTCGAGCGTCGGTCGACGCTTGCTGCAACACTGGCTGGCGCTTCGGCCGCGCATACCGAAGCATTTTACATAGATTATGGAATTGATCCTTCAAAAATCCAAAGGCTGTCTTTCAATGACGTATTAAAAAACGGCTTTCCAAAAGAAATCGTTGCTGGAAAAAATATCTTGATTGGCGCGACGGCGTTGGAACTCGGCGATGAGTTCGTTGCCCCTGTTCACGGTGTCGTCCCTGGCGTCGATCTCCATGCTTTGAGCTATGAGAGCCTTCATCAAAATCGCGCACTGAAACGCCCCAATGCAGCTATCCCCTTATTGCTTGCCCTCTTTATTATTTTGTATTTTTGCGGAGTCACCGGGAATGCGCGCACGCGCGCAACGGCGATACTGCACATCGCCGTCTTCACAGCGTCTATTGGCGCGCCGATTATACTGCAGGCGCTGGCGCCCATTAGTTTTGATGTCGCGCCGATAATCGCCGCACAGATTCTGTGCATCATCTATGCCACCGCATGTGAATTGCATGAGCGTGCAATGCATCTTCTTCGTCACCGTCGGACCACTGCACGCTTCCAGGCGTTGACGGGTCTGGTCGTCAGCAATAATTCTGACGGCGTTATTGTTGCGACAGCAGACGGTGTGATTGAGTTATGTAACGACCGCGCAAAAGCCCTGCTGGGATACAAGACCGGCTTGCCTGCAAATGCCGCCATTGCTGATCTTGCGCCAGGCTTTCCTTTGTATAAGTCTGTTGAATGCATTGATGCCGACGGGTTGGCGTCCGCAGCCAGTGCGTTGCCGCAATATTCGGAGTATTATGTTGCCGGACCGCGCGATGGTGTACTGGAAATCGTCGCCGCCCGGGCGTCATATGATGATCGGGGCTCTGCTGATGCCGCGCAGGCAACGATGTCTCATGTATTTGTCTACACGCTGCGCGATATTTCGGCGCGCAAGCAACGCGAAGCGGATGAGAAAGCGGCGAAAGAAGCGGCCCTCGCTGCAAGTGCACTAAAGTCCCAAATAATCTCGAATATGAGCCATGAGTTAAGAACGCCGCTAAATGGCGTTATTGGCTTTGCCGACATCATGAATAAAGAATCCTTTGGACCGCTGGGTGTTCCTGAATACAAAGAATTCTCACAGAGCATCTATATCAGCGGAAAACGCCTCCTATGCGTCGTTAATGATATGCTCAATATTGCAAAACTCGAAGCGGGAGATATCGAGTTGAGCAAGGACGCGGCGCCGCTCAGCGAAGTTATTGAGCAAATCCTGAACGCCGAAGAGACGCTATTTTCCATTGGGGAAAAATCGATTGAGATTGAGATGCCAGCGGACTTTCCGCCGCTCAAAATTGATTTCGTTATTTTTAGGGAGATGATTGCGCATCTCATTTCAAACGCGATTAAGTTCACTGGCGATTATGGGCGCATCACCATTCGCGCAGAGCTCCACGGTACTGATCTTATGATTGAAGTCGAGGACAATGGCTGCGGTGTTGACCCAAGCAGCTTGGCGAAGCTGACGAATGCTTTCTATCAAGCCGACGGCGCCCTTGACCGTAAACATGACGGCGCAGGGCTTGGCCTCTATCTCGTTTCAAAATTTGCCGAACTGCACGAAGGAACACTTGAGCTGGAGAGCGATGAAGGCGCGGGTTTCACAGCGAGGTTACAGTTCAAAAACATCAAACCCTACAAACAACGGCAGGCTGCGTAGCCCCTGTCATACACCACCTATGACTGGTCCAGCATTGTAATCTCCGCATCGGCCATGACATGGCGCGCATAGCGGTAGTCCCGGATGAGTGATATTTTTCCGTGGTCCCAGCAAAGAAAAACGAAATAGATGATTTCAGAGGATTCATCGCCATCCGATATCAGAATGGCTGGACGAGATTCAACAAACCCCAGGGCCAAATGCACATGTTCGAGTTTGCTGTAATTGCGAAAATATCTACCGACATTGCCCGCACCTTCCGCCTTGGCGCGCTCCACAAGGTCCAGCCTGACATCGTCAGCGAGCATCGCTCTAACGGCCTCGAAGTCACCGGCATTGAAGCGTTCAACATAGGCCGATAGCAGGCTGGCTTCAGGTTCTTGTAATATTGGCGGTGTTTCACGGTCGACCGTCTTGGAGAGCATGCGCAAATTCGCGCGTCCGCGATGCAAGGCTGCTTTGACGGCGCCGACGCTGGCGTCAAGCATCTCGGAAATTTCCGCCAGAGAGTAACCGATGACGTCCATCAAAATCACACAGCTGCGCTGCATGGGCGTCAGTTGCAGAAATATCGAGAGGGCAAGCGTCGCCAGTTCTTTATTTTCCAGCGGCGGATCAATTTCAGCCTGAAGCGGATATTCGTCTATGGGATCAGCCAAGTCGTTCTTCTTTTTTCGAAGATAGTCAATCGACTTGTTGTGGGCGATTTTGAGCAGCCAGCCTTGCAGATTTGATACTTCCGTTGTTGGCAGCAGGTAGAACGCTTTCGCCAGCACATCCTGAACTACATCTTCCGCATCGACGACAGACCCCGTCATCCTTGCGCAATAGCGGTGGAGATTAGGCCGGAAGCTTTCAATCAGCTCGTTGAACTCCTCGCGGGCCTCGGCGAGATGCGGCGGGGTAGGTCGGGTCATTTCTTTATGCTCTTTTCCTGCAGCCATATTCGCCGCCTAAAAACCGACGCCGTCCAATGGTTCACAGGCGTGATCAGTTGAACATCTTATAGGCGCCAAGGGTAGTGAGGGATGAAATTGAAGGCGGTTCCTCGCATCGTTCTGATATTTCCGCAGTGAACGCTTTAAACTCCTCAAATGCGAGCAGCGGGTTTTCGCCATCTTCGGTTTCCACGCTGACAAGGTGCATAAAGCTGACGCCGTCTTCCAGTTGGAACGATGTATACCGGAATCCTTCCGGCGCCGCTTTTTCGAGGGCGCGGAATACCGATTTTATATAATCGATATTTTCCTGTGCTCTGTCGGCTTTAACTTTGTATCTGACCAGTTTTTTATAGGGGCCCGTGTCGGTCATAAGTCCTCCGATTGTTTGTTGATCAGTTTGAGGGAAGGGCGTTGAGCGCCGCGTTCAATTGGTCACGAAGACCAGCATTGATGGCAGCGAAGTCGAGACAATAGGCGCCGTCGGCGCGGGCCTCGCACAGCCGCCCCAACATCGCATCATATTCAGCGTTGATCGCGGCTCTCTCAGCAGCGCCCAACATCTGGATCATGTAAGCGGCTTTGCCATCGGCGCCACCTCTGTTGCGTGCGAAGGGATAGGTGAGGCTGAAGGGTATCTCGCCCAAATCTTCAAAAACACTGTTTGATGCATAAAACATAAAGTGGGGAACATTGAGCGTTGCGACATCACCGCCTGGCGTATAGGCGCGCAGGAACGGCGAGATCATTGTCGAAACGCCGGGTTTTTTCGGCGCGACGGTTTTCGACTTCAACGCCTCAACGAGATCGTCCACGCTCATCCCCCCGGCGCGTTGCGCTTCGGCATAAAACCATGCGGGCGCGAGCGTTCGCGATCCTTCAGCGTCGAAACATATGGGGATCAGGAGGTCGTCTCGATATTCGCGATAATTTGGCAGCTCTTCGATGTCAGTCCGCGCGACAAAGCAGGTATAGCCATTATCGCCGATACGCGACTGGCGCAGTCCGGCTTCCGGATCATAGAGATAAACGCTTGCCGCATCACGCAGATGTGACGGCGCAGCGCTGAGTGCCAGTTCTGTTTCCAGGTCCGGGGCCAAAACAGGCGCTGGTGATTGGGCGCCAGCTGCGCCGCAGCCCATGAACAAAAGCCCTGTGGATATCGCGGCGAGTTTAAGGTGAACTGACTGGCGCATAAGGCCCTCCTGTGATGTCGGTTATCTGGAAGACGAATGGGGAAGTCCAAAAGATACGGGGGATGAAGAAAAAATTACCGGGCGAGGAAACCGGGACATCTCCTGCAATGCTGATGTGTCATTTGCGGGGTTCCCGGTTGGTCCCGATTGGCATTGTCCCGGCGATAGGTCTAAGCTTCGGACGCATCAAAAGGAGATAGGGCTATGCGGTTCTTCGTTTTCCTGTTTTTTGTTGTGTTATCCACCGGCGCGGCGGCGCAGATGTCGGTGACGACCATCGGTTCCACCGACGGCGCTGAATGTTATGACAATGCGCGTAGTGATTTTTCAACGGATACCGGGCCGTGTGATCGCGCGCTTAAGGATGGCGGCACCACGCGACGCGATAAAATGAAAACCCATGTCAATCGCGGCATCATTCATAATCGTAATGGCGATCTGACGGCGGCGGTTGCAGATTTTAACGCTGCACTCGCAATGGATGACCAGGTCGCCGAGGCGTACCTCAATCGTGGTAATTCACACTACATAGCGCAACGCCATGATGCAGCGCTCGCAGATTATGAGCTCTCTCTGGCGCTTGGCGTTCAAAAGCCCTGGGCCGCCTGGTATAATATCGGCCTTGTTTATGATGCGAAAAAAGACGCGGGCAAAGCGCGAGAAGCTTATGAAAAGGCGCTCGAGTTAAATGCGAATTTCTCGCTGGCGCGCGAAAAGCTGGAGGAGCGTCAATAGGTTTCGACCTTCGCCCATTGACGCCGCGCCGGATGCACGGTTAATCGACAAAGAATGAGCTTTGTCACCCATCTTGAATGTTCCTATACCGGCGAGCGCTATGAGGCGGGTCGCGTTCACAATTTATCGGAAGCCGGCAAGCCGCTTCTGGTGCGTTATGACCTTAAGGCGCTCGCGAAAGCCGTCAGTAAAGACGATTTGGCCACGCGCCGTGAAGGCTTTTGGCGTTATAGCGAATTCCTGCCCGTTGAAAAAGCCGAAAACCGCATCTCGCTGGGCGAGGTTGTCACGCCCTTGATGCGGCTAACGCACAGCGAACAACGATTGGGGCTTTCCGGTGAGCTGATCGTCAAGGATGAGGGACGGTTGCCAACGGGATCGTTCAAGGCGCGGGGTCTCGCCCTTGCGGTTTCGATGGCGAAGGAACTGGGGCTCTCCCATCTGGCGATCCCGACAAACGGTAATGCGGGGGCGGCGATGGCGGCTTATGCGAGCGCTGCGGGTATGAAGACCACGGTCTTCTGCCCCGATGATACGCCGAAAGTAAATGTCGATGAAATCGCGATGCAGGGCGGCGATGTTTATTGCGTCAATGGTCTCATCAATGACTGCGGAAGAATCGTCGGGGAGGGCAAGGAAAAAGCCGGCTGGTTCGATGTTTCGACCCTGAAAGAGCCTTATCGGATTGAAGGTAAGAAGACGATGGGTCTCGAACTTGCCGAGCAATTGGGCTGGGAACTTCCCGACGCGATCTTTTATCCAACCGGCGGCGGCACCGGCCTCATCGGCATGTGGAAAGCCTTTGAAGAACTTGAAGCGATCGGCTGGATCGGCTCGAAACGCCCGAAAATGATTGCGGTGCAGGCGGCAGGCTGCGCGCCGATTGTCAAAGCCTGGGAGGAGGGCGCTGAACACGCGCCGCTCTGGGAGAACGCTCAGACGGCGGCGGCAGGCATTCGCGTGCCGATTGCGGTGGGCGATTTTTTAATTCTGCGCGCCGTCCGAGAGTCCGACGGATTCGCGATTGCTATCGAAGAAGAAGTGATCTTCGACGCCTGGTCGAAAATTGGCCGTTCCGAAGGTGTGATGTTATGCCCCGAAGGCGCCGCTACTTACGCCGCTTACGAACAATCGCTCGCTGATGGCCGCGTCTCGGCGTCGGACCGCGTTGTTCTCTTTAATTGCGCCACCGGGCTAAAATACCCTTTGCCGCCGGCCACGCAATCTATCGATCAGACCAAGGAAATTGATTACACGCGCTTTATGTGAACGGGCGTAAAGTGCGAAAAGATCTGTGATCAAATCATTAAATTGAGTAGCGTTGTTACGACGTGTACAGTTTGATGGTTGAAAACTAAAAAATAATCACCATATACACTTCAATAGAGGGGGCTCTGATGAATCCTGTTCACGCCATTCTTGTGTTGATCATCCGCCTTTGGGCCGCTGGCGTGATGCTGTCATCGGCGACGGCATTGTCACTTTGGCCGCTTGAATTCTGGGACGAACAAACTGCAACAAGTTCGTTTGCTATACGAAATTATGTCAGCACGGGCATCTGGTTTGTGATCGGCGTATCGGCGTGGATTCTGGGGCCAAGAGTGGCCAGGGCGACGTATTCCGGAAAGAACGTGGGCGGCATAAACATTCACGTTAATGCTGATAATTTGGTGGCGATTGGTTGCTTTCTGATCGGCGCATTTTATCTCGCGCAGTACGTCCCCAGCTCCATTATGAACGCTTTATACATTTTCGTAGACACCGCTCATCATGACAGCAGCATGACACGCGCCTTGGGAAATCTGCAATTAAATCCGATAAATGTTGAGGCGTTTTTGAACAGTTCAGTGTCGATCATCATTGCATCATGGATGGCTTTCCGGCCGCGCGATTTTGCCACTATGTTTTCGAAACTCCGCAGCGCGGGCCTGGCGAAAGTTGAAACAAAATAATACGATTCAAATGAGGAGAACTTGATGACAACGGTAACGAACGTACACAAGCCGACGGCAAAAATGCTGCTCGGTGATGCGTTGCGTTATACGCGGTCGAATTTCAAAATATTCTTCATCTTTGGCGGGATATTGATCCTCGCTCCAAAACTGATCCGCATTTTATTGTTATGGTCTCAAGATGATCCGGAATTATTCGGGCTCGGGGCGTTGGAATGGCCAGTTTATTTTGTGGGCGTTATTCTGAATGCAATTTTCGCTTATAATGTTCATCGTTTTGTTTTGTGCGGCCAGCGCACGTTTTCGTTCGCGCTCGGCAAAACTTTCTGGCTGTTTTTCGCGGCAGTTCTGATAATCGCACTGGTCTTTTTGATTCCCCATGAAATCATCGAAAATTACTCTGCAGCCGACCGGCTTTATGGGTCAGCTGGAGAGATCCAATTTGTTTCAATGGTGAGCTGGTTCATTATAGTTCTTGGCGTTCAAACTATGGTTAGCATCCTGATCCTTGCCCTGTTCGCAAGGTTCTTGACGATACCACCGCACATAGCTGCGCAGGGAAAAATCGCCTGGGGTGCAAATCTGGCAATCGGACGGGCGCTGTATTGGCAGATTGTCTTGGGCCTGCTCTTTTTGCATGTGTTCCTGAATCTCTATGCATTCTTGGTGGGTATGGGCCTTTGGCCGATTCAGGAGAGTTTTATGAGCGTGGAGGATGATCACTATGCTCTTGTCTCACTGACGCTTCGCGAAGTTTTTTTTGCCCCGATAAGTTTCTTTTCTGTGCTCCTTGGCGCCACATTTACGTCTGCTGCGCTGATCCGTGGGTCGGAGTATCTGGGTTATCCTGATCCACGTGTGGAGGGTGTGTCGGCATAGTGCTTTTGTGCGCTGCCGCACTGGCGGCGGGTACTGCTGGCCCCACAAACCCCTTTCCCAAATCGCCAATTCAGGGCAGGATCAACCCATGAAAATACTCTCTTTCCTCGCAGTTCTTATCGTTGCCGGCCTCCATCTGGGGTTTTTGACCCTGGAAATGTTCTTCTGGGATCATGAGATCGGGCGCCGTGTGTTTTCCATGACGCCGGAGCTCTCGGCGGAAACCGCAGTGCTTGCGGCCAATCAGGGGCTCTATAACGGGTTTCTGGCTGCCGGTTTGGTTTGGGGATTGCTTGCTCAAAAACGTGACGTGATTTTCTTTTTTCTCGGTTGCGTCATTGTCGCCGGCATCTTCGGCGCAGTGACAGCAAAGCCGACCATTTTGTTTACGCAAAGCCTGCCCGCCATCGTTGCTTTCGTCTTCACCTTGCTGGCGCGACCGGAGAAATAGATCATGACGTCGAAGCACTGGCTGATGCTGGCCCTGTTTATTTTTCTGGCGATTGCCGGCACGATTCTCATCGTGGCCTATACATAAAACGCTGTTTTAGCCACGCCGAGGAATTCAGCGATGACCAAACGTTATTGGTTTATATCTTCTTTCGTCGCTGTGCTGCTCATCGGCGGGGGCGTTTTTTTTGCCGCCAAGAAAAATTATGAATACAGGTTTACCGAACTGCAGCTGCAGGAAAAACTCGGCCAGCGGCTGCCCTTCAACAAAACATATCTATACGTCTTTGATGTGACGCTGGATGGGCCGCGTGTCGACCTGATCGAAGGCAGCGACCGCGTCGCCGCCGGAATTGATATTGTGTTGAACATCAAGATTGGCGGCGGTGCAGTACCCCTGACCGGCGCCGTCGATCTATCCGGCGCCATTGATTATCAGTCTGAAACAGGCGAATTTTTTCTGATTGATCCGATTATTGAATCTCTGGCCATTGATGGCGTGCCGGAACGCTATGCGGATCAAAGCCGCAGCGTCATCGAAAGTGCACTGGCGGCCTATTACGAGACGCGGCCGATTTATACGCTGGAAGGAACGGATGCTGCGAAAGTCGCCGGGCGTTTACTCCTCAAAGACGTGACGGTCAGGAATGAAGAACTGGTTGTCACGCTTGGCCTCGATAAAAACAAAAATCCTGCGCACTGATGGATTTTATTTTTCGCCCCATCGGCAAGCTGCTGTTTGAACTGTTCCGGGCGATTGGCCTTTTTGCGTATCGCCTTTCGGGCTGGAAGGTGGAGGGCGCCCTACCGCCCACAGACAAGTTCGTGGTCATCGCGGCGCCTCATACATCGAATTGGGACTTGCCTTTCATGCTGGGCGTTGCGCTTTTTTTCAGGGTGCATCTTAAATGGATGGGCAAAGCGGAATTATTCAAGCCGCCCTTTGGCTGGTTCATGCGCGCCCTTGGCGGCATCGCCATTGACCGGTCAAAAGCCAATGATGTCGTTTCGCAGATGGTTGATATTTATAATGCCGCTGACCGGCTGGCTGTGGCGATCCCGCCTGAGGGGACGCGCGCCAAAGTCCGCTACTGGAAGACCGGATTTTACAATATCGCGCATGTTGCAGGCGTGCCGATTGCGCTTGGCTTTCTTGATTACAAACGCAAAGTTGGCGGCATCGGCATGACGTTTTATACAACCGGCGACTATGATGCAGATCTTGCGGTCATTAAGAAATTTTACAGCGGTGTGACCGGCAAGTTTCCACCCGACGCTGCGTAAAATTCATCGTCGTCAACAGGGTAAAATTTCTCGCGCGAAGAACGGCGCCATTGGGCTAATCAATCCGCTCATAATAGATTTCCATGTATAATTTCCACTCGTCGCCTTCTTTGAGGTAACTGTCATAGTCTCGAGTGTTCTCGTCTTCGTAGACCATCACATTCTTGCGCTCTTCCAATTCACCATTCTTTCCCAGCGTTGTGTAAAAGAGTGTCAGGGTGGAGGATTTGTCGTCATAATTTCCATGCATTTCGAGGATCTGCGGGGACAATGAATCTACCCAGGTGCCGACATATTTTTCCTTGGATGGATCATAGCCCAATGTTGCGAAGCCAACATACGGCGCTTCGGCGCCCGGGAGCTCCAGCTTTCCAATCGACCATAAGTCACCGATCATTGTGTTTGTTTCTACCCCAATGATCTGCTCCACCGCTTGATCTGCTCCTCTGTGCATGGAAAGCGTCGCTTGCCATGTTCCCTCATCCATCTTGAGCATCTCATGTTCTTTTAATGCCGAGGAAAGGGCCGAGGGTGAGATGCCGAAGCTGGTCAGCAATATAATTGCCGCTAGGATGAATTTCTGGGCGATGAATTTGTGGGGCACAAAATAGCCTTTCTGCAGGGTCACGCCTGTAACGTTAAAACATTGACGTGCAGCTTTCTCGAACCTCCAAAGAAAGTCAATTGCCTTTTCTCTAGCGCATTCGTTATATCAGATTCCCGGGCGTCAGCGGCCGGGTCCAACAGCAATGTGAACCTTGCAATTATTAAGAAACACGATGTTGGCGTGGCGCGTAAGTTTCCAGACAGCTATAGGTCTTTACGCGGAAATTCCTCCACGTGACCATCCTGCCAGGTCATCGTCATTTGCGTGACGTCACCGTCTTTGTTGCGCGACAGTTCGATTTTGATGCCGGGGAAATTTTCAAGAAAAAAGACGTCATCGGGCGCCGCGATTAAAACTTCCGGTGCGCGACGGCCGCGCTCATAGATCAACACGCCATCACGCAAGACAATCTGGCGGTCGCCAAAATCGCCCAATGCGGCGCGCTTGTCTTCGTCGCTTAAGGGCAGGGGATCAATTTCCGCGCTGAGCCGCGCCTGCGCCCAGTTGATCGCATTGATCTGAAGCGGGTCTTTCGCGGTTTTGAGGATTTCATCCCAGGCGAGCAGCAACGTACGAGACAGCTCTTCACCAGCAGCAGTTTCGATGTTGGGCGCCACACCAATGCCGTCATAGACATCTTGCGGGCGTACAGGGCCGCCATTGGAAATAAATATTTCAAACTCGTCCGAGGGCTCGAAGGTCTCGCCAGCATTGCCCGCACCATAGGTGGTTTGGCCGATCAACTGGCCGCGCTTATGATTTTTGATTTGGAGCATGAACATTTCAGCCGCCGACGCCGTAGCGGCGCCGCCGAGCACATAGACGGGCTTATCGAGATAACGCTCACCGGGAACGAATGGCAGCGTCCAATATTGCTGCAACCGGTCGTCTTTACGCCAATATAAACCGCCCACATGTTTAGGATCCGGGCCCAGCAAATAGCTGAGCATCAACTGCACCATGTCGGGTTCGCCACCGCCATTATTAGTAAGGTCCAGGATCAGCGCGTCACTGTTGGCGACCATACCCATCGCCGCAACGGCGGTGTCCGCAGCAATCTTTGGCGCTTCGAACGACGTCATCCGGATATAGCCGACATTGCCGGAAAGAATTTCAACTTTTTCAAATCCAAAATTAGTGCGCCGGGCGACTTTATCCCAATCAGCGTCATGATGGTCTGGCGTATGTTCGCCATTGGTCCAGATGACGGCGAAATGGCCATCATGGGGGTGGAGGATTTCCGTCAGCGCGGCGGCGAATTGAACTTTGGTGGCGGCGTCGCTGAATGTGCCTGCAGCGTGCTCGCGGCGCAGCGCGTTCGCGATTGAATTGGCTTTCTCAACATCGAAGTAATTATCTTCAATCAGTTCCGCGATGGTCTCGGTGATTTTGTTTCGCTCGCGCGCCGAGATTTTCTCATCGTCTTTCGCCATCGCTGGCGCGGCGCCCATAGACACAAAAACCATGAAAAGCGCAGCGCTAAAGGCCGCAGCCTGGCGGGCAAAATTATCCATTGAGGAACTCCTTGAAACCAATATCGAACTGATGAGCTATATAGATTGGCGCGCCGGGCTTCGCGAGAACAAATGTAACATCCCCTCAAAATGGGGTCAGGTCGCGAACAGGCTTTTCAGCGCGCTGGGCGATAGACCAGCCCTTTTGCGCATTTCCCGGGCAAAGTGCGAGGCGTCGGCAAAGCCAGCGCGCGCCGCAACAGAGCTGATGTCATCTGTGCCGCTTTGCAGGAGCCCTGCCGCCCTTATAGTCATTGCCTGTAACCGGTACTCTGTCGGCGTCATGCCGAGAAATTCTCTGAACACGCGCACGAGGTGAACGCCGCATGCATCGGCGACATAGCTGACGCGCGCTGAACAGGGATCGTCATCGAAAAAGTCTCTGGCGCGCGAAAACCAGCTTGGCGGCGACCGGTCCTGTTTTTCATCCGTACTGAGCGCGAGCGTCAGTAGATCCATGAACCCGTCCTCGCGCCACGCCACCGGCTTGTTGATCAGCGTGGTGACGAGCGCCGCAACACGTGCGCTGTTGATGCGATGCGCCTTTCGGCCGGCGCCGCGAAGCTCGAATTGATTTTCAAGCATCTCGGGCTCGAAATCGAAAACAAGATCAAGGGCGCCGTGACGGCCATAGATATTCGCATGATCAAAACCCGGCGGCATCAATGCGCAATGGGGCGAGAGATATTCTTCATCGCCATATTGATTGTGTTCCTGCATGGAGCCGAGCAGCATGATCGAAACATAGAAAGTTGAATGAGAATGACGATCAAACGTTGCATCCGGCCCATAGGAGGCAAGCCGTCCTCGAATGCCGTTTGCCTTTAATATCTCACGCACCGCAAACGTCAAAAAATCACCCTTAAGCGTTACATTGTCCCCACTGTCTCAAATGGATTGCGTCATGTCCAATTACAACGGGGCAGGTGGGCGCCGCCTATTGCGAGGTGTCATCAGCGAGGGCGGCGCAGCGCTCTTTCGTGGCGTCGAACGGGTCGTTATCATTTTTTATACCGTCACTGAAGTCTTTCCAGGGGTCTCTGTTGTTGCTCGCAAATTGAGCGCATTCCCATTGGCTGTACCAGGTCTCACTTTCCCCTTTGCCGCAGACGGGAATAGCGAGGGGAGTTCCATTGAGGCCAATTGCGGGCGCCCCTTCATGGGCGCAAGCAATTTGAGGCAACGCCAATAGCAAGGCGTCTGACATGACTGCCGGCGGCAGGCCTTGTTCGGGCGCCCAATTTGGAGGGAACCAGGATGGCGGCGACGCCTGCAATTGTGCAATAGCCGTGTTGAGTTCATTGGCTGATAACAGCTCATCGCAGCTACTTGTTTTAAGCGGTTGGTCCCAAGGGGCGCCGGCAAATGACGCTCTGGAGAGAACCAGGCGTTTTGTCTTTTCGAGATCGGGCGCGAAGTGCGCGCCAGCGAAGTTAGCGCAGGTTGGAACAACGTCGGATAGGTTAGCGTTTAAAAGATTCACGCTGATCAGATTGGCATCCCAAAGCCCAGCGCCGGATAGGTTGGCGAGAGTTAGGTCGGCATTCGTTAGATTCGCTCTTGTCAGACCGGCGCGCCTGAGATTCGCCCCACTCAGATCGGCATCGGCAAGCTGCACTTCTGTTAGGGTTGCAGAAACCAGCCTCGCGTCGATGAGCTTAGATTTTTGGAGGTTTGCTCTGGTTAGATTCGCGCGTTCAAGATCCGCGCGCGTCAAATCGGCTTGGAAAAGGATTGCGTCGGTCAGAGTCGCATGACGAATGTCGGCAAACAGGAGTTCAGCATTACTTAGATTGGCGCCGTCAAGCCGGCGGCTGCTCAGACTAACGGGTTTTAGATAACCGCTAAGGCCCTGTATCGTTAGTGGGTTTTTTCCCCCTTCAATTCGTTCGATGTTTTGCTGGAAATAGACAGCTAGTATTTCAGTCGGCGCCTCCCCCTCCAATAGGCGCGCCCCAGCCGCATCAAAACGACGCAGACCTGCGAGTAATTGGTGTATGCTCTTATCTTTTTCGTCCGCACTACGATAGTACCACCGCGAAGGCGCCGCGATGATATGGATGATATCGTTAGCGCTGAAATTTCTTTCTTCTGATGTTTCATTCAAATCCGGTGTTGATGAAGAGCCCTCTGGTTCGACTGGTAATTCTCCCCGCGCCAGAACTTCCGGGTCGGCGAACATCACATAAGCGGGCCAAAAGACCGCAAGGGAGACAAAAAGACTAAACGTAATCGGCAGCAGAGGCTTGGGTCGGCGGCGTGGAAAGTCCTTCCACCCCTTTGGAAATTCCCACAAGCCTTGAGGAAGAATACCATGAAAAAAAACAGCCAGCATCAAGAAATCAAGCGTAACGAGGATGCGATGATATTCTGTCATCCAAGGGTGATGATCAGCGAGAAATTTTGCTTGAGTAAATAGTAACAGAAGCATTGGGCCAACAAACACTGCGATGGCGATAATGAGGACGAGCATCTTTTTTGTATGCGGCGCATTGTCGGCGCCTGCGGCCAGCAGACTGAAATGAAATGGAAAGAGTTGGGCGCGATAGGCAGTGCGTGCGGTTTCGGGCGGCCCTGGCAGCGCGGCCTCAAGCCCCAATAACTTGCTCCGCAACAGCCATAGTTGCAGCAGCAAATTGAAATGGAAGACGACAAATATTGCCGGCGCAACAGCAAAAAAGAACACCAATGGTACATCGACATTAAGGATCGGGAGCGTCGCCGGACTTCGCAGGATCAGATCAACATCGCTGGTGCTGCTGACGATGACGCCGATGTAAAGCCCAAGTACGAGAAAATAGGTAAAGAGCCCGCGGCTTAACGCCGAAGCTTTGTCAGCGGTTGCGACTGCCTTGGCGACTGCGTCTGTGTGATCATCTGTTAGATCAAAACTGGTCAATACCGTCTCCACAAAGTGACGCTGAAACGAAGAACAATACTCAGGAAATTTCGGATCAGGTACGTAAAGTCATTACGTCTGGAATCAGCCTTATTATCGTAAAAGGGGCGGTTTTTACAGCTGTGACTAAATCACAGCTGCAATTCTGTTGTGAGCGTTCTTTTGCTCTTAAATGATAAAGCAGCGCTAGGCGTGCGCTTGTGTGTTTAATAAACGTCAAAAATTCCCGCGCAGGCCGATATTATAAACCCGACCCTCGCGTTTTTCGAGCAGCTCTCGTGAGGTGACGATGCCGCCAGCGACACCATTGGCGAAAAGCAGTCGGTCACGGCCGCGATCGAAGTTGCTGAGATCGTTGGCCTCAAGCCTTAAGGTGACGCCTTTGAATATCTGATATTCGGCAAAGACGGACATGAAGAGCACATCATTAAGCAGCGACGTCTCATCAATATCATTGCGAGCGCGTTTATCGCCATAGGCAAAGACGCCGCCATAAGAGAGGCCCCAATCGGTCAGATCATGCCGGGCTTCGGTTCGAAAATAGACGTTGCGTTGATTGTTCAATTCGCGCTTCTGGCCGGTGAACGGATCGGTGACGCTTGATTTTGTCAGCGTCAGGCGCGGCTCAATCAAAACATTCGGCATGCCGAATTGCTTGAGGCGCATGGCGCCTTCGATTTCCAGTTCGAGAATACTTGCCTTGCCGACATTGCCGACGGCGGAAATGACGCCGCCGCCGGGGTCAGTCAAAGGGATCAGTTCGATGCGGTCCTGAATGTTTTGATAGGTTCCGGTGATCAGAATGCGGCCGGCATCATCTTTGAAACGCCTTTCATAGCTTGCCAGAATTTTCCATTCTTTTTCCGGCACAAGTTCACTATTGCCGCCAAAAGTGTTCGCGTCATCATTGGCGGAAGCGGCAAAATCGGCAAAGCTCAATTGTTTGATATTGCGCATGGCCGAGATTTGAATTTGCTGGTTCGCCGTCAGATCATAGCGAAATTCAATGCTTGGTTTTAGAAAGAAGAAATCGCGCGTTAGCGAGATGTCACCGGTTTGTTCGATTTTTGAATATTCCGCCGTCAGTTTGGTTTCCAGCGTCGCTTTGGCATCCGGTTTTAAGCTGTGCAGTATGTAGCTCTCGTCGCGGGTTTCCTTGACCATCGTATTGGCGCCGGGAACATTGACGGGTGTCAACACGCCGCCCATCCGTTGAAAAAAGGCAAGCGTAGAATCCAGTCTGTTGACCGCAAATTCCGATCCGAATTCCAACTCATGCTTGCCGCTGACTTTCCATTTGAGGGAAGGGCGGGCAATCGCTTCGGTTGCGTGTTGAGACCTTGTAAATTGGAAATCATCTTCCGGCGCGGCGCCGGTGACGACCAGATCTTCACCGAACAGCATGTCCCAGTCGGTGACCGAATAGAGCCCCAGCAATTTGAACGTCACGTTGTCGGAAACAGCACCCTCATAATCGCCGCCGACTTCCCATTCGGCCTGGTCTTCTACCGTAAACCGCTCAGAAGCGCCGGTGATCAAACCAGTTGGATCAAACAACGTTCCCGGCGCGCGAGTTTCTACGTCCCAGTCGAGAAAAAGACCGTTCAAGGCAATGCGGTGACCGTCGCTTAGTTGATAGGTTAGATTGGCGGCATATTTATCCTGGGCGTTGATGATGCCATCGCGTTCGCGTTTGACCTGGTCGAGCATATCGGTTCCGGTGAACTGGAATTCTGTCAGCATAAATGTGCGGCGCTGATCTGTGCGCTTTGCGGATAGTTGATAGTCGAGCTTGCCAATCGTACCGCCATAAGAAAGGAGACCGCCGAGCGCGGCGTCGCCCTTGACGATTTCGCCGTCAAGTTTCCATGTACCGGATCCCTTTTTCTTTCCTTTCTTCAAGATGATGTTGATCAGCGATGTCTTGCCGCTGGTTTTGATGTCGGGAGAGGTTCCGCGGATGATTTCTACGCAAGCGACTTGCTCGAGGGTGATGCGTTCAAGGGCGGCTTCCGAGTCGTTTGATTTTCCAGTCAGCCGTTTGCCGTCGATCAGGATGCGATCGTCATTGGTTGCAAACCCTCTGGCGCCGCTGCTGCTCGACTGGATGATGCGCTGGCCAGCCGGGATGCGGCGGATGATATCGAGCACGGATGTGGCGTTTGGATATTGCGCGAAAAAATCCTGGCAATAGCTGATGGTCGTTCCATCGGATGTGTCCTGGCTAATAACGGCCGGATCAGCGGTTTGTGCGTGCGCTTGTGGCGCCACAGCCCCCAAGAAGGCGAGGCAACAAAGAGCCGCAATGTCTGTACGGTCGAACTTTACGCTATTGTCCTGATTTGCTGGCGCTTCTCTCATCTGTCGCTCTCGCTCTCATGGTGAGCAGGCCCTTTCGCCAAAGCTCTTGCCGCGCTAAATTAGGGGTGTGGCGGTGCCAAAAGCCTCATTTTGAGGTAAAGAACAGATCAAGAAGCGGTAATCCGGGACGGGGGGGCAAAGCGACGCGTGGAATGATGAACCGGCCTCAATCTTTTTATGTCGATGATTGGCAAGTCTGTCCGGACGCCAATGAATTGCGCCGCGATGGTGAGATCCAAAAGCTCGAATCGCGGGTCATGGATCTGCTGGTCTATTTGCACCAAAACAAAGGCGAAGTTGTCGGCCGCGACGAGATCATCAATGAGGTCTGGGGCAAGGAAGCGCTCAGTGATCATTCGATCAGCGTCGCCATCGCCGCCCTGCGCCGCGCGCTTGGGGATAGCGCCGCTGAGCCGCGCTATATCGAGACGGTTCGTAAAAAAGGTTATCGTTTGATTGCGGTGTGCGATGTCGTTCACGCCGCCACAAATCCGCTGCCGCAATTCACAACCATGCGCCGGGTTGGCGCCGCTGCGCTCGCTGCAACAATGGCGGCGATGGCATATATCGTTTTTGCGCCGACTGCGGCGACAGTCAGCAATGCAACGCCTGTGCTCAGTGTGCCCGCGCCGGAAATTGCAACAGGCGATCAAAGCGAAACCCGGTTGGCAGAATTATACCAGCTCGCTTTGGAGCTCGAGGGCGTTCGAAGCGATGCGACAACCCGGACAGCGCATAGTCTGGCGCTTGAAGCGTTGGAGATTGATCCGGAATATGGGCCGGCGCATTCATTGCTCGCTTTTCTCTATGCTGAATCCAGCCCTGAATATTGGGGCATGGAAGGCGAACGCTACGAGCGCGCGACAAATGAATTGGTGCTCGCCCGCAAATACGGGTCGAATGAAGCGCACAATCTGGTGACCGAAGCTTATTTGCGCCGGGCGCGGGACGGCCGTCCGGATTTTGCGGCGCATTTGCTCGATCGCGCGATTGGGCTTGCGCCTGATGATCCGTGGGTTTTGCGTATGAGCGTTTTGACCGGCGTCATCATGGGTGAGTTTGATCAGGCGTTATCGAACAATATCAGCGCCGTCGAGCATTCTCTTGACCCCGGTTCGATATTGGCCGAGCGCACTTTCCCATTATATTTTCTTGGCCGCTATGACGAGACCGTCGAGATTTACGATGCGACGCGGGAACTCGGTTTGCTGCCGGTCTATTATGGTCCGCAGGCGGCAATTCTTGGCGGCGACCACGCGAAAGGGTTTCGACTGTGGATTGATCTTCTGCGCGAGCATGATGTGAAAATTGATGATGAGACGGCGCCAATGGAACGGATCGCCAATGGCGATATCGCCGCCGCCTATGCCTGGCTGCAGCCACAATTACCGGACGATCTCAGCCGTAAAAATGTCCCGTTGATACGGGCGAGCTGGCATATGACTGCCGGCGACAGTGACGCTGCTATGGAAACATTGCTCGGTGCGGCGCAGGATATATATGGCGGAAGCGGCGCCAAACCGACGCCGACAATGCTGTGGTCGGTCATTCAATATGATCCCATCTATAAAGAGCTGCGCCATGACCCGCGCATGGCGGAAGTCCTTGATCTCGTCGGTATTCGAGACATCGTCCAGGACTACAAGACGCGCAGCAAAGGCGGACCCAGCGCCGTGGCGGCGACGGCGAGTAAATAGCGTTCAACGGATTGTATTAGAAGCTTTAGAGCGTGATGCCGTTCGTCTGACACTCGTTTGCGAGCACAACTGCTATCAGCTTGTGTGCGCGCATTGATTGGTGCACGGCAATTAGCCGCCATTCATGATCGCCCATGCTCTGTCAAATCGTTTGTTTTCGAGATCATCCGGCCGAATAAAGAACTGGATTTCGCCGACATCGCCAAAACTGAACTCTATGCCGTCATCCGAATGCAGGTGAAGCAAGCCCACGGTGTCGTCCGTCACTGATTTCGGATATTGAGAAGAAGGAAAATGGCCGAGCATTTGATGGCTATAGGGGTAATAGGACGCAACTTTGCTCTCGTGAAACTGGCCTAGGCGGTGATTGCCGCTGAAAAAGTGATAGTAATATTCATCGGAAATATTCTCGGATCGCGAACCTGACGCCGTCCAATATGCGACGACGCGAATCATAGCATGTCTTACATAGGTTGTGAGAGAGTTATCCAGACCCGCTTCGCCGTTTAGTTTGGTCAGCCATTGGCAAAATTCCTTGCGGTCATCTTCATCGGGAGCGGAATTAAGATTCATTGCCTCCGCCCGGATGACCCACTCCAGCGCTTCGGACGATATTTTGTGTTTTGACGCGGAATTCGTCGGCTCCACCTTTTTTAAACGCTCAAAATCCGATACATCGCCGCGTTTCAATCTTTCCAGGATTGCTTTTTTTTCTTCGACCTTTTCCCAGTCCTCTTCAGCTTGTGCGTCGTCGATGGCGTAAAGTGTATATTGCTTTTGGCGTTCGATTCTAAGCCGGAATTCTTCAAGAGAATTTTGGGCAGCATGGCCGATATAAAGAGAGACTTCATTTATAACGCGCCAGGAGTCAGGAAAGCTGTCCGCACCAGGATATTCTACCAGCCGAGAATAAAATCCGTTTTTTCCCCTAAAGCGATCACGCCAGCTTGATTGCGCTTCCAGATCGCGTTGGATGCCGGATAATTCCAGTAAATGCTCTGACATTTTTTCCAAGCTTACTTTTTTATAAGCTTCAAAAAACGCGTCTACGACCCTGTAGTCGTCATCGACAAATACTTGTGCGTCATATAACGCGCTGCTCGCCGGATAAGACATCACGTCAAATAATTCGATCGGCCAAACCGGATAGATTTTTCCATCGGAATCCTGACGTCGCCACCGGCCAATTCCCATGTAACCGTATTCGCTATATTCATGCTTGCCCTCTATCGGCTTGAGGTCGGCGGGTGCTGAGCGTGTTGGCTGATCCATTGGGACATTTTCGGCGTAAATTACGCGAAATTGTTCACGGTCTCCGCCATCAGCCCATTCCATCGTTTCATCTATATTGGCGAAGAAAAATAGCATTCCCTTTTTCGGGAGAAGGGTTTGGCTCTCTGGCAGATCCGCACAATCGATCTGCGCGAGGAAATGCAGTGGGGTTTTTCGGAATTGGGGCTTTCCATCTTTTGATGGGAGGTCATATGCCTCGACCGTGCCGCGCGGCCATTCCACATCCGCCGGCAGTTGCGGCAAACCACCTAAATGGCTACGCGTTTTAAGGTCGCTCGGAACCGGGTAGGGCCGATGCAGGAGTATCGCTGGTTCCTCATAGCGCTCGATGACGGCGCGAGCAGATTGTTCGAAATTTGTAGTTTCTGGCTCACTCTTCGCGATTAGATAAACACCCATGATCACCACGACGCCGATAGCGCAGGCTAATATTAAGTTGAAAGAGTTCATCTTCTAATCCCCGGCGCCCATTCATTATTTGAGCAATGTTGATTGCACACCATAGCATAGCCGAAAGCGAATTGCTCAAGGCCAGGGTCGTGCATTGTGTGTTTTTGGCTTTGTTGTGCTTGTCTGCAAGACGGGCTTGAAACGCGATGGGCGATACGCCTCAGTTACTCGCCACATCGCCATTGGATTCGCCGACGCAGCAAAGGCGGCCCCAGCGCAGCGGCGCCGACGGCGAGCAATAGCCGCGCGTCATGTCTGTGTGGCTATGATTTGTGCATAAGCATTGGTTGGAGTTGACGCGATGCGCTCCTAACGCTGCTGTTTTGTCTTTGCAAAGACGCTCAACAGTAACCAGCCGGGAAAATCACGCATGAGGTTGGTGTCGCCTTCAAGGCGGATGGCGCCATTCGCAATTTCCGGCTGAAGTGGACGCAGGCCGCGCCAGATCTCTGCAAAAATGCGTACGCTGGTCGAGACACGCAAGTCGACGTCAAAGCCCGTTGGCTTCACACAGACCTCAACATTGTTGTTCTCACACACAAGCCAAAAGAAACGCTGATCTTTTGGCGCGTCGGTAAAGGCGATTTCCAAAACTGTTCGGCCCGCGGGCATTTTGGAAAGGTCGAGGCGTCGGTGCATCGCCCAGACAAGCCAGCCGGGATCGAGATCGCCATCGTCAATTTCGCGCGCCCAGCGCTGGCCCCATTCCCCGATCGGCGCCAAGACGGATTTCAATTCTCGTCCGGCTTCGGTGAGCAGATAATCATCGCCGCCATTGTCATGCGGTTGCCGAATGATCACGCCCGCGTGTTCTAGCTGGTTGAGCCTTTGCTTGAGGAGCGTTGCAGATATTCTGGGCACGCCGCGCCGGATGTCGTTGAACCGCGTACTGCCTGCATTGAGCTCACGAATAATCAGCAACATCCATTTTTGGGTCAAAACCTCTGACGCCAAGGCGATGGGGCAAAATTGCCCGAAGTCTGATGTCATACCCGCCCGCACTCTGTGTTGTTGCCTGAACGAGCTATCCCATGAAGGGCGTCAGGTCCAGATTATTGACTGGATCGCGGGCGCGGTTTTCATCAGTTTCCAGCTTGAAAAGCAATTGAGGGGAGCGGCGACGATGAATTTTGCGCCAACGAAGTTTAAGGTCTCACGTCGTGATGTCTTGATTGGAGGGACTGCCGCCATGACGTCAACATCCTCGAGCGCTGGTGCGCCGCCGGACAAAATCCGTTTGACGCCGGGGCGTGACGCTAGGCCGTTCGACCGGGATCGTTTTGTCGAGAATTGCATTAAGGCGCATATGGAAAGCGATGCTGTGCCAGCTGTTCGAGAAGTGCTGGCGCGCGCCGTCTCGGACCATCGTTCAGTGTTGGCTGGTCTCGGCGAAGCGACGCAGGCAGGGCTGGATGTTCTCCTTAGTTCGCCAACGCTGACGATTTTTGCCGCTAGCTGGACACCGCAAATGAACTTGCTGCCGCATGATCATATGATGTGGGCGTTGATTGGCATTTACACCGGTCGTGAAGACAACATTCTTTGGCGCCGAGGCGATGACGGCATTGACGCCTATGCCGCCAATTGCCTTTTCGAAGGCGATGTCGCAACGCTGCCGGCGGACGCTATTCATTCCGTTACAAATCCGCTGCTGCGTTTTACCGGCGGTATCCATATTTATGGCGGCGATTTTTTTGATACCTCCCGGCATCAATGGGACCCGGACACGCTGGCGGAAGAACCATCAGATGGTGATGCTATTCGCGCGATGTTCGCCCGGGAAAATGAGCGTTATCGGCGTGTATGCGAGGAGTGATTGGTGCGATCAGCTTGCCGCTCAGCCAATCTCCACATCGCCATCGAAATCGCCGACACGCAACAGCCGCAACAATCGGTCGCCCTGTTCCTTGCCGAGCATGCCGTAAAAACCGCGCAGGCATTTTGGATGCAGCGGGTCGCGTTTCAGCCATTGCCAGCGTTCAAACGAGGCGTCCCCTTTGACGAGTTCTTTGTCGATTGTCTCCAGCGCATCAAGCCATTTTGTATCGCCAATCAAGACGCCGTCTTCGATGCGCGCTGACTTTCCATTTTTGAAGAAGATTTTATAGACAACCGATCCGCCGTCGCTTGTCTGGTTGCAACCGAGTTCGACCCGTTCGGCTGTGCTCCATTCCGTGAGGGTCTCTTCTGCCCAGGGAAATAAAGGCGCACGATAATATCCTTCTACGGAATAAACTGAAAAGCTCGCTATTTCACGCGTGAGGATGAAAGCGCCAAGAGCGCCAAGGGGCAGGGCATATTTCAGGGCGGATCCGATATAGCGAACGGCCCAGGCGTTTAAGAGATCGCTGGCGCTGCCGGTCTCACCCACTTCCCTCTTTGCGCCTTGAAGGGCTTGCTTATTGAATGGCTCTGCGCCGCTATCGCCCATCAGGCCAATAAACAATGCGCCCTTTAAAGGCATGGGCAGGGTCAGGATCAAAAACCCGGCGACGCTGGCGGATGTAATGATCCAAGCAAAAAGCCAGACCAACATGGCGAACCCGAAATTGGTCTCATACATCAGCGCGTTCATGTCGATTGCCTGCGCTTGCGCGGTCTGCGTATTGAGGCCGTCGAGATAGGGCCAGATCTCAAGCCAGCCAACGACAAATCCGCCGATCATGATCAGCCATGCCGCCCAGCCGCCAAACCAGCGCGCCCAGTTAATATGCCAGGCAGGTGCGAGCTCGTTGGCAATATCGGCGGGCAATCCCCAAAGGGTCACCGGCACTTCGTCTTCAAGGTCGTTTTCGAAATCGGTCATAAGGTGATGCGGCTGACGATGATTGTGATGATATCGCCGGGTTTGTGAATATAGCGTTCGACCGATGCCAGATCGGCGCGATCATGCCTTCCAGCACCTAAACCTCGTTCCTAAAAACCCTCGGAGATTATTCACTTGCCATGAGAACAAAACAGGAATATAGAACAAAGGACGAACACACGAAAGGAAAAGACTATGGAAAACGAAACCTTGCGCGATGTCGTCGGACTCGGCGTACTCATCATGGTAGTTGGCGCGGCGCAAATGTGGGGCGCGCTGTTAGGGGCGTGAGCGCGGTAAACCCTTTGGATCAATGAAGCTTTTGATCGAACCCGTCTTGGTTCGATAACATCTTTGATCCAATGATTTGCCTGTTCCGGATGCTCACATGAGGAGTCTGCTTTAAGTGCCAGCGCCCTTTATCCATCTCCATCTTCATTCGGCTTATTCGCTCTCCGAAGGAGCGATCCCGGTGGACCGCCTGAAGGATCTTTGCCTCAGGCACAAGATGCCCGCGGTGGCGGTCACCGACACCAACAACCTGTTTGGCGCGTTAGAAGTCTCGACCACGCTGGCTGGCGCCGGCGTCCAGCCGATCATCGGCATCGAGCAGGCTTTTGCAGCAGAGGATTTCGGCCAGAAGCTGGCGCGCGGCATCCATCCGCCGTCGCTTGTCCTGCTGGCGCAATCAGAAGCTGGCTATGAAAATCTTTTAAAGCTTACGAGTGAAGCGTTTTTGAACTCGGCCTCGGATGAGGGGCCATGTGCATTGCTTGCCGGGCTTGAAGGGCAAAGCGATGGCCTGATTTGCCTCACCGGCGGTTATGACGGACCGGTGGATCGACTGCTGCGTGAAGGTCGCTGTGATGAAGCGCGTGCAACGCTTGAAAAACTCAGCGTTCTTTTTCCGGATCGGCTTTATATTGAATTACAGCGCCACGAGATGCGCGACCGCGAAAGCGTCGAAGTCGATATTATCGACCTCGCCTATGAACTCGAACTGCCGCTTGTTGCAACCAACGAGCCTTTCTATCCAACGCCAAACGATTACGAGGCTCATGATGCGCTGCTCTGCATCGCCGAGGGCGCCTATGTGCACCAGGACGAACGCCGCAAGGTAACGTCCGACCATTATTTTAAATCAACCGCCGAGATGATTGAGCTTTTCAGCGATCTGCCTGAGGCGCTGGAAAATACGATCGAGGTTGCGCGTCGCTGTGCTTTCCGGCCGCGTTTTCATGACCCGATCCTGCCGCGCTTTGTTGAGGCGGGCGCTGAAGCCGACATGGAAGAAAGCATCAAGGCCGAAGCGATGGAACTTGAGCGCCAGGCGCGCGAAGGTTTGAAAGAGCGCCTGCGGACGATTGAGCTTGCCGAGCCTGAGGAAGCCTATTGGGCGCGGCTCAAAACCGAACTCGACATTATCAACCGCATGGGTTTTCCCGGTTACTTTTTAATCGTTGCCGATTTTATCAAATGGTCGAAGGGCGAGGGTATTCCCGTGGGGCCGGGCAGGGGCTCGGGCGCCGGTTCCGTCGTCGCCTGGTCGTTGACGATTACCGATCTTGATCCATTGCGGTTCGGTCTGTTGTTTGAACGGTTTTTGAATCCCGAACGTGTCTCGATGCCGGATTTCGATATCGATTTCTGTCAGGACAGGCGCGACGAAGTGATCCGCTATGTGCAGGAGAAATATGGCCGCGATCGCGTCGCGCAAATCATCACCTTCGGTAAGTTACAGGCGCGGGCGGTGTTGCGCGATGTTGGCCGCGTTCTGAACATGTCCTTTGGCCATGTTGATCGCGTCTGTAAATTGGTGCCGAATAATCCGGCAAACCCGGTAACGCTCGCTGAGGCGCTTCAGACAGAACCGCGCATTAAAGAACTTCAAAAGGAAGATGAAGCGGTTGCGGCGCTGCTTGAAAAGGCGCTGAAACTCGAAGGGCTTTATCGCCACGCCTCGACCCATGCGGCGGGCGTCGTAATTGGCGACCGGCCCTTGCAGGAGCTCGTGCCCCTGTATCGCGACCCGCGCTCCGATATGCCAGCGACCCAGTTCAACATGAAATGGGTGGAGCCCGCCGGGCTCGTGAAATTTGACTTCCTCGGGCTTAAAACCCTGACGGTTATTGAGCGTGCGGTTGGTTTTGTACGCGAGCGGGGCGTGACGCTCGATATGAGCAAGGTTCCTGTTGATGACGCTAAAACCTTCGAAATGCTTGGTGAGGGCAGTGCGGTTGGCGTCTTTCAGTTGGAAAGCAGCGGCATGCGCTCGACCCTGCGCTCCATGAAGCCTGACACGCTTGAAGATATTATCGCGCTGGTCTCGCTCTATCGGCCGGGCCCGATGGAAAACATTCCAACCTATATCGAACGTAAGCAAGGTCACGAGCAGCCTGACTATCTTCACCCTATGCTGGAAGAGGTTTTGAAAGAAACCTACGGCGTCATCATCTATCAGGAACAGGTGATGCAGATTGCGCAGATCCTGTCCGGCTATTCCCTTGGCGAAGCGGACCTTTTGCGCCGGGCTATGGGCAAGAAGAAAAAAGAGGAGATGGATAAACAGCGCAAGCGGTTTATCGACGGCGCTAAGGAAAACAATGTTGATCCAGCGAAAGCGTCGTCAATCTTTGATCTTGTCCAGAAATTCGCAGGCTATGGTTTTAATAAGTCCCACGCCGCCGCTTATGCCTATATCGCCTATCAGACCGCCTGGTTGAAAGCTAACTATTCAGCGGAGTTTCTGGCCGCGTCGATGTCGCTTGATCGCGCTAACACCGATAAACTTTCGGTCTTTCTAAAAGATGCGCGGCGCACTGACGTTGAAATCATGCCGCCCCATATCAATCATTCTGAGGCCGACTTTTCGGTTAAGGATGGCGCTATTTTTTATGCGTTGTCTGCAGTCAAAAATGTCGGTGAGGCGGCGATGCTGCACATCGCTGATGTGCGGCACAAAACCGGGCCGTTCACGGATCTTTTTGATTTTGCCGAACGGGTGGATTTGAAATCTGTCGGCAAGCGGGCCATCGAAAATCTTGCGCGCGCCGGGGCTTTTGACGGGCTGTGCGCATCGCGAGCGCAGGCGCTTGCCTCGGCAGAATTTTTGATCCGCACCTCCGCCGCCATTGCCGAAGAGCGTGACAGCAACCAGGGCGGACTTTTTGCGCTTGAGGCGGCGCCGGCGCTCAGCAAACCAAAGCTTGTCGACGCTGAGGACTGGATTTCGCAAGTCCGCCTTGACGAAGAACGCGTTGCCGTCGGATTTTATTTCTCCGGCCATCCGCTTGATGATTATGATCGCGAATTGAAGCGCTTGAATGTCGTTACCTATCTTGAAGCGCTTGAGCGCGTGAAATCACTTGGCCGTGTAGGCTTTCAAATGGCGGGCGTTATTCGCACCGTACGCATGCGCCGGTCAAAAGCCGGCAAGCCGTTCGCCTGGATTGAGATTTCTGACGCCACCGGCGAATTTGAGGTGACCGCGTTTTCTGAAACCCTCAATACCGCCCGTGATCTCCTGGAACCGGGGACGCTGATCGTTGCGTCGGTCTCGGCCGAGGACCGTGACGGTGATGTCCGGTTTACCTGTGAGGGCGCCCGCAGCCTCGAGCTCGCCGCCGCTGCTGCGGCGACCCAGTTGCGGGTCTCGATCATCGCACCGATGGCGCTGGAGGGCGTCAAACGCCGCCTCGCCGGGGTCAAACCAGCCACAGCCAAAGAGGGTGGCGCGGTCGTTATTGCCATGCGTCTGCCTGAAACCGGCCGTGAGGTCGAAGTAACGCTGCCCGGTGTCGCCGCCTGTACGCCCGCCATGCGTGGTGCGCTTAAAGGGGTTGAGGGCGTCGCCGACGTGGAACTTGTCTAAAGGACGGCAGCCGGCCTGGGCCCCTTTGCTGCGGTTGCACAATCGCCAAAGAGAGCGTATACGGCCCGCCATCTCACACGCGGCGCAATCCTCAGTGGTCCACCGGGCTGATTTAAGCTCATCGGGCATATAGCGCGCCGCGGCGGAAAAACTGAAGGAGACTATGCAGATGGCGCTGCCAGAATTTTCTATGCGCCAGCTTCTGGAAGCTGGCGTGCATTTCGGACACCAAACCCATCGCTGGGACCCAAAGATGAAGTCTTATATCTTTGGCGACCGCAACGGGATTCACATTGTAGATTTATCGCAGACGGTGCCGTTGTTGCACCAGGCGCTGGTTAAGGTTCGCGACGTTGTTGCGGGCGGCGGCCGGGTTCTGTTTGTCGGCACCAAACGCCAAGCGCAGGCGCCTGTCGCCGACGCCGCGACACGTTGCGCGCAATATTACATGAATGTGCGCTGGCTTGGCGGTACGCTGACGAATTGGCAAACGATTTCCAATTCGATCCGCAAGCTGAAAGAGATGGAAGAACGTCTCGCAGGCGGTGGCATGGGCTTGACTAAAAAAGAGCAATTGCAGCTGACGCGTGAGCGTAACAAGCTTGAAGCGTCTCTTGGCGGCATTCGCGAAATGGGCGGCCTTCCCAGCCTGATTTTTGTGATCGATGTTAAAAAAGAAGCAATTGCAATTCAGGAAGCCAAAAAACTTGGCATTCCCGTCATCGCGGTTGTTGATACAAATTGTAGCCCGGATAATGTTGATATCGTGATCCCCGGCAATGATGATGCTTCGCGCGCGATTGCACTTTATTGCGATCTTGTCGCTGATGCGGTGATCGACGGCATTGGTGAAAGCCAGGCCGCCGATGGTGTTGATATTGGCGCCGCAGAAGTAGCGCCGGCAGAACCAGCGCTTGCCGAAGAAGCGCCTGCGACGGAGGCTGCACCAACCGAAGCGGCCGCTGCCGAAACACCGGCAGTCGAGGCGGCGCCCGCGTCGGCCTAAGTTCAACGCCTTCACAATGGTCATGAAGCGGGCAAGTCGGCCCCGTTTCATGACGATTTGAAAATCAGAATTTACGACTTTCAGCGCCCGCTATTTGTGGCGCGATTTGACAAAAGATAAAGGAGCAACCCAATGGCTGGGATTACCGCAGCAATGGTAAAGGAACTGCGCGACGCAACGGGCGCAGGCATGATGGACTGTAAAGCCGCGCTTAATGAAACAAGCGGCGATATGGAAGCGGCGGTGGACTGGCTGCGTAAAAAGGGCCTTTCAAAAGCGGCAAAGAAAGCCGGCCGGACAGCAGCAGAAGGTCTTGTCGCGATCGCCGTTGAGCCGAGCGCAAAAGGCGCCGCTGGCGTTCTCGTTGAAGTGAATTCCGAGACCGACTTTGTCGCGCGCAATGATATTTTTCAGGGCATGGTTCGCGATGTCGCGCAAACCGCGATCAGCGCAGGCGGCGACCTTGATAAGCTCCGGGCGGAAACGTTTCCGGGCGCCGGCAAGTCTGTTGATGAGCACATTGCCGAAATGGTCGGAAAAATCGGTGAAAATATGAATTTACGCCGATCCGCGGGGATCAATGTCGAAGAAGGCGTTGTCGCCTCTTATGTTCATGGTCAGGTCACCGAAGGCGCAGGCAAAATTGGCGTCATCGTCGGTCTTAACTCTTCCGGCGACAAAGATAAGCTTGCGGCCCTTGGCAAACAGATCGCCATGCATGTCGCAGCGGCGCGCCCGCTGGCGGCGCGGGTTGCTGATCTTGATCCGGTGGTGGTTGAACGAGAAAAAGTGATTCTCGCCGAACAAGCGCGTGCTTCAGGCAAGCCGGAAAATATCATCGAAAAGATGGTTGAGGGCCGATTGCGCAAATTTTACGAAGAGGCTGTTCTTTTGGAACAGGTCTTTGTCATCGACGGCGAAACCAAAATTGCCAATGTGCTGGAAAATGCAGCGAAAGACGTCGGTGCTCCGGTTGAACTGGCCGGCTTCGAACGGCTGGAGCTTGGCGAAGGCGTTGAGAAGAGCGACGAAGAAGATTGAGCTGGCCGGACCAGGGGGGCTGGGCATTGCGACCGGCTATCAGCGCCGCATGGCGACCATGCGGCGCTTTTTTTGAGCGCTGATTTCTTGTGCAGCCCACAGGATCGGCGCGGCAAAATTGACAAGCGCTGAGGTTTAATTTTTGCCGGCTTGGCCTAAGGTGGCGCTGGCGTGACCGGAAAGTCTGGCGAATGAGCAAACCATCTCAATCAACCGAAGCGGCAAAATCAAAATACAAGCGTGTTTTGTTGAAAATCAGCGGCGAAGCGCTGATGGGGCCCGGCCAATACGGCATCGATAATGATACGGTTGACCGAATCGCCGGCGAGGTCAGGGATGCAAAAGAGCTCGGCGTTCAGCTCGGCCTGGTGATCGGCGGCGGCAATATCTTCCGCGGTATGTCCGCTGAAGCACAAGGCATGGAGCGCGCCAGCGCCGACTATATGGGCATGCTCGCGACCGTGATGAATGCGCTGGCTGTCCAGAATGCGCTGGAGCGGATTGGCGTTTACACCCGCGTGCTCTCGGCGATTGAAATGACCGCTATTTGTGAGCCCTATATTCGCCGTCGCGCCCTGCGCCACATGCAAAAAGGCCGGATCGTTATCTTTGCCGCAGGCACCGGCAATCCGTTCTTTACGACAGATACGGCCGCCGCCCTGCGCTCCGCTGAAATGGGATGCGACGCCTTGTTGAAAGGTACTCAGGTCGACGGGGTCTATTCTGCTGATCCAAAAAAAGACCCCACTGCTGAGCGGTTCGACAAGCTCACTTATCATGAGGTGCTGATGCGTGATCTCCAGGTCATGGATCAGGCGGCGATCTCTTTGACGCGAGAAAGCGGCGTTCCCATTGTTGTTTTCCCCATCGGCGAACCCGGCGGCATCGTCGGCGCACTGACCGGGACGGGGGCGTCGACAATTATTAGCGACCAATAAAGCGGCGCTGGTAAGATACGACCTGTTTTTCGCCGTAAAATCAGGGAATAAGAACAAACAGGAGACATAACGGCATGAGCGATGATGATCTGAAAACGTTGCGCAAGCGCATGGAAGGCGCAATCACGGCGCTCAAAACAGAATTCGGCGGTCTGCGCACGGGCCGGGCCAGCGCCAGCCTTGTTGAGCCCATTGAGGTTGTCGCCTATGGCTCGAAAATGCCCATGGTTCAGGTCGGCACCGTGAGTGTTCCGGAACCGCGGATGATTACCATCAATGTGTGGGACAAGACCCTTATCGGCGCTGTTGAAAAAGCGATTCGCGAATCCGGTCTCGGCATCAATCCAGTGGTGGACGGCCAAAATGTTCGTGTGCCGATCCCGGCATTGACCGAGGAGCGACGGATTGAGCTGACCAAAGTGGCGGCCAAATATGCCGAGCAAGCAAAAGTGGCGATCCGCAACGTCCGGCGTGAAGGCATGGAAGCGATCAAAAAAGCCAGCGGCGTCAGTGAAGACGATCAGAAAAAACAATCAGAGGAAGTGCAAAAGCTGACCGATGAACTGGTGAAGCTTGTGGACGAATCTTTGACGGCCAAAGACGCCGAGATCATGCAGGTGTGAACAGGTGAGTGACGTAGCGGCATTTTCGGAGAGTGGGCGTGGAGCGCATTCCGCAGCGCGCGCGTTTTATTGCCAGGCCGGAAACGCACAATGACGGTTTCTGCGGCAACTCCGTCCAAGACCGTGCTGGCCGGCGGCGGTGAAGGGACTGTTCCGGCTCATGTTGCAATTATCATGGACGGTAATGGTCGCTGGGCGAAGGCGCGGGGCCTTACCCGCACGGACGGCCACAAAGAGGGCGTGGACGCGGCGCGTCGCGCAGTGGAGGCTGCTCGTGATCTCGGCGTTACCTGTTTGACGCTGTATTCATTTTCGACAGAAAACTGGCGCCGCCCGGCAGGCGAAGTGCGCGATTTGATGGGGCTTTTAAAGCAATTCATCGTTGATGATCTGCCGCGTCTAAAACGTGAAAAGGTTCGCGTAAGAATTATTGGCGACCGAGAAAATCTCACGCCTGATATTAAAGCGCTAATTCGCCGTGCTGAAGGCGAAACCAAAATGAATTCTGCCTTTACGTTGCAGATCGCGTTTAACTATGGCGGACGCGATGAAATTGCACGCGCCGCACGCGCTGTGGCAAAAAGAGTGCAGGACGGTGTGTTGAAAATCGATGACATCACTGAAGCGCAATTGTCTGAATTTCTCGACGCGAGCGACGTTCCAGACCCTGATCTCGTTATTCGAACAAGCGGTGAAATGCGCATTTCAAATTTTCTTATTTGGCAGGCCGCTTATGCAGAATATGTTTTCATAGACGTCTTGTGGCCGGATTTTTCCGCCGACATTTTTAACAAGGCAATCGAAGAATATTACGGTCGTGAGCGCCGCTATGGCGGCGTCGGCGGAAAGGCCGAGTGACGTTTTGAGCCCGGCGATCGACAAACTCGACACCGGCAAGCCGGCGTCTTCATCCCCGCTCTTGCAGCGTATTGCATCGGCGTTGTTTTTAATTCCGATTATTGTCGCTGCAATTTATGCTGGCGGGCTTTATTTCGCGGCAGCGGTCGCGTTCGCCACGATTGTCATGATTTTCGAGTGGACGCGCATGGTTGAGCGGCGCGATTTCACCGGGAGTTTTTACGCATTGGCGCTAGGTGGCGGGGTTTGCCTTATTGCAGCGGTGCTCGGCGCCTATGAGTTGGCTTTTGTGTTTGGTGCGCTTTCGGGCCTTGCTGCATTTTATTTGGGAAAGCGAAGTCGGAGCGGTCTCGGATTCTGGCCGGCAATAGCCGCGCCTTATATTCTTTTTCCATCGATTGCCCTGATCTGGCTTCGCATGGAGGTAGACAATGCGCGCGGGCTGACTTTCTTTTTGTTTTTGGCGGTTTGGGCGGCTGACAGCGGCGCATTTTTCTTTGGGAAATTTCTTGGCGGCCCGAAAATCAGCTACGCCCTGTCGCCGTCGAAAACATGGGCGGGGATTGCCGGCGGCATCATCGGGGGCGGCGTTATCGCCGTCGTGGCGCGACCGCTGACCGGGGTCGATGAATTGTGGTCCTCACTTGCCCTGGGCGGTGTGCTGGGCGCCATGTCGGTCCTGGGCGACCTTGCTGAATCCGGCTTGAAACGGAATTTCGGCTTGAAGGACATTTCCGGCTTCATACCCGGCCATGGGGGAGCACTTGACCGCCTCGACGGGATGATTTTCGCGACGATAGCGATGACGGGCCTCCTGTTCTTCGATATAATGCCGTAAACTTGCAGGGGTAGAGATGGGTTCGGACCAGTCGATGGCGCGTGGCGCAAATGGCGCGCGCGCGCGGAAAATTACGATATTAGGGTCAACTGGCTCGGTCGGTGTTTCGACGCTCGACCTGCTCGAATTTGCGGCTTCTCGCGGCGAGGCGGAAATCGAAATAGAAGCTTTGACGGCAAACACCAATGTCGAGGCGCTTGCCGAGCAGGCGAAGAAATTCAGACCGAAATTTGTCGCCGTCGCCGACGAGACAATGGGTGACGCGTTGCGCGCCGCCGTCGCCGGTCTCGATATTGAAACCGGCGCAGGGCCTGCGGCGATTGAAGAAGCGGCGAGCCGCGACGCTGATTGGGTAATGGCCGCCATTGTCGGCGCTGCGGGGTTGAAACCCACCCTGAAGGCAGCGATGCGCGGCGCCGATATCGCCCTCGCCAACAAAGAATGTCTGGTTTGCGCCGGCGATGTCGTTACCGCAGCGATTCGCAAAGCCGGCGGTGCGCTCCTGCCTGTGGACAGCGAGCATAATGCGATCTTTCAAGTCTTTGACTATGAACGGCCGGAGCGCGTTTCGCGGTTGATCCTCACCGCATCGGGCGGGCCGTTTAGGACCTGGACACGAGATCAAATGGTCGAGGTAACGCCGGCACAAGCCGTGGCGCATCCAAATTGGGATATGGGCGCCAAGATCTCTGTTGATTCCGCCACCATGATGAACAAGGGATTAGAGTTGATCGAAGCGGCGCATCTCTTTCCGGTCGATCATGAGATGATTGAAATCCTGGTGCATCCGCAGTCCGTAATTCACTCCATGGTTGAATATGTGGATGGTTCGGTGCTTGCCCAACTCGGTACGCCGGATATGCGCACGCCGATCGCGTCGACCCTTGCCTGGCCCGACCGGACGCCAAGCCCCAGCGCCAAGCTGAACTTTGCAGAAGTAGCGAAATTGACCTTTGAAGCACCTGATTTAGATAGGTTTCCTGCTCTTCGACTTGCCCGTGAAGCCGTGCGTGCTGGTGGCATAATCCCTGCTTCTCTTAATGCGGCTAATGAGGTGGCTGTCGCTGCTTTTCTTGGTGGGGCGATCAAATTTCTTGATATTGCCGCAATTACCGAGCAGGTACTGGATAGGGTGGGTAGGCATAACGGACCGGCATCGCTTACGACGCTCGAAGAAGCCGTCAACGCGGATTTGCAGGCGCGCCGGATGGCCGAAGAATACGTCGCTTCGAAAGCGGCGGCTTAACAGGGCGGAATATAATTGATGTCGGTTGCCGGAATACCGCTTGAGTCGTTTGTGATTTTGCCCATTGCGGTGGCGGCTTTCCTCGTTCTTTTAACGATCATCGTTTTCTTTCACGAATATGGCCATTTTTCTGTCGCCAGAATGCTGGGCATCAGGGTTGACGTTTTCTCTTTGGGATTTGGCAAACCTCTGCTGCGGTGGATCGACAAAAAGGGCACGGAATGGCGGATCGCTGCACTGCCACTGGGCGGTTACGTGAAGTTTTTTGGCGATCTAAACGCTGCGTCTCAGGCCTCGCCTGCAGTGGAAGAAAAACCAGCGACGACGCAGTTTCCGGCGCCCGGCCAAGAAGACGAAATCGGGCACGGCATGACGCCGGAAGAACGTAAAGTCTGTTTTCATTTCAAGCCGGTCTGGGCGCGCGCTGCAGTGGTTGCCGCCGGGCCGATCGCAAATTTTATCCTGGCGGTCGTGATTTTCGCGGGCATGTTTATGGCGCTTGGGCGCGGATCACTCGAGCCGGTTGTCGGCGAGGTGACACCTGATTCCGCTGCCGCGGAAGCGGGCATCGAGCCGGGCGATCGGATTGTTTCCGTTGATGGCCGCGAGATTGGCGAATTCAATCAACTCTATGATTTGGTGCTGTTGAGCGGCGGCGATGAAATGCGGGTCGAAATCGACCGCAGCGGTCAGTCAGCTGAAGTTTTAATTACGCCGCGCCGGATCGATGATGTTGACCGATATGGTAACAAAATTGAACGCTGGCTGCTTGGCATCGGACCTGATAGAAAATCCTATTCTTTCAAAAGATTCGGGCCCTTAGAGGCATTACGAGAGGGCGTTGGTGAGCTTTACAGGATTCTAAGCCTGACCATCAAGTTCATCGGCAAGATCATTGTCGGCAAGGAGGACGTCAAACAGCTCGGCGGCCCCATTAAAATGGCGCAATATGCCGGGCAATCGGTGATGTCTGGATTTGACCAGTCACGGTACGCAGAGCCCCCAAGTTTCTTGATCATGCTCAAAGTGAGCCTGGTCGATTTTATCTCATTGGCGGCGATGGTTTCCGTCTCTATCGGTTTTCTCAATCTTTTACCTGTGCCGGTTCTCGACGGCGGCCATCTGTTGTATTACGCCTATGAGGGTGTTGTGGGTAAACCCTTGGGGGCGCGGGTACAGGCCATTGGTTTTCGTGTGGGTATCGTCATGTTGGCGTCACTCATGATTTTTGTGACGTGGAATGACATTGGCCATCTTCTGTCACTATTTAGCTAGGGCGTCGGCATGAGTTTGATTAAGTCGGGGGACGGCGCCAAAGGCGCTCTTTTGCTTATAAGTGTTGCGTTATGCGCAGCTTTTTCTATTGGGTTGGCGCACGCGCAACAATCAGCGCCCATTACGCCGAAGCTGTTCTCGAGTGAGCCGGCGCCGGTCATCCAAAATATCGTTGTGCGCGGCAATCAACGGATCGAACCTGAGACCATCGGGTCCTATCTGCCAATTCAGCCCGGCATGCGCGCGGAAGATGAATTCCTCGATCTTGCGTTGAAGACGCTGTTCAACACCGGTCTGTTTGCCGATATCAGTCTGGAGATGGGCGCAGGCGATATTCTCGTGATCACGGTTAAAGAAAATCCGATCGTCAACCGGGTTATTCTTGAGGGCAACAAGCGCATCAAAGACGATAAGCTGACCGAAGAAATCCAACTGGCGCCGCGATCAGTCTATACGCGCGCGCGAGTCCAAAGCGACGTCCAAAGAATGATCGAACTTTACCGTGCCAAGGGCCGGTTTGCTGCGATCGTTACGCCGAAAGTCACGCCACTCGAACAGAACCGCATCGACGTTATTTATGAGATTGACGAAGGTCCGCGCACGGGTGTGGCGAAGGTCAATTTCATCGGCAATGATATTTTTACGGATAATGAACTTCGGGGCGTCGTCCTGACCAAGGAAAGCCGTTGGTGGAAGTTTTTCTCCAGCAGCGACAATTACGACCCTGATCGGCTTGAATATGAGCGCGAGCTGTTGCGTCAGCATTATGGGCGCAACGGATATGCTGATTTTGCCGTCGTTTCCGCGGTTGCCGAGCTGACGCCGGATCGCAAGGACTTTTTTATTACCTTCACCGTTGACGAAGGACCAAAATACACGGTCGGTGAAGTTCGTGTCAAAACAACATTAGCCAAACTTGATGATGAGGTGCTGGCACGCTTTGTGCCCGTCAGGGAGGGGCAGACCTTTGACGGCGAGCGCATGGAAAAAGCCGTCGAGGCCATCACATTTGCGACGGGCGCCTCGGGTTATGCGTTTGTCGATGTCAATCCGCGGCTCAACCGCCACCCCGAAAGCAAAACCATCGACATCACTTTTGAGGTCAATGAAGGACCGCGCGTTTACGTTGAGCGTGTCAATATCAAAGGTAATACGAGGACGCTCGATAAGATTATCCGGCGTGAAATCCGGATTGCCGAGGGCGACGCGTTTAACCGAATCCTCGTCGACCGCTCACGCGCACGCGTACGCTCGCTCGGTTTCTTCGGTGAAGTGGAAATTGAAGAAAAGCCGGGATCGGCGCCGGATCGCACTGAACTGGATGTAAGTGTCGAAGAGCAATCGACCGGTTCGTTCAGTATTGGCGTCGGCATATCGTCAACGGAAAACTTTATTCTCGATTTGTCAGTGGAAGAACGCAATTTGATGGGGCGCGGGCAGTTCTTGCGCTTTCGCGTTCAGGCAAGCTCGCGCACGCGGCAAGTCGATGTCCGGTTTACGCAACCCTATTTCCTCGGCCGCAATTTGGCGGCGGGCGCGTCGCTATTTAATCAGCGCACGAACTTCCGTGAGTCGGGTTTTATTCGCAATCGAACGGGGTTTGGTCTGAATGCCGGCTTTCAGGTTTCCGAATATGGCCGCGGCGGGCTCAACTATCTTCTGACCTATGACGACGTGACGATCGAAAACGTTATTCCGCAAACCTTTGGCAGTACGTTACCCCTGTCATCTATTCTTGTGCCTGGCGCCACGGCGAACGAGATATTCTATCTGAATGCATTAGGCGGCATCGTCACTAACAACGACCCCAATGATCCGAACGTCGTCACGCAGCGGGTCTCCGCTAATCTGTGCGATTTCGTTAATCAGGTTTTGACCCCTACATGCGATTCGCGCGGTACATTTTTGACTTCTCTGATTGGCGCCAGCCTGTCATTTGATAAGCGCGACGACCCAATCACGCCGCGCCGTGGCTGGCGCGCAACGGCGAGTGTGGGGCTTGCGGGGCTTGGCGGCGATGTAAATTACTATCAGACGGAATTTTCCGGCGCCATTTACCACCCGCTCATCGGAGACTTTATTGCTTCTTTGAAAGGTCGCGCCGGCTATATTAGCGGGTATGCGGGCGATGATGTGCGTCTCTCGGACCGGTTTTTCGAGGGCGCCTCGACATTCAGGGGCTTTGAGGTTGCTGGCGTTGGCCCGCGATTCCTGCAGTCGAACACCTTCATAGACCCGTCGAACCCTGCTTTGGGGAGGGTCGCTGTTAATGACAGTTTCGGCAATATCGCCGGCCAGGCTATCGGCGCCAAGGCCTATGCGATTGGCACCTTTGAAATCCTCATCCCCTTGCCGCTGCCCGCAGAATATGGCATTCGGGCGTCGTTATTCAGCGATTTCGGCACCGTCGGGCTGGTTGACGACAATACAAAGGCATTGAACAATAATTCGTCTTTCTTTCTGGACACTGACGGTGATGGAATCGCCGATCTGGCGCCGATACAGGATGACTTGTCTATTCGCGTGACAGCAGGTGTATCGGTAAGCTGGGATTCACCGTTCGGACCGGTGCGGTTTGATTTCGCCGAAATATTAATGAAAGAAGATTACGACCGGACAGAAGGCTTCCGTTTCAGCGCGGGGACAAACTTTTAGGAAAGTATGAGGTGTACCATGAATAAACAATTTTCAGTGATGGCAGGCGCAGCGGTGCTTGCGGTCGCAGGGTTTGTCGGCGGTTCTGCACTTAACGGCGCTGAGGCCCAGGGCGCGCAAAAAGCGCCGGTCATTTTGATCGTCGATCGCGAACAACTGGTCGCACAGTCGGCGGCAGGCAAGACAATTCCGGGCCAGGCAGAAGCTGTTAAAGCGACTGTCGAAAAGGAGCTTGAGGCCGAGGCCGCAAAGCTCCAGAAGGATATTGAAAATTATCAAAAGAACGCGTCATTGATGTCTGACGAAGTTCGTCAAAAAACCGAACAAGAGCTTCAGGTTCGTCAGCAATATGCCCTGCCGCAGCGTGCACAGATAATGGAGCAGGCTTTCATGGCGGCGATTCAAAACGCCCAGACACAGATCCTGAATGAAAGCCGTCCGATCTTGAAGGAAATCGTGGACGCACGCGGCGCCACGGTGTTGCTTGACCGTTCAGCGGTTATGTATGCGGCCCCTGAAACCGACATAACGCAAGAAGTGCTTGCTGCCCTGGATAAAAAAATGAAATCCGTAGAGGTGGAGAAAATTTCCCTCGCGGTAATTGAAAAAAGGCTTCAGGAAGCTGCAGCGGCGCAAGCGGCGGCGCAAAACCAATAAAAAAACGACGTTGAATATCGGGACAATATCAACACGGCCGGCGCATCTTGCGCCGGCCGTTTTTCGTCTGATGAAGGCGTAACAGGAGTTGAAAGCAAAGCCCTTATCGGCCCATCATGCTTTAAGGGAAGAACAAGATGCCGGATCCGAGATTCTTTGAAACACAGGCGCCGCTGAGCGTTAAAGACGCTGTGTCGCTGGCTGGCGGCGCCATGGTTGCCGGTGATGAGACAGCGATGCTGAGCCATGTGGCGGCGCCTGATGAAGCCAGCCTGACCAATGCCGTTGTTTATTGTGCGGATGCAGCGTTTCTTGAGGCGTTGAGTGACCGCGAGTTCGGACTGTGCCTGTTAAGCGAGAAATTGGCGGACGAGAAACTTGCAGAGGGCGCGTCGGTACGCGGCGCGATTGCGCGCATAGCGTCGCCGCGGCTCGGTTTCGCGCTGATTGGTGACCGGTTGCATCGTTCAATCGAGAAGTCCGAGCCCGGGCTTCGATCTGATATGCCGGATGGAGCAGATATTGACGAAACTGCGGTGATCTCCCGAAGCGCTGATCTTGGGGCCGGGCTGCGCATCGGCGCTCATGTCACGATTGGCCCCGGCGTCGTACTGGGGGATGGGTGCGTCATCGAAGCGGGTGTTTCCATCACCCATGCGCTCATAGGAGAGGAAACCCGGATCCTGGCGGGTGCGCGCATCGGACAAGCCGGTTTTGGCTTTGTCGAGAGCGCTGGCGGCCTTGTCCGTGTGCCGCAGCTTGGGCGTGTGGTGATTGAGGGCAAAGTCGAAATTGGGGCCAACACATGTATTGATCGCGGCGCGCTTGGAGACACGATTATCGGGCGCGGGACCAAGATCGACAATCTTGTGCAAATCGGTCACAACACGCGAATAGGTAAGTATTGCGTAATCGCCGGGCAAACCGGTATTGCCGGCAGTTGCATCATTGGCGACGGCGTTTTTATGGGCGGCCGGGTTGGCCTTGTGGATCATTTGACGATCGGCGATGGCGTTCAGATCGCTGCCGGTTCGGGTTTGATGCGCAATGTTCCGGCCGGAGAGAAACTGGCCGGCAGTCCAGCCAAACCGGTGAAAGACTGGCTAAGAGAAATCGCGACGCTCGCAAAGCTTGCAAGAAAAAAGAATGGTTAGCAATGACGACAATAGAACCCGGTAAGTCCGTCCTCGAAATTGATGAGTTGATGCAATTATTGCCGCATCGCTATCCAATGCTGCTTGTTGACAGGCTTGTTGATATCAGGCCCGGAGAAGGGGCCGTCGGCATAAAGAATGTTTCTTATGGCGATCCGTATTTTCAGGGTCATTTTCCACAAAAGCCGGTGATGCCCGGCGTTTTGATCATTGAGGCGATGGCGCAGGCAGCGGCAGCTTATACGTCCTATACTGAAGAGCTGGATGTTGAAGGTAAGTTGGTATTATTCATGGGTGTTGACCGGGCGCGGTTTCGACGGCCCGTTGTTCCAGGCGATCAGCTGCGCATAAATGTGCGCACTGTGCAGCGCCGTGCGCCGGTATGGCGCTTTGCTGGCGAGGCCATCGTTGATGGAAAGCGCGTCGCCGAGGCGCAATATTCAGCCATGCTGGCTCACGCGACCTGATGGCCGACGCGCGTATGAGCATTCATCCGACGGCAATTATTGAAGCTGGCGCGGAGCTCGGCGCGGATGTCGAGATCGGATCATTTTGTCACGTCAGCGCCGGTGCAAGATTGCATGATGGCGTCGTTCTAAAAAACCATGTCGTTATAAGCGGTGCGACGGAAATCGGCGCCCGGACGATTGTTCATCCTTTTGCAGCGCTTGGCGGGGCGCCGCAACATCTCGGTTATAAGGGTGAAGATACAAAACTGATCATCGGCGCTGACAACATCATTCGCGAACATGCGACCATGAATCTCGGGACTGTTGCGGGCGGCGGCGTGACCAGAGTGGGCGCGCGCGGATTTTTTATGATTGGCGTCCATGTGGCCCATGACTGTAAAATCGGCGATAATGTCATCTTCGCAAATAACGCGGCCGTGGCCGGCCATGTGGAAGTTGGCGACGGTGTATTTATCGGCGCGCTATGCGGCGTTCACCAACAATGTCGGATTGGTTCATTTTCTTATGTCGGCGGCTGCGCGGCAGTGGTCAGTGATGTTATTCCTTATGCGTCGGCCATCGGTAATCACGCGGGCCTTGCCGGGTTGAATATCATCGGGCTGAAGCGTCGCGGCATCCCCCGGGCGGTGATTCATGATCTGCGCAATGCCTATAAAATGCTGTTTTCTGACGTGGATACATTCAAGGAACGCTATGGGCGGGTGCGCGAACAATATAGCGATTGCCCGGAAGTGATGCGAATAGTGGATTTTATTGGCTCAGACGCGCCGCGATCATTGATGACGCCCAGGCGTTAGGCGCAATGGTTCGCTGGACAAAACTTGGCATTATCGCAGGCGGCGGCGCATTGCCCGTGCGTATAGCCACCTCTTGCCGGGCGTGTGGCGACACGTTTCATATTATTCGCCTTGCCGGGGCGGCGGACCCAAGTCTCGTCGCATTGCCGGGGCATGATTGCGCCATGGGCGAGGTGGGTAAAATTCTCCGCACCCTGAAAGACGAATGTTGTGACGCCGTTGTGTTTGCCGGCACGGTTGGGCGGCCGGATTTTCGAAACCTTAAGGTGGATTGGCGCGGTGCGGCATTACTGCCGAAAATCATCGCCGCTGCGGCAAGGGGCGACGGCCCGCTTTTGAATGTCCTGGTGGAAACGGTTGAAGCTGAGGGCATGTTGGTGATCGGCGCGGAGGAAGTGACACAAGACCTCGCTGCGACAGCTGGCGCGTTTGGTGCGCTGGCGCCGTCGACGGAAAATTTTGCTGATATCAAAAAGGCTGCAGCGGTCATCAAGGCGCTTGGCGCCTTTGACATCGGGCAGGGCGCAGTCGTGGCAAACGGTCTCGTCCTGGCGGTGGAGGCGGCGGAAGGCACAGATGCGATGCTGCAACGCTGCGCGGATCTGGCCGCCGCGACAAGGGGCGGTGAGCGCAGCGGCGTCCTCGTTAAGCGCCCAAAACCGGGTCAGGAACTTCGTATTGATTTGCCGGCGATTGGCCCTGAGACGGTGCGGCGGGCCATTACCGCGGGGCTGGCGGGCATCGCCGTTGAAGCTGACGTTGCATTGGTCATTGACCGCGATGAGATGGTAAGGCTTGCCGATGAAGCCGGGCTTTTCGTTTATGGTTTTGAGGCGTCGGAAGTGCGCGTGTCGTGAGTGCTGGCGCCACCCACGTGACTGCTGAGCCTTTGCGAATTTTATTGAGTGCTGTTGAGCCCTCTGCTGACGCCATCGGCGCCGCATTGATGGCGGTGCTAAAAGCGAAATTGCCTGATGTCAGCTTTATCGGCTGTGGTGGGCCGTTGATGGCGGCGGAAGGCCTTCAAAGCCTTTTTCCCATCGACAAATTTGCAGTCATCGGCCCGGTTGGCGCGCTCATAGCATTGCCGGCTGCTTTGCGCGGCGCGGCGATGCTCGCCGATGCAGCGTCTGCGGAAGATATTGGCGCCGCAATCCTGATCGACAGCTGGTCGTTCTCGCAGATCGCCGCCGAAAAGATCAGGAAAGTCGCGCCAAACGCGAAACTCATTAAATATGTGGCGCCGCAGGTCTGGGCGTCGCGGCCGAAACGCGCGCAAACCGTTGCACGCCTCTTTGACGGCGTCATCACGCTTTTTGATTTTGAAAACCCTTATTTTGAACGCGTGGGCGCGCCGGTGACCGCCGTTGGCAGTTCACTATTTGCGGCGGCGGCAAGCGAAAAGGGCGACGGAGACGTGTTCCGGGCGCAACACGGGCTGGGCGCAACGCCTCTACTCGCTGTTTTGCCGGGTAGTCGCGACAGCGAGATCAATCGGCTTGCGCCGCTATTTGGCGAGACACTCCGCTTGCTGCCCGAAATACAGCCTGACCTGTGCATTCTGATTGTCACGGCGCCGGGCAAATCAGTGAAGGTTCGCGCGGCAACGGCGGACTGGCCGGGCGTGCCGATCTATGTCGATCACGCGAGCCGCTTTGACGGATTTGCAGCGGCGGATGCGGCGCTTGCCGCCTCGGGGACGGTGACGACGGAACTGGCGATCAGCGGCACGCCCATGGTCGTGGGCTATCGCGTGGATCCGCTATCAGCCATGTGGATTAAAAGCGTTCTGACGATCAAATATGCGGCGATGATCAATATCGCCGCTGACCGCGAGATCATCCCGGAATTCATTCAGGAAAACTGCCGGCCTGACGCCATGGCGGCGGCGCTTGCGCCCTTATTGCAACCGACACCGGAAAGGGCGGCGCAATTGCAGGCATTTCCGGAAATCCTCGAAGGTCTCGGTATTGGCGGCCCGCCGCCCGCAGAACTGGCTGCTGACGCGGTTTTGCGCTGGGTCCAGCGGGATTAACGTATTTCCTATTGAAAGCCGGACCTGCGCGGACTAAGCCAAGGTCTGGCCTTAGGGGTGTAGCTCAGTTGGTAGAGCATCGGTCTCCAAAACCGAGGGTCGCGGGTTCGAGTCCCTCCGCCCCTGCCAGGCTAGAGTACTGTGATGGCACCTACAGCCGACCCAGTTTTCCAATTCAAATCCACCAACCCAAAACATTACGGCGAACACTAGGGAAAATCGCAGTCACTGACCTTGAATATACTGAGGGTAGAACTTATATTCATGCTTACACATAGGCTCCACTTTATTTGCTCCTTCCACAGGGGTGCAAAAATTTGGGGGGAGCCTGAGATTTGGCGCTGTGGACGGCAATCTCGATGTCTTCGAAAGAAGAGGTCGAGATGCTGCGTTGAAATCGCAAATCGGCCTCGGAAAGGGGTCGATATGATCTTTCTGGAAATCCTGCAAGCTTTGGGTGCGATCGTTGTTATTTCAGGTGCAGCGGTTCCTGCTGTACGCGCGTTCAATAGGCGTTACCGGCTAAGGTCGCCGTTTGAGCGACGGCAGTCGGGCACGTGTGCAACACATACGCAAGTCGAGAATCGGGCGACCAAATCCGAGCGCTCACCACGCTGATGGATTATGATCTCAAGGCGACGCATGCTAGGTATTACTGCTCTGTTCTGTTTAAGGTGTCTGCAGAACCGGCGGTAGGGGGAGATGGCCAGCTTTCCATCCGCATTTAGAATTGATGTAGATCTGTTTTTTGTGGCGGTTATCGGTTCCTGTACGCGTGTTCATCACATTATCACGGGCCTGAAGTATTGATTTCTATTCGCTGTACTCACACCTCAGCTCACAAACAACAACGCCTCCATCGGATAGACGCTACCCGCGACGCTGATGCCCGTAATGATGACAACCAAAAAGTTTCTGAATAGGAGGTGATTGGCGGCGCTCCGTTTCTTCGGTGAGCCCGATCTGCGTGAAGCGGTCAGCCATGATAACCATCGTCGGGTCTCACGTTGCATCAGAACAGTTTGTAGACACAGACCGTATAGGCCAGAATATCCGGGAGAACTTACTACTGGAGAGAGAGCCATGAGCTTCTGTTTTCGTGTGAAAGCCCAATTCAAAACAGTGCTGAAGCTTTCTGAAGAACTGGAGTTTGTCAAACTTCCTGGCATGTCCGCGATCGAAATAAGACACGAGAAAGCTAACAAGATTTCCTGTGTGCAGGATACAGATACGCATTGCCCTGATCGGGAATACCCGCGTGTGACTGGTGAGACATATACGTTTATTTGTCGTAATTTTGAGTCGAAAGACGATGCACAAACCGCCGGTTCTCAATTTTATGACGCGCTTAACCTGTGCGGCGCTGTAAACAGTCTCGGAATCGACTTCGCTACTGGCAAGCCGACCGGTAGCTTTAGCAACATCGCAAGAAAGGCCATTGAAAAGGAAATCGGCTGTGAATTGATGTCTGATCAATATGGTTTGATGGTATATGAAGAGGGAAAGATCAAGATTGTTGGTATGAGTGTGCGTGGATACACGAGTGTAAGAATTTCACCATTCGAAGATCATTTGACCAAATCACTTGCCGAAATTCAATTTTTGAATGCACGCCATAAAAACTGCACTAATCTTATCAATGCTGCTGCTTATTCTTTGCGCAGTGAGGCTCAGCTAATCTTGTACGTCTCGGCCGTTGAGGCACTTTGCGAAGACAAAAGGGTCGGCAAAGAGTATGAAAACATAATTGGCAAGCTTGTCGACTACGTCGACAAAATGAAAGGTCAAGGCAGCGATGGTGCTCCTGCCGACGCTTGGGAATCCGTTGAACGCGTTTTATTTTGGGCGCGGAAAACATCAATTAGACAATCATACTTGCACCTAATTCGATCAAGGCTTGATAACGATAGGGCAAAGCGATTCGACGAACTATATCGCTTGAGAAGCGAATATCTTCACGTCGGGATTCGGGGGGATGAGATGGCGCAATCTGCAGGGGAAGCAAGGATAATTGCAGTTGATTTACTGAAAGCAGATTTAGCGGCGGCAAAAAATGAGCGCTAGTGATTGTTGAAATTTGAGTGAGTAGCGTGAATTGAGGGAGCAAAGCTATGAAAAACCAAGGGCTAATCATTCCGGTTCCAATGGTGATAGGCAGAGGCGGCAACACATCAATTCCTGATCAAGATGATGTTCTCAAACAAACCATAATTAAGGGAATGCTTTTTTGGGATGAAATCCAAGTCCCATCAACCTCCGCCATTTATGTGGGGATTGAGGACGAAGCTCTATTGCTTGACGCCGGAATTATTTCGAGGCCGATTCTGTCCACACCGGGTTCGAGGGAGATTCCAAACGTCCATTTCGAATATCTAGAGTTCTTAAGATCAAAAGAGTCTGAATTGTGGAGTATGGATAACACATTAGAGTTCCCAGTAGCTCCGGACTGCGTAAGCGATGAGCATCGAGCGGTATTGATCAATCTTTATGATGCCCTTCCAATACCGTCGATTAATGTTTCGTATGACGACCTGTTGGCCCTTAAGAGAAAGCGATATGACGAGCTGTTGGCCTTAAGAAATTGCCTCAATGATTGCTATCAAAGAGTTCTGTCTGCTGGCGATGGTGAAATGCAGTTCGATGCTGAACGCCATAGGCTGGTAGCAGCAATTGAGGACTACACAAAGTCACTGAAGGAATTGTCTTTTCCGACGATTATATCGAGCATCAGGGCTGACTTTGTGAGTGCTGCGGCCACAGCTGCGATTACCTATTCCGCTTCATTTGGAAATGTGTCTGCGTCGCTTTTGGCCGCAGGCGTGGCCGGGATTAAACTTACGGTGGAAACAGAAGATTTGAGATTTAGCAGTGGCGATGAAAAGCACCCATTTCAGTATGTCTCAAGATACGGTAGAGAGCTTAAATGGACCTAGCGCCGAAGATGCTACCCGAGCAAAAAGCTCATTCGTGCAATTTTGCTGGAAAAATGAATATGACTGGATGACAACAAAATCCTGTTTATGCCATGATTAAAGGGGCTAAATGCGATTAGGCGAGATTGGACTTAACCGAACACGCAGAGCTCCAAAACCGAGGGTCGCGGGTTCGAGTCCCTCCGCCCCTGCCAGGTCCAATTATCTGTTTCCGGAAAACATCGACAATGTTTAGCGGCGTGGTGAGGTTGCCACCTAGTTGGGCCTCATAGGCTACTTGTTTTCTACTTGATCAAGGGTGCGCTAAGCGCAGTAGAGGAGGGAAGCGACAAATGGAATCGGAAATAGCTGGAGCTTGGGGGGTTTTTGTTGGCGCCATTATTACTCTCGGTGGCACAATCTTTGTGGCCGAGCGTTATACTTCCCACAAAAAACAACAAATCAGAGATGATCGGTATCTCGACGGGTGTGAGCGATTACTAACACGCGTTAACGACTCAATAGATCGAATAATCGCGGCGTCTTTCTACGTCGGTTCGTACAGTTTGAATCCGAATGCTCCTTTTGACAGTATGATTGCAGATATTAGATTCGTTGAGATCGGTGCGTTGCAAGGAATATACGCTCGCGCGTCAAAAAACTCCTTCGACGCGCTGTCAAATTGTTATCGAGAGTGGATAGTTGTTCTACGAACGGTTCAAACTGCAAACAGCGGAGATTTAAGTGCGGCAAAAACTGCTTACAAATCGAAAACTCGCGATCTTTTGGCGAAGATAAGAGAATTCTCTAATGAGATAGTCACATCCGTTAACAATCGTGGCCTTGTTTGATAGCGCCTTATGCGGTTCCGCCCGAGTTCGCCCAAGGCGCCGCTATTTGCCCACCGCCGCCTTCCCGGTGTTTCGCCGAGCCACAGCCAAGGCGAGAATGTCAGCCTTGATGCCGCCGAACCACATGAGTTCCCGGCAATCGGAAAAGGAGATGTTGCTGTCGATACGGAGCGCTTCGCTTTCAAAGACCGCAAGTTTAGCCTGCAGGGCCCATGGGGACGTCGCCGGCGTACTCAAAACCGCGTCGCGCGCTTGATCCAGTTCGTGATATAGACGATCTGTTTCCGCCGCGCGGGTTTTTTCTGCGCCGTCCAGTTCGGCGCAGCGCCCTTGCGCGATTTTGAAGGTTTCGAGGGCGTCGAAGAAGCTGTCCGTGGCCATCTTGGATTCCTTTGCCGGTTGCTAATTGATACGAAAAGTATCAATTAGAGTGCACATGTGACAATGGCACAACCGGGTAATTATGACAAGCGCACAAGTGAGGGCAGCGCGCGGGCTGCTGAATTGGACCGTCCGGAACCTCGCTGATAAGGCGGGCATTCACAGAAACACGGTCACCAATATTGAAACCGAACGTTACAACGGTGACGTCGAGACATTAAAAGCAATACGCAAAGCGCTCGAAAGGGCCGGCGTGCAATTTATTACCGAAAAAGGCGTAGGCGTTGGCGTAAAATTGAAACAATAAACGCGAACGGGTGCACGAAATGCGAATTGTTGTTCAAGCTGAAACCGAAAATGATGCGTTCACCGTTCGGGAAAACTCGAGCAAATCAGAAACTGTGTTTCGCAAAGATACAACAAGTGGCCGTCATGTGAGCAATGGGCAGAGATTCTTCCGGCCTGGTTCGTGAAATATTTTGGGCCTGAGTTAAATCAACAGGAAGCGGAAGACTATGTAGAGCGCTGGCGTAAGCTTACGCCGCAAGAACGGCAAGAAGCGGAAGAGATTCGAGTGTGGTCTTTGTGTGACTGGATATACTGGTTTGAACCGCAAAACAGCAGTTGGACATGGTGTAGCGTCAACGCCATCGACTCAAAAAAACTGGAATTCATTCTTGAGGCTGAGGCATCGCCGATTCCAATGGGCGCTATGGATTTTCTGTTGCGATGCTTTGATGCAAAAAGAATTGATGCTGGCCGTTAGCAGGGCGCGTCACGCGCTTCAATTCACAAACAACAGCGCCCGCATGAGATAGGCGACAGCGGCGACGCAAGCGACGCTAAGACCCGCAATTACGACAAACCAGAAGAGTTTGCGGACAGGCGATGTTTTGTCTGCATCTGTTTCTTCGGCGGGGCCGACGGGCGTAAAGCGGTCAGCCATGATAACCGTCTTCGGGCTTCACCTTGCCCCAGAACAGCCTGTAGACATAAACCGTATACGCCAGAATGATCGGCAGCATCGGGCCGCCGCCCCACAGCAACAGGCTAAGGGAGTTATCCCGCGCGGCTGTTTCCCAGATGGTTTTGGCGAACGGCACATTATAGGGGAAAATCGAAATCCCGAGGCCGAGATAGCCGGTGAGAAATAAACCGGCGGCCAGAAGGAAAGGCCGCCAGTCAGGCGCTTTCGTATTCGGCGCGGTGTTGCGCCACAACCAGATCACCAGGCCAAAAGCGATCATGGGCACAGGCGCCACGAATAAAAACTTGCTGAAATCGACACTCGCCATCGTCACGCCCCAGCGTTCGGTAATGCGCGGGTCAATAGAGAGCGTTGCGAGACTGACCATGCCCATGGAAACAGCAACGCCGACAAGAGCGCGGCGCGCCCATTTGCGCGCGCCGATCTGTGTTTCACCTTCGGTCTTGAGAATAAGCCAGCATGATCCGAGGAGCACATAACCGATGACAACGCTGGCGCCGGTCATCAGCGTAAAGGGTGTGAGCCAGTCAAAGATGCCGCCGGTAAAGGCGCGGTCAGTGACGGTCACGCCCTGAATAAAGGCGCCGAGAATAAACCCTTGTGAAAGGGCGGCGACAAGAGAGCCCCAAAAGAAGGCGCCGTTCCAGAACGCCTTTGTTGTTGCATGCGCCGCCTTGTGACGGAATTCAAAGGCGACGCCGCGAAAGATAAGCGCAAAGAGCATCGCAAATATCGGCAGATAAAATGCCGGCATCAAGATCGCATAGGCGAGGGGGAAGGCGGCGAAGAGCCCGCCGCCGCCAAGCACAAGCCAGGTTTCATTCCCGTCCCACACAGGTTCAATAGAGGCGGTGAGCCGCGTTCGCTCGGCTTCATCACTGGCAAAGCCTGAAAGAATGCCAACGCCAAGATCAAACCCGTCAAGCAAGACATACATCATGACGGCAACGGCGATTAAGACGGCCCAGATCAGAGGAAGGTCCATTTTACGTCCCCTGTTGCGCTGGCGCGGCGACGATGTCGTCGGCGCTCTCGGCCGGTTCATTGATGGCGCCCAGCGGCGTACCGGGCGCGCGCCGTCCCGGGGGCGCCGGGCCTCCTGCAGCGGGCGGTTCAGCCGGCGCATCGTCAAAGCCTCGCGTTGCAATGCGCGCCATATAAACAATGCCCGCTGTAAAGATGATGGCGTAAACGATCATGAAGACCACAAGCGATGTGGCAACGGCGCTGACGGGGACAGGCGAAACGCTGTCGGCGGTGCGCAATGCGCCGTAGATTGTATAGGGCTGGCGGCCGACCTCTGCGGTCATCCAGCCGGTGATCACAGCGATGAAACCAAGCATGCCGCCCGGAACCGCCAGCCAGTGAAAAAGCGCGGGTCTGTCGATGCGGCCCGTGCGCCAGAGCCATAACCCCCAAAGCCCGAGGGTTAAAAGCGCAAGGCCCGAGCCGACCATGATCCGAAAGCTCCAGAAGGTGATAAAAACCGGCGGATGTTCGCTCGCCGGAAAGGCGTCGAGACCTTTCAGCGGTTTTCCGCCGCCGACAATGACATTGCCAAGGCCCGGCACGCCGATCTCGGCGATATTGCGCCCGGCTTCCTGGTCGGGAATGGCGAACAAAATTGTCGGCTGGCTTTCTTTTGTTTCCCACCAGCCTTCCATCGCTGCGAGTTTTGCAGGTTGATAATGATGCACCACTTCGCCGGACCAATGACCGGCCCAGATCTGCAACGGCATCAACAGCGCCAGTGTGCTTGCCGCCATGCGCATCTGCCAGCGCGTCGGTTCGGTGCTGCGGCCTTTGAGGGTCTGCCAGGCGCCCGCCGCTAATATGACGGCCGCCGTGGTGATGAAAGCGGCGAGCATCATATGCACATAACGTGAGGGGAAGCTTGGGTTGAAAATAACCTCGGCCCAGTTCGTTGCATAAAACCGCCCGTCAGCATCGATCGCGTAGCCCACCGGCGTTTGCATCCAGCTATTGGCGGATAAAATCCAGAAGGCGGAAATCATTGTGCCAATCGCAACGGCGCAGGTGGCGGTGAAATGCAGACGGTTGCCGACCCGTTTCCAACCGAACAGCATGACGCCCAAAAAAGTCGCCTCAAGGAAAAAGGCGGTCAATACTTCATAGCCGAGGAGGGGGCCGATCACGCTGCCGGCCTTGTCGGAAAATACGCTCCAGTTGGTGCCGAATTGGTAACTCATGACGACGCCGGTCACGACGCCCATGGCAAAGGCGATCGCAAAAATTTTCACCCAGTGAAGATAGAGTTTTAGAAAGACATCGCGCTTGGTGCGCAGCCACAGGCCCTCGCAAACGGCGAGAAACGCCGCAAGACCAATCGTGAATGACGGAAACATGATATGAAAGGCGATGACAAAGCCGAATTGCAATCGCGACAGGATAAGAGCGTCAAGTTCCATATTGCCGTTTCCTCAGCAGCTCCCTGTAATTAGTTGGAACTGTTCCAAAGTAATGAATTAGAACTGCTCCAAAAACACGACGCCTCGGCGCCGCAGAGGCGCAATGTCGCATAACAATAATCGCGCAAAGCGATCCGGATTAAAAATTACTAACTGACTGGCGCCGGTGGTTATCGCTTCGATAACGCGTGGTCATGTCTGACGCCCATAAAATGTCTAATGCATTCTTAGGCGCTTTTCATTGTAAGCAACAGTCCGGGCGCATAAATGGTTGAGGCGGTTTTAAGACAGCCTGCGGCCGCGCGACGCTGTACTGCGAAAGGGTGTGACGGATGACTGCTTATCTTGTCCTTGATTTTTCAATTCTCGATTTTGGCGCTTTTAGAAAATATATCGACGGCGTGCCCGCATTCATCGCAAAGCATGGCGGACGCTACATAGTTCAGGGTGTGGAGCCGGAAGTCATGGAAGGGGACTGGACGCCGGAACGCGTCGTCATCATCGAATTTCCGTCAAGGGGACACGCCACAGAATTTCTGGGCGACCCGGCTTTCCAGGACCTCAAATCAGTGCGAAAAAACACGACCACAAGCAAACTGATTCTGGTCGAGGGCTGCGTTTAACGCTGTTCATCCTTTCGCGTTGTCGCGCGTCTTAACCAAAAACACTGATATTATCCGGGCTCGCGCGGTTCAATCCATGCCCCGGGTGCGTGATTTCACTTGAGATTTTGTTATGGAGATTCTCAAGAGTTTTTGGTGTAAGCTTGCCAAGGTTTTGTGGTATTGGCGGTGCATATGGCGGTTTTAAAATACATCACTGTGGCAGGGCTTTTGTTTGTGAGCGCATTTTTTGCAGGCTCGCATGCGTTGGCATGGCAGGATCAGGCGCAGACAGAAGGCGCCGATCAACGTGCAGCAAAGATTCAAGGGGGCCCGTGGTTCCTGTCGCCATGGAATATAGAATCGGCGCCGGCGAATTTCATGCACGCCAATACTATGCTGTGGTGGGAAGGCCCGCCAAACAATAAAAAACGTCTTGATGCGCAATATATCAGTTCAGAGACAGGCCTGCCTCATTCGCTGCCGCGCGGTACATTCGCTACAACTGCTTATTACTGGAATGTTGCGGGCTTCGATGGAACATGGGTTCTCGAAGCGATTGGCGATGCAAGAGTGAGCCCCGGGCTCGCCCGCAATCAAAGACGCATTTCGAAAAAACGCGTCGAATTCGTGAACGATCCGAGCTTTCGGCCGGTGCTTTATATTCAAATTGACAGCATCGGCAAAGGCGGCCTCCAGGGGATACGTCTCTATCGCAAAGAAGATGAGGCGCGCCTTAAGGCCGGCAAGCATTGGTCGAGCGCCTTTGTCGCCGAAGCGGCGAAATATGATGTGATCCGCACAATGGACCTTCAAAATACAAACGGCGCATTCGTAAACGAGGCAGCGGACATTCCGCCTGTCACTTATGCATTTTGGGGCAATAAGGGTGGAGGCCCCAAGGTATCACTGCCGCTCGAAGCTTTGTTTGCGCTGGGCGTTGAGGCCGATACTGAAATCTGGTTTCAGGCGCCGATCCATTTAGGGTTTCCATATAATTTGGGCGATCCGGCAATTACTGGCGGCGCCGACGGCGTTGACAGTGTGCGCAAAGTCGCCGGCGCTCATTACGAAGCGATCATCGCCAGTCCGGAATGGGATAAATATGCCGACGACGTCGTCGCCGCGCTGGAGGCTTCCGGTTATCCGGAAACGCGAACGCTCTATATTGGTCTCGGCAATGAAATCTGGAATTTCGCCGGCTGGGGCTTTCGCCTCCAGACCCATTATGCGGACGGCATTGGTGCTGCTTATATTGGGAAACCAGGTGACCATAATCGGGTTGGCTATGGCGTTCTTTCCGCAAGACTGATGCTGGCGTTCGACGCTGCCTTTGCCCGCGCGGGGCGTGATCAGGCGCGCATTCATGTCATCGAAGGCCAGGCGGCAAATGATTATGCAACCCGGCGAACACTGGAACTGGCGCAACGTTATATTGTGAAGCAAGGTCATAACTGGAATGATTATGCGCCGCGCATGGGTGTTTCCATTGCCTCCTATTGGGGCGGGTACTGGGACAAACAAATGAGCCTCCCGCAATGGAAGGATGCGATTGCGGCCGACCCGGTAGCGGCGGCGAAAGCGCGAGCAGATTTCATCATCGATGGGCCGGCGCATATTGTCGGCACCAAGGGGTGGGTTGTGCGCCAGTTTGCACGCCACAAAGTGCAGGCTGAAGTTTTCGGCGTTTCCGTCATTGGCGCCTATGAAGGCGGCAGCCACGATATTAAACCCGCGCAGATTCCCGGCGGATTTTATAATGCCTATCTTTGGGGGCCAGAGGGTGCGCGCGTGAATGAAGCCGTCAATGATGCGCTGGTCGCAGCCTATCCGGGGATTATCCTCTCAAACTATGCTTTGGCGGGCCGGGTTGGCGGCCAGCCCTGGCATGACGGGCCGATCGGCGGCGACACTGAGATGCAGCGGTCCTGGGTCAAATATCAGCGGAGATAGAGGGGTATCCAGCAAAAAGGGATACAGTTTTGTTGTTCGAAAGCGCGCCCAAACAATAGCTTAGCGGGGGCAATCCGATTGTCAGGGCGGCCAATCTGTACCGCAACGGGCCGAATTTTCTACGCTGAAATACGCTATTGTCCGCTTGACCAGGCGGGAAAAAGGCTTACCTAGGGGCTATCTTCCTAAATCCGAAGACAATGGCAGCGTAAGGGCAGCGCCCGAGCCCCCATGTCTTCAAGCCCGAAACGGACGACCGATGGCGAAGAACAAAAAATCAGGCGATGGCGCGCAGACCATTGAAGGCAAATCCGCCGACACCGCCAAGAAAAAGAAGAAAACGAGTCCGCTTGAATTCCTTCAGCAGGTTCGAAACGAAGCGTTGAAAGTTACGTGGACGTCGCGCAACGAAACTATGGTGTCTACGGTGATGGTGTTGATCATGGTGGCGATCATGGCGGTTTTCTTTTTTGGCGTTGACCAGGGGCTGCGCTTTGGCGTTTGTAATGCGCTGCCGATCGATTGCGTATCATCTAACAATTAACCAATTAGAGAATGACGGAAAAATCCATGGAACCTAAGTGGTATATTGTTCACGCCTATTCGAACTTCGAAAAGAAGGTTGCTGAATCGATTCAGCTGGCTGCGAAGGAAAAAGGCCTGGAGCATCTGATTGAAGAAATCTTTGTGCCGACGGAAGAAGTCACTGAAATTCGACGCGGCCGCAAGGTGAACACCGAGCGACGGTTCTTCCCGGGATATGTTCTTGTTAATATGGTTTTGAGTGATGAAACCTATCACCTGATCAAAGATACGCCAAAAGTCACCGGGTTTCTTGGTTCGGGCCAAAGGCCGCTGCCGGTGCCGCAAAAGGAAGTTGATCGCATCCGTGGTGTCATGGAAGATGGTGAAGCGCGTCCACGTCCGACCATCACCTTCGAGATTGGCGAGAATGTGCGCGTGACCGACGGGCCGTTCGCTTCCTTTTCCGGGGTTGTCGAAGATGTCGACGAAGAGGCGACACGCCTCAAGGTCGCTGTGTCAATTTTCGGCCGTGCAACGCCAGTGGAACTCGAATTCACCCAGGTTGAAAAGGGCGCTTAAAACATATTCGGCGATTGAAGCGGTCTAGGCCGGAAACAATCGCCGGATAGGCAGGCCACCGCGCAGCCGCCGCAGGGTCGCCGTATCAATCCAGAAATTTACTGGATCCGGACGCGGATGCAGCGCATCCAGGTTTTCATCTGTATAGATATCATAAATATTGTCCGGCATGGCGCTGGCGCCCAGTGTCTTTAAGCGCTGATAAAGAACGCTTTTTTGAAAATGACGTTCTGAATAGCGGCGCAGCCGGCGGCGGTAGATTGCGATATCGCGAGCGTTGAAGGTCAAAGGGTCGAATTCAAAGGTTGCGTCCTCGGCAACTGCGATCCTCTTTAAGTGGCGATCATCAGTCCCGCCGGCATAATCTGTCAGCAACAGATAGCTGATAATGCCGTCTTCGCCCTTGGCGCCGAAAGGAAGGCGAAGCTGGCGCTGGCGGAACTTCGTGAGCGCTTTTTCAGACAGCGCGTAAAGATTGCCGCTTAAATAATGATTGTGCCGCAGGCGCGCCGCCCATTTCCGCTGGCTGCGTCCGCTTGCAGGTAAGGCTGCTGCGCCATCAGCATCAGGCGCAGCATTTAATGTTTGAACCAGCGCAGCGATGGCGCCGCGGCTCGGCCTGATGTCGCCATCGAGAAAAATATGGGCGGCAGCCTCATCGGCGATACGATGAACATATTCGTTCCAGGCATGGGCTTTGTCACCTACAGGCAGTTCATGGATCGATATCCGAGGGTCGGCGGCAGCCAGGACGGCGGCGACCTGCGCCGTATCGTCGGTGCAGCCATTAACCAAAATATGTGTTCGAAAATTGATGCTCCGGGATTCAGCGCTATGGGCGCCAGCATAAAGAGCGGCGACGCAGCGCGGCAGATGCTCTGCTTCATTCCTCGCGAAAATACACACCGAAACGTCCATAGGGACGTGAAGAGCAAGTATTGTGCAATCGAAAGCATTGCCGAGGCGGATCGTTCGAGAAAGGCTGGATTTCGGGTGCTTCCGGGCGACAAACCAGGGAGCAATTTATCCCGGAAATGCGCTTAGGCGGTGGAGCGCCCGCTTTCCTCATTAGGAATGCCTGATTTGCGCAACTGTCGGGCGAGCCAGCCCGGCAGTTTTCGCTCCAGTTTGATCAACTGGTTATCAAGCCAGCGCCAGCGTCGTCGCAGCCAGCGCATCATATCAGGAGATACAGCAGCGAGGAGGAAAAAGCCGAAAATAATCAAGACGATCCCGAATGGAATCGGCGTGGGTGTCATGACGATCCCGACAAGGATGAGGACAATGGCAAACAAGGTAACAAGGAATTTGAAGGCGATGCGTAGAACCAGCATTTTAGTCTCCCATCAACGCAACTATATTGGCAGTGTTGAGCATTATTCAATTGCCGCTGTCGCGGTTAGGGGCAGTTTCTTCCAACACGTCTTTAAATCGCCGGGGCGAACGCCGCGCAATATGGCCGACCAGGAAATCGAACCAGCGCCAATGTTCCCGCATCCATCGGATCAGCGGCCGTGCGGCCGGATTGGCGCCGGCAATCATGATAAAACCAAGAACAATCAGCGGCACGCCCAAAGGTAGGGGCGAAATAGCAGCGATTGCGCCATAAATAATCAGGACGATACCGGACAGGGTTGTTGCAATTCGCGCAATCATAAGGCTCAACAAATATTGAAGACGAAGAGGTGTATCGAACTCTTGAGTCGCTGTGCGGCGTAACGGTAATCTCCGCCCATCATACCCGAGGAGGACGCATATGCCAGACCACGGCGATCATCCGGAAGCTCGCGCCTCGTTCCGAGCCATGACCGAAGGCACACAAGAAGACTGGATGAAAATCGCCGGTCATTTTGGGCCTTTCGCCGCCCAGGGCGGCAAGCGTGTGCTCGATCATCTGCGCCTGCTTGATGGAGATTACGGCGGTTTTCCCGTCGATCGCTTGACGCACAGTCTGCAAACAGCGACGCGCGCCCATAAGGATGGTCGCGACGAGGAATATGTCGTCTGTGCGCTGCTCCATGATATTGGCGATACGCTTGGAGCCTTTAATCATCCCGACATTGCAGCAGCGATCCTCAAGCCTTTTGTATCCGAGAAAAACCATTGGATGGTTGAAAACCATGGTCTTTTCCAAGGCTATTATTATTTCCATTATCTCGGCATGGACAGAGACCTTCGCGACGGTCTTCGCGACCATCCATATTTTCAGTATACAGCGGAGTTTTGCGAAAAATACGACCAGGCTGCGTTTGACCCGGATTATGAATCGATGCCGCTCGAATTCTTCGAGCCCATGGTGATAAAGCTCTTCGCAACACCAAAGAATTCCGTTTATAGTCCGGCGTTAAGCGAATAACGCGGTTTAGTTGAAGCCGCTCTCCAGCGCACCCTCATCGATCAGACGCTGGAAATAGGCGCCATCATGATCCGGCACAATGATCAGGTCTGGCTCCTGCAAAGTGATATCATGGAGGGCGCGCACTTGGCGCAACACCTCTTCCCGGTCTTCGCTGGGGTCAAAAAAGAAGTATTGCAAGAGCCGCGGTCGCGTCCTGAGCCTTTTGATGTTTGAGATCGCCCAGACGATATCGCCGATGAAGAGATATTCCTGACCATCATCGCGGCGGACAAAGAATACGAGGCTGCCCGGAGAGTGACCCGCGGCGGGCGCCGCCACCACACCGGGTGCTATGCGCATGGGTTCCAAAATTTCAAAGGGCGGCAGCGATGCCAACGCAGACGACGGTCCGCTGGCGGGCGCGTATCGCGGTAGCGCAGCAATTTGCGGTGCGGTCAGCTTGAGTTTGGGTGCGAAAGATTCCGGCGCCGGGTGGCGCGTAATCGCCATCACATGATCGAGATGTTCGTGGGTTATAAAGATCTGATCAGCGTCCGCATAAGAATTTTTCAGCCGTTCATAGGCGGCCGCATCAAAAGTTGCTTTGTCGGATTGTGAAATTTCAGTCGCCGTAGGGCCGTCTACGGCGCCGCCAATGACAGTCACCATGGTCGGCGAGGTAATCTGAAACGCTGTATAATAGAGCGGGTGCTTTGAAAAACCGGCGCTGGTTTCCGTGAGAAATTTGGACAATTCATCCGTCCCGACGATCTCCACATTGATTTTGGCGGGAAGATCCTGATCGTTGGCGATCAGCGCACGATAAGCGGTAATGTCGAAAACATCTTCAGCGCTCTTGGGCGCACGAGAATCAAACAGAAGCCACCATGAAGCAAGCGCAAGAATAATGATGATGCCGGCGAAGATATTTTTCACGGCGCGCTCCCAAAATGCGAAGTCTGAGAATTACGCTGTCCTCGCGGCGTGGTCAAACAATGTTGGCAGGAATGAAAAGCGCCCGGCCATGGGCCGGGCGCTTTTTAATTTTGGTGGTGCTAACGTTAGCTTCTGATTTTCAACTGGAAGCCGACAATACGTGGTTCATTGACGAAGCCCGTAAGGTTGTTGAAGTCGATGCCGCCCTTGACGTTTTCGGCGTCAAGAATGTTTCGGGCAAAGAAGGCGCCTTCAAACCGGCCGTCACTGTGGCGGTAGCCGATGCGCAAGCCGCCTTCGGTATTGCCGTTCGACTGGAATTCAGCCGTTTCATAAAGCAGAAAGTTGGTCTTGCCTTGAATTGCCCAGTCGGTGTTGACGAACAGCTCGCCATCATCGCCGACCGGGTAGGTATATTCTGCGAACGCATTAAAGGTGAGCTCCGGCGCATTCGGGAAGGGGTTGCCGCCCACCAATGCCTGGCCGAGACCATTGAGCGGATCGAGGACGGTACAGGCGCCGGAACCACAAGGCGCGGTTGCCAGCGTTGAATCCTTGATCTCTGTATTATTGTAGCTGAAGCCGCCGGATACGAAGAAGTTATCGGCCAGGAGAAACTCTGCGTCCGCTTCAAAACCCCAGCCGACGCCTTTGTCTGCATTGACGACCTGGTTGGTGTTTGATGCGCCGCCAATGATTGAGAATTGCTGGTCATTCACGCGATAGTAAAACGCCGTAGCATTGAGGCGCGCCCGGTTCTCCATGAATTCCGATTTAAAGCCGCCCTCGAAAGAGAGGATAGTCTCCGATGTGGCGACGGTTTGTGGATCGACGGCGCCGGAGAAAGCGGCAAAAGCGACATCACGGCCCTGAATGGTTGGACCGCGGAAACCACGCGCCACGCGCCCGTAAATGTTGAACCCGTCATTGACGTTGTAGAGCGTGCTGACGTCCCAGCTGAAGTCGTTATCAGAAACAGATGTCGGGTTCACTGTCACAAATGGTGGCAACAGGACTGGGTCGAAATCACGATTGTCTTCGGTATAACGAGCGCCGGCCGTAATATTGAGGCGGTCGGAAACATCATAACTCGCCTGACCAAAAATCGCCCAGCTGTCATTTCGATGACGCAATGTAGTCATCGGTGGAAATCCCGGGCCGACTGTTGAAACAAGGACGTCGGAGTCAAAATAGTAAAACCCGACCTGCCAGTCGAATTGATTGTCGCCATTGGACGCAAGGCGAATTTCCTGCGTGAACTGATCAACATCGTCGATCGAGTCCTGGGTTTCCGCAGCAAATGGAATGAAACCGGGGAACGTTGTCGAATCCACCATGCCATTTGGCGGGAAGCTTGTATCGGTCAACCCCGAGGTCAGTCCCGGCGGAACGGAAGCGGCAATGCCTGGTGTGATAACGCCGCCGTCAATATCGCCGAGGCTAAAGCTGGACGCGGTTTCAAAGCCGGTGATCGACGTCAGGGTAACGCCGCCAAAATCCCAATCCACTTTGGCCGATCCGCCCCAGCCCTCACCTTCCTGAGGGTTGTTCTGACCACCATCATAAAAAACCGTGTCGCGGTCGAAGGCGCCGGGAACAAGATCGCCAGTGCCTTGTTCCAGAATATTGGCGCGGAAGAGGGCTGACGTGCCTTCGTAGTCGCGACCATGGACATTAAGGAGCACGCTGAGCGAATCATTCGGTGTGAATAATAACTGAATGCGGCCTGCGAGTTCGTCATAGCCGCCCATGACATCATCTTCGTTGGTAAAGCCATTATCGACCCAGTCGTCGCGATGTTGATAAAGGCCGGAGATGCGTAGGGACAATACATCTTGAATCAGCGGGCCGCCAACACCGGCTTGCGCCGTTACGGTATTATAGGTGCCGTAAGCGACCTGGCCGATGGCGTCGAATTCATCGGTCGGTTTGCGCGTTTCAAATTTTACAATGCCGGCCGGCGTATTGCGGCCAAAGAGTGTGCCTTGCGGGCCGCGTAAGACTTCTACCTGAGCGACGTCAAACAAAGGCGCACTTTTGAGGACAACATTTTCCTGAACGACGTCGTCCATGATAATCGAAACCGGCTGCGATGCGGCGACGTCGAAGTCTACATTGCCGAGGCCTCGAATATAAAACCGCGGCGCCAGACGCCCATTCGATGATTCTGCATAGAGACTTGGAATGCGGGCGGCGAGGGCGAGGATATCCTCACCGGCTGCCTGAATATCACCGAAGCGCTCGCCAGACAGCGTCTCCACCGAAATCGGCACCTCTTGCTGATTTTCTTCCCGTTTTTGGGCCGTCACAATAATTACATCGAGCCCGGTGGTCTGAGCCAAAGCCGCTGGCGCCGTCGTCAGGGCAATCACGGACGCGCTGGCTGCAAGGGCTGTGCGTGTTGCAAAACTTGTTGTCTTCATGATGTTGGTTCCCGAAAAAAAAAGTTCACCGGGCCGGCCATCTCATACGCGGCCCTCTTGGGGTAGAGCTTAACCATATTTGACGGATATGCGCCGGTTTTAAGCAGATCAATTTCGACAAAAAACCGGCGTTGCAATTATGCACCGGGATTTAGCGGCTTGCAGACGACACTTGTGGAAAACGTCTGTAGAGGGCTGCGTTCAGCTGTGACTGCTTCTGGCGCTGGCGGTAGAATGATGTCTTTCTCCCGGTATTCGGGATAATGCATGGATCGAACAACCGGGTCATACCAGTGTGGGATTTGCCCAGTGCGGGATTTGGCCAGTGCGGGGTTTGGCGCTATTGGATTGGCGGACGCCTGCAGGCCAGGGTAGCTTTTATCTGGCTGGCTATTTCAAGCGAGGCGTTCGTTTTTTCTTGTTCTTGCCGTTGTCGTCGCCGTCATCGCTATCGGCTTCATTGCGCGTATAAATTTCAACGTCGCCGCCGAGCTCGTCAATCATTTTGATAATATGGCGCGATGAGGCGGTGATTTCTTTGCCGGCTTCGGTCTTCCGGATCATCATCTTTTCATGGTTGTCCAGTGCGGCGGCAGCCCGAAAAGTTTGCTCGACGCCGCGGTTGAGATCCTGCAGCAGTTTTTCAAGCCCAGGCTCGTCAACGGCAAGTTTTTCATGAGCGACATTGCGGACGCGCACAACTTCCTCGCGGACATCCTGATAAAGACGCTTTAAGCGCATGTCAGCGATTTTGGCGCCAATCAGCCCGCCAACAATCATACTGACGACAGACCCGCCTATTGCGTATAGAGCAAGCTCGTACACCCCATCGTCCCAATTCATACCCGGCGTTATATTCGGTCAATTATCGGGTTTTGGCAAGCGCGTCGCCGAGGCACACGCATGTAAAGCGCCTGCAGCCTTTCAATCATGGGGTTGTGGCTCGCGGAAATCATGAGCGCGCCAGTTTGGTTAATGGGCTTCAGGTCTGCAAATGCACCCGTCATGATTGTTTTCTCAGCGCCATAATAGACTTTGTGCAGAGAGTAACTGGTTTGCCTTTTCTCATATGCGGCCGCTTCGGCGACTTCGCGTCCTAAGCCCGATTTGAAGGCTGAGTTTTGGCCTCGTGATGTTGAAAACCTCACCATTGATATCGATGCGGATCGTTTCACCCGCGCGGAGCAGACGCCAAAGCATGTGTTGAATGGGGCATAATCAGCTGACTTCCGCTCGCGAGTCTTCACAACAATGCCAGATGGCGCGTGAGGTGGTTGTTCGACGTTCGAAAATTCGTCATAGCCGTTTTCGTTAGTATCGCATCGCATCCATCACGCAAAACATGGGCATAAATCAGGCCCCCCGGAGTTGAAATGAAAAATTATGTATTGGCCGCCGCAGCAATGCTCACGCTCGCCGCTGGCTCGGCGCAGGCGCAAACAAGCACGGTAGCGAAAAGCCTTCAATCGTCAGCAATCAGCGATACGCAGGCAGCGCTTGATGCTCTTCAGGCAGGCGACTTTAGTCTTGCGGCGACGCGTCTTGAGCTCGCGTCACAAAATGCCAGCCGATTGAAAATCCGGAACATCACGCAAAAGCTGGCTGGCGCCGTTCCAAAAATCAGCGCTAATGAATTTAAGTATGCTCTTGCCGGTTCATCCACGTTGTCTTTCGACGCATTTGTCGCCGCCAAAAACACTGGTGAAACAAGTTTTACGGATGATCAGGGCCGAACTGTAACGGTGCGGATTTTTTCCGACGAAGCGTCGATCAATAGCTTTATGGCGGCCGCGCATGATCCCGCGATGATTGCCAAGGAAAGTGTCGAACTGGCGGAGATGAGTGGCGCCCCGGCGCTCAAACGCCGCGATGAGGATGGCGCGCTGTCGGTGCTTTTGATGTCCGAATCCGACCACGCATTGATCGAGATCGAAAGCGCGTCGGAAGACGCCGTCATGGCTGTGATCGAAGATCTGGAAAAATAGACGCTGGCGATTGCTTCACCCGGCGTCGCCTGGGGCGTCGCCGGTTTATTTTTGACATGTAGTGAACGCGATGCGGGCGTTTGCGTCCAAACCATACCCGATATTATCGTCGTTACCGTCTTTTGGCTGTTTTCCCCATCGACCTGCGGCGTCAGGAAATCCCTCGGCATTCACACGGTTTACGGGTATTTCATCATTCAACGTGCCGGATTCCAATCTCGATGCCACGCTCGATAAACAATGCAAGCAGCAGCTCAGGGTCTACCGCCGGGCCGACGCTGGTTCTGTTTTGGGTCAAGAAAAGATCAAGAGTTAATGAGGTCGCCCATTAGGGCGGCCGTAGAGACGTGGTCTGGGTTTTCGTCGTAAGCCAGATCGTTTAGTCTCCTGATGAACAAGGCTGACATATGAGAAGGGATGATGATGCGCGCGTTCTATTTGGTTCTGATATTTTTTATAGGGCTGTCATCGGCTCACGCCCAGCGGGCGGTCGATTTTTCCGCAGCGCCGTCTTCGGGTGATGCGCTGATCGTTGCTGTTCAGAGCGACGATTCTCTTGACAATTTAGGGGCCGTGATCGGCGCTGACGCGTTGGCGGACCTTCGGCGCGCGGTCGCAGCGACCGACTATGAAGCGAAAGCTGGCGCAACTGCGAGTTTCATTTCGGGCGCCGAACCCTATGGCGAAATTCATCTCATCGGCGTTACGGAGGACATGCGCGCGCGGGACTGGGAAGATTTCGGCGGCCGCGCGGGCCTGTTGGCGAAGGAGAGTAAAGCGCCGCGTGTTTCTGTCATGGCGCCTGATGCTGGTGCAGCAGACACAGTTAGTGCGGCTTTCGGCGCCATTATCGGCGCTTATAGCTTTGACCGATACCATACGGACGCAACGCCGGTGACCGGATCTCTTGTTTTTGTAACGGATAATGCAATCGCCGCCCGCGCGTCGTTCAATGGCGAACGTCGCCATGTGGCCAACGCCGTTAACTGGGTGCGCGACATGCAGTCGGAACCAGCTAATATCCTGTACCCACAAGAATTCGTTCGGCGCGCACGCGGTGAGTTCAGCGGTGTCGCCAATATTTCAATCAATGTCCTTGATGTGCGCGCCATGGAACGGCTCGGCATGGGCGCCATTCTCGGCGTTGGCAAGGGCAGCGTGCGCCCGCCGCGCATGATGATTGTGCGCTATAGTGGCGGCGTTTCAGGCGCCGCGCCGATCGTACTCGCCGGCAAGGGAATTACATTTGATACAGGCGGCATATCGATCAAGGGAAATGACGGCATGTGGGCGATGAAAGCCGACATGACCGGCGCTGCCGCCGTTATGGGCGCCACCATCGGCCTTGCGAGGTCGCGCGCGCCGGTCAACGTGGTCGCAATTGCTGCACTGGCCGAAAACATGCCGGGCGGTAATGCGCAGCGCCCGGGCGATGTTGTGACGACGATGTCTGGTAAAACCATCGAGATCATGTCCACGGACGCCGAAGGCCGTCTCGTTCTGTCCGATGCTGTTCATTATGCGCAGCAGGAATTCAACCCGAGCCTGCTTGTGGATGTCGCCACACTGACCGGCTCGGTTGGCCGCGCCCTTGGCGATGAATATGCGGGGCTGTTTACTCGTGACGATGACATTGCAGATCGTCTGCGCGCTGCCGGCGACGTTGCCGGTGAAGATCTTTGGCGCCTGCCGCTGCATCCAAATCATGTAAAGCAGATTTCGTCGGTCATTGCAGATGTTAAAAATGGTTCCACGGGCGCGCCTGGCGCGAGCACCGGGGCTGCTTTTATCGGCGCCTTTGTCGATGAAGAAACGCCATGGGCGCATCTTGATATCGCTGGTGTTGACTGGCGCGAGGATCCGCAGCCGACTGTACCCAAGGGCGCGAGCGGTTTTAGCGTGCGGCTTCTCGACCGTCTTGTGCGAGACAGCCAGTAGCCGGCTGCTATCGGGCGCCTTGGATTTCCTTGAGCAATTCCCTGCAGGGAGGTGGCGCGAATTCTTGGCTGCGGCAAAAATCAGGAGGACTGCCGGTGTCGCGCCAATAGGAAACGAGCCCTGCTTTTTCCGCTGCCGCCCAATAGCGAGGGTCGTGACGCATTGCGGCGGTTTCCGGCCCGAAAGACCAGGCCATGATCTCCGCTGAGTCCAATCGCTCATCGATTGCATCAAAGGCAGGGCCCACTGCACCCAAGGCCGCAAATAAACGAATCTGTACGCTGCCAGCGTCACGACAATTTTCCGCAACGTCATGGGGTAGCGCATTGTCCGCGGGCAATGTGATGCTGTCGACAATCCCGATGTCCCGCCGGGCTGCGACAAAGGCAAGAAAGCAGGCTTTGTCTCTGGCGCCGGGCGACACATCACGGGTTTCATCATTCAGTAAAGCCTGGACGCGCGGCTTGTCGCCGTAAAGTAATTCACTCAGCACAAGTTCATCATGGGTTTGCGTCCAGCCGGGGTTTTCCGCCAGCGCCCGTTCGAAATGCGTCCGCGCACCTTCAATATCGCCCCTCTGCGCCAGCAGCGCCGCCAACTCAATGCGTGCATAAACGCTGAGAACATCAAGAGGTTCGCGCGCCAGCGTGCGCCGATAGGCATGGATGGCTTCATCGATGCGGCCGACTTTTGACAGAAACCGCGCATACATCAGGGACACAATATATTCTGAATTGTCCTTTGACAGCGCAACAAGAAACCGCCGCTCGATTACCGCCCAGTTATCCGGCGGATAATGGGCAAAGATCATGGCCGCATTGGCCACCCGATTATCAGCGTCGAGCGCCATGGCTTTTTCTGCATAGATGACGGCGCGGTCGCGCGCGGCGCTGCGTTGATCGCCGATGAGGCGGTCTGTCCAGTTTGCGCTAAGGCCCAGGGACGCGGCCATCAGACCATTGGCGGTGGCGCTGTCGGGCGCAGCGGCCAGCACTTCTTCGGCGTAGAACATCGAGTTGGCCCGATGCTCCTGGCTGCGGTTGGCTTCGCAAAACTGCGCTAGACTGCGCAGCGCTTTACTGCGCAGGGCCGTATCGCTTTTTGCAAAGTCAAGCGTGCAACTTAAAACGCCAACCACATGGGCGAGCGCTTCAGTTTGCGCGGCTGTAAAATCACCCTCCGCATCTAAAACGTCGCCCGCCCAAAGAACAGCGCCTTCAGACCGGTCAACAATTTCAATATTGATCGCGGCCCCCGAAACATCCTCCTGAAGGGCGCCGGTAATAGTGAACGCGGCTTTGCCGGCGTCATCTCCATCGGCGGCAATTTCGATATTGTGGGCCGTTAACGCCGCCCGCAGATTTTCCGAGAAAACCTGCGCAGCCCCGGCCCCGGCATTTTGTGGTGCAAGATTTTCAAACGACAGCACCGCGACGCGATCGTTTTGGTCGTTTGCGTTGCGCGCGGCAGCAGTCGTCCAGGGCGCCGGTGAAGCGATGGATAAAAAAACAACAAGTGCAAAGGCGCCGATACCGAAAGCCCACACCGCCATCAACCAGATTGGCGGTCGCCCGGACGCACCGATAGATGTGTCCCCAGTTGCGCCCCCAGAAGCGTCAGGGCGTGATGCTGTTTCAGCGACAGCTGCGGTGGATGTGGATTTCACCCCAGCCGCCGCCTGCGTCTCAAGCCAAAGGTCGAGTTCTTCGGTTAAGGCAAAGACCGAGCTTTGCGCCGCGGCGCCATGGGAATGAACCGGCAGTCCCTCTTCGTCGCGCCAGCGCCGCGCGGTCCGCTCACCACATTGCAGATAACGGGCAATGCGCTTCCAGGATGTGAGCTTTGTGCCATGCCGGCCGGCCGGCGGATTATCATCAACCACGAAAGGGCCCCGTGAAACTGCGCCGCCTGATTATAGGCCCCCGTTCAGTAGCGGCCAATAGCGGCCAATAGCGGCAAGGGCGCCTGCCGCAGCTTGCGGATCGAGCGCCGATCACGCTGAAACGGCGGGGTCGTCAAGGATCACACAATTGGAGGTGAATATTGTGACCATTAAGTTTTTGAAGCGAGCGCTGATCGCATGCGGCCTCACTTTCGCAATTTCCATGCAACCGGCGTTCGCGCAAGGCGCCTCATCCCCCCCAAACATTAATGAAGAAGCCAACAAGGAAATCGCCCGCGGCTTTTACGAGGATCTGTGGTTTTCAAACAATACAGGAAATTTTGCTCAGTATGTTGCTGATGAGTATGTGGTTCACGATATCGGTAAGCGCAAAGGGATGACGGAACCGGCAATCCGACAAAAGGAAATCGCCGACATGTTCTGGAAGAATGGCGAACTTTCCGGATCGATCAATTTTATGGTCGTCGAGGGTGATCTCGTCGCTACACGCTGGGTCGGTGAATTTAACCCCCGGACAATCTTTGGGCGCATTTTTATCGGATCGGACGCACTGCCAATCATCAATGTTCTGCGTATCAAGGACGGCAAAATCGTCGAGTTCTGGAACCACCGTCACGACATCGATACGCCGCAGACCTTGAAATTTTCTGCACGCGGTCTTGGCGTCGGCCTTTTGATTGCGCTTTTGCCGTTTGGTTGGGCGTTGATGCTGCGCCGCAAACTGCGCCGCTGGCTGTAGTCATCGATTTGGAAACAAAAACGCCGGACCGGTATCAATGGCGCCAGCGGTTTCAGCGTGCGGCTTTTCGATCGGCTGGTGCGGGACAGCCAATAGCCTGACGTAAAGCTTTACTCAGTCTGCGGAACCATATAATCAGCGCTCTTCCTCGGGGAGGGGAAGGGGCGCTGCTTGCTATTTAATTCACTGACCTTTGTGGTCTTTTTTATTATCGTTGTTGCGCTGCACAACGCGCCGTTTTTTTCGTGGCGCATCAAAAAATTCAACCTCTTAATCGCCAGCTATCTATTCTACGCAGCATGGAATCCGCCATTCGTTATTTTGTTATGGCTCTCCACGCTGGTTGATTGGAACGCAGCGAAATGGATTCACAGCGCCACGAATGAAACGCGCCGCCGGCTGTTTTTACTCCTGTCCCTCGCGACAAATCTCGGCATTCTTGGCTTTTTCAAATATGGCGGATTCTTGCTTGAAAACTTTCAGGCGTTGATGACCGCTATTGGTCTGGATTATCAGCCTGCGGAATGGGGCATCATCTTACCGATTGGCATTTCTTTCTACACCTTCCAGACCATGGCTTATTCGCTTGATGTCTATTTAAGGCGCGCGGCGCCGGCAAAGTCGCTGCTTGATTTTTCATTGTTTGTGACGTTTTTCCCGCAGCTGGTGGCTGGCCCCATTGTGCGGCCGTCGCAACTGATCCCGCAATTTGCTGAGCCGAAAAAAGCAACGCCGCCGCAGTTTTACTGGGGCCTTGGGTTAATCACCATTGGCCTCTTTGAGAAAATCGTGCTGGCTGACAGTTTTCTGGCGCCCGCAGTGGATGCGGCTTTCGGCGCCAGTGGCGGCTTGGCGACGCTGGATGCGTGGACTGGTGTTCTCGCTTTTTCCGGTCAGATATTTTTTGATTTCTCGGGTTATTCGACCATCGCGATCGGCGCCGCGCTTTGTCTTGGCTTTGCGCTGCCGAATAATTTCAGATTTCCCTATGCCGCCATCGGTTTTTCGGATTTCTGGCGGCGCTGGCATATTTCGCTTTCGACCTGGCTGCGCGACTATCTTTATATCCCCATCGGGGGCAACAAGAAGGGACCGGTGCGGACCTATATAAACCTGTCGATCACAATGCTGCTTGGCGGGTTATGGCACGGCGCAAGCTGGACCTTTGTGATCTGGGGTGGACTCCACGGTCTTTATCTTGCCGGCGAACGTTTGTTACGTGAATTTACGCCGAAGCAGGACTGGTTTTCCGGCTGGCCGTTCAAATTCGCCATGGCGCTCGTGACGTATTTTCTCGTCAACATCACCTGGGTGTTTTTCCGCGCGGAATCCTTCAGTGATGCGATGCTCATGCTCTCATCGATGTTTGGTTTGGCGAAAGATGCGCAAAAAGTTCTCTATCTCAACGAGATTATTCCCGCCATGCTCGTCATCGGCGGCATGGTGCTAACCCATTGGGGCATGCGCTCGACGACAAAAGAAGCCCTCATTGCCAAAACGCCGACCTGGGCGATAGCGGCGGTTTGGACGTTCATGTTGTTCATGTTGCTCATTACACAAGGATCGGACAGTGCCTTCATTTACTTCCAGTTCTGACAACGCTTATCCGGCAGTGAAGACATCGTTCTTCGATCCGGAACATGTTGTTCGCCCTGTGCCTGATCGGCCCTGGCGTGCAATTTTGCTTGGCGCCGTCATTGCGACCATCGCGCTAATGACCGGCTGGGAGATTTACTGGCGCGGAAAAGAGTTTGTCGCTGGTGATTTCAAGAATACGGCGGGTTTGTGGACCGAGCAGCGGAACAAGGCTGTCGGTGATGCGACCGTATTCATTGGCTCGTCACGGATGCTGTTCGATATTGACCTGGATATCTGGGAAGAGCTGACTGGTGAGCGGCCGATACAACTTTCGCTCGAAGGCACAAGCCCGCGCATCTTCCTGACGGATCTCGCCAATGATGATGCGTTTCACGGCACCGTTGTCGTTGGCCTCATGGCGCCGTTGTTTTTTACAACAGATGGGGGACTGCGCGCTGAGGTTTTGAATTATCGCAAGGACGAAACGCCGTCACAGCGATGGGATCATCAGCTGTCCCTGAATTTGGAGCGATATTTTGCGTTCACGGATGAGCAGACACGGCCGAAGCGGCAGATGTCGATGGCGCCGCTGCCTTTGCGAGATGGTATGAAGCCGCGCTTTGAACCGCGCAAGCTCGAAATCATGACTGCTGATCGGAACACCGAAATGTGGTCGCGGCTGATCAATGACGAAGTCTTCAGGGAAGAAGCGAAAGCACAATGGGAAATTGGGCTCAAACTTTTCGCGCCGCCGCCGAACCCCGATGGCAGCCCGCCGGCGCCAATGCCGGACTTTGTTATCGATGAAGTCATCGGCTCCGTGCAGGCGGATATCGATAAGATCCGCGCCCGTGGCGGCGATGTGGCTTTCGCACGCTTGCCTTATGGCGGCGGCTTTACGCCCGCCGAAGACTTTGGCTTTCCGCGCGAACGGTTCTGGGATCGATTGCTTTCCGTCACTAACAGTGTTGGCGTGACCTGGCATGATCATGAAGAGCTTCAGGGCTATGACCTGCCAGAATGGTCGCATCTCTCGGCGCGTGAAGCAGAGCGCTACACGCGCGCCTTTGTGCCGATCTTCACGGCGCAAATGGAAAAAGCAAAAGCGGAGGGCGCGCCCTAGCTCCCCGGCGCCGCCGCTGATCCCGCAAGAATACCGCCATCCATGGTGAGTTCGGCGCCCGTCATATAGGCGGCGTTGTCTGATGCGAGCAGCAGCGCTAGGGCGGCGACTTCTTCCGGCGTTCCAAAACGTTTCAGCGGCGTATCGCTGACAAACGCGGCTATGCGCGCTTCGCGATCCGGCCCGTCGCCCAGCATCGGTTCCCACATGGGCGTCAGGATCGCCGCCGGGTGGATTGAGTTGCACCGAATGTTGAGGCCCTGTTGCGCACAATAAAGCGCAACGCTTTTCGTGTGATTGCGGATGGCGGCTTTTGACGATGCATAGGCCGCAGCGCCAGGAATGCCGACCATGCCCGAGCGCGATGAGATATTGATGATCGATCCTGCGCCTTTGCCGCGCATGGCTTTGATCGCGTAACGGCAACCAAGAAACGTTCCGTCGAGATTGATGCGATGAACCTCGCGCCATGTCTCAAGGCTGGCGTTCTCCGGATCGTGAACCGTTTCGCCGGTTTCAAAACCGGTAATGCCCGCATTGTTTACCAGAACATCGAGTGTCGGAATGCGCGTCGCGATACGCGCCCAGTCATTTTCGTCGGAAACATCCAGCCGCTCAAATCGTGCGTCCAAATCGTCGGCGACAGCGCGGCCGCCTTCTTCGTTGATATCAGTTACAATAATCTCGGCGCCCTCGGCCGCGAAGGCCCGCGCAATCGCGTCGCCAATGCCGCGCGCTGCGCCGGTGATGAGGCAGGTTTTCCCCTGTAGTTTTCGCATGAGTGAAACCTTTGGATAGAAAATGAACCTTGGGCGTTATCGCGCCCGCGAAAGCAGATAGTCCGTATTACCGGTTACTTTTGTTCATTGATCTTTTCCTTGCCCGGTTGGAGTTAGCGGCGGTTTGCCGCCTCGTCAATGATAACGCCGCCACGTGCTGCGGAGGCCGCCACGCCTTGCGGGGTAGGTCACAGGCGCAAATCCTGCTACGCTCAGTATTGTTTCAGAGTATCGATGAATGCGGTCTACCGGGGAATGCGATGACCGAGAATGATGGAGATACCTCTGACGCGACGCCTGAGCCGGAGCCATTACAGGCCGCCGACGGCAGGCATGTGTTTGTCTGCTATTCCCACAAGGACGCCAAAACCGTTTATTCAGATATTGACTGGCTGACAGGAGCGGGCTGTACGCTGTGGTATGACAAGGAACTCAATCCCGGCGCAGTGTGGCGCAGCGAGTTAGCGGCGGCGATTGAAAACGCATCCGTCGTTTTGTTTTATGCTTCGCCGGACGCCGTTGCTTCAGAACATTGCAGTCGCGAAATAAATTACGCGCTCGATTGCGGCGTGCCTGTAATTCCGGTTTATTTAGTCGAAACGGCATTGTCGGGGGATCTGCGCATGGCGCTCGCCCGGGTGCAGGCAATCCATCGCCATGGCATGAGCACTGACGAGTACCGCGCGCAGCTTTTGTCGGTGCTTGGCGGCGTCAAAACGTCTATGACACGCACAATCACGCCGCCGCGCCCGGCAAAACGCCTTTGGCTCAGAGCCGGCGCAATTGTGGTCGCTTTTGCCGCCATCATGGCCGGCGCCTATTTACTGTCGCCGCAGTTTTCCGGAAACACGCATGTTCAAAATGTCAATGCTCCTGCACCGTCCCTTAAGTCCCTCGCTGTTTTGCCTTTCGACAATCTGTCAGGCGATCCTGAACATCGCTATTTCGCAGATGGCCTGCAGGACGCGCTGATTGGTGAACTCGCGCAGATTAACGCGTTGCGTGTGATCTCGCGCACATCGACGCTGGGCTATGGAAATACCGACAAAACGATTCCGCAAATTGCGTCAGAGCTCGGCGTCGGCGGCATTGTTGAAGCTTCTGTCATGCGCGCTGACGGGAATGTGCGCATTCAGGTTCAGCTGATTGGCGTGTATCCCGAGGAGCACCATTTATGGGCGTCGAGCTTTGATGGCGATGTCAGCGATATACTCGGCGTTCAAAGCGAGGTGGCGCGGGCGGTCGCCGCGCAGGTCGGCGCGACGCTTTCCGACGAAGAATCGAAACGGATTAGCGCGACCCGAAAGATCGATCCATCCAGCTATGACGCCTATCTCCGGGGTGTGTCCTATATCAATCAGTTTACGCCCTATCCGACGCCTACGGAAAATTTCGATCTTGGTGTGAAATATCTCGAACGCGCCGTCGAGCTGAACCCGAATGATCCGCTGGCATATGCGGGGCTGGCCATGGCCTATAGCGATTTGGGCCATATGCCGGCGCCGCCGACGGAATCGTTTCCAAAAGCGCGCGACTATGCGCTGCGTGCCCTGGCCCTCGACGATACGCTGGCGGGCGCCCATCTCGCGCTTGCGGAAACCATTGTTTATTTCGACTGGAATTTGGTCGCGGGCGTTGATGCCTTTGAGCGGGCGCTTGAACTTGACCCGAATAACGCCCGCGCCCGCGCCCACTATGGCTGGGCGTTGGATGGTTTGGGCCGGTTCGACGAAGCCGAAGCGCAGTTAAAGAAATCGGTTGAGCTGGCGCCGCTGGAGCCGATTTATGCGGCCTGGCTTGGCTGGTGGTATCTTGGCATGGAGCGATATGACGAAGCGATTGAAGCGTCGCAGCAATCTCTCGATTTGGTCGATGATTATTATATCGGTCTCTATGTGATGGGGGCCGTTTATGCGCATCAGAAACGGTTCGCGGAGGCTATTCACGTCCATGAACGTCTGGCGGAACTCTATCCGATGTTCTGGAACTGGCCGCTTGGCAGAACTTACGCCAGGGCCGGAAAAACAGAGGAAGCGCAGCAGATTATCAGCCAGATCGGCGGCGATAATGTGGTTCACACATGGGGACGCGCGATGATTTACGACGCCCTTGGCGACAAGGATATGGCATTTCAGTCTTTGCGTGATGCGGCGCGCCACAAGCACAGCTTTATTCCGTGGATCGGCCGGAATTATGCGTTCAGCGCATTGAAAGACGATCCGCGGTTTGAGTTTTTGAACGCGGCGGTCAATTATGGCAGCGCGCCCTAGAGCGATTTACCGCTCCAGGGTTTTTGTCAGTCGCGTTTTCGAACCGTAAAACCGGCGGCCACTTTTGCTGAAGACGCTCTAGACGCTCCCGCGGATCAATTGCAACGCAATCAACATAAACCATACGCCCATCAACACGATGACGAGGCCCATGCCATGCACATTCAAGACAAGATGTCCCGTCAAGATGCCAATTGCGATCACGGGCCCGACAAAGAGCCCGCCAAAACCCGCGATGCGCGGAAGGCCGGACATAACCACAAGGCGTATGGACCAGAGCAAAATCGCGACGCCATAAAACAGGCTGCCCGCTTTCGCCAGCGTCTGGTTGGTTTCGCTAAGCGCCAATAGTTGCGCGCGGAAGACCTGATCATCGGCGACGTCGACATAATGTTCCGCGAGGCCGGGAACGATAAAACCGGAGACAAGTGCAGCGCCGGTCATGGCAATAGTGGCGGCGCCAAATAAAAGCTGCGCTGCACGTACGCTGGAATGGCTTTCATTGAGGCGCCGGGAGAGGGCCGACAGCGCGAAATAGAAGACCAGCACAAAGCCGATCATGCCACCATGGACAAAACTGTTGAGGGTCGATTCTGCGATTAGCTCACGAGCGACGCTGTCATGGCCGGGCGATCCGGTGGTCGGGTGGAGTGTCATCAGCGCTATCGCGCCTAGCGCTGCTGCCGCGAGGGCGCCGCCCGCAATCAAGCCGGCATGGTTGTTGTTGTTCTGGTCGGGCATCATGTTCTTCCTCTGATTTCAAAGGAGGAACCTGCCTGCGTCATGGGGACTTATTCGAGGGAATAATCGGGCTGAAAGTCCCATTTCGGACAATCGGCGCGTTTTGTGCGGTAACGCGCCCCATGCTATAGAAAATAGTGGGCTATAGGAACTTATGGGGCTTTCCGGATAACGGGAGAACATGAAAGACACCGCTATAGACGACCGGCGCGTGCGTCGCACCCGGCTTGCAATATTCGAAGCGTTCAGAACGCTCGTCCTGTCACGGCGTTACGAAGACATTCGTGTGGCGGATATTATTGCGGAGGCCGATGTCGGGCGCTCTACTTTTTACGATCATTTTACCGGTAAAGATGACGTTCTGCTTTCCAGTATTGAAGGGTTGTTTGATGTTCTCGCAGATACGGTGACGCAACGCGTGGCGCGCGAGCGCGTGTTTTTTGTGCTGTCGCATTTCTGGGACCAGCGTTCGCTATCGCGCATGGTGCTTTCAAACGAATTGTTTTTTAAATTATCGCGCAAGCTCGCCGAGATGATGGAGATGCGCCTTAAGGCCGACGGCGCCGCGCCGCAAGCCGCGCGCATTCACGCAACCGAAGCCGCCATGGCGCAACTCGGGCTGATCAAAGTCTGGAGTGCCGGCGATTTATCCTGCGACGTCGACGCGCTGGCGGATCATTTTGTGACTCATTGGCGTGATCGTGCTGGTAATGGTTAGCGAAGAGCGCTCCTGTTTTTCCCCCGTAAACGGGGGAGGAATTTGTTCCTGACTAACACCCCGCATCGGGACTGCAGGCGGCGCTGCCGGGAATGCGGGTGTCCGCATAGCCATAGGCCCATTCCCCATCATAGGATGCGGTTTGCGGACGCGCGTACCAGTTAAAGGGCGTGAGCTTGTGACCCTTTGCCTCAAGCAGTTTTTTTGTGTCTTCGCTGAGGCCCTCTTCATAAAGGATTTGATCCGGCAGCCATTGATGGTGAATGCGCAATTGCTCCGTTGCATCGGCGATATTCATCCCGCGATCAATGACGTTCAAAACGACGCTCAAGACCGATGTGATAATCCGCGAGCCGCCCGCGGCGCCGGTTGCTAGAACCGGTTCGCCATCCTTCAGTAAAAGCACCGGTGTCATGGAGCTTAATGGCCGCTTGCCCGCCTCGATGGCGTTCTTTTCATTGCCGATGAGACCGTAATAATTCGGAACGCCGGGGGCGGCGGAAAAGTCATCCATTTCATTGTTGAGAAGAATGCCCGTGCCAGGCACGACGATGCGCGAGCCGAAACTCAAATTCAGCGTATAGGTATTGGCGACCATATTGCCGTCGCCGTCGATCACGGAAAAATGCGTCGTATCGGGACTTTCATATGCGTAAGGATCGCCCGGTCCAATTTCCGACGACGGTCGCGCCCGGTCGGGATCAATCCCGGCGGCCAGTTCTCTCGCATAGGCTTTGGATGAAAGGCCTTCGACGGGCACGTCAGTGAAGTCTGGATCGCCGAGATGTTCGGCCCGGTCTGCAAAAGCAAGGCGCATGGTTTCGGCGAGAAAGTGCAGGGCGTCCGCGCTGTCGCCGCGTGCCTGATAAGGCTCCCTTGTTTCCATGATATTGAGCATCTGGATCAGATGTACCCCGCCGGAGCTGGGCGGCGGCATGGAATGAATCTCATAACCGCGATACGTCCCTGTGACGGGTTCGCGTTCGACGACCTGATAATTGGCGAGATCCTCGCGCGTAATCAGCCCGCCATTGGCGGCCATGTCGTCGGCGATCGCATCGGCAATGGCGCCTTTGTAAAATCCGTCACGGCCTTCTTTCGCGATGATCCTGAGCGTGTTGCCAAGATCTTTTCGGCGCATGATGTCGCCGGGAAGATAAGAACCGTCCGCTTTAAAAAACTCCGCGCAGGCCGCTGCATCGGCGCATAAAGCGTCGCGATAACCTTCGGTCATGGCAATTGTGTAATAGGAAAGCGGATAGCCTTTTGACGCCAGTTTGATCGCCGGCGCCATCACGGTTTTCAGCGGCAGGCGCCCGTATTTTTTATGAGCATGCAACAGCCCTGCGACGGTGCCCGGAACGCCGGCGGCCTTGCGCGAATAACGGATGGCCTGATCATCGACGGCGCCGTCTTCTCGCACATACATATCGGCCGTCGCCGCAGCGGGCGCCATTTCACGATAATCGATGGCAATAGTTTTGCCCTCTTCGCGCATATGCACCAGCATGAAGCCGCCACCGCCGATATTGCCCGCGCGCGGTAAGGTAACAGCAAGGGCGAAAGCAGTTGCAACCGCCGCGTCAACGGCGTTGCCGCCCTTTGCAAGAATATCCGCGCCAACCTTCGCGCCGATCCTGTCACCGGCGACGACGATGCCGCCGCGTCCGGCATTAGGAAGATAGCGCTCATTTTCAAAGGGCGGGACGCTTTGGGCATATGACGGAACCGCTGTGAAGTTCACGGCGGCGATCAGGGCGAGGGCGGGGAGGAGGGATTTCTTTTGCATGGGCTGGAGCATAAGGGGGTTTTGAGTGTTTATCGACCAAATTTCACCGTCATCCCGGATGCAATCCAGCACCTTTGATGATGTATTGTACGGGACGACGACTAAAATTAAAGCCACCAGCATCGCCGCCAATACCGCCGCAGCTTCATTGCGATGGCGGCCAATTGGGCTATCATCGCCCCGAATTCCAGAGGGGGCTTTTATGAAAAAAACGGATCGATTGCTATGGCGATGTGTGCTGCTCGCGACAATTACATATGCCCTCAGCGCCTGTACGCCTTCACAAGACGCGTCAAGCGCTGATCCGGCGCCGCAGCCGATCATTAATGTACACATGCATTCTGCCTGGCCCGGTGGCGACGACGCCTATCGCGACGATGTTGTCAAAGAAATGGACAGCAATAATATTGTGCTGTCGGTGCTGCACTTTACCGAAGCGGCAGACATTGATGACTGGGCGCGGGCAGAACCGCAGCGCTTTCTTGCCGGTCCGCAAATGCCATGCCCTCAGCGAGAGGAGGGCGTGCTTTTTTGTTTTCCCGATGAAGATGGCTGGGCGGATCTCACATGGCTGGAAACGCATATGGCTTCCGGTGATATCGGCGCCATGGGGGAAATGTTGTTCGTATACGCAGGTATTGCTCCGGACGATCCCCGCATGGACGGTTATTGGGCGCTGGCGGAAAAATACGAAGTGCCGGTTGGCGTACATATCAATCGCGGACCGCCCATTGGCGCGCCGCCGCGCCTTGAAGGATGTTGTCCCGATTTCAACAGCGATATCGGCAATCCTGAACTATTGAGACCGGTGCTGGACCAATATCCGGGTTTGAGGATTTATCTGCAGCATGCGGGCATACCCGCCATGCCTGATCTCGACGATATCGACTATACCGAGGAGACATTCGCGTTGATGCGCGACTATCCCAATGTCTATGCAGAGATGACCATTCTCAATTCTCTGTGGCCTGTGGAAATTCATGAAGCTGTGTTGAAAAATTTTATCGCACAGGGCTTTGGCGATCGCATCATGTTCGGCACGGATAATCTGCCGGCGGCGCCGATCATTGAACGGCTCAATTCATTCGAATTTCTGACTGAGGCGCAACGCCGTGGTATTTTCTACGACAATGCTGCGCGATTTTTAAAGCTCGAGCAGGAGGTCATAGACGCACATTACGGCCGATAGTTCATTTGGCGCAGATTGGCGGCCGCACTGATTGAAACGCTAGTTGCGCGACGCTGCGCTGATCTCCACCAGTCGGTCATAGGCGCGGAACGCCAATATCCATGACTCGGTCAAAACGCGCATGAGCAACGGACCGAAGATCAGCGGGAACGGCCAGGCCCAGTTGCCGAGGGTGAACAGCACATAAGTTCCATAGAGCGAGCCGCCGACACCGGCCCAAAAGATGATCTGGATGAGGACCGGCGAGATCATCCGTTGAAAAGAAAGGATCGCCCAAAGCGTTTTCATGATGGCCTCCGGAGTCTGTCACGAAGACCATCAGTTTCGCCGTGTTTGGATTTGGCGGCAAGCGGCTTTCTCCAGCACCTAACATGCAATCAGACTTTTCCGTCGGCCTTTAATTTGCGCAGCCTTTTTGCAAACCAGAACACAAAGAACGGCAAATACAACATCGCCAAAAAAGCCCTCAAGACCGGGTCCGGGTGTTTAAACGTTTCGCGTCCTTCGAGTTCAACAAGCAAATCACATGCTCGCCAGTTGAGCCGAAAGAATGCGTATATCGATACGGCGCCAAGGATATCAGTAATGCCGAGCGCATCGTTTTGATTGATACCGCCAATAGACAAAGCGCCAAGAAGAACTGCGGGTATGATCAACAGCAACAAAAATTGATTCATCCGGCCGGGCCTGTGTTTGGAAGTTTCTGCCACGTGTGGCGCGAGATGGTGGTACAAGAGCGTTGACCAGGAAACCCAGAAGAACTGGGTCAACAGCATTATTGCGAACCCCGTGTGACGCAATATCGAGGCCTCTTGATATATCCACAAGATCGGACCGCCAAAGCCGCCGACCATATATCCGATAAAAACCAACCATGGTCTGAAATACCACGGCAGAGAAAGTGTTGTATTCGTTTGATTCACATCACGTGTTTATCACGCGATTCCGAATTTCTCCAGCGCTGCTTTGGCAATGGGCTCGCCCCACTCCTGCACGAAATGACCGCCATCGGCGATTTCCATCGGTTCCGGGCAATCTTTAATCATCTTACGGAGCATCTGCATGGCGGGCGGACCCAGGACCGGGTCCTGCATGCCGATCGCCATGAAACTGTCGCCGGTCCAGTCTTGTGACCAGAATTGGCGCGCCTTCAATGAGGTTTCTACGCCTTCGCTGGCCGCGGGCGTCAAGGCCTCGTCTTCGCTGCCGGTCAGCATCACAAGTTCGGGGAAACGCCTGACGCCCGCCTTGTATGTAATGTCCGGGAAGGGCGCGGCATAGGCGGCGACTTCGTCGTCAGTGAGAATTGGCGTTGCACGTTTCATCAACATGCCCACATTGAGATCGGGGTTTGCCTTACAAAAAGCCCGCCAGGCGGCAAAGCCTTCGCCGGCATTTTCGCCAGCGGGAAGGCCGGTGTTCATGACCAACAGCCGCGTATAACGATCCGGCGCTTCCATGGGGAGCGTCAGGCCCAACAACCCGCCCCAGTCCTGACAGACCACGCAGACATTCTTCAAATCCATGCGCTCGACAAAAGCGAGCAGCGCGTTGCGGTGAAAATGATAAGTGTAAACGTCATCATCGACGGGCTTGTCCGAGCGGCCAAAGCCGAACATATCAACGGCGACAAAGCGATGACCGGCATCGGTGAAAACCCTGGCCATTTTGCGATAGAGATAAGCCCAGCTTGGTTCGCCATGAATGCACAGGAACGTGACGCCATCTTTCGGGCCCTCATCCACATAATGCATGCGGAGCCCCTCATAGCCCGGAAGGTCGTCGATATAGTTGGGGGCGTAATCCCAGCCTGAGAGGTTGTTGAAACGTTTATCTGGGGTGCGCAGGGCTTCAATGGTCATGGGGCGTTCCTTATTGCGGCAATAGGAAAACATGACGCTTAGGCCGGCGTCATGCAAAGCACTTTCGCAGTTAAAGCAAATGTATTTTGCGCGTTACCAGCTACGGCCCGACAAGCCGAGCCGCTGCGCATAGCCGCTGCGCGCCGGCAGCGCAGATTCCGTCGATGGATCCCAGACCGGAAGGCCATGACCGGGCGCCGCCGCTTCTTCTTCTCCATCGCCAAGCGTTTCAATCACACTCGTTGCATAGGCGAGCGCCCGGTTTTGGCGCTCGAAATGATCGATCAGCCATTCATAGCGATCGGATGCATCGCCAAAGGCGGCTTCAATGCCGTCACTATAATGGTCTGTGTCCGTGAGATCGCTGATATCTTCGCTGCTCGGCGGTTCGGTCATGCGGCGTGCGCGCTCTTCATAATATTCGCGTCGTGCATTGGCTTCATTGATATCGTCAATGTTGATGACCGGGATTGGCGACTGCCACAGCATCGCCATTACTGGCGCCGCAAAACTGGCATGACGCAACCGTCTGGTATCTAATCCGGCTTCGCGGATGCTTTCACTATTAAAGAAAATATGCCCGCCATTATCCGCGATGGCGACGCGCACAGCGCCGGTTGCGGGATCCGTCGAACGGATTTCAACGCGGGCGATGGGAAAAGCAACGACACCGCGATATTTTCGGCCGCTGATAGGCGCATCATCGGCGTAAGTTGTAATGACGCTGTCGCCATTGTCGAAACGCATCTCAGAAATCCGGCCGACAGCATCGCGAATGATCTGCGCACGCTCCGGGACGATGATGTCAGCGGTCGCGCGCCGATAGGTGTCTGATTTATAGCGGATGAAATAACCACTCGGGTGCCAGGACCAGCGACCTGCAGGCACATCATCATCGGTTCGCGGCGCCTCACCGCTGCGAATGGCGATAGCTTCGAGTTCATCGAAACTCACATCGGGGCGCGCGGCGGCGCGGCGAAGTCGTTCATGAGCGTTATAAACATTGCGCACGGAACGAGGCATTTTTCGCAACGCTGCACTGCTCAATTCCGGCGGCAAAAAAGCGTCCGATCCGTTCACCGCCAGGATTTGTTGCGGCGTTAACAATGCGGCCGCGGCGGCCTGTGCGTCTGTGTTCATGCTGGTGGTTTTGACACCGGCGATCATGCCCCAGATCAGCGACTGAATATGATCGCGATGAATATCAGGGCGTCGGTAAGAATTGGCGAGAATGTCATGGAGATAGGGCGCCAGCTTACCGGTGATTTCACCGGACATGTACCCATTGCCGCCTGGCCGGCCATAGGCGCCGGGCTTCAGGCAATAGCTTTCAGACTGAAAGCGATAGCTTCCTGGCGCTAAAACAAAACCGCCGCTGTCTGTGCGCGCGAGGGCGCTCCCATCACTGAATGCGCGCGGCTGGTAATTGTCCATCAATAGCGACATGCGGCGTAAACTCGCGCTTTCTTCTTCGAGGGGAAACAGCGCCTTTGCGACTGTTGTTTCCGCCGCTTCGCGTGCTGCATCTTCTGCGCGGCGCTTGGCGTCATTGAGAACGCCGCCGATCTGGGCGGCGGCGAGTGTAGGGAGGAGCATTGCGCCGATCATGGCAAGCGCAAAAGGCGCAAATCTCGTGGCGCACCCGCGCGGCGTGGTCAGCAATGTCATGACAAAATCCCCCTTCTGAAACTCGCAATTGCGGCCACACTATAACAGCGATCGCCCTGCATGCCAGAAAACCTGATCCATCTATTTAGTTCTTGCTTGTTTTCTTCCCGGACGGGGCCGCTATAGTCGCGCCGAAATCATCGGCCCTGAGCGCCGGGCAAATCTAAGGAATTGATATGGCTGAGCATAGCGTTGATCTTGCGATTATTGGGTCCGGACCGGGGGGCTATGTGGCCGCAATCCGGGCGAGCCAGCTCGGCATGAAGGTCGCGATTGTGGAGCGTGACGCCCTGGGCGGTGTCTGCCTCAACTGGGGCTGTATCCCCACCAAGGCGCTTTTGCGGACGGCTGAAATCTACACCAATATGAAGCATGCCGAGAGCTTTGGCCTTAAGGCCGACAATATCGGTTTTGATATCGACGCGGTGATCAAGCGCTCGCGCGGGGTTGCGAACAAGCTTTCCGGCGGCATCGGCTATCTCATGAAAAAACATAAGGTGAAGGTGATTGAGGGGACTGCGCGTTTGGAAAAGGGCGCGGCTGCGCCCGTCGTCAAGGTGAAGACCAAAGACGGTGAAGACATGATCAAAGCCAAACATGTGATCCTGGCGACCGGCGCGAGGGCGCGCACAATCCCGCAGGCCGGACTTGAGCCGGACGGCAAGTTTGTCTGGACCGCAAAAGAAGCGATGGTGCCTGATGTGATGCCAAAGTCGCTGCTGGTGATCGGGTCCGGCGCCATCGGCATTGAGTTCGCAAGCTTTTACCGGGCGCTGGGCGCAGAGGTCACGGTCGTTGAAATGCTCGACCGCGTCTTGCCCGTGGAAGACGAAGAGATTTCAAAGCTCGCGGCAAAACAGTTCAAAAAACAGGGCATGAAACTCATCACCGGCGCCATGGTCGAAAAGCTCGACAAGTCCGGCGCGCTCGCCAAAGCGACTGTCAAAATGAAAGACGGCAAAACGGAAGTGATCGAAGCGGAACGTGTCATCCTTGCAGTCGGCATTGTCGGCAATACGGAAAATCTCGGGCTTGAGGCTGTCGGCGCCAAAGTTGATCGCGGTCATGTGGTGATCAATGAATGGATGGAAACAGGCGTTAAAGGCCTTTACGCCATTGGTGATCTTTGCGGGCCGCCATGGCTCGCTCATAAGGCATCGCATGAAGGCGTGATCTGCGTTGAAAAGATTGCGGGCAAGAATGATGTGCATCCGCTTGATATTTCGCTCATTCCCGGCTGCACCTATTGTCAGCCGCAGGTCGCATCCGTTGGCATGACCGAAGCGAAAGCCAAAGAAAATGGCCGCAAGGTCAAAGTCGGACGCTTCCCCTTTAACGGCAATGGCAAAGCGATTGCGCTCGGCGAGCCTGAGGGATTGGTCAAGACGATCTTTGACGCAACAACTGGCGAATTACTCGGCGCCCATATGATCGGCGCGGAAGTCACCGAACTCATTCAGGGTTTCGGCATCGCCAAATCAATGGAAGCGGTCGAGGAAGACCTCATGCATGCGATCTTCCCGCATCCCACCTTAAGCGAGATGATGCATGAATCTGTGCTCGATGCGTATGACCGGGTGATGCATATTTGATGGTTTTGGGACTGAATGACGATAGGTAGGAACGTATGCGAATTAAATCATTTGAGGCCAAAAGTCTGCATGGCGTATTGAATTACAAGTTGAAGTTTGACCGCACGTTAAATTTTTTGACGGGAATAAACGGCTGTGGGAAAACGTCAGTTCTGAATGCTATAGTTGCACTAATAACACCGTCATTGCAAAGGCTGTCTCACTTACGCTTTGATTCATTAGAATTAGAGATTACTTCTGAAGGAAAGCCTCTAACAATCAGTGCGACGCAAGAAAATGAAATGATTACGCTTGCATGCTCGGAATCCGATTCAAAACTCAAATTCCAACGATTTGCGGTTGAAGAATATTACGCATCCTACAAAGAGCAAGAACAAGAAGCCGATTACTACAAAAATATTGTTATGCAAGAAGCGGCGCATGGAGTCGTAGAGATAATATCGTCTCTGCCGACCCCCATGTTTCTAGGATTAGATAGGCGAGCGATCAACCTCGACGAGAAGATGTTATTGGGTGCGCGTCGGACGCCTATTTCTCGTCGCCGGCGTAATATCTTTTCCCCGTCTATTGCGGTCAGCTTGCGTGACGCAGTTCGATTGGCGGTAAACAAAAGGCAAGAAAGCATCCTCGAGGTGGCAAATCTTGGGGACATATTGAGGGGCGACCTAATACTAGAATTGCTTCGTGTGGAACCGGTAAGCGCAGACGCCGGTACTTACTCGCTGCCTACAAAGGAAGACAGAAAAAATTTCGACAAACTGAAAAAAGATATTCGTGACTTGGACAAGATACTGGATATACCGCAGGCTGAAATAATAGCACAGATTAATCCCTTGATTGAGGCGTTGGAAGGTTACTTGTCGAAAATTCCGACGAAGGTGGTGAGTCGCAACAATAAACCACGTGACCTAACCCCACCTGAAATTGAAGGAATTGTGGGTTGGGGTTCGAATAGAATCCAGTTGAAAAAAATACAGGTATTAGCAAGCTTAGTTTCAAAGTTTAACGAGAGGAGGGAAACGCTTCTGGAGGCGACTGAAAGCTACCTGGCATTGTTGAATAAATTCCTCTCTGACAGTGGGAAACAAGTAAAATTTGCGGAGAAGGGTAAAATATTCTTTACTCTGAGGAATTTTGAAGGCGAGAGGGATTTGGATAATTTGTCGTCTGGTGAGGCGCAAATATTTGTTATCTTAACGCATTTGGCATTTCACCCTCAGGCTCGTGAGGACAATGTTTTCATTATCGACGAGCCCGAGCTCTCGCTGCACGTGCAATGGCAAGAAATGTTTGTAGATAGCGTTATGTCTGTGAATCCAGACGTTCAATACATCATGGCAACACATTCCCCTTCAATTATTATGGAACGAATTGATAGTTGTATTGATCTGGCATTGAATTGATGTTGATGATTTAATCATGGTTAGATATTCATCCAAATCGGCCAAAGCGCTTGGATTTCTCAAACGTCATTACAATGACATTGAAATCTATGTTGAGGATACCGGGTGCCCGCAGCTCTGGCTGGTGTTGCTTAGACGGTTTCTACCCGAGGGCGTCACACTTTCGAGCGTAAATCCTCTTGGAGGAAAAGAGGCGGTACTAAAGGCATGCCGTAACGATCAGAAAGCTGATGGACGGAAGCGTCTATACGTAATAGATGGCGATTTTGATTTTGCACTGAACCGACAGAAGCCACGATTGAAGTTTCTTTACAGATTGAGAGCATACAGTGTCGAGACTCTTTTATTGTATGAAGATGCGTTCGTCCAGCTGGGGCTTACATTTAGCTCGGCGCAGAACGACGCAGACGTAAAACAACTATTTGATTTTGAGCAGTGCATCGATGAAATCGAACGCAAATTATGGCCGTTGTTTATAATTTATTTGGCTGCGAATGAACTGAGTCCATCAGTGAAGACTGTAGGTCGTTCTGCAAGCAAGCTTTATGAAGTCGTTGGGCAAGAAACGAATTACTCATCGCGGAAAGTCATTGTTCGAGCAATACAGGTGGCGCGAGAAATTTGTAACGAGCATAGCCGCGCTGATTTTTCGGCAATGATCCGAGTGTTGCGTCAGAATGTATATAGGAAAAAAATTAGAGAATGGGTTTCAAGTAAGGATTATATCATTCCATTGCTTCATATTAAAGTCCGCAAAAAGTTACAGTTTGCAGGAAGAATCGATAATTTGAAAGTGTTCCTTGCTAACCATGTTGACCCAGTTCGGGAGCCATACTTAGCGCGGCGATTAAAGATGTCTTTGGTGTAGGCGAAGGTGCTCTCGCGACGGGGGCCGCTGACCCGCAATCAGGTGGGCGATTGCAGCTGGATCCCGGGTCGCCGTGGTTTGATCGCATTCGCGATCGGGGCCTAGGATGACCGGCGATGGATGCGTTTCGTGCGTTTCCATTCTTCGAGGCTTGCCGTTGGCAAGCGCCTCAGGATGAGGGGCGCATATTAAACAAGACAACCCTCATCCTGAGGTGCGACCCCGGGCTTGATCCGGGGGAGCCGCGAAGGATGGCGACAAGAGAGAAGCGCCGATCCCTAAGTCTTCGCCCACCTTGCCACCACCCCCAAACCAGTGCGAATTCGCGGCAGTCCGGCCCGATCCACCCAGCCTTGGTCGGCCAAGTAAAACCCCGGTAATTGGCGAGGCGCGTGATGCCCTCTATGAACAGCATCATGAAAGCCGGGTTTGATCATCTGCCGCAAGCGCGGCCGGTCGTTGGTATATTGCTGGCGCCGCCCGGCGGGTCAGTATAGATTCGAACGCCTTACGCAACCGCCCGGAACGAATACGTAACATGGCTCCGCTCAACTATATGAAAACAGACATCGACCACCTGCCGGAGAAAAAGCAGCGCGAGCTGGCGCGTATTCAGGAAATCCTGTTTGAGGAGTTCGAGCTTGCCAAGGGCGCGAGCAAAAAGACCTATAATCTGAAAGGCCGGATTCAAAAGATTGTGCTGTTTGGCTCCTACGCCCGCGGTGACTGGGTTGATGAGCTGGGCAAGACCGCCAAGGGCTATCAGAGCGATTTCGATTTGCTGATCGTCGTCAATTACGCCGAGCTGACCGACATGGCGACCTACTGGTACAAGGCAGAGGATCGGATCATCCGCGACAAAACTATCAAGACGCCGATAGGTCTCATCATCCATTCCCTTGCCGAAGTGAACGAAAAGCTGGCCCAGGGGCAATATTTCTTTACGGACATCGTGCGTGAAGGAATAGCTCTCTATGAACTCGCCCGCCATCGCTTTGTCGATCCGAAACCGCTCAGCGCGAAAGAAGCCTGTGAAACGGCGAAGGACTATTTTGAAGAGTGGTTCCCATTAGCGGAACATGCCTTGAAATTGTCGCGCGACAGCCTCGACGACAATGTCCCCAGACACGCTGCCTTTATGCTTCATCAGGCAGTCGAAGGATTTTATGCCTGCTTTCTGTTGGTTCTAACAAACTACAGTCCCTCTACACATAATGTCAGACGCCTGCGCGCGCTGGCCGAGGAAAAGGACGCGCGGTTTCGCGACATCTGGCCCGACGAGGACAAGTTCCAGCGCCGCAGCTTCGAGCTGTTAAAAGACGCTTATGTGAAAGCGCGCTATTCAAAACACTACAAGATCACAGAAGAAGAACTGACCTGGCTCGGCGAGCGGGCAGACGCGCTCAAGGCGCAGGTGGAAACCGTCTGCGCCGAACGCCTTGCAAAACTGGCGAAAGAGGCGGGGGCGTAACCTGATGCGTCATTGCTGGATTGATGGCAGGGAACCATCAATGACCCGGAAGTGCAGCGCCAGCAGCTGGATCCCGGATCAAGTCCGGGATGACGTTAGTGTCACCCCGTGCGTTCTCTCGCCGTCTTTCCGGACGCATCGCAGCATCTTCGATGATGCGATGCAGAGCCGGGACCCAGTGAGGCAAGCGCCAAGTTGATGGCGATCCCGTGTCTGCAAATCAGCATTTCATGCTGCATTGCGCACGGGGTGACGGATCAAGAGTTGGAACGTGTGTGCCCTACATCACCGCGAGGAGCGCCACGACCACAAGAGCGACATTCATCGCCCATCCCGCCACATAAGTCAGCGAGCGCGGGCCGCCGGCAGGTTTGCCGTAACCGCCGAAATAAATCACTGCGTAAAGAACGCGAAAACCCACATGGATGACCGCGAGCATGTTAACGAGCGACGGGCCCGCGCCGGCGACGATGGCGATCGTAAGCGCAACGGCGAAAGCAGGCAGGTTTTCAACGCCATTCTGATATGTGCGCATAGCGCGAAAAGGCAACTCACCGTGATCGCCGGTTAGCGGTGCGCCGGGGATTTTGTCGCCTTTCACAAAACAGAAAAAAGCGCCTGCGAAAGATTGCAGAAGGACAATCAGTGTCAGGACCGTAAGCGCCAGGATGGCGGGTTGATAGGCAGAGATGAGTTCCAGCATGGGGGCCTCCTTTTTCAAGCTAATATCAAGGGAGTCGCGCGGCGGGGCCAGTCTTTGGCGCCCTGCTTCTTCCCCCGCTTGCGGGGGAAGTGTCGACCCCGGATTAAATCCGGGGGAGACGATGGGGGGATGAGGAAAAGTCGGCCCCCTCCGTCCCTTTGGGACACCTCCCCCGCGAGCGGGGGAGGAATAGGGCGTTCGGCTTAACGCAAACACAGTTTCGTGAATTGCCGTGCTATGACAGCCTCGCCACATCACACGCTCTGGACAACAGGAGATCAGGCCATGCGCAATTTCGGCGACATCATGTTTACGCAGACGGTGAAAGCCGAGCAGGAAAAGCGCGGATCGCGCGCCGGTTACGCCAAGATGACCGCGCGCCCGGCGCCTGAGGCGCTGTCCGAACGCGAAGCGGCGTTCATCGCTGCGCGCGACAGTTTCTATATGGCGAGCGTCACGGAAACCGGCTGGCCCTATGTGCAGCATCGCGGCGGGCCGAAAGGGTTTTTGCGCGTGCTCGGGCCAACGACGCTGGGTTTTGCGGATTATCGCGGCAACAAACAATATGTCTCTACGGGAAATCTAAAAACCGACGATCGCGTATCGCTGTTTCTGATGGATTACCCGAACAAGGCGCGGCTGAAATTACTGGCGCGGGCGAAAATTCAGTCAGCAGAAGATGCGCCGGAGCTGGTCTCGCTGCTGGAGGTCGCGGGACAAGGCAATGTGGAACGTCTTTTCACATTGGAACTTGAAGCATTTGACTGGAACTGTCCGCAATTCATCACGCCGCGTTTTACCGAAAATGATGTGCGCGAGATCATCGCGCCGCAGCTGGAGGCGATGAAGACGGAAAATGAAGCGCTCAAGGCGCGGCTGGCTGCGCTCGAAACCGGATAACGCTCACCCCGCCGTATGAAACGCGCGCCTCGCCGCAGTCGATGCCGAGGGCGCTTGCGACTGACACTCGAATGCGGGTTTAATGGTGGTTCTCGGGCGCGTTCAGAAACACATCGAACAGGGGATTCCCCATGAAAATTCTAATTGCCAGCGCATTCGCGCTGTTTTCATCTGTCGCTATGGCGGCGGCTGAAGAAAAACCTTCCTCCGAGGCGGTCATCGCTGTCGCGGAAAGCTATCTCGCCGCTTATTCGACATTCGAGATGGAGAAAATCGAGCCATTCTTAACCGACGACATGACGTTTAACGACCCCACTTCTGCGGGCCAGGCGCCGGGCGGCGGCGCGTTTCAATTTGAGGGCAAAACACAAGTTCTCAAAGAGCTCGGAACATTCGCCGACAGCAATAAGTCTTTTTCCGTCGATTATGATGTGGAGCGCCGCTATGAAAGTGCCGGCGTTGTCGTCTTTGTGGCGCAGTTAAACTATGAAGGCGAAACCCATGAGGGCCAAAAATTCGCCGGCGCGGCGCCGATTGTAACGGCGGTCACGGTGACCGACGGAAAAATCAGCGCGCATTATGATTTCTTCGATTATTTGGAGAACGCCGTCGATTTTAGCGACTAGTCTTTAATGTATGTCGTCATCCCGGACGCACAGCGCACGGGATGACGATGGCGGCTAATCCGTCTTTGGATTGGTAAGTAAAACGACAACGATGACGGCGCCGCCCATGATGAAGTAATAGGTCTTCACAAAGCCTTCAAAGCCCAAAACGAACGGGGCGGCCACAAGCGCAACGCCAGCGACAAAGTCGATCACCAGATGCACGCCAAAGGGGATCGCCTTGCGGGCGCTGAGCGAATAGCTGGTCATCAGGCTGTAAAGAAAGAGTGCGACGCCGGCGGCGACGGATAGTTGCAAGGCATGGCCCGCAAAGCCGAAATAAAACGGGGCGCCGATCAATGCGATAGCCGCGAGATAGTCGATGACCCCGTGCAGTTTGTCGTTGATGATTCTCATATGTTTCTCTCCTGTGAGTCCCTTTCTGAGGACCGCACAGTCTATGCAGCATTGCGGCGTCTATGAAGTTGCTGGCTGGCTTTGTGATCACGGGAACCCGGCGGCTCACTCATTCGTGAACGGATTGTTTATGGATGATGCGGCGCAATATAGCGTGGGGATTGATGGCGGTGTTCGTTGCCGGCCTATTCTTCCCCCATGTATGGGGGAAGTGCCGAGCGCAGCGAGGCGATGGGGGCATGTCCTTGCGCAGCGCATGTGCCGTTGTGATGAGATTTTCTCAAAGGGCAGCGAGCCCCCTCCGTCCCTTCGGGACACCTCCCCCGTAAACGGGGGAGGAAAAGCTTGTCGTAGGTCTAGTTCCCGGCCGGCAGTGAGAATGGGTCCACTGCATCAAGGCCAAAAGACCCCGCCGCACCGACCAGTTCGCCGGTGAGGATTTCATAATGCAGGTGGACAATGGGGGAGGCGCCGGTATTGCCGATCGGTCCGAGCAACTGCCCCTTGCTGACGGTTGCGCCGTCGGAAACGCCTGATCCGAAACTGGCAAGATGCGCATAGCGCGTGAAGACGCCGGCGCCATGATCGACGACAATCATATTGCCGAAATCGCTGCGCGTGACGCGCTCACGGATGACGCCGTCGCCCGCCGCCAATACATCGCCGCCGGTGTCCGAGAAATAATCAATGCCTTTATGAAGTTTTCCGTTGCGCGTTCCATAGCCGGAAGAAAGGCAGGACTTTGTTGCGGGTTTCAGCAACAGCGATACGCCGTTTTTGGTTACCGTCGCCCCGGCTTTGCGCACAATGCCGTCGGCGCCAACGCTGGGTGCGTTGCTGATACCTGTATTGCACATGGTAATGTCGCCTTCGCTTACCACGATGTGTGTCGTTGCTGCCGGCGCCGCGGCTTCAGGCTCAACCACATCGCTTTCAGGCGCCTCTGGCGCAGCCCCGTCGTTTTCGGATGCGTCTGGTGTTTCTGCCGCTGCTTCAACAGCGCCGTCCTCTTCTGGAGCGGCTTCTTCGGAAGCGGCGTCCTCTGCCGGCGCTGCGTCGGCTTCGGCGCCATCTTCTACAGGCGGCTCAGCGAGGTCTTCCAGGACGTCTTCGACCGTACCGGCGACATAGTCGCCGCCGTCCTCGACCGCATCAGCGACAATTTCGCCGCCTTGCTCGACGGTGCGGCCAAGCAATGGCGAGATCACGGATTCAGCACGCGCGATTGTGCCATCGACGGCGCGGATGACGAGATCCGGCGCGCCATATTTGGCGCCGCCATACCAACCCGCGGCCAGAATTAGCACGGGCATCCATCCGCGCTTCGAAACAGTACCCAATATTGCCAGTATTATATTCATTACCCACCCCCGTGGTTCCCAACATGTGACGTTATCACAAGGCTGGATCACATGGAAGATACGCCGTTGAACAAGGCGGCCCTTGCTGGCGGGGCTTCGGTTTTCCTTGCGGAATATGCCAGACTCGCGCTTTATAGCGCTGGAATCGCTCGCATTTTGCGCGCGCTAGCGACCGCGTGTTCAGGCGGCATCAGATGGAGACAATATAATGGCGGCGATTTTATCAAATTTGAGGCAAGCGGTGATAGCCGGGCTCGTCCTCGCTGTGCTCATGTTTATCCTGTATCTGGCCGTGTGGGGCGGCAATGTGGATGGCGCGTTCTGGCGGTTTGTGTTCCGCTGGCTGCATGTCCTTTCCGGCGTGATGTGGATCGGCCTTCTTTGGTATTTCAACTTTGTCCAGATCCCGACCATGCCGGCGATCCCCGACGAGCAAAAACCGGCCATCGGCAAGCATATCGCACCAGCCGCTCTTTGGTGGTTCCGGTGGGGCGCGATGTCGACGATCGTTACAGGTCTGATCGTTGCGATGCTGAACGGGTATCTCTTCGACGTGCTGTCGCTCGGCGCAACATCGGGCTTTGCCATTGGCGGCCACACAGCGCTTGGCATCGGCATGTGGATGGGAATCATCATGTGGTTCAATGTCTGGTTCATCATTTGGCCGAACCAGCAAAAGGCGCTCAATATCGACAATAAATATCCCGATATTGCCGCCGCCGACAAAGCCGCGGCAGGGCGCACAGCGATGCTGTTTTCGCGCACCAATACGGTGTTGTCGTTCCCCATGCTGTTTTCCATGGTAGCGGCGCAAAGCCTTTTCGGCCTGTCATAATACTTTGGCGGCGGGCGTATCCGCCCGCCGCCGCCTAACTAAACGCCTGGCCTCAACATTTATGCGCAGCGCGGCGCTTGTAAAAAGCTGTAACCCTCATGCCGAAATTCACCGCAGGCGTTGTCCGATTTCACAATGAGATCTTTCCCCATAAAAAGGCGTTGTTTGAAAAGCTCAGTAAAGGTCAATCGCCTGAAGCTTTGTTTATCACTTGCTCTGATGCGCGCATCGACGCCAATCTGATCACGCAAACCGAACCCGGCGATCTTTTCATCTGCCGCAATGCCGGCAACATCATCCCGCCCCATACAGACCATACGGGCGCGATGACCGCGTCAGTGGAATTTGCCATGGCGGCGCTCAAAACCCCCAACATTGTTGTTTGCGGCCATATTGGCTGCGGCGCTATGGAAGGCGCACTTGATCCGTCGATGCTTGATAAGCTGCCGCATATGAAAAAGTGGCTCGGCTTTACCGCTGCTGCCCTCGGTATCGTCGAAGAACTGGCGGCCGGAAAATCAAAAACCGAACGCATGAAGATGCTGGTCGAGCAAAATGTGATTTTGCAGCTTCAGCATTTGCGCACCCATCCGTCTGTCGCGACGCGGCTTGCCAAAAACGACCTCAAACTACATGGCTGGGTTTACGACGTTAAGGCCGGCGCCGTTTCGGCCTATGATGAGGCACAGAACAAATTCCTGCCGGTTGAGGAGCGCTATCGCGACGTTTAGGGTCTGCCGTAACCGGGAAGAGGGGATTTTCATGTTCAATCGCCGTGACGCCATTCGCCTGACTGCCGGCGCCGCCATCACAACAGCGGGCACTGCATCGTTTTCACCATCAATGGCCGCATCATCACCTGCGCGCCTGAAACGGCTTTATGACAATGCGCTGGTCATCGACGCGCTTTCGTTTGCCGTTGAATGGGATGATGAAGAATATAAAGCGGTTGAACAATCCGGCTATGCGGGCATCGTCACCAGTCTTAATCGGCGCGACTTACAGACCGCGATTGACGAACTCCTGACATGGAAGAGACGCGTTGAGGAATTTCCTGCGCGTTACATGATCGCTCTTGAGGCGAAAGATTTTGAGCGCGCCAAGCGATCAGGCAAGCTCGCGGTGATGATGAATTTTCAAAACGCAACGATGCTCGAGGGCGACGCAGACAATGTTGAAGCGCTGCATGCGCTCGGCATGCGGTGTTTTCAGTTGACCTATAATTATCGCAACCTTCTCGGCGACGGCTGCACAGAACGCACCAATGCGGGGCTTTCCGATTTCGGCGTTGAGGTTGTTGAACGCATGAATAAAACGGGTGTTCTCGTCGACCTCTCCCATTGCGGGCGCCAGACGACCTTTGACGGCATTGAATTTTCCGAAAAACCTGTGGCGATCACCCATTCAATTGTTGAGAAATACCGGCCGAAGCACCCGCGCGCGAAAACCGATGACCAGATCAAGGCGTTGGCGGATAAGGGCGGCGTCTTTGGCGTTGCCGCCATTGGGTATTTTGTTGGAACCGATCCCGGCGGCGAAACAACGATTGAAACCTATGCCGATCATATCGATCACGCGGTTTCTGTCGTCGGCGTTGATCATGTGGCGCTCTCGACGGATTTTCCGTTACGCGGCATTGCAAGTTGGGCGACGCGCGAAGAATGGTACGAGCCGCGTCTTGAAGTCTTCAAGCCTAGCTATGACGTTAAATGGCCGCCTTACATTCCTGCTCTTGATACGCCGGATCGCTTTCGCAATCTGGTCGCTGTTCTCGATCGGCGCGGCTGGAAAACCGGCGACATGGAAAAGCTGTTAGGCGGCAACTGGATGCGATTGTTCAAGGATGTTTTTGGGGATTAGCAACGCCTGGTCACCCAGTGGAACCCACAGCTTGACTTGTTTTGCGGTCAATTCATGATTTCTTGCACAATTAACATTGGCCTCGCGCCAGTAATGGTTGCATAAGAGAGAGACGGATATAGCGGGCGGGGGCCGAACGAATGACTTTATTTGGGTTTGCCAGATATCGCATGGCGCTTGCCATGATTATCTGCATGGGTTTGTCGAATTATCCGGCGATTGCGAAACAGGAAACGCAACTGGCGGAAATTGAGTTTGAGACGCTGTTCATCGAGATCTCCGAAGAGGACAGTAATTTTACGGTCGTTGATGCGCGTATGGATGAAACAGCGACGGCGGCTGTGTTTTTCGGCGTTCTGGGCGCTGGTCTAACGTCTGCGGGAAATGCTGCCCACGACGACAAGAAAGCCGACACCCTGCGTGAGGCTGCAGCGAAAATCGACCTCTCATCATTATTGCTCGACGCCATGAACCAGACGTTCGCGTCGAGTGAAGATATTGCCATGGCGTCAGGCCAGGATATGGCGTCGCATACGCTTGTCGTCGAGATTCGTAATTGGGGCCTCTTGAGAAAGAACAAGGAAAGTCAGGAAATGCGCTCGTTCCTCAATCTGACGCTCAAAATACGCGACAACAAGAATGAGATCATATGGGAGAAGAAAAGAGAAAACGCTGTCGGCGACAAGTCCAGTTTGTTTGAGGACTACACAGAAGAAAAACTAACGTCGGAAATGGAAGCGGTGGCGGAAAAGACGGGCCGCTATATCGCCTATCAATTTATCTATCGCTAGGAAGGGACACAGCATGAAACGTTTTGTTATTTTGATATTTGCCGCCCTCGGGCTTTCTGCTTGCGCATTTGGCGACGCGGAACTCGCCCTCGGGTTAAATCCGGAAACAACCAACAAGGGGCTGATATCGGAGGCGTCGTCTGCGACGCTTTATCTTGCCGATGTTGACGACCAGCGTACCGATAAGGAGCGCATCGGCTATAAGCGAAACGGCTATGGCATGAAGACTGCCGATATTCTTGCCGAAACGCCGCCGCCGGAAGTTGTGAAAGAGTCGCTTGCTGTTGTTCTTGAGACTAATGGCCATTCTTTGGGCGCCGCTGATGAGCGCTATGCGCTGCAGACGACACTCAACAATTTCTGGTTCGATTATAAAACAGGCTTTGTTAGCGTAGAATTTTACGGCAGTATACAAGCCGTACTTTCGCTCGTTGATCAGTCAACAGGTGATGCGGTCTATTCTGAAACCTTTGACGGTTATCACTCTGAAAAGACCGGCGGTGGCTTGAAGGGAACGTGGGAGCGCATCATGAATGAAACGCTGGCGGACCTTGCAAAAAAGGTGAATCTCTCGCCGGGTTTCAAGGATGCGCTGGACGGGATTGCAAGCAATGCAGCGGTTGACGACGCCGTTGCCGCGGATGTTTCGGGTTCCTGATCTATTGGCGCCCGCACATTGAAAGCCGGACCTAATTGGTCCGGCTTTCGCTTGTTGGTTCTATGAGGCTGAATACTGTCAGATTCACTTAGCCAAGACGCGAGCAATCTGGCATAGACTTCAGATGGTCACAGATTACGACGAGATTTACCGTGAAACAAAACACGCGCTTGGTCCGCCGACGCAGGTTTTTGTCGATTTTTTCAGGCTCTTTAAAAGAAAAAGCGCCGCCATTCTCGATATTGGCTGCGGGCAGGGGCGCGATGCGCTGTTCATAGCGCGCCTGGGCCATCATGTGACAGCTGTTGATTTTGCGCCTGCCGGCGTCGACGATCTCGTGAAAGACGCATTGAGTGAAGGCTTGTCGATTGACGGCGTTGTCGCCGATATCCGCAATTATGAACTGCCATCAACATTCGATGTTATTGTCATCGATCGGACGTTACACATGCTGGCTGAGGCTGAACGCATCACGGTCCTGAAGCGGTTGATCAAGCATGTGACGCGTGAGGGGTTCGTCCTGATTGCCGATGAAAAATCAAATATCGAAGGGTTCAACGCTGTTTTCGATCAATCGGATTTCCAATGGACCAGGGTTTTAAAGCGCCGTGGATATCTGTTTGTTCAAAAAGCGGCATGATTTAAACGAAACATTCAAACCGGAGAGAAACAAATGAGTCTATTTCGAAAAATAATTCTGATTGTTTTGATCTTGATGAGCCTTGCCGCTGGCGCCGCAAAAGTTTTGCAGATGCCGCAGGAGATTCAGTTTTTTCAGACTGCGGGGCTAGGTATTGTATTGCTGATGGTCCTGGGTGTTGTTCAGGTCGTCGGGGCCGGTCTTGCAGCGGTTCCAAAGACCAGAACAATTGGCGCCGGGCTCATGGGCGTTGGATTTCTTGTTTCCGCGGCCGTTATTTTTATGACCGGCAATATCGGCTTTGGTGTGTTTTCTCTTTTGCCGGTCGCTTTGGCGGGTTTTTTGATGACTGGCGCGCGCGAAGTGTAAGCGCAGCGCATGCGCTTGTTTAGCAACGGCCTTGCGACTAGCTTTCAGGGCTTCAGGCGCTGCCAGCGCCGGTTATCAGGGTGTGGTTCATGGGGTCTGTTTTCAGCTGGTTCTTTCGCATTGTTGTCGTCGCGACTATCGCGGTCGTTGGATTTTCATTTTATTTAACGACACTTGGTCCCGATCCGGTGGTGAAGCCGGAACGTCAGATGTCAGAGACCTGGGCGAGCTATCCGTTTCAATCCCGTTACGTCACCGTCAACGGCTCGAAGATGCATTATATTGACGAAGGCGATCCTGACGGGCCGGTCTTTTTGTTCCTTCATGGCAATCCGACATCATCATATCTGTGGCGTGATATTGTGCCCGTTGTCGCGGCTTCCGGCGGGCGGGCAATCGCCGTTGACAATATTGGTTTTGGCGCGTCCGACAGGCCGGATATCGGTTACACGTTTATTGAGCATGCGGACTATATTGACGGCTTTATTAAAACCATGGGCCTCACTGATGTAACGCTTGTCATTCATGATTGGGGTTCAGCACTAGGTTTTGATTACGCCTATCGCCATCAGGATAATGTCAAAGGCATCGTCTTTATGGAGGCGATCCATCGCATCGGCAGCATGGCTGATCTTGAGCCGCTGTCGAAAAGACTTTTTACCGCGTTCCGGACTAAAGGCGTTGGTGAACTTATTGTCATGGGCGGCAATGGCTTTGTGGAGAAAGTGCTGCCGCTCAGTGTCGTGCGCGAACTTTCAGAAGAGGAGATGAATGCCTATCGCGAGCCTTTTCCAAGTTTTGGGTCGCGCTATCCAACGCTGGTCTGGCCGCGGCAGATACCGTTTGACGGATCGCCCGAAGAAGTTGCGACACGTATTCGCCCTTTCGTTGACTGGCTGCCGCAATCATCTACCCCAAAACTGATGCTTTATTTTGAGCCGGGCGTTCTTATCGGAAAGCCCGAGGCGGAAGCCATTGCCCGGGACTGGAATAATATCGAGGCGAGATTTCTCGGTGAGGGGATTCATTTCGTTCAGGAAGATCACGGGCCTGAAATCGGCGCAGCAATAGTTGAGTGGTACGCTGCGGCTTTTGCCGAGGTGGCCGTTGATGAGGCAACCACGCCGTTGCCGCCTGTCGAAGACTAACAATACTGCGCCCAATGATACCGGATGGGCGGCGGCTCAATCGGGCTGGCCAAAATAAGCGCGTTTTCCCAAGACAACGCCCTTATTGCGAAGAATATTGTACGTCGTCACCAGATGGAAAAAGTAATTCTGCGTGGCAAAGCCCAGAAGATATTGTTTCGCCGGCAGGGTCATTTCGTTTTCACCGATTGGGAAGGTTATTGGCAGATCTTCCCTGCCTTCAAATTGTTCGGCAGTAAATTGCGTGATGTAATTTCTTGCGTCGTTGATATTTTTTCCCAATTCCTCAAATCCCGGATTCTCCACTGCAAACAGCAACGCTTCGGGCACATCGACCCCAAGAATTCGGGCCGGGGCTTGCTGCGCGAAATCGCAGACAATTTGGAATTGCTGATAAAGCGGAAACATGTCTGGATAGAGCCGCCAGTTGAGCACGTCCATTTCTTCGAGATTATTGCTTGCGGCAAATGAGACGGCTTTGTCTTTGAGTGTCTCCAGGCCGTTAAGGCCGCGGCCAAAGACGCCGACCGTGGGTTCGAACAGGTTTGTGGTCATTTTCTATGTCTTTCAAGTCAAAGTGTGTGTGCTTCAATGCAAACAGTACAAACCAACTCTATGCGGTTGCGCAACTATTTCAGGCTTTTACGCATATAAATACGGGTTTCATCCCGATCAATTTCTGACCATCCAAGCCGGGTGTAGAACAAAACATTTTCAGTGAGTGCAACATGCGTCGTGAGACGCATTTCATGGTAGTCCTGTTTCCCGGCTTCTGCCTCTGCCAGGGCCAAAAGACCCCGGCCGAGGCCTTTGCCTTGAAATTCCGGATGAACAGCGATGTTGGCGATACTCATGCAATCTTCTTCAGGCATGAGGACAAGTCCACCCACAAGGCGATCGTTCGCCTCGGCAATCCAGACAGGAAAGTCGCGAATTTCATCTTCATAGTTTGCGGTCATGGGCGGCAGGAACACGCCTTTGAGCTGCAACGCGTAGATCCCGTAGGCGGCATGCATACATTTGGTCAGGGCCTCCGCGTCATCAACAGTTGCTTTGCGCAAGGTCCAGCTTTTTTCCGGCATGGTCGTTTTCTGTTCCTTGAGCGATCAGTTTGCTTGCCGAACAAACATTGCGTTGCTTACGGGCGTCGATGCAATAGATTGCCTTATGATATCCCGATCATAAGCAGCGAAAGACGCCGTTTTGCCGCCTGAGGAAAGCCTGACAACCAATGACATGCCGCCGAAATTCGCTGCGTGGTTTACAGCGCGCGGCTGGGCGCCGCGCCCGCATCAGCTTCAATGTCTTGAAGCGGCGCGCGCCGGCGCATCGCATCTTCTGATTGCGCCGACCGGCGGCGGCAAAACCATGGCGGGGTTCTTGCCGAGCCTGATTGAGCTCGATGGGCGTACTCCGCCGCAAAAGAGCCGCCTTCACACCCTCTATATTTCACCGCTAAAGGCGCTGGCTGTTGATATTGCGCGCAATGTGGAAACCCCTGTGCGCGAGATGGGGCTTGATCTTCTGATCGAGACGCGCACCGGAGACACACCGCCGGCGCGCCGTCAGCGCCAAAAATATAATCCGCCGGATATGCTGCTGACGACGCCGGAAAGCCTGTCGCTTTTACTGGCTGCGCCGGACGCCAGCGATTATTTTGCCGGGCTGGGTGTGGTGATCCTCGATGAGCTGCATTCACTGGTGGTGAACAAGCGCGGTCATTTGCTATCGCTGGCATTGGCGCGGCTGCGGGCCCATGCGCCGCAATTACGGCTTACGGGTCTATCAGCAACGGTTGCCGATGCGCGGCCGCTGATTGATTATTTGACACCGCAAAATACGCCGGCCGCGCCATCGGCGAGGCTGATCCGGGGCGCTGGCGGCGCCAAGCCGCAAGTGGATGTTCAGACTTCTGAGGAAAATATTCCATGGTCGGGCCATTCGGGTCGGCACGCGTTCGAGGACGTTTATAAGGCGATTGGCGCTGCAAAAATGACGCTGGTTTTTGTTAATACGCGCAGCCAGGCGGAATTGACTTTCGCGGCGCTGTGGAAGTTAAATGACGATAATTTACCGATCGCGCTGCATCACGGGTCGCTTGAAATTGATCGTCGTCGCAAAGTGGAAGCGGCGATGACACGGGGCGAATTACGCGCGGTCGTTTGCACATCGACTCTCGATCTTGGCATTGACTGGGGCGATGTTGATCTGGTGATCCAGATGGGGGCGCCGAAAGGCGCCAGCCGGCTGACCCAGCGCATCGGCCGCGCCAATCACCGTATGAATGAACCGAGCCGTGCCTTGCTGGTGCCGGCGAACCGCATGGAAGTGCTCGAATGTATCGCTGCGAAAGAAGCGATTGAGGAGGGCGCGCTTGACGGGGATCCGCCGCGCAAAGGAACCTATGATGTTCTGGCGCAGCACATTCTTGGTATGGCTTGCGCTGCGCCCTTTGACCCCGCGGCGCTTTATCAGGAGATCATGACGGCGTCGCCCTATGCAGATTTACCGCGCGACGTCTTTGATCAAGCGCTGGAATTTGTTGCGACTGGCGGCTACGCGCTCAAGGCCTATGACAAATATCGCAAGATCGTTAAAACAGCGGAAGGCTTTTACCGCGTTCGCGATGGCAGGGTCGCGCAGCAATATCGCATGAATGTCGGCACGATTGTCGAAGCGCCTGTTTTAAATGTCCGTCAGGCGTCAAGGCGCGCGCCCAAACGGCCCGGCCGCAAACTTGGGACGGCAGAGGAATGGTTTTTTGAACGCCTGTCGCCCGGCGATGCGTTTTATTTTGCAGGACAAATCCTCAAGCTTGAACGCATTGACGGCATGGATGCGATTGTCACGCAGGCGACGGGCCGCGAGCCACGCATTCCCGTCTGGGGCGGTAACAAGTTTCCCTGGTCAACCTATCTGGCGGAGCGTGTGCGCAAGATGCTCTATGATCCTGAGAGCTGGTCGCGCTATCCGGAACCCGTACGCATCTGGCTCGAAAAACAAAGAGAAGTTGCGACCATTCCAAAGCCCGATGAATTGTTGATCGAGACATTTCCGCATTCGGATCGGCACTTTATGGTCTGTTATCCCTTTGATGGCTGGCTTGCCCATCAAACCCTCGGCATGCTGATTACCCGCCGGCTTGAACGGTTAGGAAAACAGCCCATCGGGTTTGCGCCGACGGAATACGCGCTTTCCATCTGGGCGCGTCAGGATTTGAGCGATATTGATTTTGATGCGCTGTTCCATGAGGACATGCTTGGTGACGATCTGGAAAGCTGGCTGGAAGAATCTGTCCTGATGAAACGCACATTCAGGAATTGCGCCGTGATCGCCGGGATGATTGAGCGGCGCTATCCAGGCGAGCAGAAAACCGGGCGGCAGGTCACGTTTTCCGCTGATCTCATCTACGACGTATTGCGCGAGCATGAGCCAAACCATTTGCTGTTGCGCGCGGCCTGGGATGATGCGGCGGGCGGGTTTCTGGATTTGGAACGGCTGCAGGCGCTTTTAACGCGGGTTAAATCTCGCCTTAATCACGCACGGCTTGATCGGGTCTCGCCTTTGGCGGTGCCGGTGATGTTGGAAATCAGCCGGGAAAATGTTGCGCGCGATGCAACAGAGGCGATGTTGAAATCCGCATCAGACGGGTTGATTGCCGAGGCCATGAGATCGGCGTAAGCCTTCTGGCGTGTCTGACACTTCAATTGATATAGTCGTTTGCGATGAGCGTCTGACGCCCGATCCGCTTGGCGCGCTTTACTGGCGCGCGGAGGAAACACTGATCGTTTCCGATCTGCATTTTGAAAAAGGCTCAAGTTTTGCCAAGCGTGGCGTGATGTTGCCGCCATACGACACGCGCACGACATTGACGCGTATCGCGGCGCTGACGCGCCGATATAATCCGAAAAAGCTGATTTCCCTCGGCGACGCCTTTCATGACGTTGGCGCTGAAACGCGTATGGATGTGGATGACGGGAAGATGCTGGAAACGCTGATGAAGGCGTGCGACTGGCTCTGGATTCTCGGCAATCATGACCCTGAACCACCCGAGCGCTTCGCTGCGGAAACAGCCTGTGAGCGCAAAATCGGGCCGCTGATCTTTCGCCATGAACCGCGCGCCATAGGTGCTGCGGGCGAGATCGCCGGGCATCTTCACCCTTGCGCGCGTGTTATCAGCGAGGGCCGCATGATTCGCCGGCGCTGTTTTGCTGCTGGCGATAATCGGCTGATCATGCCCGCCATGGGCGCCTATACGGGCGGCCTCAATATTCTCGATGAAGCCTTTGATAGATTGTTTGAATTTCCAGTTGCTTGGGTGATGGGTGAGGAAGGCGTTTACCCTATTAAGGGCAAGCGCTTGGCCGCGGATGCGCCACACACAGGCCGTGAAACCAGAAGCCGGCGGATGGCGACCAAAAACGCCAGTTAATTCGCCATGTTGACAAGGATCGGGGCTTTGACTATTTCCCCCGCTCACTTGTGAATTAAAGGTTCGTCCGATGAAAGTCCGTAGCTCCCTTAAGTCGTTGAAAAAGCGGCATAAAGACTGCCGCGTTGTACGCCGCAAGGGCCGCGTCTATGTGATTAACAAGACGCAGCGACGCTTTAAAGCGCGCCAGGGCTAATCAATTCGCTGATTTCATTACTGAATTCTGCCTTGGATTTTAAGGGGTCGCAGTTTATCCTGTCACCCATGCAAAGACTATTTTGCACAATTTTATTGGTTGCGGCTTTGACCGCACCTGCCGCCGCTGATCAGACCGATCCGCGGTTAGATGGCTTGTTTGAGGAATTGCGGGTCGGTGAAGCGCTTCGCCCCGAAGACAATGTCGCCCGAATAATGGAAATCTGGGCGGATGCCGAAAGCGATACCGTCGATATACTCTACGCTCGAGCACAATTAAGCGCCAATAATGGTGCTTTTGATCTCTCGGGGGCGCTGCTTGATCACATTGTCGGGCTCGCGCCGAATTTTGCTCAAGGCTATGCCCTGCGCGGCGCGGTGAGACTGGCTCAGGAAGATCGGGCGGGCGCCATCGAAGATTTCTCGAAAGTCCTTGAGCTTGAACCGCGGCAATTTGAAGTGCGGACAACGCTTGCTGAAATTCTCCTGGCGGCTGGCGAAACCCGTGATGCTTATGAAATGTTCCAAAAAGTTCTGGAATGGAATCCTCACAACGAACACGCCCGTGATCGCGCTCGAAATTTGCGCCGGGATCTCGACGGTCAAGAGATATAATTTTCCCCATTAGCTGACTTCCGGCTTGCAAGCCGCAGCGGCTCTTTCCTATTCCTAATGTCTTGCAGAATCGCATCAGCGAGTTGCACCCACATAGACGAGAAACAGGAGAGTGCTGCAGTGGCGGACGGATCAGCGGCGATAGACGGGGCGACAACAGTAGCTGCAGACCGGCTGCGTTCTTTCATTGAGCGTGTTGAGCGCCTTGAAGAAGAAAAAGCGGCAATCCTGAATGATTCAAAAGAGGTTTACGCTGAGGCCAAGGGCGAGGGCTATGATGTAAAAATCCTTCGTCAGGTGGTTCGCATACGAAAAATGGACCGCGCTGATCGGCAGGAACAAGAAGCACTGCTCGATCTTTATCTGTCGGCGCTCGGCGATAGCTAAGGCGACGCTTTTCAAAATTCGTCTTCGCGTGTTGGCTCAAGACATACAGCGATCCCGGATCTGCGCAGCGATACTTCGTGTCACAGCGTGTCCGGGATGATCGATGTTGCGCTCTCAGTTATCCCGCGCGCTTTATTTCCAGATCATGTTCGCGGAGTTTGCGATAGAGCGTGGACCGGCCCATGCCGAGGCGGCGCGCGATTTCTGACATCTTGCCCTCATAGGTCTCAATGGCGAGTTCAATCAGATCTTTTTCGATTTCCTGCAACGAGCGTAGATGCCCCTCACGATCGAATATGGTGACCGCTTCCGGCGTTTCAGTACTGGTGGAAGCAGGAATAGGCGCGCTGGCTATGCGTGGCGGCGCGGTATCTTCACTTGCAAGAATCGGCGGTCCGGATTCAATGCCGAGAGCTTCGAATTCTTCTGCCAGCAGCGGAAAGTCGCTTGAAGATAAATAAGCGTCTTCGGCAAGAACGACGGCCCGGAAGATTGTATTTTCGAGCTGGCGGACATTACCGGGCCAGGCATGCTGAGCCAGAACTTCAAGCACTTCGTGACGAACGCCGCGCACATCACGGCGCTCTTCTGCATTGTAACGACCAATAAAATAGTCAATCAGCGCTGGAATATCGTCTTTGCGTTCGCGAAGCGGGGGCACTTCAATTGGGAAGACATTGAGGCGGTAATAGAGGTCTTCACGGAAGCCGCCGGTTTTGACCTCTTCTCCGAGGTCACGGTTCGTTGCAGAGATCACGCGGACATCGACCTTGACCGTGCGCTTGGAGCCAATCGGATCAACTTCGCTCTCTTGTAGAACGCGCAAAAGTTTGACTTGCATGTCTGCCGGCAGCTCGCCGACCTCATCCAGGAATATAGTGCCGCCATTTGCTTCCTGAAATTTGCCGATATGTTTTGCGCTGGCGCCGGTGAATGAACCTTTTTCGTGACCAAAAAGAATACTCTCCACGAGGTTTTCCGGAATGGCGCCGCAATTGACGGTGATGAACGGCCTGCCGGCGCGGTCTGACGAACCTTGAATGGCGCGTGCAATAACTTCTTTGCCGGTGCCGGATTCGCCGCTGATCAATATAGGAATGTTGGATGCCGCCGCGCGTTCGCCGACCTTGATGACGTGAGCAAGGGCCGCGCTCGATCCGATAAGGTCGCTGAAGCCAAACACGCCTTCATGTTTGCGTTTGAGCCGGGATACTTCGCCTTTAAGCGTCGTTAAATTGAGTGCGTTGTTGATGGAAACGATGATGCGCTCCGGCGATGCCGGTTTAACAAAAAAGTCTGTTGCGCAGTTTTGCATCGCCTCGACGACTGTATCTATGCCGCCCTGTGCCGTCAAAACAATCACCGGCAGATCTTCGCGGAATGACTTGGCGCGCTTTAGCGTTTCCATGCCGCCAAGCCCAGGCATCCGAAGATCGAGCATCATCAGCCCGACATCTTGACCTTGCTGGCTTTGCAGCAGTGACAAGGCGCTTTCTCCGCTGTCGGCTTGCAAAACGGGATAGCCCGCTTTTTCACAAACGGCGCGCATCAGTCGGCGCTGTGTCGGATCATCGTCAACAATTAATACGGTCTTCACCATAACAGGCAGATCCCCTTTGAGGCAGGCAGTTCGACGGGAGATTGGCCCCAGCAAGTAAAGATCGGTTTAAAAACGTGTCATTCCGAAACATTTTTAACGCACTGCAGCGTCATACTTCGTTTACGAATTAATTTGTCATTAACCGGCGGGCTAACGGAGATGCAGACAGGAAATGTCTGTCACCGGGCCTGCGGCGCGACCTTTGCGCGATCGACAAGCTGCGCTATCAGGGCCCTTCAAACAAAATGAGGCTATGGAAAATATGGCGCAGTCCAGCGGCGCAAAACTCAAATCCGACTTAATCCGGCCTTTGGCGGATCTCGGCGGCGCGCCGCCGCCTGCGCCGGCATGGTTCGAAAAAGCCATCGCGGCGCCGTGCGAGGAAGGCTCGGTCGAGGTCGGCGGCGCTCGCATCACCTATTCAGCCTGGGGCGAGGAGGGAGGCCGCGGCCTCCTTTTTGTCCATGGGGGTCGGGCGCACCGCAACTGGTGGCGACCTTTTGCGCCATTTTTCGCCGGTAATCGGCGGGTTGCGGCGCTTGATCTGTCTGGTATGGGCGATTCCGGATGGCGTGACCGCTATTCTCTCGATTTGCAGGTCGACGAGATCTTTGCCGTCATAGAGAAGGCGGGGCTCCATACGCGTGGTCGGCCAGTGGTTGTGGGGCACAGTTTCGGCGGCTGGGTGACGTTGGCCGCTGTAGAGCGCGAAGGCGAACGTCTTGGCGGCGCGGTGATCGTCGACAGCCCCCTCGGGGTTCCCGACCCTGACGAAGGCTATACGGTGCTGAAGGCGCAAGCCGATCCGAAGGACAAAAAAAGATCGACAAGGATTTATGAAACCAAGGAAGAGCCAATCCAGCGTTTTCGGTTCCTGCCAAACCAGCCTGCCGAGCACCTTTTTTTGGTCGATTATATCGCGCGGCAGGGTTTAAGGCCCGCGCCGTTGCCCGATGGCGGAGAGGGCTGGACCTGGAAATTTGACCCGACCAAGGGCAGCACTTTCGATATTCATTTCGAGCGGGACCTCCTAAGAGCAGCTCGATGTCCGCTTGCCTTCATATATGGGGAAAAATCTGCCTTTGCTCAAGGCAAAGGGATGGAGCATCTCAAAAACCAGGCGCAAAGCCGCTCGCCCTTTGTGGTGGTGCCGGATGCCTATCATCATCTGATGATGGACCAGCCGCTGGCGTTTGTATCTACAGTGAGGACACTTCTGAGCTGCTGGCCGGTGAGATTTGGAGCCTAGCGTATTTCCGGGAAGAATTGCGCATCGGTATTAATTCCGAGCGTTTCTGGACGGTAAACCGGGAACCACTTTACCTCGGAAACGCCCCCAAAGCCCTTGCGGGCCGGGGTAAATTCCGACAGAACCAAGTAAAAATGAAACGGGGATTTATTCAATGACCGACGACGCCGTTCAGCGCACCAAAGATGCCGACGAGCATCTTCATTCCTATCAGGCGGTTATGAAGGCCGGATCGGAAATCGGCGTTCCGTTCTCTCTGGCGCTGACGATGTTTTTCACCAGTCTTGTTATGGCGAACGGCATCTGGCTGTCGCTATTTGCAGGTGTGGTTACCTATGTATTTGTGTTTTTTGTGGTGAAAACGTTCTTTTCTCACTAGCGACAATCTGAATGGCGGCGTGCGCCGTCCGTGGAGGCTTGATGAAAATTGCCGTCCTGAAAGAAACGCGATCTGGTGAAACCAGGGTTGCGGCATCGCCCGAGACAGTCAAAAAGTTTGTCGGTCTTGGCGCGAATGTGGCTGTACAGTCACGCGCAGGCGAGGAAGCAAGGTTTTCTGACGAAGCCTATCGTGAGGCCGGCGCTGAAATCAGCCCAAGCACGGCCGATGCGACGCAAAACGCGGATCTTGTGATCAAGGTTCAACGCCCGTCGAGCGAGGAATTGCGGTCATTGGGCCGCGGCGTGAAGCTGGCGGCGATCCTGGCGCCTTATAATGATGCGGATTCAATTGCTGCCTATGCGCGTCTTGGCGTTGACGCCCTGTCGCTTGATTTGATGCCGCGCATCACACGCGCGCAGTCGATGGACGTCTTGTCATCGCAGTCAAATCTTGCGGGCTATAAAGCCGTCATCGATGCGGCGGCGTATTTCGGTAAGGCTTTTCCGATGATGATGACCGCTGCGGGCACAATCGCGCCGGCAAAGGTTCTGGTGATGGGCGCAGGCGTTGCCGGGCTTCAGGCGATTGCCACGGCGCGGCGTCTCGGCGCCGTTGTGTCGGCGACCGACGTGCGTTTTGCGGCGAAGGAGCAAGTTGAGAGTTTGGGCGCAACTTTTGTCACTGTTGACGAAGAAGCGATGAAAGAGGCCGAAACAGAAGGCGGCTATGCGAAAGAAATGTCGGCGGACTTTCAAAAACGTCAGGCCGAGTTTATTGCCGCCCATATCAAGAAACAGGACATCGTGATCACGACAGCGCTGATCCCGGGAAGGCCGGCGCCGAAGCTCCTCAGTGAGGAAATGGTCCACTCCATGGCGGCGGGCTCGGTGATCGTTGATCTGGCGGCCGAGCAGGGCGGTAATGCTGCACTCACCCGGCCCGGCGAAGCGATTGAAACCGGCGGGGTGACCATCCTCGGTTTTTCTAATGTTGCCGGGCGTTTGGCGCGGGACGCGTCGAGCCTTTATGCGCGCAATGTTTTCAACTTTGTATCAGCGTTTTACGACAAGGAAACGAACAGTTTTGCTGTGGATTGGGATGACGAGCTCATTAAAGGCGTCGCACTGACCAGAGACGGCAAGGTGATCCATCCGGCTTTCGCGAGCGCTGAAGAGGCGCCAACGGCAGCGGCAAAAGAAGCGCCCTCCGAAGAGCCATCGACCGACGATGGCGCGACAGAAAAGAGCGCCGAAGACGGCGCCTAAACTCTACCTTCAAAGGAGCGGACCATGGCCGCACAGGATAGAACAGAGCAATTAGAAGAAGCAGCAAAAGCCGCTGAAGACGCTGCGCAAACGGCGGAGGCTGCGGCGTCAAATGCCTCAGGCGATGCCGAAGTGGCGACCGCCGCAGCTGAGCAGGCGCGTGACATAGCCGATCAAATTGCCCTCCTTGCCGCGTCCAGCCCGATTTCTGATTTTGTATTTCTGCTGGCGATTTTCATCCTCGCAATCTTTGTTGGCTATTACGTTGTGTGGTCAGTGACGCCGGCGCTGCACACGCCTTTGATGTCTGTGACTAACGCCATTTCGTCTGTTGTGATCGTTGGGGCGCTGATCGCGCTTGGCGCTGATCTCGTCGATTCAGCTAATAGCTTCTGGCCAAAAATGTTCGGCTTTGCCGCCGTGATGCTCGCCAGCGTCAACATCTTCGGCGGGTTTCTGGTGACCCAGCGCATGCTCGCGATGTACAAGAAAAAAGAAGGGTAGGGGCTTCATAATGGCGGACAATTTACCAGCTATCCTCTACATCGCCTCGGGCATTCTGTTTATCCTTGCGTTGCGCGGGCTTTCATCTCCCGAAACCGCTCGTGAGGGTAACCGCTTCGGCATGATCGGTATGGGTATTGCGATCGTGACAACGCTGTTTGTTCTGCAGAACAAAGGCATCGGAACGTGGTTCTTTATTCTCGTTGCTGTCGGCATCGGCGGCGGGTTGGGGGCTGTTATCGCTCGCCGCGTTAAAATGACCGAGATGCCTCAGCTTGTCGCGGCATTTCACAGTCTTGTCGGCCTCGCCGCCGTTCTGATTGCCTGGGCCGCTTTCCTGGCGCCGAGCGCCTTTGGTATTGGCGAAGCCGGCCACATTCATTTGCAATCGATGGTCGAAATGTCTTTGGGTGTCGCCATCGGCGCGATCACCTTCTCCGGTTCGATCATCGCCTGCGCAAAACTCAACGGCAATATGTCGGGCAAGCCGATCTTGTTGCCTTATCGGCATTCTATCAATCTGGGCCTGGCGCTTTTCATGCTGTTGACCATCGGCATGTTGATGACGTTTGAGCAATCAACGACCGTATTTCTATTGTTGACGCTTGCAGCTTTTGTTCTTGGCTTTTTGATCATCATCCCCATCGGCGGCGCCGATATGCCGGTGGTTGTTTCAATGCTCAATTCTTATTCAGGCTGGGCTGCGGCCGGCATTGGGTTCACGCTTGAGAACATGGCGCTGATTATTACCGGCGCCATTGTGGGGTCATCAGGCGCGATCCTTTCCTATATCATGTGCAAAGCCATGAATCGGTCGTTCATCTCTGTGATCCTTGGCGGCTTTGGCGGCGAGGATGCGGCGGCTGGCGACGGCGCTGAAGAAACCCGGCCGGTTAAACGCGGCTCTGCTGATGACGCTGCCTTCATCATGAAGAATGCTGGCAAGGTGATCATCGTGCCGGGTTACGGGATGGCGGTGGCGCAGGCGCAGCATTCGCTGAAAGAAATGGTCGATAAGCTGAAAGCCGAGGGTGTCGAAGTCAAATATGCTATCCACCCGGTGGCGGGGCGGATGCCGGGCCATATGAATGTGCTGCTTGCTGAAGCACAGGTACCTTATGACGAGGTGTTTGAACTCGAAGATATCAATTCCGAGTTCCGCACCGCTGACGTTGCCTTCGTGATTGGGGCCAATGATGTGACGAACCCGGCGGCAAAAACCGACAAGGCATCGCCGATCTACGGCATGCCAATTCTCGATGTTGAAAATGCCGGTACGGTCTTGTTTATCAAGCGCTCCATGGCGGCTGGCTATGCTGGTGTCCAGAATGAATTATTCTTCCGCGACAACACAATGATGTTATTCGGCGACGCCAAGAAAATGTGCGAGGAAATCGTTAAGGCGCTTTAGTTTCTGACGGCAGAGTTCTGCAAATATCGACGGGGAAAATCGATGAAATATGTTTTGATGGCAACAGCGGCACTCGCCGTGTTTGCATGCGACGGTTCAAAGGCTGATACGGATATCGCAGCTGGTCAGGCTCAGAAATCAGGTTCAGGGATATCGGCATCCGCCGAGACACAGCTTGATGCCGTTCTCACAGCGCAGTCTGATGAAGCGAAGGCGCGCTATCAATATAGGCATCCAAAAGAGACGCTGAGCTTCTTTGGCATTGAACCCGGCATGACAGTTGTCGATACGCTGCCTGGTTCGGTTTGGTATGCGGGCATTCTTTCCGAATATTTAGGGCCGGAAGGTCGTGTTATTGGTGCGAATTATTCTCTCAGCCAACGCCTGGCGATGGGTGGGCGTTATGCATCCGATGAATGGCAGGAAGAAAACCTGACCTGGCCGCAAAATTGGACTGAAAAGCGTAACGCTGACCTTGGTGAGGGACGCGCGCCATTTTCCGCGTTTTTCTATGGCGACCTGCCAGAGAGTTTGAACGGAACCGCTGATGTGATTTTGATGGTGCGCGCAGTCCATCATTTTAACCGTACAGAAGAAGAGGGCGGTTATCTGACCGAAGCTCTCACGACGGCATTTGATGTGTTAAAACCAGGCGGTGTTGTTGGTGTCGTTCAACATCGCGCGCCGGAAAGTAATTCAGATGAATGGGCGATCGGCAACAACGGCTATGTGAAACAAAGCCGTGTCATTGCGGTGTTCGAAAGCGCCGGATTTGAATTGGTTGAAGCAAACGAAGTCAACGCCAATCCGAATGATCAGCCAACTGAAGAAGACTATGTCTGGCGCTTGCCGCCGGCATTGGGCGGCGCCAGCCGCGACAATGAGGAAATACGCGCGGCGATGATCGCGATTGGCGAGTCTGATCGCATGACGCTGAAATTCCGCAAACCTCATTGAGGTTTGCGGCAGCACTAATTCAATGCTGTTTAGTCGTCTTTGCCGAAGGTAAATTCGCGCATTAGGTGGAACCCGACGCGAAATTGCCGGCGGCTGCCGAATTGTTCGATTATCGGCGTCGCTGCAAAGTCATCAAACACATAATCATAGGACGCGTAGGGGTTTAAGGACCAGCGATCGCGGATGTTGATATAGCCGTTGACGCTGGCGCCGACATTGAGAATGCCAGGATCTGCATCATACACGCTCAATACGCCGCCGGACGCAGCTGCCTGCGCGGGCGTTACTGAAAAATACGCATCTGCATATTTGTCGCCAACCCAACTTGCCTGGGCGCTGGTGGAAAGAGATATAGGGCCGGCCTTGAACAACAACGCCGTCAAGTTACCATCAACGATGGTGCCGCGGTGGCCGGTTTTCAAACCATGACGCGCTTTGGCCTTAAATGAAAAACGGTCGAGAAATGTCGTGGCGACAAAGCCGCCAAATTCAAATGTCTCGCCCACATCGCCAAGGCCCATTAGGGCGGGATTGTCGCTTTCCTTTCGGCGACCTTTGATACGCACCGACGGACCAAAACGAACGTTTGAAAATCCGAATAGCGCGAAGTCTGCGCCATCATCATCGAGAAAAACAAAGTTCCTGAATTTCACATAGACTTGCGGATCAGCATCAAACTCATAATCGTCCGATCCGAAATAATCCGGGCGATATTGCGGTCCGACGCCGAGGCTAAGATTAGTTGTCTCGGGAACAAGAAATGTCAGCGCGCCAAAGAAACGTCGATTGTTATCACTTTCGCCCAGGCTGATGCGCCCACCAATCAGGTCTTCTTCTTCGATATCGGCTGCGGGCGGACCAAAGATCGGCTGTAATTTTGGATCATCCAGATCCTGGCCGTCATATTCCTGTTCCTGCGAGATGCGTTGGGCTTCTTCCTGCTCAGCTTCGCGTTGCCGAATTTTATCGCGGCGTTCCTTTTGGGTTGGGCCGAAAAGCATTGGTGATAGTTTTGGGTCGTCTATTTCGCCCTGGGCAGCCGCAGGTGCAGCCACAGCCAGCAACATAGCGCCCGCAAGCCCTAAACAGATGGTGAGTCTACCCCACATAAATCCTCACTTTGCGCAACTAACTGGCGCCTCGGGGGACGCTCATTTTTGACCATTTTAGCAAATGGCGGCCATAATACTACTGTCAGCGCTGCAAGCGCGCTTCTCAAGCATAACAATTTGCTCATTTTACGAGCGATTCGGCTCCCTTGGGTGTTTTCCAGATAAAGTGGTTCCCGGTTTATTGTCCCCGACCGCGGTCAAGATATTGGGTAGCCGCGCCTTCGCGCGCGCAAACGCCCCAGATTATTATCTCAGCGCATCTCTTATCGGAAAACCGCGCTACACTTTTCCGGAAATGCGTTAGTCTCAATGCAAAAAAGCCGACTGAATGCTCAGCCGACTTCTAACATCTTGCTTAATAAGCGGTTAATCGCCTGGAAACGCTAGGCTCCGCCTTCACGCTGCAGCCGCTTGCGAATCAGCTTTCGCGCGCGCCGGACCGCTTCAGCCTTTTGACGGGCCCTCTTTTCAGACGGTTTTTCGTAAAATTTCCGGCGTTTCATTTCGCGGAAAGTGCCTTCGCGCTGCATCTTTTTCTTGAGCGCGCGCAGGGCCTGCTCGACATTATTGTCGCGGACAATGATCTGTACCAAGGACTTAAGCCTCCGTTTCAAATAAAAACGTCACGGGTATATCCGCGACGCAGAAAAACCTTCAACTCGACCGTCGCGTTTTATGCGCGCCGGTGAGACGATGCGGCCTATACCAAAGGCCGTGGGCCTTGTCTATATAAGTCCGCAATGAGCTTTGCCAGATGTGACGGACCCTAAATGACTGAAAAAGCGGATAATTTTATCGATCACGACGGCTTTGAACGCGTCCGGGCTGAAATCCTTGAAATTGCCCTTGGGCGCGCAGCATTTGACGGCTGGACGACGGTGATGCTGGACGCCGCAGCGCTTGATGCCGGGGCTGATCGAGCGGTGCTAAAAGCCGCGTTTCCCTCAGGCGTTCGCGATGTTTTGCGGTACTGGTTCGACATCAATGACCGGGCGATGTTGAACGCAATGGAGGCGCCTGAGTTTCAACCGCTCAAAATCCGCGAAAAGGTGGCATTTGCGGTCCTCGCACGCCTTGATGTTTTGCGTCCTCACAAGGAAGCCGTGCGCCGCGCCGCCGCTCTGATGGCATTGCCCACGAGCGGGCTTTTGGGCCCTCGTGCTGCCTGGGCGACGGCCGATGCGATCTGGCGGGGCCTCGGCGATAAATCGACAGATTTCAATTTCTATTCAAAGCGCGGAATTCTTTCCGGCGTTTGGACATCGACGTTCGCGCGTTGGCTGGCCGATGACAGCGATGATGAAGCAGTGACGCACGCGTTTCTCGATGCCCGCATCGACAATGTCATGCAGATTGAGAAAGCCAAAGCGCGGGTGAGGGATATGGGGCTTGATCCGAGAAAACCGATCGAGGCGCTGGCGAAGCTGCGTTATCCGGCGAGATAGGCGCGACTGTGATCCCGTGTTAGCGGCGCAAGCATTTGGTAGTGTTGCGTCATTGGTCAGTGTGCAATCTAATAAAAGTAAAACATTCTGGGAGTGGCTTATGAATTTTACGAAAATATTTTTTGCATGCGTGGTTCTGGCCGCTGGTTGTACGGATCAAGAAGCGGCACCTGGAAGCAGTACTGTAGCTGGCGCCGCTGAGGAGAATGCAAAGGAAGGGTCAAAGCAAAAGGCCGCAACCTTAAAGCCGGAGGAAATTGCCGCGAACAATGTCATTATTGATGACAATGGTTCCCTGCGGACTTTGGGCGCATTCAAGATGGCATTTGGGCAAACTGATCCGGAGACAGGTGAGAAGGTTTTTACCCGTGAGTTTGGTGCGCCAAAGATTGCCGGACCCACTGTGGTCTATGTGTTTAAGGCCATTCGTGCGGAAGATGTTGATCACCTTAATCAGCAGGGTATCAAAGCGACGGAAAATACCGCTTACCTGCTACCAGACGGCGTTGATGCATTTTCTGACATAGATGCCTTTAAGGAAATGCAACTTATCGGGCCGATTGACCCGACCTTAAGTGATGTTGAGCTTGGCGCCTTGTTTGGTCTGTGGGCAGAGTGATTGGAGAATTGGTGGACTGCTTCATCGGGTAGGTCATCTAACTAATAAAAAATTATTTGGGGCGATGTGTGAATTCTACAAAGATACTTTTTGCAAGTCTGATTTTGGCCGCCGGTTGTGCGGATCAGGAAGCCGCATCTGGAAGCGATATCGTTGCTGGCGACGCTGAGGAGAATGCAAAGGAAGCGTCGAGGCAAAAGACCGTAACCTTAAAGCCGGAGGAAATTGCCCCGGACAATGTCATTATTGATGACAATGGCGTGCCCACGGCCCTGGGGTCATTTTCGGCGCATCCGTTTGGCTCGCCTGATCCGGTTACCGGTGAGGTGAAGTGGGGCGGGGCGCCAAGTAAGCTGACGCCATCCGGGCCGACCATCGTCTATATTTTCAAATCCATTCCGTCGGAGAGCCTTGAAGTTCTGGAGGAGTTCAACATTGAGGCCGAAGAAAACACGGCTTATTTGTTGCCATATGGCGCCGAGATGGGACTCGAAGCATTGCAGGGAATGCAATTGATTGGACCGATTGACCCGTCACTGAGCTATGAAGAACTTGCGGCCTTGTTCAGGGTTGGCGCCGAAGATGCAGCCAAAGATAGTGACCCCAAAAAACCCTGAATATAACGGTCTGCCTGCATATGTTGAGCCCACAGAAGACTAGTGCGCATTTGCGGCATTTAAAGCCGCCAGTATCGAGATTCCGTTTCCGCAGCGGGACCTTCATATCAAAACGGCCAGGGAAGATCCGGTGTTGCGCCCCGTTACCGATGTGAGTGACGCTGGCGCGACCACAAATTTCAAATAACCAGACACTCAACCATCTCACCGACGGCGGCGTCAGGCGCATGGGCCATCCGGCGCACCAGTACATCTGATTTTGCAAAGACCGACATCAGCGAGCTGTCCTGATTGCCATGGGGCGTTACGGTCAGGCGATTATTGTCATCACGCAAAAGCTGCGCGCGCAGATAGCTTTCGCGCGGTCCGTTGGCGGCGACCGGCGCCGCAAGCGGCGCTGACAAAAAGCCGCCGGCTGTTTCAAGACCCAACAGCGCCTCCACTGCAGGCTTCACAAAGAGCATCGCTGTGACAATGGCAGAGGCTGGATTGCCCGGCAGGCCGAGAACATGGGCGCCTTTGACCGCGCCGAACCAGGCGGGCTTGCCCGGTTTAACTGAGACTTTTTCAAAGATCGACGTAAAGCCCAAGTCAGCGAAGACGGTCCGCATATAGTCCTTGTCGCCGACAGAGGCGCCGCCAATGGGGACGACCAGATCATAGTCGAAACCGCGCTTTGCCATTTCAGCAATGGCGCCGGGATCGTCCGGTGCGATTCCCAAAAAATCAGCGCTGCCGCCCCAGCGTGCAATCATTGGCGCGAGGCCAAAAGGAATTGAACTGATAATCTGGTCTCGGGTTGGCGCTCCGCCCGGCGGAACCAGTTCGTCGCCATTGGCGATCAGCGCGATGCGTGGCCGTCGGCGAACTGAAACGCTCGTCATATTGCTGGCGGCCGCCAGGGTGAGGCACGGACCGTTGAGCAGGGTTCCGGGCGTGAGTAATTCCTCGCCTTCTTTAAAGTCGATCCCGGCGGGGCGAATGTTCCTTGGCGCGCTTTGTTTTTCCACGACGGTAATGACATCGCCGTCACGTGTGACATGTTCCTGGATGATCACATGATCGGCGCCGTCGGGGACCGGCGCGCCGGTATAAATCCGGATGGCGCATCCATGCGCGACGGCTCCGTCGAACCGTTCTCCAGCAGCGGACGTTCCGGTGACCTTCAGCGTCGCGCCAATTTCTGACAGATCGTCAAACCGCACCGCATAGCCGTCCATCGCTGAGGCTGCAAAAGGCGGCTGGGTAAGCTGAGCGTGAACCGGCTCCGCCAATACGCGCCCGGCGGCGTCGGCAAGCGAGCAGTCCTCAGCACTAAGTGGAGACAGCGCCCTGCGGATTTTTTCTTGCGCTTCGTCGACGGAGATCATGCGTGACCGCTTTTAAAATCGCCGGAGGCGCCGCCGGTTTTTTCATCCAATGCGATCTGCTCGATCACCATTTCCTTGTCGACCGCTTTCAACATGTCGTAGAGCGTCAGGCAGGCGATCGAAACGGCTGTCAGCGCTTCCATTTCAACCCCGGTGGGGCCGGTGGTTTTAGCACGCGCAACAATCGAAACACCGCTGCGCTCAGCGTCAATTGTCGCCGCCACGTCAACACTGCTCAGGGGCAGCGGATGACAAAGAGGAATTAGATCAGCAGTACGTTTGGCGCCCATAATACCCGCCAACTCCGCAGTAGCGGTGGGGTCGCCCTTCTTGCTCTTGCGTGCGCGCACCAGCTCAAGCGTATCCGCCGACATCCGCACGAAACCCGATGCGCTGGCCATCCGCGCCGTCGATGTTTTGGCGGAAACGTCAACCATGCGCGGCCGTCCGGCAGCATCGAAATGGGTCAGTCCATCTTTTGGATCTGCCGCCATCTCACTGCTCCATAAGGCGCGGCATCAGTTCAACAAGATTGCATGGCCGGTAACGCGCATCGAGCTGGAATTTGATGATCTGATCCCAGCCGTCTTTCACGGCGCCGGTAGATCCCGGTAGAAGGAAGATAAACTTGCCGCGGGCAAGACCGGCGCAGGCGCGCGATTGCAGCGTTGAAAGACCGACGCTCTTAAAGCTTACCTGATGGAAAATCACGGAAAAGCCTTCAAGCTCCTTGTCGAACAGGGGGCGCAACGCTTCCACCGTCACATCGCGGCCCGTCAATCCGGTGCCGCCTGTCGTGATCACCACATCAATATCCTTGTTATCGATCCATCGCTCAACAAGGTCGCGGACCGCTGCTGTATCGTCGCGCAACAAGGAACGCGCTGCCAGAATATGACCTGCTTCCTGAAGGCGAGATGCAATGGCGTCACCCGACGTATCGTTTTCCGCTGTTCGCGTATCGGATACTGTCAATACGGCAATTTTGACAGGAACGAATTCAAGCTTGTCATTAGTTCCGTGCATTAGTCGCCTCGCTTTTCTTTTGTTACGTCATGCCAGCGCCTGCGATCGGTATAATCTCGCGCGCTTGGCTCGATCCAGTGGGCGCCGTCGCCGGTTATTTCCTGTTTCCAGAAGGGCGCTTCGGTTTTCAGAAAGTCCATTAGAAAATCAACCGCCTCAAACGCCGCGCGGCGATGCGCCGCCGCCGCCGCGACGAAAACAATAGGATCGCCCGGTTGAAGCACGCCGACGCGATGTACAATGCGCAAGCCCGTCAACGGCCAGCGGGCCATGGCGTCATTGGCTACGCCGTCGATCATTTGCTCTGCAAAGCCTGGGTAATGTTCAAGACGTAATGATGACACTGCGCCATCTTTGTTTTCACCGCGCACCTGACCAAGAAATGATGCAATGGCGCCGGCTTGCGTGTGACGGCGGCGAAACACGCGCATTTCTTCATCGGGGTCGAAAACCGCCGCACTGATCAGAACACAAGCGGGCGCAGACGCGTTCATGGCCTCACCCTCCACTGAAGGGCGGCAGGAAAGCAACTTCTTCGGGTGCGCTAAAAGGCGTCTCAGCTGAGATGATCGATTGATTGACGCTCAGCCGCACACCCACACCGGTAAGTTCGGCGCGCAACGCTTCGTTATCTGCGCAAAGCCAATCGATCAACGTAGCGCCATCGGTAATTTCATTGGGGAGGTCCACGACACGTTCGCCGCCGCCTGCGGGTTCTTTAAGTTTACCGAAAAACAGTATGCGCGTTGTCATTTGTCAGCCGCCGGTTGCCGACATGCGCCGTGACACTGCCGGCGCTGCGCCGCGTTCGCGAATCTCGAAATCATGGCCCTTTGGTTTCCGGGTGATCGCCGCTTCGATGGCGTGATCAAGCGCGGCATCATCAGCGCCCGCGCGCATGATGCTGCGAAAATCTGCATTATCGTCTTGGCCGAGACACATATAGAGCTGACCAGTGCAGGTCAGGCGCACGCGATTACAGTCATCACAGAAATTATTGGTCAGCGGCGATATAAGTCCAACCACGCCGCCGGTTTCTTCGACGCGCACATAGCGTGCGGGACCGCCGGTCCTTAGGCCCAGCGGGGTTAGGGTCCAGCGGTGTTCCAGATCATCACGCATCTGCGTCAGGGGAAGATATTGGTCCATGCGGTCTTGATCCACATCACCAAGCGGCATGATCTCAATCAGCGTCACATCAATATCACGTTCATGGGCCCACGCGATCATCGCAGGGATTTCCCGCGCATTTTCATCTTTCATGGCGACAGCATTGATCTTGATCGCGATCCCTTGTCTTTGCGCTGCATCAATGCCCTTGAGGACATCGTCAAGTTTGCGCCGCCGTGTGATGCGTTCAAACCGGTCAGGGTCGAGCGTGTCGAGAGAAACATTGATGCGCTTAATACCGGCGCTCGCAAGGCGCGGCGCAAATTCCTCAAGCCGTGTTGCGTTGGTCGTCAGCGTAACTTCATCAAGTTCGCCGCGCCGGACAGCCTCGCCGAGGCTGTCGATTACGGTGAAAATCCCCTTGCGCACCAGCGGCTCGCCGCCGGTCAGGCGCACTTTACGCACGCCACGGCGCATAAAGGCGCGGATCAGCCGCTCCAGCTCCTCCAGCGATAGAACTTCCTTGCGCGGCAGAAATTCCATACGTTCCGGCATGCAGTAAACACAGCGAAGGTCACAACGATCAGTGACCGAAACCCGCAAATAGGAAATGCGGCGACCAAAAGGATCGATCAACCCGTCTTCTGTCGGGGTTTTTGCGCTTTTAGGCACAGCAGGTGGTTTCTCAACTGTTTCGCTCAATTTTTTATCCTACGCTGATAACAAGGCGCCCCATCGTAGCAGTAAGCGCACCGCCACATAAAGCACCAGAACAGCGGTTAAGCGCCTTAACAGCTTTTCCGACAACCCGGCAGAGCCTAGCCGGGAGCCGATTTGCCCACCAATGAGTACTGCCGGAAAAAGCACCCAATAACCTGCAAAACTGCCCAAGAGCGCCAAATCGCCCAGTTTGGCTGTTTGGCCGGCAAATCCGCTGATGGAATTCACCAAAATGAAAAGGCTGCAGGCGCCGGCAATGGCGCGGGCAGAATCCCAGCGCAACATATATAGGATTGGCGCGAGGAAAATGCCGCCGCCAATCCCCACGAGGCCCGAAAGAAATCCAAGCCCGCCGCCGACGATTACGGCGATCCAAAGCGGTTGCGGACGGTTTTCCTTGAGCGCCATGGGTTCGCGCTGGAACAGCATGCGCATCGCCGCCGCCGTGAGCGCTGCGCCAAGAAGGCCGACAAAGAGGGTCTCTGAGACCGGCAACCGCCCCCCGATCCAGGCAAAGGGAATAGAAGCGGCGATCCAGGGCGCCAATTTTTGAAGGCGGATATGGCCGCCGGCGCCAAAGCGCCAGACGCCGCCGCTGACAACGATAATATTGCAAAGAAGCGCAATCGCCGGGAGAATGCGATAATCCGCGCCGTTGAGAACCAATAGCGCGTTATAAGTCGAACCGCCGCCAAAACCGACGGAAGCATAGAGCAGGGCAGTAATCAAAAAGGCGAGGGCGAGGATCGCCATGAAAGTCTCCAACAAGAAGGCGATGAGCCTGCATCGGCGCAAATTCCGCCAATTGGCAGGCGAAAGCAAGAAAGTCACGAGGATCTGATGATCCATATTGGCGTTATTCTGGCGGGCGGCAGAGCACGGCGTTTGGGTGGTGGCGGCAAGGGCGCGTTGTTGCTTGGCCGAGGTCGCCTTGTTGACCACGTCATCGAAAAACTCGAGCCTCAGATAGATCGCATGTTGATCGCAGGACCCGATGATTATGGAACGGGCATTTGCAGCGTTCCTGATCGTAGCGACGGCCCCGCTGGACCGGCGGCGGGTTTGTGGGCTGTCGCACACTGGATTTTACAAAATGAACCGCAGGCGGAAGGTTTTATGACAGCGCCGGTGGACGGCCCGTTTTTGCCCGCCGATCTCTATGAAAAATTATCCCGTCAAGACGCCTGCGCCGTCGCCTCCGACGACAGTGGCGATCATCCGACATTTGCTTATTGGGTTTTACCGGCTCTTGTGGATGCATTGACGCCGTTGAAGGCTGGTAAGGGCGCTGCGCTTCGCGCCATTGCGAAACAATGCAATGCGAAACGTGTTTCATTTCCGCCAGGCGCATCGTTGATGAACATCAACACGCCGGAGGACTTGGCGCGGGCAAAGAAATACTTGCAAGAGAATCTATGAATACTCGAAGGCTCAGTAGACTTGGTATCGAAAGCTGACGATTGTCAATTTCTCAAGTAATGTCGAAGGTCGTCATTATTGAAATTTTTACAAAACGAAAGTCATTATAGCAATCTATAGTTGTAGAGTACATAAGAGATATATTATGCATAGTGTGCACACACCGCTGCCTCTTGTTCAGGCAGTCAACCAACGGGATGGTGAACGATACGAATTTGATGCGCGTGTTGATATCCTTCTTGATGGCAAAGTCGTCGGTGTTGGTGAGTTGATTAACATCTCCCGAAGTGGCGCGGGGTTTCGCGCTAACACATTCCTGAAGATCGGGCGTCAATATTCGATGTTCATTGCAGGTATCGGTGAAATGACGGTAACGACTATGCGCAAATTCAACATCAACTGCTACGGCGTTAAATTTGAGATCGGTGCATCCGCTCAATGCGGCCTGGAGCGGCGATTGGCAAAGCTGAACGCTGGTAAATGATATTTCCGCCTGGAGCGGTTTGCTGGAAATTATCAACCTTTCGACATGCTGCGACAGGACTGGCTATCGCACCGTTCAAATTGTCTGTCATTGATGCTGAAACAAATACCGCATGACTGAATCCCACCAACTTTATTGCCACTGTTCTCCTCCCAATCTTCTTTACGTCGTCTTGAGCTTAATTTCGGATCCAGTATTCAGTGCGCGACATTTTTCTGAATTTTGATTCCGTATTCTGGTGAGGCGCCCCGGCGTGGGCGCAGTTTCGAATTTCGAGATGTGGTATTTTGCGGATTAAGGAAAGAGCGCATATAACCCAGCCAAAACGAGGAAATCACAGAATGCATATTGGATTGATTGGCGGGATTGGACCGGCGGCGACCGAATTTTACTATCGTGGCTTGGTGAAAGCCCACGCTGTTGCGAACCGGAAAATGGCGCTGACGATTGCTCATGCGGATACGCGTGAGATGGTCGCGAATATGGAGGCTGGAGAGAACGAAAAGCAGGCGCTGATCTTTGCCGGCTTTGTCGAGCAACTAAAGGCCGGTGGATGCGAAGCCGCAGTGGTTACATCCATGGGCGGGCATTTTTGCATTAAGGCGCTTGAAAAAATTTCAACGCTGCCGATGTTGAACGCGATTCCGGAAATGGATGCATATTTTGCGCGTCTCGGCGTCAGGCGCGTGGGTGTTCTGGGATCGAACGCGGTGATGGAATCAAAATTCTATGGCGGGGTTTCGTCGGTTGAGTTGGTCGCGCCGCCACCGGGTGAGCTTGAAATCGCCCATAAGGAATATGTCACGATGGCGATGGCCGGCTTCGCAACGGACAGCCAGAAAGACTATTTTGACGCTGCCGGCCGAAAGCTATGTGAAAAGCAAGGGGCCGAGATTATTGTTCTTGGCGGCACTGACCTCTTTCTCGCTTTTGGCGATGAAGATCACGGCTATCCGATTGTTGACAGCGCTCAGATCCATGTTGATGCGATTGCCCGCATATCAATGGGCGCCTGATTGGCGCCCGGACTATCCGCATCGAACCAGGAAGGGCGGGCGCTTAGCCGGGGCAATCCGGTCGACTTTGATCGCCCGGTGTCAGCGTGTAATTCGGACCATCTGGCGAATATAAGTTACGCATTGATGCTTTGCTTAGCGCTGCATCGAAACCCGACAGTTGTCGTATTTTGTTTGTGACCCCACTTCTTTAAGGAGTTTCCGCATAACAAATACACAACCATTAGTTGTATATTTACCGATAAATGGCCAATATAGAAATTCTGTACCGGTAATTAAAGCGGGCGATGGGCCATGGCCACTGTATCAAAATTACCTCCAGCGCCCGAAGCGATCGAGCATCGCAATGGCCAACGATATGGAATGAAGGAGCGTGTAGATATCGTCCTTCACGGTAAGTCGGTTTGCTCTGGCGAATTAGTTGATATCTCGCGAACCGGCGCGGCGTTTCGCACGCATGACCCGATAAAAGTCGGGAGCCAGTATTCTTTCGTCATTACAGATATCGGCGAATTGACGGGTACGGTCATTCGAGCATTCGATCGCAATGGCATCGGCGTTAGATTTGATATCGATTCATATGCGAGTTCCAGGCTTGAGCAGCGGCTGGAAATATTGTTATCGGAAGTCGACATCGTCGACGACCTCGCTGGCTGAAATCTCTTGCATGGTTTTACTGTTTTATCATGATGTATTTACATCATGTAGATACAGCTATAATAAAACTGCATGAAAACACCATGCGCATGCACGACTGTCAGGAAAGCCAATCGCGCGCTTTCCCGCTTTTATGAAGACGCCATGGCAGAGAGCGGGCTGACGATCACCCAGTTTGCCATCGTCAGGGCGCTAAATCGCAATGGACCGACGAGTTTGGGCGATCTCGCCGATGAGCTCGTCATGGAGCGCACATCGCTCTATCGAACGCTGCGACCTCTCGAGGCGGCCGGCGCTGTTAAAGTCAGAACGGCCAAAACCGGCCGTGCTAAGACCGCGACGTTGACGTCAGCGGGTGTTAAAATGCTCGGCGCAGCCGAACCTTTTTGGAAAAGCGCCCAATCTTCCGTCGTTGGCGCGATCGGTGAGAGAAACTGGCAGAACCTCGCAAAATCATTGCTACAAATTCCCGGCCTCCTGGAAACCCAATCATGAAAACAGAAGAAACCCTCGACCCTGATGACTGGAACGAAGCCCGTCGTGTCGGTCATCTGATGATCGATGATATGCTTGATTACTTAAAGACCGTGCGTGAGCGTCCCGCCTGGCGCAGCGTGCCCGGTGAGGCGAGAGCGACGCTTAATGAAGCTGCGCCACAAGACGGCGCGCCGCTGGCTGATGTCTACGAGACATTTAAAACCAACATTCTTCCTTACCCCACGGGCAATCTTCATCCTGGATTTTTTGGTTGGGTAATGGGCAATGGCACGGTAACGGGCATGTTCGCGGATATGCTGGCCTCGGGCATGAACCCTCATGTGGGCGGCTATGATCAGGCGGCGATGCTGGTCGAACGCCAGGTCGTTAGCTGGCTGTCGGAACTGATCGGCTTTCCGAAAGACGCAACCGGATTGCTGGTCTCCGGCGGCACCATGGCTAACCTCAACGGGCTTGCGGTTGGCAGAAATGAAAAAGCCGGTTTCGACATCAGAGAAATGGGCCTTCAACATAACGACGCGCCGCGACTGCGCGTTTATGGCAGCGCGCAAACTCATAACTGGATATTGAAAGCCTGCGAGTTGATGGGCCTTGGCCGCGAGGCGTTTCGCGCTGTTCCCGTTGATGACGCTTATCAAATCGATATTGCGGCCTGCCGCGCCCTGATCGAAGCGGACATCAACAATGGCGACAAGCCGTTTTGCGTTCTCGGCACGGCGGGGACGGTGAACACCGCCGCCATTGATGACTTTACGGCGCTGCGCGCACTCGCTGATGAATTTGATCTGTGGTTTCACATTGACGGCGCCTTTGGGTCGCTCGCAGCGTTAAGCCCCGGCTCGCGGGCGTTGGTCGGCGCGCAAAGCCTTGCAGATTCTATCGCTTTTGACCTCCATAAATGGGGTTATATGCCTTATGATGTGGGTTGCGTTCTGGTGCGAGAGCCGGAGGCGCAAGAGGCGACCTTTGCGCAAACGCCGTCTTACCTCACATCGACGACCCGCGGTATCTCTGTCGAAACAACTTACTTCGCCGATAAGGGCATTCAACTCTCGCGCAGTTTCCGCGCGCTCAAAGTATGGATGTCGCTAAAGGAGCAGGGCGCCGAAAAGCTCGGCCGCCTTATTCAGCAAAATATCGATCAGGCGAAATATCTGGAGGGGCTTGTTCGCGATCATTCGGAACTTGAATTGCTCGCGCCAGTTTCGCTCAACATTGTTTGCTTCCGTTATCGCGAGGCCATTATGAGTGACGATGATTTGAACGCACTCAATTCGGAAATCCTGCTACGCATCCAGGAAAGCGGCTCTGCCGTTCCGTCCAACACGATCCTCGACAACAAATTCGCCCTGCGGGTCTGCATCACCAATCACCGCTCACGTTTGGAAGATTTCGATCAGCTTGCGGCGGATGTGGTGCGGCATGGGCGTGATGTGTTTGGAGAAGGATGAGAGTGTCTCAGTCATCTCCTTTGTCAAACGTTTTGTCGCAAACATCTATGGCCCAAATCTTTTATCGTTAGTATTGATCTGCGTGACGCTTCAGGCGAAATGGGGATGGACATGATTGATCGGCGGATTTTCTTTACTGTTCTGGCAGTCGGCACAGTCTTTGGACCGGCCAGCGCGGCAAGCCTTGATGGCGTGATTGCCGGCCTGGAGTGGGACGACGACAGTGCATCAGTGCAATCAACGCTGGCTGAAATCTGCGGTGATGTGAAAGTCATCAATGCAGAGCCCGTCCAGTTTCCGCTCGCTGCACATTCAGAACAACATATTGTGTGTTCTGGCATGCAATTGCCCACTGGGGAAATATCGTCGGCGGTCTTCGTCGTTGCCGATGACGCGCTAAAAATGATCGAAGCGCGCGACGGCGCAGTAAAGGCTTTGGTAGAGCCGCGCAGTGACGAACCCGTGAAATATTTGAGTTACCATGTATTCGACCGTGGACAGATATTTGCGGCGGCGGAAATCGATGCAGTCTGGCTGCTCAGCACACAAGCCCTGCATCCGAATTTATTTTCCTGGTCGAATCCTTTTCTGACGGCGCCGGACGCGCCTGCGCCAATCTATAACCCCTCTGCGGTATTGCCGGATGTGTTGGCACTGGGCGCTGACTTCGAAACCCTGAAGCCGCTATTTGAGGCATCCTGCCCGATCATGAATGTAGAGGCGCAGAGAGAGGCGTGGCTTCCCCTCGGGGCGGAACAACAAACGCAGGTGAATTGCTTCAGCTTTGAATATGCCGGGTTTCCACGAAAATTCGAGGCGGTCTTTGCAGATGGTGTTTTGGAACTGGTTTGGATCCTGACTGCCAAACAGGAAGAAGGCCGTATCCGTGAGGCGCTGATTGACGCCTTTGGGCCGTCTGAAAACAACACACAACAAAATCCCGAAAAATGGGAAATCTATCATAATGGGCAAATTGCGCTGAGGAAGGACAAGCCGGAAATCTTGGCGATCTCCCAAAAACTCGTTCCCTATTATGCCAACCAATCTCTGCCTGAATAATTGCACGCGAGTTTGACGGGCTAACGGATGTTACGAGGAAGCCAAACTCCCTCAAGACTGCCGTCTCGCCTTGTTTGAGCGATGTTCATAATATATGAATGCGACTCAATATGCCTCATAAGGCCGATGCCATGAAAAACCCGAGTGAGAAGCTGGTGTCGGCAGAAATAAAAGACCGCGATCTTGCCGCGCGCTGAATGGGTTCGTAATGCCGATTTGCCAAACGCCGATCCATGCGGCCAATCAAAATATGCGAGGGCGTTCGGGCGAAGTCGTTGACTGGATCGCACATCATGCGGCGACGACGCCGAAGAAATGCGCGGTGGTTGATCTCGCCAGCGGACGCCGCCAATCCTACGTTGAGATGCATGATCGGGTCGGGCGGTTGGCGCGTGTGATGGTTGCGTATGGCGTTAGGCGTGGCGACCGGGTGGCCTTTCTCGCGCTCAATTCAACGGACATTCTCGATATTATCTTTGCATCCTGGCGTATTGGCGCTGTGTCCCTCGCGCTCAATCATCGACTGACGGCGCCGGAGCTTTCCTACATTATCAATGATGCTACGCCAAAAATCCTCTTTCATGATATCACGCTAGACAAAGATACCACTGAGTTGCGTGAGAAAACGGAAATTGCGTATTGGATCGCCCTGGACGGGTTAGGCGGCGATACGCCTTTTGAGCAGGCCATCGCTGAAGCCGAACCAATTCACAAAATGGCGCCTCAGTTCTTCGGTGATCAGTGTTTGTTGATGTATTCCTCGGGCACCACGGGTAAGCCCAAAGGCGTCATTGTCACCCACGGCATGATGTTTTTTTCAGGCGTTAACGGCGCCGCGCCAAGTAGACAAGCGCCTGATACTGTTTGCCTCGCGGCGATGCCCATTTTTCATATTGGCGGGCTTAATGTTTCCTGCTGCCCAGCTTTGCGTGTCGGTGCAACAGTTGCCGTTATGCGCGTCTTCGATCCCGGCAACGCCCTTGACGCAATCAATGATCCGTCGCTGGGCGTCAATCATATATTTGCAACGCCGGGGGCATTCAGCGCGATGCGTGCGCATGAAAAGAACGCGACGACGGGTTTTTCAAACATTGTAACGGCCATTACCGGGGGAGAAACGCCGCCGCGGTCATTGATTGAATGGTGGTTGGAGCGAGGCGTTGCAATTCAGGAAGGATATGCGCAAACGGAAACGGCAGGCTCGGTGACGTTATTGCCTCGTGAATATGTGTCGAAGAAAACCGGCTCAGCAGGCAAACCGCTGATGCATGTGGAAATCGCGATTGTAGATGTGCTGGGTCACGAGGTTCCTGCAGGCACATTGGGTGAAATTTGGATACGAGGCTCGACGGTAACGCCGGGTTACTGGAATGATGATATCGCCACAGCTGAGAGCTTTTTTGACGGCTGGTTTCGCTCTGGCGATCTGGGGCGCGTGGATGAAGACGGGTTTATCACTATCGAAGATCGCATCAATGATATGTATATTTCCGACGATGAAAATATTTATCCCGCAGAAATAGAAAACGCACTTAATGAAATGTCCGGCATCTGCGAAGTCGCTGTGATCGGTGTGTCCGATGAAAAATGGGGAGAGGCGGGGTGTGCCGTTGTCGTTCCGCATGAGGACGCCGAGATATCCGAAGACGATGTCAAAAATTACTGCATCGCGAAACTCGCCCGATTTAAGCATCCAAAGCATGTTGTGTTTGCTGATGCGCTGCCACGCAATGCCGTGGGCAAGGTCTTAAAGTTCGTATTGCGAAACACAGTTCCAGCGCAGTTGGGGGAGAACATCTAAATGACGGTGAAAGCAGCTCCAACGAGACGCGACCGTCTTGAAGAAAAAGAAACGGCAATTGTCGAGGCGGCGACAACAGTTTTTCTGAGACATGGGTTTAAAGGCGCCAAGATGACGGAAATCGCGCATCTTGCCGATGTTGCGGAGGGAACGCTCTATCTTTATTTCAAAAATAAAAATGCCTTGATGCTGGCCGTTGTTGACGCCCATTGGGAGCGCATTACCAAGGGCGCTGCCGCGTCGATCCAAAATATTGATGATTGTTTCGGGCAACTTGAAGCCTACGCACGCTATCACCTGACAACGTTGATTTTGGATTGGCGCCTGATTGAGCTGGGTTATGCTCTCTTTTATGCCCATCGTGCGCCGGGCGATGAGGCGACGGATTATAAGCCCCGCTATGCTGCGACATTCGACGAAATATTTCGCCGGGGCGTTGATCGTGGTGAGTTACGTGATGATGTCTCCATCCGCCTCGCGCGGGATCTCTTTTATGGCACGCTTGAATATTCCGCGCGGGCAATTGGCAAACGCATCGGCAAAAAAAAGGTCGAACAAGCCGTTGAAGATTTGCTCACCATCCTGCGCAGCGGGCTGGGCCCATCGCCCGAGCCAAACGCCAAGAAGGGTAAGCTGGAGACAGTGACGGCGCGGCTGGAGAAAGCTGCGGCGAAAATAGAAAATGCGGCGGGCGATCAATAACGACGCTGATGCTGTTACACAATTGCGCTGGCCAAACGTTGGAAGAACCACAAAGCCGCGATAATCCCGAGACCATAACTGTAACTCAGGCGCAAGGGCGGCGCGTCAATCTGCACTGGCAAAGACCGGATTATCCGCGATGCAACAAAGCCGAGGGTAAAGATGGCGGCTATAACTGCAAACTGGCCGGCCTCGACCCCCAGATTGAAAAAGGCCAACGCGCCGATTTTGGCTGTTTGCGGCAATCCGATTTCAGCAAGGGCAGCGGCAAAGCCCGCGCCGTGTACGAGGCCAAATCCGCCTGCCACAAGCATCGGCCGGCGCCAGGCGAGCGTATCGCGATCATTACGCGCAATTTCGCTTGCGAGAAAAACAATTGAGAGCGCGATAACCACTTCGACCGCCGGGACTGAAACGCGAATGACGTTGAGGGCGGTAAGGAAGATCGTCAGGGAATGGGCAAGGGTAAAACCCGTAACCGTGATGAGCACGCGCCGTGGGGTGCGGGCGATGTATAGAAGACCCGCAAGAAACAAAAGATGATCAATGCCGGAGAGAATATGCCGGATACCGATCATGAGATAGCTGGCGGCTACGCCGGAAAAACTCTCGCGACCAGGAACCAGCCATTCGTTTTGCGCCGGGTCCAGAATGGCCGTTTTTGTTTCGTCGCCGAAATCGACCCTTATCAAGGTTGAAAGCGACGGGTTATAAAAGGGCCAAGTTATCGACAGCGATGCGCCTGAAAGCCCATCCGGACATTGATAGGTTGCAGCGCCCTCAAACCCGTTATTTCTTTGCGTCTCTTGAATGGCAGCACAATTTGCGCCGAGCCCGACGCCGGGCGTGTTGTTCTGTTGCACTGATGGCGGCGCCTTCCAGCTGAGCTGCACGCGGCCATCATCAAATTCTTCAAGCTCAATGAAAAGCGGCCTGCTGTCATGAGCCGCAGCCGGCGCCACAGGAAAAATTACAGCGACGAGTAAGAAGAGAGCGGCAAATCTGAGGAGCGTGCTCATTCCTTGTCGCTCGCGGTTGACTGGGTTGCTATGTCCTTGAGATCTATCACTGGCGCGTAGTCTTCAATGAGCGCATCGATTAGCTTTTCATTTTGCGCGCGTTGCTGCGCGCCGATGATGTCGGCAGCAACAACTTCTTTAACCTCCTCTAGCGGGGCAATGCGTCCGGGGGTGCGGGCTGTGATGTAAATGAGATGGGCGCCATATTCCGACGTTACTGGACCGCTCCAGATGGAAAGGGGTGTCGCGTCGGCGAAAATAATGTCTGTCGCGTCTTTGCCGAAATGACTTTTGATGTAGTCATAAGTCCGCTCCACATAATTTGTGTGAAACAGAAAGCGGTCGCCATAGCGCGTCGCATCTTCGAACACTGCACCGGATTGGCGCAATGCCGCGAGTAGAACTTCAGCCTCTCTGTCGATGTCGGTTGGGTTTTCTTTTGCGGAGACGAATACATGAGCGAATGTAGCGCCGGGCTGTATAGTGTAATTCGCTTTGTTTTGTTCGTAAAAACTAGCGAGGGCTTCTGCGTCTGGGTCTGCAGGTGTTGATGCCGCTTTTGTCATAAATTCAAATTTTTGCACCATACGCTGGCGGATAACGTAGTCCCCCTGATCGAGGCCCATGGCTTTGGCTTCGCGGTAAAGCGCTTCTTCTCTCAAATACTCGTCGATCAATCGCTGGCGGTCATTTTCATTCATCCCATCGAGGATTGCAGCGGCAGTTTCCAACTCAAATGCTTTTGACCGGTATTGAATGAAAGACAGCAGCGCGCCGCGATCAACAATAATCCGGTCTGGTTGTTCCGGCGGGCGTAAAAAGCTCATGCCTGCAAACAGCGCTGCGCCAGCAAGCAGGAAATGCAGCAAGGGATCTTTTAATAATTTCATCATTGTTATGCGCCGATCGCCGCCTGATCAGGGCGTATACCAGATCGGTGATGTGTATGCGCGTTCCTGGATGACTTCCGCATAGCCTTCGGGTGGTGCAGCGCCCATGGCGACGGAATCATATAGAGAATTACGCGGCGTCGGGATTTGTAAGACGCGCACATAATAAAAGGCGCGGGCGTTAGCGCTGAATTCCGGGTCGCGCCAGACAGCGGCAAGCTCCGGCGCGCCGATCGAGTTTTCATAAAGCGCGGTTTTGTGATCAACACTATCGCCTACGGAGGGCAATTTGCCATTTGCATCAGGCGTTCGCTCGCCGGACCAAATCACGTCAAAGACTTTTTCTTGCGCCTTGCCGTCGGGACCAAGCCAGCCCTTAATGATTTGCACCCGGTCAAGATTGGCGCCTTTGGGGTCTTTCACTGCGTGCACAAGAAAAGACGGCGCCTGGGGCGCGGCGGAAAGATCACCGCCCATGGGAACGCCTTTTGCGTATCCTGCTGTCGCCAGATCGCGGGCGTTAAGATCGCTGTTTGCGAAATAATATCCGCCAAAGAACCGCACCGCCATGCGCGGACCGGTCGTGCCGTAGACCTCGCGGCGTTTGAAAGCGGCGATAATTTCTTCCCGGTTGTTTTCCCGAGCCCAGACTGCCGCAAGACCAGATGCGGACATCTCCCAGCCGGGAACGTCGGCAAAACCTTTGGCCTTGTTTTCGGGAATTGAGTCGAGCGCCATCTTGCCCATGAAATTATTTTCTTCCGCGGTCGCTAGTCCGGAGTGACTGTCGGTGGAGCCGATCATGCCGAGCTTATATGGATTAACGCCGAGCTGTTCTTCGACCTCCAATCCGGTCTGTAACGCGGAGCGCACATAGTCGCCCTCGGTCACGGGCGGTGACAATGGTGTTGCGGCGCGGGCGTCAATAAGGGCGTTGAAGAATTCAAAACCGGCGAATTCATCGTCCGGCGAGAGCAACGGATGGGTTTCAGAAGTGCCTTTGATCTGCGTTACTTCTGCAACTGGCTCCCATGTTGCGCGCAAGCGTGCATAGGTTTCGTCGATTGGCTCACCCGCCGTGGTGACCCGCGCAAACATCTCCCCCTTGGAGATATTTGAATTATGTGGGATCGAAACAAAATCAGCGCCCGTCGCCGCATTTGTTTCTGCAAGCCATGCCCATAAATCTTCCGGATTGGCGCTGTCATTGGCGGAAAAGGGCAGGAATGAATTGGCGAGATCGGCCCCCGCTGGCGTCATGACAATGCGGTGAAGATTGGCGCCGTCGGTTGTCGGCGTATATTCCCAACCGATGATGGCGGTGAACTTTCCTGGATCATTATGCCGCTCCGCTGCGCTCACATTATATTCCCAATGAGAACGAAAGACGTCGTCGATGATGAGGTCGTCAAACAGAGTCGGGTCCGAAGATACCCAACGGACTGCACGGGCCGTATTGTCGGCCGCGGTGAAAGTATCGGCAATCTTCCAACGCAACGCCGTAAGGGCGCCGATTTTTTTTGGTCGATCCGCCTCATCCATACCGACAGAATTGATGCCCATGAGAAATAAGCCAAAGGCGTCTCGTTTGCGGCCCGCATCATTGAGTTGTACGAGGCGACGCCCCAGACGTGTTTTGGCAAGCCGTTGATCCTTTAGTGTAAGAAGGCTGTAAGGCACCCCGAGCATGCCAGCATGATCGGTGACGGCGAGAAAATCGAGCGGCGTTTCGATCTGCACTTTTGCGCGGTGATAGGGATGAACAACCGGCTCACCTTTGGCGAAGCGGTAGGCGGTGTCAGCATCCGCGGAACGGTTTTCAAGAAAATACGCATCCACGGACCGGTTGGTGTGGAGATGCGTATCGCCCCAAAGCAGTTGATCGGGGTTTTCCTGGGCGGCGGCGGCGCCAATAAGAACGGCGCAGGAGCACGCAGCGAATAAAGATCTCTTAGCGATTGCACGAGCAGTTTGACGCCCGGTTGGTTGGACCATTTTTATCCTGTTCCCTCTTATTGATCTACGCGCCAGGCGCTCATCCAGCCGGGCGGATGACCGCCTTTGTCTCCAGAAAATCTTCCAGGCCAAATTCGCCCCATTCACGTCCATTGCCGGATTGTTTATATCCGCCAAAGGGCGCTGAAAAGTCCACGCCAGCGCCGTTGAGTATAACCTGACCGGCGCGCAAACGCTTTGCGACTTTTCCTGCGTGACTGACATCGCCGCTGAAAACATAAGCGGCAAGCCCGTAGGGCGTATCATTGGCGATCGCGATTGCGTCGTCTTCACTCTCATAGCCGATGATGGAAAGGACCGGCCCGAAGATCTCTTCACGGGCAATGGTCATGTCGTTTGTGACATTGGCAAACACTGTCGGCTTTACATAGTAGCCGTGTTCAACATTTTCGGGCTTGCCCGGCCCGCCAGCGACAAGTGCGGCGCCTTCGGCGACGCCGATTTCAATCAACGCCTGAATTTTTGTCCATTGCTGATTGCTGACGACGGGACCGATGGTTGTGCCTTCCTGGTTTGGATCGCCGACCTTAATCGTGGCGGCGACGGCTTTTGCGATGGCCGCTGCTGCATCCATTTTCGCTGCGGGCACCAGCATGCGTGTCGGCGCATTGCAGGATTGGCCTGAATTCATCATGCAGGCGACGACGCCATGGCCAACAGCGGCTTGCAAGTCCGCATCGTCAAGAATGATGTTCGCAGACTTGCCGCCGAGTTCCTGCGCAACGCGTTTTACGGTTGTCGCTGCGGTTTTGGCGACTTCAACGCCGGCTCTCGTTGATCCGGTGAAAGAGACCATGTCGATTTCCGGATGGGCGGCGATCGCAGCGCCAACATCGGGACCAGTACCGTTGACCATATTAAAAACGCCCTTCGGCACGCCGGCATCGTCAAGTATTTCCGTCAGGATATAGGCGGAAATAGGCGCGATTTCTGAAGGTTTCAGGACAATAGTGCAGCCAGCCGCAAGGGCAGGCGCGACCTTGCAGGCGATCTGATTAATCGGCCAGTTCCACGGTGTGATGAAGCCAACGACGCCGACCGGTTCCTTGATCAGATCATGGGCGCCGCGGGGTTGCGTGAATTTATATTCCTTCAAAATTTCGTTAGTGGTTTGAAAATGCGCAAGGCCGGTCGCGGCCTGGGCCTCCATCGCGAGTTTCATCGGCGCGCCCATCTCTTCGCTGATCGCCACCGCCAGATCTGCATATCTAGCCTGATAAGCAGCGAGGATCTTTTCGAGAAGCGCTACCCGTTCATCACGGCTGGTCTGCGAATAATTATGAAACGCAGCGCGTGCTGCACAGGCGGCTGTATCGATGTCCGCGGGGACACCGAGAGAAATCTTTGCAAATGCGGATTCGTCAGCAGGATTGATGACATCGAGTGTTTGCCGACCGGTCGGTTCTATCCATGCGCCATTGATATAAAACTTTGTGAGGTCGCGCATATGCTCTCCATCAATGGTTGGAGCGATGTCACTCGTCACGCCACCATGTCCATCGCTCGCACAAGGGCGGCGGCATCATAGGCGCTATTGCGGTCAGCGAGACAGCGCGAAAAGCAGTCGGTCTCGAGCAGGCTCGGCGTCACGCGCGTTTGGGTGTATCAACAACAGGCCTCATAATTATGGACTCTGATGCGAGGAGATTCGGCCAATATGCAGCAGCATACCGATCGCTGCATTTTTTGATTGCACGATTGTATCGCAGTGCAATATATTCACCAATTGGTTGTTTTTTTCAGCGCTAAATGGGTGTAAAGTGCCCATGAGCTGACATTCCCGGGGGAGGGTTTTTTGGTTGAAGGCGCGGAATATCTTGATTGGATCGGTATGCTGCCAGCGAACGTGCAGGCGGCTGTGTTGGCCCAAATGACACCATTGTCGCTACCGGCCGGCGCCTTTCTGTACGAACGAGGCAGCCCTTCACAAGGGATATTCCGGATTAACAAAGGTACTGTCCGGCTTTTCTTTTTAACTGCGAGCGGCCGTGAGTTGGTTCTGAAACGGTTTCACGCAACTGAAAGTGTTGGCGAAGTTGCTACAGTTGAAGGGCGCCATCATGAGCTTTTCGCTGAAGCGGTGACGGACTGTGAGCTTAGCGTCCTCAGTTTTGAAAAACTCGCTGCGCTGCGAGAGCAATACCCGGCTGTCAATTCGGCCTTGCTCGTAGTTATGACGCGTGTCGCGCGAAATGCGCTCAACTTTATAGAAGAAATTGCCGTTTTCTCTCTCGAAGCACGCGTGGCGTCGCGTCTTCGTTGGCTGGCTTCGTGCGCCGATGCGCGTGGCGAGGAGGTGTAACTATTGAAGGTGCCGCAAAAGGAGCTTGGTCTGATGGTGGGCGCGTCGCGTCAGGCAATCAACAAGGTTTTATCGGATATGCAAAAGCTCGGGGTGCTGAAAACATCCTATGGCGCTATTTCGATTATCGATGTGGAGAAATTGCAGCAAATCAGCGAGCAAGCGGAAAAGAGATATTCGGGCGACTAAGTGTCAAACGCATCTCGGGCTAGAGGTCTGTTTTGGGGCCTGAATTGTCACATTCGCGACTGTTTTTTTCGCTGGCACCGCGCCTTCAACAGCCGTCATATAGTTTCAGCCAAATATTGGCGTGATAATCGCCTGAAAGGGAGAGATATGGCCGGCTCAATCAAGCTGTGGATGCCGCTTGTCGCCAGTATTCTCGTGTTAGCGATTACCGGATGCGGCAGGGAAGAAGGGGCTGCCAGCGGTCCGGAGGCGCAAACCGAACCAAACTCAATCGACCCCAGTGCGGCGGCGATCATCAACGCCGACGAAACCCCCGGTGAATGGCTCAGTCATGGCCGCACCTATTCGGAACAGCGATTTTCACCGCTCGCCGAAATTCACACCAGCAATGTCGACGATCTTGGCCTCGCCTGGTCTTTTGATCTTGGAACCAGCCGCGGCATTGAAGCGACGCCGATCATTCATGACGGCGTGATGTATGTCACCGCGAGCTGGAATATTGTTTACGCGCTCGACGCGAAGAGCGGCGCTGAGCTGTGGCGTTTTGATCCGCAAGTTGATCGGTCCAGAGCCGCTTTTATGTGCTGCGATATTGTTAATCGCGGCGTCGCCCTGTGGGGCAACAAAATCTTTACAGGGACAATTGACGGTCGGTTGATCGCCCTTGACGCCAAAAGCGGTGAAAAATATTGGGATGTTCAGACGGTCGACCTCTCCAAACCCTATTCCATTACCGGCGCCCCTCGCGTTGTTAAAGGCAAAGTGATTATTGGCAATGGCGGCGCCGAGCTTGGCGTTCGCGGTTATGTTACTGCCTATGATGCGGATACCGGCGAACTCGCCTGGCGCTTTTATACGGTGCCAGGCGATGTAGCGAAAGAACCTGAAAGCGCTGCCATGGCGCAAGCCATGACGACATGGAATGGCGAATGGTGGAAGGCCGGCGGTGGCGGCACGGTGTGGGATTCCATGGCCTATGATCCCGACCTCGATCTTTTCTATATCGGTGTCGGCAATGGCTCGCCCTGGAATCAGGAGATTCGCAGTCCCGGCGGCGGGGATAATCTTTTCCTCTCATCTATTGTCGCGCTTCGTCCGGATACCGGCGACTATGTCTGGCATTATCAGACGACGCCGGGTGAGACGTGGGATTACACAGCAACCCAGCACATGATCCTTGCTGATCTCAAAATCGACGGCGCAGTTCGTAAAGTTATTATGCAGGCGCCAAAAAACGGTTTCTTCTATGTGCTTGATCGTGAGACCGGAGAGTTTATCTCCGCAAAGAATTTCGTGCCGGTGAACTGGGCAACGCATATCGATCCGGAAACCGGGCGGCCAGTAGAAATCGAAGATGCGCGCTGGCCGGGTAAAGCGCCTTATCTACAATTACCGGGGCCGCTCGGCGCCCATAACTGGCATCCAATGTCCTATAATCCCGACACCGGGTTTGTTTATATCCCCGCTCAGGAAGGGCCGTGGGTCTATGCCGAAGATCAATCCTACGAATACAAAGAGGGCGCCTGGAACACCGGGTCCGATTTTTCTCTGGCGATGTTGCCCAGCGATGAGGCGCAGTTTCGTGCGTTGAAATCCATGGTGCGCGGGCGTCTGCTTGCCTGGGATCCAGTGAAGCAGGAACCGGCCTGGTCTTTTGAACATGGCGGCCCGTGGAATGGCGGTGTTCTTTCGACTGCGGGCGGGCTTGTCTTTCAGGGAACAGCGGATGCGCATTTCGCGGCTTATGACGCTGTAAACGGCGCGCGGTTATGGCGGTTCTTTACGCAGACCGGGATCGTTGCTGCGCCGATTAGCTACGCCATTGACGGTGAACAATATATCGCTGTCGCTGCGGGATGGGGCGGGTCCTTTACGCTGGGATATGGCGGTCCATTGCCTTCCGGCAGCGTGCCGAATGTCGGGCGCGTTCTTGTCTTTAAAGTCGATGCGAATGGCGCCTTGCCGGCAATCGCCGATTCTCAGTTCGTAGCGCCAACGCCGCCGCCCGCCACGGCGTCACAAGAAATCGTCGCTGCGGGGTTCCAGGCATATGCCAATTACTGCGTGACCTGTCACGGCGATCAGGCGCAATCGTCGGGGCTTGTGCCGAATTTAAGATATTCATCTCTGCTCGGCGATACTGACGCGTGGAATGCGGTTGTGCGCGAAGGCGCATTTGCCGCGTCGGGCATGGGAAATTTTGGCGCCATCATCGATCGCGAGCAATCAGAGGCGATCCGCGCTTACGTTATTTCCGAAGCCAATAACGGGTATGACGCAGCCTTTTATGAAAAGATTGCACGAGAAGTGAATAACGCCGCCCAGTAAGCGCGTTGATGGAGAGACAGACATGCGCCTAAAACACGCGACGCTTCTCATTTCAGTCTTGTGGCTTTCAGCTTGCGGCGGCGACAATACGCAAGAAATCACAAATGACGCTGCAGGCGGTGCGGAAAATGCGGTCACACTTCCGGAACCTCATATGGCAACTGAGGCGACGCGACGCGCCAATGAGGCTTTTGGCGAAGCTTTACCGATTGATGACCAAGCGGATTTCGAAGACGCAGGGCGCGGATTTATCGCCGCAATTGACGACGGCGTTATCCGGGACGCCGACGATCGTATCGTCTGGGGCCAGGCCCGTTATGATTTCCTGCAGGGTGCGGCGCCAGCCACGGTGAACCCTTCTCTTTGGCGTCAGGCGAAGCTCAATTCTATTCATGGTCTCTTTGAAGTCACGGATGGAATCTATCAGCTGCGCGGATATGATTTGTCGGTGATGACGGCAATCCGCGGCAACACGGGTTGGATCCTGATTGATCCTTTGCTGACGAAAGAGACGGCTGCAGCGGCGCTCGCGCTATTGCAGCGTGAGCTTGGCCCACGTCCGGTCAAGGCTGTTCTTTTAACCCACAGCCACGCGGATCATTTCGGCGGTGTGCGCGGCGTTACCTCGGACGAGGATGTCGCTGCGGACAGAGTGCGAATTATCGCGCCTGAAGGATTTTCAGAATCCGCGATCAGTGAAAATGTCCTGGCAGGCAACGCCATGGCGCGTCGCGCCGGTTTTCAGTTCGGCAATGATCTTCCGGCGGGCCCGGTTGGGCAGGTTGATTCAGGCATCGGCAAGGCTCTCTCTTCTGGCGTTGTCGGCTTTATGCGCCCTACCGAAACCGTGAATGAAACGGGCGCACAGCTGATGATTGACGGCATCGAGTTCATCTTCATCAACGCTCCTGATACAGAAGCACCCGCGGAATTTATGTTCTACCTGCCGCAGTTCCGAGCGTTGCACACGGCAGAGCTCGCAACCGGCACCATGCATAATGTGTTGACCTTGCGTGGCGCAAAGGTTCGTGATGCGCTTGCCTGGTCAAAACGCATTGACGACGCACTTTCAATGTTTGGCGATCAGTCGGATGTTGTATTGGCTTCCCATAACTGGCCGACATGGGGCACGGATAATGTGCGGGCCTATCTGGAAAACCAACGCGATGCTTATCGCTTTGTTCATGATCAGACCATGCGCCTGGCCAATGCCGGTTACACGATGCATGAAATTGCGGATGTGATTGGTGAGCCGCAATTCATGCGCGAGGATTTTTCGACGCGCGGTTATTATGGCACCGTCAATCACAACGCCAAGGCGACCTATCAGCGTTACTTTGGTTGGTGGGACGGCAATCCCGCTAATCTTAACCCGCACCCGCCGGAAGAACAGGCAAAGCGCTTTGTTGAGTTAGCGGGCGGCAGCGACGCGATGATCGCAAATGCAAGTGCAGCCTATGAAAAGGGCGATTATCGCTGGACAGCAACCGCAATGAACCATCTTGTCTTTGCAGAGCAAAAAAATAAAACCGCGCGGGCCTTATTAGCCGGCGCTTACGAACAACTTGGCTTTCAATCGGAAAGTTCCATCTGGCGCAATTATTACCTCGCGGCGGCGATGGAATTGCGCGATGGCGTTAAAAGAGATGACGCGGTCAATATCGCCAATCGAGATTTCGTCCAGGCGATCCCATCAGCGGATTATTTTGACGCCCTTGCGGTGCGGGTAAACCCCCAAAAGGCCAAGCGTGATCATGTTGTAAACTTTACCTTCAGCGACACGCAGGAAATTTTTGGTGTTCGTATTGAAAATGGCATCGCCGTGCAAAAAAGAGCGGCGCATTTTGATGACGCATCGATCACGGTCCATTTGGCGCGCGCCGATCTTGACGAGATAACCCTGGGCGACGCGACGTTTCAGGGCAAGCTGGCGAGAGGCGCTATCAAGGTGGACGGAAACCCGCTTGCGTTTGTGCAATTCCTGCAAACCCATGATCAGTTCGATCTTTGGTTCGATGTGGTGACGCCATGAATTGGCTTCACGTGTTATCGGCCGCTGCCGTTGTCCTGTTTGCCGGATGTACGAAGGATGAGGCCTCGCCGCCGCCACATGCTGACATAACTGTTTTCCAGGCGGGGGCGGTTGTCACCATGGATCCGGAGATGCCGCGGGCGCGGTACATTGCCGTTAGGGATGGACGCATACTGGCCGTTGGCGCGTCCCTTGATGATCTATCCGGTGCGCTGAATGGCGCTAACTATGCGCTGAACGACCAGTTTGCGGATCAGGTGCTGATGCCAGGGCTGATTGATCCGCACCTCCATCCGATGATGGCGTTTTTGCTGCCAATGCATTTTATTACGCCGGAGGGATGGGATCTGCCATCGGGGGTGTCGGCGCCCAGTCGCGATCCTGAGGATTATCGCGCGCGGCTGACATCCGCAATCGCTGGAGATCATGCGGAAGCGCCATTTTTCACCTGGGGATATCATCAACTTTGGCATGGACCGATTGACAGAGCGGCGCTTGATGTCATCGCGCCTGAGCGACCAGTCATTGTCTGGCATCGCTCTTTTCATGAAGTCATTCTTAATAGTGCCGCGCTGGAGTTGTTCGGGTTGGACACGCAAGAGACCTATGACCTTGCGATAAGCGCCTCAGGCGCCGATCCCGCGCACGGGGATTTTGAAAAAGGACATTTTTTTGAAACTGGCCTCGGTGCGGCGTTGCCGCCGATGCGGCGCTATATCCTCTCGCCCATTAAATTGAACGCCGGTTTTGAGGCGATGAAGAAAATGATGCGCGAAAACGGCGTCACGACGATCGCCGATATGGCGACGGGCCTCTTTGCGGGTTTTGACACTGAGCGCGCAATTATTGAGGCGGCCTTTGGCGAGGCATCAAACAATCCCGCGCGTGTTATGCTCGTCCCAGACGCGAATTCACTCATTAAACAAACCGGATCCCTGGATGCGGCGGTTGAATCGGTAGTCAAACAGGTGAGCGACAAAACCGGGCGCGTTTTCGTTAATAACCGCATCAAGCTATTTGCTGACGGCGCCTTTTTCTCGCAATATATGCAGATGGGGCCGCCGGGTTATGATGACGGCCATGAAGGCAAATGGATCAATACGCCCGAGGAATTTGAATCATTTGCGCGCGCATTCTGGAATGCTGGCGTGACCATCCACTGGCATGTCAATGGCGATGCCGGCCTCGACGAAGTTCTCGATGTTGTTGAAAATCTGCAATTGGAAAACCCGCGCGCCGATCATCGATTGACACTGGAACATCTTGGTTATTCTCGCGAAGATCAAAACAGGCGCATCGCTGCACTTGGCCTGCTGGTCTCGGCGCAACCGAATTACGTTTATGTTTTGAGCGATAAATATGCCGAACGCGGATTGGGGTTTGATCGCGCCTCGCAGATTTCCCGGCTCGGCTCGCTGGAAGACAAAAATGTAAGGCTTGCATTACATTCCGATTTGACGATGGCGCCTGTTGACCCGCTCTTTCTCGCCTGGATTGCGGCCAATCGTGAGACGATGGAAGGATCGACCATGGCGCCTGAAGAACGTCTTTCTCTCGACAAGGCGCTGCGCGCAATCACCATTGATGCAGCTTTTGTTCTCGGACTTGAGGAAGAGATTGGCTCGATTACGCCGGGCAAACGGGCGGATTTTGCCGTGCTCAATGAGGATCCCTACGAGATTGGTACTAGCGGGTTGAACGACATTAGTGTGTGGGGCGTCGTATTTGAAGGCCAAGTCTGGCCTGTTGAGTGATTGAAACTGGTAATGCCAATAATAGGGAAATAAAATTCAATGTAATACAAAACACTGCTTTATTATTTCAGTTAACGTTCTTTACACAGCCACATAAACACCTTTAAGGCGCTGCAAAACAAACATTTTCCTGATGAATGATGTTATTCTGAGGGTGAAGTGGGGAGACTTTCGATGATCCGAATATCGCGGCGCGCAGCGCTGAAATCTTCAGCAGGGTTCGGCGTTTTGGCGAGTTTTGCTTGTTCAAACGATGCCGATCGACCGTCATCGCAAAGCGATCTTGCGGAAATGGACGCAATCGAGACGGCACAGGCGATCAAAAGCGGCGCCGTGACGGCGGCCGAGATTATCGGCGCTGCAATTGATCGTGCAGAGGCAGCCGAGAAAAAAATCAATGCTATCGTTACGGCCTATTACGACACAGCGCGTGACCAGGTTGCGGCGGCAGGTGAGGGGGCGTGGTTCGGCGTTCCAACCTTCGTCAAGGATTTGAATAATGTTATCGGTCAGCGCACGACCTATGGTTCGCGCGCCTTCGAGGACAATGTTGCGACTGAACAATCTCCTTTTATAGATGCTTTTTTTGCCAATGGACTGATCAGTCTTGGAAAAAGTGCGACGCCGGAGTTTGGCCTAACAGCGACAACGGAGCCGATGATTGATGCCCCGACGCGCAATCCATGGAATCTTGATCATTCTGTTGGGGGATCGTCAGGCGGCGCAGCCGCGCTTGTTGCCGCAAGGGTTGTTCCAGTCGCGCACGCCTCGGATGGCGGCGGTTCCATTCGGATCCCGGCATCTTGTTGCGGCGTTGTGGGGTTAAAGCCATCACGAGGACGAACGCCGCGGCCCGATGGTCCCGCGGGTCGCGTGCTCGAGATTTCCCAGCATGGGGTCGAAACAAGAACCGTGCGTGATACCGCCGCTTTTTTTGCCATGATGGAAGTGGCAAGCGATTTGCCCGCTGTTGGGTTTATTGAAGGACCGAGTGATGCGCGCAAAAAGATTGCGTTCTTCACAGATTCACCTGTTGGCGCCGGCGTTGATCCGGAAGTTGTCGCCGCGGTGAATGAGACGGCGAGAGTGCTTGAAGATCTTGGGCACGAGGTGACAGCAATCAGCTCACCATTCGACGCCGGCGTGTTGCAGGATTTTACCCTTTATTGGGGGGCCGGTGCGGCAGCGGCGGTCGCAAATTGGGAAACCGCTACAGGCCGCAAAGCCGGATACCACGATTTTGAACCCTGGACCTATGGCGTTATCGATTATTACGAAGCGCGGCGAGATACGCTGGATGATGTGGTTGGGCGACTGATCTCGTATGAAGAGGACTACACGCGCGTATTTTCCGACATTGATCTTGTTCTGTCGCCCACGCTTGCGGGGCCGCCGCCAACGATCGGCTATCTGGCGCCGAGCCATGCTTTTACCGTGAATCTTGAAAGGCTTACCGACTTTGTCTGCTTCACCCAGTTTATGAATATTGCTGGCGCGCCGGCGATATCGTTGCCGGCGAAGATGTCCAGGAAGGGGTTACCCATTGGAGTGCAGCTTGCGGCGCCGCCGGGCAATGAGCAAATGATCCTTGAAGTCGCCTATGAGCTGGAAGAGGCGGCGCCATGGCGCCACAGGAAACCTAATGCACATCTGGTCTAGCAAACAAGGAACGCGCATATTTCTAACGCGTTCGCTGTTGTTGTTTGTTGATGTCGTATTAACATGTTTTGTCAGGAAACACCGCTGACATCTGCAGAATCTACTAATCCTTTCCCGTGAATAAAGTCAGTGGATATATCTGAATATCGCCATCTGTCATTGCGACGGCAGCAGCGCCGTCTGGATAGTCGGGCGCGCTTTTGCTTGACGCCGCAACCGCCGCGACCGCCTTGTCGAAATGAAGCGCATTTTCAGACGTGTTTATTTCTTCACCTGCGATGCGCAGCGGGCCGAGTGTTGCGTATGTGGTGCGCTGAAGCGTTGTCGCCGCTATTGGCGAAGGGCTTGCCGTGCTGATCTTAACCGGCGCCTTCAGTTGATCGAGATTATAGCGGTCCAGGATGGATTGACTGGAGCCATCACGATAGATGACCAGATTGTTTTGATAATAGGCGACGAGTTTTGCCGCCCCTGGCTCACTCCATATCGCGCTACCGTTTAGGTCATATATAGCTACCCCATCATCGCCATGGGCGGCGGCGATAGTCATGGGCTGGTGTTGATCGCCTGCAGGAATGAGAGCGATGGAGAAAACAGGCTTTTCAGTTTCCAAAATGTGCGTCGCGCGCGCAGCGAGGTTACGTTCCTGACCTGCGGCAACGGCGTTATCGTTTCCTCCGACGTCCTCCTGCTCGCATCCAAAGAGCGCCATTGCAATGATTATCAAGCTGGCGCGTGTAGTTGAAAATAGCCTCATGTTTTTCTCTTTTCCATAGCGTTTCCGGTGTCAACAATGTGGTTTGCTGGCATATTGCGGACCTTTCGGCCGTTCATAATTCACTGGGTTTGATCCCACCAGCCAAAAAAGGTTACACGCACGCAATCAGGGCTCTCTGATTCGGGCGGGCGCAGCGATCTAAAACGAGACCAATGTAGGGGATATCTGCAGAATGGATACTATGCACAAAAGTTATGAAATCGCCCCGATTGTGATATCGTTAGGTCGATGAACTGAGCGTTGGCAACGACAACAGAAAAAATAGAATCATCGATCAACCCACAACTGAATTAATGGACACGATAGATCCACAAGCCCCACATGCGCCGCAACATGATGCCGACTTAAGGCTGGCGGCGCAGATATGTGCGTCTGATCGAACTGCAGAAGAGGAATTTGTCCGGGCAAATATCTCCTGGATGCGCCCTCTGGCGCGTCGGTTTTTTTCTGATCATGCATCGGCGGATGACGTTGTGCAGGACGCCTTCGCCAGCGCTTTTAAGGCTATAGAGCGCTATGAAGGCCGGTCTTCTCTTCGGACCTGGCTACATCGCATCACTGTAAACGCCGCGTTGATGAAAATCCGTAAAGTAAAGCGTCTGGACGAATGCGGCATTAATGAACTGATGCCAGAGTATGATTTGGACGGGTTTCGCGTTGAGGCGCCGTGGAGTCAGACGGCAACGCCGGAAGACATCCTCGATCACAATGAGCTGAGGGGCATTGTCATTGACGCTATTGCAAGATTACCTGAAAATTATCGTATCGTATTGCAGCTTCGCGACATCGAAGAGTTAGATACGGCTGAAGTCGCACGTCAATTGAGTTTGAGTGAAAGTAATGTAAAGGTACGTCTCCATCGCGCCAGAGCCGCGTTAAAGAAGCTGCTCGAACCAATATTGCGAGGCGCCCAATGAGCAGTAATTTTTGGAACCACGCCATCTTACGGCTACAGATGCGATGGAAAGCGCTAAGATTCAGGATCAGCCCATATATGATCACCTGTAAAGAGTTTGACGCCTTTATTGTCGATTATCTCGACGATGGCCTGCCTGAAAAGCAGAAGGCCAAATTTGAGTCGCATATGCGGGAATGCACTGCGTGCCGGGAGTATTTGGATGCATATAAAAGCTCGATAAGCATCAGCAAGCATGTTTTTGCGTCTCTTGACACAGATCTGCCGGAGGATGTTCCGGCCGATTTAATCACAGCAGTGATTGACGCCCAAAATCAGGCCAGGCGCTAGCGCTCTGACGAGCCTGAGGTGGTGTAAGCGGCGCGTGGTTCGTGACATGCTTCCAATATTTCAAGAACGTTATTTTTTACGACTCATCGGCGTTCGCCAGTCCATGTCCTGTCTCATCCAGCGTGTCTGCTAATTCCCTCGGCACATAGTTTTCGTCATGCTTTGCCAGGATAGTATCGGCATTAAATTCGCCATTAGCCTTCAGTCGGCCCTGCGCGATGACGCCTTGGCCCTCTCGAAATAGATCGGGAAGAATGCCCGAATAGGCGACATTTATGGCGCTTTGCCCATCGATAACAGTGAATGTTGTGGTGACGGCATCACCGCGCGCTATGCTTCCAGCGAGCACGAGGCCGCCCAATCTGATGCGTGTGGAAGGGCCTGTCGGCTCTTCCAGAAGGGCGGTTGGGGTGTAGAAATATGAAATATTTTTGTTCAACGCCGATAAGACAAGCGCGGCCGCCCCGACCAGCATAAACGCGCCCATGCTTAAAAGGACAATTCTTCTATTTCGATATTTTGGCGTCAATTTTCCGCTCCATTACATTCTTGTGCGTAATGTGATTGGAATGCGCTTCAATTAAAGCATCCAACACTTTTGTTGCAACGGGAGAGAGCAGGCGGCTTGCGAGTGAGGTCACCTGTATGTTGCGTTTGATGTCCACATCCGCAAAGTTTCGTGATGTTACGGGAGCAGTCGCCATCGATTCAGGCATGATTGTGACGCCAGCGCCTGACGAAACCATTCTTCGCGCTAACTCATCCTGATCGGTGATCAATATAGAGCGCACTTTCAGGTTTTTCTGATGCAGTAAATCGTCAACATGTGTGTTTTTTTCGCAGTGAAGGCGGTAAATATATTCCTGGCCATCCACGTCGCCGAGACTGATATTTTTCTTTTGAAAAATTGCGTTGCCGCTTGAACCGGCAAGCACATACCGTTCGGCATAGAGCGAAATCGAGTTGAACCGCCCATTGAGCGAAGGGCTGTCGGTAACAACGGCGAGTTCCAACACGCCATCTTTCAACTCCGACAGGAGCAATGCTTCATTGGCGTGCTTGATAAGAATCGTAACGCCAGGAAGCAGGTTTTGAATTTGGTCTTTTAGTTTAATCAGCCGATCTTCACCGATTGTGTTAATAACGCCGAGCGTGAAGCTTGAATCTTCAAGGCGATTGAACTGTTTGGAGCGGATTTTTATCTCGGTGGCAGTATCCCAAATCGCTGCAAATCGTTCCTTCAACAACTGCCCCAGATCGGTGAGTTGCAGAGGACGGCTCTGACGATCGAAGAGTTCGCCGCCAAGCTCTTCTTCGAGCATTCTGACCGCTTTGGTCAAAGCGGGTTGGCTGACATTACTGAATTCAGCCGCTTTGGTGAAATTCAGGGTCTCACATGTCGCGAGAAAATATCGGACTTGATGCATTTCCATCAGGCAGACCCTTTCTCTCGAGATGAGCGCCCCCGCAAATCGACCCAATGCCGCCGAGGGTACTGAATGGATGCAGCTCAGTTGATGAAGTTACACGTAATGAAAATGCCCCTTGGTCACGCTGCTGCCTGGGCAGACATTTGTGTAACCTGGCCACGCTTTTATGCATCTGAGCAGTGAAAGGCCAATGCCCGATGGTTATGCGCTTGATAACTAAAAGGGATTTTTATGGCGAAGACGGTGTGTCTAAGGTCAGCGGAAAGAGGCGGGTTCGTAGTCAGATGAGGCGCATATTGAGCGAGTATCCAGGCGAAAACGCATTGGGAGCGGAAACACACCCGTGTCCAAGTCGAATAGGCGAAAGCCAGTTTCAAAGTAAAATACTCGCCCTGAAGATCGCTGGCGAGTACAGGCATTTTTGTACATTAAAGCGCGATGCGCGGCAGCCGCCAGGCGCCGAATTCTTTGGTTATGGCGATGTCGCTGATCTTGATTCGCCAGCGCTGTCTCGTCTTGAGGGGCGTTCCGTAAAGGTATGGTGCTCAAACGACTATCTTGGCATGTCACGCCATCCAGATGTTTGTAACGCCATGAAGGCGGCAATCGATGACGTCGGCGCAGGCGCGGGCGGTACGCGCAATATTTCGGGCACCAATATTTATCATGCCGATCTGGAGCGCGAACTGGCTGATCTTCATGACAAGCAATCAGCATTAATCTTCAGCTCCGGTTATAACGCCAATGAGGCGACCCTTTCCGTCATGGGGAGCATTCTTGCGGATTGCGTTATCTTTTCCGATGAATTCAATCATGCGTCGATGATCGCGGGCATACGGTCTTCCCGCGCACGTAAAGAAATCTGGCGACACAATGATATTGTGCATCTGCGTGCGCTGCTGGAAAGCTACCCAAAAGATACGCCGAAAATAATCGCGTTCGAGAGCGTCTATTCAATGGACGGCGATATCGGGCCGATCGAGGCGGTGTGCGATCTCGCGGATGAATTTGGCGCGTTTGTCTATTTGGATGAAGTGCACGCGGTCGGATTGTATGGCGAACATGGCGGCGGCGTTTCTGAGCAACTCGGTTTATCCCATCGCATCGACGTTATACAGGGGACGCTTGGTAAAGCGTTCGGCGTTATGGGCGGTTATATTGCGGGTGCACGACCGTTGGTTGACGCTATTCGCAGTCATGCGCCAGGATTTATTTTTTCGACTGCGATGGCACCGGCGATCGCAGCGGGCGCATTAGCGAGCATACAGCATCTCAGAAAGAATAATGATGACCGCGTGCGTCATCAAATGCGCGTGCACATGCTCAAGACCGCCTTGAAAGACCATGGGATCAAATTTCTTGACGGTCCAACCCATATTGTTCCGGTGATTATCGGCAATGCAGCGGTTTGCGTGATGACTGCGAGGCGTCTGCTGGACGAGTTCGATATTTATGTTCAACCGATTGTGCATCCGACGGTGCCGCGCGGTACGGAGCGTTTGCGTCTGACACCGTCGCCGTTTCACTCTGACGAAGACATATTGGCGCTTTGCAACGCGTTGACAGTCATTCTCGACACCGAAAAAGCGTAATTGAATGCTGCCCGAGATAGGCCATCTTGCTCTTGCGATCGCTTTTTCCTGTGCTGTTCTGCAGGGCTTGAGCGTTATCCCTTCGGTCCGGTCGTTGTCATTTGAACGGCTGGGTGACGTTGCCGCCATTGCCCAGGCGGCAGCGCTGACAACCGCGCTTTTGTTATTGATCGCAAGTTTTATTCAATCAGATTTTTCCGTCTTGTTGGTGGCGCAAAACAGCCATTCGACAAAACCGTTACTCTATAAAATAGCCGGCGCCTGGGGCAATCACGAGGGGTCCATGTTGTTATGGGCTGTCTTGCTCGGGTTTTACGGCGCCGCCTTCGCGCTGATCAATCACCTTCAGAGGGACGAGCGGCAGATTGCAATATCGGTCCTCGGCGTTATCAGCGCTTTCACAATTTTGTTTTTACTGGCTGCGTCCAATCCGTTTATTCGATTGGATCCTGCGGCGCTGGACGGTCGCGGTCTTAACCCGTTGTTGCAAGACCCTGGCCTGGCGATCCATCCGCCTGTGCTTTACGCGGGATATGTTGGTTTTGCCGTTCCATATGCAATTGCTGTGGCGTTGCTGTTCACCAAAAACTTTGATCGCATCAATGTCGCCGAGATGCTGCCCTGGATATTTACGCCGGTCGCGTTCATGACGCTTGGGGTTGGGCTGGGGTCCTGGTGGGCTTATCGCGAACTCGGTTGGGGAGGGTGGTGGTTTTGGGATCCGGTCGAGAATGCGAGTCTCTTACCGCTATTGACGGGCATTGCGCTCGCGCACTCAGCAATGGTCTGGAAGAATCGCGGCGGGTTGGCGCACTGGACGCTTTTTTTGGCTTGCGCGGCCTTTTCCCTGAGCATTTTCGGCGCCTTTCTGGTTCGCTCTGGTGTTTTAACCTCGGTTCATTCCTTTGCCGTTGATCCGGCGCGCGGCGCGATGATTTTCAGCTTTTTTGTCTTGCTCGCGGGCAGCGGTTTGGGGCTTGCGCTATCTCGCATGCGCGCCGCGGGCTCGGTCTGGGGTTTTGCTTTATTGAGCCGTGAAACCGCAATGCTGGGCGGTATTCTCTTACTGATGGTTTCGGCGGCGACGATCCTCACAGGAACGATTTATCCGATTATTCTTGAGGCCGTGGGGAGCGCGCCAGTCTCCGTTGGCGCTCCATATTACAATGTAACCGTTACGCCAATATTATTTGCGCTGCTGGTCGTTATGACCTGTGCGCCGCTTATCCGTTGGCGCGACCATGAATTGAAAACTCTCGCAAAGGAACTGAGGGCGCCTTTGGGCGCCTTTGTCGGCGTTACCATTATCGCGGGTTTGTTCTCTCCCATGACAGCCTTTCAATCCATGCTCTTTGGCGTCGGGGTTGCCTGTTTTGTCGCAGCAGCAGCTGCGCCGTCGAGCGGACGCCCCAGGGGCGGATATCAAGTGAAATGGAAACGGCGCGATTTCGGTATTCTTTTTGCCCATGGCGGCTTTGCAGTTGCGGCGATTGGCGTATTGGGCACAGCGTTTCTTTCAAACGAACAAATTGTCAGCGTGAAACCGGGTGATCAGGTTTCGATGGCGGGTTACGCACTGACCTTTCAGGGCGTGCATCGATATGAAGGCAGTAATTTTACCGGCGAACGAGCCGATATCATTCTGGTAAAAGACGGCGGTGCGCGTGAAAGCATTATCACGCCGGAACGTCGTTGGTATCCTGCGGCTGAAACCACAACAACGGAAGCGGCAATCAAGCGAAGTTTGTGGGCTGACTTATATGTGACGATCGGTGATCTGAGCGTACCGGGCGCAACCGAACCCGACTGGGCGCTGCGGCTCTATCACCGGCCGTTTATCTCGTGGATATGGGCAGGCTGTGTGATTGCATTTTTCGGTGCGATGGTGAGCGCGCTCGGGTTTTTCGGTGCAATAAAACGTGCGCCGGCGCCAAAAACTAAAACCGTCTCTGGGTATGAAGTGGCGCCAGCGAAATGAGAGTTTTGCTGACCATCATGGTCGTTTTCACGGCGCTGCAATTTGCGGGCGCCGCCAGCGCCGATCCCGCGCAGTCCGACCCGGTACAAGCGCTGGGCCTTGAAGATCGCGCGCGCGCTGATCGACTGTTCAAAATGGTGCGATGCCCTATCTGTGTCGGCCATTCGGTGGCCGAGAGTGACGCGGAAGTTTCAAAATCAATTCGTCATTACATCGAAGCAGAGATCACCGGCGGCAGCACCGATCAGGAGATTTTACAAAAACTGGTGGCGGCCTATGGCGACGATATTTTGTTTTCGCCCCGCCTGAGCGCTGACACTTTCTTTCTATGGGGCGCGCCGCTTTTTTTTACTGCCTTAGGCGGCGTCATTTTGTGGCGGTTTCGTGTGCGTGCTTCCAGCCAACGCCGCACAAGCTGATGGAGCCGTTGATGGGCGCCCCGCGGCTTGTGGTTGAAAATCTTGGTTGCGACAGAGGCGGCGCTGCCGTTGTGCGCGGCATCAATCTCGACCTTCGTGCAGGAGAGGCAGCCCAGATCTTTGGCCGCAACGGCGCCGGAAAATCAAGTTTACTGAACGTTTTTGCCGGCCTGACAAAGCCTGTCGAAGGACGCATGGCATGGACATCAAAGGACAGTGAAAGTGCGCCGCATCCCCCAGTCGGATCTGTGCTTTTCCTGGGGCATCGGATTCCGGTGAAGCCGGGCCTTACTGTGGGGGAGAATCTTGCATTCTGGATGCGCCTGTATCGTGCTGATAAAACCGAGGCGGCGTCCGCACTTTCCCGTGTCGGCCTGAAAGGTATGGCGGACGTTCAGGCCGCAAATCTCTCGGCGGGGCAAAAAAAACGCCTCGACTTCGCCCGGGCGCTTATCTCTCGCCGCACCGTCTGGTTTTTAGATGAACCAACGGCGTCGATCGATGATGAAGGACGCACCTTTGTAACCGAAACCCTTTGTCAGCATCTATCAAAGGGTTGCATGGCGATTATTGCGACCCATGAGCGATTACAGATTCCGTCAAATGACCTTCACATTGCGTAACCCATGAATGATTTGTCAAATATGGTCGCGCTTATAGACCGGGACTTTAAACTGGCGTTCCGTTTAGGCGGTGGGTGGTTTCATGGGCTGCTATTTTTTGCAATTTTTGTTGGGTTTACCGCTTTTGCGATGGGACCGGAGAAATCTGTACTGGCGCCGCTGGCGCCGGCGCTGGTTTGGTTGGCGGCGGCGCTCTCGGTTCAACTGGCGTCCGCTGATCTTTTTCAGTCGGATATGGATGATGGCACAGTGCAGGTGCTGACTGCAGAGGGGCAAAGCTTGCCGCTTTATGTGATTGCCAAATGCATTGCCCTGTGGACGAGCGCTATCGTACCGTTTGTTGTTGCAACACCGTTATTCCTGATGATGTACGGCCTTGACGCGGCGGCGTCGCTGAAGGTTGCGTTCATCATACTGATCGGCAGCCCCCCGCTGGCGCTCGCATCATTATCCGCGGCCGCGCTGAATGCCGGCATTCGATCTGGTGGATTGCTTACATCGGCATTGTCGGCGCCGATAACAATTCCGGTTTTGATATTCGGCGTCGGAGCGAGCATGGCGACGCTTGACGCCGATCGGCTGTTCTCGCCGGAGCTTAGTGTTCTCGTGGCGATATGTCTTTTGTTGTTTGTCGCGGCGCCGACGTTTGCCGCACTGTCATTGCGCCTTGCGCTGGAATAGGAGCTGGAATTGCTGAGTTACTTTTCAAATCCCATTCGCTTTAAAAATCTGGCCATGCGCCTGGAGCCGGTTGTGATTGCGTTGACGGCAACGTTGCTTTGTGCCGGCCTTTTGTTCGGGCTGGTGTTTTCGCCGGCGGACTACCAGCAGGGCGACACTGTAAGGCTTATGTATATTCACGTGCCGGCGGCGACATTAGCGCTTGGCGTTTATGTTTTTATTGCTTTTATGAGCGCCATTGCATTTGTCTGGCGCCATACGCTTGCCGATCTGGCGGCGCGCCGCGCCGCGCCGATTGGCGCCGCTTTTACTTTTCTGGCGCTGTTTACTGGCGCGGTGTGGGGCAAACCCACATGGGGCGCCTGGTGGGTGTGGGACGCGCGGCTGACATCGATGCTCGTCCTGTTGTTTATCTATTTGGGGTACATTGCCGTTTGGCGCAGTAGTCACGACCCAATGCGATCAGCAAAATTTGCCCGCATTGTTGCGCTTGTCGGTCTCATCAACATACCGATTATCAAATTTTCGGTTGATTGGTGGAATAGCCTGCATCAGCCGGCAAGCCTGCTTAAGGCAGGCGGACCGAGCATCCACCCATCAATGCTGACGCCGCTGTTTTTGATGATGGCGGCTTATGGATGCCTCTTTGCCTGGCTGGTTCTCACCGGCGTAAGGCTTGATCTGGAAAAAGCGCAGATCCGGCGAAAGCGCGAACGTGCGCCGAGCCGCCCGGTCATTGCACCCATAGAAGGAGCCCATTCCAATGGTTGAGTTTTTATCAATGGGCGGTCACGGCGGATATATATGGGCGGGGTATGGGGTTTCCGCGTTGATATTGACGGCGCTGATTATCAATAGATACGGCGAATTGCGTGAACACAAAAAGCGGTCGATGATCATTGACGGTGAGGCGTGAGGTGAAGATCAACAGGATGCGCAAATCGTTATTGCCGCTCGTGTTTGTCGCTCTCGTCGGCGGCGGTGTATATTTGGTGACAGGATCTCCCGGACATTTACCTGGCGCGGTTTTTGGTCCTTCTGTGCAGGCGCTTGATGTCAATGGGCGTGAAGTCACTGAGCTTCAAAACCAGTATACAGCGTTTTTCAGCGCGGCGGCAGGGAGCCGTGATGAATGGCAGGCGCTGGCCGTTGAACTGAGCGCACAAAATTCACAAAACGCCCCGACGGCGTTCATCAAAGCCGCAAGTCTTAGTGAGGCCCCCGCCGAACGTATTTTTCTGTTGGGCGCGGCGGCCGAACATCTCATGCGTATGGACGATGGCCGCGTTAGCGAACCCGCCAGGGGTATTTTTAAGAAAATCCTCGCCCTTGATGCAAATGATCCTGGCGCCCTGTTTTATCTGGGGTTGGAGGCGCGCCAACGCACCGATACGGCAGCGATTCAGTCATATTGGTCACAATTTGCGTCAGTTGCCCCTGAAAATCATCCTTTGCAGGCGATGGTGCGTAACGAACTCAGCGCCAATGGCATCCAACTCTCTGACGACGGGATCAGGCGCACACAATTCGACCGGATTGCGGCCCTGCCAGAAGAGGAGAGACGCAATCAAATCGACGTGATGGTTCAGGGGCTAGACGCACGCCTCAGAGCTAATGGCGGAACCGGTGAGGAGTGGCGTCAGCTTGCCAGGTCTTACCTGCAATTGGGCCGGTTGGACGAAGCAGGTTGGGCTTACGATCAAGCCATCGCGGCGGCGCCGAAGAACGCACTAATCATACTAGAGCGCAAGCAACTCGAAGCTGGCGTTCAGTAGGTTCTGTACAGCTACGATTAATCAAAGCTCTGGCTATGGAAACCACAGGTTATGATGCGAATGAGTGATTTGTATTGGCAATTAGAGGCGCATAAGCGGATTCTTTAATACGGGATTCAACCAGCTATCCAGCATGAAAAGGACGACAATAATGAGGCCATTTCGTAAATCGATACTTCTAGGGGCGCTTGCTTCTGTCGTAATGTCATCGGGCGGCGCTGTTTTAGCGGCCGATGTAAAAAAACCAAAATTCACAAGTGAGGGCGCTGTTAAAACGCCTCAAAATTGGCGCGAATGGATTTATGTTGGCACGCCGCTGACGCCAAACGCGCTTAATGGCGGCGCCGCGCCGTTCCCCGAATTTCATAACGTTTACATTGAACCATCCGCTTACGAACATTTTGAGAAAACAGGTGAGTTTGCTGAAGGTACGCAGATCGCAAAAGAGCTTGTATTGGTTCGTGAGAGCGAGAATGGCAATGACCCCGAAAACGGTTCGTCAGGTGAAGTGAGCGGCCAGGGCTATTTTCAGGGTGAATTCCAGGGCCTTGAATTGGCGTATAAAGACAACGCCCGTTATCCAAACGAGCCAGGCGGCTGGGTCTATTTCAGCTTTGGTCACAAAGCGGAACCTTACGAAAAAACTGCTGAGGCATTCCCGACTGAGGCATGCAACAGCTGTCATGAAGTCAATGCAGCGACAGACTTTACCTTCACACAGTTCTACCCAGTGCTTCGCGCTGCGCAGAAATAAATAACAAAGAAATAGGAAAACGAATGTTTCAGCAATCTTATGTTGTGCGCGCTGCTATAATTGGGGCTGTGGCCCTGGTGGCGGCGTGTTCGAACCCTGGCCAGTCAGGCGGATCAAATTCATCGTCTGCATCAAGCGCCTTATCGGCAGCGTCTACTTATCAAACGATCGTTGACGCGCAGGGGAACATCTCGAAGCCAAAAGATTTCACAACCCGCTGGTCGCACATAGGCAGCTGGGGCATCGTTAACGAAAATGGCGAAGGCAATGGCATTCACAGCGTTTATACAACGCCAGATGTCATCGCCTACTTTAAAGAGAACGGCGCCTATCCAGATGGCGCTGTTCTCATAAAAGAAGTTCGCGCGGCTGAAGGTGCAGATTTGACAACGGGACGCGCTCACTGGGCGACGGATCCGCAAGTCTGGTTTGTGATGGTGAAAGACACCCAAGGTCGTTTCCCCGGCAACCCGCTATGGGGTGAAGGTTGGGGATGGGCGCTGTTCAAGGCTGATGCGCCCGATGTTCAAGTTGCAACTGATTACCAGGCTGATTGTCTTGGCTGTCACGTGCCGGTCCAGGATGCTGATTGGGTGTATACATTCGCCTATCCAGAGCTTGCGACAGCGGCTGCGAAATCAGCATCAACAGCGGGCGGTATGGCGAGCATGTCGGATGGCGGTGAGACCATTGCCAAGCCGGAATTTACATCCAGCGGCGCCGTCAAGATGCCGGTGGATTGGCGCAAATGGATCTATGTCGGCACCCCGCTGACACCGAACGCGCTTAATGGCGGCGCGGCGCCGTTCCCTGAATTTCACAATGTTTATATCGAGCAATCCGCCTACCGCTACTTTCAAAAGACCGGTGAGTTTGCAGAGGGTACGCAGATCGCAAAAGAACTGACGCTGGTTCGTCAAAGCGAAAATGGCAATGACGCGACCAACGGTTCGTCAGGCGAAGTGAGCGGCCAGGGCTATTTCCAGGGCGAATTCCAGGGCCTTGAATTGGCTTACAAGGACAACGCCCGTTATCCAGACGAGCCAGGCGGCTGGGTCTATTTCAGTTTTGGACACAAAGCCGAACCTTACGAAAAAACTGCTGAGGCGTTCCCGACTGAGGCATGCAACAGCTGTCATGAAGTCAATGCAGCGACAGACTTTACCTTCACACAGTTCTACCCAGTGCTTCGCGCTGCGCAGAATGGCAATTAAAGTAGGAGAGGGGTTCACATGTTTCGGGGTAGTTTTGTGAAACATTCTATGACCGTCAGCGCTGCGCTGATGGTCATGGCTTTAGGTCTTGTAACAAATTCAACTATCGCTGTCGCCGCTGAAGAAAACTCAGGCGCAGTTGCGGGTGATATCGAAGCGGGAAAAGCCGCATATAAAAAATGTGCGACATGTCACTCTGTGGCGCCGGGGCAAAATCGATTAGGCCCTTCATTATATGACGTCGTTGGTCGCAAGGCCGGCGGTCTGGAGGGGTTTAAATATTCCGATGCGATGACACAGTCGGACGTCATTTGGACAGCGGAGACGCTCGATCGTCACCTTGCCGACATAAAGGGTTTTATCCCGGGTAATCGCATGGCGCAATTATATCCAGCTGGCGTTCCCGACGCCCAGGATCGCGCAAACATCATTGCTTATCTGATAACGTTGACCGACGAATAAAGTTTTCTTTTAGAGAAAACCGCTGCTTGTAACATTGGATGCTCCGCTAGGCTTTCCCCGGTTGCGAGCGCGGGCGCGCGGCTGGAATTAGCCTTCTCCCTTTCGATTCCACCGCGCGCATTATTTATCGATAATCTTAAATCGGCCAGTTTTTTTGCGCCGGACGTCGAAAGCCAGCAGTGGCGACGATGGCGATTTGTAACCATAGGTGGATAACAGTGACGGACGACCATCATCATACTCACTCAATATCTATTGATCCGCGCGAGTTGTCCGCGGGTTCGGTGCTTATCAGCTTTGATGTTGAGGACCAGTTCAATGCGGGGCTGGCGACGCGACGCGCTGCCATTGAGATCAAACCACACGATAACGACAATGAAACCGCGGCTGTTGTTTCGCCCGTTGAATATGTGCTGTTTGGCCTGGCTTTGAGTACAGCTCAGGCGCTAAAAATGGCAATCAGTTTGCGAGATCTAAACATCACCAAATTCTTTGTCGCCGTTAGCCAGCAACGCGAAGGTCAGGCCACAGCTTTGACGCGTGAAATTATCGTTGAGGACGCCATCACCGAAGAAGACAGAGACGTTCTTGTCGATTATGCTGACAGATGCCCTGTATCCGCATTTCTCGGCACACCACACGCGATTACGACGGTGGTTTCAAAATAGAGTGTCGTCTATGAGCTGGCCTATATGGCGCTTTCAGCCGGGCACGGTCGGGTTCAGAACCTGTGGTTATCGAACAGATGATCCATTGGCATTGGTAATTTGCGGACTGCGCAGCGATTCTCAACGCTGCGAGGATTGAACTCTCGCCATATGATGGCGACGGAAAATCAGACAGGGGATATGACGATGAAATTCAGTGGATTGTTGCTGCCAGGGACGGCACTCGCGATTGTGGGTGCTCTCGCTTATTTTTACATGGATGGCTGGACCCTGTCAGATGGCACGGATCTGGTTACGGCGGATGCGGCGCTCACTGATGCTGAGGCTGATGATATTTATCGAACGGCACGCGCCAGTTTGATCGCAGGTTATCAAAAAGGCGACAATGAAATCGCTGACGAATATCCGGACTGGAAAGCCGCCTCCACTTTACCCGCGAGACCTGGCGTTCATAGCGGGCGCTATATGATGACTTATGTGAATGATATCGGTCACGAAGGTTATGTTGAATATGGAAATCAGAATGTTGATCTGCCTATCGGCACGAAGATCGCGAAAGAAAGTTTCAAGATCAAAGAAGATTCCGGTTTCTTTCCAGCGCCGTTATTTACGATGGAAAAAATGGGGGATGATATAGCGCCGGATACCGATGGCTGGTTTTATGGCCGGGTGAATAAAGACGGTAGAAAGATGGGGACAAGCCAGAAATTCTGCCACTCATGTCATGAGGCTTTCAGTACGCAGGACTCGCTGGGCTATCCGGTGAAGAGGGCGCGTTTTGGATATGTGGCGCCGGCGGAAGGCGCGACCAAGGCTGCCTTCGGGTCGGGCGACGTGGCAAATGGCGCAACAGCCTTTCAAGCCTGCGCCTCGTGTCATCAGGTTGGTCCAGATGCCAGGAATGCGTTTGGCCCCGTATTGAACGGCATTATTGGGCGCGAAGCGGGTTCTTATCCCGGTTATAGATATAGCGATAGCCTGGCCAAGGCGAAGGACAAAGGTCTTGTCTGGGACGAGCAGCATTTATTTGAGTGGCTGGAAGGTCCGTCGGCATTCCTTCAGGACTATCTTGGCGACACAGGCGCCAACAGCAAAATGCCCATCGAGTTCGAAGATGCGCAGACCCGCAACGATGTCATTGCTTATTTACGGTCCCAGTCCGGCGAGAGGTGAAGCGAAACCGCTTGTCGGGGGGCGGCGGGGACGCCGCTATGAGAGGCCAACCGGCAATGTGGAGCGGAAAATTGCGTTATGGCGGGGCTCTCAGCTAAGTAGAGCCCATGAGCCACGATTGGAAATTCTGCGTTGCGCCGATGATGGACGGCACCGATCGCCATTGCCGCTATTTTCACCGGCTGATGACAAAACATGCGCGGCTTTATACGGAGATGATCACGGCAGACGCCATCATCAATGGCGCCCGGGACTATCTCCTCGGTTTTGACGAGAGTGAACATCCCGTCGCTTTACAGCTTGGTGGCAGCGATCCGGCAAAGTTAAGCGCTGCCGCAAGCATCGGCGCAGATTTTGGCTATGACGAAATCAACCTCAATGTCGGTTGTCCGTCCGACCGGGTCCAGTCCGGCGCCTTCGGCGCCTGTTTGATGAAAGAACCTGCGCTTGTCGCCACATGCGTGACCGCGATGCGCGACGCTGTCGCAATCCCGGTCACCGTCAAATGCCGTATTGGCGTCGATGATCAGGATCCAGAAAAGAGCCTTTTTGAATTTGTCGATAAGATTGCAAGCGCAGGCTGCACCATCTTTATCGTTCACGCGCGCATGGCTTGGCTTGAAGGGCTGTCGCCGAAGGAAAACCGGACAATTCCGCCACTCGATTATGATCTTGTCAGGCGACTGAAACGCGAACGTCCGGAACTGTCGATCATTCTCAATGGCGGTGTTTCTTCGCTGGGCGAGGCGATACAGTTTTTTCCCGAAGTTGACGGCGTGATGCTGGGCCGGACAGCCTATGGCGAACCTTATATTTTAGCTGATGCGGACCGGGAGATATTCGGCGCAGAATGCATGGCGCCGTCACGCGAGAGCGTTGTCCTGAAAATGTCCGCCTATATTAAAGAGCAATTCGAACAAGGGGTCCGTCCTCATTCAATCACAAGACACATGCTCGGTCTTTATCACGGCGCGCCAGGCGCCAGGCGCTGGCGACGGTTCATCTCGGAAAATGCCCCATCAGCACGGAGCGATATTCTCGATCAGGCGCTCGCACAGATGACGCTGGCGCACGTATGATGCGCCAATGATCGATTTCATACTGTCCAACCCTTTGTTGATCGCGGGCGTCCTGGCGGCGGGTTTTGCTGCTGGATTTGCCGGCGGTCTCTTTGGTATTGGCGGCGGCATCATCACGGTGCCCGCGCTTTATGCAGTTTTTACGACGATTGGCATCGGTGAGGCGCAAAGCCTCAAAACGGCGATCGGCACGTCGCTCGGCGTTATCATTGTCACTTCGATCCGTGCCCTGATGACTCATCACCGCGCAGGCCATGTGGATGGAGAGATCTTGCGCGCCTGGGCGCCATGGATTGCCCTTGGTGCAGCCGGCGGCGGTCTGGTTGCGAAATGGGCGCCGGTTGAGTTGTTGACCATCGTCTTTGCGGGGGGCGCTCTTTATATCGCCTGGAAACGACTGGTCGGCGGTAAAAAGAAACCTAATACGTCCGGTCAGCTTCTGAGCAAGCGCGTGAAAATCCCGATCGGCGTTGGCACAGGTTTCTTTTCCAGCATGATGGGGCTTGGGGGCGGCGCCGTCGGCGTGATGGTAATGACGATGTCCGGACGTGCGATCCACCAGGCGATTGCGACGGCGGCGGGCTTTGGTGTTGCTGTCGCGGGGCCGGGCGTCGTCGGCTTCATCCTCGCCGGGCGCGGCGCTGCGGCGCTGCCGCCTGGTTCCGTCGGCTATTTCAATCTGCCGGCCTTTGCCGCCATGGCCTTGATGGCGGGTATCGCGGCGCCGCTGGGCGCGTTGATGGCGCACCGGGTACGCGGTGAACTCCTGTCAAAGCTGTTCGGGACCTATGTTCTGATTGCCGCGATTGGCCTCGTCCTGGATGTGTTTGTCAGTTGAAGCCCGAAAACCGTCCGGTTTTTTAGGTGCAATGCAAAAAAAATAATGCAACAGTCGCCAGTTCGGATGGAATGTGTAGTGAAATAGTCGGCGGCGGGCCTCATGACAGATATTGAATGCGTAATTTCCGGCGTTGGCGGCTATCTGCCCGATAATGTCGTCACCAATCACGAGCTCTCAAAGACAGTCGAGACCTCTGACGAGTGGATCCGCTCACGCAGCGGTATCGGTCAACGGCATTTTGCTGCTGACGGCGAGGTCACCTCAGATCTAGCGACCAATGCAGCATGGAAAGCGCTTGATAAGGCCGGCCTGAAGCCGCGCGATATTGGGTTAATCATCGTCGCGACCGTGACGCCTGATAAGACATTTCCATCGACCGCGGTTTACGTCCAGCAAAAGCTCGGTGTTCCAACCGGCATCGCTTTTGATGTTTCAGCGGCCTGCGCCGGCTTCATCTATGGTCTTAACATTGCCCATAATTTCATTACGAGTGGCCAGGTCAAGCACGCGCTGATCATCGGCGCGGAAAAGCTTTCATGTTTTCTCGACTGGGAGGATCGCGCAACCTGCGTCCTCTTCGGCGACGGCGCCGGCGCGGTTGTCTTGAGCGGCGAACCGCCGCGAACTGCCCGCCGTCCGCGCGGCGTGCTCGCGACATATCTTGCAGCTGATGGCCGACTTGCTGACCATTTATACGCCGATGGTGGACCAGCCTCGACCGGCACCGTCGGTAAGGTGCGCATGAACGGCAAGGAAGTCTTCCGCAACGCTGTTCAGGAAATTTCCGATGCAGTTTTTGAAGTTACCGAACGGGCCAAGATAAGCCGTCATGAGATCGACTGGTTTGTGCCCCATCAGGCAAATATCCGCATCATTCAATCCTGCGCTAAAAAGCTCGATCTCGATGAGAGCAAAGTTATCGTCACCATCGACAAACATGCCAACACTTCATCGGCGTCGATACCGCTGGCGCTCGAAGCCGGTATCAATGACGGCCGTATTGAGCGTGAGCAGCTTTTGGTCTTTGCCGCTCTTGGCGGCGGTCTAGCCTGGGGTTCGGCCCTGGTCCGGTATTAGGCCCGTGACTATTTCCTTACGGATTATTGAACGCTAGCGACTTCGCGCCATTGCCGCGCTTGCTTTCATGTTGATTATTGCTTGAGCCGCCGAAACTCTGTCTACTACCCAAACGCAAAAAAGGGGGGGGGATCAGGTGTTGCGCAATATCAAGATATTATTAGTGGTAGGCGTTGCTTTGTGGGGGGGTGTGGGCGCCTTCGGCAATGTCATGGACTGGAACGGAACATTGGGCGCTGTCGGCGCCGCGACGTCCATGGCAACCTTTGACGGCGGCGCGGAGCACTGGAAGGCAACGTCTTTCCCTATTGTCCTCTGGCTGGGGGCGCTGTTTATAATGCTTTCCAAAGCAATAGCCGGCGTCATGTCTGTCCTTGGCGCACAAAGAATGTGGGCGGCGCGAAATGGCGACGCTTCGGCATTTGCCGCGGCAAAGGAGATCGCGCTGGCGGGCTGTGGTGTTGCCATTTTCATGCTGTTTGTCGGTTTCATCGTCATCGCGGAAAGCTGGTTTGAGTTATGGCGGTCTGATGTGATGCGCGGGCCGGTTCTTGATTCTGCTTTTCGATATGGCGGGATGATCGCCCTGATTGCTATTTTCGTTGGTATGCGAGACGACTAGATACGATGTCTGGGATGAGCAAAGTATCCTGAGTATCTCTCGAAGGCCGCAGTGTTTGGATTGAAGTGTAACCGAACAAATAAGTACTTAAGAGGAGGTTCCAAATGCAATTATCGCGATACGGATCGATTGCCGCGGCGATTTTTCTGTTCGGCTGCGCACCGGAGACAACAATGTCAAACAGCGCACCTTACAAAGGCCCGGTTATCGACATGCACCTCCATGCTATGGCCGCGACAGCGCAAGGTCCACCGCCGCTCGGCGTTTGTTTCGGAGACACGGCGGGCCCAGCTCATGATCCGCGTGAACCGTGGGGGGCGGGATTGATATCGCGCTCAAAGGCGCCGCCTTGCGCGGAGCCGATCTGGTCTGCTGAAACTGATGATGCGCTCCGTGATCAGTCCCTGGCCGAACTTGAACGCCTCAATGTCGTTGGCGTGTTGAGCGGCCCGCGCGAACGGGTCGCCGCATGGAAGGCGCTTTCGCCGGATCGAATAATTTCCGGACACCAACTCAATATCGCGCGTGGAACCTATACGCCTGAAGAAATCGCCGGCTATTTTGATGAGGGTGGTTTTGAAGTCCTCGCTGAGGTCAGCAATCAATATGCTGGTATTGCGCCCGATGATGAAAGATTTGACGGCTTTTGGCGCATGGCTGCAGAAAAAGATATTCCCGTGGGTATTCATATCGGTGTTGGACCGCCAGGCGCCGCGTATTTATTTGACGGCTATAGAGCGCGGCTCAGTAATCCCTTGGCGCTCGAAGAAATATTGATACGTCATCCGACATTGCGCGTTTATGTGATGCATGCCGGGTGGCCCATGCGTGACGAGATGAAGGCGATGCTCTACGCACACCCCCAGCTTTATGTGGACACCGGCGTTTTGCAAATGGCGCTGACGCGGGCGGAATATCATAATTTTCTGGAAGACCTCACCCGGGCCGGGTTTACCGAGCGCATCATGTTCGGCTCAGATCAAATGGTGTGGCCCGGATTAATAGAAGCAGGAATCAACGCAATCAACGATGCGCCGTTCCTGACGACTGAGCAAAAAGCCGCAATTTTGCACGATAATGCGGCGCGCTTTTTGCGTCTTGATGAGCGCTGACCGCCGCAGTCTCTACCCCATTTGCAATAACAAAGAACTGGTCCGGACCGGAGCTGGTGTTTTCCCGCTCAGTCGAAAGAAAATCACAGCGCATTAATGACCACAGACTTCAGGCATTTGAGCGGCATATTGCTGGCAGCGGCAGGGGCGATGCTTTTTTCACTCAAAGGCGTCGTGATGAAACTTGCCTTTGGGCTCGGCGCCAATGTTGAACAGATGATGGCGCTGCGCATGGGCATATCATTGCCGATATTTCTGTTGGTCGGATTTTTGTTCGTAAAGAGAAACAAACTGGCTATTACACATCGCGCGATCATCTTTGCGAGCGGGTTGGGCGTTCTTAGTTATTATATTTGCACATGGCTCGATTTCACGGGGCTTCGGTTCATTTCCACGCAGCTTGAGCGGCTCATTCTTTTTCTCTATCCGACAATCGTTGCTGTTCTGGCGTTTATTGCCTTTGGTGACAAAATAACCTGGCGTCATGCCGTCGCCCTTGTGCTTTCCTATAGCGGCGTCGCGCTGTTGGCTTTTCAGGAATTCAACACTTTGGGCCCGAATGCGGCTCTTGGCGCGGCGCTGGTCTTTCTCGCGGCGGTTTTGTTCGCGTTTTACGTAACGGCCAGCAAACCCGTGATCGCACAGCTCGGGTCAGCGCTCTTTACCAGCATCGCGATGGGCGCCGCTGCTATTGCGATATTGATTCACTTTGCTGTTATGTCGACCCATGCGACCATGACGCCTTTGACACCGAGCATCATTGGTTTGGGTTTGTTCCTCGCCATTTTGTGCACGGTGGCGCCCAGTTTTATGATTTCCGAAGCCATCGCGCGCGTGGGGCCAGGACTATCAAGCGCGACCGGCGGATTAGGGCCGGCGGCAACGGTTGTTGCTGCGGTTCTTGTGATCGGCGAGCCGTTTGGGTTTGCACAAGCGGCGGCGCTTATCCTGACGGTTGGCGGTGTCATGCTGCTGATGCGATCGAGCAATTAGCGCGACCGCGAGTTTTGGTCCTTCATGCGACGGACAATGAATGCGGCGTCTTTCTTGCTTAAGTATTTTGGCATGTCGGTTCGTTTATCAAAACTGAACAGGCTAGGGGTAGAATCTCTCAATATGCAACCTTAAGAGGCGCCGCCTTCGCGTCAAACATCCACTTTGAGAAAATCCAAAGAAAACAGCTAGTTAGTGAGTCTTTTTCAGAAAGTTACGATTGTGTAATTGACTCCACTTGAGAATGAAACGCATAAGCATATCACGCGCAGGTAGCGCCCAATAACAGTAAAGGCGGAGTCCCGTTAGTATGAAATTCACCAGTAAAACAATTGCAGCCATCACAGGTTTGGCATTTCTTGGGTTTGCGAGTTCTGCGAACGCGCTGACCATCAACACCACCACCAATCAAATAGAAGCGAGTGGCAATGGGCGGGTCACTGTTCGTTTTGATAGCGTGTCCGCAGCAGACAGCAGCAGTCTGTTTGATGTGTCGTTCGGCAATAGGTTTTTGTTCAACAATAAAGCTGATGCGATTGGTTCCACGATCGATATCGGCACATTCGCGGCTGGACAGTCAATTCTCTTTCGCCTGGATAATTTGAGTGCGCGCGCGTCGTTCTTCACCGGATTGGCATCGGACAATTTCGACAATGTTATACACGCCGCGCTGATCCAAAATACAGACGGGTCAGTGATTGTTGGCTTTGAAGATCTGGTGGGCGGCGGCGATAATGATTTTAATGATCTCATTTTTACAGTTGTCGAAACACCACTGCCTGCCGCAGGACTGCTTCTTCTTTCCGGACTTGCCGGCCTTGGTTTTGCCGGGCGTAAGAAAACAAAAGCAGCCTAGATAAAATAAGCTACTTTAAGCTAGCGCTTCTAACGCGCCCTTAAAACCTGTGCAGGCGACTGGCTGAGTGCAACTATGCCGGTGATCGCGCCGCCAACAGCGGCGGCGAGGACCGCAAAACCGGATACTGTCAAAATTGTCGCCCACGGAAAATGCCATTTGGCTTCAAACACATTGATGACAACGGGATAGGCGGCGCCGACACCCATCACCGCGCCCAGGAAGGCGGCGGCGGCGCCGGCGATCGCGAACTCGCCTGCATAAAGAGCAAGGATCGCGTTTTTCGAAGCGCCAAAGGTTTTTAACAACGCCGCTTCGCCTCGACGTTTGTGGGTCATCGCCGCGAAGGCGCCGATCAGCACCAAAAGCCCCGCGACCGTCACGATACCAGCGGCGGCATTAATGGCGATGGCGATGTTTCCCAACAACCGCGCGGCAACAGCCAGAAACGTACTGGTCTGAAAAACGACCACGCCGGGCAGCGTATCGCCGAGGGCGCTGATAATTGCACGCTCTTGCGCAGCGCTCGCCTGCGCGATGGCGTAATGCGACGGGTTCGCCGCTTCCAGCGTACCGGGCGACAGGATGAACGCTGTATTGGCGCCAAAGCCGCCCCAATCGACCTTGCGCAAGGATGCGACCTTTGCTTCGGTTTCGCGACCGAAAATCCGAAAGCCGATCGCATCACCAACCGACAAGCCAAGGCCTTTCGCTGCATCATGCTCTACGGAAACAAGAAGAGGTCCCTGATAGTCCTCGGGCCACCAGTCGCCCTCGGTTAATTCCGCTTCTGGCGGTTTTGCGGCGATATAGGTAAGGCCAATTTCTCCATCCACAACCCAGCGTTCGGATTCGGCGACGTCTTCTTCGACCAGCGGTTTACTTTTCAGGCTGATGACGCGCCCAATTAATCGCGGCGCCCGGCGGTATGTGTCTGGGTCGGCGATATCGACGCCCTCATTAGCGAGAACTTTATCGAAAGTCTCATAGGCGTCGCCGGGGATTTGCGAAAAGACGAGCGATGGTACATTCGCCGGCGCGGTTTCCCGCACCTGGCGCAGGAGATTGTTCTGCACGGAGGCAACAAGAGTAAGAAGCGCAAGGCCGAGCCCCAACGCCGGTGCAATCGTTGGCGCCAGCGATCCGGGACCGCCGAGATTAGCCATGGCGATGCGGCGCATGCCTTGTAATCTGTGAGCGGCGTTGCGGGCCATGCGCCGAATAAGCCAGGCGGCGCCGACAAGCACGAGATAGGCGACCGCCGCGCCGGCCAGCAACATCAGCGTTACAAAGGGGCGCGGGCTTGTCACCGAAGCGACGGCAACAAGTCCGATTGCGGCAAAACCCGTCAGCACGCGCTCAAGCCTCGGGATGCGGGGTTTTGTCACTTCAGTCAGGCTGCGGAATAATGCGGCCGGCGATGTAGCGCTGGCGCGGCCAAAAGCTGGTAGAGCAAAGAGGGCGGCGGCGAGGAGACTAAGCATAAGAGCTCGAAACAAGGGGCCGGGATAGACGTTTAATATTTGTGGCAATGGAATTTGATCACCGGCAAAAACAAAAAGCGCGTAAGGCGCCGCTGCGCCGAGCGCGACGCCGATCAGCGCGCCGAAGGCGGCAAGCCCGCCAAGTTGCAACCCATAAGCCGATCGGATCAGGCCAATATTTGCGCCGAGTGCTTTAAAGGCTGCAATCGACTGCACGCGTGAAGCCAGGAACGCTGACGTCGCTTGTGCAACACCAACACCACCAGCGACCAGCGCAGCAACGCCGATGACCGACAAAAATGTATTCAGCATGGAAAGAAGGCCTTGAAGTCCGTCGACAGCATCTTCCGGGCGGCGCACCCGTAAACCACTATCACTCCATTGTTCTTCGGCGTCGGCAGCAAGGGCGTCGAGCGCGGGTGCTGACGCAGAAGCCGGGAGCATGTGATAGTGACTGCGAAACAATTGACCATTGGTCAGCCGCCCAGCCTCGACGAGGGCGTCAAGACTAACCTGCGCACTGGGGCCGAAAGCGCCCGCGGTTCCAAGACCGTCGGATTCACGATCCAGCTGGGTTCTGATTTCAAATTCCACAGAACCAAGGCGAATTGTGTCACCGATGGAAAGGGAGAACTGTTCAAAAGTCGAAGCACTCACCGCCGCGCCCCAGAACCCGTCTTTATATACAAGCGCTTCTTCAAGCGTTTGAACGCCGCGGGAAAGCATGGGCGCGCCGATAAGCGGGTGAACGCTATCGACAGCACGCAGATCAACTTGCCGCCTGATGGCGCCCGCTTCGCCCATGACATTGAGCGTAACGTTTTCGGAAATGACGCCTTGTGCGTCCATCCAGCGCCGTTCATCCGGCGAGGCCCGCCGTTGAACGACGGTGAATGCAATATCGCCCCCCAGCAGCGTCCGCTGTTCTGCAATAAGCCCCCGATCAAAGCTTTCCGTCACGGAGCCTGTTGCCGCGATCGCAAATGCCCCAAGGCTGAGACACGCGATGTAAATGCGAAACCCGCCAAAACCGCCGGCAAGTTCACGCAGAGCAATCCGCAGAGGAAGCGGCATCATGAGAGGTGACCATCGCGCATTTGCAATGTGCGGTCGGCGCGCTTGGCGAGTTCAAGGTCATGGGTGACGAGGACCAGTGTCGCGCCTTTTTCCTGGACCATGTCAAACAACAAATCCGCAACGCTTGCACTGCTGACAGTATCAAGATCACCGGTGGGTTCATCAGCGAAAATAATATCGGGCCCGGGCGCCAGCGCGCGCGCGACAGCAACGCGCTGTTGTTCGCCGCCGGATAATTGCCCGGGGTAATGATCAAGACGGGTCGAAAGGCCAACGGCGTCCAATGCTTCACGAGCCAAAGCATCAGCGTTTGCAATCTGCGCGATCTCTAACGCGGCGCGCACATTGTCAAATGCCGTCATGGTCGGCAAAAGGTGGAATGATTGAAAAACAAGGCTGACGCGTCCGCGGCGCAATCGCGCTAAATCGTCTTCGCTACGGCCGTTTAGGCGTGTGCCAAGAAGCGTTGCAACGCCTGATGTCGCGCGCTCCAGGCCGGCGGCAATGGAAATCAGCGATGATTTTCCGGAACCGGACGGGCCAACAATAGAGATCGTTTCGCCTGCGTCGGCGGTGAAATCGACGCCTTTCAGGATTTCGACGGGACCGGAGGCGGAGGGAAGGGTGAGAAAAACCTTGTCCAGTGATAAAGCTTGCATTTGGGCGCTACGTTTCCTTCACTAACCAGATGATTGGAAATCTATTTTGAGGCTGGGATGAGATTATCGTTTAACTTGTTTGTGATCGCAGCGATGGCGCTGGCATTGACGGCTTGCGGCGGCGAATCGAGCGGCGCCTCCAGGGCAGAAACAGAACTTAGCGAAAAGGCGTCAGCAGTCGAGACGAATGCGACGAACAGCACCGATCCTGCGCTGAACACTGCCGTCGAGCCTGCAGCTGACGCGTTTGTGATCGTCATGCTGGGCGACAGTCTGACCGCGGGGTTGGGACTTAATGATAATGACGCGCCGCCGGCGCAAATCGAAAAGCGGCTGAACGCCGGAGGCGTTGCTGTGCGTGTCATCAATGCGGGCGTTTCCGGCGATACGACCGCAAACGGGCTGGCGCGCTTCGACTGGAGTGTAACATCTGCAAACCCCGACCTTTTAGTCGTCGCGCTTGGCGCCAATGACTATTTCGGTGGCGTTGAGCCAGCGCGCGCTAAAGAAAACCTTGCGGCGATTATTGAGCGTGCAAAAGCGCTAGGTGTGCCTGTAGCGCTTGTCGGCGTGAAGGCCCGATCGTCCGCCGCTGCAGACGCCCGCGGCGCGGAATATAGCGCCATCTATCCCGAACTTGCCGCCGCGCACAACACGCCGCTATATCCGGCGATGTTAAAGGGCGTGCGCGGGGTTCCAGGATTTTTGCAGGCTGACGGTCTTCATCCGACCGCGGAGGGCGCCGCAATCATCGCCGATAATTTGACAGGGTTTTTGGCGCCGATCATTGCGACGCTTGATAAATAAACGCTGATTACCTCTGTGCCTAACTCCGTAGTCCTTTGGTAAATTTGGCAAGGCTATCCAGCGATTGCGTCCAACCCTGTCGAAGCGCACCTTCCATATGTTTATCGGGAATCTGAGAATGCGTGAGCGTAAGCTCAGTTCCGCCGTTATTCTCGGCGAGCTCTATGCTCACCAGCGTCTCGGTTCCTGCTGCCGGCATGTGCGCACTCCAGATCCATGAAAATACGAGTTGTTTCGGCGCGTCGACCACCTGGTATTTACCTGTGACCTCTAGTTCCACGCCGCCATCGCTGCGCCTTGTATATACGAAGTGAAAACGCCCTCCGGGTTGTACATCCATGTCGGCTGTAGAAAGAAACACATCTTCAGACGGGCAGAACCATTCCAATATCTGTTCGGCCTCACACCATGCGTCGAAAACGACTTCGGGCGGGAATTCCAATGTTTTGTGCAGAGTAACCGTTGTCGGTGAGGCGCTGCTTTTTTTGCTCATTTTTGTTTTCTGCCATGTGATCGAACAAGATGATCTTCGAGCGACTGGAGTTGAGCACCCCAATATTTCTGGTGCGCCTGAATCCAGCGCGCGGATTCCTTAAGCGCAGCCGGTTTGAAACTCAAAACATGCTCTCGCCCTTGTTTGGACCGAGATATTAAACGCGCCCGCTCGAGAATTTTAAGGTGCTTGGTGATCGCCGCGGGGCTTTCCGGAAATGGCTCAGAAAGCGCCTTTACTGTCATTGAATCACGCGAGAGTCGGTCCAGCAGATCCCGGCGTACCGGATGAGAAAGCGCAAAAAATACAGAGTCCACTTGTTCAGTTCTCAGATAAGCCATTACCGTCCAAAAATTTTCTGATGGAGTTGTTGCGTCCCGTGGCGTTGATTTCGAATATTGCTTTCAGCACATCAGTCATATTTCGCGCTTCGCGCACCCCATTTCTCGTCGCCGCGAGCAATGACGCCGTCATCAATCTCTGACGCCCAGGTTTTTCTGGGGCCTTCATCCGCAAACAAAAAAAGCTGTTCATCTTCGAGGCGCCATATGTTTGGGTCGCCCTCTGCGGTAAACCCTTTACTCGCAGCGAATGAACAAAAGCCGCCATATTTAGGCGCGTATTTCACGGGGGCAGCTTTAAACAGAGCCATGTTTTCATTCGAAACGAACCGCCATTCGGCGCCGCCCCAGTTCGTTGAGAACTCCTCCGTGCCAGGCTCAGATTTGGATGTCGTGTGATAGGCGACTGGATCGTAGCCGCCTATGGCGACACCATGTGCAGCATTAACGGGACCGAACCAGTTCCATGCAAGTGGAGAAACTTTTTTGGTTTGCGAAATGACTGTCGCGCCCAGCAGTAGAAAAACCACAAGACCGACAATGAGGCTGATGCCCCAATGTGATTTAATCAATTCCATCTTTTTCCTGCTCCCATATAGTACACCATTTGGTGTACTATATGGGAGCAGCGTTGATGTGTAAACCGTAATCAGAGGCGGGGTAGAGAGGATGAGTTGCGGTATTCCTGATCTCGCAAGCATGTGGGCAAAGCAGGAGAGTGGGGAGTAAATGCCTCAGGGCGCCTGAACACCCGTATAAAGAAGCGTGAGCCCAATCGTATTGGCCAGCCCATGAGACAGCGTCAGCGGCCATATGTTGCGCTTGAGCAATAAGTAAAAAATCCCGGACACAAAAGCGATGGCGCCGGTCGCCAACGCCCCGCCGATGCCTTGATAATAAAGATGCTGCTGACCGAAAATGATAGCTTGTAAGATCACCGCGATGAACACTGCGAACGGCAAGAACGAAAACAATCGTTCGAAACGAGAAATCAGCATGCCTCTGAATAGTAGTTCTTCAGTGAACCCGCCAATCACCCATGAAACGGCGAGCCAATACAGATAGACCGGCAAATTGCCTGGAACATTGGCGAACCTGTTCGCGTATCGCTGATCGACTTCTGACGCCACACCATCAGCCGGTGAAAGCATTGCAGTGACGACAGATTCAACGACAATGCCCAAGGCCATTGTGACAACCAGAATACCGACGGTCCAAAGAAACGCAGCCCGAATACTTTTTGGGCGTTTCAGACCGAGATCGCTCCACCCTTCATTGTTTGACCGCAAACACAATGTCGCCACGCCAAGACTCGCAAGCAGCGCAATAGGTCCGGCGTAAGTCCACAACGACTCAATCCTTAAGACAATGGCTTTGACGATAATCAGCGTGCCCAGGACGAAAACAAGATCGCTGACCGCTATACGGGCGCTATTGGAGGGGGCCTTGTTTATGCTTTTCATTTTGAAAACTTCCTTAGTTGTCACTCGGTTGCCGGCGGATTTTCATACGCTCGGCCAGTGGCATTTTCTGTAAACAACGCTCTGCTTCCAATATCTTCGCCGTCAAATTGACGTCTATTTCATTGTACAGACCTTCTATGGCGCCAGCCGCGTTTTTTGTGACAAGCGCGAGCTGTTCAGCCTCTTTGAGGCCCATTGAGGTCAAAGTAATCAAGCGCGATCGGCGATCTTTCTCATTCGCTATACGTTTCACAAGGCCAATATCATCAAGGCTCTTGATGCGTTGGGCAGCCATTTGATGGGTGTAGTTAAAGGCGTCAGAAAGTTCGGTAACCGTCGCTTTTTTTGCTCGCAACAAAAACAGCATGGTCGAAACTGATGATGCCGGCGTTCGCAGACCGTGTTGAGCGAGCATCTCATCGCCCTGCGCGATAATCAGATCAGATAACCGTCGGGCGAAATGTGCCAGATACGCATTGTCTGTTGACCCATCGAAATGTTGCCACGTCACAATTGACTCCACATGCGCAAGTACTTGCGTACATGAGGCATAAACCCCGCTTAGTCAAGCCATGTAAGTGGCGGTGACGCCGGTTCTCGCGGATCTCTATGCGATTGTGCCAGTATTTTCTTCTATCATTGATGCGATATTCCATGTATCCATGAAGTATGAAACAAAATCACGCCATCAAAATCCTCTCTGCAATCGCCCATGATGGGCGGCTACTGCTGATGCGAAGGCTCATCCAGGCCGGACCAAACGGCGTGTCCGCTGGAGCGCTGGCGCAGTTCGCCAAGAGTGAAGCAACGACGACATCTGCACAGCTTCTCGTCTTGTCAAATGCGGGATTGGTCCGTTCTGTCCGCAAGGGTCGAACCGTTACCTATTTTGCTGAGTACCAAGCGATGAGCAGCCTGCTCTCATATCTGATGGTGGATTGTTGCGGAGGGAACGAAGATATTTGTAGCCCCGCGATAAAGGCGTGTTGTTGATGACTACTCTCGAACATACGGCGCAGCGCTGCTCAACCGATTGGATCGAAGTCAATCGATCCTGTTTGTGCCTGCCGCTTGATCGCAAGGAAATTGATGCAAATATTGTAAGGCGAAACAGTATCGAAGGCCTGCCTGGCTTATTGTCGGCGCGTGCGAGTCTATTTGCTGGTACGCCGGTTTTTGTATCCCAATCAGATGCGTCACAAATGCAGGCGCAGATTACGTCTATTGAGGCTGCACTGGCGCTGAAAGGCTTTCGTGATCATGTTTTTGAGCGTGCGCCGTCACCTGTCATGTTTGTGCAACCCCAATCACGTGGCGTCTTTATGGCGTATGACTTTCATCTTACACCGGACGGGCCGCGACTGATTGAGATAAACACAAATGCTGGCGGCGCATTTCTCGTAAATGTCTTGCAGAACTCTCTGCCTTTGCCTTCGTCGGTTTGTTGCGGGACGGACAAAGCGTGGAGCCGTGATATCGAGAAAGATATCGTCGAGATGTTTCTCACGGAATGGCGACTGTCTGGACGAGTTGGGCGCCCGCGCACGCTAGCCATCGTAGACGAGGAACCGGCAGCACAATATCTGTATCCAGAGATGCTCATCGCTCAGAAGATGTTCGAGCGCCACGGGATCAACACTATCATCACAGATCCAACTTCTTTGATCTATGACGGCGCACATCTGCTTCACGGTAAGACGGTGATTGACATGGTCTATAATCGCCTGACTGATTTTGATTTTTGCAATCGCAATCATGTAGCGTTGCGAGCGGCGCTTCAAGACGGCAATGCTGTCATCAGTCCAGCGCCGCGCCACCATGCGCTATACGCGGATAAGAGAAATCTGGTATTGCTGGGCGACAGAGAGCGCCTTAGCTCATGGGGCTTGTCGGCTCAACATATCGACGCGCTTTCAGATATTCCCGAAACGGTTCCGGTATCATCAAACCTGGCCGATGAATTTTGGCGCCGGCGGCGAGGGTTATTTTTCAAACCTGCAGCCGGTTTTGGCAGCCGCGGTGTTTACCGGGGCGACAAACTAACCCGGCGGGTTTGGAACAATATTCTCGCTGGGGACTATGTCGCGCAATCATATGTGCCGCCGCCTTCTCGCGCTGTTGCGCTTGATGATGAAACCACCGCCCTGAAGTTTGATGTTCGTGTTTACACCTATAGCGGCGAACCAATGCTTTATGCTGCTCGCTTGTATAATGGTCAGACGACTAATTTTCGAACGGCAGGCGGCGGTTTTGCGCCGATCATATTTTCAAAAAATTAACCTGTGCGCCGAATTTCAGCGTATGTTCAATTGGTTAGCTGGCATCATGAAAGATAACGCCTGCAGCATAGCGTCGGCCTGATGATATCTGGCTGACCCCGTGACGCATTGTCGTTCGATAGTCTCTGCGAACCCCGCTCTTTGGCCGATGACGCACCGGAAATATCACGACATCACCTTGTCTCATTGGAACGACATGCGGTCTTGATTGCATGCGCGGGCGCTGCTCGGTGATGACGAATTCACCGCCGGTAAAATCACGCCCGGGTTTTGACAAGAGCAATGCAGCCTGAAGCGGAAAAACCTTTTCGCCGTAAAGGTCCTGGTGCAGGCAATTATAATCACCACGCTCATATTTCAGGATTAGCGGGGTCGGCCTGGTCTGGCCGTGGGCCGCACATTCAGCAAGATAATCCGCGTGAGACTTAGGAAATGCCGTGCTGCCCCCGAGCCGCTGTGCCCACATATCCGCAATCGGCGCCAACAGCGTATAAAGGCGGTGTCGCAGCGTTTCCACAATCCATGGCAATGGATATGCAAAATAGCGATATTCACCCGAGCCGAATCCATGACGCGCCATTTTTATGGTGCTGCGGAAATTCCCTTCATCATAAAGATTGATCAGATCGTCACAGTGAGCATGCGTAAGAAGGCCCGGCAAAATACACCAGCCATTTTCGTTCAGCTCGTGATGAATATGCTCAGTATCCAGCGCGTCTATCATTGAGCTGACTGTGTTCGGTAAATTGCCGGGCGTCGTCTGCTCACCCAACCTACAAGTTTTGTGGACTGGCGTTACGTTTTGATCCTCGCTCGCAAACCCGTCGGGCTTGCATCTTTTGCAGGCGCGAAGGCCTGCTGCACGCGCTTCCGACGTTGCATCAAAAAACGCAACGTTTTTTCGTAAGGCTTGCCGGGATGGGCAAGATGGGCGGCAGTAAACGCCGGTTGTCATTACACCATAGACGAATTGACCATCATATGATGCATCTCGCGCGGTCATCGCCGCCCACATTTGCTCCTGGCGATTGGCCGGCTTCCCAGCGGTCACATCATTGTGCATGCTCTTTACCCTTGAGGAATTGAAAATTTTCGCTCGTCTCAAGAGCTAAATTTAGAGGGGCATGCCAGCCAAAGCATTCCGATTCTTGCGGTCAAATATAGAAAATGGCTATCAAGGGCGTGGTTTTTTTCCAACTAGCGCGTTGCCAAATATCTTTCCTGCTCGCGTTCACTAAACGCGTTAAGGTCGGCGAGGATTTCCTGAAAACGCGGGTCATCCCGAAGCGGTTGATAGATCGGCTCGAATTCGATCCACCAGCTGATAAAGCGACCGCTATCGGCGAGCGTCCGCAGCTCAGCAATGGCGTCATCATATCGGCCCTCGAGCACCATCAGTTCGACGACCATGTCACGTTCAAAAAAGAGCGGGACATAGCCTTCTACAGACATATTGTCGATCGTTTCGCGACATCGATCAAGGATCGGTTGGGCCGCTGCCGGGTCGCCGGATTGGCGATACAACCCCGCTATATAGAGACCTGGATAGCAGCTGGTTGGCGTAACAATCAGTGCGTTGGCATTCGGGCTTTGTAAAAAATCCTCAAACACCTTCAGCGCTGCCGGCGCATCGTCAATCGCCCATAATGTCCAGCCTGCGCGCCATACAAAGAAAATGTTGTCAGGTTCGCGTGCGAGCTGCCTCATGACGAGCGTGCGTGCTTGTTCATGGTTTCCTTGAGTGACGTCCAGAAATGACGCGGGATCGACGGGCGCATTTTTTACCAGTGGGCTATCAAACGCTTTGATGTTCATTAATTGAAAGGCGACCCTCACATCGAGAAAACTCGGTTGAGCGGCTTCCGAGGCCTGTTCCAGGAGAGCCCCAGCTTCGGCAAACCGGCCAGTTTCGTTATAAGCATTGGCGAGCGCGGATTTTGCGAGCAACCAGTCAGGGTGCAAATCACTGAGGCGCCGTGCGGCGATCAACGCGTCGTCGGAACGGCCGCGGAGACTTAGAGAGGTTACAAGGTTTTCCAGAGTGATTGCGGAAAGTGGATCGTAAGCTGCGGCGCGATCAATCACTTCGTAGGCCTCACGAAATTTCCCTTGCCGGAGCAGAGCGAGATAAAGCAAATGGCGTGCGTTCGGCGTGCTTGGATTGAGCTGAATTGACCTGCGGTAAGCGGCAATCGCAGCGTGTGCGTGTCTTTGATGGCCGAGAAGCAACCCTTTAGCGGTGTGCGCTTCAGCTAGAAGCGGATCAATTGTCAGCGCCTTTTCAATCGCAGGCCCTGCGATCGCAACGGTTTCGTCGAGGTCCAAATCACCGTAACTGCCCACGTGCAACAATAGCGCCGACATAGCGAGGTCAGCCCAGGCGGGTGCGTAGCTCCCATCGATCATGAGCGATTGTTCAAAAAGGTTCTGCGCCTCCCCAATCGATGAGCCCGTACGTTGTAACAATTGATGACGGCCTCGCAAATAGAGTTCATAGGCTTTGCGATTAGTTTGCTTCAGGGCCGCAACTTCACGTGGCGCACCGGACGAAGGCAATGATCCGACGATGGCTTGTGCGATTTCGTCCTGAACCGCAAAAATGTCGGTAAACTCACGATCATATGTTTGCGACCAAAGATGAAAACCGGACTGGGCGTCAATCAACTGCGCCGTGATGCGCAGCTTATCGCCCGCTTTCCTGACTGATCCCTCCAGCACCGCATCGACATTGAGTGCTTTGCCAATGGCGGCAATGGTTTGTTCCTTGCCTTTAAACGCGAAAGACGATGTACGGGCCGCAACACGCAGATCCGTATCGCGCGCGAGAACATTGAGAAGCTCTTCGGCAATGCCGTCGGAGAAGTATTCCTGATCGCGCTGGGGACTGAGGTCAGCAAAAGCCAGCACAGCAATAGAGAGATATTCACCAGCAGCCTGCTGCGTCGCTGTTTCGGCAATTTCAGGTGCAGCCTCTGTCGCTGGCGCTACCGGTTTTTGCATCGCACGCGACCCAAAAAAACCTGCAATAAGTGCTGCAACTGCAACGACTGCAACAATCGTCAGTCTTCTGGAGTGGGTACGAAATAGAGCCGTCTCCGCTTTCGGTGAGATAGCCGCAGCGATCTCTGGCGAGGCAGGGGCGTTGATCTTCAAATCCACCGAGCGTTTCACTTCATTGAACGCATCGTTATCGCCGTTCGTAAAATCGATCGCGTGAAATTGTTTAAACCCGATCGGCGGCTCTGATCCGTCGAGACTAATCGCAACCAGCTTGCCGGCATTCGCCGCAATCCCGGCTTCATCCTTTACCCACCGCGAGTTAGAGCCGTTAGGTGACCAGCCGACGATAACCGCTTTTGCTGCGCCAAGTTCTTTTTCAATCTCATGGGAAAATTCCTCACCACCGGCAATATGCCGGTCCCACCAGACCGAATAGCCCTCGGCTGCCAGCGCTGCTGCCAGCTTCTCGATCCTTTCGCGGTCGGCGCGCGCATATGAGATGAAGATATCGGCCAGAACGCCCTCTCACTGATGTTCGACCGCTCAAGATACATGGTTTTGGCGAAAGACGGAAATATTGTTCCGTCGGAGCATCAAATCCTTGCTGGTGAACTGCGCTGCTATATCTTCTGATTATAGTCGCCGATCTCGGGATGGGTTTTGAGCACAGCATCAAGTTCGTCAAACATCGCTTTCATGTTCGCTTGCGATGTGGGGCTTTCGATCACAACGACAAGCTCGGGCTTGTTCGACGATGCGCGTACGAGGCCCCAGGTGCCGTCTTCAGCGGTAATCCTGACACCATTGACGGTCACGACATCGCGGATTTTCTGGCCAATGATCTGGCCGCCCGCCTTTGCACGGTCTTCAATGGTTTTGACGATTTTTTCGACGACGCCATATTTTGTTTCATCGGCACAGTGAGGCGACATCGTTGGAGATTGATAGGTCATCGGCAGGCTTTTGCGCATATCCGAAAGTTTCTTATCGGGCTCGCGGTCGAGCATCTGTAAGAGAGCGATCGCGGCAACAAGGCCGTCATCATATCCGCGCCCGATGGGTTTGTTAAAAAAGAAGTGGCCTGACTTTTCAAAACCCGCAAGCGCGCCCATTTCATGGCTTTTGCGTTTGATATAGGAATGGCCGGTCTTCCAATATTCGGTTTTGGCGCCATTGGCGATCAGCACCGGGTCTGTCACGAAGAGCCCGGTTGATTTTACGTCAACGACAAACTGCGCATCTTTATGCAGTGCAGAGAGATCGCGGGCGATCAACACGCCGATCTTGTCGGCAAATATTTCTTCGCCCTCATCGTCAACGACGCCGCAGCGATCACCGTCGCCGTCAAAACCAAGCGCCACATCGGCGCCGTGCTCCAGCACAGCATCGCGCATCGCATGGAGCATCTCCATGTCTTCCGGGTTCGGATTATAACGCGGAAAAGAGTGATCGAGGTCGGCATCCATGGGGATGACCTCGACGCCCAGGCGCTCAAGGGTTTCGGGCGCATAGGCGCCGGCAGTGCCGTTGCCGCAAGCAGCAATCACTTTCAGTTTGCGTTTAATCGTTACGCCGTTCGCAAGATCATCAATGTAGCGCGCGCGCATGCCGTCGATGAATTTGTAAGAGCCGCCTGGAAAGGATTTATATTCGCCGTTCAAGACGATCTCTTTTAAGCGGCCCATTTCATCGGGACCAAAGGTCAAGGGGCGGCCCGCGCCCATTTTGACGCCGGTCCAGCCATTTTCATTGTGGCTCGCGGTGACCATGGCGACGCAAGGAATATCGAGATCAAACTGGGCGAAATAGGCGACAGGGGACAAAGCAAGGCCGATATCGTTGACTTCAACACCCGCGCTCATCAGCCCGACAATCAGCGCTTGTTTGATCGATGTGGAGTAGCTGCGAAAATCGTGACCGACGACGATGCGTGGTTCTTTGCCCATCTCGCGGATCAGCGTCCCGAGACCCTGACCAAGCGCCTGAATGCCGAGAAGATTGATCTCTTTTTCCAGGACCCATCGCGCGTCATACTCGCGAAAGCCAGTGGGCTTTACCAAAGGCGTTATCTCATAGGCGAGGGTATTGGATTTGAGGTCGGCACGGGGTCTCGAAAGCATGCTTCAGTCCTTTGTCAGTTCATTGTGCGGCGCACTTTAGGCGCGCCGCCGCTATACGCAACCATGATATTTTTCAACGAAATCAGTGACAAGAGCGGCAGGTTTGGCCATAGTCCGTCGTTCGGAAAGCCGCTGAGGTGCGGGGGGAAGAGGGCCCTGAGCAGGTCCTCCGAAGCGCCGCCCGGCTTTTTCTGCATCAGTTGTGTCGCTGGGTTTTAACGCAGGATACGAAAAAGGGTGACGAATGGACGCGAATAATCTGGGTGGGAATATAGTCGAAATGCTTCAGGGCCGTTTTATCGGCCTGGTGGGCGTCGTTACGATCATTGCTATTGCAGTCTTATTTTCAAAAAACCGCAGGGCCATTAATTTCAGGATTGTATTGAGCGCTTTTGGCCTGCAGGTCGGCGTCGCGTTTTTTGTGCTTTATACATCCATTGGAAAAGACGTTATTAGCGCCATAGCACTAGGCGTCTCGAACATCCTTGGATATGCCAATGCCGGCATTGGCATGGTTTTCGGACAGCTTGCCGGCGATGGTTTCGGCACTGTCTTTGCCATTCATGTTTTGCCCATCATCATCTTTTTTTCCGCGCTGATGTCCGTGCTTTACCATTTGCGCGTCATGCAAGTGATTGTTGCGGGGGTCGGCGGCTTTTTGCAGATCATCATTGGCACACGCCCGGTAGAATCTCTCAATGCTGCGGCAAATGTATTTGTCGGTCAGACCGAAGCCCCGTTGGCCATCAAACCCTATCTCGGTCGTCTTACCGGACCGCAATTATTCGCGATCATGGTGTCGGGCCTCGCATCCGTCGCTGGTACTGTGCTCGCCGCCTATGCGCAAATCGGCGTCAGTCTCGACTATTTGCTTGCTGCCAGTTTTATGGCGGCGCCGGGCGGCCTGCTGATGGCGAAGCTGATTATTCCCGACGGCGATGAAAAAGACGACAATGAGCTGACCGTGTTGGCAATCACCAAGGAGCGCTCTCCGCACGCCAATGTGGTTATGGCCGCAGCCGTCGGCGCGCAGGATGGCCTGAAGCTGGCGCTGACGATCGGCGCCATGTTGATTGCCTTTGTCGGGCTTATTGCGCTTGCCAATGGATTGCTTGGCGGCATTGGCGGGCTTATCGGGATGGAAGATCTCTCAGCGCAAAAGATTTTGGGCTGGATTTTCGCGCCGCTCATGTATTTGCTCTCGATCCCCTGGGCCGAAGCGCAGACAGCCGGCGCGATCTTTGGCGAAAAGTTGATCCTCAACGAATTCGTCGCTTATTTCAGCCTGATTGCTCAAGCCGATACGCTCAGCCCAAAAACAGTCGCGATTGTGACCTTTGCGCTATGCGGTTTCGCCAATGTTTCCTCAATCGCTATTCTTCTGGGCGGATTAGGCTCTCTCATCCCGGACCGGATGAGTGAAATTGCAAAATACGGCGTATACGCCGTATTGGCAGGGTCATTGTCAAATCTGATGAGTGCAGCGCTTGCCGGGTTGATCTTGCCATGATCTTGAGTAGCGTTTTCGAGGGTGCGTAAATGTCTAAGAGCTTGAAGAAAGGCGGCTGTCATTGCGGCGCGATTGCGTGGGAAGCGGAAACTGACGACGACGTCGTCATTGACGAATGTAATTGCTCCATGTGCCAGATGGTTGGTTTTCTGCACCTCATCGTACCGAAATCCAAATTTCGCCTGGTCAAAGGAGAGGATCAGTTAACGGAGTACCGATTCAACACCGGTGTTGCGGAGCACTATTTCTGCAAGACATGCGGTGTTAAATCATTTTATGTGCCGCGATCAAATCCGGACGGATATTCGCTCAATTTAAGATGCATGAACGGAGAGCAATTTTCGTCGATTGATATTCGCCCCTTTGACGGCCAGCACTGGGAAGCGCATGCAGATAAGCTGGCGCATTTGTCGAAGGATAATGACTGAAAAGCTTGCCCCCCTGTTAAAAGAAATCCGTGCCTGTCGTATCTGCGTTGATGCGCCGATCAAGGCGGCGCTTCCCCATGAGCCGCGCCCGGTTTTGCAAGTTTCAAAGACTGCAAGGCTGGCGATCTATGGGCAGGCGCCGGGCAATCTCGTAAATCAAAGCGGCAAGCCTTTTACTGATCCCTCCGGCGAGCGCCTGCGCGCCTGGATGGACGTTACCGACGAGGAATTCTACGATGCCAAACGCGTCGCGATTATTCCCATGGGGTTTTGCTTTCCGGGCAATGACGCAAAAGGCGGCGACCTGCCGCCACGCAGGGAATGCGCTAAACATTGGCGTGCGCGTTTAATGGCGGCAGCGCCCAATATAAAAACCGCGATCCTTGTGGGCGCTTATGCACAAAAATGGCATCTTGACGGCAAGGCAGAAAAGTCATTGACCGACACGGTCGCTGCATGGCGCGCTTTCACGCCAAAATATTTTCCAACGCCGCACCCGTCCTGGCGCAATACGGGATGGCTTAGGAAAAACCCATGGTTTGAAGCGGACCTATTGCCGGTGCTCCGAAAACGCATCCGCGCGCTTTTACATTAGTCACATGCCGCTTCGAGCCGTTCGAGGACGCCGCCAATTTGAGACAGCTGATTTAGGCTTCTTTTGTCCAAATTTTCAATTTCAGCGGCAATTGCCTCAACCCTCTTTCGCCGTCCGGCCTCCATCAGGCGTTTTCCTTTTGGTGCTATACGCACGATAACCCCACGATTGTCACTATTGCTGCGCGCACGCGTAATGAGCCCCATTTTCTCCAATGAAGCGACGCTCCGCGATATCGCCGGCGGTGAAATCCCCTCAATTTCAGAAAGGCGATTGACGCTCTGCGGGCCCGCATAGGCGAGGACAGACAGAAGCGACAGCCGCTCCGGCGTGAGACCGCTTGTTTTGTCTGCAGAGCGTGCGCGGCGCAGGAGGTGAATGGAAAGTGAGTGAAGCGCGTTGGCAATATGCATCAGATCGCTGTTCGCGGCGCCGGCGGGCAGGGTTGGGATTGACAATAAACTTAACCTTGTTAAATATTAACATCATTATCTATCATAAGAGGAGCGAACAGTCATGCAAGACGCATCATCGGGGTCTGCGCTGAATTCGATCGGGCAAATTCATATCAGCGCCAGTGATTTTGACCGGGCAAAGGCATTTTACAAAGATGTCCTGGAGCTGCCGATGTTGTTTGAGGTCGCTGAACAAAAGATGGCGTTCTTTGATTGCGGCGGCATTCGGCTTTATCTCGGCGTGCCATCGAGCCCGGAATATCAGGCGAATTCATTCCTTTATTATAATGTCGGTGATATCGACGCAGCCTATGAGCGTTTGAAGGGCGCCGGGGTTGATTTCCTGCATCCCCCGGCGGCTGTCCATAAAACCGATATGAGTGAGCTGTGGATGGCGGGTTTTAAGGATTCAGAAGGAAATTTTGCACAATTGATGTGTGAAAAACTCCTCTGAGACGTCCTCTATGCCCCGTGCTTTAACGTTTTTTCAGCCTTAACGGTCTATGAATCACCAATACCTCGTGCGCGCAGTAGCGCGTGAAGCAATTGGGAAATGATTGCGTCTATGGCGTTGGCCGCTTCAGGACTGCCAGGAATACCGGCAAAAATTGCTTTTACCCGGCGAAAATTTCACGCCTGGTGGGAGGGCTATGCTTTTGACGCCGCTGCCGAACGCGCAGCCATTGTTGCGCGAATTCCGGGCGCAGCAGACATGGGTTCGAGACCACCGGAAGAAATTGTCGCTGAAATAATTTGGGGCGAGGGGCGACAACAGCCTGGCGCTCCTGTTTGGACAATGCGCTTTGCACGCATGTTGGCGTTGCCGGTGCGCGCCAATGCCATCGTCTTAGGCGCCGGGGGCGGGGCGCCGCTGGATGATCTCAAGCATGGCACACGCTGGAAAGTCTCCGGGCTGACCCGGTATAAAAATTACAACCGCAGCGATCTGAGATCCTATGATGAGGCGCTGCAAAAACTGCATAAAGCATCCACTGCCGGCGCCTTGTCATTTTTTGAACTTCACAAAGATCCTGATCCGGTTTCATTTACGCGTCTTGCGGCGGAACTTTTGGTTCCCGGCGCCAAAGCGGTATTTGTCGATTTCACCGTTGCCAGGAAGGGCGCACGTCTGCGCTCCTGTTTTCCGGCTGTAAAATATGGGGCGCCACGAACCCATAGTGAGTTTCAATCCGTTCTGCGCGATGGCGGCTTTTCGATCTCTGATTATGGCGATGAAACCGGCATTTTTATGCCGATAATTGCTCAGGGCTGGGCCGGGTGGCGGCGCGCCTATGAAGCAATTTCCAGTCTCGAAAACCCGTCGATGCGCGCTGATCTGATGCGGGCGCTCGCCGGTAATGCACATCTTTGGGCCGAAAGATTTGACGCACTGAGATCGGGGCAATTGCAAGTCACGCGGTTTCAGGCGACGCGGAACTGACGCGCTTTATCGCCGAAAGTTACGCCAGTCATCGAAGCGGGCGTAAATAACAAACAGCACTGACAAGATGATCAAAATAACAAGGGCAAATTGTATTTGCGACTCTACCGCCTGAACCTCGTCGGGCGACGGCATGGCGGTCGTGCTGACCGTGATCTCTTGAATATCTCCAGCCTCGTTGTCGACAACGACATCACCGGCGTCATCCACATCGACGGTCACCGAACCATCATCCTCATCGGCGGAAATATCAGGCGCCTCATCTCCATTGCCGTCACGATCGGTGTCAATTTGAGGCGGCGCCTGAGCGCTGTCGCCAGTCATTGTGGAAGCGGCGACGCCTGCGCCGCCAGCGACGGTCGCGCCCTGAACAGTTCTACTTTCAGCAATGCCGCCACGGCGCGGCGGCGCCTCAACCGGCGTTGCGCGCGTATCTTCCTCAAAGTTTTCGGGATCGCGAGCGATTGCCGGCGCCGTTGGCGTCAGAAACAGCGCGCGCTCTGCAGCGCGGCGCCGCGTCAATCCAATGACCTCACGTAATCTTCCGCCAATCGTCGCTTTGTTCCACCAGGTCAACGCGTCGGCGGCGCCAAATCGATCGCCCTGGTTAAGCCTTCGGCGCAGCGTCGACCCACGAAAAGCGTCGATACCGATATTGTAAACGAGACTAACCAGCGCATCGAATTCATTACGGTTGAGTGAAATTGACGTCAGGCGTGCTACAGCATCTTCGCGCGATGCCAGATCGCGACGCAACAACTCTTCCGCTTCGCGCTCGGTGATGCGCATGCCCGCCCGAACATCGGGTCCGGTGTGGCCATATCCAATTGTCCAAACGCCAGCGATATCCTGATAGGCCTCAAGCACGAGGCCCTCAAATCGTTTCAAAAGCGCTATACCGTTGCTGGAAAGCTTCACAATAACGCTCCAACCCCCTAAAATTATGCAGCCAACAGACGTCTACTCTATAATAGGGGCCAGATCGTGGCTTGAACATTGGCCAAAGCCCACAATGCTGGTAGCTTCAGATCACATTGTTGTGGTTTTGATCGAGGGGATCATGAAAAATACTGGAATTCTGGCGGTTATAGCCGTCGTTGCGCTTGGCGCATTGGGCGCCACGGCGCCGGCGTCAGCGCAAAATACCGCCAACAACCAATTATTGGGTGCAGCGGTGATGAACAAAGTCAATGCCGCGGACGTAACGAGCATGCTGGGGGATTTTACAATCCCGTCTGTGTTGGCCGAATATGACGGCAGTGGGATGGCGACGGTTGTGGCGTCAATAGAGGGCGCGAATTTCTTCGTTACATTATTGATGTGTGACGATCCGGCGACGGGTGTTGGATGCCAGCGCGCGTTAGTTTATACGGGCTTTCCGAATGCCGGCCTGACCTATGAAGATATAAATGGATTTAACGGAGCCTCCGATGCAACGACTGCGGTCAACATGGCGGAAGACAATGTGGTTCTTTTCGCTGCGCCCGTTTTCATCCAAGGGGGCATTGGACGCGAAAATTTCAAGTTACACGTCGCGTATTTTATAAATGACGTGAGCAACTTTGCGAGCGCGCAATCCGGAGCTGCAACATCGGTGTCATTTTTCGATTCGCCAAAAGCGGATGGAAAACTCGATAATTTGTCACGCAACACGCCGGCTTCCAGCGCGCCTGATAATGTTTCTTTCCGCCCTGCGTCGCTTAAACAGCATGCGGTATCAAGCGCAATCGCCAATAGCTGGAAATCCGACTTCATGACAGACGAGATCAAGAAAGCGCTGAATTAAATTACGACCCGAAACCGACGGCGAATTTGCTCAGAGGAACTATGTAGTGTTCCCCGACCACGCGCATCTCGCGTTCTGAGTGCCCCTAGGCGCTTTCGTCACAGATAATAGGGGCCGGCTCCGCCGGGATGCGCTCGTCACCATATGACGCTTGCGTTTTCGAGGCTGCCACTTCCTCGGAGACAGCCTTGACGACGCCCTCGGCCGCTTGCCGCGCGCCGGTCAAAAGCGCGTGCTGGTCGGCAGCACGTTCTTCAAATGTCTTTGTGATGCCGCGCAGTTTTGTCAGCAGGGCGGAATCGGCGCCGCCGACAACACCGCGATTGGCGGCGATATCCCGGATCGATTGCGCGTAAGCTGCTGCAAGGCGCGCTTTTTCTTCTTGTAACGGTGCGATTGCCGCTGCGCGTTGCGTTGACAGCAAATTGTTTTCTTCAACGAAAATATTGCTCAGGGACTCGGTAATCTCAATCAGAGACTTAATCCGTTCGACGGCGTCGGTGGCAAGTGTGGTCATGGGTTTGTTCCCTGAAGATTTCCGTTATTGCTTTGCATTTGGATGAGCGCGTCTTTGACGCTGTCGGCAATGCCGACACCGCCGCGCGCGGCGAGCAGTTTGGCGTATTCGTCATTGAGCATGGATCGATAGGTGTCCTGTTCAGCCCCGTCGCCGCCAAAAAGACTTGGCGATTTGGCGGTCTCGAACATTGGCGCCAATAGCTGTGACAGAACCAAGGCCTCAAATTCTTCGGCTTTACGTTCCGCGATCGCATGTTTTTGATCGACTGGCGGCGTTAGTGGGCTCGATGTCAATGCGGATGCTGCTTCCATCACATGACCTCAATATCGGCTTGTAGCGCGCCGGCTGTCTTAATCGCCTGCAAGATGGCGATCATGTCGCGCGGCGGCACGCCAAGCGCATTCAGGCCGTCAATGAGGTCGCGCAGACGAACGCCGCCTTCAACAAGTTGCAGCTGCGCAGGCGCTTCGTCGACGCCTGCTGTGGTTCGCGGGACAACGACAGTGCTGCCACGCTCCGAAAACGGACTTGGCTGGGAAACCTGCGGCGTTTCAGAAATCGACACCGTGAGCGAACCTTGTGCAATCGCTACCGTTGAAACGCGTACATCATCGCCCATGACAATGACGCCGGACGCTTCATCAATGACGACACGGGCGCTGTGATCAGGATCGACGCGAAGGCCCTCGATGGCGGTGATCAGCGCCACCATATCGCCGGCAAACGCGGCGGGGCGACTAATACGGACGGTGCCGGGATCAATGACGCTCGATGCCTCAACGGAAAGCTTGCCGTTAATGGCGTCCGCGATGCGTCGCGCCGTGGTAAAGTCGGGATTGCGCAAGGCGAGTTTGATGCTGTCCTGAGCTGCAATGTCAAAGATGAGTTCGCGTTCGACGACAGCGCCATTGGCAATCCGGCCATTTGTTGGCACGCCTCTCGTGATTGAAGCGGCATCACCGCGCGCTGCAAAGCCGCTGACCGCAACAGACCCTTGGGCAACGGCATAGACTTCGCTGTCGGCGCCATAGAGCGGCGTCACCAGGAGAACGCCGCCGCGCAGGGATTCGGCGTCGCCAAGGGCGCTGACCGAGATGTCGACATGTGTTCCCTGGGTAGCAAAGGCCGGCAGGTTCGCGGTCACCATGACCGCGGCGATATTGTCGGTATCGAGGTTTTCGGAACGGATATTTACGCCCATCCGCTCAAGCATGGAAACGAGGCTTTCACGGGTGAACGGCGTGTTGCGAATGCGGTCTCCCGTGCCGTCGAGGCCGACAACGAGACCATAGCCGATCAGCATGTTTTCGCGCACGCCTTCTATATCGGCGAGATCTTTAATTCGCGACTCAGCGGCTGCAGGGGCGCCCACGCAACTCAAAGTGGCAATCAGGAGCAGTACAAAATATTTTCCAGGCACTGGGCTTTGTCTTTCAAAAATTTAAGCGCAACGGCGCCTCGTCGATCTATAGCGAGTGCTGTGCCAACACTTGCGAGGCCGACAGAGCGTGGAAAAACCCAGTAAAAATGCGGTGTTGAACAAAAAGCCCCCGCATGAGGTGCGGTGTTGGGGCCCATCCTTCGGCAGGAACTGCCGGGAATTTTCTGCCCCCTTAACCAAGCGTTTATAACCGCAGCGGCATTGTCCGCTTCCCAATTGGGAGCTCATTGGCGATGATCCGGATATCAGGGACCAACAAAACCAGGCAGGCTACACCGGCAAAAAAAAGCGCCGGCGCCTCAGCGTCGTTCAAGCCAAGCAACACGCCAGACGTCAATGCTGGCGCTGCGCATAATATTGACCAAGCGACGCCAACAGATGTGATGAGCGCATTAATTTCATTACAGAGCGACGGTGGCGGCAACGCAAAGACACTTGTTGCGGCGCAGCGAATTCTTGATCTCCTTGACGCCCTGCGCATGCGCGTCCTGGACGGGCAGGCAAACGAAGCGGATATCGAGGCGTTGTCCATGGCGGCGCGCGCACGCGCTCATGCTGCCGCCGAACCGGGCCTGCAGGATATCTATGATGAAATAGCACTGCGGGCGCGGGTCGAGCTCGCAAAGCTGGGGCAATGATGACGCTTGTCGAGATCAAAATAGCAATCGTCGGTTTTGGCGAAAACTCCATGACCGGGGCGGGGGCGCAATCAGCACTTGAGCCCGTGCGAAGCCGCCGCTATACAGGCCGCGAATTTGCCAGCTTGAGCAGAAGCGAAAACCGTTGAGTGATCGGAGAGTTTAGGAATGTCGACGATTGATGTTGATGATTACCGACCGTCTGATGACGAACCGTTTATGAACGATCGCCAAAAGGAATATTTTCGCGCCAAATTATTAGCGTGGAAGCAGGAGATCATCGACGAAAGTCAAAGCACGCTGACTAATCTGCAAGAAGAGAACAATAATTTGCCTGACATCGCAGACCGTGCGTCCAGTGAAACGGAAAAAGCACTGGAATTGCGCACCCGCGATCGCCAGCGAAAATTGACCGGGAAAATTGATTCAGCATTGCGGCGGATTGAAACCGGCGAGTATGGCTATTGCGAAGAAACCGGCGAGCCAATCAGCCTGGGTCGGCTTGATGCGCGCCCGGTTGCAACATTGTCGCTTGAAGCCCAGGAGCGTCACGAACGCGAAGAAAAAACCTTCCGCGACGACTGACCGTTATTTTTTTTCGAATTCGCGTGGCGCTTAATACTGCAATCGCAGGTTAAGTCCGCTATGACGATCCGATTATCGCTCAAGCTTCCTGGCGCAAGACCATTGCTGTCGCGGCCAGCGCGCCAGCAAGTAGTAATGTTGCAACGAATTGCGAAACATCACCAACAAGGACATTCGCATTTGGGGACGTTTCAGCAACATAGACCGATATCATGTCGACAACGCCGGTGAACTGCGATGCGGCAAACGCCGCGCCTAATCCACCCGCAAAGAAAACCACGCCTTGCCGTGCACGTGATTTCGCCGTGAGTTTGAACAACACCCGTTCAGCAAACCGGTCTTGTTCATACCGGGCAGTAAGCCCGTCAAAATCATTTTTTAAAAGGTCCGACAGATTATCCGCCTGCGCTTGATCAGATGGCATAGAGAACTCCTTTAGGGCCAGCGCCCACGGCGATTTCAACGGGTGGTTCTTCGGTTGGCGAGATCGACAAGGCGGCCCGCATTTTGTCTCTGGCGCGGGCGACATAAGTCTTGATTGAACCAAGCGGCGTATCCGTCGCCATGGCAGCCTCACTATGGGTCAGGCCCGCTGCGTCACACAGTAATATTGCGGCGCGTTCTTTTGGTTCAAGCGTTGCCAGGGCGCGTTGCAAGTCGATCGACATGCCGGCATCGGTCCCGCTGTTTGTCGCAACGCTGCTTGATGCTTCGGACTTCAAAGCGTTTTCCAATCGTATCGTCGCCTTTTCTTTGCGCTTCAATTGTAAAAACTCGCGATAGGCGATGGCGTAAAGCCAGCTTCGAAATGATCCGCCGCCTTTGAAGCTATCGAGGGCGCCATGGGCTTTCAAAAAAGTGTCCTGCGCTATGTCGTCTGCAAGCGATCCGTCACCGCTAAGACGGCTGAGAAACGCGCGCAATCGCGCCTGGTGCCTGCGCACCAATGCGGCAAAGGCCGCATCATCCTGCGCGGCCCTTGCCATCGTGACGAGCTCGGTGTCGTTCAGCTCCATGCCTTCAGCCGCAATCTTTCTGCTGACGCTCTATACGATCGGTTCGCGCGGCGCAAAGAAATGAAACCCAACATAGGAAAGGCCAACCAGCCCCGGGAAAGCCGCAACGCCGAGCATCGGGCGGATAGCTTCTTCATCGGGGATCAACAGGCCTAAAAGCGCAAAGGCTAATGCGATGGCCACCAAAATGACGCCTTTGCGTAAATCCGAATTGGGTCCGACATTGTCGCGGATGATCGCATCCACAAGCGCCGGGTCTACCGAGCCGGTTTTTTCAAGCGCAACCTGGATCGCTTCGTAAATGACCCGGCGTTTTTTATAGTTAAAGTGAAAAGCAGAGATCGAAATCGCGGCGATCGACGCGAATACGACGAGAGGAATGAGGACGCCTTCCATGGCTTGTTTTCCTTTTCTTTCATTGCCCGGGACGCCGTCAATTGAGCTTGCGCCGGGTTTCAGGTCGTAGATGCCGGCAGGGGCCGTTTTGGATGTCCCGGCCAAGCGCATTTTTATGGATTTGGCGCAGAATAAGGCCGAATTACCCGTTTGATGCGGTAAAGCGCCTGACGACGTCAAAAAATAACCCCCGAAGCTATCGCCGCGGGGGTTACAGTGATCTTCATATCTGCTCCGCGTCTTTATTAGTCGAGAGGTGGAATGCGCAGGGTCTGCCCCGGATAGATTTTGTCGGGGTCAGAAAGCATCGGCTTGTTAGCGTCGAAGATGACTGGATATTTCATAGCGTCGCCATAATGCGCCTTTGCGATCTTTGAGAGAGAGTCGCCGCTTTTGACCGTGTAGAACGTTGCTTCCGGCGCCTGTTCCTCCACTTCGATATGAGATTCGACTTCGGCAATGCCCGGCGTGTTACCGGCGGCGATAATCGCTTTTTCGGCTTCGGCTTGCGTTTTTGCCGTGCCTTTCAAAATCACCTTTCCGTCCTGTTCTTCGACATGAAGATCGTCGACGTCTGTTTTATGACCCTGAATGCGGTCTTTAATGCCTTCCGCAGCGTTGGCCACGGATTTCCGGAATTTCTCGCCGGCGTCTTTTGCAAACTTGAATAACATGATGTGTTCCCTTCCTTGAGTGTCTTATTTCCTGCCGAACAGTCCGCCGAGAAGTTTTTTGCCTGCAGCTTCGAGAACATCGTCTTTAAAGTCGCCATCCCCATCCTGATCGAGAAACTGCATAAGGCCGCCAAGTTCGCCAGGCGCCGATTGCTGCGCCTTTGCGCTTTCTTGTGTGACAAGACCGGCGAGGGCGGAGGCGTCGAGATTGCCTTCGCGCTTGGCCTTCCCCAGCGACGCCAGCACCACGGGCGCCGCCATGGCCAGAAGGCCCGTGATTTGCGATTGATCAACGCCGCCGGCTTTGGCGAGCGCCTGTTCCGTTTGGGCCTGTTTGCCGCCGAGAATATGGCCAAGGATTTTCTGGCCATCCGCCAGTATATTATCGTCGCCGAGACCCGCCATATTATTGAGGAGCCCGCCATCATGCTTGTCGAGAGCATTCGCAAGGGCCTGTGCCCCTTGGGGGTTTGACGCATTCTTTTTAAGACCGCCCATGATCGCGGCCATGGCCATGGGCATCATCTTTTGCGCCAGACCTTCGCTTAGGCCGGTCTTTTGCGCCGCTTGCTGGGTCGCCTGTTGGGCGACCATTTTCGTGAGTTGGTTCATCAGTGACATTTATTGTCCCACCTTATCAAAACCTCTCCACCCAGGCGCGGTTCTAGAGGGCGCGCATCAGTGCAGCAATCTGAAACATCACATGGGATTTTCCCGGTGAGGCCGGTAGAAAAGCAAAAGACCCGTCATTGCTGTGGAAAAACCGTCCCAAGCGTCTTGAATGCGCCAATGACTCCGCTATTAAGGCCCATGGAGCGACGCAAATCCCCACCCAGGTCGAAAAGGCCGAAACGCGCGAAGAAAACCGATATCGCGACGACAGCGCTTGGCGCGGTGCCCGCAAAACGCACCCGCGACAAGGCAGCACCCATGGCTGGGGAGTCAAAACCCCGCGACTTTAATGTTCATGTCAAAACCGCCAAAAAGCGGGAATATGGATCAACGCTATGGCTGAAACGCCAGCTTAATGATCCTTATGTGCGGCAAGCGAAAGCCGAGGGCTGGCGCTCAAGAGCTGCGTTTAAATTACTGGAACTGGATGAAAAATTTAGCCTCTTAAAGCCGGGCGCCAAGGTGGTTGACCTCGGTTGCGCCCCAGGGGGCTGGCTTCAGGTTGCGGTGAAAGCCGTTGGCAAAAAAGGCAAAGTCGTCGGCATTGATTATCTCAACGTACCGGCAGTAGCGGGCGCTGAGATATTGGAAATGGATTTTCTCGATGACGCAGCGCCGGAGCGCTTAAAGGAAATGCTCGGCGGCGAAATGGCCGATATCGTGCTGTCGGATATGGCCGCGCCCACAACCGGCCATCGGTCTACGGACCATTTGCGCATTGTCAGCCTTGCAGAAGTTGCCGTGGATTTTGCCGAGGAGGTGCTGGCGCCCGGCGGTACTTTCGTATCGAAAGTCTTTGCCGGCGGCGCCGAGGGTGAGCTTCTTGCCCGGCTTAAAAAGAATTTTGAAATCGTCAAACACGCCAAGCCGAAAGCCAGCCGCTCGGGCTCGGCTGAAAAATATGTTGTTGCGACAGGGTTCAGGGGACGTTCATGACCGTCATCACCGCTATTCACGATGCTGACAAAGGCGTCACCTGGCTCGGCTCCAACAGCCGCGCGACCATCGGCAGTTTCGTCGGGCCGTCACTCGATAAAAAATGGTTCGCGCTGCATGACTGGGTGCTTGGCGTTACCGGCAGCGGGCCGAAACTTGAAGCGCTGCAGGCGGCGGTGGGCGATTTTCCGCAACAGGCGACACAGCCGTTTGAATTGTTGAAATTTCTGAAACACGCTTATGAAGCATTTGATATTGGCGAAACCGAAGAAGGCCTGAAGCGCTACCTTGGCGGCGGGCTGCTCATTCATAAAAACGGCGGCATCTGGGATTTTGACAATAGTTTTTGCATGATCGGCGTGCCAGCCGGCAGTTTTTGGGCGCGCGGCTCAGGTATGGATCTCGCGATTGGCGCGGCGACTGCCTTAAAGCCACATGTTAATTCATTCGCCGACATCACCCGACGCACGCTGGAAATCGTAACTGATATCGACGTGGATTGCCCCGGTGATCCGCTGGTGCAGACTTTTGATCGAAATGGCGTCCTGAGTGAGCCGAATCTTGCCTGAGGTGGAATTATGGAAATTCGTGAAGCGCTGACATTTGACGACGTATTGCTGGAACCAGGGCCATCTGAGGTGATGCCGGGCCAGGTCAATGTTGCAACGCGCCTCACCAAGTCGATCGATCTCAATATTCCGGTGCTTTCATCGGCGATGGATACGGTGACTGAAGCGGAAATGGCGATCGCCATGGCGCAAAATGGCGGTATTGGCGTTCTCCACCGAAACTTCTCCATCGAAGAACAGGCCGAACAAGTGCGCCGGGTCAAACGCTTTGAAAGCGGCATGGTCGTCGATCCCTTGACGCTCACGCCCGACGACAGCCTCAGGACTGCGCAAACTATCATGCTGGAACGGATGATTTCCGGCTTTCCGGTAATCGAAGATCCCGATAGCGCCGGTATTGGCAAACTGGTTGGGGTACTGACCAACCGAGATCTGCGCTTTGCTCAGGACCTCGACAAACCGGTGCGCGATCTCATGACGTCGGTCGATCTTGTTACTGTTTCGCCGGGTGTCAGCCAGGATAAAGTACGCGAGCTTTGCCATAAAAGACGCATTGAACGGGTGATTGTCGTCGATGATGATTATCGCTGCGTCGGCTTGATTACCGTAAAGGATATGGAAAAGGCGCGCGTCTTTCCGCTCGCTTGTAAGGATGCCGAGGGGCGTTTGCGGGTTGCGGCGGCGTCAAGCGTTGGAGATGACGGCTATGCCCGCGTCGAAGCGCTGATTGACGCTGATTGCGATGTTATTGTTATCGATACTGCGCACGGCCATTCATCAAAAGTCATTGATCAGGTCGCGCGCATCAAACGCGCATCAAACGCAACGCAAGTGATTGCCGGCAATGTCGCCACCTATGAGGCTGCAAAAGCCCTGATTGACGCCGGCGCCGACGCGATCAAAGTCGGCATCGGCCCTGGCTCGATCTGCACAACGCGCATCGTTGCCGGCGTTGGCGTGCCACAATTAACCGCAGTGATCGACGCGGCGCGCGCAGGGCGCGAAGCCGGTGTGCCGGTGATCGCCGATGGCGGCGTTAAATATTCCGGCGATATGGCAAAAGCGATTGCCGCCGGCGCTGATTGCGTGATGGTTGGTTCGCTGTTGGCCGGGACCGACGAAGCGCCGGGCGAAGTTTTCCTCTATCAGGGCCGGTCTTATAAATCCTATCGCGGCATGGGCTCGATTACAGCGATGGCGCGCGGTTCAGCTGACCGTTATTTCCAGGCTGACGTTACGGAACAAATGAAGCTTGTGCCCGAAGGCGTCGAAGGCCGTGTCGCTCACAAAGGCCCGATCGGTCCGATCCTGCATCAGTTGGTCGGCGGTGTGCGCGCGTCGATGGGCTATGTCGGCGCGCCGACAATTCCCGAAATGCAAAAACGTGCAAAATTTGTGAGGATCACGAATGCGGGGCTCAAGGAAAGCCATGTGCATGATGTGGGGATCACCCGCGAAGCGCCGAATTATCCGACGCCGACGTAATTTTGGTGGGCGCCTTCTTCCCCCGTGCGCGGGGGAAGTGCCAAGCATCGCGAGGCGATGGGGGTATGATAGTTTTTGGCCCCCCTCCGTCGCCTTGGGCTACGTCCCCGGCGACATTACCAGCAATCACTTGCGTTGGGTTTGTTTGGTTTGTCTTACGACTTGAGTCCGGCGTCGATTATGTACGTTGATTGGTACCAGTCAGGTTGCGTCGGATTTTCAGCGTATCCAGCCTTGCCGTAAAAATCGTTGACGATGTGAAATGGCTCGAGGATTACAGCCCCTTCAACTGTATCGCCGAAATCAAGTGTCGTTGGCGGCGCCGGCGAGCCAATCCCAGCATCATCTAGCGCTCTATGCCAAAAAACAGGTCGATCCTTCACGCGGTTCGCTGGAATATCGATTGAGTGAACAAGCCTGCCTCCAGGAGCGAGCAGGCGACGCATGTGTCGCGCCACTTCCGTTACCTTATCGCGTGTCACATGTTCCAAAACGCTCACAGAGAAAATTAAATCGAAATAATTCTCGGGAAGGTTCGGCAAGTCTTCGCCAACCAGACCGTTCACAAATTTTGTGTGGTTTCTTTTTGTAAGCGATGTTTGAAACTGCTCCTCCTGATAGAAGCCACTATCATCGACCATCCAATATTCGCACTGGTCGCCTATGCGGTGGTCAAAAAGCACACTATTCCCTGCTCCCATTTCAAGCACCCGTTTTGGCTTAAACTGGCGAAACCAATCGATGACATATAGGGCGCCAAATTGCTTCAGTCCGTATTGGTACTTTTCACTAAAGAGCATATCCGGGTGTTTATCGCGAAGTGAGAAAAGCTCATCACAAAGCCCTGGTGAGAATCGCGACACGCCTGGCGCCATCCGCTTTATTTCAGGATTTGCAACTGGTGCTTTTAACAACATCCTTTGAAGAGCACGCATCATGGATTTAACTCTCTGTGTATAATGGGCGGCGTTGGAGTGACGCCGTGTCCTCTATCCAGTTCATTAAAAAAGCAAGTACTAACACGCCCACACACACAATTTTACCATTCGCCAGGCGATTCGGGCGGCGCTTACACCGCAAATCCCTCACCGATTTCTCCGTGACGCCAACACAACTCCATGCTGAATACCCATAAGGGCGCAGATCAACTCGCTGCCATTCATAATTGATATTATTCCAATAAATAGCGCTCGAGGTGAACTTAAAACCATGCAACAGAGCGGGCAGGCGCTTATCAAATATGAAATCTCCGAGCGATTCTGTTAGAGCAAGCGCTGCGCGGACCTAAGACCAAGATGGGTGAACACAGGATGAAGCGGTCAATACTAAATAGGGACGCCCCTGCATCGCATCTCAAAAGAGAAATCATGCAACGGCGCTAAATAGCGCAGAAGCCCAGCAGGTACCCGGCCCTGCCTGTCGTACGGAGCGACAAGAAGATTGCAAACCAATGCTCGGTAGCATCGCGGCGTTCACATGGATCAGCGGTAGGGGATATTCAAAAAAAATGAACACTCATCATTGATAATATTGCTTTTGCCATTTCCACGCTCTAGATGGCTGTCGTATTTGTGGCGTGCAATTATTACGAGAATAAGTTTAGTAAAAATAGAATGCTGATTGTGCTCACCATTTTAAATGGCCTTGAAGTACCCAGGAAATTGATATAGCGTTTTAGCCTTAACAGTTCGTGCGGTTGTCTGTTGAGGCAGCAGCTTGTTCTGGCCTGGGAGAGAGAAATGGCAACGAACATCGCGAAAGCGATGAACCTTTCTGGCGAGCTGTCGATATCCAACATCGAGCAAAATGAAATTCTTCCCGATTTCGATGAAAGCGGTATGCTGCCGCCCTGGGCCGGCGATCTGACCGATGCAAAGCAACGGCATGTATCACCATACAACATTTCGATGAAGACATTTCGAGACAAGTTTGCCTGGGACGAAAAACGAAAATCTGTTGTGGACAGCTTGGACTTGTACCTCAACGACCTTAATGCCGTGGGTGTGGATATCTCCTTTATCTGGATTGGCGGCAGCTTCGTTGAGCGACGGCCGGCGAGAGATCTTGATGTAATTGTTTTTTGCTATGTACATCACGAGTTTGAAAATTCCGATAGCATGCGCGCCTTTGCCGACGATCGACCTGAGTTATTTGATAAAGAATCCATAAAACGCGCATATGGGATAGATGCCGGCTTTGTCATTCTTTCTAATCCGCCGGAACGGATCATTAAGCTGTCGATCTATTGGGGGCGTATATTCTCATCCTGCAGAAACAATACGCGCGCGAAAGGCTATGTAGAGATAGCGAAACAGCAATCAAGTGAGCGGTGGTGACCATATTGCTCGAAATTAGAGGGTGACAATCGAGACGGATACAAAAATGTACGTCTGTGCACGGACGTTGAATGCGTCAGAGCTGTAAAAACATGGTTATGGCGCCATTGCTATTAGGCCGGCTGCATTGTGATCTTGTTTATAATTTAAAAAGAAGCCCACAAATGAAAGGTGAATGAGTTTCCGCATGCGTTCCATAAAAGGAGTAGATATGAAAAAATGGAATCTTATTTTAGCTCTTTCAATGGCTATTGTCTTGGCCGGATTATTCCTATTCATGAGCCGTGTTGATCCCGTTGCAGATACGACCATAGAGCTATTTGGAATAGCAACATCAGGCTCGGATGTTGTTATCGCTATTGGTTTGGTCTTTGTTGTCATGGCACTAGTACTGTTTGAGTTTATAGTGGCAAAGAACCGGGGCAAGAACAAATAGGCGAGCACCACCCAAAGGACGAGAGTGTGCAAATCCTAACGATCAATCAGAGGAAATAGAAAATGGCAGGTGAGCCGGTTCCGTTAACAAGAATGCCCGCCGGAACAGCGATCGGGATCATTATTGGTCAAATCACACCGGGAAAAGATTCTGGGACTTGGTATGATAAAGTCTTTTTGTTTGGCGGCTTGGCTATCTTGGGTATAACAATTGTTGTCGGTTCAGTTCTGATTACAACTGGGGTAGTTGCTGGATTTGGTTTAGGGGTATTTGGTGCTATTGGTCTTGGATTGGGGTTTCTTGGAGTTTCAAGTGGATTTTGGATAAACGACAATATTATCGAGCCAAACCTGGGAAATTTCTTTGAAAAGACAGATGACCTAACTTCAGCGGAAGTTGGAGCAACAGTCGCCACTGATGGCTCTGTGTCAACAGAATCCAACGGCAGCGACTCCGATGGTGGATTAAATGGAGTGCCCTTCGATGATGTTAAGGATATCCAATTCGGAACAGACTCCGGCGACGACGACGCCACATTTATAATTGGCGGCGCCATATCAGGCTCCGTCATCCGCATTCCGGGATCTCCAGGCGAAGGGGATTATCTCATTCGCGTTAATACGACCGACGTGCCAAGAATACAGGAGATCATTGATTGGGCGCTTGCAAATCGTGATCTGTTGGAGATTATTTCTAAAAACAATCTCACGCTCGAGGATATCATCAGTTCTGGTGATAGTGACGGCGGCGGCGGCGGCGGCAATTATAGTGTTACCACCGGCTTCCTGAGCGGCTTGAATTTTGGCACCGGCTCTGGCCGAACTGCGTCCACGTCGATTCAGGATATTCAAACCGCAGGGCCGCTCATTTTTGATCTCGACGGCGACGGGCTGGAATTACTGTCACTCGCAGAGGGTATACGGACATTTGACATTGATAATGACGGTTTTGTTGAGCCGCTGGCCTGGGTCGGTCCCGACGACGGCATTCTTGTTTACGATCAGGAAAATGATGGCGACGTTACTGCTGTCGAAGAATTCGTATTCACGAGCTATGTAGCGGGTGCTCAAACTGACCTTGAGGGCCTGGCCTTTTTTGATACGAATGGTGACGGCAATCTTAGCGCCGCAGATGCAGAATGGGTGAAATTCAAAATCTGGAAAGACGCTAATAGCGACGGTGTCGTCGACGCCGGTGAACTCCAGTCACTGTCTGCTCACGACGTAACGAATATTGATTTGGCAAGCGCAACGTCATCGATCGCCATTGCTGAAGGTAGTATCGTCAATGGCCAGACAAGCGCTGCTCGCTCATCCGGCCCGTCATTGGACGCTTATGATGTTGCCTTGAGGGGTTTGACATTGGGGTCGCGCTATATCTCGCTATCGAATGACGCAAGTCTTATTGATTTTGAGGGCGACGATACTGACATCCTCGACTGGACCGCAACAACAGCGTTGGTTTTCGACCTTGGTGTCACATCTCACGCCGGCCATTCAAATTTTGCAGGGGTCATTGGCGGTGTTGGTGATGATACCCTCACCATAAGCTTGACGACGGGCGGTGGTGTCGCCGGCGCCGAAGGTGCAGATTCTCTCGTTGGCGGGGTGGGCGATGACATCCTTGACGGCGGCGATGGCGCAGACACGTTGATCGGCGGTGCAGGTGACGACACACTGTTTATCGATGCTGACGATGTTCTTATCGATGGCGGCGCCGGACATGATGTATTGATTGCAGCAAGCGGCGTGGCGTTGTCACTTAGCCTTAATACTGTAAATGCGGAGGGCGCACACGGCAGCAGCGGTAACGACAATTTATCCTATGTCGGAACCGCGGACATTCTCCTTCTGGGCCAGGGTGGTGCGGACACTTTGACCGCCGACGCTGGCGATGACCTGCTTGAGGGGCACGGCGGCAATGACAGCCTGACGAGTGGCGCCGGTGAAGATATCGTCGATGGCGGTGGCGGTAACGACGTGATCGATGCCGGCGGCGGGGATGACGTTTTGACCGGTGGGACCGGCGCTGACACTTTAATTGGCGGTATCGGTGATGATTTTTTTACCTTTAGTCGAGGCGACGGCGTTGACCAGGTCACCGATGTTGGCGGCGCCGCGGATGCGCTGATTTTCGGCTTTGAGATCGACCCGGATCAACTACTCGTCAAGCTTGTCGGCAATGATCTGGTAGTCGGGATAACCGACCCAGATGCGCCGGGAACAACGTTCGCTAATCTTGCGGACAAAATCACGATCAAGAGTTGGGCAACACTTTCCAATAGAATTGAATCGTTTGTTTTTTCATCTAATGGATTTCAGCTTGAAGCATGGTCAATTGACAATTGGCTCGCGGGAGACAATGGCGCTGACGCGCTGACGGCGATTGGCGCCGGATCCTGGTGGATCAATGGCGGTGATGGCGCCGACACAATTATTATCAGTTCAACAGCAGACGGCTCGTTGATTTTTGGTGGCCTCGGAAACGATACGCTTACTTCAAATGCCACCGACTCAACACTCGTTGGTGGTGCAGGCAATGACACACTCCAGGCAGGATCAGGTATTGGCGGGCAAACATACATTGGCGGCGAGGGCGGAGATTTTATTCAACCAAACGGCACCGGCAACAATGTCATCATTTACTCCGCGAACGGTGGGGCAGATGCAGTCGGCACTCTTCGCTCAACCGACAACATTATTTTTGGGGCGGAATTCTCACTCGAGGACCTCATTGTCTCGAAGGTGGGCGAGCAACTCACCATTGGCGTATTTGATCCGAATAGCCCAGACACATTAGCTCACAATGCCGTAAATCGAATCAAACTTCTAAACTACTTTGACTCCCTCGGCGGCAGTACCATCAGCGTCGCGGGCGAATTTTCAATCGACAACATCGGTCATGTTCAAACCGGCAATCAACTTAACAATACATATACCGGCTTGGCGACAGCCAATAACTGGCTGGTGGGTCTGGGCGGGGCCGACAGTCTTACTGGCGGTACTTTCAAAGACATTCTGGTTGGCGGCGCCGGCAATGATGACCTTCGCGGTAAAAGTGGCGATGACACGCTGTATGGTGGCGACGGTAATGACAGCCTGCGCGGTGAGAATGGTAACGACACGCTTTATGGCGGTGCTGGCGATGACAGCCTTTATGGCGGCGACGGCTCTGACGTGCTTCATGGCGGTGCTGGCGCCAATCTTCTGAATGGAAGTCAAGGCGCGGACACTTATTATGTAGGGTCTGAAGCCGCTAATTCTCAGATCACGGAGTTTGGCGGGGACGCAGACCAGACCATTATTGACCGGATCATTTTTGAAGATGTTTCAAGTGTTTCTGATTTCAAAGCCTGGCACGCTGGCGATTCGCTTTATTTCAGTGACAATTTGGGCGGCAATGCCGGATATGTTTATAACCATTTCCATTCAACAGAAACGTTCCGGCGTATTGAAGAAATAGAATTCGCTGACGGATCAATATTCAAAGTAGATAGCGACCTCACCGGGGGAAGCGGCAATGACATCGTCGTCGGCGACAATGCCATCAATTCACTTCACGGCAATGACGGGAATGATGTGTTGTTTGCCAATAACGGTGATGACAGCCTACGCGGCGAAAATGGTAACGACACGCTTCATGGTGGTGCAGGCGATGACAGTCTTTATGGCGGTGACGGCGCGGACATGCTCTATGGCGGTGCAGGCGTCAATCTTCTGAATGGGAGCCGGGGCGCGGACACTTATTATGTAGGGTCTGAAGCCGCTAATTCTCAGATCACGGAGTTTGGCGGGGACGCAGACCAGACCATTATTGACCGGATCATTTTTGAAGATGTTTCAAGTGTTTCTGATTTCAAAGCGTGGCACGCTGGCAATTCGTTATATTTCAGCGATAATTTGGGCGGCAATGCCGGGTATGTTTATAACCACTTTCATTCAACAGAAACGTTCCGTCGTATCGAAGAAATAAAATTCGCTGACGGATCGATATTCAAAGTAGATAGCGACCTCACCGGGGGAAGCGGCAATGACATCGTCGTCGGCGATAATGCCATCAATACACTTAACGGCAATGATGGGAATGACGCGTTGTTTGCCAATGGCGGTGATGACAGCCTTTATGGCGGCGCAGGCGCGGACACGCTTGACGGCGGCGCAGGCGCCAATATTCTGGCTGGAAGTCAAGGCGCGGACACTTATTATGTAGGGTCTGAAGCCGCTAATTCTCTGATCAGCGAGTTTGCCGGCGACGCTGACCAGTCGATCATCGACCGAATTTTATTCGGCGATATCGCAAATGTTTCTGACTTTAAGACATGGCACACAGGCAACTCGCTCTATTTCAGCGACGGTTTAGGCGGTAATGCTGGCCGTGTTTATAATCACTTCCATTCAACAGAGACGTTCCGGCGTATTGAAGAAATAGAATTCGCTGACGGATCGATATTCCAACTAGATAGCGATCTCACCGGGGGGGGCGGCAATGACATCGTCGTCGGCGACGACGCCATAAATGTGCTTCATGGCAATGATGGCGATGACGCGTTGTTTGCCAATGGCGGCGATGACACAGTTCAAGGTGGAGGTGGCGCGGACACGCTTGACGGCGGCGCGGGGGTTGATACGGCAGACTATAGTGATGCGTCGGACAGCGTGACGGTGCGGTTATGGAACGGAACCGGGACCGGGAATATTGCGGCAGGCGATACCCTTGCGAACTTTGAAAACATTATCGGCTCATCCTTCAATGATGCGCTGGTTGGCGCAAATGGAGCAAACAATGTTTTGTCCGGCGGCGCGGGCAACGACTTTCTGGCGGGGCTTACCGGCGATGACACATTCATTTTCGCATCAAGCGACGACATAGACACGATTGACGATTTTACTCCCGGCATGGGTACTGACGATGTCATCGCACTTTCCGGGTTCGGCGCGAGCTTCGACACATTTACGGAAGTCTTCAACGCCGCAACCGAGAGCGGCGGGAACACAACCATTGACTTCGGCAGTGGCGATATGCTGATCCTCACCGGTGTCGCTAAAGCGGACCTCCATCAGGATGATTTTCTGTTTGCCTAGTTAGCAAGACAAATGGTTAATTTGGAAAGCCGCCACAATCTGACCCCGATCTGGCATGTATATTGATGTATTGCTGCCTGATTGGGTGACGGCTGGCTCTCATTCCACGCGAAAACTTGCCAGCTATTACAAGTAGTTGTTTCAATAAAGAGATTGCGCCAGCCATATAAGATGTTAGTTTTCGGGGCTGGCCGTCAGGGAAATGGCCTGTTCTGGCGAGGTTGGGGGCAGTTGGGCGCATATGGCGGGAGTATTACCGCAATCAGGATTGACGAATGCCGATGGCGCCAAGGGTCTTTTGCCCGAGGCGATTAAGGCTGCGCGCCGTTTGCTCATTCATGCTGGCGTGCTGAGCTTCTTCGTCAACATCTTAATGCTGACCGGCCCGCTCTATATGCTCCAGATCTATGACCGGGTTTTATCAAGCCGCTCATATGAAACGCTGGTGGTGATCACCATCCTCACCCTTGGGCTGTTTGCCACAATGGCAGTTCTCGACTTTACGCGCGGCGCGCTGCTCTCCCGCGCCGGGGATGCATTCGAGGCGAAGTTGAAGGGAACGACTTTTGACCGAACCATGGATGCATCATTAGCGGGCGTGCCTGCTGCCGAGCAGCCGCTCAGAGATCTGCGGCAGATACGCATGTTTGTTGGCAGTCCGGCGCTAACCGCTGTCTTCGATGCGCCATGGACACCGCTCTTTTTAGCCATCGTCTTTATGATGCACTGGCTGTTAGGCCTGGTTGCTATCGCCGGATTGATTGTCCTTTTGATCCTGGCCGTTATCAACGAACGCACATCCCGGACGTCTAACGCGTCCGCACAGGGTATGGCGGCACAGGCGGACAGGCTGGCTGTCGCAACGTTGAGAAATGCCGCCGCCGCTGAAGCCATGGGCATGCGGGCGATTCTTAAAAAACGCTGGCTTGGCGTGAGCGAAAACGCCAATGATCACAATGTAAACGCCACGGACCGGATCGGCGGCTTAACCGCTGTTTCAAAAGCAGCGCGTTTATTTCTTCAGTCGGCGATCCTCGGGACCGGCGCCTTACTCGCCATTCAGGGTATTGTTACACCCGGCGTGATGATTGCAGCCTCGATCATTACCGGTCGTGCGCTGGCGCCGATCGAAATCGTTACAGGCCAATGGAAGAATTTCGCACTGACGGCGTCTTCCTATAAAAGGCTTGCCAGCTTTGTCGGCGATGCAACCGAGGCGCCCGCCCGCACCAGCTTGCCGGCGCCAAAAGGCGCGCTCGGTGTCGATCGACTTTATTGCCAGCCGGGCGCGGCGAAGAAGCCAGTGCTCAAGGGCGTTAGTTTTGTGCTGGAAGCGGGTGAAGCGCTCGGCATTATCGGTCCAAGCGCTGCCGGTAAGTCGACTTTGGCGCGCGCGCTTGTCGGTGTTGAACGCGCATTCTCTGGCGAAGTGCGCCTGGACGGCGCTAATATGGCCCATTGGGATCCGGATGCGCTGGGGCAATTCATTGGTTTCCTGCCTCAGGAAGTCGAACTCTTTGCGGGAACGGCAGCCGAAAACATTTCACGCTTTGCCGAAGAGCCAAGCTCTGAAAATATCATCGCTGCTGCTGAGGCTGCTGGCGCCAATGAGATGGTCTTAAGTTTTCCTGACGGCTATGACACAGAAATTGGAGAGCGCGGTCAGTATTTGTCGGCTGGTCAGCGCCAACGGCTGGGGCTCGCCCGGGCGCTTTACGGCGATCCCGCACTGGTTGTTCTTGATGAACCCAACGCCAATCTTGACGCAGAAGGCGATGCAGCGCTTGCAAAAGCGGTGCAAGGCCTGAAAGCAAAAGGCGCAACGACGATCATTGTCGCCCATCGCCCATCGGCAATCGCTTTTGTTGATAAACTCCTGCTGCTTTCCGATGGCGAAGTGCGGGCGTTCGGGCCGCGCGATGAAATTTTGAAACAGCTGGCTCCAAAACAAGTTGAGCCTTTTAAAGGCAATCCAAGCGCCTATGATCGCTTGAAGGCTGAACCATGACAATTGCCCCGCAATCAGATCATCAAAAGCCGGCGGCGGCCGGGTTTTTTATAAAGCTGGGTTTCGGCATGGTCGCCGCAGTGTTTGGCGGCATTGCGTTTTGGTCTTTCGTCGCCCCGATCAGCGGGGCTGTGGTTGCCTCCGGCCAGGTCGTTGTTGAAAGCAATCGTAAAGCAATCCAGCATCTGGAAGGCGGCGTCATTGGCGAAATCCTGGTCCGTGAAAGTCAGCATGTTGAAAAGGGCGAAATCATTGCGCGCCTTGAAGACGTAACCCAATCCGCCAATGTCGCCCTTATTGATGGCCAGCTTACGGAGCTTTACGCCCGCAGAGCGCGACTGGAAGCGGAGCGGGATTTGGCCCCGGAAATGGCGCCGCCGCGCGGGGTTTCTGCTATTCTCGGCTCAGCGGCGCTTGGCGAAAAGCTTGCCGGTCAGAAGCGGTTATTGGAAGCGCGCCGAACGACCCGGACGACGCAAACTGCCTTGCTGGGCGAGCGGGCCGTTCAACAGGAAGAGCGCATTTTGGGATTTCAGGCGCAGATCCGTTCGCTCCGTGATCAAAAACGCCTGATTGATGAAGAACTCGAAGGCGTGCGTGAACTCCATGAGAAAGGCTATGCCCCAAAGACGCGGTTGCGCGAACTCGAGCGCGAAGAAAAGCGCCTCGGCGGCGAGCGCGGCGCATTGCGCGCCGGCGTTGCGGAAGCGCACAGCATTATCGCTGAGGCGAAGCTGGAGATTGAACGCCTGAAAGAGGCCGGACGCGAAGAGGCGATTATGGAATTGCGCGATGCTGAGGTCTCGCTTGCTGAGCTTGAAGAGCGCCGCATCGCTGCCCTGGACAGCTTACGCCGGACCGAGATCAGAGCGCCGCAATCCGGCAGAGTGCTCGGCCTTTCCGTGCATACTATCGGCGGCGTGATCGCGCCGGGCGCGGCACTGATGGAAATCGTTCCCGACGGCGATCGCCTGCAGGTGGCGGCGCGGGTTGCGCCGCAGGATATCGACAAGGTGCGGGCCGGGCAGGAAACATTGGTCAGATTTTCAGCATTCGGTTCCCGGAGAACGCCGGAAGCAAATGGCGTCGTCAAACATGTCTCTGCCGACAGCCGTATCGATGAAGCCATTGGTGTGACCTATTATCTCGTGATTGTAGAGATTCCCGAAGGTGAGGCGCTTTCGGGCATCTTGAACGGTGAGATGCTTGTGCCCGGCATGCCGGTCGAAGCTTTTATCCGTACGGGATCAAAGCCGGCGATTGCCTATATCTTAAAGCCATTGACGGACTCGCTCGCGCGATCATTGCGTGAGGACTAGCGGCTAGATTGATGCGCATCCTTTTCCTGCATGATAATTTCCCCGCGCAGTTTGGCGCTTTTGGCCAATATTTGGCAGCGCAAGGATGGGAAGTGTGGTTTGGCACACAACGTAAGGGCGCTGCACTGCCCGATTTCAACATTTTCAACTATGCGCCGCATCGGAAAGTCACAGAAAAAATTCATCCCTATGCCGGGAATTTTGAACGTGCGGTGCTGGCAGGCCAAGCGGTAGCGCGCACAGGGCTCGAACTAAAGAAAAAAGGTCTTTCCCCTGACATTGTGATGGCGCATTCCGGCTGGGGCCCCGGCCTGTTTGTGAAAGATGTTTGGCCCAGGGCAAAATATGTCGGCTATTTTGAGTGGTATTACCGATCAGATGCGCCGGACGTTGTTTTTTTCGCCGATGACGCCGGGCAATCGATTGACGAACAGCTTCGTGCGCGCGCGCGAAACGCCGCCATTTTGATGGACCTTGGTTCTTGCGATGCCGGGCTTTGCCCCACCGAATTTCAAAAAGAACAGTTTCCGGAATGCTTTCACAGCAAGATGGAGGTGATGCATGACGGGATCGATACAGACACTTACAAACCGCAAGCAAATGCACGGTTAAAGCTGCCCCAGCTTGATCTCGGCCATGTGGACGAACTCGTCACCTATGTTGCGCGCGGCATGGAACCCTATCGCGGCTTCCCGGAATTCATGAAAGCACTCGAGATCGTTCTAAAAGAGCGGCCGAACGCTCATGCAGTTATTCTCGGCGAAGACCGCGTTGCCTATGGCAAGAAACTGCCTGAAGGCGAGAGTTTCAAAAAACGTGCGCAAGCAGAATGTACACTTGACTGGGACCGCGTACATTTTACTGGCCTCTTGCCGCGGCCCCAATATCTGCAAGTGCTGCAGGCGTCGTCCGCTCATGTCTATCTGACCATTCCTTTTGTGCTCTCCTGGTCGATGATGGAAGCGATGAGTACTGGTTGTCCTATTGTCGCCGCTGATGTCGCGCCAGTGCATGAGATTTCGGAAAAAGGTGCAGAAGCATTGCGACTCACGACACTTAAAGATCCCGCAGAGGTCGCGCGAGCCATCATCGAAACACTCAACCATCGCGAGCACTCAAGAGAGATGGGTGAGCGCGCCCGCAAGATCATCACTGAAAGCTTTGCTGCTAAAGACCTTTACCGCCAGAAGATGGAATGGCTGGCTGGTTTGGCGCCGTAGCAATGCGAGGCGTAACTAATCCTCACCAGTGTTGCCAAAGCAGACCTTCATCAGGACGATTTTTTGTTTGGGTGACACCGATACAAGCGAGCAGATGTAACTACCCAATTAAGTCAAGGGAAGTGACAAAGCGCGGTGTGCTAAATGCCCTGCTGCAATGTCGCCACATCTATTGCCTGGTCTGGCGGAGCGTAGGAGGTCCTAAAGGGCGCGCGCATCGGCGCCCGGCAGTGCCAGCGACAACGATAGAATTGTTATCCTTGGCCATTCCTCCACGTAGCTGAGGGATTTAGTGTTATATAATCTATATTTCCGGGGGACGAGACGATAAAAGCTGTTGATTAATTGGGACGTATCTCGGGTAGGATTGAGCAGATGTGGACATTTACCACCGGAACTGTAACCAGCGTTGGAACCAATAATGTAAATAGTGCGATGGCCGTTGTTCAGGAAGCGGCTAATTATTGGGGGCGCTACATCGATTTTGGCGGCGCCGTTCTCGATATAACCGTCAATTTCATTTCGCTGGGTGACACGACACTTGCTCAAGCCGGCACGTCATTTACATCGTTTGGCGGAAGCCCGTTTCAAGCGGATACGATTCTCGAGCTTCAAACCGGAATAGATCGAAACGGTTCATCGGCAGACATCGATATCGACATAAATGTGGACACCATAAATGCAAATCAGTATTTTTATGGTCTGTTGAGTAATCCAAACGTGCCGAACAATCAGTTCGATTTATTCAGCGTGCTTTTGCACGAGATTGGGCACGGACTCGGGTTTCTTTCCTTTGACGATAAGCCGGAAACTGCCGTTTTTGATACGTTCATGTCCGGTTTTCAGTTTACCGGTCCTTTGGCCGTTGCATCATTTGGCGGTCAAGTGCCGCTAGATCCCACCGGCCCGAGCCATGTTGCGCCGGGACTGTCCAATTTTGTGATGACGTCGACGGGAGCACCGGGCGAACGGACTTTCTTCAACGAAACCGAATTGCGAATTTTGGAGGACATTGGGCTGCCCGTATTGGGACCGACTGCCGGCGCTGATGTTTTGTTTGGATTTGCGAGCGCGGACACAATCTCCCTTGACGCTGGCAATGATCATTTTACGGCATTAGCTGGCAATGATTCCGTCATGGGAGGGGATGGTAATGACACAGTGTTTGGCGGCGCCGGAAACGACACAATTGACGGCGGCAACGATGCTGATGATCTAAGGGGCGATGCTGGTAATGACGTTATATCTGGCGGCGCCGGAAATGATTCCCTGCGCGGCTTTGACGGTGACGACGTTATATCTGGCGGGGCGGGCATTGATCTCATCTTCGGCCATGCCGGGAACGATACTGCGGACTATCGAACGTCATCTGCCGCAGTGGCGATCAATCTGCAAATGGATACGCAATCGGGCGGCGATGCGCAGGGTGATCGACTATTTACGATCGAAAACATCATTGGTTCGACGTTTGGCGATACGCTTACTGGCGACGCCGGCGCCAATGTGATCGAGGGAGAAGCCGGCAATGACACGATTCTCGGCCGGGCCGGCGATGATACATTAACCGGCGGCGCCGGCGCCGACCGGTTCGATTTTTCAGACGGCGATGGCGACGACGTGATCACTGATTTTGGATCAGGCGGATCGGATCTATTGCATTTTGAGGGTTATGACTCTCTTTTTGCTTCCGCCAGTGATGTGTTGGCGACGGCGACGCAGGTTGGCGCGGACGTTGTCTTTAATCTGAATGGAACCGACAGCGTGCGGCTCTTAAATGTCGCGCTCAACACCATCACTGTTGGCGATATTGAATATATCGCCCCGTTAACAACATCGGGAGACGATGTAGTTAATGGAACGGGCAGCGCCGACTTTTTCAACGGGCTTGGCGGCGATGATGTCATTAACGGGCTTGGCGGTAATGACACATTGTTCGGCGGATCGGGCGAAGACACGATTGATGGCGGCGCAGGCGTTGATGATGTGCGCGGCGACGCCGGTAATGATCAGCTTTCAGGCGGCGCCGGAAATGATTCCCTGCGCGGTTTTGACGGTAACGACATTTTATCTGGCGGCGCAGGCATTGATCTCATCTTCGGCCACGCCGGGAACGATACTGTGGACTATCGAACATCAGCTGCCGCAGTGGCGATCAATCTGCAAATGGATACACAATCGGGCGGCGATGCGCAGGGCGATCGACTATTTACGATCGAAAACATCATTGGTTCGGCGTTTAACGATACGCTCACCGGCGACGCCGGCGCCAATGTGATCGAGGGAGAAACCGGCAATGATACGATTCTCGGCGGGGCCGGCGATGATACATTAACCGGCGGCGCCGGCGCCGACCGGTTCGATTTTTCAGACGGCGACAGCGACGACGTGATCACTGATTTTGGATCAGGCGGATCGGATCTGTTGCGCTTTGAAGGTTATGACGTCCTGTTTGCTTCCGCCAGTGATGTGTTGGCGACGGCGACGCAGGTTGGCGCGGACGTTGTCTTTAATCTGAATGGAACCGACAGCGTACGGCTCTTAAATGTCGCGCTCAACACCATTACTGTCAGCGATATTGAATATATCGCCCCGATTGAAACATCGGGAGATGATGTCATCAACGGAACGGGCGGCGGCGACTTTTTCAACGGGCTTGGCGGCAATGATGTCATTAACGGGTTTGGCGGTAATGACACATTGTTCGGCGGGTCGGGCGAAGACACGATTGATGGCGGCGACGACCATGATGATGTGCGCGGCGACGCCGGTAATGATCAGCTTTCAGGCGGCGCCGGAAATGATTCCCTGCGCGGCTTTGACGGCGACGATATTTTGTCTGGCGGCGCTGGCGTTGATCACATCTTCGGTCACGCCGGGAACGATACTGTGGACTATCGAACGTCATCCGCCGCAGTGGCGATCAATCTGCAAATGGATACGCAATCGGGCGGCGATGCCCAGGGCGATCGACTATTTACGATCGAAAACATCATTGGTTCGGCGTTTAACGATACGCTTAGTGGTGAAGCCGGCGCCAATGTGATCCAGGGAGAAGCGGGCAATGATACGATTCTCGGCGGGGCCGGCGATGACACATTAATCGGCGGCGCAGGCGCAAATCGTTTCGACTTTTCAGACGGTGACGGCGACGACGTGATCACTGATTTTGGGTCAGGCGGATCGGATCTTTTACGATTTACCGGTTATGATGTCCTTTTTGCTTCCGCCAGTGATGTGTTGGCGACGGCGACGCAGGTTGGCGCGGACGTTGTCTTTAATCTGAATGGAACCGACAGCGTACGGCTCTTAAATGTTGTGCTCAACACCATCACTGTTGGCGATATTGAATATATCGCCCCAATTATTACGTCGGGAGACGATGTAATTAACGGAACGGGCGGCGGCGACTTTTTCAACGGGCTTGGCGGCAATGATGTCATTAACGGGTTTGGCGGTAATGACACATTGTTCGGCGGGTCGGGCGAAGACACGATCGATGGCGGCGACGATAATGATGATGTGCGCGGCGACGCCGGTAATGACGTTATATCTGGCGGCGCCGGACGTGATTCCCTGCGCGGTTTTGACGGTGACGATATCTTGGCTGGCGGCGCTGGCGTTGATCTTTTGATCGGCCACGGGGGAACGGATACTGCGGACTATCGGGCTTCGTCAGCTGCGGTGACGGTTGATCTGCAAGTGGTGACGCAGTCGGGCGGCGATGCCCAGGACGATCGATTATATGCGATCGAAAACATCTTTGGTTCGGCATTTAACGATACGCTCACCGGCGATGCCGGCGCCAATGTGATTCGTGGTGAAGCCGGAAACGACTTTATTCGCGCTGGCGATGGCGCCGACCTTCTCTTAGGCGGTGCAGGCTTTGATGATTTGCGCGGCGATGCTGGCAATGACTTCATACTCGGCGGCGCCGACAACGACGCCCTTCGCGGTTTTGACGGTGACGATATTCTGGCAGGCGGCGCTGGCGTTGACCTTCTGATCGGCCATAGCGGCGTTGATACTGCCGATTATAGAACATCGTCGGCGGCGGTGACTGTCAATCTGCAAGTGGTGACGCAATCGGGCGGGGACGCGCAGGGCGATCGATTATATACGATCGAAGATATCTTCGGGTCGGCGCTTGACGATACGCTCACCGGCAACGCCGACGCCAATTTGATCCGCGGATTGGGGGGAGACGATGTTATTCTCGGCGAGGCCGGCGATGATACATTCTTCTTCGATCTAGGCGGCAACACTGACACCATCGGCGACTTTACTGCAGGCATGGGCACGGATGATGCTGTCTTTCTATTCGGTTTTGGCGCCGCCTTTGATACATTTGCAGAAATCTTTAACGCTGCCACTGAAAGCGGCGGGACGACAACCATCGATTTTGGCGCTGGTGACATGTTGATCCTTAGCGGCGTTGCCAAGGCAGATCTTCACCAGGATGACTTTTTGTTTGGGTGATAAATCTAAAGCGTGGCTATCGCTGCTCTGATCGCTACTGTTATGACCGAGCGGTAAGCCGCGATTTGCCAGTGAATGATAATTCCTTTGAAAAAGCGCCAGAGCAATCTGCGTTCATTTACGATTAGTTGCGCGGGCGTCTTTGGATCGCCGGAACACGTTGCCCATGCGTCAAGTTTCCTGTTGTCTCGGGAAAATAGTCACATGACAGCTTGAGGAGGTCAGGAGGCGACGCCATACCCCAGATTTATGCGGCAAATCAATGAGGCTTGGAGTTGTTGCGTTGTCATAATAAAGTCATCACGGTAGGCCGCGAACCGGTACGGTATGACGGGCAGGGCGCGAAAATGGGGCATCGGCGATGGTAATTGGCATTAATTCAAATCAGCGAAGTGATTTCTTCGCGCCTGCGTTGATGCGCGATTTTAACGGTATTGGCATTTCGGAACTGCGCGGGATTATTGGTTTTAATCGCGTGCCGCCTGACCATAATGGCGCCGTCGGGGAGGATCATGTTGTCTCGGTCCTCAATCACGTTATGCAAATCTATGACAAACAGGGCACACTAATCAGTACACAAACGCTTGAGTCACTATTCGGCGTAGTCCCGGGCGCTAACGTTCTACCTGTTGATCCAAACATAATGTACGATCCGCATTCCGGTCGATACATCTTTGTTTCGTTTGAAGTTGCGGGCGGCAGTAACGGGCCAATAAATACCGCAGACGATCAGAGTTTCCTCAATATCGCTGTGTCAAAAACAGGCGATCCGACAGATGGTTGGCACATCACATCGATTGACGCCAAAACGGTTGTTGGCGGCGAAAATACCTGGATTGATTTTCCGAGCATCGCCGTTGATGGCGAGGCGCTCTATATCACTGGCAATATGTTCCAGTTTGACAGTGGCCCGGATGGTCAGCGCAGTTTTGCTGGCAACAGATTGTGGATCATCGACAAAGGAGAGGGGGCGGGCGGATTTTACGATGGCGGCGCTGCCGCATTTTCGGTTTCTGACCCCGTCGGCAGCGCAACTGACCTAACTGGTTTTGGTGTTTCAACGGCGACGCTAATCCCTGCACGAATTGAAGGCGCCTTACCAGGTCAGTCAGGCATCCATCTTATAGCGCAAAGCGGATTGTCAAATGGCGCCCAGGAACTATTGCAGATTATCTCGGTGCAAAACCCGCTGACATCGCCTACTTTTACGGCGCAATCGATTCAACTTGGCGATATCAGCAACGAAAGTCTGAATTTCCTGCCGCAAGCGCCGCAACCCGGCGGACCGCAGTCGATATCTGTGGTTGGCGCGCGGGTTCTCAGCGGCGGCGCAGTTTGGCGCGACGACAAGCTTTATGCTGTTTTTACAGTTTCTCCAAAAACAGGTGTGGATGCGGGGCAATCGACAGTACACTGGGTAGAACTCGACGCCAGCAATCCCGCAAATATCTTGCTATTGCAGCAAGGCAATATTGGCGGCGAGGATATCGCATCTGGCGTTACGACCTTCGATGCGTCTTTGAATGTCAACAAAGACGGTTCGGTGCTGATCAATTTTTCTGCCGCGGGCCCAAGTTTGTTTGCCGGCGCCTATTTTGCTCTTCGTGCCTCGGATGACGCAATTGGCGTTTTCGGACCGTCACAGGAGTTGCGTCCAGGGCTGGATTATTACTTCCGTAACCGCGCGGGTGAAGGGATCAGTTCGCAGACAACAAACCGCTGGGGCGATTTTGGCAGCGTTGCGCTGGATCCGACTGACGATACGACGTTCTGGTTCTTTAATCAGTTTGCCGATCTTCGGGGCGATCCAAATGCTTTAGGCCAAGACGGCCGCTGGCGGGTTACCATTGGCAGCGCCCGGCCGACTATCCAGAATTTTCAATTTGATGCTGATGACGCAGATGAAGCGTTTTATGGCGGAAATGGAATTGATGGACTGCAGTTTAATGCTAACGCAGTCGCGACAACACTGACAGTGACCGCCGATCCCGATGGATCCGTCAAAGGCGTGTTCGGCGGCGGTGGCAGCGGAACTGCAAACAGTTATCTCGTCGAGGTTGCGCTCTTCCAGGGCGGCGATGGCGCCGACAATTTTTCTATCACAGGTGATTTCAGCGCAACAGACCTGCGCAGTGATGGCGTTATTGCAAATGGCGGGGCAGGCGCTGATACATTGTCTGCGGCTGCGCTGACAAGTCTGCTTGATGTGGTGTTAGATGGCGGCGCAGACGGCGACGCGCTCACCGGCGGCATGGGCGATGATACGCTTTTGGGCGGCGCAGGCGCGGACACGCTTGATGGCGGATCAGGGACAGATTTTGCCAGCTATGGAAACGCCCTGTCGGGTGTCACCATCGATTTGACTACAGCAATCCAGTCAGGCGGAGATGCGCAGGGCGATGAGCTGGTATCCATCGAAAATGTCTTCGGCTCAGCGTTTAACGATACGCTCACCGGCGACGCCCTCGCCAATTTTATCCGGGGAGAGGCAGGCAATGATTTCGCTCTCGGCGGCGCGGGCAATGACACATTATTCGGCGGAGGTGGTAACGACACGATCGGCGGCGACGCGGGCGTTGATGATTTGCGGGGTGACGCAGGCGATGATCAGATTGCCGGCGGCGCTGGAAACGATGCTCTGCGCGGCTTCGACGGCAATGATATTTTGGCCGGCGGCAGCGGTGTTGATCTCCTGATCGGCCATAGTGGTGTTGATACTGCAGACTATCGGACTTCGGCTGCGGCGGTGACGGTCAGCTTGCTATTGGTGACCCAATCGGGCGGTGACGCGCAGGGCGATCGATTATACACGATCGAAAATATCTTCGGTTCAGCGTCTAATGATACGCTCACAGGCAACGCCCTTGTCAATTTCATCCGGGGAGAGGCCGGAAATGATTCCCTGCGCGGCTTTGACGGTGACGACATTTTATCTGGCGGCGCAGGCATTGATCTCCTGATTGGTCATTCCGGAATTGATACTGCGGATTATCGGACGTCATCGGCGGCGGTGTCGGTCAATCTGCAGGTGGTGACGCAATCAGGCGGCGACGCGCAGAATGATCGATTATACACAATCGAAAACATCTTTGGGTCGGCATTAGACGACACGCTCACCGGAGATGCTGGCGCCAATGCGATCCAGGGAGAGGCGGGAGATGATCAGATATCCGGCGGCGCGGGAAATGATGCCCTGCGCGGCTTTGACGGTGACGACATTTTGGCTGGCGGCGCTGGCGTTGATCTCCTGATCGGGCATAGCGGCAACGATACTGCGGATTATCGGACATCGGCGGCGGCAGTGTCGGTCAATCTGCAAGTGGTGACGCAGTCGGGCGGCGATGCGCAGAGCGATCGATTATACACGATCGAAAATATCTTTGGGTCTGGGTTTGGCGATACGCTCACCGGCAACGCCCTCGCCAATGTGATCCACGGAGCGGCGGGAAGTGATTCCCTGCGCGGTTTTGACGGCGACGATATATTGGCCGGCGGCGCTGGCGTTGATCTCCTGATTGGCCACAGCGGCAACGATACTGCGGATTACAGGACATCAGCGGCTGCAGTGTCGGTCAATTTGCAAGTGGTGACGCAGTCCGGCGGCGATGCGCAGAGCGATCGATTATACACGATCGAAAATATCTTTGGGTCAGCGTCTAATGATACGCTATCGGGCAACGCCCTTGCCAATGTGATCCACGGAGAGGCGGGAAGTGATTCCCTGCGCGGCTTTGACGGCGACGATATTTTGGCTGGCGGCGCCGGTGTTGATCTCCTGATCGGCCATAGCGGCAACGATACGGCGGATTACAGGACGTCGTCGGCGGCGGTGTCGGTCAATTTGCAATTGGTGACGCAATCGGGCGGCGATGCGCAGAGCGATCGATTATATACGATCGAAAATATC
>JAJFGB010000002.1 GCA_021776335.1 Hyphococcus sp.
GCTTTAAACTTTATGCGAAAAAAGAAGTCCTGCCGGACCGCGCGCTTGAATATACGGTCAACCACCAGCAGGCATTCTTCATTTCAGACCGTCAGGGACAGCCACAAATCGCTGTTCTGGGCGGCTCTGACCCGCAAAACCTGTCTGCATTGCTGCGCCGCAGTATCAAGGATAATTAGCCGGTGCACTAAAAAATCCCTATAAAACAAACTGCTAGTTGCTTAACTGATAGTAGCTTTATTACAGCGTCGTCATAAAAGATTGATTATCCCCGCCAATTCAGCTCATAGTCCGCGCCTCTTTACCAAAAGAGGCATTTTTTGTGCTATGCAACATTGCATGAGAGTAGCGTAAAGGCGGCGAACAGGAATGCTTTATTCAGCCTATGAGTTGGCCTATTTTGCTGTTTCGCCGGCGCGCGTGGCGGCAGGTCTTGGGTCGCAGTTTTGGCGATCTCCCTTTAATCCTGCGGCGCAAACATGGTTTGGCCGGTCATCAGCCGCAGCGCTTGATGTTTTTGAACATATGATGCGCCGCTATCCCAAACCTGAATGGGCCCTCGATGAGACGATCATCAATGGTCATGAGGTTCCGGTAAAAATTGAGACAGCGGCAAAGAACGACTTTTGCAATCTCTTGCATTTTAAACGCGATCAGGCCGCGCTTCAAAATGCGCACGGCAAGAAAGCAGCAGATCCTAAAGTCTTGATCGTGGCGCCATTATCTGGTCATTACGCAACCCTTCTGCGCGGCACCGTTGAGGCGATGCTGCCCGATCATGATGTCTACATTACCGATTGGATTGATGCGCGCGATGTTCCCGCAGCGTGCGGGCGTTTTGATTTAAATGATTATGTAGATTATCTGATCGACTTTATGCGGACGATTGGTCAGTCATCGCCCTCAGTGGATGTGCACGCTATGGCGGTGTGCCAGCCGGGGCCGGCGCTTCTCGCGGCCGCCGCGATCATGGCTGAGGACAACGATCCGGATCGTCCGGCGTCGATGACCATCATGGGCAGTCCGATCGATACAAGGCGTTCACCCACTGTGCCCAACGTGCTGGCCCAGGAGCGCGATTATGCATGGTTTGAAAACAACATGATTTTTACAGCGCCGGCGCCTTATCCGGGTTTTATGCGGCGCGTTTACCCCGGCTTTGTGCAGCTTTATTCGTTTCTGTCGATGAATTCAGATCGCCATATGACTGCGCATTATGATTATTTCCAGCATCTCGTCGAAGGCGATGGTGATAATGCGGACAAGCATCGCAATTTCTACGATGAGTATCTTGCTGTGCTCGACCTGACCGAAGAATTCTATCTGCAGACTATTCGCGAGGTGTTCCAGGAACATACGCTAGCGGAAGGCAAATTCATGCATCGGGGTCGGCGCGTGAAGCCAGAGGCTATTACGGATATTGCACTGATGACGGTCGAAGGGGAAAATGACGACATTTCCGGTATCGGCCAAACCCAGGCCGCCCACGATTTGTGCGTTAATATTCCGGCGGATCTGCAGCTCGATTACGTACAACCTGCTGTGGGTCATTTCGGCGTCTTTAACGGCTCGCGTTGGCGCACAGAAATTCAGCCGCGTGTTGCCAAATTTATGCGCATGGCTGAGGGCGCTGCGGTAAAAAGAGCGCCACAGCGAATGGCGGCGGAGTAAGTCGGTCGTTTTCCCCAGGTCGATTGATTGCGTTCTTCGATCTTGCAACGCGAAGGCGCTAAATCCCTAGAACTTTCATGCCGTGTCTCCTATGCAGGGGGTCAGGTTCCAATGAAGGTTTCGTCAGATGGCTGCAAAGACAGAAGATCCGATCCGCCTCTATCTGGTTGACGGTTCAGGATATTTGTTCCGCGCTTATTTTGCGATGGCGCGCAGCCGTGAGGGTCTAACGCGAGCATCAGATGGATTGCCGGTTGGCGCCGTCCTGGGCTTTTCCAACATGCTCAATAAGCTCTTGACCGATATGCGTGATGAGCATGACCCAACGCATCTTGCTGTCATTTTCGATTATTCCGGCAGGACGTTCCGCAACGAAATCTATCCGGATTACAAAGGGAACCGCCCCGATGCGCCAGAGGACCTGATACCGCAATTCCCGCTGGTGCGCGATGCAACGCGCGCGTTCAATGTGCCTTGCATAGAAACAGAAGGATTTGAAGCTGACGACATTATCGCGACCTATGCCCGAAATGTTGAGAGCATGGGCGGTGAGGTTGTGATTATTTCATCGGACAAAGATTTGATGCAACTTGTCAGCGAGCATATTTCGATGTTCGATCCGATGAAGAATAAAAAAATCGGGCGCGACGAAGTCATTGAGAAATTCGGGATGCCGCCTGAAAATGTCATCGACATTCAGGCGTTGGCGGGTGATTCTTCAGACAACGTTCCTGGTGTGCCGGGGATTGGTGTTAAGACGGCGGCGCAATTGATTGAGGAATATGGCGACCTTGAAACGCTGCTGACACGCGCTGCAGAAATCAAACAGAATAAGCGCCGTGAGAATCTGATTGAGTTTGCTGATCAGGCGCGCTTGTCGAAGCGTTTGGTTACATTGTGCACAGATGTTCCTTTGGAAGATTCGATAGAGGCCCTGAAAACCCGTTCAATTGATCTCGATCTGTTGCTGCCGTTCCTCGAAAAGATGGAGTTCAATAAGCTAATTGATCGCGTAAAGCGCGATACAGATATTGATGGCGACGCAGCTGCCGCTGCGCCGACGCCTGACAAAAGCGAAGCAAGTTACGAAACCATCTTTGATGAAAAGCAGCTAAAGAAATGGATTGATGCAGCACGTCAGCGCGGCGTTGTCGCAGTGGATACAGAAACTGACAGCCTTAACGCCATGCGCGCCAATCTTGTTGGCGTATCGCTTGCGACAGTGTCTGGGCGTGCTTGTTATATCCCATTGGGGCACGGCGTTGACGGCCTTGCCCTGGAAGATGAAGACGCTGCCAAACAGATCAATCTTCAAAAGGCGCTGGAAATTCTAAAACCACTGCTGGAAGACCCAGGCATTCTCAAAATCGGCCAAAATCTGAAATACGATGCGCTGGTTTTGTCGCGATATGATGTGAACATCGCGCCTTACGACGATACGATGCTGATTTCTTACGCGCTTGATTGCGGCAAGGGCGGTCACGGTATGGACGAGCTTGCCAAGCGTCACCTCGACTATGACACGATCAAATTTTCGGAGGTTGCTGGTACAGGCAAGCATGCCAAGACATTTGACCAGGTGCCGATCAAGGATGCGGCCAAATACGCCGCTGAAGACGCTGATATTACGTTGCGGCTTTATGAGGCGCTAAAACCGCGCCTCGCGCCGGAAGGCAAAGCAACGGTCTATGAAACCCTGGAACGCCCGCTGGCGCCGGTCATCACAATGATGGAGCGTGAGGGCGTCAAGATCGATCCAAAAGTGCTATCGCGCCTTTCGGGTGATTTCGCACAGCGCATGGCGGCGTCTGAGGCTGAGGCACATAAACTTGCCGGTGAAGATTTCAATCTGGGATCGCCCAAACAGATATCGGAAATTCTTTTTGGCAAACTGGCGCTGCCGGGTGGGCGCAAAACCGCCAAAGGCGCCTGGTCAACCAAGGCTGACGTGTTGGAAGAATTGGCGGCCGAGGGCCATGAGCTACCGCGCGCTCTTCTCGATTGGCGCAGCCTCGCGAAACTGAAAAGCACTTATACCGACGCGTTGCAGGCGGACATCAACCCAGAAACGGGGCGGGTGCATACGTCCTATTCGCTTGCGGCAACCACAACCGGACGGCTCGCCTCCACCGATCCCAATCTTCAAAATATTCCGATACGGACCGAAGATGGCCGCAAAATCAGAAAAGCGTTTATTCCGGAAAAGGGCGCCGTTCTTATTTCCGCAGATTACAGCCAGATCGAACTTAGATTGCTTGCGCATATTGCCGATCTTGAAACCATGAAACAGGCATTTGCGGACGGCATTGATATTCACGCCCTTACTGCATCGGAGATGTTTGGTGTTTCCGTGGAGGGCATGGACCCTATGGTGCGGCGGCGCGCGAAAGCCATTAACTTTGGAATCATCTACGGGATATCGGCGTTCGGTCTCGCCAATCAGCTCGGTATTCCACGCGGCGAAGCGAAAGATTATATCTCCAGCTATTTTGAAAAATTTCCGGGCATCCGGCGCTATATGGATGATACGATTTTGTTCGCGAAATCGAACGGTTATGTGGAAACGATTTTTGGCAGGCGCACTTATGTGGGCGGTATTAGCGATAAAAACCCGGCCATGCGGGGCTATTCAGAGCGCCAGGCGATCAATGCGCCAATTCAAGGGGCCGCCGCCGATGTTATTCGTCGCGCCATGATCCGTATGCCGGTCGCGCTTAAAAAAGCGCAGCTCAATGCACGGATGCTGTTGCAGGTGCATGACGAGCTGATTTTTGAGTGCCCAAAGGGCGAAGCTGAAAAGACCTGTGACCTCGTCTCCAAGGTGATGATGGAGGCGCCGGCCCCGGCAGTGGCTTTGAGTGTTCCGTTAGAAGTTGAGGCGCGCGCTGGCGCCAATTGGGACGAAGCGCATTAGCGTTATTTTTCGACCTGGGTGTCCGAGATTTCAACGGCTGTGATCTCAGCGGCTGTGTCGGGTTTTTTTTCTGCCGAAAGATCATCGCTGGTTAACGCTGCGCCAGGCGCAAGCGGTGTGCCGATTTCTTCGATTCCGACAGCATCGCTTGGGGGCGTGTCACCTCGCGGCAAAGTCAAAATGGCGAGCAACAAAAACGCCGCCGCAAAGAGCACGGTCTCGAAATTCATCTCAGATACTCCAACGCAACAATACAAACGGCGCTCTCATGCACCTAAAGTATGACAGTTTTATCACAATGAGCGTTCTGGCGGCAGCAGCGGCGCCGCCGGTTCGAGCACAATTTCTATACGCCGGTTGGCGTCCGCATAGGGGTTTTCCGGGTAGAGCGGCGCGGCGCTGGCGCGGCCGGTAACGCCGGCGATGCGGTCTTCAGGAAAACCTGCGGATTGAAGAACGCGCCGCGCAGCGTTGGCGCGTTCCGCGGTCAGGTCGAATGAGGAATAGGACCCGGCGCCGGTCGCGTCAGCATGTCCTTCGATGATGATCCGATTTGGTAACGGATTGAGGGCGGCGGCGATCTCGCGCAGTAATATCTGTGCACGCGGTGTTGGTTCGGTAGCGCCGAGATCGAACATTGGCGCGCCGGCCTGATCGACGAGGATCACCTGCATACCGTTATCAATCAGGTTGATGGTGATTGCATCGGCGGAATCTTTTAGCAGGGGATGCGTCAGGATCGCTTTTTCCAGTGCGTCTTTTGCTTCGTGAAGTCGCCGACGGTTGTCAGCGTTCTGGTTGACGAAAGAACCGTCACGCCCATGATCTCCAGCGCCGGGGCGCGCTGTGAGTGTATCGGTGACGCCGTTGGCGCTCGGCATTGGTGTCGGGCGAATGTTTCCCGGCTGGCGTTTTTCCGGCGTGCCGTCCAGCCTTTCATCACCCGCATAGCGACGCTTTTCGGTGACGCCGAACGCCTCGCGTAACGAGCCGGCGACAACCTCCATTTTTGCTTCATCCTGAACAGAGTAGGAAATAATCAGAACAAAGAAACAAACGAGAATCGTCATTAAATCAGCATAGGTAATGAGCCAGCTGCCGGTACGACCTTTTGAGACGCCGCGGGCCATTTTAAACGCCGACAGCGGGTGCAGGTGCAAAGGGACCGCGCGCTTTTTCCGGCAGATAGACAATCAGCATATCAGTAATTGCGTCCGGTGAACGGCGGTCGGCGACCTGGCAAAGCCCGTCGATAATCAGCGAGAGGTTTGTCTCTTGGGCCTCAAGTTTCAACGCCAGCTTATCGGCAATCGGCAATGCGATCGCATAGGCGGTAAGGGCGCCGTAAAGCGTTGTCAGCAGTGCAATCGCCATGGATGGGCCAATCGTGGAGGGGTCATCCATGGTCGCCAGCATTTTTACGAGCCCGACAATGGTGCCGATCATGCCAAAGGCAGGCGCGGCCTCGCCAATTGAGCGAAAGATCTTTTCGCCTTCGACGAGACGTTGAATTTCAAGCCCGCGTTCGCGATTTAATTGTTCACGCAAATGATCCGTAGGCAGGCCGTCGGCGATCATCTGTTTTCCTCGTGCGAGAAATGCGTCGGAAACATGGGCGCGCTCCAGGCCCATGGGGCCCTGGCGACGGGCGACACTGGCCAGCATCCTGACGTCTTCCAACAGTTCACGCGGTGGGCGCTGATGATCGAGAAATGCGATGCGTGCGCCGGTTTGAAACGCCGCGAAAACCTGATCAATGGGAAAGCGCAGAACTGTCGCGGAAATTGCGCCTCCAAGCACGATCAGGATGCTCGGCGCATTAAAAAAAATGCCGACAGCGCCGCCCATGGCGATCGCCAGGCCGACAACGAAAAATCCGGCAACTATGCCGCCAATGGTGGCAAAATCCACACGCATAAGTTCTTGCGCCCCTCACGAGCTCTCACTGGGCTTGAACTTAGTCAATCGTTGTAAAGACGGCGCTTCGTGATTGGCTAAAATGCGGTGCTTTACGTTCAGGAAAGGACTGCCACGACACGTATCATAGAAGTTGCTGTGCGGTTCGATGGTATGGTCAATCGTCTATTAACGCGCATCGCGTAACCAAAATTCATGGAGATGCGAGCCGGCATAACCGCCCTCAGGGCGCGCTTTGAGCACGATGCTGCGTTGCTTCAGGGCAGTGTGCTGCGCAAAGGCCTGTTGGCGTCACTGGTCATGGCCATATTCTTTCTTGTCCAGAGCCCGACACTTTTTTATTTTCCGTTGGATCGCGATGCTGAGGTGGTTCAGGACTACTGGACATTTCATGAGGCAGCCAAGGCCGCGGCGCACGGAAACGTGGCGTTTCTTTATGACAAGGATGATTTTCAGGCGTTGTTTGACGATGCGCATGGCCTTTTGTGGCTTTATCCGCCGACCATGCTGATTCTTTTGGCGCCCTTCGGCGCTGCGCCTTACGGCTTTGCGAAAGCTATCTGGGTTTTTTCGAGCATCGGCATATTAGGCGGGGCGGCGTATTTCTTGTCTGCGCGAAATACGGCGCTTACGGCGATGGCGCTGGTTTCAGCGACGTTTTTCTCCACGTTGTTTACGGGCCAGCTAAGCGTTCTTTTTTCCGCGCTTTTGGTGGCTGGGCTTTTCTTTGCAAAGTCGCGACCGATCCTTGCGGGAATTTGTCTCGGTCTGCTCACTGTAAAGCCTCAATTTGGTTTGCTTGTTCCATTTTTTCTGGTGATGATCGGGGCATGGCGAACTGTTTTTGCGGCATCAGTAACGGCAGCATTGCTCGCGCTTTTATCGTTTTTGTTTTTCGGGATTGAATCGTGGAACGCGTTCTTTGCCTCGATTTCAACAACCCATACTGAGTTCGTTCAGTTTACAGATATGTATGGCCGCATCACCATCGCGGATGTTATTCGCAATTTCGGTTGGCGTGAGGCGCCGTCAGGCGTAATCAGCTTGGTTTCGCTTGGCATTTCAGCATTGATTTTATTCGCTGTGCGCCGGGCCAGCAATCGCTGGCCGTCGTTTGTCGCATTGACGATGATCCTGATTGCTGTCTCGACGCCCTATATTTGGGTTTATGACTGGATCATCGTGGTGTTCGCCATTTTGCTTTTTTTGAGCGAGCGGCCTGTGCTGGGAAAGGTGGCCCAACTTGTTATTGTTGGCGCATGGGTGAGCCCGCTCTTACCCTATATCGGCGGCAAAACGGCGTCGGTGCCTATTATTTGGGGGCTGACAGCGGCGGTCGGCGCAGTGATTTTTGCGCAGCTCCAAAAGCAATGTAGCGCTGGTCTCGGTGGCGTAGCCGGTGAGGCGGCGTATAAGCCTGCAGCGCCGACTTCGCAGGCGGTCGATCGCGCACTTTTATGACCGGCGTCTCCGAAAAGTTTTGAGGCACAGTTGAGCGAACCAAGTTTCGCCGCCCACATAGGCTTCAGCTCATCTTATGCTATTTTCTGAGTGCACGAATCGGCAGGTGAAAAACCAGCGCAAGAAATGGGCGGCGCAATCGAGATCTCCGTGCTAGGGATGGTCGCATGGAAAATTCATTTCTTACGCTTTTTGATACCGCGCTTGGGCGTTGCGGCGTTGCCTGGCGCGAGGCAGGTATTGTCGCCGTCAGCTTTCCCGAATCAGACGATGAAAAAACGCGTCAGCGTCTTCGTCGTCGCGCGCCGGAAGCGCAGGAGATTTCTGCGCCTCCTGACGCCATCAAGACAGTTATTGCAGACATTAAGACACTGTTTGAAGGCGCCGCGTCAGACCTTGCATATGCGGCACTGGATTTGGCGGGCATTTCTGATTTTGATCGGGCTGTTTACGCTCTGTCCCTTGAAATCAAGCCAGGCAGTACAAAAACCTACGGCGATCTCGCGCGGGCGCTTGGCGATGTTGCGCAGTCGCGGCGGGTTGGTCAGTCTCTGGGACGCAACCCATTTCCGATCATCGTGCCGTGCCATCGCATAGTCGGCGCCGGCGGCGCCATGACGGGTTTTTCGGCGCCCGGCGGCACGGAAATCAAACGGCGACTTTTGAAAATTGAGGGCGCTTTGGCGCCTGATTTGTTTGATGCATTTGTTGAGTGAGGCCTGGGGTTTTTGCCTAACCCCACGGCCCGCGCTGTTTACCTTCAAATTGCGAAGGGCCGTCAGGATCGATTACATTGCGCGCGGCGCCGCTCATTTCCAAGAGACGGTCAATTCGATTCTGGGTCGCGGGATGGGTTGAGAAAAGACTGTCGCGCCCTTTTCCCGACAATGGATTGATAATCATGAGTTGGCCGGTTTCCGGATGACGTTCGGCTGTCTCGTTCGGGATACGCGCGGCGCCCTTTGATATTTTTGCAAGCGCCGAGGCAAGCCAGTCCCCGTGACCGCATATTTCCGCGCCCATTCGGTCGGCTTCATATTCACGTCCGCGGCTGATCGCCATTTGGACAAGCCCTGCCGCCATCGGCGCCAAAACCATAATGGCGAGGGCGCCAAGAATACCGCCGGCGCCGCGACCGCCGCGGAAAAACAGGGCGAAATTTGCGAGCATCGTAATCGCGCCAGCGATCGTGGCAGTCACTGTCATGGTCAGCGTATCGCGGTTCTTCACATGGGCCAGCTCATGGGCCATGACGCCTGCCAGTTCTTTTTCATCGAGAATACGCAAAAGCCCCGTTGTCGCCGCAACGGCGGCGTTTTCCGGATTACGACCGGTGGCGAAGGCGTTTGGCTGGTCATTTTCGATGATGTAGATTTTCGGCTCAGGCAAATTTGCACCGCGCGCAAGCTCCCGGGTCATCTGCGCATAGCGCCGCACTGCGCCTGAGGCGTGTGTTTCGCCGACTTCCTGCGCGCGATACATCTTGAGAACCATCTTGTCGGAATTCCAATAGGCAAAGATGTTCGTGCCCGCTGCGAGCAGGAACGCGATGGCCATCCCCACGCCGCCGCCCAGCATATAGCCGACGCCCATGAAAAGGGCGGTGAGGGCGGCGAGTAACATCCCGGTGCGTAATATGTTCATCGATTGGCGGTCCTTTGCAGATCGTGTCGCTGGCATCTATATGTGGATTTTCAAATTCAGCTTCAACATCAGGCTTCTCATGGATGACGACGAAATAATGCAATCCGAGGCCGAAAGGCGGAAAAACTTGGCTCCCGCGGCTGTTCGTGCGCTCAGAGAAGCTGATCAGCGCCGCCTGGAGGCCGCCAAAAAGCCAACCGTAAAGGAAGTTGGCGGGCCGAAAGGCGAAGAGCCAACGCGTTATGGTGACTGGGAGCGCAAAGGGCGGGCAGTGGATTTTTGACCGGCTCTAGCGCCTTGTTTTGCTATCCTGCAACGTTGCAATCGCTACAAAGCGGTCATCGCCTCGGGTCGCGGCATCAAACGGCCAGCATGTCACGAGGGCGATTTGCGGTGTGCCGCCGTCCGTATAGAGGCCTGATTGATGGGCTTTGACGATGCGGGTTTCAGTGATGGAAAAACGCAGGACCCTGCCATCAGTGTTGGTGATTAGAATATCATCGCCAGTGACCATGTTTTTTAGAAATCGAAAATGCGTATCGCGATGGGCTGCAATGATTGTGAGGCCAGGCTCGCCCGGCGCTGGCGTTTGCTCCATCAGCCCAGGACCGAAAGCCATTGCCTCGCCGCTGACACCTGAAAGTACGACAGCGCTTTTTTGAAGGCGGGGCGCTTCGATTTTGAGAACCGGCCAGACATCTGCCCATGGCCAGGGCTTAACGTTGTCTTTGCCTTCAAGAGTTTTGATCCAGGCGCGTTCCAAAAGAAGCTGTGCCCCAAAGGCCTTAATCTTTATGCGCGCGCCATCGAAACTGTTGAGCAACCCCATGATCCCAAACGCCGCAGCAAGGGTGCAAAGTGCAAGCCTGCGGGGAGAAGACCGCAGGCTTGCACCTTTGTTTCGCGCCGCCCCGGGGATCAACGGGCGTCGCGCTTTGCATCCGCCAGTGAATAGGCTGCTTGCGGACGAAACATCAAAATCAGAAGCAACAAGGCGAGCGTAAGGAGGCCGGCGCCGCGCATGAGCTTTGTGTCGGCGAGTGTCGCGCCCTGCGGCAGGGCAACGCCAGTTCGCCCCTGTCCCGCCGGCGCCATCGCTTCGGCCTCCGCCACGCGGGTTCTGAGTAATGGTGATGCGAGCGCTTCACGCTGTCGCGGCGCAACGTCTTCGCCGAAGACTTTTTCAAACTCCCAGCCATGAGGCGGGTTGAGCGGAATGTCTGCGTGAGCGATGTTTTCACCGTCAGGGCGCGACGGGGTTACGTCAACCGCGACGAGGCTGGTGAGCCGGCTAATCAGATTGTGCGCGAGCGCGATGTTAAGAATGTCATTGTCGAGCGCCATGCGATCAACGGTTGGTCGTGTCCGCGCCAGCTCAAGCGCGGCGATCTTTTTCCGGGCCCAAAGCTTCGATACGCCCTTTCGGTTTGCTGCGCCTTCCAGTGGTAACGCCACTTTCCACGGCGTTTCACCATCGGCGCCGGAAACATGGAGCGTGCCTTTGATCGTGTCTGCACGCGCGGCGACAACAAGTGTTTCGCCCTTGTAGAGATCGGGGATCGGTGACGGCCAGGTTTCGGCTTGGGCGCCGTCCGGCCATCGTAACTTCACATTTATGATTGCGGGAGATTCCAATTTTTCAAATAATGCGCTCATGCGTTCGGCAACTTCTGCAACATCGCCGATATGGGTGAAGGCTCCCTGGCCCAGCTCCGCGGCGCGTGACATGAAATATGAATTTGGCGCCGACCCAATGCCTATCGTGAAAATACGCGCATCGCCACGCTCCGCAGTGATCGTTTCAAACAGCTGCTGCTCATTGCCGATGGCGCCGTCGGTCAGAAAGACGACCTGCCGCAAATATTTCTGTGACGCGCTGTGATCAACCAGCGCGGCTTTTAGCGCTGGCAGCATCATCGTGCCGCCATTGGCGGTGAGCGCATCGACATAGTTGAGCGCTGTGCCGATGGTTTCTGCATTCACCGGTCGTGCGCGTGGAAACAGCTGGTCTGTCTGATCGCTAAATCGAATGATATTGAAGGCATCACCCGGCTGCAGGCGCATTACCGCCATTGCGAGGCTCTTTCGGGCCTGACGAATGGATGTCCCGCTCATGGATCCGGATGTGTCGACGACGAAGGTGATTTCTCGGGGGGCGGGTTTTGTTGTCGTCTCATAGGAAGGCGGTGTGACCATCAATAAAAAATACGGAATTCCCTCAATGGTCTCTTTGAAAAGAGCGGCGCTCGCCGCAGCGCCGTTCTGTGGCAGCCAGACGAGCTCGAAATCACGATTTGCCGGCGTTGTTTCTTCTCTCAGGACGAGCGTAGCATGGCGTGTGCCTTGACGGTCGACAGAGATTTTGTGGTAGCTCGACGTAATGTCGCCAAGAGGAAATCCTGCATCGATGTCAACGCTCAGCGTCACAGGATTAACGACTCCGGCGTCGGGATGAAGCACTGGCGGTTCAATGCGGTCGCGATCCGGCACGGGATCAACCGTGCCCCACCCAGCATTGGCGTCAAAGCTTACAGTGTGAGCGATCGCCTGCGGATTAAATCGCGGCGTCACGACCATAGGAAACCGTAGTGAGAATTTATTGTCTTCGAGTTTAACCGTTTCCTGATATTCGATCTGAACGATAATTGTTTCACCGGGGCCTATATTTGCAACGGCGTTGGTGAAGATATTTGGGCGCTCCTGTACAAGGAGGCTTGCCTTCTTCCCTGCGCGTTTAGCGGCCTCATAGATTTCCCTGGCCTTTTTCTTTTCCTCAATCTTGCCTTCGATAAAATGGTCGCCAATCTGCATTTTCAATGTATCAACGGCGGCCTCATCGGGCAGCGGAAAGACGTAAACACCTTCAACCCAGAGATCGCTGGTGTTTTCAAAACGTTGGGTGACGCGCGTGCGTGCGATCGGGCCTGAAACGGAAATGACGACATCGGTCGCCAGGCGCGGGGCCTCGACATAGCGCCCTGGTTCCAGCGACTCCAATAAAAGCGCGCCTGTTGTCGCTTCGTCAGGCGTGACAAGGCGAGACTCACCTTCAGCATGGGCCGATGAAATGGAAAAAATCGCCACCAAGATGGCGGCGATTAACAGGCGATCGAGGCATCTAATGACACGATGCGAATATGTTGACAGTAGAATGGCGGACATGATGATCTCTCCCGAACGCAACGATTGATGATCATCTTTTTGCGGATCATTGCGGCGAGAGCGGCGCCGTGCGGCGGCAATCCGGGGAAGTTTTTCGGTCAACTTTGTGGCCGGAACACTTTGCGGCGGGCGTTGAAGGTCTGGTTTTCAATCCCTGATTGCGTTTTAGTCGTTCTTCCATCCAGTCCAGCCGGGGCCGCGAACGATACGGCCGGGTGTAGCTCCGGTGTGCTCACCGTCTTTCAGAACATGTTCTCCATTGACAAAAACATGGGTGATGCCTGTCGCCAGCTTATGCGGAGTCGCATAGGTGGCGTGATCCGTAATCGCGTCGGGATCAAAGATCACAATGTCCGCGTAAAAGTCTTCTTGCAGCCTTCCGCGGTTGCGAATGTTGAGATTTTCGGCGGGAAATGACGTCAAGCGGCGAATGGCTTCGGTAAGTGACATCAGATTTTCGTCGCGGGCATATTTGCCAAGCACGCGGGCAAATGTTCCGTATGAGCGCGGATGGGCGCCCGAAAGCAAGAAAACGCCCTCTGGCGCATAGGCGCCTTCATCGGAGCCAAAACTCATCCAGGGCAGCGCCGCCTTTTTTGCAACATTGTCGTCGGACATCAGGAAATAGACCGTGTCGACGCGGCTGTCGTCTTCGATCACAAGATCAATCATCGTTTCTGCGGGACTGGTTCCGCGTGTTGTCGCGACCTCAGCCAGAGTTTTGCCGATCAGGGGTTTGAGCGCCTGGTTTTTAAACCCGATAAACAACACATTCTCGGCGCCGCCAGCGGCGAGGTAGAGATTTTCCCATTCATCGGTCGGCGTTTCGATTTCCTGCAGCAGCGTCTCACGAATTGCCGGGTCTTTAAGTCGCGCAATCCATGCGTCATGGCCACCTTCCTGCACCCAGGGCGGCATCGCCGCATCGAGCCCCGTCGCGCCTGCTGTATAGGTGTACATGTTGGCGCGAATATCGACGCCTGCAGCACGCGCCGCATTCACCTTGGTGATCACGTCATCAAGTTTTGCCCAGTTTTCTTTGCCTGCTGCTTTCAAGTGATAGATTTCGGCGCCCGCGCCCGTTGCCTCGGCAATCTCCAGAACTTCATCCACGGCTTCCAGTAGCCGTCCGCCTTCTGAGCGCATGTGGGTAATATATGAGCCGTCATAATCCTCGGCAGTATCAACCAGTGCAATCAGCTCGTCTGTATCGGCATAAAAGGCGGGTGCATAGATCAGCGATGACCCGACACCCAGGGCGCCGTCTTTCATCGCGTCGCCAACAAGCGCCTGCATGCGCGCCAGCTCTGCCTGTGTCGGCGGGCGATCTTCTTCTCCAAGTTCATGGATGCGGATCGTGGTGGCGCCCACAAAAGAGGCGACGTTGGGCGAGACGCCACGGGTTTCAAGGTGATCCAGAAACTCAGCCAGCGAGGTCCACTCGATATCATATTTGATATCCGCCTGACGGGCGACGGCTTCGGCTTTCATGGCGTCATTCCATGGTCCCATGGACCAGCCCTCGCCAAAAACTTCGAGCGTCACCCCTTGTTTGATGTCGGAAAGCCCGCGTCCGTCTTCGAGGAGCGTTACCGGCGCCCAGCTCAGCATATTGATGAATCCGGGCGCCACGGCCATGCCGTTGGCGTCAATGATCGTCGCGCTTCGGGATCGATCAAGATCGCCAATGGCGACGATACGATCATCTTTGATCGCAATGTCCCCGGTAAAAGGTGTGTTGCCGACGCCGTCATAGATAACGCCATTGACGATCAGTGTGTCATAGCTATGGGCGCCGGCGCCTGGCGCTCCCCGTTGATGTTGCGGTGTACAGGCCGTTACGGCGAGAGCGATAAAAGCGAAGATGCGAATTGCAATGCAGCGCATTGAAACCTCCAGCTGGGGTATTGTATAAGCGGTTGAACGCGGCGTCCTCTTTGGGGGACCGGTTCGCGTGAAGTATATGAGGTCAAACGCAACTGAGAGTCGTTTCGCGACTTGCCTAATACCGTATTGGCCTGGCAATTACCGAATTAGTTTTATTCGCAACCGGCAGGCAATCAGTAACTCAAGCAAATCAACGGTAAAAGGCGGTTTCGTTGCCGGCAAACGCCCAAGGCTCCTCCAGGTCGATGCAGGAAAGAACATCACCACGTGCTTCAATTTTCAAAAACCCAAGATCATCGCCGTCGCGCTTGGGCTGCAGCAATATCACGCCGTTGACTCTGGGGCCGACAAAATTTGTGCGCAGCTTTTCATAACAATAAAATTCATTGTCACGGGTTTTGTTAAATGGCGCGTTGATGCGCCCCGCGCCTTTTTCAAAAGACAGAAAATCCTTTGTTGCCGATTTGCGCTCGGATTCTTTCACTGGCGCCAGGCCGATGAGCGCCGGCGTTAGCGAGGGCAGGCGACCGTGCAGAGCGAAGATCAGGCGATCAGGATCGATGGCGTCGGCAGCAAGTGCAATGGCGCTGACTTTTGTCGTCGCAGCATTATGGGCCGCATCGGTATACCATGCGCCCTGCACTGTATCGGGTGTATCAATGAGGGCGGTGCGGCAGGCATTGTCGCCTTTTGCGCGGCGAATGCCCCAGCTGTCGCCGAGTTTGCTAACCCACTTTGCCTGATTGTCCTTTGGCAAATAGTCGATAGCACAGCGAGCGCGCCCTGTTTCCGGTGTGATGGTTTTGATCAGTGATGGCGGCGCGTCGAATATTGCTGCGCGGGCATAAGGGTTGGAGCGATAGCGCTCGGGCCTCGCCATTGCGGCGGGAGTAGCGCCCAGATCATGTAGGCCGACGTCAAATCCGTCGGCTTCGCCGATGACATCGCCAGCATGAACACGAATTTGAACCTCGGCTGCCACGTGATCCGGGCCGCCCAGTTCGGTGAACACGCTAAGGCCGCCTGCGCGCCGCACGATGTCGTCACTCAAGCGGTTTATGCGGTCATAGTAAAATGATATCGACTCACATGACCGGAAGTGAACAGTCCAGTTCTGCTCCGTAGCGCGGCCGTACGGATCGCGGTCGATCTTGCGTTCGATGGCAATGATGTCTGCTTTGGCTGGTGCCAGTGCACTGGTTATGCGGCGCTTAAACGCAGTTTCGGCGCGACGGGTATTGATACGAATATAAGGCGCCGGCAAAATCTCGCCGGGCGCCGTCACACCGCCGAGTGGCGATACGCTTAAGACGTCTTCGAAATGCGCAAAGGGACCTGAGAGGGCCGGCTCGCCGATAGCACAGGCCCGCGTCGACATTGGCGCGCCGTCAGTGGCGGCCGCAACGGCGGCGGCTTTTTCAATATAGTGCTTGCCTGCATTCGGTTTCATAATGACGGCGCCAAAGAGCGTCGCCGTAAATAAAACCGCCGCAAGCCTTGTGTAATAGCCTTCGCGTGACATGCGAGATCCCCAATTTCCCCGCGTCTAAAGTCCTATTTGCGCCCGCGCAAGTCAAGGCGAGCGCATCCCTCAAAATGCAACGTTTGCGGGCGTTCGGCGCATTTCCTGAACAGTGCGGCGCGGTTTTCCGGCAGGAAATGCGCCTAGTATAGTCCTTGGGCGTTTCCAGACGATAAACCGGGAACCACTTTATCTTGGAAGCGCCCGGGCGCGCTAATTTCGCCAGAAGGTGGGTGAAAATAGCACCAGGATGGTAAACAATTCGAGCCGTCCGAGAAGCATGCCCGCAGCCAGGAGGAGTTTTGCAGGGTCTGGTAAGGAGGCGAAATTCCCGGCTGGCCCGATTGTGTCGCCAAGGCCAGGGCCGACATTGGCGATGGCGCTGCCAGCAGCGGAAAGCGCCGTTAGCGTGTCAAGACCAAATCCAGATAACAGCACGGCAAGTGTTGCGAAGGACGCAAAATAGACAAAGAAAAAACTCAAAACAGAAACGAATACATCATCCGTTAACGGACGATTGTTGTAACGAGCGACGAAAACCCCATTGGGATGGGCGAGGCGGCGAACATAGACGGTCAATGCAGCCAGAGCCACTTGAAAGCGAAAAACTTTCATCCCACAGGATGTAGATCCGGCGCAGCCGCCGATAAACATAATACAGAAGAAAAACCCGACGGCGAAGGGTCCCCAGGCATTATAATCTGTCGTCGCAAATCCGGTGCCTGTGATGACAGAGACAACATTGAATACCGCAAGGCGGAATGCTGTGAACAGTGTGATGTCGTCAAACAGCGCCAACACGCGAAACATCATGATCATTGTTAAAACAGCAACGATCGCGAGAAAGAACTGAATCTGACTGTCAGTAAACAGCCGGCGCCAGGCGCCGCGCAGCAATGCGGCGAGAAAGATACCAAATGGAAGGCTGCCCATAATCATGAAGATTGTAACGACCATGTCGAGTGGCGCTCGGCCTACAGTCAGGAATGCTTGCAGTGATGCATCTTTGGTCGAAAATCCGCCAGTTGCGACGGTCGTCATTGCATGATTGAGCGCGTGCCACGCCGGCATGCCGAACGCCCACAGGGACAAAAAACATAGCGCGGTAAAAAGCACATAGATCATTGTCAGTGCTAACGAGTACTGTGCTGCGTTCGCGATAAATTTTTCCGTAGTATCCCAGGCTTCGCTTTTGAAGATCTGCATGCCGCCGACTTTCAGCGCCGGCAATACGGCAAATGCCATGATGATAATGCCGACGCCGCCGAACCATTGCAGCATCGAGCGCCAAAGAAGGGCTCCCGGCGGCGCATCATCGAGACCCGTTACCACCGTGGAACCCGTGGTTGTTATACCTGACATTGCCTCGAAAAAAGCGTCGACATAGGAGAGCTGCAAGCCGCCCATGGATAAGGGGATTGCCGCAAAGATAACCAGCGCCAGCCAGCTTGATGCTGTGAGCAAGAATCCTTGTCGGACATTAAGCGATTCGATTGGTCCCCAACTCGCCGCCGCCGCGCCGCCGCCAATAAAAACCGCGGCGATTGCACCGATCGCAAAGCCCGCCCAATCGGCGCGATGCACTTCATCCGCCGACGATAAGTCGGCGAGCATCGGGATCAGCATGGTGAAACCGAGAACTGCGACAAGCGCGCCAGTTACGAGAACGACGGGGCGAAGGGTGAACATCGCTAGATTGCAGCGCTATGGATGGCGCCGCCCTTTTCCAATGACGATATTGCCGCTAAGGCGTTTCGGAGATAAACCGCTCCACACTTTCCTGGAAATGCGCTAGTGGATTTGACGCAGTTCATGCGGGCTGTCGAGAGAGAAGGCTGGAATCTCGACATCGAAACTGCCGCCATCCGGGGTCTCCATTCCATAACTGCCGACCATCAGCCCAGATGGTGTTGAGAGCGGCGCCCCGGAAGTATATTCAAAGCCTTCGCCGGGGCGTATGATTGGTTGTTCGCCGACAACGCCATCGCCTGCAACTTCGTCAGTAACGCCGCGCGCATCGGTGATTTGCCAATGACGGGTGCGCAGCCGGACTGCCTCAGCAGACTCATTGTCGATACGCACGGTGTAGGCCCAGACATAGCGCGGCTCGTCCGGATCAGACTGATCTTCCAGATAGCTTGGGCTGACGCTGACCCGAATACCTTGCGTAATGCTTTCATACATCGTCTTACTCCGCCCGCTGTTACGATGGCCGCTTTTTTTCTGTCCGCTCTTGCCTTGCTCGCGTGCCATGGGACGCTCCCTAATAAGGGTTAGATTGACTGCAATTGCGTTTGATTTTAGGCCGCGTTGTCGGCAAAGGCCAGACGGCTGTTAAAATTCTATGCTCTGGGGAAAAGCAACTGAGGATTTCGCGCTGTCGAGTCTTTTCCTGCGTGGGGCCTTGCGTATCGCCGCCGGCCCATGCAAACGGACGCCACGATGATTAAGCTTAACAAAGATGATGGCGTTTTGTCCGCCGAAATGATCGCAGCGCTGATCAATGATGGAGTTATTAGCGGGGCTGCGCCATCACGTTTGCAGCCGGCAAGCCTCGATCTAGGTCTGGGGTCGCGAGCCTGGCGCGTGCGGGCGTCGTTTCTTCCGTCAAAGGCGCGTACTGTCGCGGCGCGGCTTGAGGGCGGCCTCGCGATGCAGGCGTTCAATCTTGACGACGGGGCGGTCCTGGAGCGCGGTTGTGTTTATCTTGTTGAGTTAAACGAGCGCGTTGCCTTGCCCCAAGACATCATTGGCGCGGCGAACCCGAAAAGCTCGACAGGGCGAATTGATGTTTTCGTGCGGCTTGTTACCGATTACGGCGCAGCATTTGATGAGATTCCGGCGGGCTATGAAGGGCCGCTTTATGCGGAAATCAGCCCCCGGACGTTTTCGATTTTTGTACGCACCGGTTCCAGCCTGAATCAGCTTCGCTTAAAGCGAGGTGAATATCGCCTTGATGATGCGGCGCTAAAGGCTGTCCATGTTGAGACACCGCTGGTTGCAGGCGCTACAGATATCGCCGCCGACATAGAGGGCGGGTTGGGTCTTAGCGTTTGTCTTAAAGGTGTCGATGAAGTGATCGGCTGGCGCGCGCGCCGTCATTCCGGATTGATCGACGTTGATAAGATTGGCACTCTCGACGCCAATGATTTTTTTGAACCGCTGGGTCCGCAAAAATCCGGGTTCATTATACTCGATCCCGACGAGTTTTATATCCTTGCTTCTAAGGAAGCGCTGGTTATTCCGCCGGACTATGCGGCCGAGATGACGCCAATCAACCCTGGCCTCGGCGAGTTTCGGGTTCATTATGCCGGGTTTTTCGATCCCGGCTTTGGCTGGTCCGGCGGTGGTTCAAATGGCAGCCGCGCCGTTCTGGAAGTAAGAAGCCACGACGCGCCTTTTGTTCTGGAAGATGGCCAGTTGGTAGCCCGTCTTGTTTATGAGCGCATGGCGGCGCGACCAGATCGTCTCTACGGCGCCGGCCTGAAATCAAACTATCAGGGTCAGGGTCTTAAACTGTCAAAGCATTTTCAATCAACACCGCAGTGATGAGCCGCGTGTAGCGTCATTGACCGCACTGCAATATGGGCTCAAAACCCGCGCGTTGAACATGCAAACCGGAATGCCCCCAATGACCGCCTCTGAGCCCAAAACATTTACCGCCGCTGATGCTGACGCCGCCAAATCCTGGCCGTTCGAGGAAGCGCGCCGGCTGATCAAACGCATGGAGCGGGTGAAGAAGACAGGGCCAGTGATTTTTGAGACCGGCTACGGGCCGTCGGGGCTTCCCCATATCGGGACCTTCCAGGAGGTCGCGCGCACAACGATGGTGCGTCGTGCATTCGAGCTTTTGACCAGCCGCGAGACGAAATTGGTTTGTTTTTCCGACGATATGGATGGGCTCCGAAAGGTCCCTGACAATCTTCCCAATAAGGAAATGCTAGAGCGCCATCTCCAAATGCCGCTGACAAAAATCCCTGATCCCTTCGGTTCCAATGAGAGTTTTGCGTATCACAACAATGCGCGATTGAGAGCGTTTCTTGATCAATTCGGCTTTGACTATGATTTCGTTTCATCGACCGAGCAATATCAGTCTGGCGCCTTTGATGCGACGCTGATGCGCATGCTTGAAAAATATGATGATGTCATGAACGTTATTTTGCCGACGATCGGTGATGAGCGCCGCCAGACCTATTCGCCGTTTCTGCCAATCTCGCCATCCACAGGACGGGTTCTCTATGTGCCGATGCTCGAGCGCGATGCGAATGCTGGAACTGTCGTTTTTGAAGATGAAAATGGCGAGAAAGTAAAAACCTCGATCACTGGCGGCGCGGTCAAACTGCAATGGAAAGCCGATTGGGCGGGCCGGTGGTTTGCGCTCGGCGTCGATTATGAAATGGCGGGCGAGGATTTGACGGAGTCGACAAAACTCTCGTCACGCATCGTCCGTGCGCTCGGCGGCGTGCCGCCGGAAGGATTTAACTATCAGCTTTTTCTGGATGAAACCGGCAAGAAAATTTCCAAGTCCAAAGGCAATGGCATTTCAATTGATGAATGGCTGACCTACGCCTCGCCGGAAAGTCTGTCTCTTTACGTATTCCAGGCGCCGAAAAAGGCAAAGAAGCTTTATTTCGACATCATCCCGAAGACCGTCGATGAATATTGGACCTGGGTTCAAAAGTATCGCGATCAGGCGGGAGGAAAAGCGCTCGATAATCCGGTCTGGCATGTGCATCAAGGAACACCGCCGGTTGACACGCCGCCGGTGAGTTTCGCGCTGTTGCTGAACCTCGTCAGCGCATCGGGTTCCGCGGATCCGGATGTATTGCGGGGGTTCATCAAAAAATATCGTCCCGATGCCAGTGACAACGAGCTCGCGGCAACTGATGAGATGATCGCTTTTGCCGGGCGTTATTTCGACGATTTCATCAAGCCGCATAAAAAATTCCGCGCACCCGATGCGCGCGAGCGCGCCGCCCTTGAGATGCTGTCGGCGCGCTTCAAGGAGCTCGGCGAGGGCGGCGAAGAAAATGACTATCAGACGGCGGTTTTTGACGCGGGTAAGGCCCAGAATTACGAAAACATTCGTGAGTGGTTCAAGGGTCTTTACGAGGTTGTCTTCGGACAGTCTGACGGCCCGCGCATGGGCGCGTTCACGCGGATATTTGGCGCGGCGGAAACAGCAAAACTGATCGATGCAGGGCTGTCGCGGCGTTAGAAAAGCTATTTTATGCCGAGCGCTTTGCCAAATTCCGAATAGGTGCGCGTGCGACGCATTTCAATATCTTCTTCTGACGGCGGGTTGTCAGCATAGTCGAAGGTAACGCCGGTTCCTTCGATGATCCGGTTCATGAAATTAAATAGCGCCGCCACCTGTATGGCGTCAAAGAGCGCGCGCTCGGACCAGCCGGCGTCATAAACGGCTTGAGCATCTGCGTCCCTCAACCGCGGCGGCAAGTCTTTTAGTTTGGCAACATACTTCAATATTGGTTTCAGCCTGTCGTCGACCGGCGCTGTGTCCACGTCAGTGACCAGCGCGTCGATCATAGCCTCTTCAACGCCGAAGGCGCGCGCCATCATTTTGTGGGCGCCGAAGCAGAAATTACAGGCGTTAAGACCCGAGACATAGGCTGCGATCAGTTCGCGCTCTGCGACGCTCAAAGGGCTTTCGCCGCGCAGCAATGCGTCGTGATACAAAAGAAGCGGCTTGAGGTGGTCCGGAAACGCTTTGAATACATCGGAAAGATGGGGTGTTTCCGGTAAAGACGGAAATAACGACATCACGTTCCTTACGCTGGTTGGGCTCAGTCAATTACAGGCGCTCACCCATCAGATACCGGGCGACATCGGCATAGTCGATAATCAGCGATACTAAATTTGTCGTGAATAAGACCGCGAGCCATTTTCCGGCAAGGGTGGACAATTCCCATTGCGCACGCCTTCGCCAGAGGTAAATCAGGAGGGGCGTCCAGAAAATAACGTGCGCAAGGCCGAGAATACGCTGATAGCCGAATGCAAAGAACAATCCGTTCATGGCGATGATGGCGCCGAGCATTGCCAGCAAAACCCATTTTGCTTCCGGGCGCTTGATAAATAACAATCCGCCGATCACGTTGACCGTGACCATCCACCCCACCCATGTTTGAAGCCAGAGAGGCTGCGCCATGATCGCTGCGTTGAAAGAGTCGGGTGCGGCGACAAGGTTCAAGAAATTTTCAAGCATATCGTCTTCCCTTCAGGGTCCTGCAAATTATTGAATTGTTAACAGGTTTTTATCGCGCGCTAACTTTTTTGGCAGTCGCCTTATCTGAGCGCTAAGTTGGCGTGCAGCGAAAACGAATCAGTTGAGATTCAAATCTTCTAGCAGAAACGTTCAATAACAATTGCGCGATGTGAGCGGGTAAAAATATTTGAGCGTAAAATTGCTCCGTCTTGTCAGGCGCTTATCGCAATTGTGACGGCAATTGGGCCGAGTCCGGATTAATTTCGCTGTCGCGCAACCGCCGCAATTATGTTATATTGTTTCGTCAATGTCGTCGTGGCAGTGACACAATATTAAGGCCCCGGTATTAACTTTGTTTGAGCGCTGTGTATGGGCGCCGTGGGTGGGGCGTAGCTGGTGTGGGAGAGGAACGGGTAACGAAGCGATAATCGGCTAAGGCAGATTGCGAGCGACGAAAATGACGCATCAATGTCACGAAGAAGCGAACAAAGCGTTGGCGCGCGGGTCTTGCTTCGACGGCTGCGCAACCTACATCAGATATGAAGTTTCGTCTGGTGGATGTTCTACCGCAGAAAATATCGGAGCGCCGGGATCGGCAATGACTATGACGATAAAGATGAATGGGGCGCCGGGTCATTGGGACCGGCGCTTTTTTTTGTCTCAAACTGAAAGTGAACCAGCCCGTTTGGGCGGCGTAACAAGTGAGCGTGGCGATCATGACTGAAGAAACACTCGACGTATTCGACGTCTTTTCGGAAAGCTATCAACGGGTCAAGCAAGAGGCAATGTCGCTTCGCGATTATCTGCTCTCTGCGCGCGATAATCCGATGCTTTATGCGAGCGCTGCAGAGCGCATGATTGAAGCGATTGGCGAACCAGAAATGGTCGACACATCAAAAGACCCACGCCTGTCGCGTGTCTTTTTCAATCGTACGATACGCCGATACAAAGCCTTTGAAGGCTTTTACGGCATGGAGGATACGATCGAGCGGATTGTTTCCTATTTCCGCCACGCGGGGCAGGGGCTCGAGGAAAAGCGCCAGATTTTGTATCTACTCGGCCCGGTTGGCGGCGGAAAATCATCCCTCGCTGAAACGCTGAAGGATTTGATGGAAGCCCACCCAATCTATGTTCTGAAAGCCGGCAACGAAATCTCGCCAGTTTTTGAAAGTCCTCTTGGTCTGTTTCAATCCGACGAGCTTAAATCACTTCTTGAAGACAAATACGGTATTGAACAGCGCCGTCTCGATGGCCTGATGTCGCCATGGGCGGTCAAACGCCTTGATGAATTTGGCGGTGATATTTCAAAATTCGAAGTGGTGCGTCTCTTTCCGTCCAAGCTGCGCCAAATCGGCATTTCAAAAACCGAGCCTGGCGATGAAAATAATCAGGATATCTCGGCGCTTGTGGGCAAGGTTGATATCCGAAAGCTTGAGCATTTCAGCCAGGATGACAGCGACGCCTATTCCTATTCGGGCGGTCTTTGCCGGTCTAATCAGGGCCTCCTGGAATTTGTCGAGATGTTTAAGGCGCCGATCAAGGTGCTGCATCCGCTCCTGACCGCAACGCAGGAACAAAACTATATCGGCACCGAAGCCCTGGGCCCTATTCCCTTCACGGGCATCATTTTGGCGCATTCAAACGAAAGTGAATGGCAGTTATTTCGTAGTAACAAAAATAATGAAGCCTTCCTTGATCGCATCAGCGTCATCAAGGTTCCCTATTGCCTTCGTGTTACGGAAGAACGGAAAATCTACGAAAAACTGCTCTCCAATTCAGAACTTTCTGATGTGGCGTGTGCGCCGGAAACACTTGACCTACTTTCGCGTTTTTCCGTGCTGACGCGGTTGCGGGCTCATGAAAATTCAAACCTTTATTCGAAATTGCGTGTCTATGACGGTGAAAAGCTGAAAGACACGGATCCGAAAGCAAAGTCTCATCAGGAATATCGCGACGCCGCCGGCATGGACGAAGGCATGGACGGCACGTCGACGCGTTTTGCCTATAAAGTGCTGTCGGAAACATTCAATTTCGACACCGATGAAGTCGCGGCGGATCCAGTGCATCTGATGTATGTGCTCGAAAACTCGATCAAGCGCGAGCAATATGCCGATGAAACCGAAAAACAATATCTCGATTTCATCAAGTCGGACCTTTCTGGCCGTTATGCTGAATTTATTGGTAAGGAAATTCAAAAAGCCTATCTCGAAAGCTATGGCGAGTACGGTCAAAATCTGTTTGACCGCTACATTGCCTATGCCGACGCCTGGATCGAAGACCAGGACTTCAAAGACGCTGATACCGGGCAATTACTGGATCGGGCGACCCTTGATGCGGAGCTTTCGAAAATTGAAAAACCCGCCGGCATCGCCAACCCGAAAGATTTCCGGAATGAGGTGGTGAAATTTGCGCTGCGCGCGCGCGCCAATAATGACGGTAAAAATCCGCTTTGGTCATCCTACGAAAAACTTCGGAACGTTATTGAAAGGCGCATGTTCACGCAAGTCGAAGATCTGCTGCCCGTGATCTCGTTCGATTCAAAAAAGGATACAGACACCGAACAAAAGCACGAGAACTTTGTTTCGCGGATGGTTGAGCGCGGATATACGGCCCGTCAGGTGCGCCGCCTGGTTGAGTGGTATATGCGCGTCAATAAGGCGGGGTAGCGCAAAGCGCCCCTCTCATGACACCATCCCATTTCATAGACCGCCGCAAAAATCCAAAGGGAAAGTCGCTCGGCAATCGCCAGCGCTTTCTCAAGCGCGCGCGGGCGCAGATCAAGGATGCGGTCAACAAGTCGCTTCGTGACCGGTCGATGAAGGAAATCGACAAGGGCGAAAAAATTTCAATTCCCTCGAAATCAACAGCCGAACCGCGTTTCCGCCTCAATCCTGAAAAGGGTGAGCGCGAGGTGGTGCATCCCGGTAACAAAGAATTCGGACAAGGCGACCGCATTAAAAAGCCGCCCAAAGGCGGCGGCAAAGGCAAGGGCAAAGAGGCGAGTGACAGCGGCGACGGTGAAGATAATTTTCAGTTCACACTGACCCAAGACGAGTTCCTGGATATCTTCTTTGAAGATCTTGAGCTGCCGAATCTCGTTAAGCGGTCGCTAAAGGAAATTAAATCGACGGCGTGGAAACGCGCTGGCGTCACCGTATCAGGCTCGCCCACAAATATGAATCTGATCCGCACCATGCGCAACGCGCATGGCCGTCGTCTCGCGTTGCGCCGCCCGTCAACGCGCGAAATGAATGAACTCAAAGAGCGCCTGTTCGCTCTGGAGCGCATTGCGCAGCCGGGCGCGGAGCAAATCGCTGAGATCAAAGACATTATCGCAAAGCTCGAGGAGATGGATGCGCGCCGCCGCTGGGCGCCGTTTATCGACCCCCTTGATGTTCGCTATAATGCATTTGAACCAACGCCCGTGGAAACAACGGCGGCCGTGATGTTCTGCCTGATGGATGTGTCGGGCAGCATGGGCGAGCGGGAAAAGGATCTCGCCAAGCGTTTTTACATGCTGCTCTATCTATTCCTCAAGCGACGATACGAAAAAGTCGATGTCGTCTTTATTCGTCACACCCATCACGCTGAAGAAGTAGACGAGGAAACATTTTTCTATTCGCGCCAGTCTGGCGGCACAGTCGTGTCCACAGCGCTCGATAAAATGCTTGAGGTGCAAAAAGATCGGTATTCAGCCAGCGACTGGAATATCTATGTGGCGCAGGCGTCGGACGGGTTTACACAGAGCGGCGACGCCAAGCGATGCGTAGAAATGCTCAATGAATCAGTAATGCCGATTTCGCAATATTACGCCTATATCGAAATTCTCGATGAGCGTGAGCTGGAAGTTTTCTCAGACGCTGATTCAGGGGCTGAACTGTGGCGCGCCTATCGCACTTTCGCGCCTGCCTGGCCGAATTTCGCCCAGACCCGCATCGCGACGCCATCGGATATATTTCCGGTTTTCCGTGAGCTCTTTGCCAAAGACAAAAGGCAGGCGGCGTGATGGAGGCAGTTGCAGCAAAACCAGAGTTTGTCTTTTCAGATTCCGACTGGAATTTTGAAACGCTGGATCGCACGCTCGAGGCGATTTCAGACATCGCCCTCAATGATTTGAAACTCGACATCTACCCGAACCAAATCGAGATTATTTCATCAGAGCAAATGCTCGACGCTTACTCCAGTCACGGTATGCCATTGATGTATAATCACTGGTCCTTCGGCAAACACTTTGCACGCGACCAGGCGATGTATCAGAAGGGCTATCAGGGCCTTGCCTATGAGATTGTCATCAATTCTAATCCCTGCATCGCCTATCTCATGGAAGAAAATTCCATGACCATGCAGGCCCTGGTGATGGCGCATGCGTCATTCGGGCATAATCATTTTTTCAAAAATAATTATCTCTTCCGTCAGTGGACGGATGCAGATGGGATTTTACCCTACCTCGCCTTTGCCAAGAAATACATCACGAAATGCGAAGACGAATATGGGTTCGAAGAAGTAGAAGCGATTCTTGATGCTTCTCATGCGTTGATGGATCAGGGCGTTTTTCGCTATAACCGTCCGCCGCGATTGTCCGATGCTGATCGGTTAGCGAAACTGGCTGCGCGCGCCAAACATGAAGAAACCACCTTTAACGACCTCTGGCGGACGCTGCCAACTGTTGAAGAAGATGACGAAGAAAAGGAAGAGCGTCAGGCGGAGGTTAGAGACATCAAATTGCCGGAAGAAAACCTTCTCTATTTTATTGAGAAGGCAAGCCCGGTTTTACGGCCATGGCAGCGCGAGTTGGTGCGTATCGTCAGGAATGTCTCACAATATTTCTATCCGCAAAAACAGACGAAAGTCATGAATGAGGGCTGCGCTACCTTTGTCCACCATTACATTATGAACGAGCTTTATGATCGCGGCCAAATTAGTGAGGGCTCGATCATGGAGTTTCTGCACTCTCATTCTTCGGTGGTTTTTCAGCCTGAATTCGACGATCCGCGCTATTCAGGCATCAATCCTTACGCTCTTGGTTTTGCCATGATGGAAGACATCAAGCGCATATGTGAGGCGCCGGAAGATGAAGACCGCGAATGGTTTCCTGAAATTGCCGGCACTGGTGAGTGGCGTGAGGTTCTAAAAAACGCCTGGGCGAATTATCGTGATGAAAGTTTCATCCTTCAATATCTCTCGCCCAAAATTATGCGCGACCTTCACCTGTTTGCAATCGCTGACAACGCCAAGGAAAGTCATGTGGAAGTCTCGGCGATCCATGACGAGCGCGGATATCGCCATGTGCGCAGCCGTCTGGCGGCGATGTATGATCTCGGCATTCACGAGCCCAATATTCAGGTCACCGGCGCCGATCTCGACGGCGATCGCATTTTGCATTTGCGTCACGAGGTGCAGCAAGGCCGGCTACTAACCGATAAGACAAAAGACGATGTCCTCACCCATATCGAGACGTTGTGGGGACACGAGGTGAAACTGGAAGAGCTCAGCAGCTAATCTAGATCGAAGCAATTCGCCGCAGAGCATTCATGATTAGTTCTTTCGGTGACGTCGGCGCATTCTCATTTGTCAAAATTTATTGCTATAGGTTGAGTTGCAAACACGTATACCATCAGCGCGGGCGGAGTAGGCATGCGCTCACCCGCAATTTCGAGATTGCTAGCGCAAAATGGACCAACATCATCAAAGCGTAAGTCAGTCGAGTGACCCGTTTAAACCAGAGAGCCTATGGCTATGGTTCAAAGGGCGGCAGAATGGCTTTTTGTGTCTTTTTCTGATTTTGTTTCTTGCTTGTAGCTATTTCGTGACAGAGATTCTGCTGACGGATCATACGGTTCCGAATTCATTTTTGCAGCCATTTCCGAGCGCCAGGTTCGGCGCCGAAGGGCGCTGGGTTCATGATATTATCATCCATTTATTAGGCGGCGCCGGAAATCAGGCTGTCTTCAATGTGCTTGGTATGATGACGCTGGTCATAAACGGCTTTCTGTTTGCCGAGGTTATGAATGTGTCCGGCCGGGTAGGTCGGTTCATGGTGGCTACGCTTGTCACGCTAAGCCCAATTTTTCTCGAATATTACTCGTTTTCTATAGATGCATTTTCCTATGCGGTCGGCGATATGGCGGTGCTTCTGGGCGTGCTTGCGCTTGCGCGCTTGCCGATAATTTGGCCTCAGCTTATTTCTTTAATGGGGGCGGGGCGGGCGTTTCCCAAACGAGTGGCGGTGATCGCGGCGCATATCCCCCCCTCTATTGCAGGGATTACAGCGAGTGCGGGATTATTTGCAATTTCGCTTGCGATCTATCAGCCTAAAATATCCCTTATCGCCGTTCTTCTTGTTTTCTATCTGCTCGTTGAGTTTTCGTCTGCTCGATTAAGTGCGGCAGCGGTGATACAACGCACCGCAGCTGCTGCATCCAGTTTTGCTACTGCATCTTTGCTATACTGGCTTAGCTACCAACTCATTTCTCTTGTTTCGCAATCAGAAGGATATGGCCGAACATATGTGAACTCGATTGGAGAGGCGGTCGAGCATGCTATTCTTTCTTACGGAGAAATTTTTTGGATGGTGTTGGGTTTTGTTCGGTCAATTCCGTTGCTTACAAACGTAGCGTTGTTTTCCCTGACTGGATTTGCTTTTTCACTCATATTGTTGCGCGCTTTTCGCGCGAGTTTTATCCAGGGAATCCTCTCGGTGGCGCTTATCGCTTTGCTACCGATAGGCATGCGCCTTTCTTATGTAATCAATCAGGAAACATTTGCCGACATAGCCAGAGTAATGCCCAGCGTAGCGTTCGTAGCTGCGTTCGCAAGCGCAGTCTGCCTGGGTCGCCTGTTCGTTGTCTCCGTCGTCGTGAGTTTTGTTGTTGCTTACTCGTCCTTTGTAGTGCTGGTTCAGGAAAGCTCTGCGGCCGCAATGAAATCATGGCATGAGACAGCAACGATTACGCGCATTATCTCAAGGATTGAACTGCTGCTGGAGCCGGACGACCAGAACGCGCTTGTTGTTCTCGGCACGCCCACTTTTGACGATGCGTTATATGTGCGTGCGCCGGAGCGGCCATTGCGCCCTCAGACCAAAAAACCTGCTTTTATTTCATATCGACAGGTCGCCATCACGAATTTCTTGTTGGGGGGGAGCGTCATGACAGGCCCGAACTCGGCGCAAATTGAGCGCGCACGGCGTTTATCGGCAAAGCGCAGACCCTGGCCGGCGCCAGGCTCTGTATTTCGCGATGGCGATATTATTGTCGTGTTGATGGATCAAAATCCTCAAGACGCGGAGGCAACACGGTAGGTTGACAGCGCCTTAGCGGAATTTTTTCTCCAGCAATTCAATCAATTTGCGATTGCCTTCTTTGTCGCCGATAGAGATGCGTAAATATTCCCCAAGTTTATAGGGGCCCATCTCCCGTACAATAACGCCTTCAGATTTGAGATAGGCTTGAATGTCGTCGGCATTCAAGCCTGGCGCATCAGGGAATTTTACCAGAATAAAGTTCCCGAAGCTCGGCACAAAGTCGAGCCCCAGACCGTCGAGCTGTTGCGCTAGCCAGTCGCGTTCTTCGCGATTAAAGTTGCGATTTTTGCTCAGGAATTCTTTATCATCGAGCGCTGCTGCGCCGGCCGCAAGGGCGGCGGTGTTGACATTAAACGGACCGCGAATGCGGTTAAGCACATCAGCAATGGTCGCCGGGCAATAGCCCCAGCCAAGACGCATACCGCCCAGGCCGTAAATCTTTGAAAAAGTCCGTGTCATGACCACATTGTTAAAATCTTCGACCATAGCGGCGCCGGAATCGTAATCCGGCTCGTCCATATATTCCGCATAGGCGGCGTCAATAACGAGCAAAATATCGTCGCGTAATTCCTCGCGCAGGCGTCGCAATGCGCTATCGGGAACATAAGTCCCAGTCGGGTTGTTCGGATTGGCGACAAAAACAATGCGGGTCCGATCGTCAACCAGCTCAAGAATAGCATCCACATCCGTCGCCAGGTGCTTTTCTTTGGCAAAGCGTGGCTCTGCGCCGCAGGATTTTGCCGCCAGCGCATAGACCAGAAACCCATGCTCGGTCTGAATAATATTGTCGCCTTCGCCCACATAGGCTTTGGTCAGGAGCTGCAGGATTTCATCGGAGCCCGATCCGCATACGATATTGTTGGCGTCAAGACGGAAGGTTTCAGCGATTTTCTCGCGCAGCGCATGCGCGCTGCCATCAGGATAAAGATGCAAGGTTTCTGATGCGACCTTATAGGCCTCGATGGCCTTTGGGCTGGCCCCAAGGGCTGATTCATTGGATGAGAGCTTATAGACTTTGGCAGCGCCGGGCGCCGAGGATCCCCCAGCGACATAGGGCTTGATGTCAAGAATGCCTGGGCGTGGGGTTGGGGCGGCCATACTTGTCTATCCTTTGCTTGGTTTGCGCGGGATATAGCCGTCGCGCTCGCCTGCTAGCAACCCGGTGCGCCCGACAGCGGGTTTGTTGATGCGCGTTGGCAAGGGCGCTGCTGCTGCCGGACGGGCAATCGCAACGCCGGCCCGACGCACAAGGCCGATTGGCGCCAGCATTTCTTTCGACGCCTGGGCCATCAAGATACCGCTGAAGCCCGGCCAGACGCGTGCGCCCGCGCGCTCCCAGGCTTTTGCAGTGCGGAGTAATACACGGGCGCCAAAGGGTGGGAAAAACAATGCCGAATTCCACGCCTTTGCGCGAAACATCGCCCCTTGCAAGAGCCCGTTCAATTGACGTTTTAGATAGGGCCGGCCTGCAGCGAAGGGCGTTGAATCGATCATCGACCAAAGGCCGCGCCGGTGCGCGGCGATGATAATCACTTGTCCGTCATCGCGAAGCACACGCCAAATCTCGCGCATCAACCGATGCGGCTCGGGCGCCTCTTCAAGCCCATGAACCACCAGCACGCGATCAAGGCTGGCGTCGGGTAACGGCCAGGCCCCTTCGCTGACAAGGCTGGCTGCATTTCCCCCGGTTGCGGGCCATCGGATGACACCCTGAGCACCGGGCGCCAGCGCGATCCGCGTCGTCGCACCGGAAAAAAGTTCAAGATAAGGATTGGCGTACCCGAACCCTGCGATCGAGAGCTTAGCGCCATCACCCCAGGCTTCGATCAACCGTTCGGCGATGAAATTGCGCGCTGCCACACCCAGCGGGGCGCGGTAAAAATTGTAAAAATCGAGAATGTCAGTGCGCATTTGTCACCCGCTCGTGCAAAGCTGTTTTACGCCATCGCCTGTCTTCGTTATGCTCAGGCCAGACGCTTGCCGTCAATAAACGCCAGCTGTCCAAGGAACTAAAGCTTTGCCGCTTGAAATACGACAAATTCCCTGCCTTTCCGATAATTACGGTTATCTGATCCGGGATGAGGCGTCGGGCGCGGTCGCCGCGATCGATACGCCCGATGTCAATGCGATCAATGATGCGCTGGCGGAGGCAGGATGGCGGCTGACGCATATTTTAAATACCCACCATCACTGGGATCACGCAGGGGGTAACCTTGCGCTGAAAGAAAAATGGCAATGCGAAATTATTGGCCCACGCGCCGAGGCCGATCGCATTCCCGGGCTTGATCGGCCGGTAGGCGATGGCGATTTGCTCGCCTTCGGTCAATCGGCGGCTAAGATCTTTGACACGCCCGGTCATACATCAGGGCATATTGTTTATCATTTCCCCGAAGATGAAGCGGCCTTTGTTGGCGACACAATTTTCGCTATGGGCTGTGGGCGGTTGTTTGAAGGAACGCCTGCGCAAATGTGGGCGTCATTATCAAAGATTGCGGTGCTGCCGCCGGCAACAAAACTTTATTGCGCCCATGAATACACGCAAAGCAATGCCGCCTTTGCTTTGACTGTTGATCCCCATAATGAGGAATTGAAGACGCGGGCCCGCGAGGTTGATCAACTGCGCGCGGAAGGGGCGCCGACGGTGCCCATGACGCTGGCTGCGGAACTGGCAACCAATCCGTTTCTCCGGGCAGAGGATGACGGCCTCAAAGCCGCGATTGGTATGGCTGGCGCCAGCGCTGTTGACGTCTTCGCTGAAACCCGCCGGCGCAAGGATAATTTTTGAGGCTTTGTCGCGCGATAGCGCCTTGGAGCGGGTGAAGAGAATCGAACTCTCGTCGTAAGCTTGGGAAGCTTCTGCTCTACCATTGAGCTACACCCGCGCCCCGAAACATGTCGCGCCGCCGCGTAAAAAGGTCAAGCGGGCTGAAAATGCCCATATCGCACCCGAAAAGGTCTCGACGTGGCGGGCAAATCTCACCAAGAATTCATGATCACCCGGCGGGAATGCCATCTTATCGTCCCGGCGAAGTATATTATGTTGATCAGATAGAGGTTTACCCCGGCCGGGCGCGCGGCGCGCTGTGGCGGGGATATGGAAAGGAGGCCGGCAATGTTGACACGGCTGATAGGAATTTTAGGCATCGCAGCGGCATTGATGATGCTGGCGCTGACCCCGGCGCAGGCCAAATCCAAGCGCGAAAAAGCCGAAGGGCTGATTATCAAGGCGGCGGATACGGTTAGCTATTTTGCCAATGACGGCGCCTATGAGCCGCTCTGGGACACAGCCGATGACGCGCACGCCATGGTGATCATTCCACGATCTCTGCGCGGCGGATTTATTTTCGGCGCATCCGGCGGCAATGCTGTCATGGTTGCGCGCAATGATGATGGCAGCTGGTCGGAGCCAACCTTCTTTACCATTGGGTCGGTGTCCTTTGGATTGCAGATCGGCGGCGAAGCGTCCGAAACCGTCCTTCTCGTGATGACCAAGCGCGGCATGGAGCAATTATTGTCCACATCGGTAAAACTTGGCGGCGATTTGACTTTGGCGGCCGGTCCCATCGGCGGCGGCGCCAAGGCGCAGACCGTGGACGTGCTCGCCTTTTCGCGGTCGCGCGGCCTTTATGGCGGCATCAGTCTCGAGGGTGCGATACTCAAAGCGCGCCATAGCTGGAACCGGGAATATTACGGCGCGGATGTCAGCCCGGTCGACATTATCTATCGAGAGAAAGTCGCCCGTCCGCAATCTGCACTGTTGCAGAACGCGGCCTGGGCGCTCGCCCATCGCAATTCGCCTGTGCACATGGCGCCCGTGCAGCCGGTGATTGATCCGGTAACGGGAGAACCCGTCAACGAGCCGGTTGAATATGAAGATGATGCTATTTACGGCGCGCCGCTGGCGCCCATCGAAGGCCAGTAACTACAAGGTGATCTGGCGCGTAAACGCCTGACGGCAAGTTGATCGATCATGAAGCGCCCGCCGGTTGCCGCCGGCGGGCGTTTTCGCGCATGGTGGCGGCGGTAAAACAGACGGGGCAATTGATGGCGGATGGAGATGCGGCGCCCAATAATGGGGCGAGGCTTGCGCTTGGCAAATTTGAACATCCCGAAGTCACGGCCGCCGGCGCCGTGCGCGCCCATGTTGATCTTGAGCGGCTTGAAACGCTTTGGATTAATACCGGCACGCTCTGCAATATTGAATGTACGCATTGCTATATCAAATCCTCACCGGAAAATGACCGACTAACCTATTTGACGTCTGAGGATATCGCGCCCTTTCTGGAGGAAGCTGCCGACATGGCGGCAAGCGAAATTGGCTTTACTGGTGGTGAACCGTTTTTAAACCCTGCAATGATCTCTATGGCCAAGGCGTCACTGGCGCGTGGATTTACTGTTTTGATCCTTACCAATGCTATGCGTCCAATGATGCGCCCACGAATTAAGGAAGGTTTGCTTGATCTGCTTCGCCGTTTTGGGTCGCGCATCAAATTGCGGATCAGTCTCGATCATTTTTCGCCGGTGCGTCATGACGATGAGCGGGGAATGGATAGTTTCGCTACCGCCATGGAGGGGTTTCGATGGCTTGTTGATCAAGGGTTCGAAGTCTCGGTTGCGGGCCGCGATTTTTGGCGCGAAGGCGAAGCTGCTATGCGCGAAGGATTTGCTGCTCTTTTCGCTGATGCAAAATTTCCCCTTAATGCGCGCGATCCTGGCGATCTCATCCTGTTTCCCGAAATGGATGAAGCTGCTGATGTCCCTGAAATTTCCACAGATTGTTGGGGCCTGCTCGGTAAAGAACCAACGACAATTATGTGTGCGTCTTCGCGTATGGTTGTGAAACGAAAAGGCGCCGACGCGCCGACAGTTCTTTCCTGTACATTGTTGCCGTATGATGCGCGTTTCGAAATGGGCGGAACGCTGCTTGAAGCCTCGGGACCGGTCAAACTCAACCACCCACACTGCGCCAAATTCTGCGTCCTTGGCGGCGCCAGCTGTTCCGGGTAAACCCTCCATATGACAAAAGAGTCTGAGCACCCGCGCGAAATCGCGCTTGAATCCCGTGAAACCCTGGGCGCGCGGCTTTACTCGCCCTCGGCGGCGCGCAACCGCGAGCCCATTCGTGATGTCTTTTCGAAAACCATGCCGCATATAGGCAAAATCCTTGAGATTGGCGGCGGCACCGGCGAGCACGGTGTGCATCTGGCGGAAGGTCTGCCAGAGACCATCTGGCACACGGGTGATCCAGACCCCGCATCGCGCGCCTCAATCACTGCGTGGATTGCGGAAGCGAAACTGCACAACCTGGTTGGTCCGCACGCCATTGACGTAACAGCAGCGGCATGGGGCGTTGAAGAAGAAGCGCCGTTCCAGGGGATTGTTTCCCTCAACATGATCCACATTGCGCCTTTCGAGGCAGCGAAAGGATTGTTTGCCGGCGCCGGACGATTGCTTGCGTCTGGCGGCAAGCTTTTTCTCTATGGTCCCTTCTCGCGTGATGGCGTTCATACTGCGCCGTCGAACGAAGCCTTCGACGCCAGCCTGAAAGCGCGAGATACAAGTTGGGGCGTGCGTGATCTAGAGCGCGATATCGCGCCGCTCGCGCAGAAAAATGCACTGACGCGCGTAGAAATTGTGGAAATGCCGGCGAACAATCTCTCCGTCGTTTTTTGTAAAAACTAACAAGCAACCGAGGTTTCTTGCACGCACTTTTCCGCAAGCCGGGTTGTGAAAAAATGTGGAAAACTTTGATTCGACGAAACCTTAAAAGTTGGTATCCTGACAATACTTCGCGGCTCTATAGAAAATTCGTCGCGCTTGCCTAGAGGCGGGTTTTACGAGCAAACGAAGTGATGTGCTGGTCGGTGGCGGCGCTTAGGCGCAAATCGACGAGGTTGAACAAAGGTGAGTTTGACGCATATCTGACGGACCTGAGCGGTTCGGCCTTGTTCAGGCGCTTGCAAGAGTGACTGATATAAGGGACCGGGATCGCCGTGAGCAGCGGGCTAGCTGTAAATCGGCGCGCGGCATTGAAGATCGGGAAAGGCGCAAGCTGGAACCGGGAAGAGATGACGCGGATCTGGAAGACGCGGCAGAAAGAAAATGGCGACGGTCATATTCTGGAAGGCGCGCCCGAAAGGTCTAGCGGCGTGAAATGCAGGCTGCAAAGCAGGTGTTTAATCGCAGCGTCGGAGAGCATTCAAATTCTCACTGGATTGGGGTGTCCTTCGATAAGCCGCGAGAGCGGACGAAAGGGAGTAGCTTCGGCTGCTCCCTTTTTGTTTTGGGCGCTGCTCGCGCCTGCATTGGCCCTCCTTTCACCGGTTGCTGTTCGCGGCTGCGGCGGCTAGCTTCCGCGCGAACACCAGCGTATTTCCGGAAAAGTGTGAAGCGGTTTTCCGGGCATGAAATGCGCTCATTAATATTTTTGGGCGTTTCCGGACGACAAACCGGTGACCACTTTATCTCAAAAACGCCCTAGAGAAGGAGTACCTCAATGGCCGAAGGCGTTGCCAGCCTCACTGCACAGGAAGCTGTTATCTATCTGATGGTCCTGACATCTGCGTCTGACGGCGCGATCAAGGACGAAGAATTGCGCACAATCGGCCGTGTCGTACGGTCTTTCCCCATGTTTTCGGATAATGATGAACAGGGCCTGGTAGAGACCGCCGGTTCCTGCGGCACTTTGATGGCGTCGGAGGGCGGTTTGCATAAAGTGCTCGAAGCCGCTGCGACTGCCCTGCCAGACCATCTCGGCGAGACCGCTTATGCCGCCGTTGTTGATGTTGTCACCGCAGATGAAAATCTCGACATGACCGAGATCCGTGTGCTTGAGCTGATCCGCAACGCCCTCGACATCCCTGATGACGGGGCTGCCGCCATCGAGCATGCCGCCCGCGCCCGGCATATGACGGTCGATGGGGTGACTGCTTAGCGGGTTATCTGCGGTTTGCGACCAGCAGCTGGATGAGCGGAAAAAATGCAAAGGCTATTTGACTGACAAGCCCGATAAGGCCTGCGCTGGTCTGATAGTGGAAAATCAGCGCGTCAAAATCGCGGTTGAAGACAAATAGACCTAATAGCTGTTCGGCTGTCATCAGCAGTGCAAAGGCCATGGCGCCCATGGTAACGCGCGCCGGGATCATTGCCTGGACGTTGATTTTTCTGATCAGGATGCGGCAGACGACCCATGACAGGCTGAGGATAAGCGGCGTTTCCATCAACACCGCAATGGTTTCACTGAAAAATCGCCCAAGCACCAGCACGCGAAACGTACCAAGAGCAAAGCCCAGTGCAAAAGTAATGGCGAAATAAACGGCGCCGGCGCGGAGTGCTTTTGCCATTAAAAACCTCGAATTGCTTAGCGCAACATCACCCAACAGACGCTCGCCACAATAAACGCCACGATGATGTTCAACATTGCGCCTTCGCGAGCCATGCGGGCAATGGAAACCCGGCCAGTGCCATAGATGATCGCATTGGGCGCTGTTGCGACGGGCAGCATGAAAGCGCAGGAACACGAAATCACCGCCGGGATCATCAGGAGTTCCGGTTTGACGCTGGCGCCGGCGGCAACAGCAGCGAGCAGCGGCATCAAAAGATTTGCAGTTGCAGTGTTTGACGTCATTTCAGTCAGGAAAGTGACCGAAAGACAAAGCCCCAGCATCATCAAAAATACTGGCGCACCCGCAAGGCCGCCAAGACTGGCGCCGATCAACACATCAAGCCCGCTGGCGCGAAAAGCGCTGGCGATGCAGATGCCGCCAGCAAATAATAAGAGCATGCCCCACGGAATATCGCTGGCGGTTTTCCAGTCGAGAAGCGCGCCTTTTTTACCGTCGGGAACGAGAAACATGATGATGACGGCGAGCACCGCGACGGTGGAATCCCCAGCGCCCACAATGCCAAGGGCGCCGGTCCAGCCGCCAAACGGTTCGGCGCGGGTAATCCACATGGCGATTGCGAGACCAAAAACCATCAGGGTGCGGCGCTCATCTACGCGCCAAGGGCCGGGATCGCTCAACTCTGGCGTTTTGACGCCGCCCATGGATCGCGTCAGCCACAATGCTATTACCGGAATGCCAATGACGACGATAGGAATGCCAATGCTCATCCAGCGCGTAAACGAAAATTCGACGCCGGTCGCGTTGAAATAGGCGTCAGCAAAAATCAGATTGGGCGGCGTGCCGATCAGTGTCGCCGTACCGCCCAGTGAAGCGGCGTAGGCAATGCCGAGGAGCAGCGGAGGACCAAGCTTTGGATTGTCCGAACGCGCGAGGATCGCCAGCGCCATGGTCGCGAGCATCAATGTTGTTGCTGTATTGGAAATCCACATGGACAATATCGCGGCCGCGAGCATGAAACCGATGACAAGCCGGCGCCCGGAAGTTCCAACGAGATTGATCATGTAAAGCGCAAGACGCTCGTGGACGCCGGATTTTTCCAGCGCCTTTGACAGCATGAAAGACGCCATCAAAAGAACGATGACGTAACTGCCAAGGGCTGCCGCCGCCGCGCGCTGATCGAGAACGCCGGCGAGCGGAAATAGCGCAAAAGGCACAATAGAGGTCGCCGGGATCGGCAGGGCTTCGGTGACCCACCAGAATGCCGTGAGCGCGGTGATGGCGATGGTCCAGACGATCGGTTCGGCCAGGCCGCCCGCTAATGCTGCGAGCCCGGCGCTGGCGGCAAAGAGGAGCCCTAGAAGAATACGGATCGGTTTCATGGGGGTGATTAACCGGCGATTGCGCTTCAATGTCTAGTGATGTGGGTTTGGAACATTGGTCGCGCTTGCCGTCTGCCTCAGCGCTCTATATGTCGACGGCCATGACGGGAGCTATCGAATTTGTTTACCGCCTCGCCACGGCGCAGGAGTGGTTTATCGCGCGGGAAACCGGTGTTGCGCCGACACGCGAAATTGATGAGCGCGACGGCTATATGCATTTGTCGACCCGCGATCAGGCGCTTGAGACGGCGCGGATACACTTTGCCGGCGCCACGGACCTGTTGGCGTTGGAAATATCTTTGGGTGAGATTGACGGTCAGTTGAAATTTGAACTGGCGCCAAAACGCGGTGAGAAATTCCCGCATCTTTACGGCGCTCTGCGCACCGAACATATCAGGCGGGCAATCAAGCTTGTGTCTTGCGGCGACGGGTTTGAATTTGGCGAAAACGCATGAAGTCACCGCTGTTTCTTGCTGATCTCGGGTCAAAGGCCATGGCGGCGGTTGATGCGGAAACAGCGCATCGTCTGACGGTTCGATTGTTAAAAAGTGGCGCCGGCCCGAAAATTCGTGTCAAAAATCCACGCCTCGCGACCAATGTCGCGGGGCTTTATTTTGCCAATCCTCTTGGGCTAGCGGCCGGTTTTGATAAAAATGCCGAAGCGCCGGACGCTGTGCTGGGCCTCGGTTTCGGATTTGTGGAAGTTGGCGCCGTGACGCCACGGCCACAAGCCGGCAACGCGAAGCCGCGCGTGTTTCGCTTGCGCGCCGATGCAGCCGTGATCAATCGCTATGGGTTTAACAATGATGGATTGGAAATTATTGCGCGGCGTTTACAGGCGCGGCGCAGAACCGGCGCCGCCAGCGGAATTGTTGGGATCAATCTTGGCGCTAACAAGGACAGCTTGGATCGTGCGCAAGACTATGTGACAGGTGTGACGAGGCTCGCGGGGGTTGTTGATTTTTATACGGTGAACATTTCTTCGCCAAATACGCCCGGGCTTCGCGCCCTGCAGGATAAAGCTGCGCTGTCTGACCTCATGTCGCGTGTTCTAGCTGCACGCGGTGCTGCCGCGCCCGAAACGCCGGTGTTTTTAAAAATTGCGCCCGACCTTGCAGATGAAGACAAGGCGGATATTGCGAGCCTTGTGAAATCATTGGCGATCGATGGGTTAATCATCTCCAATACCACGATTGCGCGTCCGACGTTTTTACGCAGCGGCAATGCGCATGAGGCGGGCGGTCTTTCGGGTAAGCCGCTCTTTGCGCCTTCGACAGCATTGCTGCGAGAGTTTTACGCGGCTCTGGGCGTCGATGTTCCATTGATCGGAGTTGGTGGGGTTTCCTCGGCGCGCGATGCTTATGAGAAGATTCTCGCTGGCGCGTCGCTCGTCCAGCTATACACAGCGCTTGTTTACGAAGGGCCTGGCCTGCCGTCCCGTATTTTGAAAGACCTGCCAGGGTTTCTTGATGCTGACGGATTTGAAACCGTTGCCGACGCCGTCGGCGCCGGTCATGCGTGATCGTCAAAGGTGGTTTTGAGGCGCGGCATATAAAGCCCAAGCGTTACGGCGCGCAGAAGAAAATACAGCGAAAACGCCATCCAAAGCCCGTGATTGTCGTAGCGCCCGGCGAGCAATAGTGAGGCGGGAATAAATACGGCCGTGGAGACAATCATCGAATCGCGCATTTCCTTTGCGCGCGTCGCTCCAATAAAGATGCCGTCCAGTTGGAAGCCGATCACAACAATCAAGGGACTGATGATGACCCACGGCATATAAATTTTCGTGGTTGTCCGGATTGGACCCTCGGGATTTAGGAGCGCGATCAGCGCATCGCCAAACGCCCAGTAAAACAACGTAAAGATGACCGAGGCGGCAACCGCGAGAATAAAAGTACGTTTAACCGCGGAGTGATAGCGGACAGCGCCGCGCGCCGGGTCGCGCGCGCCCATAGCCCGACCCACGAGGGTTTCTGCCGCAATCGCTGTACCGTCCAAAGCAAGCCCCGTAAACAAAAAGAGCTGCAAAAGCGTCTGGTTGGCCGCCAGGGTCACATCACCAAAGGCGCCGCCGCGCTGCACAAACCAGGCAAAGCAAAAGGCGAGCAACAGGGTGCGGATAAAAATATCACGATTGACGGACAATGTGCGTTTGACCTGCTCGGCGGCCCAAAAGTGATCCATGCGCCAATGGGCTTTGATCCCGCCATGATCGTTGAGGACGAGAACAACAAAGAAAACTGCAACAAAGAATCCGGCAATTTCTGCGATTAAAGTGCCGGCGGCGACACCCGCTGCACCCCAGCCAAGGTCGACGACGAACCAATAGTCGAGAAATATGTTGAGACCGGTGATGAATATGCTGACCGCCATCAAGTAATCCGTACGCCCTTTGGCGGTGAGCCAGCCAAAGGCGGCATAGGAAGCGAGTGCAAATGGGGCGCCCCAAATTCTGATGTCAAAATAGGTAAGGCCGGCGGAAAGGGTCTGCGCGCTGGCCTCTGATCCGACCGCTAAAAGCCGAAAAGAAAGCCAACCAATGGGCCATTGCAACGCCACCAGCGCCAAGCCTATGGCGCCGCCAATAGCTGCGCCGCGCGCAAGGGCTGCACGCGCTTCCGGTTCGTCTTCGGCGCCCGACGCTTGCGCCGTTAGTCCGGCGACGCTCATGCGGATGAAGCCAAAGGTCCAATAGGTGAGCGAAAAAATCACGGCGCCGAGCCCAACAGCAGCGATATCGAGGGGGCGCGCCGATTGCGCCAGGGCCCAGACGTCGACGGCGCCCAAAAGCGGGGTCACTGATGCCGCTATTGAGGCTGGCCAGGCGAGCTTTAAGATCTCACGGTAGGATGTGCCTGTTTGTGGGCTATCGGGGGCGGCGGTCATGAAAACTCCTTGAGAAAGCGCCTAACCTTTCATGCGAGCGATGTCGACCGCCTTGCAGCAAGCGCAAAACGCGCCGAAAGTATCCCCGTGAGTGAAAACTGGAAAGAATGGCAGTCGCCGCCTGGCGGCACTGGCAATGAATTTGACAACGCCGCCATCGGCGCCCTTGCGCATTTATATCGTGGCGAGGTTTATCGCTCGACAATCTGGCGCACGCGTCTTGATACGACCACCAATTGGTCAGTCGTCACCCTCGGCATCGCCTTGTCGATCAGTTTTTCCGACCCGGAAGCGTCACCTTTGCCGCTCTTGTTGGTGGGTATTCTGATTTCAATGTTTTTAATTCTGGAAGCGCGTCGCTATCGCTTTTTCAATGTCTGGCGGGCGCGGGCGCGGTGGATTGAAACCAAGTTCTATGCGCCGATGCTTTTGATGTCGAGCAAACCAGATCCTGGCGAGTGGCAGGATGTCCTCGCTAAAGACTATTTAAAACCGCAATATCATATTGGTTTTTGGCGCGCCATGGGCCGGCGTCTCCGGCGAAACTATATGTGGATTTTCGGTTTCCAGGCGGTTGCTTATTACGGAAAAATTATCATCCACCCGGCGCCGTTGGAAAACTTTGATGCGCTTTTTACGCGTATGGCCGTGGGGCCGATCTCAGGCATTTCAGTCTTTGTGATCGGCGTATTGTTTCACGGCGCGTGGATATCCTTGACGCTCTATACGAACAGTCTCGACAAGAAAAAACACGGTCCCCGCGGTGGCGTTGAGGGAATGGGATAAACACGCAGCTTTTATAATCGGCGTGCCGCCTCATCGATCGGGACATCATTGATGCTGGCGAAACGTTTGCGCATTTTACCGTCTTCGTTGAACTCCCACATTTCATTGCCGTAGCTGCGCCACCACTGGCCGCTCTCATCGTAGGATTCATATTCAAAGCGTACGGCGATGTGGTTATCTGTATGGGCCCAATATTCTTTCTTGAGCTTATAGCCGTTTTCTCTCGCCCATTTGCTGCGTAGAAACTCCTTGATCTCTTCGCGGCCTTTTAGAAATGCATCGCGATTGCGCCATTCGCTGTCTTCGCTATAGGCGAGTGCGACACGCTCAGGGTCACGCGTATTCCAGGCGTCCTCGGCGGCTTGTACTTTCGCGCGTGCGGTTTCTTCGGTGAAGGGCGGGGCAAGTTTCTGCGTCATTGCTGATCTCCTGATTAATTATTAGCGGCGGCGGCTTTTGTCCCCGCTGCCCGGTTTCGTTTCTGGATTAGTTGCGGGTGACTTTGCGGTCGAGGAAGTCGAGCATCTCGGCGGCAATGTTGTCTTCATATTTTCGAGCGAGAAGTGCGGGCGGGAGCGGTGATTTTAATAGACGATAGGCTTTAACGCACCGCTTAAAAACTATTTGCAAAAAGTCAAAACCGTTTCGTTTTCAGTTTTAGCGATGCTTCGATAAAAACATGATTGCCGTTCCGTATGACAGGCGGGACCAGTCTGGTCCACGACAAGTTCAATGGCGTCCTGATCGCAGTCAGTGCGGATTTCACTGACCCGTTGTGTGTTGCCGGAGGTCTCGCCCTTGCGCCACAATTTCTGGCGGGAGCGCGACCAGTACCAAGCCTCGCCAGTTTCGATGGTTTTTAAAAGCGCCTCGGCGTTCATATACGCAAGCATCAAAAGCCGCCCGGTTCCAGCGTCGGTGACAGCAGCGGGAATGAGGCCGTCCGCGCCAAATTTTGGCGCGAATTTGGCGGTTTCTTCGATGGCGGCGTCAAGCGCGCTGCGGTCGGGAAAGAACGGCGTTTCGGTCATGGCCCGGACCATAGCAGGGGCGCCGACGCACGCAATCTCGCCTCAAACAGCAGTTTATTGCTGCGCGCTGGCCAGAGGCGGCTGGCAAACTGACTGAAATTGAATAGAACCGTGACATGGCCCTGAAGATTTACGACACCATGCGCCGCGAAAAGCGCGTCTTTGAACCTGCCGACCCGAGCTGCGTGACGCTCTATGTCTGCGGGCCCACGGTTTACAGCTACGCCCATATTGGCAATGCGCGTTCGGCGGTCGCTTTTGATCTTCTCCATCGTGTATTGCGGCGTCGCTATGGCGCGGACCATGTGGTTTATGCCCGCAACATCACGGACATAGACGATAAGATCATCAAAGCCTCACGCGAGACTGGCGAGCCGATCAGCGTCATTACGAAAAAATTTGCCGAGATTTACCGTGCTGATATGGCGGCGCTTGGCGTCTTGTCGCCCGCAATGGAGCCTGCTGCGACCGAGCATATTGCCGGCATGATTGCGATGATGGAAAAGCTCATCGCAAAGGGCGCAGCCTATGAGGGCGAGGGACATGTTCTTTTTTCGGTCGACAGTTTTGCGGATTATGGAAAACTCTCAGGCGTTGACCGCGACGAAATGATCGCCGGCGCCCGGGTTGAGGTGGCGCCTTACAAGAAAAACCCGGCTGACTTTGTTTTGTGGAAACCTGCCAGGGATGATGAGCCTGGATGGGACAGTCCCTGGGGGCGCGGCCGGCCAGGATGGCATCTTGAATGTTCGGTGATGATCGAAGCACAGTTTGGACACACCATCGACATTCATGGCGGCGGACAGGATTTACGCTTTCCGCATCATGAAAATGAGATTGCCCAAAGCGCCTGTGCTCATGACGGCGTCCCGCTGGCGCGATACTGGATGCATAACGGCTTTCTTCGCATGGGGGCGGAGAAGATGGCGAAGTCGCTTGGCAATGTTGTCCTTGCTCATGATCTGTTGAAAAAATGGCACGGTGAGACTCTCCGCTGGGCGCTTTTATCAGCTCACTATCGCCAGCCTCTGGAATGGACAGAGGAGTTACTCACGCAGTCAAAGCGCCAGCTTGATCGTTTCTATCGTTTGCTCGATGAGATCGATTTTTCATCCGAGGCTGGCGACGCGCCGGAAAGTATTTCGCTGACGCTTGAAGATGATCTCAACACGCCGGAAGCTTTTGCAGGTCTCCATCAGTTGCGTGATATTGCGAGTCAGATGGAAGGCGCTGCACGTGAAAAAGCGATCACGCGGTTGCGTGATGCCGGGCGCCTTCTGGGCTTTTTTAATGTCCCGCCAAAGGATTGGTTTAGGGGCGCCGATGAAGGCGGCCCTTCCGATGCGGAGATCGATAGTCTGCTTGCCGAACGTGCTGCCGCCCGCAAGGCAAAGGATTTCTCTGCCTCGGACCGTATTCGTGACGATCTTGCGTCAAAGGGGATCGTTATCGAAGACGGACCGGACGGCGTCACATGGCGGCGGGCGTGAGCGCACTGCCAGAATTCTCCGCGCCTGAGGGCGGCCGGCTCAGCGAAGAAATGTGCACTGCCTTTGATGATGTTGGGGTCATTATTTTGCGCGGCTTTGCAACGCCGGAGGCATGTAAGAAGCTGCAACAGCGCACGACGGCGCTGGTCGATGCTTTCGATCCGGCATCGGCATGTAGTGTTTTTTCGACCAAATCAAACGCCCAGTTCGATGATGATTATTTTATTCAATCGGGCGGCGCCATCAGGTTCTTTTTCGAGGAAGACGCCTTTGACGCCAGCGGTGTATTGAAACGATCAAAAGTAAACTCCCTTAATAAGATGGGTCATGCGATGCATGACATAGATCCGGTGTTCGACGCGTTTTCACGCATGCCTGCGCTCGCCGAAGCTGTTGCGCGTCTTGGTATCCAAAAGCCCGACATTGTTCAGTCAATGTATATTTTCAAACCGCCAGGTGTTGGTGGCGAGGTTCTCTGCCATCAGGACTCGACTTATCTTTATACGCAACCAGAGAGCTGCATTGGTTTTTGGTTTGCCATCGACGATGCTGATCTGGAAAATGGCTGCATGCATTTTCTGCCCGGCGCCCATAAGGGGCCGCTGCGCCAATTGAACGGTCGTATGGCGGACGGCAAGTTGGCCACTGAAATCATTGATGAAACGCCGTTTCCAGAGGATACGGCGGCGTCAGCCTGCGCAAGGCGCGGCGACCTTGTGATTTTTCACGGACGGGCGCCGCATTTAAGCGCCGCCAACCGATCATCGCGACCGCGCCACGCCTATACGCTTCATATTGTTGACGGCGCTTGCGATTGGCCCGAAGCGAACTGGTTGCAGCGTCCAGAGAGTTTGCCATTTCGCGGGTTTGTTTGAACCCATTTGTTAGTCGCGTAGTCGTGAACAGCGCGCCGTATTCGCCTCCTTTTAAACTGGCGCTGGCGGACCATATTTCGTGAAACGCTTTCCTTTAAAATACGAGGCATGAGATGATTACGATCCGTAAGGGCGTAGATCGCGGCCATGCAAATCATGGCTGGCTCGACGCTAATCACAGTTTTTCTTTCGGCAACTACTACCACCCTGATCATATGGGTTATCGCGCTTTGCGGGTGATGAACGAAGACCGGATTAATCCGGGCGCTGGTTTTCCGCCGCATCCCCATCAGGATATGGAAATCATTACCTATGTGCTTGAGGGCGCTTTGGCCCATAAGGATTCTACCGGCGGCAGCGGCGTGATAACGCCCGGCGTTGTGCAATATATGTGCGCTGGTACGGGCGTCACGCATAGCGAATATAATGCGTCAGTTGAAAACCCACTGCATCTTTACCAGATATGGCTTTTGCCAAACGCAAAGGGCCATAAGCCCGGCTATGCTGAAAAAAAGATCGGCAATGCGCGCGAAGGCGCACTGGCGCTTATTGCTTCCGGCGATGGCCGCGATGGGTCGATCAAGATCAACCAGGATGCCGATCTTTATGCGTCTCTGGTGAAAGCAGGGGATGATTTGACCCATGCTTTCGCTGGCGGCCGCTATGGCTGGCTGCAGATCGCCAAAGGCGGGATTGAGTTGCCGGGCGGTTCGGTGATGCAGGCGGGTGACGGCGCAAAAATCGAGGATGAGCGCATGCTTGCATTTAAAGCGCTCGCGGACAGCGAAATCCTGCTGTTTGATTTGGCGTAAGAGAGGCGCCACATAGGCGTTATGATCAGCGATCTCTATTCTGGCGGCATTCTCGACGCCGCCGCCGCAATTCCGGCGGCGGCGCGTCTTGATACGCCGCAAGCCACCGCGACCAAGGTCAGCCGCGTCTGCGGGTCCGAAGTGGAAGTCGATATCTCTTTAAAGGACGGTGTGGTCGCAGAATTTGGTATGGCGGCGCGCGCCTGTGCTTTGGGGCAGGCGTCGGCATCGATCGTCGCGCGCAATATTGTCGGTGTCAGAGCGGAAGAACTTTACCGTTTGCGCGAAGAGATGTGCGCCATGTTGAAAGAGGGCGGGTCGCCGCCGATTGGCGAACGCTGGCAAGAACTGGCGATGCTGGCGCCGATCCGTGATTATCCGCAGCGCCACGCGTCGACGATGCTGGTGTTTGATGCGGTGTGTGATTGCCTTGATCAGATCGCAGCCAACTAATGGCGCTGCGACAAAATTATCCAGGTAACGATACGTAACGCGTGCGTGATCTAACGGATCTGTAAATTTGTCGCCCTTGAAACCGGCGCGCCAGCCGCCATCTATGACTCAACAAAGGCGGACTTTCTCTCCCCCCTCGAAGGCCGCCAAGCGCCGCCCGCAGCTGGTTCCCCCCGCCAGCGCGGGCGCGCTTTCATCTGATACGGTTAACTTTTAAGCCGCCGCGGCCTCTTGCGCTTCGGAGGCGTCAACAGTCAACGCAGCCTCTTCTTTCAGCCATGCCGTAAATGCCTTCACCGCCGGTGACGACGATTTTGATGGCGGATGAACAATGGAGTAAGAAAAGTCCGTAGGCGTTGTTAAGTCAAATGGAATGACAAGGCGTGCGGCTTCAAGGTCGGCAAGCGCAAGCGCGGATTTTGCGAGCGCCACGCCCTTGCCCGCAACAGCGGCCTCAATTACCAGACTCGATTGATTGAATTTTAGTCCGCGCTCTCCCTGTTTGTGGCAGACGCCTGCCGCTTTCAGCCACATCGGCCAGGTCGGGCAGCTTTCGTCCTTGTCGGGGCTGGAATCATGCAGGAGCGTTTGGTGGACGAGGTCTTCAGGGGTCTTCAGCGGATGGTCGCCGGTCAAGAAATGGGGACTGCAGACCGGGACAATTTTCTCCGCCATTAAATGCTCTACAACGAGGCCCTGATAGCGACCGGCCCCGTAGCGAATGGCGAGATCAACATCTTCTACAGCGAAATCGACGACTTCCATGTCCGCCGACACCCAGACATCGATATCGGGATGGGCGGTCTGAAAACGATCCAGCCGAGGCACCAGCCACTTTGACGCCAGTGAAGGAGCCACAGAGACGGTGAGACGTCCGCTATCTGCTTTGGCGGAGAGAATGTTTCCTGCCTCGGCCAGCTTGTCGAAGCCTTCACGCAGAATGGGCAGGCTGGCCTGTGCCTCGTCGGTCAACAAAAGAGCGCGCTTTTGGCGCCGGAACACCGGCGTCTGCAGGAAGTCTTCCAGCGCTTTGATTTGCTGGCTGACCGCACCGGGGGTTACGTGCAATTCCTCGGCAGCTTTAGTGAAACTTAAGTGCCTCGCGGCGGCTTCGAAGACGCGCAAGGCATTTAGGGGTGGAATTCTCTTCATTTTAGGCTCTCTCCCGTAAATTCAGGTCTTATAGTAAGTAAGCAATACTATATGACTTGACGTTGAACGCATATCACGTTCTCGCGATCCTTCAAGAAGAAAATCTAAATTACCGTGCTAATCCCACAACTCGCGGTAATCGCTTAGTTTCCCTATACATACTGACAATATTTATCGATTGAGGGCGGTGAAGCTCTTCACTAGTTTCAAAATTCAAGAATTATCCATCAGAAAAACTATTCATCTTTAGAAAATCTAACAATGAACCGATTTCCGCTATTTTTGGACCTGAAGGACCGCTGGATCGTCATCGTTGGTGGTGGCGGCGCAGCCTTGCGAAAGGCGCGGCTGCTGGTTTCAGCGGGCGCGCGCCCGGTGCTTTTTGCGTCGGTCTTCGAAGCAGCGACGCGAACTGAACTCGAAGACCGGGCGGAATTAATTGAGCGGTTGCCACTGCGAGAGGATTTCACTGGGGCTGCACTGGCTTTTATCGCCATTGACGACGCCGAGGAAGCCGAGCGCCTGGCGACTATTGCCCGGCAAGCCGGGGCGCTTGTGAATGTCGTTGACAGGCCCTCGCTATGTGATTTCACAACGCCCTCTATTATTGATCGCGGCCAGATCGCCATCGCCATTTCAACTGATGGTGGGGCGCCGGTGCTGGGGCGCAATTTGCGCGCCGATATCGAAGCGCTGTTGCCATCACGCGCCGGCGAGCTCGCCGGGTTCGCGGCGCGATACCGTGAGGCTGTGAAATCGACATTCAGCGCTGCCGATCGCCGTGCTTTTTGGGAGCGCTTTTTCGACGGTCCGATCGCCGCGCGTGTTCTCGCTGGCGACGAGACAGGCGCCCATGAGGCGATGCTTGAAGCGATCAATCGCCCGCAGAACGATACGCAAACAGGCGTTGTTCATATTGTCGGCGCGGGGCCGGGCGATCCGGAGCTTTTGACACTCAAGGCTTTTCGTTTGATCCAGCGCGCTGATGTCATTTTATATGACCGGCTCGTTGGTGATGAGATATTATCGCTCGCCCGTCGTGACGCTGACCGGTTTTATGTCGGCAAAGCCAAATCAAATCACGCCGTTCCCCAAGACGAGATTGAAGCACGGATGATTGCGCTGGCGCGCGAGGGCAAAAACGTTGTCCGCCTCAAGGGCGGCGATCCGTTTGTTTTTGGACGCGGCGGAGAGGAACTGGAAGCGCTGCGCGCTGCGGGCGTTCCTGCCTATGTTACGCCGGGCGTTACTGCGGCGACGGGATGTGCTGCCGCTGCAGGAATGGCGTTGACGCATCGCGATTATGCGCAAGCCGTTACATTCGTTACCGGCCATGCCAAGGGCGACGCCGACCCGGATATCGATTGGGCGGCGTTGGCGGCCCTTAAGAACACGCTTGTTGTCTATATGGGTGTCGGTAAAGCCGGTCGCATCGCGTCCAGCCTCCTCGCTCATGGCCGGTCTGGAGATACGCCTGTTGCGGTCATCGAAAATGGCACCCTCACCAACCAGATTGTCGCCAAGGGCGCGCTTCAAAACCTTGAAGCTGTGATTGACGCCCATGGGATCAAAGGCCCCGCATTGCTTGTCATTGGTGAGGTCGCGGCGCTCGCCGACGGCGACACGCTTGGCGAATTGGCAACAGAGAACAGGAGGGTTGCATGAAAGCGATAACTGCAAATGCACTGCAGGACGGCGCTGTTGTTTATCTTGGCGATGATGATCAATGGACGCCGCATCTTTCGAGCGCCGCGCGCTTTGAAGATGGCGATGCGAAAGATGTTCTCGCCGCCGCATGTTCACGGATCGAGGAAATTACCGAAGCCTATCTCATTTCTGTTGATGACAGCGGCGCCATCATTGGCCGGGAAACAATTCGGGAAACAATTCGCAAGGGCGGGCCGACGGTGCGCCTTGATCTTGGGCTTCAGGCGGAGAGTTGTGGATGAGCGGCAAGCTTAAACTTTATGGCGATCCGATCAGCGGCAATTGTTTAAAGGCAAAATGGACCGCCGATTGCCTTGGCCTCGACTATGAGTGGGTTCCCCTTGATATTCTTAAGGGTGAAACGCGTACGGATGAGTTCCTGAAAATTAATCCTTTTGGTCAAATTCCGACGGCCGTATTGCCAGACGGGCGCGTATTAACACAATCAAATGCAATTATGGTTCACTTGGCGGAATCCGCGGCCGGCGGTTTGCTGCCAAGCGACCCTTATGATCGCGCCCAGGTTTTTAAGTGGCTATTTTGGGAGCAAAACTCCCACGAGCCCTACATTGCAGGGCGACGTTTTCGCAAAGCCTATCTTGGTCACGACGATGCGAAAATCGATGCGGAGTGGTTGCCGCGCGGCAATGCAGCGCTCGCCTTGATGGAAGGCGCGTTGCTTAAAACAGACTTTCTGACGGGCGCAGAACTGACACTCGCGGATATTTGCCTCGTTGCCTACACGCGCGTTGCTCATGAGGGCGGTTTTGAGCTTGCCGAATTTCCGGCGGTGCGGGCCTGGGTCAAACAGGTCGAGCGCTCGCTCGGATTAGAACCGGCGGAGGCCGCCTGATGTATCGTTATGATGAATTCGACGCGACGATGGTCGCTGAGCGGGCGGCGCAGTTCCGTGGTCAGGTGGCGCGCCGTCTTTCCGGCGAATTGTCCGAAGATGAATTCAAGCCGCTGCGCTTAATGAACGGTCTGTACCTGCAGCTCCACGCCTACATGCTGCGCGTCGCCATTCCCTACGGTACATTTTCATCGCGGCAGATGCGCCGCCTCGCGCACGCCGCTCGTAAATATGATAAAGGCTACGGTCATTTCACGACGCGCCAGAATATTCAATATAACTGGCCAGCGCTGGTTGATGTGCCAGACCTTCTCGATGATCTTGCCGAAGTTGAAATGCACGCCATTCAGACTTCGGGCAATTGCATTCGCAATGTCACCTCGGATCAATATGCCGGGGCGGCGGCTGACGAAGTTGAAGATCCACGGCCCTGGTGCGAAATTATCCGTCAGTGGTCGACCTTTCATCCGGAATTTTCATTCCTGCCGCGCAAGTTCAAGATTGCCGTAACGGCGTCGGATAATGATCGCGCTGCTGTACGGGTCCATGATATCGGCTTGCGTCTTCATAAAAACGAAGCTGGCGAAACTGGCTTCGAAGTGATTGTCGGTGGTGGGCTTGGTCGAACCCCTTATGTTGGACACACGATCCGTGATTTTCTGCCTAAAGAACATCTGCTCTCTTATCTTGAGGCAGTTTTGCGCGTTTATAATCTCGAGGGTCGCCGGGATAATATGTACAAAGCGCGCATCAAGATTTTAGTGAATGCTGAAGGCGCTGACCACTTCCGGGAGATGGTCGAGGAGGAATGGGCGCAGGTCAACCAGCCTGGCATTGACCTGCCGCGCGAGGAAGTCGATCGGATTCACGATTATTTCGAGGCGCCGGCATTTGAAACATTGCCTGCGAACAGCACAACACTCGAGGAGCGGCGCGCAACCAATAGAGAATTTGCCCGTTGGTTGCGGGTTAATACAGTGGCGCACAAGGCGCCAGGCTACGCCATCGTCAATATTTCATTGAAGCCTATCGGCGGTATTCCCGGCGATATTTCAGACACGCAGATGGAGGCTGTCGCTGACCTTGCGGAGCAATTTTCTTTCGATGAAATTCGCGCAACCCATGAGCAAAATCTGGTTCTGCCTCATATTCGCAAGGATGATCTCTATGGGGTGTGGGCGGCGCTGAAAGCTGCTGGTCTCGCCACCGCGAATATAGGGCTTGTCAGCGATATTATTGCCTGCCCGGGCCTCGATTACTGCACGCTTGCCAACACGCGGTCGATCCCGATTGCGCAGCGTATTTCCGAGCGCCTCGCCGATCTGGATGAACAAGAAGCGCTGGGCGAACTCAAGGTAAAAATATCTGGCTGCATTAATGCCTGCGGCCATCATCATGTGGGTCATATCGGTATTCTCGGTGTCGATAAAAAAGGCGAGGAATTTTACCAGGTCACGCTTGGCGGCTCGGCGGCTGAAGATGCGTCAATCGGTGAGATTGTCGGCCGCGGGCTTTCGTCCGGTGACGTTGTCGATGCCGTGGAAAAACTTGTCGAATTTTACAAAAAAGAACGCAAAGACGGAGAGCGGTTTTTAGACGTCTACAGACGTTTGGGCGCCGATCCGTTCAAGGAGGCTCTTTATGAAGCTGCTTAAATTATCAAATGGGCGGATTTCGCCAGCGCTCGAAGCGTCCTTGCAAGAGGTTTCGCTCAGCGAATGGCGGGAAAATCCGACTGCTCATGCTGATGCGACGGCGCTGGTGATCTCTAACGATGCGTCACTTGTCGATATCGCCCAGGACATAAGCGGATTTGATGTGATCATCCTTGAGTTTCCGCAATTCAAGGATGGACGGGCCTACTCTCAGGCGCGGCTCCTTCGCGAACGCCTCAGCTATACCGGAGAAATTCGTGCGCGCGGCGGTGTTTTGCGCGATCAGCTTTTGTTCATGACGCGCTGTGGATTTAACGCTTTTGAGTTTGATGATGTGGGTGCGGCCGAAGAAGCGCTGCGTGAATTTACCTTCGCCTATCAGCCGGCTGCAGATAGTGCCGCGCCGATCTGGCGTCAGCGCCTTGCCCACGCCAGAGCGGCTTAAGGAACAGATTGATGACAATATCTGTCGCAGCGCGCGTCGATAAAAATATTGCGTTTGATGAAAGCAACGCGCTCGAAGTGCGGGCACGTCGTCTCGCCATGCGGTTTAGTGATTCTGAGGCGCGCGATATTCTTCGCCATGCGATCAAGACGGAGTTTCCAGGGCGGATTGCACTGGTCTCTTCTTTCGGGGCGGAATCTGCTGCGCTTCTTCATCTCGTTGCGGAAATCGATCCGGCGACGCCGGTGATCTTTCTGGAAACAGGCAAACATTTTGCGCAAACCATCAGCTATCGAAAGAAGCTGGCTGACCGTCTTGGCCTTACGGATGTGCGCGACATCGCACCGGCTGCCGAGGCCATTGCGGAGAGCGATCCCGGCGGTGATTTGTGGAAGCACGACGCGGATGCTTGCTGCACCTTGCGCAAGGTTGAACCCTTATCAGGCGCCCTTGGCGAATTTGACGCCTGGATTACGGGCCGAAAGCAGTTTCACGGGGGTGGGCGATTGCTGCTGCCGGCGTTCGAAGCGGCCGCCGCTCATATCAAGGTCAATCCATTGATCCGGTGGTCGAAGGACGACATCGCTGATTATGCCGAGGCAAATGACCTGCCGGCGCATCCGCTGGTGGCGCAGGGCTATCCGTCCATTGGTTGCTGGCCGTGCACGCACCCGGTTGCAGAGGGTGACGACAGTCGCGCTGGACGCTGGCGTGGCGCGGCCAAGACCGAGTGCGGCATTCACGGGCAATAGCGGTTAATCGATTTTGCGCAAAAAAACTTCAAGGGCGTCCCACGCCGCGGGCTCAGTCATCATCGGCGCATGGCCAATACGCGGCACTTCGCAATAATTGAAATTCCCGTGGACGCCGCGCATGCGGTCAACGATATCCAACGACAATAGATCGCTGAGGGCGCCGCGAATAACCAGCGTCGGCTTGTTTTTCAGGCTTGCAAAAGCCGGCCAAAGGTCTGGCGCCGGCCCGTTCTCCGAAAGGCCGCGTGCGATGTTTGGATCATAATCAAGCACCCATTTGCGGTTGTCAGTCTGGCAAAATGTACGGCGTGCGAAAATAATCCAATCATCATCCGTGGCGTCAGGAAAAGCGACATTGTTGATGCTGCGGATGCGTGATGCGGCCTCTTCGATGGTATCCGCAGGCTCGCTGCTTTTGCCCACATAAGAAGCGATACGGACGAGACCTTCCGGGGCGAGTTCAGGGCCGACATCATTGATGATGGCGGCTTTGACACGCTCGGGCGCGGTTTCGCTGGTCAACATGGTGACGATGCCGCCAAGTGACGTGCCAACAAACACCGCCTCGCGCCAATTCATCTCGTCAAGCGCGAGCAATATGTCGCTGCGATAAGTAACGGGATGATAGTTCCGATAATCGGGGTCATAATCCGAAGCCCCCCGCCCCCTCAGGCTCATCACCAATACATCGCGCCCTGTCGCTGCGATCTTTGGGGCAAGTTCTTCAAAATCAGCCGCATTGCGCGTCAGGCCTGGAATGCAAATTACTGGTGTTTTGTCGCCGCCACGGTAGTGCCGTGCACGCATGGCAATACCTTGTGCAACGTCAAAAGTGCACTCGCGATAATCAACCATAAAGGCCCCTTGCGGGCGACAATTATTCGATACGGCGCACGCGGATTGTTCGGCCGAGTTCTTTTACGGTAAGCAAATAATTTCCGAATGTAGAGCGTTTGACTTTTGCCGTGTATAATTTTTCTTTTCTGGAAAATACCAAACGCTTGCTGTCGGAATTTAGCTGGCGCCAGATTTGGCCATTTTCCAGTGTTACGGTAACTTTGCCGTATTGATTAACGCTGAATTCCGCAACCTTGGCGGTGATTTGTTTTAAGCGTTTTTCGTCCCGCTTTTTGATGTTCTCCGGCAGATATTCGCCGCCAAAATCCTGGGGTGTTTCGGCGACCAATGGATCGTCATCTTGTTTGTTTTTTCGTCCGCCGAGACCAAAGAATGTGCGTTCTTCGCGTTTCTTTTCTTCGATCGCTTCTTCGCGGACGATACGTGTCACCACCAGCGTCTCGGTTGCTGCGTCAAGACAGGCCAGTCGCTCCAAATCGTCCGTTATGTCCCGGCATGCGATTGCGGCGTCGACTGCCTGGGCTTCAGACGGCTGTGCGCTGGCGATGGAAAGGGCGCCGGCGCAAAATGCCGCGATGGCGCCGGCCGGAACGACAACACTGCGAAAAAACTTATTCATAATAACCCCTTAAGACTTCAGCGCCTTTGACTTGCGCCAATTACACACGGTGACCTCCAGCCCGTCAACATGATATGCTTTTGTCAGGCAAAACGGGATTTGGATATTATGAACGCCGGTCTCATGCAGCTGCTTCAAGGGGCAGCGGCCCAGTTTCAGGGTGGACGGTTCAACGACGCCCTGGTCGCCTGTGAGGCGGCGCTCGAGCAGGCGCCGGACCATCCCGAAGCATTGCATTTAAAGGCCCTGGCGCTCGGACGGCTCCAGCGCCTGGAAGAGGCGCTGCCAATTTTTGACGCTGCTGCAGCGCGCCATCCTCAGCGCCATGCGATTTTGGCTAACAAGGGAAATGCATTACGGGCGGCACAACGCCTGGATGAGGCTATTGCGGCCTATTCTGTCTCTGTTGAGGCCAATCCCGGCTTTGTTAACGGCTGGGCCGGCCTTGGCGGCGCTTACCGCCAGAGGAACAACTTTGAACAGGCGGAAGACGCCTTTCGAAATGGGCTGGCTGCCGAACCCAAAAATACCGGCCTCCTGAATAATTTGGGTGTCCTGTTGGTTGATGCGCATCGCCATGAAGAGGCGATTGAGTTCTTTTCGACGGCCATTTCGATTCAGCCCGATATGGTTTTCGCACTGGTGAATCGGGGCGCTGCGCTGCGGTTTCTGGGGCGCAATAATGACGCCCTCGCTGACCACGGACGCGCCGCAGCGCTTGCGCCGCACGATGCCGAAACGCAATATCAACTCGCAAATACGCTGCGTCAGTCCGGTCGCATGACCGAAGCGGAAAGCGCTTATCAGGCGGCCCTGGGCGCCGCGCCGATGCGTGCGGATATTCATCGGGATTATGCCCGGTTGCTGTGGGAAATGGGCGAATCAGATCGGTTTCTGGCGCCTCTGGAGCAGGTGATCGCGGCAAATCCAGACCCGGAGTTGCTGACATTAAAAGGAGAGCTGGCGTTTCGGGCCGGGCAGGGGGCGGCCGCTGAAATGGCGGCATCCCGCGCCATTGAAATCGACAGCGACAACGCTGCTGGTCATCGAATCATTGGCCGGGTTCGCCGTCAAGAAGGAGGATATGACGCCGCCGTCGCGTCTTTGGAGGCCTCGTTGCGGTTGGCGCCAGCCGATTTTGAAACGCTTCACGAGCTTGTGGAAACCCTCCTTGTGCGCGGTGACTTTGAGCGCGCCGTCGGACTCCTTGGTCATGAGCCGCCTCCGGCGCATTTGCAAAAGCATGTTGCGCTAAGAGCCATCGCCATGCGCCTGTCCGGAGACGAGGAATATCGCCGCTATTACGACTATGATAAATTCACCAAATTATTGATGATTGAAACGCCGGCGGGTTTTGACAGCCTCGACGCTTTCAACGATGCACTGGCGGCGGCGATCACGCCGCTCCACGCGACCAACAAACAGCCGCTGGACCAGACGCTTTACGGTGGCACTCAATCCTTCGGCCGGCTCTGGGATGAGCCTTTGCCGATAATTCAAACCCTGAAAAATCAACTTCTGGGCGCTGCAAAAGCTTATGTTGCCGGGTTGCCCGATGACCCCGGTCATCCATTTCTGGCCCGCAAAGCCGAGAACCTTGAATGCGCTGGCGCATGGTCGGTCATGCTTTCGTCAGGCGGCGGCCACGTCGATCATGTCCATCCAGAGGGTTGGATCAGCGCCGTCTATTATGTGCAGGTGCCGCAGGAGGTGGCGGCGCTTGATCAGGGTGGCGGCGACAAAGCGGGATTTTTGCGGCTTGGCGCATCGGGCGTTGACGGGGTCGGGCTGCCGGCGGAGCGTTGGGTCAAACCGAAAGAGGGGGCGGTGGTGTTCTTTCCGTCATATATTTGGCACGGCGTCGAAAATTTCACTTCTCTGAGTCCACGCATAACGGCGCCCTTTGATCTCGTACCCCGGCAGCCATGATTGTTGTGAAATTGCCACACACACGCCCTCGACCGTTAAGCATCCGTTAAGCATATTTGTTGTGATATTGCCACACTCACGCCGAGAGTGCGCCGCAGTCCCTGTTGCTTGTTGACCTTCTTGTCATCGCGGCCATAGCTTGCGATCGGCCGTCAGCTGCCGCTGGCGAACATCGTGCCCTTTTCTCGGGGGGGCGAAAATACGCGACTGTCCTTTTCTTCTCGGGTCAGGATTGTCGCGCAAGAATACGCGGTTGTCCTGTCATTTTGGGTCAGGGCTGTCGTGTTTGTGTTTAACTCGGAGGGATAATTATAATGTCAAGAAAGCGTCTTGCTGGGCGGTTCCTACGCACCACAATGCTATCCGGCGCCGCAGCTGCTGCAGCGATGCCGGCCTTTGCTCAAGATGGCGATACCGATGATACGATCGTCGTATCGGGTACACGTATTCAACGTGAAGATTTGAATGCGCCAAGCCCTGTCACCACG
>JAJFGB010000011.1 GCA_021776335.1 Hyphococcus sp.
CATGACCTATTGCGTCATAGGGTAGCCGTTGGGCTAAGAGTCGGCTCGATAGTGCTGAAGCCTTCCCTCTTCCCCGGCCCCACTACCCCAAGGGTACCCTTAGTTGGGGGTGGGCCGGGGGAGAGGGCTGGCCGCGGCAAAGAATGCCACCAGTGGGTGACAGGCTTTTGATGCCCGTGCGACTATGATAGGAAATATCGGAAGAAATCAGAGTGAGGCTGCCATATGGGCGCGGATACCAGCACAGTTTCAGAGTTTCCTTCGAGCTTCGGTTACGAGGACCTTCTGGCATGCGCTCGCGGAGAGCTTTTCGGTCCCGGCAACGCGCAATTGCCGTTGCCGCCAATGCTAATGTTCGATCGTATCTCGCACATCAGTGCCGATGGTGGTGAGCATGGTCGCGGGAAAGTCATTGCAGAGCTGGATGTAACGCCGGACTTATGGTTTTTTGCCTGCCATTTCAAAGGCGATCCGGTCATGCCGGGCTGTCTTGGTCTTGACGCTCTTTGGCAGCTTATCGGCTTTTTCCTGACCTGGGCTGGCAATCCTGGCCACGGGCGCGCGCTTGGAGCCAAAGATGTTAAGTTTTCCGGTATGGTGGTTCCGCAAGCGAAGCTGGTCAGCTATGAAATCGATATTCGCCGCATGATGCGTCGTCCGCTGATCCTTGGCGTCGCCAATGGCGTCATGAAAGTCGACGGTCGCAAAATCTACGAAGCAAAAGATTTACGTGTCGGCCTTTTTTCCGCGGAGCAGCTCGCGGCGGGTATGTCGTTCTAGTCGAGTTTGCCAGCTGGTATTGTTGAAAGGATTTCTATGCGACGCGTTGTTATCACTGGCTTGGGGGTGGTTTCATCGATAGGCGGCAACGCTGAAGAAGTGACAGAGGCTCTTCGCCACAGCAAGTCCGGCATTTCGCATGCGGAAGACTTTGCGGAATACGGATTCCGCTGCCAGGTCTGGGCGCGCCCTGCGGTCGATTTTGAAGAAGCGCTTGATCGGCGCACGCGCCGATTTATGGGCGAAGGCGCGGCATGGAATTACATCGCGATGCAGGAGGCGATTGCCGATTCCGGTATTGCCGAGGACGAAATTAGTCACCCAATGACCGGGCTCATCATGGGGTCGGGCGGACCATCCACGCGCGCCATTATCGAAGCGGCGGACAAGACCCGCGCCAGCAAAAGCACAAAAAAAATCGGCCCCACAGTGGTGCCAAAAGCGATGTCGTCAACAAATTCAGCGACACTCGCAGTGCCGTACAAAATTCTTGGCATTAATTATTCAATCTCGTCGGCTTGCGCGACGTCGATTCACTGCATCGGCGCGGCTGTCGAACAGATCATGTGGGGCAAACAGGATGTCATGTTCGCCGGCGGCGGCGAAGAGCTGGACTGGTCAATGTCCAACCTGTTTGACGCAATGGGCGCCATGTCGACAAACTTTAATGACACGCCGGCGGTCGCGAGCCGCGCTTACGACAAGGATCGCGACGGGTTCGTTATCGCTGGCGGCGCTGGCGTTGTTGTACTCGAGGAATATGAACGCGCCAAAGCGCGCGGCGCCACAATCTATGGCGAGGTCGTCGGCTATTACGCCAATTCCGACGGTTACGACATGGTGCAACCCTCAGGCGAAGGCGCCATGCGATGCATGCGCGGGACACTTGAGACCGTCAAACAGAAGGTCGATTATATTAATCCCCACGGCACATCCACGCCGGTCGGCGATTCAAGAGAAACCGAGGCGATCCGCGAGGTTTTCGGCAAGGACATCCCGCCATTTTCATCCACCAAATCCCTGACTGGTCATTCGCTCGGCGCTGTCGGCGCACAGGAAGCCATCTACGGGCTCTTAATGATGAAGCATAAGTTCCTGGCGGCGTCTGCGCATATCGAAAATCTTGATCCGGAATTTGAAGGATTGCCGATTATTCGTGAGCGCGTGGACAATGCAAAGATTGACTGTTTCATGACTAACAGCTTCGGATTTGGCGGCACCAATGGCTGCCTCGCCATTGCGCGGGTTGAGGATTAGGCCCGGATGGCGCAAAGCGCGATCTATGCGGGGATTGCGGCGGCCATCATCGCAAGTTTGGGGCTCTGGTGGTTTCGCCTCGTCATGGCCAGCATTAGAAAACAACCCAAAGCAACGCGCTATGGTATTTACGCGCTGGTTTGGCTTGCTTATTTCGTTGTAACATTGGTCATGATCGGTCAATCAGGCGACCAATAAGGATAAACACAAAAAAGGAAAAGATTATGGGCGGCGAAGTCCCCTTCCCTACCGGCGACCTCATGAGCGGAAAACGCGGGCTTGTCATGGGTGTTGCGAACAAAAACTCCATCGCCTGGTCAATTGCACAACAACTTCACGCACAAGGCGCAGAGCTCGCTTTCACCTATGTCAATGAATCGATGGAGCGGCGCGTTCGCCCCCTCGCAGAAAGCCTTGGTGCAGAGATTGTGGTCCCGTGCGATGTTATGGATGACGCATCCATGGATGCGACGTTCCAAACGATCGAAGATAAATGGGGTTCGCTGGATTTCCTTGTTCACGCCATCGCCTTTACCGACAAAGTCGCGCTTGAGGGATCCTTCGTTGAGAACACGACACGTGAGAATTTCCGCAATACGATGGATGTCTCTGCATTTTCCTTTGTGGATTCCGCGAACCGCGCGTCGAAAATGATGAAGCCGGGCGGGTCGATGATTACCCTCACTTACCTCGGATCGGAACGCACCATCCCGAATTACAATGTGATGGGTGTTGCGAAAGCCGCCCTCGAAGCTTCCACGCGTTACATCGCCCGAGATCTTGGGCCGAGGGGTATTCGCGTCAATGCGATTTCCGCCGGCCCCATCAAGACGCTCGCCGCCGCTGGCATCGCTTCCGGGCGGCATATGTTTTCTTTCAACCGGGCTGCGAGCCCCTTGCGGGACGACACCGATCCGAAAGGCGTCGCCGGCGCTGCGCTCTATCTTCTTTCCGACCTTGGCGCGTCCTGCACAGGCGAAACCCATCATGTGGATGGCGGATTTCATATTGTCGGCATGCCCGATGAGCACGCGTTGAAAGAATAAATTGGCGCCCGAACCCTCGACAACAGCGCGCGACATCATCAACCGCCTTGGCCTTTCGCCACATCCGGAGGGCGGTTGGTTTAAGGAAACCTGGCGCGCCGAAGCCAAAAGAGGCAACCGCGCGAGCGGCACGGCGATCTATTATTTGCTTGAAAAAGATCAATGCTCTCATTGGCATCGCGTTGATGCAGCGGAAATCTGGCACTTTTATGCCGGCGCGCCTTTAAACGTATCACTGTCAGAAACGGGCCATAAAAACGATACCGTCACACTGGGACCCGATCTTGCAAATGGCGAACGCCCGCAAGTCATTGTTCCTGCGCATTGGTGGCAGTCAGCTAAAAGTCTCGGCGCATGGACGCTTGTGGGGTGCACCGTTTCACCGGGTTTTCAATTCGAAGGGTTTGACCTGGCGGCGCCCGACTGGACGCCGGACACACCGTAAACAGCCGCAACCTTATTTTCCAGCGGCGCGTTCCAGATATGGCGCAGGATCAATACGCACATATCCTTGCGTATGATCCGCCAAATGCTCAAGCCAGAATTTATGCCCGGCGCCATAAACAACCACGACCCTGTCGCCTGGCTTCGTCACGTCCATCAGTTTCGACCAGATCTTTGCATTGCGCATGAACCAATAGGCTTGCAGCTCCGCCGCCGGTTGATCTTCGCCCTGATCATATTGAGAAAGAGCATAATAAAAACCAGGCGCTGACATGGCGCCGGTATTCAATTTCAATAATTTTGTCGCGATATGGTCATCTTCAGTTTCCGCGGTGAAGCCCGCAACCATTTCCTGCGCCAGCGCCAATTGCACCCCAAGCGCTTCATCTTGTCCCGTAGCCGCTGCGTGCGCCATTAGCTTTCCGAACGGGAAATAATCGGGTTCGCCCTCCGACGGTTGCTCATCGATGCCGTAAACACGTGTCACGCCTGAACGGCTTGCCAAACGGTATGCAACTTGAACGCGCTCGTTTTCGCTCTCAAGCAGCATTTCATCGGCAAAATCAGCATATTTGGGATCAACATAATTCGGCGCATCTGTAACGCGTTCCGTCGCAACAACCGTTGGACTGAAACTTTTGAGTGCGGTTGCAATATCCTCCAGCTCGCGCTGCCGACGCTCTGTCAAAACGCTTTTGGTTTCGACATTAATGAGATCACTCTTCGACCCTGCCATGTGGTATGTGCCAACAATCATCACCTGTACGGCATGCGGATCAATTGCCGGGCTCCATGAAACGTCAGTGCGGTTTACCGGCGCACTAACGCACGCAGCTAAAAAAACAGGTGTCGCCATGATGAGCATTCGAAGCATTCGCATCCCCTTCCTTCGAAACTTTTCGAGCGCCTTCATGCGCTAAACACGCAAAACGGACAACACCGATGCGATCAGAGGAAACAAGGATGCGATTACGCGCAATGTGCGTTTCGACTTAGCCCTTCTGTGCTTCGATCCAGCGATTGATGCGCGCATCAAGGACCGGCAACGGCATAGCGCCGTTCAAGAGCACTTCGTCATGGAAACTGCGAATGTCAAAGGCATCGCCAAGTTCAGTTTCTGCTTTGGTGCGCAATTCGCCAATCTTCAGCATGCCAAGCTTGTAGGATGTCGCCTGACCGGGCCAGACCGCATAGCGCTCAATTTCACGGGTGACTGAATCCCGTGTATCCCCAGTAACGCTGAGCATATAGTCAATCGCCTGCTCACGGGTCCATTGTTTGTGATGAAGGCCTGAATCGACAACCAGGCGCGCCGCGCGGAATAGCTCAGATTGCAGACGGCCAAGATTGCCCAGGGGATCATCGTCATACATGCCCATCTCTGCAGCAACCTGCTCTGCATAGAGCGCCCAGCCTTCTGAAAATTCCGAATAGCCAAGCATGTTGCGAATGAGCGGGAGGCCAGCAGCGCGCTCCAGCGAGCGCTGGAAGTGATGACCTGGCACCGCCTCATGATAGGTCAGCGTTTTAAGCGTGTGCTTCGGCCAGTCGGCTGTGTCCTTAAGATTGATCCAATAAATGCCCGGGCGCGAACCATCGAGTGACGGCGACGAGTAATAGCCGCCAGGAGCAGTATCTTGTTCATAAACCGGAATGCGCCGCACCTCTACGGATTGCTCCGGCAAGGTTCCAAACCAGGCGTCCGCTTGCGCCATAACATCGCTTACTTGAACATTAAGGTCGGCAAGAAGAGCATCGCGGCCCTCATCATCATTCGGATAGCGCAAATCAGCGCGCTGCCCAATCGCTTCAAACCGGCTGGCGACAGATCCATTCGCCAACCCTTGAGCTTCCAGGATAGCGTCCATTTCCGCAGTGATCCGGTCGACTTCCGACAGACCAAGCTGGTGGATGTCTTCGCCGGTCTTGCCGCCGGCGCCGTAGGAATTGAGCGCATGCTGATAAAATGCTTCCCCACTATCACCAAGACGCCAAACCCCTGCATCACTGCCCGCTTGCGGTTTCAAACTTTCAAGCGTGGCCGCAAGGCGCGCATAGGCGGGATAAACCACTGTTTCCACTGTCTCAGCCGCGCGCGCCGTAAGGTCAGATTTTTCTGCGTCGCTTAACCCTTCAATATCGCCGATTTTCTGTGCAAATGTCGTCGCCAACGGATTTTCAGCCGGCGCTGGTGATGTAAATCCGTGGATCGATCCGATAGCGCCGTCGAGTGCAAAATAGGGCGGCACAACACCAAGCGCCGCGTCACCGCTGATCGTTTCAACGACTTCGTCAAAGACGCGACCAAAAGCCGACATCCGCGCCAGATATTCTTCTGCGTTCTGTTTTGACGCCAGTGGCTGCTGGGTCTGTAACATGCGCGGCAGGAAAAGATGCGGACCGGTTAATTGCGTCACCACATAGGGGCTCACCGATCCCCATTGAACGGCGCCGCCAAAGTCGAACTGATTGCGCTGCGCGCCGGTTTGATAAGCGTCGCGCAACACTTCATAGGTCGTCGCCGCTGCGCCCTCGAGAGTCGATTGCTCGACGCCTCTGATTTCCTGCAAAAACGCTTCGTTCATTTGTCGAGCGCGCTGGTTTGCTTCAAACCCGTAGTCGCCGAGGCGGCTGTTGTAACCCGCACCGGCAATATCCTCACTGACACCAAGGAACGTGGCAAACTCGGGTGACTCGCGAAGCACCCGCGCCGCGTGCTCATCAGCAATCGCAATGAAGGCCTCGGAGGCCGTTATTTCGGGTTCGGCGACAATCGCTTCCTCGACCGGTGCGCCACTCTCAGCCGGTGCGATGTTCTCACCGCAAGCGGCCGCCGCCAGCAAGCCCAGCGCGAAAACGCCCCGAAAGGCCAATGAAGGTGATCGGTTCATGATTGTTCCCCTGAAAATCCGGTGTCGATAGGGCGGTAGTCTAGCTGCACAGAATTCAAATACCCAGTCCCGCGGGCGCCAGGACCGATCAACAATTGACGCCAATCACCGGCCGCACCGGGCTGCCGCCGCCCATCGCTTGAATTTGTGTTTTTTTTCAACCGATTGTGTCAAGACGGCGCGCCAAAACGGACCGTTCTGCCAGCAAAAAAACGGGCCCCAATGGGGCCCGTTTTGCTTCATTTAGTTTTTTGGATGATGACAGCCGTCTAATCCTTGGTGATTTCCTTGCCGGTTTCCTGGTCGACCACTTTCATCGACAGGCGCACCTTGCCTCGGTCGTCAAAGCCCAAAAGCTTGACCCAGACCTCATCGCCCTCCTTGACCACATCGGTTGTTTTTTCCGCCCGGCCTTCAGCAAGCTGAGAGATGTGCACAAGCCCATCACGGGGACCGAAGAAGTTCACAAAAGCACCGAAATCCATGGTTTTTACAATCGTGCCTTTATAGATTTCTCCGACCTCTGGTTCGGCGACAATGGAATGAATCCATTTTTGCGCCGCTGCGATCTGCTCTTTATCACTCGATGCAATCTTGATCAGACCTTCGTCATCAATATTGATCTTGGCGCCGGTCTCTTCGACAATCTGGCGAATGATCTTGCCGCCTGTCCCGATAACTTCGCGGATTTTATCCTTAGCGATCTGCATCGTCTCAATACGCGGCGCATAGTCACCGAGATCTTCACGTGAATGATCAAGCGCCTTGCTCATCTCACCGAGAATATGCATGCGACCGTCTTTAGCCTGACCAAGTGCAATCTGCATGATCTCTTCAGTGATGCCGGCAATTTTGATATCCATCTGCAGCGAGGTGACGCCCGCTTCAGTCCCGGCAACTTTGAAGTCCATATCGCCGAGATGGTCTTCGTCGCCAAGAATATCAGACAGAACCGCAAAGCGTTCACCCTCAAGAATGAGACCCATGGCAATACCGGCCACAGGGCGCTTCATCGGAACACCGGCGTCCATCAGCGCGAGAGAAGCGCCGCAAACGGTCGCCATCGACGACGAGCCATTTGATTCCGTAATCTCCGAAACGAGGCGAATGACATAAGGAAACTCTTCCTGGGTGGGAATAACCGCCTTCATGGCGCGCCACGCAAGTTTGCCGTGACCAATTTCACGACGACCGGTAAAGCCCATACGGCCGACTTCACCAACCGAATAAGGCGGGAAGTTATAATGCAGGAGGAATTGCTCCTTATAGGTGCCAGCAAGCGCGTCAATAAACTGCTCGTCCTCGCCGGTGCCAAGGGTGGCAACGACCAGCGCCTGCGTTTCACCGCGGGTAAACAGCGACGAGCCGTGAGTGCGGGGAAGAACGCCAGCTTCGGCGACGATCGGGCGCACAGTTTTGGTGTCGCGCCCGTCAATACGCTCGCCGGTATCGAGAATACCGCCGCGGACAATGTCGGATTCGATTGACTTGAAAAGCCCGCCGACGACGCCTTTGTCGAGAGCGCTTTCATCATCTTCTGCGCACAGCGCTTCAATCACTTTATTTTTCGCATCGCCAAGTTTTTCCTGACGAACCTGCTTAACGCGCTCGTTGTACGCTGTCTTAACGTCCGCTTCGACCAGGCTACGCACTTTGCCGGCATGTTCGGAATGATCGGGCGCCGCAAAGTCCCACGGCTCTTTTGCACTGTCTTCAGCAAAATCGATGACAAAATTGATCGCCTCTTTTGCCGCTGTATGTCCAAAAACAACAGCGCCGAGCATGATTTCCTCGGAGAGTTCTTTGGCTTCGGATTCAACCATCATCACGGCGTCAGACGTTCCCGCCATCACAAGGTCAAGCTTGGTTTCCGGCATCGTGTCGATCTGCGGGTTCAAGACATAATCGCCATTGATGTATCCAACACGCGCGGCGGCAATCGGTCCGAGAAACGGCATCCCTGAAATTGTCAGCGCTGCGGAAACCGCGATCATCGCAACGACATCAGGATCATTTTCAAGATCGTGGGAAAGCACCTGCGCAACGACCAGCACTTCATTTTTGAAGCCTTTGGCGAAGAGCGGGCGGATCGGTCGGTCAATGAGACGCGACGTCAGGGTTTCTTTTTCGGTCGGGCGTGCTTCGCGCTTGAAATAGCCGCCTGGCACGCGCCCTGCCGCATAATAGCGCTCTTGATAGTGCACTGTCAGGGGAAAGAAATCGAAATTGGGATTTGGTTGTTTCGCGCCGACAACGGTCGCGAGCACGGTAGTATCACCATAGGTGGCGAGCACGGCGCCGTCTGCTTGACGCGCCACGCGCCCGGTCTCAAGGGTCAGCGTACGACCGCCCCATTCAATCGATTTTTTTGTGATGTTAAACATTTTTTCTCTTCTCTTCTTGCGTGTTGCGCCGTACGCGGATCGTTCGGCGCCCTTGGGTATGAAGTCGAAAAAGAAATTGCCGCCTATTTGCAATGAAGCCCGCCTTTGCGGGCGGGCTGGCGGCGCTTATCCTATTTCGGCTGCATTCGAATGGCGCCGTCAAGTCTGATAACGGCGCCGTTGATCATAGTATTCCGGCATATCTCCAATGCCAGCGATGCGTATTCTTCAGGTCGCCCCAGGCGTTTTGGGAACGGCACCATAGCGGCAAGGGCGTCCTGAACCTTCTGGTCCATCCCCGCCATCATCGGCGTCCAAAAAATACCTGGTGCAATAGTGTTTACGCGGATGCCCGCATTCATAAGGTCGCGGGCAACAGGCAGGGTCATCGCGACCACGCCGCCTTTTGAGGCTGCATAGGCCGCTTGGCCGATTTGGCCTTCATAGGCGGCAACAGACGCGGTGTTGATAATAACACCGCGTTCGCCATCCGCCTGACCGTCGTTCTTTTCCATCTCCGCCGAGACAAGGCGAATGCAATTGAACGAGCCTGACAGATTGACGTCGAGAACTTTTTTGAAACTTTCGAGCCGGTGGGGCCCGTTTTTCCCAACCGTTTTTTCCCCGATGGCGATGCCGGCGCAATTCACCAGGATCGATGGTGTTCCGTGAGCCGTGATTGTGGCTTCCAGTGCTTTTTGAACGCTTGCTTCATCGCCCACATCAACGGCGCAAAATACGCCGCCGAGTTTTTCGGCAAGCACTTCGCCTTTTTCAGCGTTCATATCCCAAAGCGCGACTTTAACGCCTTCGGCAGCAAGGGCTTCAGCTGTCGCCGCACCGAGCCCCGAGGCGCCGCCGGTGACGATCGCTGACGTTCCAGAAAATTTCATTTTCGATCCGTTCTCCGCCCTACCCGGTGGCAAGGCAGATTTGCGCTCAGTGCGCGTCTAGCGGCGCAGGCCGAGTTCTTGAATCAGCTTTTGGTAACGCGACAGTTCTTTGCCTTTGACATAGTCAAGAAGGCGGCGGCGCTGGGATACCATTTTGAGAAGCCCACGACGCGAGTGATTGTCTTTCTTGTGACCCTTAAAGTGTTCGGTGAGATTAGTGATCCGTTCAGACAGGATCGCAACCTGAACCTCGGGCGAACCTGTGTCGCCGTCTTTTTGCGCAAATTTTTTGATGAGTTCAGCCTTACGGCCAGCCGTAATCGACATTAATCACTTCTCCGCGGCGTCGCTAATATTTGGGCCCCGCCGGGACGCCGTCCAGCGGGGTCGGGAATTGGCGCGCCTTATGGGGTAAATAGCGGCGGATAGCAAGGGCAGGCCCGCCCGGTTCCAAGCGTGCGGCGCGCGTGGCAGGATGCCATGGCCCACTATCGTCAATAATCCGCACAAGAGACCGTAAATGCGCATTTTCCTACCTGTTTTGATATTCCTCGCCGCCGCCTGCGCCGAGCAAAAAACCGCTGAAGACCTTGCGGTGACCGCAGCGCCAGCAGCCACGCCGCGGCTGGAGCCACTCTGGGTTGCGACCGACTTTTCCGCACCGGAAGGCGTCGCAGCGGCGCCGAGCGGCGGCTATTTCATCTCTAATGTTGTTGGCGACGCCACTGACAAGGATGGCGAGGGCTGGATTTCAGTCCTTTCCGATAAGGGCGAGATCGTCGAATCGCAATTCGCAGCAGGATTGGATGCGCCAAAGGGAATGGCCGTTCTTAACGGCATTCTCTATGTCGCGGATATCGATCAGGTGCGCTTGTTTGATGCTGCAACTGGCGAAGCGCGCGGCGAGATCGCAGTTGACGGCGCCGCATTTCTCAATGATGCAACTGTCTGGCAAGACACAATTTATGTCTCCGACTCGCGTATGGACCGCATTAGTCGGCTCGACGGCGACGCGGCGACCACATGGCTTGAGGGCGAGGCGCTTGACGGCGTCAACGGGCTTTTGGGCGCCGGCGAAAGCCTTCTCGTCTCCACCATGACCACCGGCACGCTATACAAAGCCGACAGCGACAAGACGCTCACTGTCATTGCCGAGGGCATGATCGACGCTGATGGCATCGGTATTGTTGAAGGCGGCGGCTGGCTGGTTTCAGCCTGGCGCGGCGATATTTATGCAGTATCGCCCGACGGCAAGGTCACCAGGCTTTTGGATAGTCGCGAAGACGAAATCTTACAAAATGATCTCAGCGTGTTTGGCGACATCGTAATCGTGCCCAATTGGCTGCCGGGAACCGTCACCGCATGGCGGATTGTGGAATAGTTGGTTTGACTGTCACCAACATGGAAGATGAGATGTTTTGGTGAGAAAATGGTGATCGCCGGATTTTAGAGGTTAAACACCCGGGCCGGTTTCAGCTTCAGCCCGTCAAGCTCACAGATCGCCACCGGCTCGTCATAGAGCACCGCGAGGACGGTAGGAATGACCCCAACAGCCTCACCACGAACGCCTTTGGCGACGGGCGGGGCGATGATCGCTGGCTGGCCGCGGCGCAGTTTGTCGGCTTGCGGGCCATCAATTGAAGCTTGTGGCAAATGGCTTAGCGCCCCGGTTATCGGTGTCAGCGCCGCGTCGCGATCCTCCGCCAATGTCAATGCTTGAAGCGCTTCGAGGGTGACGCCGTCTTCGGCGCGAAACGGGCCAACAGCAAGACGGCGCAGGCTTGTTACATGCCCCTCAGTTCCAAGTGCGTGCGCCATATCGCGCACCAGTGCGCGCACATAGGCGCCTTTACCGGTTACAGCTTCAAAAACGGTTTCATCCGCCGATGGCGTATCAACAATTGTTAATTCGTGGACCGATATTTTTCTTGATTCGAGTTTTACCTCCTCGCCGTCTCGCGCAATATCATAAGCGCGCTCGCCGCCGACTTTGACCGCAGAAAACTGTGGCGGGACCTGGTCGATCTCGCCGATGAACCGACCCAACACCGCCTCAATGTTTTTCAGCGCCGGACGCTGGTCCGACCTTGCAATGACTTCACCTTCAGCATCATCCGTCGTCGTTGCAACGCCCCATTGGGCGGTAAAGCGATAACATTTTTCCGCATCCATAATATAGGGAACGGTTTTGGTCGCCTCGCCAAACGCGATCGGCAGGACACCGGTCGCCAGCGGATCAAGCGTCCCGGCATGCCCCGCCTTTTGCGCCTGAAACAGCCATTTTGCCTTCGACACGGCTTCTGTCGAGCCAAGGTCGTAGGTTTTGTCGAGGACCAGCCAGCCTGAAATCGGCCGTCCTTTTTTGCGTCGTCTGCCCATCGGGCCCTCAAAAATTATATCATAAAAATTTTGCCATGAGACGCCGGATCGGACGACGCCCAGGCTGCGCCCTTCAATCAGGTCCTGGTGAGCCGGTCAAGATACGCTGCCTTCTTTGCGCGAATGCGCGCCGGTCAGAGCCTGGCGCGCAGGGGCGCCGCCAGCGCTTGAGATAATTTCTCAGCTATTCGCGCCTTGCGGCCATGGTCCGATCGAATAATTGTATAGTCCCTGGCGCCAATCGCATCAGCAAAAAATAAGAATGCGTTCATCCACCATGCGTCGCTGACGATCTCAATGATGCGTTTCGGGCGCCAATAGATCATATTGTATCCTGCAGACCCATGGTCGAATATCACCGTTTCGGCCGAACTGGCGGCGTCCATATACTGATCGAGGCTTGTTTCAGCGGTGCGCAAAACGAGGCCGCCGCAAGCGCGCACGACTTCTTCCAATGTGCGGTTTGGATGCGACCGCACAGCAACTTCTGAAGTCTCGCCGTGGCGCGATAAATACAAGATAGAGCGAGGTTTCGGTTCGACAGTTTTTATATCCAGGAATTTTCTCAGTGCAGCCACTTCCGGGGCCGTCCAATAGCGAATGATTTTTGATTGCCGAATAACCCTGGCTTTTTTTATCCGAACCGGTGCGTCGACGGATACAAACTCAATGCCGAGACGCGCAGCATCCCGATTAACATAGGGTCGCGCAGCCATAGATGCCGGCAATAGAACGGGCGCGTTAATATCGCCAATACCAGCCAACGGCGCGAGATATTCCGACATCCAGTCGCCGAAAGTGTCCGTATGTTCTGACTGAATAAAATAGGCTTCGGCGATTTCCTGCGCAGGAACAGGCCGGACCGACAAAGAGCGCAGCCCAGGTTTTGACGCTGAATATTTCTCGTAGAGAACGCCATCTTTCCAACCAGCGCCGGCTGGCGTTACAATGAGGTTTTCCACCGCCTCATAAGGTGGCGGCGTAGCAGCAAAGCAACGACGGGTCTGTTTGTGGGCGCGGCCTGCGCGCACCGGAATATCGCCGCTGAAACCCACGTCTCCGCAATTGGTGCTTTTCGTTTCAACCGCATCTATCGGACGATATCGCCCGGTGAGGGTAAAAGCGCCGCGCCAAATGTCAGAAACACCGCTGCGCATAATCGCTAGCGGAGCCTGGATTTTGGCGTGTCGAAGAGCCGATTTCATTAAACCGCCGCTATCACGACGCGCTCAACTTCCCTATCCGCGCCGTTTCCAAGCTTTAATACGATTTCCTGAATAAATGTATGATAGAGGAAATATGCCGGGTCTGGCGGCGCATTTCATACATGCATCAACCAAGCCTGCCCTCACCGTAAAATCAGGTCAATCTTTGCCTAGGTCTCTTGCCACGTCAGGGCGCGCCAGCAGGGCGTCGATTTTCTGGGCTTCGGCAAAGGTGTCATCGCTGTGAAACGACAGCTCAGGCGTATATTTCAGGTTGATTTTGGCGCCCAGCAATTTGCGAAGATAGGGCGCAACCTTATTGAGGGCGCCCACAACCTCGCCCTGATCGACGCCGCCCAAAGGCGAGGCATAGGCCGTTGCCTTTTTGAGGTCAGGAGAAACGCGCACTTCACTGATGGTAACAGACACCCCTTGAAGCGCCGGCTCCCGCAAGGTTTCACGCTGCATGACCTCAACCAGCGCATGGCGGATGAGCTCACCCGCGCGCAGCTGACGCTGGGAGGGGCCTTTCGGTGATGAAAATCGCTTTGCCATTTGTTCAATTTATGCATCGCGGGCGAAAAATGAAACCCCGAAGGATTCAAGCCCGCGCTATGCGTTGGCGGCCTTTTCCCGGTACGCGGCGAATTTCTCCGACGGTCTCCATATGCAGTTTCACCGTCGTCACATGCCACGCGAGCGAGCCGAGCTCGGCGCGCGCAGCGGCATCGAGGAGAGCGCCGACTTTCTCCGGCAAGTCGGTGAAATAGACCTCACCCTCGCGCCCCACCAACGTCAAAATGGCGGCGCGCACAACATCGAATTTCCATTTTGGAATGCGAGTCGGCGCCTTGCCGGGCGTTGGCGTTTTACACAGAATTTTTTCTTCGTCGCGCGTCATCATCACTCGCTCATAGTTGCGCAGCAAAGGCGTTGAGTTTTGCTTCGACAAGCGCATAGGCGCGCGATTTATCGCGCAGCCCCGAGCAGATGTCGACACCATGGGGGCGCACGGCGGCAACCGCATCCATGATATTTTCGGGCCCCAGCCCGCCCGCCAGAAATACAGGCTTGTCCAACACCTCAACGATCTTTCTGCTGATGGACCAGTCATGAACATCACCGGTGCCGCCAAACGTTCTAACGGGAGCGCTTGGCTTGCCTGAATCCAACAGGATAAAATCAGCTTCTTCCGCCGCATGCCGCGCTGCCTCAACGGCGCTCTGGCCTTCAACGTGGATGACCTGAATAATTCTTATATCCGGGTGCGCCCGACGAATACCACCATAGGCGCCCGGCGCTGGGTCATCGACAATCTGCACGCTGTTAACGCCAGTGTCGGCGATATGATCGGCGATCGCATCGCCTGTCGTGCGGCTGGTAAGCAATGTCGTCCAGATTTTGTTGCCATGGCGCGCAGAGACATGGTCAGCGATTGTTCTGATCGCATCATCGGTGAGCAACCCCGGCCCGTTCGGCATTTCGCCCACAAGACCCACCGCTAGCGCGCCAGCGGCAATCGCCAAATCCGCCTCCGCAGGCGACAGCATGCAGCAGACTTTAAACGGCAGCATCATTTTCACCTTGTCGCTGGCTCAATGACGTGATCGGATCGAACTTCCCCTAAAGCGTTCGCGTAATACTCTCAACGGAGAAGCACTCGATGACATCGCTCGCTTTGAGGTCGTCATAATTGGCAAAACTCATGCCGCATTCCTGACCATTGGGCACTTCCTGCACATCGTCTTTGAAACGCTTAAGCTGTGAAAGCTCGCCCTCATGAATGACGACGTTGTCACGAATGAGGCGCACTTTGGCGCCGCGCCGCACCTGGCCCTCGGTGACCCGGCAACCGGCAACTTTGCCATGTTTTGAAATCGAAAAGACTTCGAGAATTTCCGCATTGCCGAGGAATGTTTCACGCAGCTCCGGTTCCAGCATGCCGGAAAGGACGCCTTTGAGGTCATCAATGAGGTTATAAATAACCGAGTAATAACGGATCTCAACCTTGTCGCGCTCCGCCGCATCACGCGCTTGCTTATTTGCACGCACATTAAAGCCGATCACTGGCGCCGACGATGCGCCAGCAAGCACAACATCGCTTTCGGAAATGCCGCCAACGCCCGTATGCAGCACTTTCACACGAACTTCTTCGGTCGAGAGTTTCTCAAGCGATCCGACAATCGCTTCTATCGACCCCTGAACATCGCCCTTGATGACAATCGGCAATTCCTTGATCTCGGCGTCCTGCAGCTGAGACATCATCTGTTCAAGCGATGTGCCGGTGGTTTTCGTAGTGTCATTTTCACGACGCTGTCGCTGACGGAATTCGGCGATCTCCCGCGCGCGCGCTTCGGTTTTCACAACGTAGAAATTATCGCCAGGCTCCGGCGCCGCATTGAGGCCGAGCACCTCTACCGGCAAAGAAGGTCCCGCCTCTTTTAGAGTTTTGCCTGTGTAGTCGGTGATTGCGCGCACCTTACCCCACTCGGACCCGACAACAAGAATATCACCGCGCCTCAGTGTTCCGCGCTGGACCAACATTGTCGCAACCGCGCCGCGCCCCTTGTCGAGGCGCGCTTCAACGACGGCGCCGTCTGCCGCCCGGGTCGGATCGGCTTTTAAATCGAGCAACTCAGACTGCAGCAATATAGCATCCTGCAATCCGTTGAGATTGGTTTTCTTGAGTGCAGAGACTTCGACATCCTGGACCTCGCCGCCCAAGCCCTCAACCTGGATCTCATATTGAAGCAGGTCGGTCCGAACTTTGTTGGCGTCTGCATCCGGCTTGTCGATCTTGTTGATAGCGACAATAATCGGCACGCCTGCAGCTTTCGCATGGCTAATCGCTTCTTCCGTCTGCGGCATGATGGAATCATCCGCAGCAACGACAAGAATAATGATGTCCGTGACGCTGGCCCCGCGGGCGCGCATTTGCGTGAACGCTGCATGGCCGGGCGTATCCAAAAAAGTAATTTTGCGGTTATCGCCCAGATCAACCTGATAGGCGCCAATATGTTGGGTAATGCCCCCCGCCTCACCGGCGACGACATCAGTTTGGCGCATCGCATCAAGCAGTGAGGTCTTACCGTGGTCCACATGGCCCATGATCGTTACCACTGGCGCGCGCGACACCAGACGTTCTTCATTGTCCGGCTCATCGCCAAGACCCTCTTCGACATCAGATTCGGCGACACGCTTGACTGAGTGACCGAGATCTTCAGCGATCAGTTGCGCTGTATCTGCATCCAGGACGTCATCGGCCATAACTATTTGGTCCTGCGCCATCAGTTCTTTGATGAGGTCGACTGCCCGCATGGACATGCGCGCTGCAAGTTCCTGAACGGTAATCGTTTCGGGAATAATCACATCACGGATAATGCGCTGGCCGTCACCGCGCTGCTGTCTTGCGTTCTTTTCACGCTCGCGGGCGCGCTTAACAGACGCCAGAGACCGCTGCCGCTCTTCATCGTCAAGTGCATTGGCAATCGTTAACTTGCCGGAGCGGCGACGCGGCGATTCCTTCGCCTTTGACGTACGCTCCTCGACAGCGCCCTTGCGTTTTGTCTTCAACCGACCGCCGAACTGCGCAAGCGGATTCTTCGGATCAACGGCGGGCGCCGTCGTTTCCGCCGCAGGGCGAGCCTTCGCTGTGCTTCGGCCGGTACGTTCGCGCTCTTCTAATTCCAGCGCCACGCGCGCCTCTTCCTCAGCGCGCTTAAGCTCTTCGGCCTCACGCTCTTTTTGCGCTTCCGCTTCGGCTTGGCGGCCACGTTCTACTTCCAGCTTGGCGCGCTCTTCGACTTCTCGCGCCTCGCGCTCAACGCGTTCAGCAGACTCGCGTTTCGCGCGAGCGTCCTTTTCCAGACGTGATTTGGCGAGCGCTTCTGCGCGAGCGTGTTTTTCGTCATCCGAAAGGGTGCGAAGAACAGAGCCTTTCTTATCGTCATCCGCCTCCACAGGCGCTTTCGGCGGCGCCTTCGGTGGGGTCACGGTTTTCTTTTCTGGCGCCGCAGTAACGGCCACATCCTTCGCGACAGCTTCTTTTTTTGCGCCAAGAACACGCCGACGCTTGGTTTCAACAACAACTGTTTTTGAACGCCCATGCGAAAAGCTCTGTTTCACCGCACCAGTCTCGGTGCGGCGAAGCGTCAAGGGGCGCCTGCCTGTCTTCGGTGTCGTCTCTGTTTCGACGTCGTCGCTCATCCAAACTCCGTAATGCGCCTTTTTAACAGCGCGCTTTCATCACCGCCCCTCATGCCAAAAGGGACAATCTTTTTCGAAAGCCGCCATGGACATACAGCCCATTTTGGCCGGGGTCCACCAGAACCCCTTGTTATTCCACTCTTCCGGGCTCCATCCGGAACCCCTCAACCCGGCGCGCTTCGCGCAGAAACCGCGACGCTGCCGGCCCCTTTTTTAGCGCCGCATGAACAACGCCATCACGACCCAAGGCGCGGGACAATTCACTTTCATCAAAAACCCCGATCAATGCGACGCCCTGGGCAACGCCTCGCAGTTTCCGTTTGCCGTCCTCAGCCGCATCCGCTGCAGCGACAAGAACGGCGATATCTTCCGCCTTTAACGCCGCACGGACTTTTTCAAAGCCCAAAACAGCGCCGCCTGTTTTACGCGCCATACCCAGCGCACTGAGCGCCGCCTTGACCAATCCCGCTTCTACCCGGTTGCTGAGGTCATCCGGCGCAGTTGCAACCTGCTTGAATGACCGCGCAAAAGCGCCCTGTTTAACCGCCGTCTCAATCGCCTTGCGCGACGCCGTCACCCAGCTGCCTCGACCCGGCAACGATCCGGAAAAATCAGGCGTCACAATCCCTTCAGGGCTCAAGACAAACCGAAAATATCCTTCCGGCGAGCCAACAACGCCAGTAGCGGCGCACTTTCGCTGTCGCGGATCATCGTCAGGCGGGTTCTTCAGCGGCTTCCTCCTCTGCTGCAGCCGCAGCGGCGGCCTCTGCTTCCGCTTTCAAAGCCGCAAGGTCTTCTTCGGTAATCCAGCCCGCCTGCAGGCGCGCACGAATGATCAAACCTTCAGCTTCTTCTGCCGTGATCTTGTAAGCTTCAAGTATGCCGTCAAAATGTTTGCGTTCGCCGTCGACGCGCTCGGTCCAGCCCGTCAAATCATCGGTCGCACAGCCGGCAAGATCTTCAACCGACTTCACTTCATTTTCCCCAAGCGTAACGATCATTTTCAGATCGAGCCCTTCCATCGCGACAACATCGTCATCGACGCCAAGCTCTTTCCGCTTTTCGTCAAGCTTCTTGTTTTCCTCTTCGATAAAGTCCTTCGCCCGCGCCTGAAGTTCCTGGGCGGTCTCGTCGTCAAGACCGTCAATCTCCATCAACTCACCAACGTCAACCAATGCGATTTCCTCGATCGAGGCAAAGCCTTCGGAAACCAAGAGGCCGGCCATCATATCGTCGACGTCCAATCCGCCCATAAACATCTCAGAACGAACACGGAATTCTTCCTGACGCTTAGCGCTCTCTTCTTCCTCGGTCATAATGTCAATTTCATAACCGGAAAGTTGCGTGGCCAAGCGCACATTCTGACCGCGCCGACCAATTGCGAGCGACAATTGTTCGTCGGGAACAACAACTTCGATGCGCCGCAACTCTTCGTCGAGGACGACTTTTGTGACTTCCGCTGGCGCTAATGCGTTCACAACGAATGTTGCGTCATCGGGCGACCATGGCACAATGTCGATCTTCTCGCCGCCAAGTTCATTGACCACTGCCTGAACCCGACTACCCCTCATGCCCACACAAGCGCCTACTGGATCGATGCTCGAATCATTCGACATCACGCCAATTTTCGCGCGGCTACCTGGATCTCGCGCCACGGTCTTGATTTCAATGATGCCATCATAAACTTCCGGCACTTCTTGCTCAAAGAGCTTGGCCATAAATTGCGAATGGGAGCGCGACAGGAATATTTGCGGGCCGCGAGGCTCACGGCGCACGTCCATAATATAGGCGCGCACGCGATCACCATTGCGGTAATTTTCGCGCGGCAATTGCTGGTCGCGGCGCACAATCGCCTCCGCCTTGCCAAGGTCAACAATTACATGACCGTACTCAACGCGCTTGATGATGCCGTTAATCACTTCGCCAATGCGATCTTTAAAGTCTTCGTACTGACGGTCACGTTCGGCCTCACGCACCTTTTGGGTGATAACCTGTTTGGCGGCCATCGCGGCAACGCGGCCGAAATCAATTGGCGGCAGCGGCTCAGACATAAAATCGCCGATCTCAGCTTCCGGGTTACGGTGGCGAGCCTCTTCCAGCGGCAGTTCCGCAGAATCGTTTTCAACCGTCTCTACAACTTCCAGAAGTCGCCATAACCGCGTCTCGCCGGTCTTTGGATTAATCTCCGCTTTAACATTCGTCTCATGGCCATAGCGCGCCCGGGCGGCGCGCGCGAGCGCATCTTCCATCGCTTCGATCACGAGCGATTTGTCGATGGACTTTTCGCGTGCAACGGCGTCGGCAATCTGGATGAGTTCCAGTTTGTTCGCGCTAATTGCGGTCATTGATAATCTCCATGAGGCGTCTCCTGTTGGGGCGGGCTCTCTTTGCCCGCTTTCAAACTTTCCTTGATCAATTCATCGGTGAGGACGAGTTTCGCGCTGGTAATCCAGCCAATGGGAAAAAGCGCTGTTTCTTCTTCGCCCTCAATATCAAAAGCAATCTGGCCGTCATCGATGCCTGCGAGAACGCCCGAAAATCGTTTGCGGCCCTCAACCAGCCTGTTTAATTCCAGCTTTGCCGGCCATCCTTGCCAGTCATCGAAATCCTTTATGCGCACCAAAGGCCGGTCAATTCCCGGCGACGAAACCTCCAGCGTGTAATTGCCGCCTATCGGGTCGGCCTCATCAAGCGCACGCGAAAGCACGCGTGAAAGCTGGGCGCAATCTGCTGCCGACATGGTTCTGTCCGGGCGCTCTGCCATAATTTGAAGCGTACTTGTCACGGAGCCCGTCAAACGCACGCGCACCAGCTCGAAGCCCTCGGCTTCTGCAACCGGTTCGATGATCTTTGTTAGGCGGTCCAGCAACGGGTTCAAACCCTTAATCCTCACAAATTCAGTCCCGGCAGTGCAGGGCTTCAACAAGTGTCTAGTAATGAAAAAGCGGGCCCCGCGGGGCCCGCTTCCGATAATTCGATAGCGTTTGACGGCCTATATAAGGCGCCGAAACGGCGATGTCAGCCCCCGCAGGCAATAATCGCCACAATCTGATTTGGCGGTGGCGCCGCTCTTGAATGATGCCTTAGGGGCAATTTCATGGAGCGCCACAAGACTATGCTTGAAGGCCGCCTGCTAGCCATGACCATCTTGTTTTTCGCCGCCATTGCGACGATGGCGCCTTTGGCGTTTTTTGCAGGCCTGGATCGAGGCAGAAACAGCTTCAGCGCGCATGCTGCCGATTTGGCCCAAAACGAAACAGGTTTCGCACCCTCCACCGCCCCACCAGTCAATCATTCCGCCTCTGTAACAATCTGTGATGATGACGCCGCCGCAAGCCAAGCCCTCGCAAATATCCATTGTGGCGCTGCGACGCCCGATGAAGCCCCCCGGGTCGGCGCCGGCCCATCCACTACCAGCGGTGGTCAGTCTAAAGCGCTCCGCAACACCGTCATCGCTTCTATCTCAAACCTGGAAGACCCGCGCTCGGGAGAGCCCCTCGGGCTTGCCATGGCGCTGGATACATTGACCACTGCAAACCAGACCGAAGCCAGCGCGCCCTTTGAGCAGGCTGGATTTCCCGGCGGCAGCAGCATTCCAGGCAGCCTCGCTCCATTCGTGCCGATTGGCGCTGCCACGCCCTCGCCGCCAACATCTCCGGCGCCGCAACCAACAGACCCCGGCCAAACCCCTCCACCGCCCACTGCTGCGCCACCCAGCGTAACGCCGCCAACCGAAGCGCCGCCGCCCATCGAGCCGATCGAGATGGTCGTCCCGCTCCCCGCCGCAATTCCGCTGTTTTTTAGCGGGCTGGCTTTCCTCCTCGCAATTACAGGTCGCAAACCCAGCCCCGGCGCCCGTCAATAACAGCTATGGATTTTGCCCTGCCAATGGGTCAAAATCAGCGCGGGGTTTTATCGACAGGCTGTCAGAGGGGTCGCGCCGTGGGTCGTTTTCTTGCATTTCTTCTAGGCGCCGCCGGCGCTCTTATTGGCTCGCAGGGGCCCGGTTTCACGTTGCAGTATATGCAAAACCTGCAGGGCAGAATTGATGAGTTGCGGCCCATCGTCGAACAATATGACGTTAATGTCGCCGCACATGGATATTCCCGGGCCCAGGCGATCGCTGAATGCGAAGACGCCGCCCAACTGCTTGACGCGCTTTGCGATGGCTACGAAACCACGGTCGGACGGTTTGATTTATTGACAGCGCACCTTTCAGAGCTTGAGGCGGCTGGCGAATTTGTCCGGCCGCTCGTTCTCGCCCAGTCGCACAAGCGTGATATTGTTTTATCCGTTTACGAACAATTTGAACCGGCACTTCCAGTGACGACTGCAGGCGGGGCTTACGCCGCTGGCGGCTTTGCGCTTTTGTGGGGGGGCGGATCGTTTTTGTTTGGACTAATCGGCGCCGTGGCTGGCGGTGGGCGGCGATACGCTTAGCTGTCGCTTTTCAGCTCACTGAAATCCCAGAGTTTTTCATCTGCAAGATGGCTTAAACGCACATTCTGCAACGCACGAAACATGACATCGTGTCGCCCCGGATGGTGGCGCTCCCAACCGTTGAGCATTTCCTTCATCGCTGCGCGCTGCAAGCCCTGTTGCGACCCACATAAATTGCAAGGGATGATGGGAAACGCCATCGCCTCTGCGAATTCTGCAATATCTTTTTCAGCGCACATTATAAGCGGGCGCAAAACCAGAACGTCACCCTCGTCATTCAGGAGTTTTGGCGGCATCGCCGCAAGCCTACCGCCATACATAAAATTCATCATGAAGGTTTCCAGCGCATCGTCGCGATGGTGCCCCAATACAATGGCGTCGCAGGCCTCTTCTCGCGCTACGCGATAAAGAATGCCGCGCCTGAGACGCGAACAAAGCGCGCAATAGGTTTTGTTTTCCGGAACTTTATCGGTGACGATGGAATAGGTGTCCTCAGTAATAATGCGGTGAGCAACGCCGATGGAATTTAGATAGGCCGGTAATGTGTGTTTTGGAAATTGTGGTTGGCCCTGGTCAAGATTGCAGACAAGAAGATCGACCTTGATTGCGCCCTGCCATTTCAGATCAAGGAGCGCGGCGAGTAGTGTGTAACTGTCTTTTCCTCCGGACAAACAAACAAGCCATTTTGGCGGCTCCCCGTTGGCACGAGGCGTTTCCATACCAAAGCGCCGAATGGCGTCCTGTGTATGGCGCAGCAGGCGTTTACGCAGTTTTTTGAATGGTAGTGATGAAGGCGCATCAACGTAAATCTTTGGCAAGCCGCCAATCGTTTCGCCGCCTTCTATGATATCGGCGCCATCCGCCATGGGTGAGCTCCCGCAATTTTGCGCAACAATGATGATCACGCAGATCGATCAATGTCACCACCAAAATATCGGCGTTCACGCTGGAGCGCCAGCCGCCAACTTCTGCAATGCGAGCGGCAATGTCGCTAAAAAAAGTCAGTCAAAATGCGCGTCGAGAAACTCGAGAAAGGCTGGCCAGTCTTCCTTGACGACGCCATGCGTGCCGGGACGGATCCAAAATGCAAGATCAGCTTGCGGCTTCCAGTCGTTAAGGCGCGTTTGCTCGAGGCCCTCACTCCCGTATATCTGATAGACTGGATCAGCGCCGAGTGCGGCCCGAAAAGCGCCATTTGGATCCGACCAGACGTCGCGCCGTGCATTTCCCAGCAAAACCGGCCGTGGCGCGATCAACGCCAATAGTTGGTGTTGGTCGACAGGCATTTCTTCCTCGCGACCCGCATAAGAAGCATAGGATTTGGCAAACCAATGCGGATAGCTTTCGGTAATGGCGCCGACACTTTCCCCCTTCTTGCGCCTGTTAAGTGAGGCGCCGCCGGTTCCCGATTGGTGGGCGATGACACCGTCAATGCGCGCATCAAAGGCAGCGGCGAGCAGCGCGGATTTACCATAACGCGAATGCCCCCAGGTGATGTACTCGCTGGAACCGATCGTGTCGTCGCCTTCAAGCGCATCAATCATAAGAGAGTACCCCCATGCCCAAGCGGCGATAGCGCCCCAACGTTCTTTGCCGGATTCCATTCCTTGAGACATCGCCGACAGGGCAGCAAGCCCTCGCTCACGCGAATCCGGCGCAAACTCACTGGGATATATCGCAGCAACGCCATAGCCGCGATCGAGAATCATCTTGGTTGGGGGCGTGGCGATGTATCGGCCAAAAACATAAGTCATGATACCGGCGCCGATGCCGCCCCCGGAGCAACCGCCAGCGTCCTCCGGTCGGTAAATAGCAGCGTGGGGAAGAGTATCCCAACGCGGGCAAAAAGTCTGCATCAGGATGATTGGCGCATTGCCGTCGCCAACGGGCATGGCGACATTCATGTAAAATGGCTCAGCGTCATGCGTTTTGCCGCCAAAGCGCGGCTTTGCTTGCAGCTTATATTCAATGAGGCGCGCGGCGCCCTCAAAAGCAGCCTCGTCTAGAACCTGCCGGCTTAATATCTCAAATCCATAATCCTCGGGTAAATATCCATAGACATGCGCCTGAAACGCTTCTCGCAACTTTGGCGCATGATTATTTTCCCATAGCTCGACAGATGTCGCCGGGCCTTGCTCTTGAAGACTCTGAAGTGCGTCTGGCGCCGCCTCAGGTCCGTCGGGTCGAAGATCGGCCCATGCGAGGGTCAGCTTTACACAGCCCGGAAGAAGCAGCGAAATGACGGCACAGAATAAGACTTGAACTAGGCGCATGCGCGGCCACTCCTCTTTTCCCTACCATAAAGCGATAATCGCCGTCCGCCGCAATTCACAACGCTGTAAGGCGATATCTATTTGCGATGAAAGACGAGATAAGTAGGTCTGCGCCCTTCTTTCAGGGCTTTTGCTTCATATCTGGTTTGCGGCCAGTCCTCCGGGCGCATTCTCCAGTCATCAACGTGTTCCGCTGCCCAGATAAATGCGGGCGCGCCTTGCGCGTGCATCAGTGTCCAGGCGACATAGTCAGGAATGTCCGTTGCAACCCGCAATTGCCCGCCTGGCTTTATCAGGCGCGCCGCTGCTTCAAAAAACCAGGGCGAAATCATCCGGCGTTTATGATGGCGCTTCTTCGGCCATGGGTCTGGATGGAGGACAAACAAACGCGTGAGTGAAGCGTCCGGCAACCCCTCAAGAAGAGGGCGCGCATCGCCAAAATGGATGCGAACATTTTCCAGTTGCTGTTGCTCAACCAGCACCAATAATTTGCCAACGCCGTTAACAAAAGGCTCTGCCCCGATAAGTCCTACGGACGGGTTATGCGCCGCCTGCCAGGCAAGATGCTCACCGCCGCCAAAGCCGACTTCAAGCCAGATTTCGTCCGCTTGCGGAAAAATTTTCTTAGGGTCAATTGGACCTTTCGCAGGATCGGGCATCGCCAGCTTTGGCAGCGCTGTCTCCATCAACCTCGCCTGACGCGGCTTTAGCGGCTTGTCCTGTCGGCGGCCATAAAGACGCGGGATATAGGTGTGTTCTGTCATCGACGCTGACATAGTCGACGGCGCAGCGCCCCTCAACCCTCGGCGCGTGCTGCGCTGCGTCAGCTATTGAAGATTCAGCGTGCTTTAGTTGGCGGTGGGAGCGCGCTCAAAAACGTTGTGATTAAATTGCCTCCAACCATCCGCAGTCTTGATCCAGTCCGTGACTTCAAGCTTACCCGGCGCTGAAAGCTGGTAACGCGTCCGGCCTTGCTTACTGCCCTCCGCCCCCCAATGAGCGACCAGGGCGTCGCCATCGCGCTGCGCGGAGATCGGGTGCAAGTCGCCCGAATTGTCAGCCCAGAACGCCTTATAGTTGCTGCCGCCTGCGTCTCGATAATAGGCAACGCCCTGAAACGTCGACGCAGCGCCCTGCGCCGGCTGCATTTCAATCCCGTAGTCCAAACGGACATATTTTCCGTCGAGCGCCGGCGTCCAAACCATCCTGCTTGACGCCGGAACGCCGAAGGCTGACCCGTCCGAGCGCCATTCACCATCAAACAGTTCAAATATGGAGCGCGCCGCGTCATCGCCCGATTCAGCCTGCGCAACCGGCGCTGCGCCCAATGCCAAAATAACAAACACCGCAATTATGATGCGCCTCATCATGTCGCCTCCTTTGCTTGCCCATCAGACGTTTGAGGAGCCAGGGAATCGACAAAATGCGCAGCCGCGATAGACAGGCGAGCCCTAAACTGCCGCCTTCAACGCATCAACAAGGTCAGTTTTTTCCCAAGAAAACCCGCCGTCGCTATCAGGTGACCGGCCAAAATGACCATAAGCGGCGGTGCGCGCATAGATCGGCCGGTTAAGACCCAAATGTTCGCGAATGCCCCGCGGCGACAAGTCCATCACGTCGCCAAGAATTGCCTCAAGGTGCGCCTCATCAACCTCGCCCGTGCCGTAAAGGTCTACGTAAATGGAGAGCGGTTTGGAAACACCGATGGCGTAGGCAAGCTGGATCAGACAGCGCTGAGCAAGACCCGCAGCAACGACATTTTTGGCAAGGTAACGCGAGGCATAGGCCGCGGAACGGTCAACCTTTGTCGGGTCTTTGCCCGAAAAAGCGCCGCCGCCATGCGGCGCCGCGCCGCCATAAGTGTCGACAATAATCTTGCGGCCGGTCAGGCCGGCGTCGCCATCAGGCCCGCCGATAACAAAATTGCCGGTCGGATTGACAAAGAACTCCTGCTCCGGCGGCATGCCGATATCACCCAGAATATCGCTGACAAGCGGTCGCACTAATTCGCGGATATCGTCTGGCGTTGATCCTTCTTTGTGCTGAGTAGAAACCACCACCGAAGTAACAGCGACGGGTGCGCCATTTTCATAACGCAGTGTTACCTGGCTTTTTGCGTCTGGCTCAAACTCCGGCCGCTCACCTGATTTTCTGAGCGCAGCCATACGCTGCAGAATTTGATGCGAATACTGAATTGGCGCGGGCATTAGCTCAGGCGTCTCGTTCACGGCATAACCGAACATAATACCTTGGTCGCCGGCGCCTTCGTCCTTATTGCCGGCGGCGTCGACACCCAATGCAATATCAGCAGATTGTTCGTGCAAGAAATTTTGGAAATTCGCAGTCTTCCAGTGAAAGCCTTCCTGCTCATAACCGATGTCGCGCACTGCATCTCGAGCAGCCCGTTCAATTTCTTCCGGCGCCACCGGCGCCCCGCACCGAACTTCACCGGCAACCACAATTTGGTTGGTCGTCGTCAGGGTTTCGCAGGCGACGCGCGAATAGGCGTCCTTCGAAAGGAATAGATCGACAATAGAATCAGAAACGCGATCGCAGACCTTATCGGGATGGCCTTCGGAAACGCTTTCGCTGGTGAACAAATAAGACTGACGCGCCATGGACGGATATGCTCCTGTATATAAGGAAATGTTTATATGTCCGGGGGCGTATAGCGAATGCGCCCGGGTCTGTCCAATCGAAACCCCGCGGCGCAAAATCGAATGATGCGGCTTTTAAGCGGGCGCTTTTTCGCCCTCCGTTTCAGCAATCGACTTGACCAGATCGAGAACGCGTTTTTTGACCTGCGGATCGGTTATTTCGGAAAATGACCGGCAGAGCTGGACACCCTCCGGAGAATTCACAAGATCCATAAATCGATCGCCATTGTCCGACCCTGGCGCGGCGCCAATGGTGTCGCCGTAATCATTGTAAAAATACTGAATCGGCACATCCAGAAGATTGGACAGTTCAAATATCCGGCTGGCGCCAATGCGATTGACGCCTTTCTCATATTTTTGAATCTGCTGAAAGGTCAGCCCCAACGCCTTGCCCAGCGTCTCCTGGCTCATCCCCAAGATCATGCGCCGAAGCTTAACACGTGCGCCCACATGGATATCAATCGGATGCGGCCCATCGGCCTTAGCCGTTGTTTTTACAGGCATTTTCACAGGCGGTTTCGACATTTTGTGCGGTTTGTTCATATTGCTTCCCAACCCGCGGGGCTGCAAAAAGCCACCAAGCACCCGCTACGCATTGTAATTATAACGCATATTTTACATCGCGCAAAGGTTGCACTGATACCCTAGGGTCGCGCTGAACGCGCCCTCGCGAGCACCGCAGGCGCCAGGAAAGCCATTGCCATCAGCAAAAACACCCAATCGCCGGCCCGATCGTAGAGGGTCCGCGAGAGCGCTGGAGGCAAGACAGCTTCAATTCGCCCACCTTTATAGAGCCCCACCTTTTCCAGAATTCGCCCTTTGGCGTCAATAACGGCGGAAATGCCATTATTGGCGGAGCGCGCCATAGGCAGTCCGGTTTCGATGGAGCGCAGGCGAGCCATATCGAGATGTTGGCGCGGCCCGGATGTATTACCAAACCATGCATCATTGGTGACGGTTAGGAGCCACTCCGGACGCTGGTCTTTCGGATAGAGCTCACCTGGGAAAATGACTTCGTAGCAAATAAGCGGCGCAAAGGATGGGCCGCCAGCATTCAGGACGTCAGGTCCTTTGCCAGGCGTAAACCCGGCATCGCCATAAGGCGTCAGCTGCGCCAACCCCAGGGCCCGCAATAAGCCATAGAGAGGAAGATATTCGCCGAACGGCACCAAATGATGCTTGTCGTAGTGACCGACGGCACGGCGGCCGATCGGCGTCTCAGGAATAATAGCGATTGAATTATAATAGCGCTCAACACCCTCATCATCGTCCGCGCGACGGATAGCGCCGGCAAGCAGCACTGCATTCTTCGGCAACTCCTGCGAAAGCACACTCAGCGCGGTTGTTGCCTCGTTCAATAATGGCGCGCCATTTTCCGGCCAGACGATAAACAAGCGCGCATCCGAAGGCGCCGCGCCTTTTGACAATTCTAATTGGCGCTCAAAATTTCGCGCCCACATACTTGGGTCTATTTTGTCTTTCTGAGGAATGTTTGGCTGGACAATGCGCAAATAATTTTCGCCGCTATAGGCTGGTTCCGGCAAGGCAAGACGCACGGCGCCGACCGCAAACAGCAGCGCCGTCCCCGCAAGCATGGCCGCAAAGCCCGCCAGCGCCGCTCGCGGCGGACGGCTTACCCCGAACCCTGCCGCCGGCGCCGCCGCCAACAATGTCGTCACAACGCTTAGTCCGTAGACCCCGTACCAGGCGACGGTCTGCGCACCAAGCGCCGATCCCGCCAATGCCTGTCCTGTCAAATTCCATGGCAGCCCGGTCAGCACATGCCCGCGAGCATACTCAAAAAGCGTCCAAATGGCGGCGAACAAGAAAATTCGCGACCATCCTGGCCGCCAGAAATTAACAGACGCAATGCAGGCAGCCCCGGTAAAAAAAGCCAAAAAAGCCGGCATGCCAAAAACGGCGAACGGCGCCATCCAGGCAAATTGCTCTGCCTGCACAAAGAAAGAAAACGCCATCCAGTAAATGCTGGCGAGAAAATACCCGAATCCGAAAAACCAACCGGAAACAAACGCAACGCGTCTAGGGTGTTTTGAATGATGAGCGCCATCGATGAGTATTACGAGGACAGAAAACCCGACCGCCAATAGCGGCAGCGCATAAACAGGCGCGAGCGCGAGTGCTGCGGCAAGCCCGGCCAAGAAAGCAACAAGCGAACGGCGCCATCCGGTCACCACTTTGATACGCTCGGCGATTTGACTAAATGCGTTAGCGAATTGCGCCGCTGGAGACCCCCCTTTGCTCATCTGCGACTATTCCGCCGCTTCGCTGGTCTTTGCCGCAGGCCGAATGTGAAGCTTGCGCACTTTGCGAGCATCCGCTTCAGTCACCTCAAAATCGAACCGGCCTGCCCCAGACAACACTTCGCCGCGCTGTGGAACACGGCCCGCCAACGAAACAACGTAGCCGCCGACGGTATCAATCTCGTCATCGTCAGCTTCCAGCAGAAAGCCGGTTTCTTCCTCAAATTCATGGACCTCAACTCTCGCATCAACGTCCCAGCCGCCGCTGGCGCGTGGCGTAATGGTTGGCGCTTCCTCTTCGTCATGTTCATCATTGATCTCGCCAACGATTTCCTCCACGAGATCCTCAATTGTTACCAGCCCGTCGGTGCCGCCATATTCGTCAATAACAAGCGCCATATGAATGCGGGAAGCCTGCATGCGCAGCAACAGATCGGTGATGCGCATTGATGGCGGCACATAGAGAATTTCGCGGCGGATAGATTTGAGAATCGGACCAGATTCGCGCAACGCTTTTTCGCGCTCTGCAATCAAGCCGACGACATCTTTGATGTGAACCATGCCAACAGGATCATCGAGGTCGCCGCGATAGACCGGCATACGTGAGTGGCCCGCTCCGGCAAACACCCCGATCAACTCTTCAAGCGACGTCTCCATATCGACGGCGTAGACGTCAGCACGCGGCGCCATGACATCGACAACTTTCTTTTCGTCAAAAGCAACCACGCGCTCAATCATTTCGCGGCGCGCTTTACTGAGGCCATTTGGAAGGGGGCCGTCGCCATTTTCAATCGCGGCGACAAAATCATCCTGGCTAGCTGGATTTATAATGGCCCGTAATCGCGTCAGCAGGCCTGCGCGGCGCGCGTTATCTTTCGGATCGCCCGTCATGGGGCCGCCTCTGCCTGGCCATAAGGGTTCGGAACGCCAAGGCGCTGCAAAATATTGATTTCACGCTGCTCCATAGCGCTTGCTTCAATATCAGTCTCATGATCACAGCCAGTCAAATGCAACATGCCATGAACGATCAAATGCACCGTGTGATCACCAAGTGATATCCCCTTCTCATCAGCTTCGCGTGAACATGTCTCAAAGGCCAGCGCAATGTCGCCAAGATAGTCGTAATCCGACCAGATGACATCGCCTGTCGGGAAAGACAAAACATTGGTCGGTTTGTTCTTGCCGCGAAAATGTTCGTTCAGTTCTTTGACCGCTGCATCACCCGTAAACAAAATGCTGACCGGCCAATTCACGTCCGGGACAATCATTTCCAACGCAGCAAAGCATTTGTCAGCCAGCGCGATACAATCAATTGCTGTCCAGCCATCGTTTTCAACGCGTACTTCGACTTTCGCCAAAGCCTCTGGCTCAGTCACGGCTGCGATCTCCCTGCTACACCCTTATCGCGGGCGTCATAAGCCTCAATGATACGCGATACGAGTGGATGACGTACGACGTCAGCTGCGACAAATCGTGTTTCTGCAACCCCCTCAACGCCGGAAAGCGTCGTGAGTGCGTCAGCGAGCCCTGACGCCTCGCCATGGGGGAGGTCTGTTTGCGACGGGTCGCCGGTCACCGCCATATGGGCGCCCTCGCCAAGACGGGTCAGAAACATTTTCATTTGCGCCGGTGTCGCATTTTGCGCCTCATCGAGGATAACCGCCGAGCGGGCGAGCGTTCGTCCGCGCATGAATGCAATCGGCGCGATCTCGATCTCGCCAGCGGCTATGCGGCGCTCCACATAATCGGCATGCATCATGTCATGCAGCGCGTCATATAGAGGGCGTAAAAACGGATCGACTTTTTCCTTCATGTCCCCGGGAAGAAAGCCAATGCGTTCACCAGCTTCCAATGCGGGGCGCGAAAGAATGATGCGCTCCACCGCCCCAGAAAGCAAAAGCCCCACTGCATGCGCCACAGCAAGATAAGTCTTACCCGTGCCGGCCGGCCCAACACCAAAGGTCAAGTCATGAGACGCCAGTTTTGTTAGATACACAGACTGGTTGGGCGTGCGCGCCATAATCACGCGCTTTGGCGTCTTGATCGAAGGCGCAACGGATTCCACGGCTGCAGGCGCTTTTTCAGAGAGCTTCGCCGCGGCGCGGACGTCGCCGGCAGCCACAGGTTCGCCCTGCAGCAGCCGTTGATATAGGTTGCTCAGTGCTCGGAGCGTTTGTCGTCGCGCCGCCGCACCGCCACGCACAGAAAAACGGTTGCCGCGCGGATCAATCCGCACGTCAAGGGCGTCTTCAAGAATGGAAAGATGTGCGTCATGCTCGCCAGAAAGCTCTGCAACGAGCCGGTTGTCGTCGAAGTCAATATGCTCCACGTCATCCGCGGTCTTGTGTTCGCTCAAGCGGCCGCCTCACCCTCTTTCGTCAGTGCGCCAGCGAGCGCGTTTGGCGTTACGCCTATAATGCTCACCGATGCGATTAAACCTAGCATAGATTTTGGCGCAGACACGTGAACGCTTTGCAAATATGGCGACCGACCGATGAGCTGATCTTCGTGCCGGCCGGTTTTTTCCAGCAAAACCGGCATTTTTTTGCCAATTTGCGCCTCATTGAAGCCTCTGCGCTGGGTGTCCAGGAGCGCCTGAAGGCGGGTCAAACGTTCATCTTTCTCGGCCTCCGGCACCTGTTTCGGCATGGCGGCCCCCGGCGTGCCTGGCCGGCGTGAATATTTGAATGAATAGGCCGAGGCATAGCCGATTTCTTCGACGAGCGCCAAAGTCGCTTCAAAATCCTTATTCGTCTCACCAGGAAAACCAACGATAAAATCGCCTGAAATCGCTATATCCGGCCGAACTGCGCGGATACGCTCAATCAATCTCACATAGTGCTCAGCGGTGTGTCCGCGATTCATGGCTTTAAGAACATTGTCAGCGCCCGACTGAACCGGCAGATGGAGGTAGGGCATCAGCTTTTCCTCCTCACCGAGCGCATCGATCAGGCCCTCATCCATATCGCGTGGATGGGACGTGGTGAAACGGATCCGGTCTATCCCACCAATCAACGCTAGGTGTCTGCAAAGCTCGCCAAGACCCCATTGAGCGTCGTTGCCGCATCCGGCGGGCGCTGTCGAGCGCCACGCATTAACATTCTGCCCCAGGAGCGTGACCTCTCTCACTCCTTGCGCGGCGAGCAGGCGCGCTTCTGCAACAATGGCGTCGACCGGGCGCGACACTTCGGCGCCGCGCGTATAGGGCACGACACAAAACGTGCAGAATTTATCGCAGCCTTCTTGAATGGTCAGGAAGGCCGTAGGTCCGTCCGCAACCCGCGCTGCGAGACGGTCAAACTTTTCCTCTACGGCAAAATCAGTTTCCAGGATGTCGCCACGCCCCCGAGCCGCGCGCGCCAAAAGCTCGGGCAGCCGATGAAAGGCCTGCGGGCCGACCACGATATCGACTTGCGGTGCGCGCGCGATAATTTCGGCGCCTTCGGCTTGAGCAACGCAACCAGCAACGGCAATCGACATTTCCTCGCCGCGTTCGGATTTCGCAGTTTTAATCTTTTTCAGCCGACCAAGTTCAGAATAGACCTTTTCCGCCGCTTTCTCGCGAATGTGGCAAGTATTGAGAATGACGAGATCGGCCGTTTCAGGCGTTTCCGCCGGGCCATAGCCGAGCGGCTTCAAAAGCCCGACCATACGCTCGGAATCATAGACATTCATCTGGCACCCATAGGTCCGGATGAAGACAGATTTTTCATGTTTTGGCCGTGCTTCGGTCATTTTCGGGCGCCAAGTGTCAAAGAAGCCGCTATTTAGGCGCCTAATCACGCGGATGCAACGCGGATCACTCGCGAGGATGTGACGACATGTGGTTTGATTGCGCGTGCTGGAACCGGCAGATTAGGCTCAGGGAGAGCGGGTCAGCGTATTTTTGGGTCGCAAATGAATTACTCGGGCGCAAACATCATCAGGTTATTATTTGTAATCGTCGCGTTTGGCTTCACCGCAGCGGCGGCGGAGAACGACAAATCCGAGGGCCGTCGGCCTTCGCCGGTTGTTGTCGAGCTATTTTCCTCTCAATCCTGCAGCTCATGCATAACAGCGGCCGAGTATTTTCGTGAACTGGCAGCGAGAGACGATGTTGTCGCTCTTGGCTGGCATGTTGATTATTGGAACCATCTTGATACCCGGCAGGGTCGCTGGGAGGACCCTTTTTCCAGCAAGGAACACACCGGCCGCCAGAAAAAATATAATATAAACATTCGAAAGCGCAGCTCTGTTTATACACCGCAAATTGTCATTGACGGCGTCAACGAGACAGTCGGCTCCTCGCGGGAGAAAGTTGCGGCACAGATTAATAGCGCTCAAACTGCACAGGCCTCTTCGGCCATAAGCACCAAGAGAAAAAACGGCGATATTATTTTTACGGTCGGCGAAAGCCGTTCGGGCGGCAACGCCTTTCTTGTTACGTTCCAGCGATCAATCAAAACTGCAGTGAAGGGCGGCGAGAATGCCGGCGTTGATTTTCTCGACACAAACGTCGTCACCGATGTTGAGCGCCTGGGAGTCGTTCGACGCGCCGGCGCAAAATTCAACGTCAAGCCCCCAAGCCCCACTGAAGGTTGCGCATTGCTGGTTCAGGAACCCGGGCAAGGCCGCATTATCGCGGCGCATTATTGCAGCGTGCGCTAGCGCATTTCGGGAAAAGTGTGGCGCGGTTTTCCGATAAGAAATGCGCTAAAATATTAATCTGGGGCGTTTCCGCGCGCGAAGGCGCGTTATCCAATATCTTGACCGCGTTCGCGGTCGGGAACAATAAACCGGGAACCAATTTATCTCGGATAACGCCCTGGCGACTCGACGGTCTGTCAGCTTTGGAATAAGCTAATGCCCTAAGTAGCACTGCGTTGGGGAGGCATGAGCAATGCCAAAATGGCTATCATCAACACTAATCGTGATCGGTTTTCTCGCCCTGGTTGTGGTCGCGATTTTACCGCGCAATGTCGAAGTAACCGTAACGACAATCGTCAGAGACAACATCACCCATAACACAGTAAATCATAATGGGCCGGTGCCGGCGTTGATCGCCACAGCCGATGATGAAGCTGACGAAAACAACGACTGACAATTACTCAGCGGCTGTCGCGCCAAGCGCGGCAACGTCCTCGACATATTGCTGTCGGGTTCGCTTGTTGATTTCATCAAATTCTTCAGCACGCGCATTATCTGTCGCCTCAAGCGATAGATAATCGGTATCAGCAAATCCAAGAACGCCCATATCGGCATAGGCTGCCTGAATTTTATCAGACCAAAGCCCGATATCACGCACGATCGGCACAATACGCTGGAACAGCGATGTCCGGAAATGTTTCTGGAATTCCGAATCGCGTTGCGCAACGACAATTTCATCAACTGGCAAATCCAGATGTTCGTATAACTCGCGCGCTTCAAAACGATCACGCATGTGATAGCAGGCTTCAACAAGAAATTCCTCGCGCTCGTTGCGCTCAGCCTCGGTTAGCTGCGGATAATATTCGCTTAAAGTCAGGCGGCCAAAAGCGACATGGCGCGATTCATCCTGCATCACGTAAGCGTTGAGTTGCTGGGTCAGCTTATTGCGGGAGATTTCCCGAATGTTACCGAACGCTGCCAGCGCCAGGCCCTCGATGACCACCTGCATGGCAAGATAAGTCATGTCCCAGCGTGAGTCGCGCAACGCCTGATCGACCAATGTCTGCAATGGGCCTGTCATGGGATAAGCGAGACCCAGTTTCTGCAGAAACTTTTTATACGCCTCAACATGGCGCGCTTCGTCCATCACCTGCGTCGAGGCGTAAAACTTTGCATCGAGGTCCGGCACCTGCTGGACAATTTTCGCAGCGCAAACCAGCGCCGCCTGCTCGCCCTGCATGAACTGAGACATCGTCCAGGCCTGCATATGACGACGGGTCTCGGCGCGCTCAACATTACTCATCCGGCCCCAGACGGGCGTATGGTAGATGCCGGACATTTCGTCGGGCATTTCCATTGGGTTTTCCGTGTCCAGCTCGAGCGCCCAGTCGATGCGGTCAAGCGCATCCCACTGCATATCCTTGCCCTTTTGATAAAGGTGCATCATGCGCTTGCGACCGTCGTCATAATCCCAATCGAAGGACGCCTCGAATCCTTGTGGCACCGTCCAACAAGGGTCGACATCGGGAATGGGATAAAGTTCGCGCAAAGACGCCATGGATGTTCCTCCGCTGAGGCGCGGCGCAAATCTTTGGATATCACGCAGCGCTAAAGTTTGTCTTTTTCGTGGGTACACTGCTCAGTTTACCTCGAAAAGGTCAATATTTGGTGCAGCTATTTAGCCGTTTCCGCTAAGTGCTTGATTAGCTTTTGGTCTTGTCTAAGGGGACACCGTAAAGCTCGAGTCGGTGGTCCACGAGCTTGTAACCATGCTGCTCGGCGATGCGTTTTTGCAGAGCTTCGATTTCTTCATTGATAAATTCAATGACGGCGCCGGAGCGCAGGTCAATCAGGTGATCGTGATGATCTTCTGTCGCCTCTTCATAGCGTGATCGACCGTCCTGAAAATCATGCCTTTCCACAACCCCGGCTTCTTCGAAGAGGCGCATGGTTCGATAGACAGTCGCAATTGAGATATTGTCGTCTATCTCACTGGCGCGGCGGTGAATTTCTTCAACATCTGGATGATCCTGCGCCAGCGACAGAACGCGCGCGATAACGCGGCGCTGCTCGGTCATGCGCATGCCCTTTTCTATGCAAATCTTTTCAAGCCGGTCCATCATCCATCTCCGAAACAACGCTTATGCTGCTCGCCGCCTTTATTCACGCGGCAACAAAGGCTTGCAACCGCAAAGAGACTAACGGGTAAAATTACAATTGCACTTGCATCGCAAGTGCATCAGCCCCGTCACGATAATAAGCGCGGCGGCGGCCGATCTCCACAAAACCGTTCCTTTGATAAAGGGCAAGCGCCGCTGTATTTCCTGCATCGACTTCAAGAAACAACTTCTTGGCGCCCGCCTTTCTTGCCGCGGCCCTCACCGCGCCCAGAAGCGCAGCCCCAAGTGCACGTTTCCGGACGTTGGGCAGAACCCCGATAGACAAGAGTTCCGCCTCTGATGTGAGGTCGCGCCATATGGCAAAACCAACGGGCGAAGTTTTGGATGCGCCGGCAAACAAAACCGCCACGCCTGGCGTTTGAAAGCTCGCATCCAGACTGTTTTCACCCCAGCTGCGGGCGCCAAAAGACTCAGCCTCGAGACGGATAAGCGCCGCTTCGTCGCCAACGCCAGCAGGCCAGGTCAGCCAGCGCGTCATTTTACGGAAAAACCCTGAAACCGGTTTGGTTTGGGCGGCTTGGCGTCAGGCGCACGCAAATAAAGCGGCGCAGGCATGCCCTCAGGGCTCTGCGCCGCAGCGGCAATCCGCGCAACATGTTTGGAGTCAATCTGCGTAGACGCCGACGCCGCAATCAAGCGGCCATCACCACCATCAATTTGCGACGCCCCCGAGCCAACAAGCGATACCGGCCGCGCAGCCGCCCCTCTAATTAAAATATCTGAAACTTGCCCGGGTGTCGCAACAAATGGCTCAACAAGGGTGGCGCCACAGTGCTCGTATAGACCGGCATAAAGCTGTCCACGCCGTGCATCGATCACCGGCGCGATCAATGCGCCCGGCTCAATGTTTTCCAAATTACATGCAAGGGCGGCAAGACTTGTGACGCCAATAACATCAAGATCCATCCCAATTGCCATGCCACGGGCGAAAGAAAGCCCAACCCGCACGCCGGCAAACCCACCGGGCCCAACCACCACGCCGATCCGGTCGAGATCGCGAACCGCTAATGCCGCCTCAGCCAGCGCCGCGGCGGCCATTGGCGCCAGATGTTCGGCATGACCACGCTCCATTCCAATGGATTGATCGGCAATCACCGCGCCATCCTTCAGGATGGCTACAGAGCAGCATTGCAACGACGTATCGAGACCCAAGACCAGCATGACGTCTGCTTAACCGTAGAATGCGCTCAGGCAAATCCCAAAAATCGACTAAACGATCTCACAGACTTCATCGAAATCAAATCGAGGCGAGCGCGGAAACAGTTTTTCGTCCGTACCATAACCAATATTGCAGAGATAATTCGACTTGACTGCCGTACCCGCGAAAAACTCCTTGTCGACGCCAACCTTGTCGAACCCTGACATTGGCCCGCAGTCGAGGCCGAGCGCTCGCGCGGCGATCATGAAATACGCCCCCTGAAGCGTGCCATTGCGGATAGCGGTTTCCTCGATCAACGCGTCATTACCCTCAAACCAGCTTTTGGCGTCGTCATGGGGGAAAAGCTTGGGTAAGTGATCATGAAAGGCAAGGTCGTGACCGATGATAACGCAACACGGCGCCGCCATGGTTTTTTTGGCGTTGCCCTCTGACAAATGCGGTCGCAGACGTTCCTTGCCCTTATCGGAAGCCACAAAAACAAAGCGCGCCGGGGAGCAATTGGCCGAAGTCGGCCCCCATTTTGTCAGATCAAAGACCGCTTGCATCAACGTCTTCGTTACAGTCCGTGCTTCCCAGCCATTGCGGGTGCGCGCCTCGCGAAAGATGAGGTCGAGGGCCTCATCATTGATCATCTTGTCAGACATTGGCCAAGTCTTTCTTGCTGGACAGCCGTAACAGCGTCACCTCTTCAACAGTTATTTCTCGTATCGAAAGCCGAGTTCGAGACTCACTTGATAATAGGCGACCTTGTCATTGTCGATATAGCCCCGGGTTTCCTTGACCTCAAACCAATCGAGATTTTTGATCGACTTTGCAGCTGTCACAATGGCGTTCTCGACGGCAGCTTCAATGGATTTCTTTGACGTGCCGACGACTTTTGAAACGGCGTAAACTTTATCTGACATCGATGGATCCTTTTTTGTAGATAACTACGTCACTAAATTGAAAAATACGTGGGCTATTCAACAAACCAAAGCAAGACAATCAAATGCCGCGCTTGTCGCGTGCCAATTACGCCACGGCTTCAACCTTCATGACTTCCGGCACATAGTGCTTCAGCATATTCTCAATGCCGGATTTCAGCGTCAATGTGGACGACGGGCAGCCCGCGCAAGCACCGTGCATAGCAAGGAAAACGACGCCTGTGCGCGGCTCATAATGGCGAAAGACAATATCGCCGCCATCCGCCGCAACAGCCGGCCGCACCCTGGTATCAATCAGTTCAATAATCTGTTCCACGGTTTCGCGATCATCGCCCTCATAGTCTTCGAGCGGCGTTGCTTTGCCCGCATCAGCGCCTTGGGCGCCCTCATTCAAAGCTGGCAAGCCAGCGGTCAGAAAATCCGCCATTGAACCCAGGATCGCTGGCTTGATGTGGATCCATTCGACAGCTTCGGTTTTGGTCACCGTCACGAAATCTGCGCCGAGAAAAACGCCCGTCACGCCATCGACTTCAAACAATGTTTGCGCGAGAGGCGAGGCGGCGGCAGATTCAATGGTCGGAAAATCCATGCCGAGTGCGCCCTCACCCAGAATTGGCCTGCCGGGCGTAAACTTCATTGATTGCGGATTAGGGGTGTCTTCAGTTTGAATAAACATTGTCAACTTCCATCTATGCAGGCGCCCCCAGCTAAGTAGGCGCTTACCGGCGCCCTTGCAACGACGGGCGGCTCTCGACGCCTCAATTTTCCTCTTCAAGATAGGCCTTCAGGACCACTGCGCTGTTGCGCGCCTCGTCCTTGGCGGCAAAAATAAACGTCACCACTCCATTTGCACATAACATGCGTAAGCGCCCTATTTCGCCAGCGTTAGCGTCAAGCTCTTTTCGGTATCGCTTCTGGAATGCCGGCCATTTTTTGGGGTCGTGATCATACCATTTGCGCAATTCCGGGCTGGGCGCGATATCCTTCACCCATTCATCGAGCGCGGCATCTTCCTTTTTCACACCACGCGGCCACAGCCGTTCCACAAGGATGCGTTTGCCATCAGATTTCGTCGGCGCCTCATAGGCGCGCTTCAGCCTGATCTTCATTAATTTCCATTCCTTTACCGCCCGTTCCTTGCCTCCGGAACAGCAAGCGCGTAATCGCTTTCGCTTCAGGGCCGACAAAGAGAAATAGCACCATGGACGACGATTCAACAAAATTCACCGACGAGGAAGCACTCGATTTTCACGCGCGCGGCAAGCCTGGCAAACTGGAAATCACGCCGACCAAGCCCATGGCGACCCAGCGCGACCTCTCGCTCGCCTATTCTCCCGGCGTCGCCGTGCCCGTACAGCGAATAGCCGACGATCCGGATACCGCCTATGACTACACCTCAAAGGGCAACATGGTCGCCGTCATCTCCAACGGTACAGCCATTCTCGGCATGGGCGATCTTGGCGCTCTGGCCTCCAAGCCGGTGATGGAGGGAAAATCTGTTCTCTTTAAACGGTTTGCAGATATCGACTCTGTCGATATCGAGGTCGACACCAAAGATCCCGATGAATTTGTCAATGCAGTCAAATATCTTGGGCCAGCCTTCGGGGGCATCAATCTCGAAGACATCGCAGCGCCTGAGAGCTTTGAGATAGAGCAGCGGCTCAAGGAGCTGATGGACATTCCTGTGTTCCATGACGACCAGCATGGAACAGCGATCATCGCAGCGGCGGGCCTCCTCAACGCGCTCGACATCACCGGTAAGTCAATCAAAGAGATCAAAATTGCGGTTTCCGGCGCCGGATCCTCTGCTTTGTCCGTCATTGGCCTGATCAAGGCTATGGGCCTTCCTCATGAGAACGCGATTGTCTGCGATTCCAAAGGTGTTCTCTACAAGGGCCGGGAGGAACGTATGGATCAGTGGCGTTCGGCGCACGCCGTTGAAACAGATAAGCGCACACTCTCTGAGGCAATCGAAGGCGCTGATGTGTGTCTGGGCTTGTCGGTCGCCGGCGCCGTCACGCAAGATATGATCAAATCCATGGCGAAGAACCCGATCATCTTTGCCATGGCCAACCCCACACCGGAAATTACCCCGGAAGAAATTCGTGAAGTGCGCGATGACGCCATCATCGCCACCGGCCGGTCCGACTATCCAAACCAGGTCAACAACGTCCTTGGTTTTCCCTATATATTTCGTGGCGCTCTGGATGCCAGAGCCCGGACAATTAATGAGGAAATGAAAATCGCCTGCGTCAAGGCGCTTGCAAAGCTCGCACGTGAAGATGTCCCCGATGAAGTCGCTGCGGCTTATGGCAAACGCCTGCGCTATGGGCCTGGCTACATCATCCCGACGCCGTTCGACCCACGATTGATTTCGGAAATACCCCCTGCCGTCGCAAAAGCCGCCGCCGATTCCGGCGTGGCGCGTAAACCGATCAAAGATCTTACCGCTTATAAACAGACGCTTGCAGCACGGCTTGATCCGTCTGCGTCGTTCCTGCAGAAAATTTACTCTTCATTGCGTGGCTGCGACGAACCCAAACGCATCGTCTTTGCCGAAGGCGAAGAGGAAGCCGTCATTCGCGCCGCTTATGCCTTCCAGCAGGAACGGCTGGGCAAGGCGATCCTGATTGGGCGTAACGAGCAGATCAAGGAAGGCCTGGCGAGCGCCGGTCTGCCTTTAGATACTGAATTTGAGACCTACCATTCGCGCACGGCCACACACAATGTGACCTATACGGATTATCTCTATAAGCGCTTGCAGCGTAAAGGATATCTTTATAGAGATGCGCAACGCCTGGTGAACACTGACCGCAATGTTTACGCGGCCTGCATGCTCGCCCATGGCCATGCGGACGGCATGGTGACAGGCGTCACGCGTCACTATGATGTGGCGCTTGAAAATGTGCAGCATGCGCTAAATCCAAGGCCCGATGAACGCATGGTCGGCATGTCAATTATTTTGACAAAAACGCGCACGCTGTTTGTCGCGGACACGAACGTTACAGAATTGCCAACCTCGCAAGATCTTGCCGAGATCGCTATGCAGGTCGCACACGCCGTTCGCCATCTTGGCGTTACGCCGAAGGTCGCTTTTGTGTCCTATTCAAATTTTGGCAATCCTGACACCGAGCATTCGAGGCGCGTTGCCGGCGCTGTGTCATTGCTCGACAGCCGCGATGATATTGATTTCGAGTATGAAGGCGAGATGACCCCGCGCATGGCGCTAAACGAAAAATTCCGTACCGTTTACCCCTTTTCACGCCTCAAAGGCGAAGCAAATGTGTTGATTACGCCCGGCGTTCATTCCGCGGCAATTTCATCTAAGCTGCTCGGTGAAATTGGCGGCGCCACTGTTGTTGGGCCGGTATTGATCGGCCTCGAAAAACCCGTGCAGATCGCCCAGATCGGTGCGCAAGTTGTCGATATTGTCACGCTCGCTGCGATGGCGGCCTATGAGCTCGATAAGGAACACCGGACATGGGCGGAAAAAAGCTGCTGAAGCGTTACGGATAAACGCAACCTAGTTTCCACGACGAAATTTGGCAGATTGCGCACGCACAGCGTTCGCCGCCCAGGGGCGCGGCAGCGCCTTCATCATCCAGACGACAAATTTATTCCAAAGCCCCGGCACGTAAACGACGTGTCCCTTTTCGACGGCATTGATAGCACCCTCAACGACCGGTTCCGCGTCCATAAACATATATTTCGGTAATTGTGACACCAGCGGGCGCGTATCGTTGACATCGTGGAATTCCGAATACGTAAATCCCGGGCACAAGGCCGAGACGGTCACGCCGGCGCCATCGCATTCAGCTGCGAGTGACTGTGCAAAGCTCACAAGAAAACCCTTTGAGGCGCCATACATCGTGTGCCCTGATGAACCAGGCACAAGGCCGGCAACGGACGCTACGTGTATGATGCGACCATATTTGCGTTCAAGCATTCCCGGCAGAAAAAGACGCGTTAAATGCGCATAGCTGGTGACCATCACCTCCAGAAAATCACGGTGAACATTCCAATCGCTTTCCGTGTAGGCGCCAGGCAGGCCGTATCCCGCATTGTTGACCAGAACATCGACATTAACGCCGTCCGCCTTCAGCGCAGCGGCGATATCGTCCGGCGCCGTCGGTTCCGCCAGGTCCGCGGCGATAACGCTGACACGAACGCCATGGGCCTTTTTAAGCTCCGCAGCGAGTGCCGCAAGGCGGTCCTCACGGCGAGCAGTCAATATGAGATCGGCGCCTTTTGCAGCAAAGGATCTCGCAAAGACGGCGCCGATGCCCGCTGAAGCGCCGGTAATCAGCGCGGTTTTCCCTCGATATATCATGGATGGAATGTTGAAATGTTTTGGGCGGCGCGTCTACGCCCAATCGGGCCGTTCACGCCGTCTAAAAATTCGCTTCGGACGAAAATGCGCCGAAGCGCCGATAAATGCGCCAATCAACGGAAAAAAATATGACAGATTACCGGTTTGGGAGAGGATCGATCGGGTTGTCATGAAAGCGACCATCGCGCCGGCAAACCCGATCAGCATCCAGCCCCATCGCCGTGGCGCGGTTTTGGCCCGACCCAATGACGTTTTTGCCGTAATAATCATGATACTGATAAAAACTAGAGATCCTGGAATTCCCGTCTCGACAGCAAGCGACAGGTAATAATTATCAACTGACAGCGTGCGGCCCCAATAACCGATCAGGATAGCAGACCGGCCGGTTCCATAACCGCCAATCGGACGCTTGGCAATTTTCGGCCAGGCCATCTCAATCTGGTCAAGTCGGGCTTTGGAAGACCGCGCCGCCGACGTCCCGACTTCACCCGCGATGATTTTTTGCCCGGCGATGATCACCGCCGGTGACGCCACAACCAAGAAGATTGCGGCAAGTCCAATAAACGGGCGCAATCGAAACAGGCGGTTATCGCGCAGAATACGGATCGTCATAATAATGCCGGCGACACCAAGGCCTGCCGCCATCGCCAACAAGGGTCCTCGTGCGTTTGTTGCAATGATGCCGCCGAGAATAACCACGAAAACCACCGCCCAAAAACACCGCCGCAACCCGCGGGCCGATACGCCGAAAACGAGCGCCAATGGCGCGGACATGCTAAGAAATTCACCCAACGACAAAGGATGCGTATGGGTCGCCTGCGCGCGAAAGAAACCGTCGCGGCTTTTTACATCCTGTGCAATTCTCAGCCATTCCGCCTCTGACCCGATCAAGGGCGACAATTTCGTCACGAGCAACACGCCGGCGCCAACCTCGCTCATAGCGATTAAGCCGGCGATCCCGGCGGCGACAACCGTCACAATGAGTAAGCGTCTAAATTCACGGAATGTGCGAACGTAAGTGACGAATGCGCAGAATGGCAAAAACCAGATAATGACCTGCCGAAAGAACTCCTTGCCCGCGGGCACCGACCCTTCAGCAATCGGCACACTAATCGCATTCAACGCGAAAAACGCGAAGACAAGCCCGGCAAGTAAAGGGCTGCGTTTCAGTGCAGTTGCAAACTGCCCGCGCCGCAACGGGGACGCCGCCATATCGTACAGCCAGAACGCAGTGATAATATAGAAAATCAAGCGCGGCGGCGTCAGTATCGGCGCCGGACCCAGCTTGAGATGAAGATACGCAGGCCACAGCGGCATCAGTGCAGCAGCGATGACCAGCAATGGAGCAATAATTTTCTTCGACACCGCGCGCTGTTGCGGCATTGACGCGATGCTGAGCAACAAAAAAGGCGCGATAAAGATGACAAAGGCTTGCGGAATTATCAGCGTTGCCATTGTCGCGACAGCGATATAGGCGGCAAAGACCGACATCGCCAGCGCGGTCAAAGCCCATCGCTGACGGTCGTTTCTGTCGTGAAAGCTTTCTGCCCCGATCATGGGTTAAACATTAGCGTCCCCGGTAATGACAAAGCGTTAACCACGTTCAGGAGCAAATGTTAATTTTTCCTGGTCCCAGAAAAACAGTTGAGCAAACGGAAAACAGACCAGAAACGATTGCTGTCGCACAAGATTTGCAGAATGAGTGGTGTTGCGGCGCGCCTGTGGTGAACGCCGTGAACTGGTGAAAAGTTAATATCCACGACCACCCTTTGATTGAACATTCATGGACAGCATAGAATTTCTTGCCCTTCTCTTGGTTTTCGCAGGTGTCCTGGCCTGGTATCTCTACAATCTGCGGGCCGGGGCAGGTGGACATGCTGGGCTATTGGCGCTCAAGGAAGACCCTGTCGCTGCGAAACCAAAATCAAAGCACGCAAATTATAGCATCAGAGAACGCACCGACAAAAAAAACGCCGGCGGGGACAATCAAGGCGCCGCCAACGCCGTTGAAGAAACGTTCCAACAGCAGGCCCCCTCTCGACAAGCAAGAGCGCGGTACCGGTCCAGGGAAAAGGCGGCCTTCACCAAGCAGCAAAAGGGAAGAGCGTTTCGCTGAGCTCTCACCACAATATTTTTGAACCCGCATCCGAATTTTTGAAGTTTTGAGTTCACAATTGTGACGAGAGCGCCGATATCCTAAAGGCGCATCGCCCCGGATATTCGCGGCGACATAACCAAAGCGACGAGATGCCCGACGCCCCGACCCAATTCACTGACATTACGCCAATTCCCGCAGGACATCCGACAGTGGCTCAAGAGCGGGTTGGTGTGCTTTTGGTGAATCTCGGAACGCCGGATGCAGCGACGCCCGCCGCGGTTCGCCGGTACCTGCAGGAGTTTTTGAGCGACAAGCGTATTGTTGATCTGCCGCGCGCCATTTGGCTGCCAATCCTTCACGGCGTGATCTTGAATGTGCGGCCTGCCGCCACGGCGCGAAACTATGCCAAAATCTGGCGCCAGGAAAGCGATGAAAGCCCATTGCGTTACTTCACGCGGGCGCAGGCGGAGGGGCTTCATAGTGCGCTCCGCCAAGCCGCATCGGTCGACTGGGCAATGCGTTACGGTACGCCTTCCATCGGCGATCGCCTCGCCGTCCTTAAGGACGCGGGCGCAACGCGTATCCTCATAGTGCCGCTTTATCCGCAATATTCTGCGACAACGACAGCAAGTGTGACAGACGCCGTATTTGATGCTGTTAAAGCCATGCGCTGGCAGCCTGCGATCAGAATAGCGCCCGCCTTTCACGATGACCCAGCCTATATCGACGCACTGGCGACAGTGACACAGCGCCGCCTTGCAGCACTCGACACGCAGCCGGAATGCATCGTCATTTCATTTCATGGTTTACCACAGCGCTATCTTGATGCTGGCGACCCATATCATTGCCATTGCGCAAAAACCGCCAGGCTTTTGCGTGAAAAAATGGGGTGGACGGAAGAGTTCGCTCCGCTGGCGTTTCAATCAAAATTCGGGCGTGAAAAATGGCTGGAACCTGCAGCCGAAGAAACCATCCGACAATTGGGTGCAAAGGGCGTCAAAAACATCGCGGTCGTGATGCCGGGCTTCGTCGCGGACTGCATCGAGACTCTGGAAGAAATTGATATCGCCGCACGACAGACCTTCTTAACGGCGGGGGGTGAGAAATTCACAACAATACCGTGCCTTAATGATGCGCCAGAGATGATCGCTTTGCTGGAAACCATAGCGCGACGGGAAGCTGCCGGGTGGATCGACTGACGCGCCACGCCGACACAAAAGTTAGCTCAAGTGCAAATTTGACGTCTCGTCACGCCGTGAGCGCCGTTGGTCGAATTTGACCTTTTTATCTTCTGGCGACTGATTGATGCTGCACGATTAAGATCGCTTGAGGATGGTCCATCTTTATGGAGTTTTTCGACCCGCAATTCTGGTCCTTCTTATGGGATGCTGATCGCTATAAAGCTTTGGTCGCCGATTTAGGCCCTTGGGCGCCATTGCTGGCGATAGGCGCCATGATTATCGTCTCATTCCTGCCCTTGCCCGCCGAAACGGTTGCTGTCGCCAACGGCATGGTCTTTGGCCGCTGGGAGGGTTTTGTCCTGACCTGGCTTGGCGCGATGATCGCCGCGATGATCGCTTTTTGTATTGCGCGCTGGCTCGGAGCGCCAATCATCAAACGCATTTTACCAAGGGCGACACTGGAGAAATTTGAAATACTTGTTGAAAAACGCGGCGCACCCTTCCTTTTGCTGGCGCGCATGATCCCTTTTGTCCCCTATACGATTGTCAATTATGGATCCGGCCTAAGCCCCGTCCGTTTGCGAACTTATGTCTGGACCTCCGCCATCGGTATGGCGCCGCCAATCTTCGCCTTTGTCAGCGTCGGCGCTTTGATGGTGGACCAGCCCTGGATAGGGTGGCTCGGCCTTGTTTCAATCATCATTGTTTGCGCTTTGCTGGCTTATTATGCCCGGTCCATGTGGGGCGACAGGGCGGAGCAGTAGAGATGCTCAGCAGGCGTTACATACGCTGGACACGAAGGCTGCGATGTCTGAAGGGCTCGTCTTGAACGACGTGATCAGCCGATGCATTTTTCCGCCTGCAGGGTCGCCAGGCGTCACCCAGGGATAAAACGTTGCGCCTTTTTCATGGAGCTGCTCGGCGGCGCCGTCGGGGAACACCGCAAATACCTCGTTGATTTCGGTTGGGTAGGAAATCTCAACACCGTCAACGGCCGCCAACCCTTCGGAAAGCTCTGTTGCCATCGCATTTGCATGCGTAGCAAGCTTCAACCAGAGGTCGTCGCGCAGGTAAGCGTCGAATTGCGCCGCAATGAAGCGCATTTTTGACCACAGATGGCCAGCCCGCTTGCGGCGAAACTCGAAATCGCACGCCTTCGCCTTGTCGAAAAAGACCACTGCTTCTGCCGCGATGCAGCCATTTTTAGTGCCGCCGAAGCATAAAACGTCTATGCCGGGTTTCCAGCTTAATTCAGCGGGTGACAGGCCGGTCGCCGCAACAGCGTTCGCAAACCGGGCGCCGTCCATGTGAACCATCAACCCTGCTTCATGCCCCATATTGCAGAGCGCCTTTAATTCATCGGCGGAATAAACAGTCCCGCATTCTGTCCCTTGTGTCAGGGACAGAATGCTCGCCGGTGCGCCATGAGGCGGGCGGTGCGGGAATCCCGCCAGCGCCTTCGCAACCGCGTTCGTCGTCAGTTTTCCTGCGTTGCCTGCAATGGGCAATAGCTTTGCGCCGCCGGTAAAAAATTCAGGGCCAGCGCATTCGTCCATCTGCACATGGCTCTCTTCGTGGCACAGGATCATTCCATAGGGGGGCGTCATTACGGACAACGCGAGACCGTTGGCGGCGCCGCCAGTCGCCACAAAATAGACGGCGCAATCACGTTCAAAAATTTCCGAAAACCGCGCCTCGACGCGTTTCGTCAAGTCATCGCCACCATAGCCAGGTGCTGCGCCCTCATTGGCGCTTGCGACTGCGTCCATAATCTCCGGCGCCGCACCCGCCCAATTATCTGAAGCAAAGTTCATGGCGCAAACTTCGCGCAAGCACGGCTCATTCGTCAAGCGATGCCGTTAAATGAGGGAAGTCATCAACATAACGATGGGCGCCCGCTTCGATCAGGTTTTCGCCGTGACCATCAAAACAATGGCCGCCGCCGAGAAATCCCCAGACCGTCATGCCCGCCGCAAGGCCTGCTTTGACGCCGTTTTCGCTATCTTCAATCACGAGGCATCGGGCGGGATCTGCATCAAGCCGCGCCGCCGCATACTGAAAAATATCCGGCGCCGGCTTACCGTGTGCGACAAGGTCCGCGGAATAAACATGGGGGTCAAAATAATCATAGAGCCCCGTGCGCTGCATCTTGCCGACAAGAAATTCCGTTCGTGAAGATGATGCGACCGCCGCCCGAATGCGCAACGCCTTGAGCGCCGCTTCGACACCCGGCACTGGCGCCAACTGATCACGTTTGGCGCGGCGTGTTTCTATGAGCCCCTGAAAAAAATCAGGCGCCGGATCTCTGCCGTGTAACGCACGATAATGCTCAGTGAGACGCGCTGCAAAGACGTCGTCGCGAAAGCCCGTGAACAACCGCACGAGATCCGCCGGGGACCATTTAAAACCGTGCCCACGCAAATAGGCTGCAGAATCGTCAAGCCCCAATATTTCACTGTCGACCAATACGCCGTCGCAGTCGAATATGATCGCCTCAAAACTCATCTGCACCCCTTAACAAAAAGCCCCGGCGCGAGGCCGGGGCTTTTGTCGTAACATGAATTAGCGTTGCAGCAATCAGCCGCCCGCAAGCACTGCCAAAAGCAACAAGGCCACGATATTCGTGATCTTGATCATCGGGTTGATAGCAGGACCCGCCGTATCTTTGTATGGATCGCCAACTGTATCGCCGGTGATAGCGGCCTTGTGGGCTTCAGAGCCCTTGCCGCCATGATTGCCATCCTCGATATATTTCTTGGCGTTATCCCATGCGCCGCCGCCGGCGGTCATGGAAAGCGCCTGGAAAAGGCCAGTGACAATAACGCCCATGAGCATGGCGCCAACAGCGGACAGCGCCGCCGACTTGTCAGCAACGAGGCTAATTACAAAGTAGAGCACCAACGGCGACAGGATTGGCAGCATAGACGGAACCACCATTTCCTTGATCGCCGAGCGGGTCAGCATATCCACAGCGCGGCCATAATCTGGCTTTTCCGTACCCTGCATAATGCCGGGCTTTTCCCGGAACTGGCGCCTTACCTCTTCAACAACAGATGCTGCCGCACGGCCAACTGACTGCATCGCCATGGACCCGAACAGGTATGGCAGAAGGCCCCCGATAAAGAGCCCGACAACAACGTATGGATCAGCCAGAGAAAACTGAAGCGGTTCCATACCGGCAAAAAACGGATACTCGCCTGGATGCGCGGTGAAGTGCTTAATATCTTCCGTATAGGCAGCAAACAGCACAAGGGCGCCAAGACCCGCAGAACCGATTGCATAGCCCTTGGTCACTGCTTTCGTGGTGTTGCCCACCGCATCGAGCGCGTCAGTTGTGTCGCGCACGGAGCCTTCGAGGCCAGCCATCTCTGCAATGCCGCCGGCATTATCCGTCACCGGACCAAAGGCGTCGAGAGCAACAATCATCCCGGCAAGCGCGAGCATGGTCGTCACCGCCGTAGCGATGCCATAAAGACCAGCAAGGCTGTAGGTGGCGACAATCGCCATGACGATGACCAGCGCCGGCAGAGCTGTTGCTTCCATGGATACAGCAAGGCCCTGGATAACATTGGTGCCATGACCGGATTCTGAAGCTGCGGCCACGGACTTAACCGGACGAAACCCTGTGCCGGTATAATATTCCGTGATCCAGACGATCAGGCCAGTGACCACCAAACCAAGCACGCCGCAAAGGAACAGGCTGAGACCGTTAAATGACAGGCCCGTCGCCGTCGTCGCAATGGTTTCAGAGAACCCAAACATTTGGAATGTCACAATCCCGATTGCGACCAGTGAGAAAACGCCTGTCACCACAAGGCCCTTATAGAGAGCGCCCATAATGTTCGTGGAGCCCTTGCCGAGCGAGACCGCATAAGTCCCGATGATTGATGTGACGATACACACCGCACCAATCGCCAACGGGTAGAACATAAATTGCGCGGCGTTGGCGGTGAAAAGGATCGAGCCAAGCACCATCGTTGCAGCGATGGTCACCACATAAGTTTCGAACAAATCCGCGGCCATGCCTGCGCAATCGCCGACATTGTCGCCGACATTGTCGGCAATTGTCGCTGGATTGCGGGGATCATCCTCAGGAATGCCGGCTTCAACTTTGCCGACCAGGTCGCCGCCAACATCTGCGCCTTTTGTGAAGATGCCGCCGCCTAAGCGTGCAAATACTGAAATCAGTGAAGCGCCAAGAGACAACGCAATGAGGCCGTTGACGACCGCCCGGCTCTCCGGCGCGTAACCCATGCCCTCAGTGAGGATCGCGTAAAAACCTGCAATCCCCAGCAATGCGAGGCCAGCGACCAGCATGCCTGTAATCGCGCCCGCCCGGAATGCAACGGAAAGACCCTTTCCCAGGCTTTCACTGGCGGCCTGTGTCGTACGCACATTGGCGCGAACCGAAACCAGCATACCGACAAAGCCCGCGCCGCCCGAAAGCACGGCGCCGATGGCGAAGCCGCCAGCAGATTTCAATCCAAGCAAAACGAGAAGCAATACAAACACAACGGCGCCGACGATGGCGATGGTTGTGTATTGCCGGTTAAGATAGGCCTGCGCGCCCTCCTGAATAGCCGCAGCGATTTCTCTCATGCGGTCGTTGCCGGTCGGCATCGACAGCACCGATTTAACGGTGATTGCGCCATAGCCAAGTGCGGCCAAGCCGGCCGCAATGACCAACCAAAGCTCTAAGCTCATTTTATACCTTTCCTGGGATCTCTGAAGCGAACACCGGAATGGCGGCAGCAACGAATTAACGACGCGCGCCCTTCAACCGGCCCCCTTTTGATGTCGGCGCGGAAACTGGCAAAGCCCTTCGCTAAAATCAACAAAAAGTTACTGTTCGACGCCGAAAACTACGGCGCCCAGCTTCCCGGCTCAAAAAAAGGCATCTTATGTTGCGCGCGACCGCATCGATCGTTTTTGGACGGGCTCAGCGTCAGTCAGGGTCTTGACCCAAGGGTATGTCTTGGCCGTTTCGTCTGTGTAACCAAGATTTCTGGCCGTCGCGCTGCGTGGGCGGTCCTCAGTTTCAGGGTAAAAAGTACCAAAAACCTTGTCCCAGAAAAATTCTGCGATTCCATAATTGCCATTTTCATTGTGAAAATGGTGCGCCAAATGGCGCTTTTTCACTACCTGCCAGAATTTTGACTTGGGCTCGAATGCGAGATGCTGGCCACAATGGATAAACTCGGTAAAGCAGGTCATCACAAGCGTGCCTGCAACGGTGCCGCAAGCGCCGGAAACCCCGCCAATCAGCCATCCTATCGGCGCCGCAACGATTAATATTGTGGGCAAGGTCGTGTGAAGCCCGCCGAAAAGCACCGACAGGTCATTCGGGAAGCGGTGGTGGTCATAATGAACGCGCTTCCACAGTTTCGCGAGATAGGGGGATTTATACATCCAGGCGCCATGCAGCACGAATCGATGAGCCACGTACCATGCCGCGGGAAATAACAACGCGCCTACGCCAAGAGAGATCAAAAACGGCCAAGGCGAAGTCATGGCGGCGACGCCGACAATAAGAGACGCGAGGGTCACCACGATATAAACCTGAATGCCTGGATAGGTCACATAGGCGCGTACAAGATCGTCAAATGTCATCCTGTTAAGGAGGTATTCCTCCTCTTTCCAGGCTTTATAGCCAACAAAAAGCCGCATCTTGGGCGTTCCTTAAAGTTTTAGTTGATGTGTCCAGACCATGGCATCACCAAATTAGGCCTCATAACACACTGGTTCAAGCGCAGACCTTTGCCGCAGTGTCAATGTTTATGCGACATGTAACATAAGAGCGCAATTTTTGATGCAGTGCGAAAAAACAAGGGGTTGCCCGTTGACCCGGGGGCTTGTATCCGCTCAAGTTCAGGTCCGGCGCTATCGATTGGCGCAAATAAGACGTTTGCAAACGGATTGCGTTGAGTGGGGCGGCCGGCTGATGGGGAAGTCGCCGCGCGTATATTAAAGCCGGCAGTAAACCGGCACAGTGCGGGGGCGTTGATGGCCGTCATCCCAGGACAGACTTTGCCGACACCAACTTTAAATAGTGGTCTCGATCACCGGATAGGTGGTTTTGCCAGCCTGCCCGAAGCGCTTGATTATGCAGCGCGCGGGCAGACCGGCTATAATTTCTTCAATTTGCGCGGCGAAGTTTCGCACAGCCTGTCTTATGCCGATTTGCGCGTGCGTGCTGGCGAGCTCGCCAATCGCCTTGCCGCCCGTTTCACACGGGGCGACCGGATCGCAATTGTTGCTGAGACCAGTCCCGACTTTGTCGTCACTTTCTTTGCTTGTCAGTATGCGGGGCTCATTCCGGCGCCGATGCCGATGCCCGTTAATCTCGGCGGTAAAGACGGCTACATTAATCAGATTCATCAGATGGTCGCGGGCGCCAGCGCTGCGGCGGCGGTTGGCCCGACACAGCTGACAGGTTTTTTGAAGGAAGCGGCAAAAGCAACGTCTACTGTTGAGGTGTTTGATTTTGCTGATCTTGCTGACCTTCCGGATACCGGGGTTAAAGCTCAGGCGTTAGGCGCTGACGAGCTTTGCTATATTCAATATTCATCCGGATCGACCAGCGCGCCCAAAGGCGTCATTGGCACGCAAAATTCCGTAAACAACAATTTGACTGCCATTACACAACACGGAATGAGCATTGGACCTGGTGACCGCGCTGCCAGCTGGCTACCGCTATATCATGACATGGGCCTGATAGGGTTCCTTCTGGCGCCACTGGTCGGTCAGCTTTCTGTCGATTTTTTGGCAACATCGGATTTTGTCCGACGGCCGCTTTTGTGGCTCCGGATTATGACCGAACAACAAACAACGCTCACCTACAGCCCGTCATTCGGTTACGATCTGGCAGCGAAGCGCTCAGCACGCGCTGAACCAGGCGCCATCAACCTCAAAAACTTGCGCGTCGCCGGCATTGGCGGTGATATGGTGCGGCCGGAAGCGCTGGACGCTTTTTCCGAAGCCTTTAAATCCTTTGGCTACAATCGTAACGCATTTGCGCCGAGCTACGGCATGGCTGAAGCAACGCTGGCGATTTCATTCCCTGAACTCGGCGCACCGATTACGATTGATGAAGTTGATATGCGCCATTATACGCGCTCGGGCATCGCCCAACCCGCCTCTGCGCTAACCTCGAAGGAACACAAACGCGGGTTTGTCCTTTGCGGACGTCCATTACCAGGTCATGCTATCGAAGTGCGGGATGAAGAGGGAGCCGCTGCCGGCGAACGAACAGTGGGAAGAATTTTCATCAAGGGCCCCAGCCTGACGCCTGGCTATTTTTCAGATCCTGAATCATCGGCAGCCATGTATCACGGCGAATGGCTCGACACCGGCGACATGGGATATTTCCTTGACGGACAAATTGTCATCACCGGCCGCGCCAAAGATCTCATCATTATCAATGGCCGCAATATCTGGCCGCAGGATATTGAATGGGCTGTCGAAAAAGTAGAAGGCGTGCGCAATGGCGGCGTCGCGGCCTTCTCAGTAGATGATGGCCAAGGCGAACGTATCGTCGTTGTCGCTGAACGGCGCGGTATGGATAACGAGGCGCTGGCGGCGCTGAAGCGCGAAATAGCCAACGTCATTCAAAACGCAGCTGGCGCCCCAGCCGAAATCGTACTTGCTCGACCACATTCAATGGTGATGACGTCGTCCGGCAAACTCTCGCGCGCCAAAGTGAAACAAAAATTTGTCAGTGGCGCCTTCGACGAAGATCGGGCGCAAAAGGCCGTCGAGTCGCCGCGCGCACTTGCGGAAGCACGGGTTTAAGTTTTGCGGGCAGCCGTAACCGGCGGCACGGGCTTTCTGGGCGCCGCACTGATTGATCAACTCCTTAAAGAAAAATGGGAAGTTGCTGCTCTGGCGCGCAATCCCCGTCGCCTGAACAACGCCAAATCTGTCAAAATTGTTGAGGGCGATCTCCAAAATGACTCCGCCCTCGCGGATCTCGCCGCTGGCGCTGACGTCTTCTTTCATCTCGCAGGCGTCACCCACGCCCATGCAGATGACGACTATCATGCGGTCAATGTGAGCGGCGCCGAACGAGCGGCCCGCGCCGCCGCGGACGCCAAAGCAAAATTGATTCACATTTCTTCTTTGACCGCGCGCATGCCTGACGTCTCGCCCTATGGTCGCAGCAAATTCGAGAGCGAAGGCGCGGTTGCGCGCGCCGCTGGAACAGCGCCCTGGCTTGCATTGCGTCTACCTGCAATCTATGGCCCCGGCGATCTCGTAACGTTGCCCTATTTCAAGCTGATAAAGTCCGGCCTCGCCCTCGAGCCACGGACGCCAGCGCCAGCACGCGCCTCACTGCTTTTCGTGGCTGATGCAGTAGACGCGATGGTTTCGGCCGCCAGGGCAGCACCGGAAGGTATGGTCTATGAAGTTGGCGATGAAACCCCGGCAGGCCGCGAATGGGCGGATATTGGCCGAATATTAGGCGGGACGCTTGGCAGCACGCCGCGCCGGATTCGCGTCCCACGCCCCATTATCAGCGCATATCATGCCCTTTTGCGCACAACTGAGCGCAGCCTTGGCAAGCCTCCAAGTGTGCGCGCCGGTCAGGTCAATGAATTTTTTTATCCTGACTGGGTTGCGCGAGACAATCTCCTGTCCGACGTTTCAGGCTGGCGGCCAGCGACGCCGCTCCAGGAAGGATTTGCAAAAACCGCCCATTGGTATCAAGAACACGGCTTGCTTTAGCCCGCGCGCCGTCCAGCGCTGCGAAGGAGACGATAACATGTCTGGCATCCAGGAAGACGACGATCTCGTATTCCACAAAATCTGCTCTCTCATAGAGCCCCTAAATGAAAAGAGCGTGAAGTTGTCGCGCGAGACTGACTTGATTGCGGATCTTGAAATCGACTCCGTTTCGGTTCTCGATATTGTGATGGACATCGAAGACAATTACGATATCTCGATTCCAGTCAACACGATCTCCGAAATCAAAACCATCGGCGAACTTGTCGATGCGATTCACGCTATCAAAAAAGAACAGTCATAAAAAGATGAGCTTGTTTGACAAATTCCAGAGCACTGCGGTTCAGTATAAAGCGCTTGTAGAGGGCGTCGGCCGCGATCCGTTTGCCGTTTCTATGGATGAAATGAAGGGGCCGACACGCGCCATGGTGAAGGGCAAGGAAATTGTCCTTGCCGGGACGAATAATTATCTCGGGCTGACCTTCCATGACGACGCCGTCGCGGCGGCGAGGAAGGCGTTGGAACAATCCGGCACTGGCACGACCGGGTCCCGGTTCGCTAATGGAACTTACGCTGCGCACCGGCAGTTGGAGATAGATCTCGCGAAGTTTCTTGGTTATGCGTATTGCGTCGTTTTTTCCACGGGATACCAGGCAAATCTCGGCGCTATTTCCGCCCTTGTTGCGCCACCTCATGATGTCATTCTTATCGACGCAGATTGCCATGCCTGCATCTATGACGGCTGCCAGCTTAGCGGTGCTGAAACGATCCGCTTCCGGCACAACGATCCGGAAAGCCTGGAAAAGCGCCTGTCACGTCTCAGCGATGACGTTAACGGCAAGCTTGTTTGCATTGAGGGCATGTATTCAATGTTTGGCGATACTGCGCCGGTAAAAGAATGCATCGAAGTCGCGCACAAACATGGCGCCCATGTGTTGCTCGATGAAGCCCATTCATTTGGCGTATTCGGCGAGAATGGCCGCGGCGTTTGCGAGGCTGACGGCGTTCGCGACCAGGTCGATTTCTATACCGGCACCTTTTCCAAAAGCCTCGCTTCGATTGGCGGCTTTGTCGCGTCAAACCACCCAGAGCTTGAATATTTACGGTTTTCCAGCCGCCCCTATATGTTCACGGCCTCTCCATCGCCGGCTAATATCGCGGCGGCGTCAGCGGCTCTTGCTAGAATTTCGACAGATAACACGATGCGGGAGCGCCTTTGGGAGAACGCCAAACGTGTTCACGCTGCCTTCACGCAGCTTGGATTTGAGATTTGCGCACCGGCCGGGCCGGTTATTGCCGTCAAGCTTGCCGATCGCCAAGCCGCCTGCAAAGCTTGGGATTTTCTGATGGAGAAGGGCGTTTACGTTAATCTCGCAATTCCACCTGGCACGCCAAATGCAACGTCGATTTTGCGCCTAAGTGTATCGGCAGCGCACACCAACGATGATCTGGATGCGATCATCGGCGCTTATACATCGCTGTCGGAGGTGCTGACTAAGGAGGCCGCGCAAGCTTGACGCCTTTCGCGAGATCACATTTTCGTTAGGCGCAAAGTTTCCACAATTCGGCCTTTGTGACGGCAAGGGGGGTTCGTAGGCTAAGGCCTCGTGAACAAGTGTTGAGGAAATGTAGCGTGTTGAGAAATATTCAAGCCTTGATCAAGACCTTTATCTTGGTAGTTGCAGCTGGCGCCGGAACCCCGCAAATCGCGCTTGCTGAAGATAGTTTACCGAACGACCCTGAGCAATTTAACTTTGATCACGTTAGCTGTCGGGGCGAACCTTATGAAATTCGTATTATTATTGAAGGCGTCAAAAAGAACGAAGGCCTCGTGACCGCTGACCTTTACCCGAATGAGGAGGAGCATTTCCTTCGCGGCGGAAAAGGCCGAGTGAAACTTGCGCGATACGCCGCAAAGGCCCCGGCAACGAAATTTTGCATCACAGCGCCCGGCCCTGGATTGTTTGCCGTGGCGATCTATCATGATCGCAACGCCAACAAGAGTTTCGATAAAACGGGCGTTGGCCTTCCCGCCGAGCCCTGGGGCATTTCAAACAATCCACGAGCGCGATTTGGTCCGCCGCCCCTCGATAAAGCAATATTTGAGGTGACGGAAGATGGCGCAACGCTGGCAATAAAGCTGAACTAACGCTAGGCGTTGCTTCGGCCCTTTTGCTAGGGTTTGACGACGAAGCAACCCGGACCTTCCATGACATCAACTGCTATTGAAATCCGCCCGGTAAAGACCGCTGCAGACAGAAAAATATTCATTCGCCTTGCGGCTGCAATTTATGCCGGTGACCGAAACTATATTGCACCGCTTGAATTTGAGCTCGGCGCGCGCCTGGACGCCGCCAAGAACCCCGTCCTCAAATCAGCGCCGCATCAATTATGGATCGCCTATAAAGACGGAATTGCTGTCGGACGCATCGGCGCGATTATCAACCCTGCGCATCTTGATCGTCACCACGACAACACAGGACATTTCGGCTTTTTGGAGAGCGTTGACGACACGAACGTGGTCGATGCACTGTTTGCAACAGCATCAGCATGGATCTCCGACCAGGGCATGGAAAACATCGCCGGCCCCTATAATTTCTCCGTGAATGAAGAATGCGGGCTCCTCGTTGATGGTTTTGATACGCCGCCATATGTGATGATGCCCCATGGCCGGCCGTACTATGCAGGACACCTTGAGCGGCTCGGGTTTGAAAAAGCGATGGATATGCATGCGCTTGAATATTACCCGGTACGTCAGTTCATTCCGGAAAAACGTTTGCGGTTTGTTGAAAAGGCGCTGGCAAAACCGAATGTTTCTATCCGCACACTCAACAAAAGCGATCTTCTTGGGGACATTCGCATCATTATCGATATTTTTAATGATGCCTGGTCGGACAATTGGGGATTTATTCCCTTCACCGAAGCACAAGCCGAGCATATGGCGAGCGAGTTAAGACCGATCATTCAAAAGCACAATGTTGTCTTGTGTTATTACAACGATGAGCCCGCAGCGTTTGGCCTCGTGTTGCCGAACATTAATCGCGTGATCCATGATTTTAACGGCCGGCTGCTCCCGTTTAACTGGGCCAAGCTGCTTTGGCGGCTAAAAATCAAAGGCGTCAGCCAATCGCGAATGCCGCTGATGGGCGTGCGTAAAAAACTGCACAAAAAACCAGTCGGCGCGGCCTTTGCCTATAAAATAATCGACATGGTCAACGCCGCCAATATGGACCACGGCGTCACTCATTCAGAGCTTTCCTGGATTTTGGATAACAATGAATCGATGCTCAATATGCTGACCGAAATGGGCGGCAAGATTTACAAGACATATCGAATATACAAAAAGACGCTCTAACGCAGAAACGGCTCATCAAAGCTGCGCAGCTTGCGTGAGTGCAGCGCGCCAGCTTTTGCTTCATCACGCAACAGGCTGATCGCTCGAATGCCGATCTCGAGATGCTGGCTAACGCGCTCCTGATAAAAAGCGTCCGCCATGCCTGGCAATTTAACCTCTCCATGCAGTGGTCGGTCAGACACGCATAACAGTGTACCGTAGGGCACCCGGTAACGATAACCGTTTGCAGCGATCGTCGCCGATTCCATATCGATAGCAATCGCGCGGGCCTGGTTGAGGCGCACAGCGTTGCCCTCGAAACGAAGTTCCCAATTTCGATCACTGGTGGTGACGACAGTGCCGGTGCGTAAATGTTCTTTCAGTTCCTTGTGTTTAATGCCGCTGACTTCCTGCACCGCCCGCGTCATCGCCAGCTGCACTTCCGCGAGTGTCGGCAACGGCACCGACGGCGGCAAGACATCATCAAGCACGCCGTCATCGCGTAAATAGGCGTGCGCCAGCACATAATCGCCAAGGCGCTGAGTGCGGCGCAGGCCGCCGCAATGGCCAATCATCAGCCAAACCTGGGGCCGCAGCACCGCCAGGTGATCGGTGATAGTTTTCGCATTGGACGGACCAACCCCAATATTAACCAGCGTAATCCCTGATTTATCCGGCTGAGTCAGGTGATAGGCGGGCATTTGCGGCAGTTTCTGCATGCCGTCGCCGGCCGCAGGCGCGCCTTTTGTTGTGATGCGCTCACCGGGCTCGATTAGCGCCTTTGCTCTGCCTGCCTCGACTTCAGCTTTTGCATAATCCACGAACTCATCGACATAACGCTGATAGTTTGTGAACAGAATAAAATCCTGAAAGTGCTCCGGATTCGTCGACGTGTAATGCTGGATGCGGTGAAGCGAATAATCAACACGTTCCGCAGTAAACAGTGAAAGTGGCAGTGGCCCGCTACGCTTCAGTATGTTTTGACCATCGACGATATCATCATTGGTGGCGGCAAGGTTCGGCGTATGGAAATGAAACTGCAGATCGTTGCGTTGCTCCAGCGTAAGCGAGGATGTCGCTCTTTCCAGTGCAAAGGTCAGCGGTATCGGCGTAAAAGATTTACCGACAAAAATGTCGGCCGAAAAACGCTCAATAACACGGGTCAGTTGCTGTCGCAGATAATCCGCGAACAACCTGGGATGCGTCACAGATGAGCCGTGGGCGCTTGATGCTGCGACCCTGCCCAGCGCTAGGTTCGACGTATGGCGTGCGCTCTCGGCGGGGACAACAGCGCAAAGATAGGGATAAACCGGCGCATCCACAGGATCTGCATTCATCGCGCCCGCAGTAAACTGTGCAAAGCGCTCGGATGTTTGCTGGTGCGCCTCGTCATAAAGCGCGATCAGGCGATCAACCGCCTCTTGCGGCGTTGCGCAAGCAACAAGATCGCTGGCGGGCGCGTCAATCGGCGGTAATGCGGTCATCAACCCCTCCTTTGGGCAAAACGTCTGACTGCATACACCCTTTGAGGGGACCAATGCCAGCGTTTTGATTTAAGGAGCGCTCAGCGCGCCGTCGGAGCGAGCTGGCGTCAAAGTTTCGCCATCTCGTCGTCGCCCAAAGCGCGCGCCTCATCGATCAGCATGATTGGCACGCCGTCACGGATTGGATAAGCCAGCCGCGCTTTTTTGCTCAACAGCTCTTTATTTGCGCGATCATAAAACAACGGTCCTTTTGTCTGTGGGCAAACCAGAATTTCCAACAATCGCGGATCGATCTCTTCGTTGTTGTTTTGCGTGTTGATTTGTTCAGGCATTTTTTTCTCCGACTGTCTCGTTATCGCCTATTGAAGCCGCTGGTCCCCGCCTGCGCCATCTGCGCCAGACATTTCCATCAACACCATCAAGCATTCCGCTCTGTCAGCAACTGTCTGCGCTTCCAGGAGCGCTTGCTTTTCATTTGGTGCAAACGGGCAGCCCATAGCAAGAGATGCAACGAGCGCATCAATCGGCGCAGCTGCGGCCGCCTCCCAGTCCGTCTCTAGTCCTTCGGCCCCGAGATAGTCTTGCATGACGTCTAGAAATTCGTCGCGATCAATCTCTTCGCCAGATAAATCCTTATGTGCATCAACATCATATGCCGCCCAATCCGCCTGGCCCTGCCGGTAGGGCGTATCTGTATCGGCTTCATTCATAAGTCGAAATCGACGGATGCCGGTTAGCGTAATCAGATAGTGTCCATCACCCGTCTCCATAAATGATGTAATTCGGCCAACACATCCAACGTCGAACAAAGCCGACTGCGCGTCGGCGCCTTTGCCATCCGTCGGCTGGATCATGCCGATCATGCGCGCGCCGCCAAGGGCGTCATCCACCATGCGCAGATATCGGGGCTCAAAAATATTCAGGGGCAACTGACCGTTTGGCAAGAGTAGCGCGCCCGCCAGTGGGAAAAGCGGAATAACTGGGGGTAAAGCCGTCGCTCCACTATATTTTCGGTGCTCGCTCATAGACCCGTCACGCGCCATTAGCGCATTACGAAAACAATATCGACGACAGCCGACGTCGTCCGCGCATCGTCGCCGGATTCGCCCCGCCAAGAGCTTCAAACACAGTCAGCAGTTTCTTGCGGGCCGCCTCTTCGTTCCATTCGCGATCACGCTCTATGATCGCCAGCAATTCGTCAATCGCCAGTTCCATCGCACCCGCGCCAAGATGTGCGCCCGCCAGGTCAAACCGCGCCTGCAAATCATCCGGGTTGCGTTCAACACTCGTCTGCAAGGCAGCGAGATCACCAGTCTGCGGATTGCTTTCCGCGAGCGAAATTGATGCCGCAACGCTCGCTAACATGGCGTCGCTTTGTTTATCCGGCGGCGCCAATGCCAGTGTCTGGCGCGCTTTTTCTGTATCGCCAAGCGCCAAATGACACCGCGCCAGTCCGGCGATCGCTTCAAGGTTTGTGCTGTCCGTCTGCAGGGCCTCACCATAGAACTGGGCTGCGCCGGCGACGTCGCCGTTTTCAAATGCCGCGTCACCGGTCGCAGTGTAATCCTCGGTTGGGCCGCCATCAGCAACAGCGCCTGTCATCTCCGTCAGGCGCCCGATAAAGGCCTTGATCTCACTTTCGGGCACGGCGCCCTGAAAACCGTCAACGGGGCGGCCTTGATAAAATGCGTATACGGTCGGGATCGATTGAATGCGCAACTGCCCTGCGAGCATCTGGTTCTTGTCGATATCAACCTTGACGAGACTGACCTTACCGCCGGCCTCGCCAACCGCCTTTTCAAGAATTGGCGCAAGCTGCTTGCAGGGGCCGCACCATTCCGCCCAGAAATCGACGATCACGGGCGCCGTCATTGAAGCGGCCAAAACGTCCTGCTCAAATGTCTCGACAGAAACATTTTTGATTGCATCCGCCGGGCCGGCATTGTCCGCCCCAAGGATCTCACTCATCTGCGCTCTCCATAACCCTTCCCCCTAAATGAGGCCCCAGCGCACCAAACGCAACCGCTCACCCGGCAGAAGGCGCTGAGAGATCAATGATCCGTGGGCAAAACCCGCAAGCCTCAATGAAACTGAGGAGGTTCTTGGGCGAAATGGCGGTTGATGCCGTATTTTCAAGGGGGTGAAACCAGACAGGGTCGCAGGCCAGGAGGCAGCTGTCGACGACGACCTGAGAAAGCGCCTTTGCGCTGTCATTGATCACTGCAAATGGGGTGACGGCGCCCGGAATAACCCCGAGCGTTGCGGTCATCAATTCAGGCTTTCCGAAAGAAAACCGGCCCTTTGCCCCTATCGCCTTTCCCAACCCAACCAGATCCACCGTCGTTTCGGCATTCGCCACGGCAAGGACCAACGAGCCCTTTTTGTCTTTAAGGAAAAGGTTCTTTGAGTGGCCGCCGGGCATTTGGCGCTTAAGATCGCGGCCCTCCTCAACCGTAAAAACCGCCCGATGGTTAACCGTGCGGGTTTCAATCCCAAGGCGATCAAAGGCGTCAAACAGCGCTAACGGTGTCTTTGCACCATCGGGCAGCGGTGGTTTTGATGGCTCATTCATTGGCTTGTGGCCTCTATATTATGGCTAATCCGGGAGCTGACTTCCGGCTTGCCAAGCCAAAGTCCATCGTGCATATAGCGGCCCCTGTCGGCATTCAAGACGGCCGACAATACGTCAGTGAGCGGGCGTAGCTCAGGGGTAGAGCGAAACCTTGCCAAGGTTTAGGTCGTCAGTTCGAATCTGATCGCCCGCTCCAATTTTTCCAAAACTCGGAAACTTGCCGGTGTCCGTGATCAGGACAACAGGTGGAGATTTTATCTCCGGGCTACGCAACGACGGACGTCGGCACAATCATTTGTGACGAGAAATCTCTGAATGTCAGTGTGAATGCGTTGCCATCGGGCAATTCTTCATGGAGAAATTCGCCGCCGCAAACCTCCGATGCGCGCGCGACAATACGCAACGCCATCGGCATGTCCGACCCCTGGCTGGTCAAATAGTTTTCGATTTTTGTTAGTGGCTTTGTTTCTTCCACAAACTGTTGTGAGGGCTTGGGCTGACCGTCATCGCGAAGCATCAGCGACACAATATCGTCTTGTTGCTGTAGCGTAAGCATCAGTTTCGACACGCCCACAGGCCCTGTATTATAATAGTCGGCGAGGGATTGAATTGCCGTTTTTACAGCATATTCACTGGTTCTTATTTCTCCGGTCGACCCCTCCGTTGTCACCTTGATTCCGGCCTCGATCAATTCGCCCAAATCAGCAATCGCAGAAGTAACTGACGCCGGTTCTTCCTTGCGGCTCTCGACTTCGTCCAGACGATGGTAGATCAACAGGCTGTTGACGCTGCTGGCCAGATTCGCCGTCGCCTCCTTGATATATCGCGCGCTCTCAACGCCGGCCTCAGGGTCGTGTTGATCATTGTCACTTGCCAGGCTGTCCATCACGATATCTGAAAAACCGCTGATCTGATGCAGGGGCGTTTTGACGAAATGAACCAGCATATTCAGCGCCGCGACCTTTCGCTGGTTGTCCCGGCGTGCGTCTTTGAGAAGCGCGTTGAGTTGAATATTTTGTTCGCTGATTGTTTGCGTTTTAAGAAAATCGACTCGCTGATAACGCTGCATCAGGTAAACGCCCAGAAGAGCGATGACACCGACAAGAGCCACGTTTGTCGATTGCAGCAAGGCCGCTTGCTGTTCACTCATACTGCCCGCAACAATGACGAACTGCACAAAAGGTGCGCCGACAACTAGGCACATGGAATGAAAACTCAGGCGCAAGAGCACCGCCGCCATGATGTAGCTTTGGATCAACCCAAGATACCATGTGTTGTCGAGCGAAGGCTGAAGCCAGAGAATGACGTTAAGCGATGAACACATCAGCAGGACGATAACTGCAATCACCAAGTCATGGTGTTTTCTGATACGCGGCGACAACAGCGTCGAAAACAACAATGCGCTAAGCACAAAAGTGATAAGTCTGACAATTACCGGACGGGATGGATTTACGGTGTCTATGAAATCGGAAAAAATATACAGAATAAAAACGCTTAAGCCGATGCCAATGCCCCAAGCATTGACCTTTATATTCCGCTTGAAAATATGCGCCTGAAACGCCGCTTCGCTTTTTTTGGATGCGAAGCGGGAGCTTAAAAGACTTATCTTGTCGGTTTCAGACAACATCCTGGCTCACTGATTTCAGTGTCCGACATACCTTATTCGGTTTAGCTATTGGTAAATGAGCACGCGTCGAATGCTGGTGCGCGCAATCATTTTGCTTTCAAAATGAAACCGTAAAAATAACGTCAGTATCGAAGCGAGCGCTTGCCGGAAGGCCGGCGGGGCCTTGTGGAAACTTCAAAAAGACCCTAGTGTTAACAATTAGTTAACGGCGCTTTTGCAAGCGACTGTGTGAGTACATGATTGATATACTGGAAAAGCAGTTTCAGCCAATATTAGAGGACTTTCTCGCGTCTTCTGCCATTCTGCATTTAACCTCCAGCAATCTCACCGTTGAGGCCTATCGATCATATCTCAGACAAACCTTCTACTATGTAAGAGAAAACCCACAGCTTCAGGCTCTGGCGACGATATATTTTCGTGGCCGCCAGCGGGATATGGTCAAGAGCTTTTACGCTCATGCGTCCTCCGAAATCGGGCATGAACAATTGGCGCTGAATGATTTTGTCACGCTGGGCGGCAACGACGCCTACACACCTTATCAAAACCCGCTTCCGGCGACGACCGCGCTTACCTCATTTGCCTATTATCAGATCTATAACCAGAACCCGCTCGGCTATCTCGGCTATCTGTTTTTCCTTGAGTTTTTGCCGACACAGGCCGGAGAAGCGATCTCTCAGCATTTGAGGGCGGCTGGCGTTCCGGAAAATGCGATGACGTTTCTTCGGGACCATATGGAAATTGATGTCAGCCACAACAGGTTGATGAAACAATATGCAAAGAGGCTTTTGAAAACTGAAGCTGATCTCGCGGCGGTGCACTATGCGATGAAAACCACGGGGTATCTTTACGCCCAAATGATCGGCGCCGCATTTGAAGACGCGGACCAGCGCATGGATACCGGCTGGAACTGGGAAGAACTTAACGCTGACGGCATTACGCCAGGAGAGCTTTCAAAGACCAGAGTTGTTGCGTAACAGCGCGTTCGCCGCAGGCGGCGCAAACGCGCTGCTGCCTTTTCCGCTAGGGTCTGATATAGCGCGCAACAATCGAACGGCGCTTATCAAAAATTCTTTGGTCAGATAAATCAACGCGCATGACAGCGACGTCCCCAAAACAAGGGTGAAGTTTGCTCGGATTTTGCACCTCAAAGCACATTCGCTCATAAAACGATACAAGGTGTTGATTGCAGTCCAGAAAACTCCAGGCGGCCCTGCGAGCCAACGCTATATTAAAACATTCCGCACTGAGCATAAGCGGTAACAGCCTGCGGCGTTCGGATTTTACAACCATCAGCCGTGATGAAAAGGCCACGTTTTGGGGGTAGCTTGCTCCAGCCGTCTCAAGCTCGAGAAAATCTCGATAAAACCCGCAATTGCCGTCGGCGCAAAAGTTTATCCGGGCCGTGCCTGTTATTTTCCCATCTTTGAATGCGCCGATGTTGTAAGCATAGTCGTCAAACGGGTCTTTGATTGTTTTTTTTTCATGATCTGCGTACTGATCATTTCTTTGCATTTCCCCTTCATATATTTTGTAACGAAATTTGTAGATGTCCGGGGCGTCTTCGCCCGGCTTGAAGATGCGAAGCCCATGCGTTGCGCTCTTCGGTTGCTTCCGCCCTATATGACAGCGCGCGGTTGCGACGTTTCTTCGCTGCACGCCGGTACAACTTTGTGGAGAAAAGACTCTGTTTTCTGATTTGTTTAGGTGGCTTTCTCGACCCGACGAAGGCCACCTTGCTACGTCGCTATTATACTCTGACATGTAAGGCCCAAAAACGCGTGGCCTCCCCCGTGGGGGAAATTATGCCTGACAAATCACAAATATCAAAACGTTGACGGTTAACACACTCGCAGAACGGGCAGTGATCGATCAGGGTGAGCAATAGACGAGAGCGTTTATCGCCCTTCAAACAACCATGGCGGGAATTTGATTCTTTTCAATCAGACTGCGGAACAGATGGCCGAACTGCAGTTTCATCAAAATAAATTTCAGGCGCACTGATATGCATCCTGATGGGTTTGCGCTTTCTCTATTTTTCCTGACCGGCAAACGGCTGCGCCCGATCCCGGGTTGGCTTTGACCGCTGTTGGCGCATTTCTCGAGTTGAAAGCGAGGCTTTCAACTACTAGACGCGTTCATCATGCATATAGCGCCGCCTGTCGGCGTTCAGAACGGTCGACAATACATCAGCGAGCAGGCGTAGCTCATGGATAGAGCAAAATCTTGCCAAGTTTAGGTCGTCTGATCGCCCGCTCCAGGTTTAAACATTGTTAACCTTATCGCGGCCTGAAACCGCACACAAAGAGGCATCAGGCCAAGAGCTCCTTAACGATATCAGCCTATAAACTGCGCTTTAATCTTCTGGCGTAGGCATGAGTCCCAACCGCAACCATCTTGCCAATCTTGCCAAGAGCGTCTTTGACGGTCTGTTTGGCAGCGTTGCGCCCGGTCAGATCGATTGGGCGTTGGCGCGATTTGCAGATCGTACGGAAGAGAAGAATTACCAACAACACCTTGTTGATATCGAATTGCCCAAGGATAGGTTGGTTAATTATCTCGGCATCACAATCTATATGGTTTTCGGTTTTCTGGACCTGATGACATTCCAGGAAAACCTGAATCAGGTGCTTATCCTGAGATGGGTTATTTGCACACCCATTGCCATCCTTCTAATCACACTGACTTTTTCGGATTCGATTAAGCGACATTTTCAACTCGTCACGATCGCTGTGATGGCGATCGGCTCTGGCTCCATGGTCGCGATGATTGGTTTGATGGGACCGGAGGGCGGGCCGCCTTATATTGTTGGTGTTCTTGCTATCTTTATTTTCTTCTCATGCATTCAACGCATGCATTATCCAATCGCCGCCACAGTTTATATGGCAATCGTCGCTTGCTATTCGGCAACAATCGTCTTTGTCAGCCCAAAAAGCAGCGAAGAAATTATCAGCGGCCACTTCTTTATGATCTTTATCGCATCGGTTGCGCTTTTTACGACATATATGCAGGAAATCAGATCCAGGCTGGACTATTTTCAACGACGCCAACGTGAGCTCGACGCTGCCTATATTCAGGAGTTGTTGATAGAAGCGACGGCCGCGGACCGCGCAAAAATTAGTTTCCTTTCAATTCTAAGTCACGAAATGCGAACGCCATTGCATCAAATTGTCGGGTTTTCCGAGGTCGTTCGCAATCAGTTGCAACAAACGCTCGTCTCGGACTCCGCAAAATACCTGGATGAAATTCACAGCTCTGCGACGGGTTTGCTGTCTACAATTGGAAAAATTCTGCGCTACGCTGACGCCACTGCCGGCAAAGTTTCGTATGAAATCGACACTTGCTCGATAAAATACCTTGTTGAAACCGTTTGCGAACAGGCCTTGACGAAAGCGGAAGCAAAAAGAATTACCATTGACGTTAACAAAATTGAGCCGACGACGCTCCAAATCGACCATCCTCATACATGTTATGCGCTCGGGCACATTGTTGAAAATGCAATCAACGCCTCCGCAACCGGCTCTACCATCGAAATAAGCGGCGCTGCCGATCCCAATGGCGGCTATATCCTTTCAATACGAGATTATGGCTGCGGCATGACGGCTGCCCAGATTAAAGACGCCATGACGCCTTTCACTCAAACCGAATCTCACAAAACGCGCAACCGGGTCGGTGTCGGTATTGGGCTAACACTCGCAAAGAAAATTCTCTCTGACCAGAAAGCACAATTAACCATCGAGTCAGCGCCGGAAAAGGGCGCCACGGCTTACGTCCATTTTGCATTAAGCGCGCAAACACCGACAGAGTCGGAAACCGCATTACCGTCCGGTGCTAGCGGCCCGGTTTATCGAGAACAAGAAAATGGATAGCATCAAGCGGATCTGAAAGAATTTGGACCCTGGCGTCATCAACGCCGCTCGCCATCGCCTTCATGTCATTTTCATTTCTGAAATACAGCGTCCAATCGAGCACATACTCCATTGGCCACAATGTCCCGGTTCGCTTGTCATTGACGTTGCTTATGATCAAGCGGCCGCCAGGCTTGAGAAAATCATACATCCGGCGAATAAAGCGCATCGCGAGCAACGGATTTAAATAGTCGACCAAGCCTGCAGAGTAGACAATATCCTGCTGAAATATTTGCGCGCCAACAGGCGATGCGCCGAGCATATCCTTAAATGAAACGTTCAAGGCTGTTGCTCGTAGTCGCTCTGAACCAGGAAGCCCCATCGCCGATGTCAGCGCATAGTCAAGCGCTTCGGGCTCTTGATCGACAAGTGTCATCGCCCAGGTCGTCGAAGAAGGAGAGCTCGCGAGAATGGGCTCAAGCTCGCGTGCCGGCCCGCAACCAATACTCATGACATTGACCGCTCTCGCAGCATCTTCACGTGTCGCTGCATGATCCACGATAAGTTGCGCAATCGTCTGCATCCGAGACACGATAGGTTTACCCGCTTCAACACCGAGCATGTGTAAAAACTTTGACCGTAGTGACGGCCCCACAGGCGTTCCGTCATACATAAAGTTCATGATGCTGTAGTCGCCGGGATATCCCATTGGCTTGAAATAGCACCGCGCCCAACTGGCGCCGCCAACCAATTCACGGGTGACGACGCGTTCAGTAAAAGCCTTGAGGCTGTTGCGAAGCTCTTTGTCCGTATTACAGGGGATTACCAGATCATTGCCGTCCTCAAGCAACCGTCGCCACGGTTCGCTCGCGGCGCCAATCAGAGCGTCAATTAGTTCATGAGATTCTTGGGGCGTTAATTTATCTTCTATCGGCGCCAGGTGCTGATCAATCCGATTGAGGTATCCGCCAACAAAATTCAAAACCTCGGCGCAATAACTTTTATATATCTGAGGTGGTTCAGGAGCGGCATGTGGAGACACTGGTTCGAGCGCTAGTGTACCGGCATTTCTGCGCACCAGAGCGTCGAGGTCAAATTTCCGCCCCGTTAGAGCGACGCCAATACTGAAATCACCGCCGGTAATTTGCGAGCGAACCTGCACCGCCGGCGCGCTGAAGATTTCACGGCCATGCTGGGTCAAGCGTAACACACCCTCAATGGAACCCTCGGGCGGTTCATCCGCCAGGTCCAGATAACGGGAGGAACAGCCCGCACCGCTCACACTTATATTTATTAGATCAAATTCGTTGCCGTCGAACCACGCCCGGGGGGGCATGCCCAAAAACAGCTTTTTTGCCTCAAAACGCTTTGGTCGAAAAAAACGACTGTTTCCATGCGCTCCTTTGAGATCCTCATATGTTTCAGACATTCACGCGCTCGCCTACTGTTGCCCCCTCCGATGAATTATCTTTAATAAAGCGTTAATTTCAACAGCTTTTTTCAGGGCGCAGTGCGATTAGGCGTTAATCATTGCAAAAACAACCCCGCGTTAACTATTGTAAACGAAGTTATCGGCGGCGCAGCTTGCAAAGCGCGCTTTTCCCTTTAAACGCAGGCCGCTCCAAAAAGGCTCAGAATCTATGAAAACACAGAGTTTGCTCAGCATTACTTCATGGGCGGCGCTCAGTTTTGGCGCCCAGGCCGCTGGGTTTGCCCTTGAGCAACAAAACGCCGCGGCAATCGGCGGCGCTTATGCAGGCGCCCAAACGGAAACCGGTGATGTCGGCTTCATTTATTATAATCCCGCAGCGCTCGCAGATATCGAGGGCCTGCAGTTATCCGCCAATATCTCAGCAATCATTATCGATTCCGCCTACAGCAACGCCGCCGGTACGCTTCTTGGTCTGGCGCCGACAACCGGCCTCAACGCAGACAATGGCGCCCTCAAAGACACTGTTCTGCCCGCTGTCTTTTTCGGCATTCGGGTAAATGAGGCCCTGTCTCTGGGCTTTGGGGTGAACGCGCCGTTTGGGCTCAACTCCACTTATTCAACCAGCTCAATTGTTCGATACCATGCAACCGAAACAGATTTAAAGACAATGTCGTTTAATGCGGCGGCGGCCGTTAAACTATCAAACAAGCTTTCGATTGGCGGCGCCTTGCGGGTGCAACGGCTGGATTTCAAAGTTGGCAATGCGATCGACTCGGCTGGCATTCTCGTTGCGAACACCGTACCCGGCTTTGTTCCCGGTACAGATGATGCTCTTGTCGTGCTTGACGGAAAAGATTTTGCAATAGGATACCAGATCGGTGCGATAAGCCAGCCGGCAGATGGTTGGAGCATCGGCGTCAACTATGCGTCAAAGATCGACCATGAATTTGACGGCGCGGCCAGTTTTGAAATCATGTCTTCTCCGGCAAGCCAGTTGTTGAATGGATCATTCGGCCTGTTTCAAGACACAACATTTTCCAGCGCGCTCTCCACGCCCGCGAGTTTTTCAGTCGGCGTTGCTCATGATGCGTCGAAATCCCTCACATTAAAAGGGTCCGCTGTCTACACACTGTGGCACAGCTTTGAGGGCGTCGTCATTGCTTTTGATAATCCGGCGCAACCAACTGAAACATTGATGCAGGACTGGAAGGACAGTTGGGCTTTTTCTCTGGGCGGCGACTACCGAGTTGCAGAGCGAACAACGCTTCGAGCGGGTTTTATGTTCGATGCATCACCAGTAAATGATTCATTCGCTTCACCGCGCATCCCCGATGCAGATCGCTACTGGATCAATGCAGGCTTCACACAGATTATCGGTGACAGAATGAAGCTGGATTTTGGCGCCGGATACGTGTTTGTAGATCAACGAAACATCTTGCAGCCTGCGGCGTTGCCAGAAAACCTCTTCCGCGGGAGCCTCACAAACAGCTACGACACGAATGCTCTCGTTGTGTCATTACGTTTGCTGTATCGTCGAAATTGAAGCGTTGCGATCAGGCAAAGGGCATAAGTTTTACGCCGCATCCTCGCCAACGAGAATTTCACGGCGGCCAGCGTGGTTTGCGGGCGAAATGACGCCCTCTTCTTCCATTTTCTCGATCAATGTCGCAGCCCGGTTATATCCAATCTGCAAGCGGCGCTGCACATAGGAGGTCGACGCCTTGCGGTCCCTTAAGACCACCGCAACAGCACGATCATAAAGGGCGTCTCCGGATGACGTATTGCCGCCAATGTCAAATCCGCCGCCGCCCTCGTCGCCTTCGCGCAATTCTGTAACTTCCTGAACATAGTCCGGCGCGCCTTGTTTTTTCAAAAACTTGACGATCTTTTCTACTTCATTATCCGAAACAAACGGCCCGTGAACACGCCGTAGGCGACCGCCCCCGGCCATGTGCAGCATGTCGCCCTGGCCGAGCAGTTGCTCTGCGCCTTGCTCGCCCAAAATCGTGCGGCTGTCGATTTTTGACGTCACCTGAAAGCTGATGCGCGTCGGAAAGTTTGCCTTGATGGTGCCGGTAATCACATCCACAGAGGGCCGCTGTGTTGCCATAATGAGGTGGATGCCCGCCGCACGCGCCATCTGCGCCAGACGCTGCACCATCGCCTCAATATCCTTGCCAGCGACCATCATCAAATCGGCGACCTCATCAATGACCACGACGATGAAGGGCATTGGTTCGTATTCGAGATCTTCGGTTTCATAAACCGGTTCGCCGGTTTCTTCGTCGTAGCCAGTGTGAACCGTCCGCGACAGTGTTTCGCCTTTTTCCTCTGCTTCATCGACGCGGTCATTGAACCCTTCGATGTTGCGCACGCCAACTTTTGACATCTTGCGGTAGCGCTCTTCCATCTCGCGCACAGTCCATTTCAGCGCAACAACGGCCTTGCGGGGGTCCGTAACAACCGGCGCCAGCAAATGCGGTATGCCGTCATAGACAGATAACTCAAGCATTTTTGGATCAACCAGGATTAGCTTGCATTGATCTGGAGACAGACGATAAAGCAAAGACAGGATCATGGTATTGATCCCAACCGATTTCCCGGAACCCGTGGTGCCTGCAATCAAGAGGTGCGGCATCCGCGCAAGATCTGCGAAAACCGGCTCGCCGCCGATTGATTTCCCCAGCGCGAGGGTGAGGTCGCCGCCGGAATTTTCATACTCTGAGGCGCCCAGGAGTTCGCGGAGAAAAACCATCTCGCGATCCTGGTTCGGCAATTCAACACCAATCACATTTCTGCCCGGCACCAATGCGACGCGGCAAGCCACCGCGCTCATTGAGCGTGCGATATCGTCCGCAAGGCCAATGACCCGCGAGGATTTAACCCCTGCTGCAGGCTCCAGCTCATAAAGCGTTACGACCGGGCCCGGGCGTACATGGATGATTTCGCCTCTGACACCGAAATCCGCAAGGACAGTTTCAAGCATGCGCGCATTTTGCTCCAGCGCATCATCTGAGATGACAGTCCGGCGGGCGCCGTTTGGCTTTGCAAGAAGGTTAAGCGGCGGCAATTCATAGGTGCCCGCTGAAAAAACAGGCAACACCGGTTGCGCCTCTCGCCGTTCTCGGCGGCTATCTGATGCTTTCAGATCTTTTCGAATAATTCTGCGCTTGCGGCGCGGCGCGGCGAGAACCGTATCCTCATCCTCATACTCGCCTTCTTCTTCGGTCCCATCCAGTTCGAACACCTCGCCACGCCCTTTGATCATTTCAAAGCGCGCGACAACGAAATCATGGACAAAATACCAACTGTCTTCGAGTGCCCAACAGGCTTCCATCACACGATCGCGCGTCAAGCCGCAGAGAATGGCGTAACTGACAATTCCGCCGATCGCAAAAACACCTGCAAGAAGTTGAGTGATCACGGGCAGCTCAAAGCCGGCCAGCAATCCTGTGAGGCCCGTCAGGATGGCATCGCCAACGAACCCGCCCGGACCCGATGCAAACGGCCATGTTGCCGGCGCCGGAATAGCAGCGGCAAAAGCGGCCGCTGCCAGCAAAGCAACAGGCGCAAGCCCTAAACGAAGCCAGAAATCTCGTGGCGTTTCCTCAGGTGCGCCCTTGATAAACGCAACACCGCCCCAAATCGTCAGCGGCATAATCAATAAGAAGGATGCCCCGCCAAGCGCCTGCAAAAACAGGTCAGCGGCGATGGCGCCAGCCGATCCGGCAATATTCTGCGCTGGCGCCGCAGTGGCAGTATTGAAACTGGGATCGCTTATCGAAAAGGTCGAAAGCGCTGCGCATAGCCAAACCGCCAGCACCACCATCGCTACGCCGCCGGCGCGCATCAATACGCTGCGTGCGAACAGGCGTAGCCGCTCGATGAATTCTTCGAATTGATCTCGGTTTCGGGCGGAGCGGCGGGAAAATGTTCTGGTATGTCGCGACATGATACGGATACGGAATGTTATGTTTTACAGTTTGGGGCGAATAACAATTGTGGCATGCTCTCGCTCAAAAAGGGTTAACGCACGTTAACTTTTGGAGCATTCGGTTTAATCGCCATGGGTTAAAGGCTCGCTGACTGGCGGCAGTCGCACACCGATTGTGTATCGAAGCGCCACCCACAAAAGTACGCCCATCAAAAAAGAAAACCCAGCGATACTGGCCGCGCCAACGATTTGGCCCAACATCCCTGCGTCCGGATTGGACCAGGGAACGATCAAAATGCCCCAAAGACCGCACATGAGATGGGCCGGAATGACAAATCCTGCATCGTCGATGCGATAGCGGTCGAGAAACGGCGGCGCCACCGTCACGATTACCCCGCCAACGGCGCCAATCATTACCGCCTGCCAAAGTCCGGGATTGAGGGGATCAGCTGAAATCGAAATCAACCCGCCGATCGCGCCGCAAAGAACAGTCACCAGACCCGCGCGTCGATAAACCGTCTGGGTCAAAAACAACGCCGCAAGAACGCCGCCAGCGGCGGCAAGCACAGCATTGACCGTAATAGAGGCAACAGAAATCACCGCTTCAGTCGATGAAAATGAGCGCCCCATAGCCGCCAAGACAACCAGCCAGCCTGCAAGCATCAGCACAACACCAAAAGCTGCAAGCGCTAATTCAGTTGACGCCGCCTGGCGCGGCGCCCCTTCGCTATATTTGCCGGGGCGCGGACCAACAATCATCGCCGCCGCAAGCGCCGCAGCGCCAGCCGTCACATGAATGACCCCGCCACCGCCATAATCATAAAAGCCCCAGCTGGCCGAAAGATATCCTCCACCCCAGACCCAGGACGCAACGATCGGATAAATCAGCCCACAAAATACGGCGGTGAAAAACACAAACGGCCAAAACCGGACGCGCTCTGAAAGGACACTTGAGATAACAGCCGCAGCGAGCGCCGCCAGCATCATTTGAAAGAACCAGAAAACGCCCGACGCATATCCCTGCGCGACCGGGTCTTCGTCCTGCAGCTTCCATATTTCGAGGCCGCCCAGGAGGCCGTCGCTTTCGATGCCGTAAATCAGATTGAACCCGACCAGCCAGAAAGTAATGGCGCTGATTGCGAAAATTGCGATCGTTCGTAAACAGACCGCCTGCGCATTCCTGGCGCGCGCGAGCCCCACGTCACGCATGCAAAAACCCGTCAGGACCAGAATTGCGGCAAGCCCCGCCGCCAGCAAAAGCCCGCTATCCAAAGCAAAGCGCGCAGTATCGGTCGCTGGCGCAATTTCTTGTGCCTGCGCTGACGATATCAGCGCGATCAGGGCGCCCGTCGTAATCGTCAAGATCCGTTGCATGTCAGTCTCCTGTCCGCCGCAGCATCTTCCTGTTCTAGAGCAGGGTTTGATTCAAACAAAAACCACCCTACGCCAGATTAGATTCTTCTCTGTTGTATAATCGAACCGAAAAACCGGCCCCGTCTTTCCTGATCACGCTCTTGTGCCGCGCTTTTCGCCGCAGTCGCAAGCGCGCCAGTAGACGACAGTCCGCAGAACGCGCAAAATCCTTCTCTTATGGCGGAAAGAAATCAATTTGATATCTGCGTTGTTGGCGGCGGGCTCGCCGGCGGGCTGGCGGCGCTGGCGCTTGAGGCGCGTGGGTTTACCTGTGCTGTGATCGATGCACAGAACCCTGCTGCAATGCGCGGCCAAGGGTTTGACGGGCGCACAACGGCAATTTCCTATGCCTCTGCCCGGGTTTTCAAGCGGTTGGGCTTGTGGGACGGCATCGCGCCGGGCGCCGAAGCCATTCGCGATATTCTGGTCACCGACGGCCGCGCAAAAAACCGGTTTGACGAAGGCGCGGTTTCAACCTTTCAATTGCATTTTGATAGTCGAGAGCTTGGTGATGATCAGCCGCTTGGCTGGATTGTTGAAAACCAGCTTTTGCGGGAGACGCTGTTTGACGCGATCGCTGCTGCGGAAAATATATCGATGCTGGCGCCCGCGCGGCGGGCATCGACGCATTATGAAAGCGCCCAGGCGGTAACGGCGCTTGAGGATGGGTGCGAAATCACTGCCGCGCTTGTTATCGCTGCCGACGGGCGCTTTTCAACACTGCGCGCCGAAGCCAATATCAAGGTAAATCAATGGCGCTACAAGCAAACCGGCATTGTTGCCACGGTCGCTCATGAACGCAGTCATCACGGTGTCGCCCAGGAGTTTTTTCTGCCGTCCGGGCCTTTTGCCATTCTTCCCCTTACGGATAATCGGTCTTCACTGGTCTGGACAGAGCGCAGCGACGCCGCGCCGGCCTTTCTTGCCCTCGACGAAAAGGCGTTTCAAAAGGAAATTGAAAACCGTTTTGGTCCCTATCTTGGCGTGCTTGAAGTTGTGGGCGGTCGCTGGTCCTACCCGCTCGCCTTTCATCTCGCGCAAAGTTACATTGCGCCGCGTCTTGCGCTTATTGGCGACGCCGCACACGCCATTCACCCTATCGCCGGACAAGGTTACAATCTTGGCGTCAAAGACATCGCCGCGCTGGCCGATGTATTGCTGGAGGCCCGGGAACTTGGCCTCGATATCGGTTCCGAAGGTGTGTTGGATAATTACCAGCGCTGGCGACGGTTTGACTCAGCCGCCCTCGCGCTCGGCACCGATCTGCTAAACCGTCTGTTTTCAAATGATATTGGCCCATTGAGACTGGTCCGCGATATCGGCATGGGCGCTATCGGCAGGGTCGCTCCCTTGCGGAAAATCTTCATGCGCCAGGCCGGCGCGGATCTCGGAAAACTGCCAAGCCTGATGGCGGCGGAACACTAGGGCGCGGACTGACGATCAGCGCACAGCCCTGATTGCGGCATGCTTTCACATTGCAGGGGAGTTTTCCGTCTCAGATGGGCGGCAGCGCATCTCAAACCCAGATATTCAATAAACTTGTTGAATAATTATTGACCTCAGGTTATTTTACAAATTCATTGAATGTCGAGAGGAGGACAGAGGTGCGGCAAGTAAGGTCAGATCTGGACGGCGTGTTCACGGCGCTGGCCGATCCCACAAGACGAGCGATCCTGGCGCGCCTTTCGCTAGGCGATGCATATGTGACCGAGTTAACCGAGCCGTATGACATGTCATTCGCTTCCGTCTCCAGGCATATTCAGGTTCTGGAAAAGGCAGGCTTGGCGCATCGCATCAAAGAGGGCAGGAAAATCCGCTGCCGCTTCAACGCAGCGCCGCTGATCGATGTTTTTGATTGGGTCGCTCTTTACCGTCAGTTTTGGGAGCACAAACTCGATGCGCTTGGTGAATTCCTTGAGGCTCAAGAATGAGCCCGGGCGCGGGTCAAGCGACGGCCAGTGATCCGTTGCAGACGGTCAAGGTTAGCCGCGTCTATAATGCCTCCGCGGAAGCGGCATTCAACGCCTGGACCAGCGTTGCGTCATTAGAAAAATGGTTCGGTCCTCCCGGGTTTCGTGCGGAGGTGCTGATGCGCGATCTGCGTGTCGGAGGCGAGTGGCGATTTCGGATGATTGGTCCGGAGGGAGTCCTTCACCACCATTTCGGCGCCTATATCGAGATCAGCCCGCCGCGCAGGCTGGTGTTTACCTGGACCTCTGAAGAGCAGGTAGAGGGTTGGCGAGATGAAAACGGAGCGCCGACGCGCGTAACCGTGGACTTCAATCGCCACGTCGACGGCGTCAAGATTTGCATCACCCATGAGCGCTTGCAGTCCGATGAAGCACGCCGTGCGCTCACAGGCGGATGGGACGGCAGCCTTAAGGCGCTCGACAGTTTTTTAAAAGGATTATAGAGCGAATGAAATTGTACAATGCACCTTCCGGTAACACAAAACGCGTGCGGATATTCATTGCGGAAAAGGGAATTGAGATCCCCCGCGTTGACCTTGATATCCCCGCCGGTACGCGCTCGACGGAATTCCGGAAGATCAATTCGCTGGGCGAGCTACCGGTTCTTGAGCTTGATGATGGTCAGGTTATCACCGAAAGTCTGGCCATTTGCCGCTACCTTGAAGCCGCGTTTCCCGAGCCGCCCCTAATGGGAAGAGATGCGGCGGAGCAAGGACACATAGAGATGTGGAGCCAACGGATCTACGGACAGATCTTCATGCCCTACGGCCTGTTCGTCCGTCATTCCCTCTCCCTGTTTGCAGACATCGTCGACCAGGTTCCCGCCTTCGCCGAGGCGCAAGTCAAGGCGATACCGGAGAAATGGTCCTGGCTGGATCGCGAAATATCGGACGGCAGACCTTTCATCGCGGGAGAGGCGTTCACAATGGCCGATGTGCACGGGATGACGGTTCTTATGCTTGCGGATGCGTTCGATCTTCCCATTCCGGATCATTGCGACAATGTGAACAAATGGGCGCGCGCCATGCGTACACGATCCAGTTGGGACGCCTAGAGCGGTTTAACCGACCTGCTATTCGGTTCACCCGCTCTAAATTATTGCTTGATCGCGTTTTCGAACCGCGAAACCGGCTCCACTTTCGCTGAAAACGCTCCAGTCGTGGTCCGGAAACTTCACTAGCCCCTCAAAATCAACTCACCGCCGCGGGCTTCAACGCTTTCAAGGCGCGACAGAAAACTCATACCAAGTAAATTGATCGCGAGCTGCTCATCCTGAAGGATATAGGCTTTTACGCCTTCGATCCTGAGCCCATCTATTTCAATTTCATCAAGCGTGACAACCGCTGCCTTGGTTTCACCGTTCGCTGTATGCACTGACCACGTATAGTCCGCCCAGGATGTATATATCCCGGCATTGCGCGCATCAGAGTCGCGCAGCGCCACAAACCCGGCGCCGGTGTCCACAAGGAACCTTGCCGTGCTGCGGTTAACTTCGGCATTGACATAAAACTGGTGGTCCGGTGCGGCGCTGATGCGCACTTCGTTTCCGAATTGGGGTTGAACGGTTGCAATTCGCGGCGCGGGCGCACTGGCCTCTGCACTATCGCGAGCCTGATCGCGCACGGCAGCGTTCCGGAATTTTCCGCTGTCGACATCGTTGAGGCGCCCAACGACCAGGACGGCGATGATGATGACCGCTGCGGCAGTGAGGATTTCGTTACGCATAAGGACCCTTTCGCAAGCGCATTCCCGGAAAGGTGTGAAGCGGTTTTCCGACCAGAAATGCGCCAGCCATTATAATTTGGGCGTTTCCAGACGATAAACCGGGAACCTCTTTACCTGGGAAACGCCCTGGCCCTAACCTTGCCACGCGCTGGTTGAGGGAGCGTCGTCCTGATCGTTTCAATTACAGTTAAATTGTGCGCAATTTGCGCACCCGGCTATGACGCTGCGGCGTCCGCAAACCCCAGCACATCACGCATTGAATAGAGCCCCGGCGCCTTACCGATCGCCCATTTTGCCGCGGCTACTGCCCCGGAAGCAAATAAAGCGCGGTCAATTGCCCGATGAGACAGCGTAATGCTTTCCGCTTCACCGGCAAAAGTCACATGGTGCTCACCAACAATCCCGCCGCCGCGTGAGACCGCAAAACCGATATCGCCCTTTTCGCGCGCGCCATTCCGGTCGCCCCTCAGCCCTGTGGTGTTTTCGTCAAGTTTAATCCCGCGCGCACGCGCTGCCGCGGCCGCGAGCATCAACGCAGTACCCGAGGGCGCATCGACTTTATGCCGGTGATGCGCATCGAAAATTTCAATATCGTAGTCATCGCTCAATATTTTTGCGGCCTCTTCAACGAGCGCCGTCAAAAGATTGATACCAAGGCTCATATTACCGGATTTGACGATCGGGATTTTAAGCGCAAGCGCTGCAATTTCCGTTTCGTCATCTGACGAAAACCCGGTCGTGCCGATGATATGCGCAACACCGGTCTCCGCCGCATCCCTGGCGTTACCCACAGAGACCTGCGGCGCCGTAAAATCTATCAACGCGCCGGCGCGTTTCAGGCCTTTTACCGCAGCGTCCTCTACATGAAGGCCGATGGCGTCGAGCCCGGCAAGAACGCCGATGTCCTTGCCGATGTCAGGCCCGCCAGGGCGTTCAAAGCCCCCGGCAAGCGTTGCGCCGGGCGTGCGCAAAACCTCTGCGACCACAGCTTTTCCCATGCGCCCCCCGGCGCCGGCGACAAGGATTGATGTTTTGGGCATAGCGTTTGCCTATTCGTGTTGCACTTTGGATCAGGGGTAGATGATTGTGATCAAAGCGCAACCTCCATAAGGCGCAGACCCGGCCGCGCACCACCGACGTCAACCCAGCCTTGCGCCAGATAAAACCGGATCGCGCGGGCATTACGCACCGTCACATTAAGGCGCGCGCGGACAAAACCAGCGCGCCGCAGCGTCGAGCGTGCATAATCATCAAGAAGGCCACCGAAGCCCCGGCCGCGGTGAGAGGTTCTGACATAGAAATGATGCACATGGCCGACGGATTTGTTGCTGCGGTCCGCGCCAAGAACCGCCATACCGATGACCTTTTTGTCTTCCGTCAAAAATGCTGCAAAGGAAGGATCGGCTGCGGCGCATGCGGCAATCCAAAACGGAAATCGCTGTCCGCGCTGACCGAAATCGCGCCGAAATCCGGCCTCATCGCCAAGGCTCTCGGCATAAAGGCCGCGACCAAAAGCAATCAGCGTTTCCGCATCAGCGACAGGGTCGGCGGGCCGGAAGCCTATGGTCTTGGCGTAATGATAGGGCGCGCCGCCGGGCATAAGCGAAACCTTTCTGAGGTTTCAATATAGGGACGGCGGATAAGGATTGCGACCTGCAGGTGAAATATCTTTTGCGAGAGAAGTTGCGCAGGAGGTTTTGTTATTTACTCTCTGTACAAATGAAAATGGCGCCATTGAAGCTAATGCTTTCAACAGCGCCGTTTGCAATATGGAATTTGGATAAACCTCTTACGCGGCTTCATCCTGCGGGAAACAGACGGAGAGCGCCTCTTGTGCGGATTCGCTGAGGTTATCGGTATCTTCCGGCGACGCCAGGGCGAGAATTTCTTCTTTCACCGCGGCATTGGCTTCGCCGACCTCTCCGACACAAGAGCATGGTTCAGTGCTCCCCATGTCATTGCTGGTTACAAAGTCTACGCAAAAATCTTCGGTCTCATTTGCGGACGCCGGCATGGCGACAGCAGCGCCTAAAAAGACGGCAGTTAAAAGAATCTTTCTCATGGTTTTTCCTTTTCTTTATCCGATTTTATTTTTTGCCCTTCAGCCCGCCGCATCCATGAACGCAACTTCATGGCGGACGTAAATCAGCACCCGCACCCTGACGCGGATAATAAAAATCCGTCAACGGTCTAAACGGTTAATCGCCGCCGAGATGCGACAAGGCGTTCCTTTTGCTGTCATTTGGAAATGAAGCGAAGGCTCAGCCGTATTTTGAGCCCCAGTCGCGCATGGCGCCGATGATGCCGCTCATTTTCCTGCCCTTGGCGGTCAACAGATATTCAGCGCGGGGCGGATGATCTTCATAAAATGACCGCGCAACGATGCCGCTTTCTTCCAGCATTTTGAGGCGGTTCGACAGCGTGTTTGGCGGGATGCCGTCAAGCGCATCCTGAAAATCCTGGAACCGGCGCGCGCCGTTTTCCAACAGCTCGCGCATAATCTGCGCCGTCCAGCGCGATCCAAGGATCAGCGCCGCACGCGCAATCGGGCATCCGGGGGTCGCATCGCTCATGCCCGCATCATAGGCGTGCGACATCGATTTGACTAGCAACTACAGTTATTATAGTAACTTCTGAAAAGGGAGTGAGTGATATGTCCGTTGAATTTCAGGCGCTGTTCGGCGTCGCTGCAATGCTGCTGGTTTTGCTGTTCATCCAGGGCGGGTTAGCTCCCGCGATCCACGGTTTTAAATGGGGGCTCGGCCCGCGCGACGAGCCGCGTGATCCTTCGGTCCTGCAGGGGCGCATGAAGCGCATCGTCGCCAATCACCTTGAGGGCATGGCGATCTTTGTCCCATTGATCTTGATTGCGCATCTTAGCGGCGTCTCGACGCCGCTCACCGTCGCGGGCGCCGTTCTCTTCCTGACCGCGCGCGCCGCCTTCGCAATTATTTATATGATCGGCGTGCCGGTGTTGCGTTCCGCCGCCTGGGGCGCAGGATTTGTCGGCCTCGCAATGATCGGTTTTGAGCTTGTGAGGGCAGGATTTTAAACGGATGACCAACGGAGAGCCCGTAAAGGGAAGCGACGACCGATTAAGATCATCAGAAGTCGTGGACGGTCACTGGCACGCAAATCCGTTGGCGTTTACCTCACCCCTCTCAGCCTGAATAACCTGGCGTTCTATCTCAACAAGCTCGGTGTTAACGACGTCCGCGGTAACACCATGATAACCTGACAGATAGTCCCTGGCCTCACTTCTCTCGGGCGGACGAACGTAACGTATGCGGCCTCTATTGCCCGTGAATGAAAACCTGACATCGCCGACATTGTTCACTTTCCCTGGCAAAACAGTGAATTTTCGCGTGCTGCAAAATATTGTCGTTGCCGAAACTTGACTGTGCCAGCGATTAATCCGCTCAATGACATAAACGCCCGGCGTTAATTCGGTCAGGTGGTGGCGCTTTACAGTTGATTTGCGAATTTCAGAGATCGCGCGAAAACCAAAAGCATCCATCGCATTCATTCCTAAATTGATGGGCTCGCCCGTTGTGTTTGTATCGACATCGAACGGCGCAATCGTAACAACATAGGAATGGGGTGGATCATGGTCGAATTCCAATTGCACTAACAGCAATCCGTTTGCACTCTGGTCGGAAAACACAAGCCCCTTTCCGGCATTGGTGGCCGTCGTGGTGCAGGATGCGGTGAATATGAAAATGCTCGCGAGCACAACCAGGCGTGCAGCAATAGAAAATGTCACGTGACCCCCATCATTTTGATACGCGCCAACAAAAGAAAGGCGCTGTATTTGTGGGAAGACTAAGGGCGGGACAGTAAACTGGCAAGCCGCGCTGCTGTCCGTCGGTCACATCATCCGGAAGTTTTTTGCGTGCTCGAAAGAGCCCGGTGATTGCAGGCAGCTTTCGTTACCGCCTTCTTGCGCTCGCTTGCCCCGTCACCGATAATAGCGCGCATGAGCATTGAACTCTGGCTTATTTACGCCGCCACGGTCGCCGCGTTGATGTCAACGCCGGGACCCAGTCATCTTCTGATGCTGTCGAACAGTCTCGCCCATGGCTTTCGCCGGTCCCTTGCGACAGCGGCGGGCGATCTCACCGCAAATATGGCGCAGATGCTGTTTGCAGGCTTCGGCCTTGCAGCCCTTCTCATGCAGTTTGAGAACGCGCTTTTTTACATCAAATGGGCCGGCGTTTTCTATCTTGCCTTTATGGGCATACAGATGATGTTGGCGAAAGAAAAACTAACCGGCAGCGGGGCCGCGCCGAAAACCAGCCGGCGAAAGCTGTGGTTGCAGGGCTTCATCACTTCGGCGTCAAACCCCAAAGCCGTGATCTTTTTCGCAGCCCTGTTCCCGCAATTCATTTCCTCTTCGGCGCCCTTCTGGCCACAATTTCTTATTTTATCCGCCACCTATATCGCCATGGACGCGTTCATGCTGTCGCTCTATGGCGCCGGCGCCGACTGGATCGCCGCACGCGTCACGCCGCATATGCAGGGCCGTCTTAAAAAAATCGGGGGCGGGTTCATGGTCGGCGCTGCAGTGTTGCTGGGGCTCAAGCCGGTTGAACGGTGACTCGCTGAATTGGCAAGAAAGCGCTTCAAGTGGACGCCCTACCGCCCGTCGGTCACATTATCCCAAAAGTTTTTCGCGCGCTGGAAAAAGCCCTGTGACTGCGGGCAACAATCCTCGCCGCCGCCAGCTTCACAAAACTGGCGAAGCAAGTCTTTTTGTTCGGCGTTAAGGCCCGTCGGCGTTTCCACCTGAACCTCGACAAAAAGATCGCCGCGGGTTTTTTGGTTGAGCTGCGTCATGCCCTTGCTGCGCACGCGAAACCTTTTGCCGGTCTGGGCGCCTTCAGGCACGGAAATTTTCACCCGTCCGCCGTCGATGGTCGGGGCTTCAAAGTCGCCGCCCAGCGCCGCCGTCGTCATGGGGATCGGCATGGCACAATAAAGATCGCGGCCGTCGCGCTCAAAGAGGTCATGCTCAGCAAGGCCGATAAAAATATAAAGATCGCCCTCGGGCCCGCCGCGTGGGCCCGCTTCGCCTTCGCCGGAAAGGCGAATGCGCGTGCCGCTTTCAATACCTGCCGGGACGTCAACGGAAAGCTGGCGTTCTTTACGCACCCGGCCCTGGCCGCTGCAATCCGCACACGGATCAGCAATCACCCGGCCTTCGCCGTGACAAGCAGGGCAGGTGCGCTCAATCGTGAAAAAGCCCTGTTGCATCCGAACCCGGCCTGCGCCCTTACAGGTTCCGCAATCGGTTGGGCCTGAACCCGGTTTCGCGCCTGAGCCCTCGCAGGTTTCACAGGCGACGGAGCCCGGCACATGAATCTCTGCTTTTTTACCGTGGAACGATTCTTCAAGCGTGATCTCGAGATTATATTTGAGGTCGGCGCCGCGGCCGGGACCACCACGACGAGCGCCGCGCCCGCCCATAAATTCGCTGAAGATATCTTCAAAAACGTCGGAAAAGCCGCCGGCCCCGGCCCCGCCAAAGCCGCGCGCGCTGGCGCCATTACCGTTTTCAAACGCTGCATGGCCGAACCGGTCATAGGCCGCGCGTTTTTGATCGTCAGAGAGAATCTCGTAGGCCTCGCCGAGCTGTTTAAATTTTTGTTCCGCTGCCGGATCGTCCTGATTGCGGTCAGGATGATATTGCATTGCGCGCTTGCGAAATGCCGATTTGACCGCCGCCGGATCGGCGCCGCGCTCAACGCCGAGCGTTTCGTAGTAGCATTGTTGCGCCATATACCGCGCCGCCCTTTACACCAGTCAGCTGTCGCGCCCTGTTTTGTCTGCGAAACAGGGCCGCCTTGAGAAAGCGGCGGCGCGTTTCATCGCGCCGCCTCTCATTTCTAGTCTTTCTTCTCGCCGTCGACTTCTTCGAAGTCGGCATCGACAACATCGCTGTCATCATCATCGTCAGCGTCCGCTGCGGCGTCAGCCGCCGCATCGCCTTCGGCGGCAGCGGCGCCTTCTTTGTACATCGCTTCGCCCAGCTTCATCGAAGCCTGCGCCAGCGCCGTCGACGCAGTGTTAATGGCTTCAAGGTCAGCGTCTTCTTTTTCCAGCGTCTCTTTCAGCGTGACAAGCGCTTCGTCAATTGCCTGCCTGTCCTCGCCGGAAACCTTGTCGCCATATTCTTCAAGGTTTTTCTCGGTGGAATGAACCAGCGCTTCGGCGCGGTTTTTCGATTCGACCGCTTCACGGCGCTGCTTGTCAGCATCCGCATTGGCTTCAGCCTCTTTGACCATATTCTCGATGTCATCATCGGAAAGCCCGCCGGAGGCCTGGATGCGGATCGACTGTTCTTTATTGGTCGCCTTATCTTTGGCCGAAACATGAACAATGCCGTTGGCGTCAATATCAAACGTCACCTCGACCTGCGGTATGCCGCGGGGCGCCGGTGGAATGCCCACAAGATCGAATTGGCCGAGCATCTTGTTATCGGCCGCCATTTCGCGCTCGCCCTGGAATACACGGATTGTCACCGCCGACTGATTGTCTTCAGCGGTTGAAAAAGTCTGGGACTTTTTCGTCGGAATTGTTGTGTTGCGATCAATAAGGCGCGTGAAAACACCGCCCAACGTCTCAATGCCAAGCGACAATGGCGTTACGTCAAGAAGCAGGACGTCCTTGACGTCACCCTGTAGAACGCCTGCCTGAATGGCGGCGCCAAGAGCGACAACTTCGTCTGGGTTAACGCCCTTATGAGGCTCTTTGCCAAAGATTTGCTGAACTGTTTCCTGAACTTTCGGCATCCGCGTCATGCCGCCGACGAGAATAACTTCGTCGATATCGCCAGGCGTGAGACCGGCGTCTTTGAGGGCCGCCTTGCAAGGGTCAACCGTGCGCTTGACGAGATCTTCAACCAGGCTTTCGAGCTTTGCGCGCGTCAGCTTCATGGTCAAATGTTTCGGACCCGACTGGTCCGCCGTTATAAACGGCAGGTTTAATTCATACTGCGAGGTCGACGAAAGTTCTTTCTTTGCTTTTTCCGCCTCTTCTTTCAGGCGTTGCAGCGCGAGTTTATCCTTGCGCAGATCAATACCCTGATCTTTTTTGAATTCACTCGCCAGATATTCGACAATACGCATATCGAAATCTTCGCCGCCAAGGAACGTGTCGCCATTGGTCGCGAGCACTTCAAAGACGCCGTCGCCGATCTCAAGGATCGACATGTCAAAGGTGCCGCCGCCGAGGTCGTAAACAGCAATTTTCTTGGCGCCTTTTTTATCAAACCCATAGGCAAGCGCTGCAGCTGTTGGCTCGTTGATAATCCGAAGCACTTCGAGCCCGGCGATTTTGCCGGCGTCCTTCGTCGCCTGACGCTGGGCGTCGTTAAAATAGGCGGGGACAGTGATAACGGCCTGAGTAACCTCATCGCCGAGATAGGCTTCGGCGGTTTCTTTCATCTTCTGCAAGATAAAAGCAGAGACTTGTGACGGGGCGTATTTCTCGCCGCGACTTTCGACCCAGGCGTCATCATTGTCGCCTTTGACAATCTCGTAGGGGACCATGCCTTTATCTTTGGCGACCATGGGGTCTGAAAACGGGCGCCCGATCAGGCGCTTAATTGCAAAAAAAGTGTTTTCAGGGTTGGTGACCGCCTGACGCTTCGCCGGCTGGCCAATCAATCGCTCGCCATCATCACTGAACGCGACAACCGACGGCGTCGTCCTGACGCCCTCAGCATTTTCAACAACTTTCGGCTCTTTTCCTTCCATGACGGCGACACAAGAGTTCGTCGTCCCGAGGTCGATGCCAATGACCTTACCCATAATCCTTATTCTCCTTCCAGCGAGCCGCCCAGTTATTCCTGGCCTTCAATCGGCGCCATCGGCAAAAACCGACAATGCGCCTGAAAAGCGCCGGGAGTGGGCGAACCCCATTTTTAGACACTAAATTTCCAGCGCCGCCGGTATCCGGCGCTGCTTTCTGGCGGGATATAAGGAGCAAGGCCAAGCCCCGCAACCCGTGACGGTCACGACAGCGCTAAAAAACCTGGGACATTAACGTTGCGGTAGGAAATGCCCCACCTCAATCCATATCCCGCGCAACGCGGAAGCCATTGTCATATTCCCGGGCGGTCTGGTCCTTGGCAATCCTGTGCGCGGATCGCAAGCGCCACCCCCCGGTGTTCCACGCGCCGCCTTTTAAAACCCGCATCCCGCAATTGCCGCCGCGTGCGGTTCCGTCCGATGGCAGGCCGCCATGGCTATCTGACCAACAGTCAGCAGTCCATTCCCAGAGATTGCCGTGCATGTCGAAGATACCAAACGCGTTGGGGGCAAAGCTTGCAACCGGCGTTGTGCGCACGCGATTGATCCCGCCGGAAACGCCGTAGGCATGGTCGCCGTTAAAATTCGCTTGCGCCGTCGATATGGTCCCGCCGAAAGAAAACGCCGCCGCAGCGCCGGCGCGGGCGGCATATTCCCATTCAGCCTCACTCGGCAGGCGATAGCGATGACCGGTTTTAGCCGATAGCCAGTCCGCATAAGCTTGCGCGTCTTCGAAAGAAACATCGACAACCGGTCTGTCGCCCCGGCCCCACCCATGATCGTAAGGCGCATGCCCCTTGCAGCCGCCGTCATCGACGCAGGCAAGCCATTGGGCAAAAGTCACTTCGGTCGCGCCCAGTGCAAAGCCCTTTGACAGCACGATGCCGATGAGGGGTCCTTCGGCAACATGGCGCGCCGGTTCGTCGGTCGGCGAGCCCATGGAAAACCCACCTGCGGCGAGTGCGGCCATATCAGGGCAGGTTTCGCAGTCCTTGAAATAGTCGCCGGCCGCAATGCGATCTATCGACTCATCTGTGGACGGATCAGTATCTTCCGGCGCGGCCTTGGATGTCGTCGCAGCGACAAGGTCTTCCAGCGCGGCGTCATCCGGCATAACCGAAGTGAGATCTATTTCTGTCTCGGCCGGCGCTTCTGTTTCTGGCGCCGCTTTTTTGACGGATTTTTCCGTATCCGGCGCGTCAACACTATTTCCGGCGCCATCAACCGGCGCCATAAGCGCCAACGTTGCTGTCGGCGTTGCATTTTCGACACCATCGTCCGCATCTGAAATAGCAGCGGCGTTTTCCTCTTCATCAACGGCAACCGGCTTGACAAAAGCGAGCGTCGCCGGCGTCGCCGTTTCGGGGGGCGGCGTGGTGCTCGCTATTTGTGCCGGCGATGACAAAAATATCGGCGCCAATATCGCCGCCGCCGCCGTCAGAACGGCAAGACCAAGGCTCGCGCCAATCGCCACATGAATCGGTTGAAAGCCAGCGGGATGGCGCTGAAGCACATAGTCCGGCGACTCCGATGAAATTTCTTCGCGGGCGAAATCATCATCGAATTCCGCGTCGAAGACTTGATCATCATTTTCCGGCGGCCATTCCGCATCCAATATTATCGCAGAAGCCGGAACGCCGGTTTCGTTTTGCTGCTCCTCAGCAATAGCATCCGCCCAAACCGCGCCATCTTCCAAAATATCCCGGTGCGCTGCGACATCAATTTCACCAAGCACAAAACGCCATCGAGGGTCATCAACGGCGCCGGTCCATCCAGAAAGGTCGACAGGTGGAAGATTTTCAAACCCGCGTGGCGGCAATGCGTCGCCGAGCGCAACCGGGATCAATGCGCCACGCGCCAGCGCTTCGCGCGCCTGTTCATGGATGCGCGCCAGCTTTGCCGCCGCCCCCGACCACACGACAATCGCCAGATTGTCATCAAGGCCGAGATCGCCGGACAACGGATCTCCGCTGTGACGCTTAACTTTGTGGCCGTCGCGCGAAAGCGCATCGGCAATCTGTTCGCCAAAGCGTGCGTCGCCAGGCGCGTGGATGATAGAAATGGCAGACATCGCAATAAGTTTCCGGCAAGAGGAAAATGCGCCCTTATCAAGCGGCGCGGATACAATTTGTAACGCCCCTATAAGGTGACTCTCATCACCTCCGCGACCGATCGAAGCTTACAGTTTCGCAAGGAAACAGCTGGGGAAAACAAAAATCCTGCTTTAGCCGGGCAGATTCAACGGCTTGGAGATATAAAGCAGGCGCCAGTCCATATTTTCCATCAGCATGGCCTGTGCCGCCTCTTCGACCCGCACACGAAGGTTGCGCAATCGAGGCGCATCGGCTTCCGCCAGCGCCTCGAACTTTTCTGCTATGTTTTTTAGCTGCGTCGCCGTCGCATGGGACCGTTCCGCCGTTGATCCGAATTCGCCCTGCACGCGAATACCGAAAAATGCCGCGCCGAGCGCCGGCAGAAACCCGGTCATCATGGTGACCCAGTTTTTTGCTATTTTTTCCGCCTTGTACGTAAAGGCTTGCGCCGCGCCGCCATCTTTGTCGCCGTAGAACACGAGAAAAAGATAGCCGAGACAAATGAGCAACGTCGTGGCAAAGGCCATCTCGCCCAAAATATGCAAGCGGTGCTCCATTACATGAAGCGTTGCCGCCTTGCGATCGTGATAAGCGATCTGCGGGCGTATCTCCTCGCGCAAGACTGTTTCTGCTATTACACATATGTTGGCGGCGTCAAAGCTCCCGGATGTCATACCCGCTTCTCGACGCGTCGCGGCAAAATACCAGTCAACCCAGCCAGCCGCTTCACCGCCTTCGCCCTGCGTAAAGTCATCAACACCAGTCTTGCGTCCCAAGGTCAGAAAATACAGCCGGTATTGGCGCATTTCCTCTGCAAGCTGACGGTAATCGATCCATTTTTCGTGCCATCGCCCTCGCTTACCGGCGGTCGTGACGCCGAGGATCATGATGATGAGCACCACTTCCGTCGTGATCCAGATCGTCTTGCTGCCAAAACCAAACCCATCGGCGACAAGGTGGAAAAGCGCCAAAAACACGGCAATCGCTGCAAACAAATAGTTGAAGAAATAAGATGAACGATAAAGGTTGCCGTAGTGGATAGCGAGGTGATCGGCCCATACAAATCGCGGAATGATCAGTTCGTCAAAGACCTCGCGGTCATGGAGCGTCGCCTCAACTTTATCCGCAAGCGTTGTTTTTCGCGCATGGGCAATTTCCGTTTCGGGCGAGGGGCTGAAAAGCCTGACCGCAAAAGGCCACCTGCCAGCGAACACGCGCTCCCAAAATTGAAAAAATGATCCATAGTTAAAGGTGTGGCTGTCTTCTTCCGCATAGTCTCGATAAGCCGCACGTGCGTGGGTTTTTTTGCCGGAAAAAGCGTGTTCAATCTCCGCTTCGGGCGGTGGCGCCGCCACCGCATCCACTGCGGCGTAAACCGCATCAGCATCAAACGAAGCCTCGGTCCCGTCTGCACGCAAAAATACCGGCTCTTTATCCGCGGCGGCGTTGATCCACACAACCAGTTTGCCGACCGCAAGCGCCTCTTCCTTGATCATTGCAGTACCGCCGACACCGCGCGCTTCTTCACCGTCCCATATCGCAATCACGAAGTCGGATTGCATGATCGTCATAACCCCAGCCTGCAGATAAGCTTTTTCTTCAAGTGCCGGGTTGTCGCGAAGACCGTCGAGTTCGGTCACTGCATCTGCGTGCGCTAACAATGCATCAAGTTCCCGGCGATCTTCAGCCGAGAAGTCAGCGGCATAAGCTTCTTTGCTGAAGGGCAGGGGCGCCAGCAGCCGCCAGTTTTTTTTAAGCGCCCTTTTTGCCGCCAACGTATCGGCCCCGTCGGCGAGCGCGCTGACAAAATAGAGCTTCGCCGGCGCCTCAGCGTATTCCGCTTGATACTTCGCAGCCGTTCGCGCAACGCCCGCAGCAACAATGTCGAGCACCGCGTCAACCTGGCCGTTAATGCGCGCGATCTGGTCAGACGCCAGACGCGACTGACGGTGGCCAGTGACGCCGACGCGCAGCGCAATAATGGGTTTTGGCGGCGATACTGAATAGGTCACGGAAGGGCCCCCGGAAAATCTCTTGCTCTTTCATGCCTTACTCGGGCTATGCGCAAGGCGGCGTCAAGGCGGCAGTTTACGCTGTTGGGAGTCGCCAACTCAGATAACACACTGTTCTTGTAATGTTCTCATCTGTGTTTATGGTAAAAGCAGTCGCCTTTAAGCCGTCCGGAGGTCGCCGTGGTCGCCCAGGTTACAACATTTGCGTTTCACGGCGTCGACGCACGACCGGTGACGGTGCAGGTGCAGTTAACCAATGGCTCCAATCCGTTCACCATTGTCGGTTTGCCGGACAAGGCCGTTTCGGAGGCGAGAGAACGTGTGCGCGCCGCTCTGGCTGCCATTGGCCTCGGGCTTCCCGCTAAGCGCATCACCGTAAACCTCGCGCCGGCTGACCTGCCCAAGGAAGGCAGTCATTTCGACTTGCCCATTGCTCTTGGGCTTTTGATGGAGATGGGCGCAGCGCCGCATGATGCTGCAGCAGGGTATGCTGTGATGGGTGAGCTGGGGCTTGACGGCTCAATCACTGCCGTTGCCGGCGCCCTGCCTGCAGCTGTTGCCGCAAATGCCTTGGGGCTGGGGCTCATCTGCCCGGCCGCAAGCGGCGCTGAGGCGGCATGGGCGGGCGGGGACGCCGCTATTTTGGCGCCGAAATCACTGATCCAGCTGATCAATCACATCAAGGGCGCGCAAGTTTTGTCACCACCAAAGCCAGGCGCTCTGGAAGCCCCGCTGGCCATACCCGACCTGATCGAGGTCAAGGGCCAGGAAACCGCCAAGCGCGCCCTCGAAATCGCGGCGGCGGGAGGCCACAACCTCCTGATGGTTGGTCCGCCGGGCGCCGGCAAATCCATGCTGGCAGCGCGATTACCGGGTCTGTTGCCGCCATTGACGCCTGCGGAGATGCTTGAGGTTTCCATGGTTCAGTCTCTGGCTGGTTTGCTTGAAGGCGGTCGCTTGACGCGTGCCAGACCCTTCCGGGCGCCGCATCATTCTGCCTCAATGGCGGCGATGATCGGCGGCGGCGTGCGCGCCCGGCCCGGTGAGGCGTCACTCGCCCATCACGGCGTGCTTTTTCTTGACGAACTGCCGGAATTTACAGCGCCAGTCCTCGACAGTTTGCGTCAGCCCCTCGAGACCGGCGATGTTTTAATAGCCCGCGCGAATTTTCATGTCCGTTACCCGGCGCGGTTTCAACTCATTGCCGCGATGAATCCATGCCGATGCGGTTATGGGCGCGCGAGCGGGCGCGCCTGTGGGCGCGGCCCCAATTGTGAGGCGGTTTATCAATCCCGCATTTCCGGCCCCTTGCTTGATCGTATGGATCTCACAATTGAACTACCGGCAGTGACGCCTGCCGATTTGGCGGCGCCTTCACAGGGCGAAAATACATCCGCGGTAGCGGCCCGGGTTGCTTCGGCGCGCGACCTCCAGATCAACCGAACCGGATCAACAAATGCGACGCTTACGGATGCCGGGCTGGCAAAAATCGCCGGGCCCGATGCTGAAGGCGCCGCGCTTTTATCGCGCGCCGCCGAAGCGCTTGGTTTATCTGCCCGCGCTTATACCCGCATTTTGCGCGTTGCCCGCACGCTTGCCGATCTTGACGGCGATGACAGCGTCAGGCGGCGTCACATTGCTGAAGCCATAAGCTTTCGGCGGCGTGAGGGCGGCGGCGCCTCAATAAATGCAACGGAAGCGCGTGAAGCGTCGGCATTTTATCAATCTCGTTAACCATGCCTTTCAACTAAATTTCAAACCCGCGGCGGCATTCTGACAACAGTGTCTCAAGGGGATGGCCGCTTATATGCCTCGCGTTGATCAAGATGTGCGCGGCGACGTCAGTGAACTGATTGTCTTGTCTGACGAAAGTGGATTGATCCGCTTCGTTTCAAGAAGCTTTGCGTCGTTTTTCAGCACACCTGTCGATATTTGGCTTGGCCGTTCATTCGCGCCCGGTGAAAACGCGGCGGCGCGTGGGCTGCCTGCCTGTTATCGCACAACAGCGCAGTCAAGCGGACGTGACTATATTGTAGACTGGACCGAGACAGTACTGGGAAGCGGAGAACGCCTTTATGTGGGCGCACCCTGTTTGGATGGCGTAGAAGATACGTCGTTGCCGACACAATCTGTGTACGATCCAAAAAGCGCCGCGAGAATCGAAGCCGCCGCCAACTCAAAAATGCGCTTTTTGGCAACGATGAGCCATGAAATGCGGACGCCGCTCAACGGCATTCTCGGCATGACCAGCCTGCTGCTCGACACCGCCCTCGAACCAAACCAGCGGGCCTATTCCGAGTCTGTGCGAGAATCGGGCGTTGCTTTGCTGGCGCTCATTAACGACCTTCTTGATTACTCGAAAATAGAAGCGGGCAAACTCGAAATACAGCATGCGCCATTCAGCCCTCAGGCGCTGGTTCAGGGCGTTGCAGAGCTCTTGTCGCCCAAGGCTGCGGAAAAGGGCGTTGAGATTACATCTTTCGTCGATAGATCGATGCCGGACAAGCTCTATGGTGATGAAGCACGCTTGCGACAGGTACTCATCAATCTTGCCGGCAATGGCGTAAAGTTCACCGACGCAGGCGGTGTGAGCATTGAGGCGCGGCTCATTCGCAGCCAAGACAATGTTGCTCGGATCTCTTTTGACGTGCGCGATACCGGCATTGGCATCCCCGAAGATATGCTTGTCTCAATTTTTGAGGAATTCGCACAGGCAGATTCTGGGGCGGCGCGCAAAAATGAGGGCACAGGTCTGGGACTTGCCATCGCACAAAAGATTATCCGCGCCATGGGCGGAGATATTCATGTCGCCAGCGCAACAGGGAAGGGGAGCGCTTTTACATTTGAGGTTGATCTCGAATTCGAAGAATCGGAGCAGAAAACCCCCCCTGAATTTGAGTTTCCGATCATCATTGCTACGCGTTCTCCAGTTCTTTCCCGCAGCCTCGAGCGCCAGCTTGAAGCTGTTGGCGCGATGAAGATCATTACCGTTTGGTCCGCCGATGAGGCTCATCTCGCGATTGGAGATAATCCCGACGCAACTCTCCTTTGCGACATTTACCTGGCTGGCGAGGGTGAAAAACCGCTCGCAGAGGCTGCTGTTCGTTCCTTCGTTCTTGTCTCACCGCTCGCGCGTGCGCGACTTGCCGAACTGCGCGCGGCCGGGTTTGCAGGGTATTTCATAAAACCCATACGTCAGTCTTCTTTGTATGAGCAGATCATGGCGCCGGATGAAAAACTCGCGGCGCCCGTACCGTCGCGAGAGCCGGAGCCGAAGGAATCCCCTATGCGAGAAAAGTCGCTGCGCGTGCTTTTGGCTGAAGACAACAAAATCAACGCTGTCCTTGCAACCACAGTGATCAAGCGCGCCGGACATAGTGTTGATGTCGCACAAAATGGCGCGGAGGCTGTCGATGCGGTGGCCGCTGCGCATTATGACGTCGTGCTGATGGATATGCATATGCCCGAAGTTGACGGCATCGAAGCGACCCGGCGCATTCGCAAGCTTGACGGCGACGCGCGGCGCGTGCCGATCGTCGCCCTGACTGCCGGCGCGATGGCGTCCGATCGCCAGAAATGCATCGCCGCTGGTATGGATGACTTTCTCGCTAAGCCGTTCGAACCAAAGGATCTGACGGCCTTGCTCGCCAAGTGGGGTGACGCGAAGAGCAATCTTTCCGAAGCATCCTGACCTGTCGGTTTCAGCCTTTCCCAATCCGCGAATACGCCTAATGTCCGCCTCATTCACAGTTTATGGCGGAGACCACACATGGCCGCGGCAAAAAAGTACAGTTGGAAAGATTTAGTTCGGGCGCTCGGCCAGCGAAAAACGGGCGCCATGTTCGTGCTCGGCTTTGCGGCAGGTCTTCCTTACGTATTGATCACAGGCACGCTCAATGCCTGGTTTACAAACGAAAATATAAGCGTCGCAACGATCGGCGTGTTTTCGTGGATCATTATTATTTATAGTTTCAAATTTTTATGGTCGCCGGCTGTGGATCGAGCGCCGACGCCAAAAATTTTCAACATGGGCCAAAGGCGGGCCACCATTCTTCTGCTGCAAGGCGTCATTCTTGCGGCGCTCTTTGCAATATCTACAATAAATCCGACCACGCAAATCGGTCTCATCGCTATCGCTGCTGTTACTTGCACTTTCGCGTCTGCGTCCCAGGACGTTCTTATCGACGCCTGGCGGATAGAAGTCGCCGATGAAGAAGTTACAATTGACCTTTTGTCGGCTGTCTATCAACTCGGCTATCGAATGTCCGTTATTCTCGGCGGCGCCGGGGCGCTCATTATGGCCGCGCGCATCGGCTGGAATGATACTTTCGTCGCCCTCACTTTCTTGATGGCAATCGCTGTCAGCGGCGTTTTCATTGCGGCTGACAGCACTGTTGCCGAACGCAACCGATCCCTCGGCGCAGCGCCGCCGCCCTTGTGGCGCAATCTGGCGTTGACCCCTGTCATCCTTGGTTGGGCCTGGTCTTTTGCCGCACTCTTCGGATTTATGGCATTTGCCCTGAGCTCACCTGGCGACGCAAATGCGCGCGTATTTACACGCGAAACCGGGCCATTAATCATTCTTGCGTCTATTATCGCTCCGGTCATAGCGGCATCGGTGATGCTCTACGTCCAGGGGCGAAAAAACCCCGGCGCAGCGGCGCACAAAGTCTGGCCAGGCCAGAAAATCTTTGACGCTCTATATGGTTCTGTGCTGGCGCCGATGATGGATATCATCCAACGCTTAAAACTTGCGGCTATTCTCGTTCTCGTTCTCGTTCTTTCCTATCGGTTTACTGATTTGGTTTGGGGCGCCTTCGCATACCCGTTTTATCTGGGCCAGAACTACGGCGCGTTGGGTCATACCCTGGATGAGGTTGCGATCGCTTCGAAGTTATTTGGAGCATTGATGACTTTTGTCGGCATCGGCGTCGGCGGCGCGGCTATTTTGAAGATTGGCCGCATGCCGTGTTTGTTTTTCGGGGCCGTACTTGCAGCCGCAACAAATTTGCTGTTTGCAGACCTGGCGCTTGGGGGCGCCCGCACTGATGCTTTTATGTCTTTTACGCATCTTTATGCAGCATTTAACTTCATGCAGCCGCTCGCCAATTTTCTGCAGCTCGATGTAACGGCTAATGAAGCATTAGCCCGATTAATGGTTGTCATTGCTGCTGAAAACCTCGCTGTCGGTTTTGCAAGCGCCGCAATCGTTGTCTACCTCTCTTCCATCGTCAATAAGCAGTATGCAGCAGTACAGTACGCTCTTTTGGCCTCTCTCGGGTTTCTTCTTGGATCGCTTGGGCGTGGAGCATTAGGCGAGCTGATAGAAGAGCGTGGATTCGCCTATGTGTTTTACCTGACAGCAGCGCTTGGATTGGTTGCTGTCGTTGCATCGGGGGCAGAGTGGCTGCGCCAATCCCGAACCCCCACCTAACCGGCGGCAAGGCAGTCTGAAAGAACAGGTTTTTCTAACCCAGAATGCTTCGCCGCCGTATCGATATGTGCTGCACGGCGCACGCCCTGATCGTTCGGATACAGAACAACAATCAGTTCGCACTGGCTAAGTGTATATCGGCGAAATTCACCGTCGCCCTCGCGGCGGGTGAGCGCAGGCACACCCAACAGGCCGTCGATCTCTGCGGACGTAGCGCCCAATATGTCTTCAACTAAATGGGTTGAAGCGGGCGGCTCGATAAGATCGGCAGGTCGCGCATCTCTTAGGGGCAGACTTGCACACCCCCCTGCCAGCGCCAAACAAGCAGCCGTCATAGCGAGTGCCGGATAACCAGCGGGTCTCGAAAACAACAACAAAATACCGATTCTCGCCTTGTTCTGGTTCTTAGAGTGGGAATCTTACCGCGCTTTCAAGCATGCGCAAATGAACATACTGACAATTTCGAAAGACGTGGGGCGGCCTTGCGCTCATATGTCCGCCTTTCTATAAGCGCGAAACTCAATCAGCAGCCCGCCAGGGGATATTCATGCCACAAACTGCTCTCGACGTCATTGGCGTCGGCAACGCCATTGTCGATGTGCTCGCCAAAGCCGACGACAACTTTCTTAAGGCTCACGATATCCCGAAGGGCGGCATGATCCTGATCGACGAGGCGCGGGCGGCAACGATCTATGACGGCATGGCCGCGGCTGTTGAAATTTCCGGCGGCTCAGCGGCCAATTCCATCGCTTGCGTTGCCTCGCTTGGCGGCAAGGGTGGCTTTGTCGGCAAAGTCGCCGACGATACGCTCGGCGAAATATTTCGCCATGATCTGCGCGCCATGGGCGTCGATTTCAACACGGCGCCCCTTGACGAGGGTCCGGCCACCGGTCGGTGTCTAATCAATGTAACGTCCGACGCTCAACGATCGATGACCACCTTTCTCGGCGCCGCGGGTTTTGTCGCACCAAGCGACATCGATCCAGAGCAAATCAACCGTGCAGCGATAACCTTTTTCGAAGGCTATCTTTTTGAGCAACCTGTAGCGCGCGAGGCATTCATCAGGGCGTGCAGCATTGCCAAAGACGGTGGCAAGCGCGCAGCGCTGACACTGTCAGACTCAGGCTGCGTCGAACGCCAGTTTGACGCCTTTCATTCCTTTATCGGCGCTCATGTGGACATTTTGCTGGCGAACGATGTTGAGGCGGCGGCTTTGTTCGGAAGCCACGATATCAGTGTCATTGCTGAAAAAGCCCGTGCGCTTTGTCCTTTAACCGCCGTTACGCGGTCTGAAAAAGGGTCAGTCTTGATACCCCGCGACGGCGAAATCGTCGAGATTGAGCCGATCCGTCCGAACGCTCTTGAAGATACAACCGGCGCTGGCGATGCTTATGCGGCCGGCCTGTTATTCGGACTGGCGAAAGGTTTTGACCTTAAGCTCGCCGGCAACCTCGGATCACTTGCTGCAAGTGAAGTGATCAGCCATTTCGGCGCGCGTCCGGCTGAGTCGCTAAAATCACTGGCGGAAAAATCAAACCTGCTTTAGTTTTTTGTCGATGAAGCGTTGGCAACTCACTACGATTGGCGTCATCACGCTCGCGGGCATACTGTACCTCAATCGCGAACCGGCAATGATGCGCTTTCTTGATGCGCAAACGCCAAAGTCGCCCATTGTCGCACATCAACAATTTGTCAGTGATGGGGTTGAGATATTGTATCCTGATGCTGGCGAACCGCCCTTTCCCGTCGTTTTACAGTTTCACGGTTGCGCGGGCGTCAGGCGTCCGTTTCAGCTTCAATGGGCGGAAGTTGCAAACCGGGCCGGTTATGCCGCAATGATTGTCGACAGCATGGGACCACGCGGCATCTCGCGCGACGAAGCGCTTGAAACTGTTTGCGCCGGCAAGAAATTGCTGGGCCAGGAGCGTGCCGGCGATGTTCTGGCCGCAATTAAGCTGGCTGAGGCAGACCCGGCCCTGGACGCAGATCATCTTGTCGTCGCTGCCTGGTCACATGGCGCGTGGTCTGTAATGGATTACCTGACCATGGACATGAAACGCCGGTGGCCGGCCGGTATTACGCATGCCGCCACTGACGTTGCTGCTATCGACGGCGCTATTTTATTTTACCCCTATTGTGGCCCCGGAACACTTTCACGCTTTCGCGCATGGACACAAACGCCGCCAGTCTTAGCGCTCATCGCGGGCCAGGATACCATCGTGGATGCAAAGGTCTGTATAAAGTATTTTGATCAGCGGCGTGAAGACGCGTTGGTTGATTTTGTGGTCTACCCCGAAGCCCAACATGTGTTTGACGACCCGTTTTTAGAGCCAGAATGGATTCACTGGTATAATGAGAAATATTTTACCGATGCGAAAACACGTTACGAAGGCTTTTTAATCAACCTTCCGGCGATGGCGCCCCAATAAGATCAGCGTAAATCCTTGCGGTTAATTTTTGTGTTTCTTCAAGCGCCTGGTCAGTAGCGATCACATAATCTGCTTTCGCGCGCTTTTCTTCATCGGGCATTTGCTGCGCAAGAATGGCGTTTAGCTTTTCCTCACTCATGCCGGGCCGCGCCAAAACGCGCGCGCGCTGAATTTCTGCCGGCGCGCTCACGACGATAACAATGTCGAACAACCGTTCCGACCCATTCTCAAACAAAAGCGGGATATCCAATACGACCATTCGGGCGCCGCTTTGGGCGGCCGCGCCCATAAATGTCTCGCGGTCAGCAGCAACCAGGGGATGAACAACGCTTTCAAGTTTTTTCAGCTTTTCCGGCGCGCCCAAGGCCAACGCGGCGAGGCGCGGCCGATCGACCGCGCCGTTGACGATCGCTTCTGGAAATAATTCGGTTAGTGGTGCAATAGCAGCGCCGCCTTTTTCATACATCCGGTGAACAGCGCCATCTGCACTCCACACCAAAGCGCCCAACTCAGCAAACATTGCAGCGACCGTGGATTTTCCCATGCCTATAGAGCCGGTGAGGCCGATCTTGATCATCACCGCGCCCGCCTTGCGAGTTCGCTCACAAGAGCCTCGCGCAAGTCATTGTCTACCATTGCCTCCACGTCAAACCAGGTTCGAAATCCCGGCGCCGCCTGATGCATCAACATAGAAAGGCCGTCAGCGGTCGTGCAGCCGCGCTGTCGCGCGGCTTTCAAAAGCGGCGTGTCGAGCGGCGCGTATACGACATCAGTAACAACGGTGTTTGGTTTTAAATTTTTTGTTTCAACATCGAGCGACGGCTGCCCTGTCATGCCAAGGCTTGTCGTATTGATCAATAAGTCCGTGTGAGGAATAACGACGTTGCGACTTTCCCAGTCAACTACCGTAAGGTCAAACTCCGAGGCCATCGTTTCTGCTTTTTCACGGGTCCGGTTTGCGATATGCAAATCTGAAAACCCATAATCTCTCAACGCTATAACAACCCCGCGCGCCGCACCGCCAGCGCCGAGAATCAACGCCGCCCCATTCCGGGCCGGTTGGCCAAAACATTCCTTAAGGACATTGAAAAACCCTTCTACGTCAGAGTTTTCTGCATATGCCCCTTGTTCTTTGAAGGTCAGCATGTTTGCGGCGCGCGCTTTTTTTGCTGTCTTGCTCGCGGAGGTCGCATAGCGCAAAGCGTGCTCTTTATGAGGCAACGTCACGTTTACGCCTTTAAACCCAAGCGCGATTAGCGAATCCATGGCGCGGGCAAATTCAGCATAAGTCGGCGGAATTGCAAACGGAATATAATAGCCGTCAACGCTGGCGCGAGCCGCCCAGGTGGTGTGAATAAGGGGTGAAAGGGAATGCTCTATCGGCCAGCCGACCACACCCGCTAATATTGGTCCACCAACCATCAGAACGTGATCGCTTTCTCGCGGCGCAGTAATTCGAGAAGAGGAAAGAGTGATAACCCCAGGACCGCATAATGATCACCCTCGATACGATCGAACAGCCTGCTGCCAAATTTTTCAATTTGATAAGCGCCTACGCTATGAAGTATTTCCTCGCCCGATGCTGCAAGGTATTCATCTATTTCCCTCTCGGTTAAAGCGCGCAGAAACAGCGTCGGCCGATCAATGTGGCGCCAGATGATTTCCCCGTCGCGGGCAACAGCAATTGCATTAATCAGCGTGTGCGGTGCGCCCCGCATCTCCATCAGGCGTGCTTTCGCGGCGGCCAGGTTTTGTGGTTTGTCATAAAGTCGCCCTCTAAATTCGAGGATCTGATCTGACCCAATAACAATCCCCGCCTGTTGGTGCGCCACATCACGGCATTTGGCCTCGGCCAGCATCATGGCTGTTTGCTCAGGGTCAAGGCCGGTTTTTGCGGCGTCTTTTTTCAATTCAGCTTCATCAACGTCAGGCTTTACGATATCAAAGACGATGCCTGCACCGTGCATAATGTCAGCGCGAATGGCGCTTCCGGAAGCCAATATGATGCGCCTCGGTTTGTTCACCGGTTTTGCCTCGCTGACAGTTTTGTCAAAATGGAGGCGGCGGTTTCCTCGACAGATTTTCTTGTGACATCAATCACTGACCAGCGGTTTTTTGCGTAAAGACGTTTTGCGCGAAGCACTTCTGCGCGAATGACGTCAAGGTCGGAATATTCTTCCGCTGCGCTGGTCGCTTGCATTTCGCCAAGGCGGCTTTTGCGAATTTGCGCCAGGCGTTCCGGACTTGCAATCAGGCCAACAATTAGCGGTTTACGCAAGGTGAAGAGCTCAGGGGGCGGTTCTGATGTTGGGACCAAAGGAATGTTTGCCGCTTTCACCCCGCGGTTTGCCAGGTACATACAGGTCGGGGTTTTGGATGTTCGGCTAACGCCTACGAGAACAACATCTGCCGGCTCCAGGTCCCACACCATCTGCCCGTCATCATGTGAAAGTGTGTAATCAAGCGCGCTAATTCGCCTAAAATAAGCGTCGTCCAGCTGGTGTTGGGCGCCTGGCCGGAGAGACTGCTGCAGCCCCAGATACTCAGTAAAGGCGTTGAGGAGGGGGTCGAGGATGGAAATCGCGGGCGTTTGAATTTCGCTGCAGCGTATTTCAAGTAAGCGGCGCAATTCGGGATTAATAACCGTGTAAAGCACCAGGCCTGGGGAGGCTTCGATTTCCGCCAGGGTTTTTTCCATCTGGGCCCGTGATCGCACGAGCGCGTAGATGTGTTCCAGCGGTTTCGCGGCCGCAAATTGCGATGCCGTCGCCTTTAGCATGGCGTTTAATGTTTCGCCGGTTGAATCAGAAACCAGATGAACATGAAAATAGCTCGCCAGTGGCTGGGCTTTTTGTGAGGGGCCCGTCTTCGTCTTCTGATTTTCTCTGCTTGCTGGCATGGTGGGGAGTTATAGGGGAAAAACGGTCATAATCGCGAGGTGTAATAATCGGCTGTTTAAAAGCGGTGCGGTCATACCAACCTAGCCCCCATGGATATCTGAAAACCTGGCTTGGTCATACTTTTTATAACAGATTGATAAATTTCCTTGGATGACCGATCTTCCAAAACTTATTCCAAGGCTTAGTTTCTTCCTGTTCTAAGCCTTGTAACGCTTTTCAACAGTGTTGTGAGGACTTATTGCTGTGTGGAGAAAGTTTGGGATTGTGCCGGAAATCATGCGGGAGAAGATTTTTCTTTTTCTTTTCCCCGGGATTCCGTCTGACTCCTTAAATTAATCCTTTCTTAAGATTCCTTTATAGAAGATTAACAAGGAAAGTTTGACATAAAGATGCGTGATTCAAGTTTCCTGCGAACATTGAATGGCGAAGTTTCAGCCATACCGCCAATCTGGTTTATGCGGCAAGCTGGACGATATTTGCCGGAGTATCGACAATTAAGGGCAGAAGCGGGGTCCTTCATGGAACTCTGTTTCAACCCCGATCTTGCCAGTGAAGTGACGCTCCAGCCTATTCGGCGATTTGATTTAGATGCGGCTATTTTATTTGCAGATATTCTCTTAATCCCGCATGCGCTGGGTCAAAACTTGTCCTTTGCGGAAGGTGAAGGTCCTGTCCTGAAGCCGAAGCTAACGCCAGAGATATTAAAGGGATTTCGGGATCAAAATATTCTTGAAACCTTGGCGCCGATATTTGAAACCGTGCGAAAAACGCGCGTGGGACTTGGCGCCGATAAGGCGCTTATTGGTTTTGCGGGCGCGCCGTGGACAGTTGCAACCTATATGTTGAATGGTGGCTCTTCACCTGATCCGGCGGCGTTGCGGGAACGGTACTACTCTGAGCAGCCGTTTATTTCAGACCTCATTGAAACGCTCGCAGAACATACGATTGATTATCTTGTGGCTCAGATCGATGCGGGCGCAGATGCGGTTCAGCTATTCGATACATGGGCGAGCGGTTTGCCGTGGCCGGTTCTGGATGCGGTCTCGGTAAGACCTATGGATAAAATAGCTGTAGGGGTAAAAAAAGTGCGGCCGGGAACACCCGTTATTATGTTTCCAAAAGGCGTTGGTGAAAAAGCGACCGAATATGCGACATTGTCGAGCTGTGACGCCATAGGAATCGATTATGCGATGGATCCTGCCTGGGCGAGACAGCATTTAAGTCCTCACGCCGTTGTACAGGGGGGCCTTGATCCCTTGTTGATGATACAAGGCGGAGAGCGGATGAAAAAATCCGCCGCAACTTTTCTAAAGCTCTTTCATGACGTGCCTTATATTTTTAATCTGGGGCATGGGTTTACGCCGCAAACGCCGCCGGAACATGTTTTGGAACTGGTCGACTTTGTGCACCGCGAAGGGCAGGACTGATAAATGCTGGCGTTTCTTCAATCGGGCTATCTGTGGATCAAGGCTGTACACCTTGTTGCTGTTATCGCGTGGATGGCGGGAATGATGTATCTGCCGCGGCTTTTTGTTTACCACCACCAGTCTGAAAAGGGCGGAGAAGCAGAACGGTTTTTTACATTGATGGAACGGCGACTGCTAAAAGGGATTATCAACCCCGCCATGATCGCCGTCTGGATTTTGGGAATTTTAATGCTGGTGGCGAACCGGGAAATTATCACCACAGGATGGTTTCAGATAAAATTTGGGCTGGTCCTTGGGATTTCAGGGATCCATGGGTTTTATGCAGCCGCGCGACGGCAGTTTGAGGCTGGTGAAAGACCCAGAACCGAGAAATTCTGGCGCGTGATGAACGAAGCGCCATTTATTGCGTTGGTCGCTATCGTGATCCTTGTGATCGTCAAACCGTTTTAGGCAAGATACCCGGTCAGGCATTGACGGGACGGCTCCCTGACCTATATCTAGCCCAACTTTCCTATTCGCCGCGCGGCATCCGTCTGCGCGAAGGCGCTATTTTCCATTGCTGACACTGAACACTCGCTCGAGCGCGAGCATTATCCACCATTGAGGTCCCACCATGCTGCCCACTAAAATGACACTTGATGAGCTAAAAGCAAAACCACCTGCCGACTTGCTGGCGTTTGCCGAAGAGCTTGAAGTGGAGAACGCGTCGACGATGCGCAAGCAGGATATGCTCTATGCTATCCTCAAAGAGCTTGCCGATCGCGACGTTGAAATCTCAGCCGGCGGCGTTCTGGAGGTTTTGCTGGACGGGTTTGGGTTTTTACGCTCTCCGGAAGCAAATTATCTGGCGGGGCCAGACGATATTTACGTTTCGCCCACCCAGATTCGGCGGTTTGCCCTGCGAACCGGCGATACGGTGATTGGTGAAATTCGAAGCCCGAAAGACGGGGAGCGGTATTTTGCGCTTTTGCAGGTTGGAACCATCAATTTTGAGGAGCCGGAAAAGGCGCGCCACAAGGTTCACTTTGACAATTTGACCCCGCTTTATCCCGAAGAGCGCCTTAAGATGGAGATCGATGACGAAACCGCGAAGGATCCAACCGCGCGGGTTATCGATCTTGTGGCGCCTCTCGGCAAAGGCCAGCGGGCGCTCATCACCGCACCGCCCCGTACCGGTAAAACCGTCATCCTACAGAATATTGCGCATTCAGTCGCGACAAATCACCCGGATGCTTACCTCATCGTTTTGCTGATTGATGAGCGACCCGAAGAGGTAACCGACATGCAGCGTTCGGTTAAGGGTGAGGTTGTTTCCTCAACGTTTGACGAGCCGGCAACGCGCCACGTTCAGGTTGCTGAAATGGTTATAGAAAAAGCCAAGCGCCTGGTAGAGCATGGCCGCGATGTTGTGATTCTTCTCGACTCCATTACGCGCCTCGGGCGTGCTTACAACACGGTTGTGCCCTCTTCAGGCAAGGTTTTGACCGGTGGTGTCGACGCTAACGCACTGCAGCGGCCGAAACGATTTTTTGGCGCGGCGCGGAACATTGAAGAGGGCGGATCGCTGACAATCATCGCCACGGCGCTGATCGAAACCGGCTCAAAAATGGACGAAGTTATCTTCGAAGAATTTAAAGGTACGGGCAATTCCGAGATTATTCTTGACCGTAAAGTTGCTGATAAGCGCACCTATCCGGCGATTGACATTGCGAAATCCGGCACGCGGAAAGAAGAATTGATCACACCGAAAGGCGACATGACCAAGGTCTTCGTTTTGCGCCGCATTCTCTCGCCCATGGGCGTTTCCGACGCCATCGAATTCCTGATCGACAAGCTGAAGCAGACCAAGACGAACAAGGATTTCTTCGATTCCATGAACACTTAGGCGGTTTTTGGGGATAGTCTCTGCACACACCAAAACAATACTGTCTTTTTTTTACCCCGAGGCTATGATGGCTTTTCTGTCAGCATGGAGGGGATAATGAAAAAGCTACTATTGATCAGCGCAGCGCTGTCTGTTGGCGCCTGTGCAACAGTAATTCGCGGCACAAAAGACAACGCACATTTTGAAAGCACACCGTCGGGTGCAACCGTCACCGTTGAGTCGATCAGCGCCGACAGGTTGGGGCCGTTCTCGTGTATTACGCCATGTGAGCTTGAACTAAAGCGGAAGCGCGACTGGAGCGTGCTGTTTGAGCTGGATGGATATAAACCAGTAACCGGTACGCTTGAACCAAAGGTAACCGGCGGGGGCGTTGCTTCCGGGGCTGGAAATATTATTGCGGGCGGAATCATCGGTATTGGTGTTGACGCAGGCACCGGCGCCAATCTTGATCTGCGGCCAAACCCACTGATTGCCCAGCTTGAGCCAACCGATTCTGATCTCGACTCGCGTATTATTTCTGAGACTGACGATGAGGCTGAGGTTGAAGCTGAAGCTGAAGCTGAAGCTGAAGCGGTCACCGACCCGGAAGCCGATGAACAGCTTGATGCTGCGCCAGAAGAGCAAGCTGTAGAAGATGCCGTTGTTGACGCGGCGGCTGAATTGGAACCTGAAGACCAGAACTAACGTCGAAGACAGGCCGCGGTGCTAAAGGTCGTTGCCTAGAATGCGTCTTTGCGCGACCCTCGCGGTGATAATGCCGCGAGGGTGATATGGATATCATAGATGTCTGGGCGCAATTACCGACGGCGCGGTTTATGCGCGAGCCTTGGCTTTCCAGCCTTTTGCGCTGGACGGGGCAAGGCGGCGATGCACAGATTCCCACGACGGCGTATTTTCTCGCGGAGATGAACGCCGCCAGCATCTCCATATCGCTTCTTTCTGCCTGGCATGGTCCATCGGGCGACCTGATATCCAATGACGATGTTGAGTTGGCCGTTGATACGGCGCCCGAGCGGTTTCGCGGGTTTATTTCGGCAGACCTTCAGAACCCCATGAGCGCGGTGCGAGAAATTCGTAGCCGCGCAAAAACGGGAAAGTTTATCGGGGTGCGGATTATACCCTGGCTTTGGGATTTACCGCCCAACGACCGGCGCTATTATCCGGTTTATGCGGCATGTGTGGATGCTGGTTTGCCATTCTGTACACAGATTGGACATACAGGCCCCCTAAAGCGCTCCGAAACGGGTCGGCCGATACCATATCTTGAAGATGTGCTGCTCGATTTTCCTGAGCTCGTTGTCGTTGGCGGCCATGTTGGGTTTCCGTGGGTAGACGAAGTTGTATCGCTGGCGCATAAATTTCCAAATTTCTATATTGATACAAGCGCTTATGTGCTGCACAGGCTTCCGGCAGACTTTCTGCGCTTCATCAAAAATGAGGGCAAAACACGGGTGATGTTCGGCACGAATTGGCCGATGCTAAGCGCTGCTCGATGCCTCGCGAAGCTTGATGTGCTTGCACTGGAAGAGGACACAAAGGCGCTTTTTCTCGGCGCAAATGCTCGGCGTGTCTTTAGTTTGTAATTGTCCTCGTAAAGGGAGTTGTCATGACGCTAAGGCTTATCCATTTTCCGCAATCCCGGTCTCTGCGTGTCGTCTGGGCGCTTGAAGAATTGGGCATTGGTGCAGAAATTGAAACCCGAAACCTCGATCGGCGGTATCTGAAGAGCGCGGACTACAAATCACTGAACCCGCTCAGTAAGGTTCCGGTCTTTTTTGATGGTGATGTGCGGATCATCGAATCTACAGCGATTATTGAGTATATCGCAAAAAAATACGCAGACGGACGATTAACGCGTGGCGCTGAAGACGATGATTTCGGGGCTTATTTGCAGTGGCTGCATTTCGGCGAGGCTGGCATGGGTGGCTACGTTAATATGCTGATCGCCCAAACGGCCTTGTTGCCGGAGGACCAGCGCATTCCAGCAATGAAAGTTTGGGCGGTGAGAGAAACTGAAAACTGTCTCAGTTTTGTTGAGGAAAGCCTGGTCGATAACAGTTACCTTCTTGGGGAATTTTCTCTGGCCGATATCTCGTTGGTTTATTTGTTATTTCTCATCAAAATAACGCGCAATGGCCACATGCTTGGCGAGAAAACAAATGCGTATTTTAAGCGCGCAACCGAAAGACAAGCCTGGAAAACATCGTGTGCGCTTGCGCCCTAATCTTTCTGAGAGCCGGGCTGTGACATATGTATGGGACGCGAAAATCCTACACAAAATCGTGACCATTGACCCCGACGCTTGCGATGAAGCGAACTGGCGTTGCGATGTGCGGTACGGCATGGTGGATCGTTGCTTAAAGGCCTCCCCGACCCTTGCCTGATAAGAAAGCTAAATTCCTGCACGGCGATCTGATGCGCCACATCGTCGTCATGTCGTTGTCGGCGAGCGCGGGGCTTGTCTCGATTTTTCTGGTCGATTTTGTCGACCTGTTCTTCATTTCACTGCTTGGTCAGGCGGAACTTGCTGCAGCTGTGGGGTTTGCGGGAACACTGATTTTTTTCAATATGTCGATCACAATCGGACTGATGATTGCGATGAGCGCTCTGGCCGCCCAACGCATCGGCCGCGGCGAGACCGATGAGGCCCGTCGGATAGCGACCAGTGTTGTCACGGTCGGCGTCGTGATTGGCGTCGTCATAGGCGTAGCCTTTTGGCTCAGCGCACCGTTGCTGCTTGATCTGATTGGCGCCGTGGGAGAAACGAAAGCACTCGCGGTTCGGTATCTGCGCATTGTGGTTCCAACGCTGCCCATCATGGCGCTGTCGATGGTGTGCTCGGGGCTTCTGCGCGCTCATGGGGATGCGCGCCGGGCGATGAACGCGACGCTTGCGGCGGGCGCCGTTAATGCGGTGCTTGATCCTATTTTTATCTTCGGGCTGGGGCTCGGTCTCGATGGCGCCGCCTATGCTTCGGTGGCGGCTCGTGTGGCGATGGCGGTAACTGCACTTTACCCTATCATCAAGCATTACGGCGGCTTTGCGCGATTTGACGCCAACCAGTTTCGCGGCGATCTGAAGCCTATTTTCGGGATTGCGGCGCCGGCGATCCTCACGAATATAGCAACACCGGTGGGTGGTTTTATCGTGACCCGGGCCATAGCGCCCTTTGGGGATGCTGCCGTTGCCGGTTATGCCGTGGTGGGGCGGCTGACCCCTCTCGCATTTTGTGTGATTTTTGCGCTTTCCGGTGCGGTGGGGCCGATCATAGGCCAAAATTTTGGCGCTGGAGACTACCCCCGAGTGCGAGAGACCTTGCGCAATGCGATGCTGTTTACTGGCGCTTACACCGCAATCATGTGGGTTGTCCTGCTTTTGCTGAATGGATTGGTTGCTGACTGGTTTGGGTTGGAGCCGGCCGGGCGCACCCTGGTCTTTTGGTTTGCAGTTTTTGTGACGCCATTGTTCTTTTTCAATGGGGCGCTCTTTATCGCTAATGCAGCTTTTAACAATTTGAACCGGCCCATCTGGTCGACCTGGCTCAACTGGGGCAAAAATACTATTGGTGTTGCGCCTTTTGTTTGGTTTGGTGCGATGAGCGGGGGCGCATCAGGCGTCCTGATTGGTCAAGCTGTGGGTGGTATCTTTTTTGCCCTTTTGGGCATTTGGCTTGGATTCCGGCTGATCGCCGGTTATGAAAGCGGCGGCGCCGATCCGGATAAAGGTTCAACCATCAAACTGATGCGGCCGCGCTCGACATCGCCCTTCTCTTCACCACGCGCATAAAGTCAGTACACGGTTAAAATGCTGCCTCGCGGAAAAGCCGCGCCAGCACGCGGTGTTGATTGGCGGTCGAGTTTTGCCAAAACTTCAGACGGTTACAAAGCCGCCGATAATATTCCTGCCCGTTTAATGCGAAATGCGGCTTAGCCATTGATTTTATTGTTGTTTTCTAGCCCACATACACCATCCAAGGCGGCTCGCCCGGCCGCCGCCAACGCCGCATAGGCCTCGACGGGTCGATCGGTTGCGATGATGTCTGCGCCATCACGCGCGATGTCGGCATAAAGGGCGTCATAGCCGGATCGGGCAATGTCGCTGTCAATAGAATCGCGGCCGCCGAGCGTGCCGAAAATAACTTCCACATCTCGTTTATCGAGCAGGGAAAAGAGACGCGGCTGTGGATCTTTCGTGCCGGTAAAGCCAAGCAGCCGATTATCAGGAATACCCGAAGCAACCGCGCGATTGAGCTCCGACTGCGAGTTGAGGGAGAGTGAAATCATGGCGTCTGGCAAAAGCCTGTGAAGTTTTGCAGCTGCCGGCATGGAATAGGCAATGAGAATGACGCGGGGTTGCGCGTTCTGGCGCCGTATTTCACTCGCAACATCTTCGTAGCTAGTGGTGGGTTTGAAGTCGACCTGCAGGATGGTTCGGCCGTTTGCCCACGCGAGCGTTTCGTCAAAACGCGGCGGAGCGAAGTGGGTTTTGCGCCCGCTTTCATCAACAAGGCGGAGCTTGTGAATCTCGTCCCAGTTAAGTGCGCCTGCTTCGCCGGAACCGGTTGTCGTCCGCCCCAAGCGGTCATCATGCATTAGATAAAGAACGCCGTCGGCCGACGTCGCCACATCGATTTCCATAACCGCGGGTATCTTTTCAAGGATGGCCGACATGGTTTCGAGAGCGTTTTCCGGATAACCGGGATAAGGGCCGCCACGATGCGCAGAGACCAGCGTTGCACCTTCGTCTCTAAGACAGTCAAAGAACGCGTTGAGATCACCACCCGATCCGATGGACCAGCCGGGACCGAGGTCGTCACCTAATCCGTGGGTTTCCGGCGCGGGCCCATTGCAGGCGGTTAACGCTAACCCCACAAGACCCGACAAAACAAGAAGGCGGCATAGCGCAGGACGGCGGTCAGACGGTTTTTGTTCAGGCATGAGCGCCCCTCGATGAGATACTGTTCAACGGCTTTGCCTTAACGGTCGTGTCCATTGAGGTCAAAAAACCTGTGACATGCGACCAAGCGTGGGTTTGCCGGGCTAGTCTGTGTTGACCGCAGCGGCGTGCGCCCGAAGACTCCGGTGGGAACAAGGGAGGCGAGTGATGATGTTACGAACTTTGGCTGGTATATTGGCCCTGTTGTTGGCCGGCATTTCGCCGGCGGGTGCGCAGGCCTTGGAGGGTGATGCGGCGGCGATCGCTGCAATCGACCGCATGATTGAGCGGCTCGGAGGCAAAGAGTTCTGGTCCGGCGCCCGCTCGCTTTATCTCGAATATCATGGTTGGCGCACCGACCCCAATGAGCCGGTGGTCGAGCGCGCCTGGCGTGATTTGCAGGAGCCCTATCAGCATGTAATTTTCGAAGGCCGCAGTTTTGAGACGAAATTTTCCATGACGCCGAAGGCTTCCTGGCTCACCCGCGTAACGGGTCAGCGGCGGTTCACAGAAGAGGAACACGCAGTCAACCTCGATTTCTGGAATTATGACTTCTACACGATTATTCGAAGCCTGGCCGCCGCAGATGAGCGGATCACCGTCAAAACGTCCGAGGACGGACGAATATTGATTACCGGGCCGGCTGGCGCCGATTGGGGTTGGTTTGAGATTGACGGAACCGGTCAACCCATTCGCTGGGGCGCGCCGGACGGCGATGACGCGCTTGAGTATCTTTACGGGCCCGTCAAATCTTTTGGGAATGTGAATTTCCCCGCCTGGGGAACTGCACGCGACGGGTTTTGGCGGTTTGAATATGTGGTTGTTGACGTCAGTCGAGACCCTATCCCTGTGACCTTAAAGGCGCCGAAAAGGTAATAAAAACAACCAACTAAGATTGTGCTCCGATGACGGTAGGATCTGCACGGCCACAAACGGGCAAGGGCGCTGCCCATTATGTCCGCCGCGCGCCCGTGCGCCATTGACCACTTTCATATTGCGGCGAGCAGTCCAGGGCGAGTAGGTCTAACGTCAAAGGAGATACAGATGAAATTCACCGTCAATATCGATTGCACGCCACAGGAAGCGCGAAGTTTTTTCGGGATGCCTGATGTTGAGCCGCTGAATAAGATGATTGTCGATGAAATGTCGCGGCGCGCCAAGGACAACATGGATACGCTTGCTGATCCAGAGCGTTTGATTGCCGCCTGGGTCAATATGGGCGGTAAAGGCCTGGAGCAGTTTCAAAACCTGATGGGCACGGCGATGTCGAGCGCTGGCGGAAAGAAAAAATAGAACCGTGTCGTCAGTCGTCGCGGATGTGGCGGGCTCATCACATCGCTTATGATGGCGCCAGGGGCCGCCGTGGTTCGGCCGCGAGGGTATCATGACAAGCGTTAACGATACGATTTTTGCAAAAGCGTCAGGCGCTGGCAAAGCTGGTGTTGCGGTTTATCGCCTGTCGGGTGGGCAAGCGCACAGCATCGTCAACAGTTTAGTTGGTAAACGGATTATTTACCGCCGGGCGGAGCTTGTTGCTTTTCGCGATCCTCACGATGGATTGTTGATCGATCGCGGTTTGGCCATACTTTTCAAGGGGCCGCAAAGTTATACCGGCGAGGATGTCGCCGAGCTTCACTTGCATGGCAGTCGGGCTGTGGAGGCGTCCCTCTATGAGGCGCTCCTGGCGGCCGGTGCGAGGCCAGCGGAGGCTGGCGAGTTCACGCTGCGCGCCCTTAAGAACAACAAGATAGATTTGGCGCAAGCAGAGGCCCTTGCAGACCTTATCGATGCCGAAACAACCCTACAAAGAAAGCAGGCTTTGGGTCAGCTGGAGGGGCGGCTGTCGGCGCTGGCGGAGGCTTGGAAAAACCGGCTTTTGGCGGTGATGGCGCCCCTCGAAGCCGACATTGATTTCCCCGATGAGGCCGATATTCCTGCCGCGATTGCCGCGCGCGCAGGTCCCGCGATCGCGAACCTTAAAACTGAATTAACCAAGTTTCTTCTCGATTCTGGACGTGCACGGACGATACGCGAAGGAGTTTCAATTGCGGTGATTGGCCCGCCTAATGCCGGCAAGTCCTCTCTTGTTAACACTCTTGCTGGTTCGGAGATCGCGATCGTCTCCGACATTGCCGGCACTACGCGCGATGTCATAGAGGCGCGTCTCGATCTAAATGGGGTTATTGCAACCATCGCGGATACAGCTGGCCTTCGCGAAGCGGCCGGCGATTCGATTGAAGAAGAGGGTATGCGCCGGGCGCGCGGTAGGGCCGACAGTGCCGATACCCGTATTGCGGTCCTCGACCCATTAAGCGCCTTTATTTCCAGGGAAACCCTGGCCCTACTCCGGCCTGGCGATTTTTTGGTCTGGTCACGGGCGGACTTCAACCCGGTCATCCCCGAAGATATTGTTCCGGAGGGTGTTAAAGCCTTTGTTTTATCTACGAAAACTGGTCAGGGCATGGAGCAGCTGATTGAAGCTATATCTGTAACTGTGACTGCGCATAATAGAGATGACGGCCCCGCTTTGACCCGGCTGCGTCACGTAAAGGCGGTGGAAACCGCAATCGAGGCGCTTGACCGGGCTGAGCGCAATCTCACGGTTGCCTCTGAGCTCGCCGCGGAGGATGCCCGCCTTGCCGCCCGTGCATTAGGGTCAATTACTGGCGCGGTAGGCGTAGACGAAATCCTGGGCGAGATTTTTTCAAGTTTTTGTATCGGAAAGTAGGGCCAGGCGCCGGCGCAACCCTGGGCAATTTATGTTCGCTGTCGAAGCGCCGATTTATTCACAAGTCTGCGTTGTGTGATCGTCTTTAGTTTGCGGGCGGCCAGGTAAAGTGCATTGGCTGCGTCTGTTTCACCGCTCTCCTCCAGATCTCGTGCAGCCCGCTCATAACCAGTGATTTTTTCGCGTAGCCTGCGCGCTAGCAACAGCTGGACGCGGCGACGATCGAGCTTAAAATCTACTGAGCCAGTACCGGTATAACGCTTATGCTGTTTCAATGATTTCGCCTCAGAAATGGTCATGACCTTGTCCTTCTGAACTTGTTGCGGAGCCTTGTGGGTTGATGGTTGCAGTTCGCGTGCCAGAGAGGAAAAGCTCCATATTGAAGCGGTCCGTATAAGGATAATATGGTTAATTTGCCGAGCGAGATTACAGGCAACGCGCCCCGCACGATGAAATGAAAAGGAGCGAGCCTTGAATCGCCCGACGGCAACTTTCAATGTTTCACGTGAAACAAATTTTTGAAATATGCGGTTTCATGGAGAGACCTGCGCTTGGAAAAGTGGGTGGGCAGCAGCGCGAATAATTTCGTCGGCCAGGGCAAAGGGGTGCGGTAGTACTCAATTGGCAGGTCAAAGAGTGATGTGATTAGCAATGCTGATTTCCATGATATTCAATTTGCGCCCTGCCCTCCCGTCCGGTGCTTTTGGGCGCGTAGGCGCCGCTGTGTTTCTGGGTGTCCATCGAGAAGTGGCTTCGTGCAAATCTTTCATGCTGGAGCAATTCCCATGAGGCGGCGTGTCCCCTATAGGGGCGGTCGAGGACAAGGAAATGAAGCGCATAGACGATATGACCGTGATCGACGGCGGGCACCCCGCGCGCAGAGGCGCGCAGATCTTGATTTGCATGCCCGCCATGTTGGGGCGCAAAGCGCGGGCATCTGGATGGAATCGATGAAAAGCTACGACGTTATAGTCATTGGCGGCGGGCATGCGGGCTGTGAGGCAGCCGCGGCGGCCGCGCGCGCCGGCGCAAAGACACTACTTGCAACCCACCGCCTCGATACGATCGGTGAAATGTCCTGCAACCCTGCAATTGGGGGATTGGGCAAGGGCCATCTCGTGCGGGAAATCGATGCGCTTGACGGCCTCATGGGCCGGGTCATCGACCGGGCGGGAATCCAGTTCCGGATGCTCAACCGGTCTAAGGGTCCCGCAGTGCGCGGTCCTCGCGCCCAGGCTGACCGGGCGCTTTATCGGCGACACATGCAACAGATGCTGGCTGAAGTCGAAAACCTCGACATCGCTGAAATTGCGGTAGAGGATCTGCGGGTTGAAAATGTTCCACGTGGAACAGTTGAAAAAAGCGACCCATCGGCAAGCGATGCAACTGCCGGGAATGTGGACCCGGCAGGGTCGCAAACACGCGTGACCGGCATTGTTGGCGCTGATGGGGCTGAAATCGCAGCCGGCGCCGTGATCCTGACCACCGGCACGTTTCTAAAGGGCGTCATCCATATTGGAGACCAACGGATTCCGGCGGGCCGGGCCAACGCTCGAGCTGTGGGCGGCGTGGAACCGCCGGCGCTGGGCCTCTCGGAAAGGCTTTATGTGAGTGGCCTGCGCATGGGCAGACTTAAAACCGGCACCCCTGCCCGTCTTGATGGTCGAACGATTGACTGGACCGGCCTTGATATGCAGCCCGCTGACGCTGAACCGGTCCCGTTTTCTTTCCTCACCGACCGGATTGACGTGCCGCAAATACCTTGCGGCGTTACCGGGACCACTCGGCAAACCCATCGGATTATCGAGGAAAATATCAATAAGTCAGCTGTTTATGGAGGCAGCATTTCGGGGCGCGGCCCTCGATATTGCCCATCGATTGAAGATAAGGTTGTTCGCTTTGCAGAGCGCGACACGCATCAGATATTCCTTGAGCCCGAAGGGTTGGAGGATCACACGGTTTACCCAAATGGGATATCTACCTCTATGCCGGAGGCGGTGCAGGCCGCCTTTCTACAGACCATTCCTGGTCTCGAGCGCGCCGAAGTCATCCGTTATGGATATGCAATAGAGTATGATTTTGTCGATCCACGAGGGCTCTCCCCAACCCTCGAGGTGCGGACACTGCCAGGCCTTTTTCTCGCAGGCCAGATCAATGGCACCACAGGATACGAGGAGGCGGCGGCGCAGGGCCTGATGGCCGGCGTTAACGCCGCTCGCGCGGCCGGCGGCAGCAACCCGTTTTTCCTGGATCGGTCAGAAGCCTATATCGGCGTTATGATCGATGACCTTGTAACTCATGGAGTTACAGAACCATATCGCATGTTCACCAGCCGCGCGGAGTACCGCCTCTCCCTTCGAGCTGACAATGCTGATCAGCGGCTAACCCAGCGCGGCGCCGATATTGGAATCGTCGGATGTGACCGCCTTGAGAAGTTTCAGGTGAAACAGGACTTGTTGGCCAGGGCGCGGGCCTGGGCCGAGGAGACATCGTTGACGCCCAATGAAGCAGCGAAGCATGGCATCAAGTTGAATCAGGATGGCCGGCGGCGAACGGTTATTGACCTTCTGGCGCTTCCTGAAGTGAAGTTCGAAGCGCTCGCCGCCATCTGGCCGACCCTGGCGGCGATGCCAACCCTGATCTCCGAGCAGCTTGCTTTCGATTCGCTTTATGCCGGATATCTTCACCGGCAACAGGCAGATATCGTGGCGTTCAAGCGAGACGAATCGTTACGACTTCCAGACGATCTTGATTATGCGTTGATCAAAGGCCTCTCCAATGAGGTTCGTCAAAAGCTAATGGATACACGTCCAGCGACCTTAGGCCAGGCCGGGCGCATAGAAGGTGTGACGCCGGCAGCCCTCGCTTTGTTGCTTGCGTGGACGAAAAAGCAACAACAAAAGGTAGCCTCGTGACGCCTGAAGAGTTTGCAGCATCAGTGCATGTTTCACGTGAAACAATGTCGCGGCTTGAAGCAATGGATCGCGTACTGATTGTATCTTTAGCGCAGCACAACCTGATTGCGCGCTCAACGATTGAGGACCGCTGGCAGCGGCACTACCTTGATGCGGCGCAACTTGTTCCGCTTTTACCGGGTGGTGCGAAGAGTCTTTTTGACCTTGGGTCAGGCGCCGGCTTTCCTGGTCTTGTTTTGGCGGCGATGCTCGAAGAAAAGGACGTATGCGTCACATTGATCGAGTCGACGGGCAAGAAGGCTGCATTTTTGAACGCGGCGGCGGCGGCGATGGGCCTTTCCAATGTGACGGTCATACCAGCGCGTGCCGAAAGTTTGTCGATACGGGATCGGCCCGCAATCATCACTGCTCGCGCCCTCGCCCGGCTCGACAAGTTGCTTGGCTATGCATCTGGAATCGCGGATAAATCGACGCAGCTTTTTTTCCATAAAGGACAAGATGTTGAGGAAGAATTGACCGAGGCATCTAAATCTTGGCATATGGAGGTCATACGCCATCCCAGTATTACGAGCCCGGGCGCGACTATTTTGGAGATAGGAAATTTACGCCGTGTCCCATAATTCGAGCGGTTCGCCCCCCAGAATAATTGCCATCGCCAATCAGAAAGGCGGTGTCGGCAAAACGACGACAGCAATCAACCTGTCGACCGCCCTCGCCGCGGTTGGCGAGCGCGTGCTGCTGATCGATCTTGATCCTCAAGGCAATGCTTCCACGGGTTTGGGCAGGCGCGCTTCGGATCGCGCGGTTACGACCTATGATGTCATCAGCGGAGAATACAGGCTGGAAGCAGCGGTATTTGAAACAGATATTCCGGGCCTGCTGCTTGCCCCTGCAGGCGTTGATCTTGCCGGCGCTGAAGTCGAGCTGATCAATGCGGACCGACGGCATTTTCGCCTCGCTGACGCCATTGAAGAATATAGCGCATCAAATGCTGTGACCTATATCCTGATTGACTGTCCGCCCTCCTTAAGCCTTCTGACGGTGAATGCTCTAGCGGCCGCGGACGCAGTGATCATTCCGCTGCAATGCGAGTTTTTTGCGCTAGAAGGTCTTAGCCAGATTCTCCGCACTATCGATACGGTCCGTGAACGGATTAATCCGAAAATCGAACTGCAGGGCGTTGTGTTGACCATGCATGATAGCCGCAATAATCTGACAAATCAGGTTGAGGAAGATGTGCGCGCACATCTGAAAGATAAAGTTTATCGCACGGTTATTCCGCGCAATGTGCGCATTTCCGAAGCGCCGAGCCACGGCAAGCCGGCGCTGCTTTATGATCTCAAATGCCCCGGCAGCCAGGCCTATATCCAGCTTGCGAGCGAGGTTATTCAGCGCGAGCGCGCGCGCCTCAAAGCAGCGTAATGCGACTATAAAGAAAGGGACGCCATCATGGCCGCCGCGGAGAAAAAAAAGAGCCATAACAAAGGCTTAGGCCGAGGGCTCGACGCCCTCCTCGGCGATGCCCCGTCGGTAAGAGAGGCTCAAGGCGCTGGCGACGGCAAGCGCGAGTTGCCGATCGAATTTCTGAAACCCAACGCCGATCAACCGCGCCGGATCTTCGACAAGACAGCAATTGAAGAGCTGGCTGCGTCGATTAAGGCGCGTGGACTTTTGCAGCCGATTCTGGTCCGGCCCAGAGGGGGCGACAGTTACGAAATTGTCGCCGGCGAACGACGCTGGCGCGCCGCCCAAATGGCGAACCTTCATAATGTTGCTGTTATCATCCGTGAGCTGACGGATGAACAGGCGGCTGAAATAGCTCTTATCGAAAATGTGCAACGCGTTGATTTGAATCCCGTTGAGGAGGCCATCGCTTATAACCGGCTTGCTGATTCTTATGGTCGCACACAGGAAGAAATTTCAAAAGCAGTTGGCAAATCCCGCAGCCATGTCGCCAACATGATGCGGCTCACAAACCTGCCGGAAAAAGCACTTAACGCACTGAGCGCTGGCGCCATTAGCATGGGGCATGCGCGCGCCCTTTTGGGAAGCGCTGATCCCGACCTCGTATGCGAAAGGGTTGTTAAAAACGGCCTCTCAGTGCGTGAAACTGAGCGTCTCGTGAAAGAATTTGACGGCAGCGATCCAGTCAAGCTTAAAAAGGGCAAAAGCCAAGCAAAAACAACGGCATCGCTCGCAAGCAAGGACGCTGATACGCGGGCGCTGGAGCGCGATCTGGCGGCTATTTTGGGCCTTGAGGTCAATATTGACCACAAATCCAAGGGCGCTGGCGCAGTGACGCTGAAATACATGACCCTCGATCAGCTTGACGACATTTGCCGCCGCCTCATGGGCGCCCGCGCTTAGTTGACTCTGGATATTTTCTTTATACTGACCGTAAGCACGATCGGAAATAGCCAGTTATCGTTGTGCCATGACCGCAAGTCGCAACGCTGCGCGCTCGGCGATTTCTTTTTGCGGCGCCCCGGTTGTCTTTGCCTCAAGCTCGGCGTCGATCAGCATCCGCAGCGCAGCATCGAGGCGTGCGCCACGCCATTTGTGGAGCCGCGCTTCAAACGCGCGTTGTTCGGCAAAAAACACTGGCGGCCGCAGCTTTTTCATGGCGCCTGCCGGGCTGTCGCCCGCTTCAACTAGCTTATTCGCCGCTTGTAACCGTGCGAAACTGCGTTGCAGAGCGCGCAAAAGACCAATTGGGCTCGCACCCGCTGCCGCCGCCTTGTGGAGCGCTTTTGCTAGTCGGCGCGGCGCGCCATCCGCGCAGGCGCCTGCGGTGTCGTCCATGGCGTCGCCGAGACCGTCGACAAGAGATGCGCGAACATCTTCGAGTGTCACCGTGCCGGCGCCAGATCGGAGATTTTTGGGTCCTTTGTAAAGGATGAGTTTATTGATTTCGGCGCGTGAAACGCCGTGATCTTCCCCCAGAATGGAAGCGAGAAGGTCAAGCGCGTCGTCATCAAAGCCTAAACCCTCGGCGCGGGCAGCTTCGGTTGCCATATTGCGTATATCTGCCGGGCCATCGGGATAACAAGGAAGTGCAGCGCCGCGCTTTGATTTCTCAAAGGTCTTTCGAACGCCTGAGCGCGGCGTGAGTTCGCCAGCTTCTATGACGACAACGCCATTTGCCTTGACGTGCCCGCCATCAAGACCACCAAGGAGATTCGCGATTGCCTTTGCCGACGCCTCGCCAGCTGTCCGCAGGCGGATCACCCGCTCTCCGCCCGCAAATGACAGCGCCGCGGCTTCATCGCTGAGGCGGCCAGGCTCCGCTTTGAGGTCAGCATCGGTCAATTCGATGTAATTGAAGGGATCTTTGAAGTCAGGAACGATTGCGCGTGCGATTAAGTCGGCCCGCTCGCGGACGAGCCCTGCGTCAGGTCCGTATATAAGAACAGCGCCAGTGGACTTGTCACGGTCCGCGATGAAGCTATTGATCGCCCGTCCCTTCAGCGCGACCATTATTTTTCCGTGTCTATCCAGGGGGATGGTTCAGGTTCGTCCGGCAGGACGCTGTCGGGTTCAGTTTCTTCTTCGCCGGAAGTGTCTGCGACGGATGTTTCATCCGAGAACTGGATCAATAAATCCCGCTCGATTTCTTCAGCCAATAGTCGCGACGCTTTTTCCTGCGCTGTTCTTTCGGCGTAAAGCGTCGAATATTGTGAGCTCACGATATTATAAGAAGTGACGGCATGGGCGCTGCCACTGCTGCGCTTGCCGCTCTCCAAATTGATCAGCACGTAATTCGCGCGGAGCCGATAATTATAGCGCGTTACAGTGGCGTCAATCTGAACGGCAAGGCGCTCCGCACTCTCCTTAGCGTTGACATAAAGATCGTATTTTGGCTTCTCTCCGTCCTTAAGAATGATGCGGTCGTTCAATGCATCAGTAATCAGGGTGCGGATGGTTTCCGGAGCGGCAACCTGACGCACCGCGACAAGTTGATTGAGCGGTGGAGCGCCATCTGGTGACGTTGCGTAAATAGGACGAAATCCGCAGCCCGTCACGACCAGCATGCCAGCCAAAATCCCTGTGGTAAGGGCGGCTCCTGAAAGTTTCATCGATGCTCCTTACATTGAAGCGGCGTCAGTTTGCGACAATATTGACGATCCGACCCGGCACCACGACGACCTTGCGAACGGTCTTGCCGTCAATATGCCGCTTTACGCCCTCCGCCGACAAGGCCAGTTTTTCAACTGTTTCATTATCGGCGTCGACGGCGACCTCTAATTCGGCGCGGCGCTTGCCATTGACCTGGACCCCAAGGACTAGCGTGTCTCTGGCGAGCAGCGCTGCATTGGCCTTCGGCCAGGGAGCGTCGCAAACAAAGCCGTTTCCGCCAAGCGTCTCCCAGCACTCTTCGGCCAAGTGGGGCGTAAAGGGGGCAATCATCTGGGTAAGGCTTGCGAGGGCCTCCGCACGCGCCCAATCATCAACATCCGGCGTCTTTTTAAGGACATTCAAGAACTCATAGATGCGGGCGATGGCCTTGTTAAAGCGGAAGTTTTCGATGTCATCAGTCACGCCAGCGATGGCGCCATGGGTTGCTTGGCGCATCGACTTCTCGGCGGCGTCAGCAGCCGGTCTCGACAGATCGACCTTTTTCAACAGGCCTTTTGCGGGGCAAACCGTATCCCAAATGCGTCCAACGAGACGCCATGCGCCGTCGACGCCGGCGTCGGTCCACTCAACATCGCGTTCCGGCGGCGAGTCCGACAGCATGAACCAGCGTGCTGCGTCCGCACCGTAGGTCTCGGCAATGGCCTCCGGCGAGACGACATTCCTTTTTGATTTCGACATTTTTTCGATTGGGCCGATGGTCACCGGGGCTCCGGTGTCAGCGCGTCGCGCTGCGCCCTTTTCGACAACCACGTCTTCAGGCAAAAGCCAATCGCCATTCTCATCGCGAAATGTGTGGTGGACGACCATGCCCTGCGTAAACAAATTTGCAAATGGTTCGTCTACAGACAGGTAGCCGCACTTCTTCATCAGGCGCGTGAAATAACGCGCATAGAGAAGATGCAGGATCGCATGTTCAATGCCGCCGATATATTGATCAACCGGCAACCAGTAATCAGCAGCGGTTTTATCAACAGGCGCATCGGGTGCAGGCGCTGCAAAGCGCGCAAAATACCATGAAGAATCGACAAATGTATCAAACGTATCGGTCTCACGCGTTCCCTTACCGCCGCACGCCGGACAGTCGACATGCTTCCATGTAGGGTGCCGGTCGAGAGGGTTTCCGGGTACGGAGAAATCAGCCTCTTCGGGCAATTTTACTGGCAGATCTTTTTCGGGAACAGGGACTATACCGCATTTATCGCAATGGATCGCGGGTATAGGGCAGCCCCAATAGCGCTGGCGAGACACCCCCCAGTCGCGCAGACGGTATTGGGTTGTGCCCTCACCCCACCCCATCGCTTCGATTTCGGTGATGGCGGCGGCAATCCCGTCTTCAATGGAAAGTCCGTCGAGAAACCCTGAATTGTACAACGTTCCCGGGCCAACATAGGCCTCATCGTCGATCTTGAAGGTTGCGCGATCGGCATCGGGCGGCAACACAACCGGCAAAATGTCGAGGCCATATTTATGGGCAAAATCGAGATCGCGCTGATCGCCGGCCGGACAACCGAAAATCGCGCCGGTCCCGTATTGCATCAACACAAAGTTGGCGACGTAGACGGGCAGGCGTCGGTCTTCAAATGGATGGGTCACCTGGGCCGGCAAAAGGAAGCCCCGCTTTTCGGCCTTTTCGACGGCCTCCTCGGATACGCCGGTTTTCAATGACTCTGCGATGAACGCCTGCAATTCAGGATCGTTGTGAGCATAATGCGCGGCCAGTGGGTGGTCCGGCGCGACAGCGCAAAAGCTGGCGCCAAAGAGTGTGTCGGGGCGTGTTGTGTAAACCTCAAGTCCGCCTTCAAATTCATGCGGCGGAAGGTGTTGAGATGTTCCGTCAGCGAAACGGAACTTCATCGTCAAGCCTTTTGACTTGCCGATCCAGTTGCGCTGCATCAGTTTCACATTGTCGGGCCATCCGGCTAGCCGACCGTCATCCAGCGCCGCTAAAAGATCATCAGCCTCATCTGTGATTTTTAAAAACCACTGTGAGAGTTTGCGTCTCTCGACTGGCGCATCGGAGCGCCAGCCCTTGCCGTCGATCACCTGCTCATTGGCGAGCACGGTTTGGTCAACTGGATCCCAATTGACATAGCTTTCTTTGCGATAGGCAAAGCCGCGACGCCAGAAATCAAGAAACAGGCACTGCTGTTGCTTGTAGTATTCAGGATCGCAGGTGGCGAATTCCCGGGTCCAGTCAATCGCCAGCCCCATACGCTTCAGCTGATCGCGCATGGCGTCAATATTGGCGTAGGTCCATTTTGCCGGGTGGGAGTCGGTCTGCATCGCCGCATTTTCGGCCGGCATTCCGAATGCATCCCAGCCCATGGGGTGAAGGACGTTGTAGCCAGACGCCTTTTTGTAGCGCGCAATGACATCGCCCATGGCGTAATTGCGCACATGACCGATATGGATACGGCCCGATGGATAGGGAAACATTTCGAGAACGTAATAGTTGGGTTTGTCACTGGCGGTTTGGGCATTGAAGCACGCTGCTTCGTTCCAGCGGCTGCGCCACTTTGGCTCTACTTCTTTTGGGTTGTAGCGGGACATCAGGAATGTCTTTCGAGATGGTGCGACGCACAAAAACTGCGCAGCCGGGCGTTTCCAGTCAGCCAGTGATCTGTTTTCTCTGGAATTGCGCCAATAATCCAGTTTCACCCGTGATTCAATCAATCACAGTCGAGCGGCCGGTTATTGGCTTGCGCTCTTAGCCGTCGATGACATTGAGCCGTAGTTGGCGCGCTCGGGTGAGAATCGCATTTTCGATTTCACGGCCTGTCGCCGGATTAACTGATGCGTCAATCCACTCACTTTCGCCGGCCTGGCGCTCCTGACGGAACACCGAGACGCGTAAAGCGTCAGCGCGGAGGACGTTGTCCAGAATATAAACATTGGTTTTGAAACGCTCGGTTGGCAGCTCAGGATTTACATACCATTCCGTAATGATCAGCCCGGCGATCGGATCGGCAGAAAAAACGGGCAGAAAATCAAGCGTTTCCAGCGAAGCAGCCCAAAGGTACCGGTTGACGGTGGTCGCCTGGGCGCCCTTTCCGTCCGAGTATGCCGCAAGCGTAGCATTACGATCATTTGACTTGCTGGCGCCGCCACACGCGGCGAGCGTCGCCGCGCCGCACACAATTGCTAACACCTTGAACATACTGATATTTTCCGAATTCATAATTTTGACCTTGATCCAAATGCGGCCTCTCGCCAGAACGGTGGCAGGCCGTGGCTTTCCTACCACAACATCGCGATTAGACAACGGCCTTAACCGAAGAACGCTTGTTTCCGGGCCCGTCGGGCGCCATTATCTCAATGGTCGTTGGGTTGTTAACCAAGCGCGCCTTAAGATCGCGGGCTATTTCATGTGGCGGGATTTTGGCAGCGACGGGCTTACAGCGTTACGGTTTTGGAGTGTGGGCGTTGCGGGGGTGACGATTGCCGGGGTTCCGGCTTGGAAATAAGTCGCTTGAGGCAATTGCGGGGGCAGTTGTTACAGGCGCAGAACTTGCGACGCGGTTTCTGATGAAAATGATCAGAGCCCAAACTGAAACGGACCGATGACCCTTTTGCGTAAAGCATTATTAGGCGTTTGTGCGACGGCATTGTCTGCTGGCGCCGCCTATGCTGCCGATCCGGTCGAACTAGAGATCGAAGGTGAAGTTAGCGCTGTTGCCGGTGTTACCGACGGTGACGCCAAGGCTGACGTAAATGCAGAAATCACCGCTAAGGTTTCAACGCTTCTGGATAATGGCATAGAAATCGGCGCGGCTGTTGAAGCCCGCCTTGATGCTGATCAGCCGGCACAGCGTTATGGCGGCGGACGTTATTCCAGCCTTTTGATCGGCGGGCCGCGCGGCATAGGTCCACTGGACAGCGACGCCTATATGCAAGGCGCTTATGGATACGTTAAGGGCTCTTTTGGACAGATCACTGTTGGCCGCGATCAGGGTGTTGCGCGGACACTAGCCGTGACATCGCCGACAATTTTCCGGGCGGTAAATATCAATGATTGGCAGTCGGATTTATCCGGGTTGAACGATGTCCACACGGTCAATGATTTCACCGGTTACTCAACAAAATTCACCTATATGCCGCCCGCCAACTTCCTCGGCGGCGCTTTTGGCGGGTTGCAGTTGGGTGTTTCCTATTCGCCTGTATTGCGCAATTGCGGAGATCGTCTGTGTGCGCCGGAAGCTGGATTCATAATCGCGCCGGACGGCACAATGCTGACAGAAACGGCGCGCTGGGATGACGCCGTTGAAGCAGCGCTTTATTATCAAAAAGGCATCGGCATTGGTTCTGACCGGCTGTTTGTGGGCGTTGGCGCCAGCTATATAACCGCCGACGAGGATACGCTTGCGGGGTCACTGGTTTTTGCTGATTATGAGGCCTATTCTGTCGGCCTCAACCTTGCCTACCGCGGCATTACGCTGGGCGGCTCGGTAAAAACGACGAACGCCGGCCTCGCTTCTTTTGAAGATGATGGCTATCTGGCGTTTGACGCGGGAATTACCTTCCGCACCGGCGAAGATGAGGGCGATGTCGCCATCATGGTCGGTTACGGACAATCGGAAGCCAATGCGATTGGCCCCAACCCGCTTGATCCAACTCTTTATCAGGATACGCGAACCGCGCAGGCGGGCGTTACATATACTATTACACGAGGCGTTACTGTCGGCGCGGCTGCACAGTATGTCGAATCCAATAAGCCAGTTGCCGTCGGCGGCCCCGAAGAAGCCGCCACGGTTGTGATCGAGAGCTCGATCAAATTCTAAGTTCTATGCGCCTAGGCTTAGAGGGGATATGATGTGGGACGGCGTTTTTCGCCGTCCCATTTTCTTTTGTCCCATTGAGGATAAAGTTCAATGAGATTGATGGTTTTTGCGGCCCATAAGACTTCTGTTGCGATGCATGCTTGCATGCCTCGCAGTTTTTTCAGGCTGCTCAATGCAAACTGACGGCGCTCCGCCAACAACTCAGGATCAAACTATGACGCGTACAAACAATCACATTGACTATGTGGAACTCGCCGCCGAAGACCTCGGCGTTGTAAAAAAGTTTTACAGCGAGGTATTTGGGTGGGAGTTCCAGGATTGGGGCCCCGACTATATCAGCTTTTCGTCTGCCGGCCTTGAGGGCGGGTTTCGTGGCGGCGAAACGCCAATTGCAGGAAGCTCACTTATTATTCTTTATGCAGAAGATTTGGACGCGAGCGAACAAAGAGTAGCCGCGGCGGGCGGTGAAATAACCGAGCACCATGAATTTCCGGGCGGCAAGCGGTTTCATTTTCGCGACCCTGCAGGCAATGTGCTTGGTGTCTGGACCATATTTGAAGCCTCGGAGTAGCTGTCAGGTCAAAAATGCGCCAATTGCTGCAATCCCTGCGATATTAGGGCCAGTAAGTTGTTGCGCATTATTTTCGGTAACGCCGCCCAGAGCAATTACCGGCGCCGGCGCCGTTGCGGCTAGTTTCAGGAATTTATCAGCGCCGAGCGATGGTGTGCCGGGATGGCTGGACGATGGAAACACCGGCGAAAGCAGCACTGCATGAACGCCCAGCGCAGCTATGCTTTTGAGATCGGCAGCATTGTGACAAGAAGCCGTGGTGATACCGCCTGGCATCTCATCATACGGCCCATCATACCAGGTCGGAAAATGCTGACCGTCCGCGCCAATTTTTTTGCCAAGGTCCGGATCGGCGCCGACCAGCAGAAAGAGGCCGCATGCGTCGCAGACCGACTTTAATTGCGCCGCCAAAGACGTTCGGTCTTTGTGACGATAATCGCGCAAAATGACAGCCGCGCCGCGTGGCAGGGCACGGGCGATTAGGTGTGGTTGCGGGGCCCGATCCTCGTCCGTCAGGAAGGCGAGGCTGAAAGGCGCTGCTGCGCCAGAATGGCGTTTGAGTGATTGGGCAGCGGCTGCTAACTTGACGCTGCGCGCAACAAGCTCTTCATGTCCGTTCTCATGCAACAATCTGATCCCTCAAGCGATAATGTCGACCCTGCCCGTAATCTTGGACTAATCAAGGAAGAAATAAAGACAGCGTTAGATGAAGCGGGCCGCGCAACGGATGTCGTGACGGTGACTGCAGTTTCAAAGCAGCATGATGAGGCGCGCATTCTTCCATTGCTTAAGGCGGGCCATCGGGTTTTCGGCGAAAACCGGATTCAAGAGGCGGCGTTGAAATGGCCGCCGCTTCGCGCGCAATTTCCAGATACCGAGCTTCGATTGATCGGTCCGCTGCAATCTAACAAGGCTAAGGAAGCCGTTGCGTTGTTTGACGTGATTGAAACAGTCGATCGGCCCAAAATAGCAGCTGCTCTGGCGCGCGAGATGGCCGAACAAGACCGTCACCCACGTTTGCTGGTTCAGGTTAATACTGGCGAAGAGCCGCAAAAAGCGGGCGTTTTGCCGACGGAAGCCGATGCGTTTATTGAAAAGTGCCGCACCGAATTTGGCTTGCAGATCGATGGTCTCATGTGCATTCCGCCGGCGGATGACGCGCCGGCGCCGCATTTTGCGCTGCTGGCGAAAATCGCCCAGCGGTGCGGCCTCAGGCAGTTGAGCATGGGTATGAGCGCGGATTACGCGCTAGCGTCGCAGCTCGGCGCGACCCATGTTCGAATAGGAACGGGTGTTTTCGGCGTCAGAAACAGACGCTGATGATTGGAAAATCAGTAACATTCGCGGGTTTTGAGCATCAAATGGAGCAAAACGGCCTATTTGGCGGAAAAGAGCGTAAGGCAAACGGTAATGCTACATAAAGATAACGGATTCTGACGAAAAGTTGTGCGTATGTGAATTCCAATTTTGGGTTGTTTAGCGGTAAGACGCCGTCCAACAAGACCAATAAAGTGGGAAGAGAGAAGAGATGACGCGGGCGAAAAAAATTATACTTGTCGACGACGATGAATTGCTGCGTGAGACGTTGCTTGAACAGTTTAATGTTCATGACGAGCTTTCCGTTGAGCCAATTGAGACCGCGAATGCCGCGATCGAACGCGTCAAAGAAGAGGCGCATATTGATTTGATGCTGCTCGATGTCGGCCTCCCTGATATGGACGGGCGCGAAGCATGCCGGATCATGCGCAAGAACGGCTTTAAATCGCCCATCATCATGTTGACGGGTGCTGACAGTGAGGCGGACACGATTTTGGGGCTCGATGCGGGCGCGAATGATTATGTTTCAAAGCCCTTTAAATTTGGCGTCTTGCTTGCGCGCGTGCGTGCGCATCTAAGAAGCCATGAACAGAGTGAAGACGCGGTATTCAAAGTAGGCCCATATGAATTCAGGCCGGCTGTGAAAATGCTGGTAACTCCGGAAGACAAGAAAATTCGCCTCACAGAAAAAGAAACATCAATCCTGAAGTTTCTGTATCGCGCGGGCGGCAAGCCGGTGACACGCGATGTTTTATTGGATGAAGTCTGGGGATATAATTCCGGCGTTACCACACACACGCTCGAAACGCATGTTTACCGTTTGAGGCAAAAGATCGAACCTGATCCTTCCAGCGCATCCATTCTATTAACCGAAAGCGGTGGGTACAGACTATCGCTCTGACGGAGGAAGGTGTTTTATGACAGTAACGATCTATCACAATCCGCGATGTTCGAAATCGCGCCAAACGTTGGCGCTGTTGGAAGGTCGTGGCGTGAACCCGAAGATCGTTTTATATCTGGAAACACCACTCTCGGTGAATGAGATCAAGGCAGTTCTTGAAAAACTCGGCAAGTCCCCGCGCGACATTATGCGTAAAGGTGAAGCATCGTATAAAGAGCTTAATCTCGGCGACGCGGAAAAAACCGACGCAGAATTGATCAACGCGATGGTCGACAACCCAATTCTAATTGAGCGCCCGATAGTTGTTTCGGGCGGACGGGCGGCGATTGGTCGTCCGCCCGAGCTCGTTCTTGAGATTCTCTAGCTTTCTTTTGTTTAGTTGGCGGCAGCGATTGCCGCGAGAGCGCCCTCAATATTGGCTAGCGGTCCAGCAAGCCCGCTAATGCTATATTCGTGGAAAAGATGCGTCATGTCTTCATAAGTGACATGAACATCGCCAGCGGCGTCCTCGAAAACCAGGACTTTGAGCGGTAACCTCAACCCCATACGCTGCTCTGCCTGGATCACAGGCGTGCCGCCTTTTGGCTTGCCGAAAATAACCAGGGTTGTCGGGCGCAGATCCGCGCCGATTGAAGCAGCGCCCGCCGCGTGGTCGATCACCGCAAAGGTCTTAAAGCCGCGACTCTCGATGGCGTTTTGAACGCGGCTGAGGGTTTGCTCGAAACCGTTATTGCTCTTTACCATGACTAAATGCGGATTATGGTGATCTGCCATTGCAGGCAGCGCGTCGTTTGGTTTTGGCAGATCAGCACCAGTGGCGGCGCAAGCTGCGAGGGCGAGCGCTGCCGGTGCGGATAAAATCCATTTGGTCATTTGGTCAACTCCTCTCCTAAGCATTGGGCAACATTTTGATCTGTTCGCGTTGCGCCAACAAGGCCTGTCGGCCCTTTTCAACAAATTCATCGGTGCGGTCCAATGAGATGGGCGACGCCCACAAAACATCCGCCAACCCTTGCAAGGCGCCGATATGTGCCCAACCCCGGGCCACGCCCGATTCCAGAACCAAGCCTGGTTTCTCCGTCACGCTGCGTTCCGTGTAAGGAATTATTAACCAACCCCCTGGCAGCGCATGTCAACGCCCGCTTAACCATAAAGCGCGAAGATGGGCCAATGGAAGGGCGTTGATATGGATTTAAGCAAAATCCCACTACTGTCTGGGCTTGCTGCGCGGCTTGATTTTCTTGCCTCGCGGACAACGGTGATCGCGCAGAATATCGCGAATGCCGATACACCGAACTATGTCGCCCAAGACGTAAAGGCTCCGAATTTCAAGGCTCTGGCCAATGCATCGGCGGCGATGCGCGTGAATGATTCAAGACATATTGCCGTAGCCCCAAGCGCTGGTGTCAGCGGATTTACTGTTCACCGCGCTCCAGATGGCGAGGCTTCGCTTACAGGCAATCAGGTATCGATTGAAACACAGGCGATGAAATTGTCCGAGACGCGCCAGGAATATGCGCTTGCCGCAAGTATCTACCGCAAAGGCCTTTCGATGCTGCGTATCGCAGCGCGTGGCCAATAGGGGTTAGCCAATGGATGACATCACAACAGCAATGCAGATTTCCGCGTCGGGAATGCGGGCGCAATCATCGCGTCTTCGCGTTGTCGCGGAAAATCTCGCAAACGCGAATTCCACCGCCGAGGCGCCGGGGCTTGACCCCTATCGGCGTCAAGTGCCGGTGTTTTCCTCCTATGTTGATCGCGCTCTTGGCGCAGAACTGGTCGAGGTGTCTCGCATCACCCTTGATCCGTCGGAATTTACACTGCGCTTTGACCCGAGCCACCCTGCGGCGAACAGCGAAGGCTATATAGCGCTGCCAAATGTAAATCCGCTGGTTGAAATGATGGATCTCCGGGAGGCGCAGCGCAGTTATGAAGCGAATCTTGGGGCGCTTGATACGATGCGGTCGATGGCCGCGTCCACTTTAAGAATTCTGGAGTAACGCCATGAGCGCCGATTCAATTCGCGCCGCTGAGATTTATGCGCAGGCAGCAAAAACAGCCGCCATGGCGCCGCAGACAGACGGCGTCAGCGAAACAGCAAAGCCAGACTTTTCGCAAATGCTGAAGACTGCCATGGAAACAACCGCGGCAAGTCTTCAGACCGGTGAAGCAGCGGCAGCGTCTGTTGCGACCGGCAATGCGAGCCTTGTTGATGTCGTTACGGCCGTGAGCGCGGCGGAAGTATCGCTGGAGGCCGCTATCGCGGTGCGCAACCGCATTATTGAGGCTTACCAGGAAATCCTGCGCATGCCGATTTAAGCGACGCGCTTACTGGCATTCGTTCTTCTTTTTAACCTTCGCTTAACGCGTTCCACACGCCTCCTTAACCATAAAGCGGGCAATATTTGCCTAGTTGCAACGCCATGGTGAGGGTCAATGGGCGGTGGCGCCGAAATACTGGAAATAGCACGCGAAGCGTTCTGGGTGACCTTGATGGTTGCCGGTCCCCCAATGTTGGCGGGGCTCGCAGTGGGGCTGAGTATTGCTCTGTTGCAAGCGTTGACACAGGTGCAAGAGCTGACGCTCGTCTTTGTACCGCGCATTATCGTAATGTTCATAACGATAGCGATCTGCCTGCCCTTTATGGGTGGGGCGTTGGGTAAATTCGCAACTGAACTTTATGGGCGTATTGCCGCCGGCGGCATTGGGGCTGGTTGATGACCGCATCGCTGTCTCTGAGTGCTCTGCCGGTTGATGCATTTATTATTTTCGCGGTTTTTTGCCGCGTTGGCGCGATGTTTATGACGGCGCCGGCGCTGGGCGATTTTACCCTGTCGCCCCGCACGCGCCTTGTTGCGGCGCTGGCGGTCACGGCCGCACTCGCGCCCGTTATGGCGCCAGCCTATTCCGACTGGACGAAAGACAGTGGTTTAGGCGCCATGGGAACGATCATTTTCGGCGAGATTCTCGCGGGCAGTTTTTTGGGGTTGGCGGCGCGCATGATGATGAGTGCGCTCAATGTTGCGGGCCAGATCATTGCGTTCCAGATGGGACTATCCCTCGCGCAGATTTTTGATCCAACCCAGGAGCTTCAAGGCGCCATCGTTGGCGGCTTTCTGGCAATCCTGGGAACAACAATGATATTTGCCACAGATCTTCATCACGTCATGCTGGCGGCGCTGAAGGACTCATATTTGCTGATGTCGCCGGGCGTTCTGCCCCAGTTCGGGGATCTGTCGCAGACATTGATTGATACGCTGTCGGGCGCCTTTTCTCTTGGCCTTCGGTTGTCCGCCCCTTTTGTGCTCTTCGGTCTTGTCTTCTATATCGGCGCCGGCGTGTTGAACCGGCTGATGCCTCAGGCGCAGGTGTTCTTCATGTTGATGCCTGCCAACCTTGCGCTCGGGTTAACGCTCTTGATGCTGACGACTGGCCTGATGATGGCGCTTTTTCTCGAACGCTTTGAAGTGTTCTTGTCGCAGTTCTTTTTCTAAAGGCGCGCCGTGGCAGATCAGCAAGACAGCGCGCAACGCACAGAAGACGCGACACCGAAGCGCCTGGAGGAGGCACGAAAAAAGGGCGATGCGCCGAAAAGCCAGGAAGCGGTGGCGGCGGTGATGCTTGGCGCCGGCGCGCTTGGCCTGTGGTTGTTCGCCGGGCCGGCTGCTCGCGGTATCGCCGAAACCGGCGTGCCGTTCATCGACCGACCTCATGAATTTTTGATTGACGCCGGTTCACTGCAGCGCCTGTTTGCAGGTCTTTCTCTAAAATTGGCCGCTGTTCTTGCCGGCCTTGGTGTGCTTTTTTTTGTGGCGGCGCTGCTCGCTAATGCCGGCCAGGCCCGCCCGGTTTTTACGACCGAGCGAATGAAACCCTCATTTCAAAAAATTTCGCCGGTTGCTGGCTTAAAGCGCATATTTGGCCCTTCTGGCTTATTCAACTTTGCCAAAGGTGTTGGCAAACTTTTACTCATTGGCGCGATTTTAGGGTTCGCGTTGTGGCCGGATCGCGAAATTCTTGTGACGGCGCTATATTCAAACGGTCAAAGTCTGCTTGTCGCCGTTCAAACATTGATCCTAAAGCTCATTGGGCTGACGGTTCTTGCGATGATAGTCATAGCGGGACTCGATTACGCCTTTCAGCGCCATAGTTGGAAGCAACGATTGCGTATGACAAAGGATGAGATTCGACGCGAACTGAAAGAAAGCGAGGGCGACCCTCAAATTAAAGGCCGCTTAAGACAACTTCGAGAAACGCGCACGCGAAAACGTATGGTCGCTGTTGTGAAGGATGCAACGGTTCTCATTATGAACCCAACCCACTATGCTGTGGCGCTCGACTATAAACAGGGCTCAGATCAGGCGCCCCTTTGTCTTGCCAAAGGCATAGACGATGTGGCCTTGCGCATGCGGGCCGCTGCCGACGAACACGGTGTTCCGGTTGTGGAAAACCCGCCTCTGGCGCGGGCGCTCTATGCTACGGCGGAAATTGATCAGGAAATTCCTATCGACCATTACGAGGCTGTTGCAAAGATTATCGGCTTCATCATGCGAAAAGCGAAATCAGCGCCGCCGCTAACCTGATCGCTATTACTTGTAGCGGGGAAAATCAGAGCGTTACCCGCCGGGAGTTTGGTGGCGCGGGCCAGCAAAGCGGGCCATATTGCTCAATTCGAATCACTTGAGTGGAGATCTGCGCCTTGGCAAGCCCAAAATCAGCTGACGCGACGAAGGCGCCCGAAATGGCGGACGCAAAGACCCGTCCAGCTGGTGGTTTGGGCGATGCGCCGCGCCCCAAAACCAATCAGGAAATAATAGACCTGATGAACCGGGCGGCGTCGAAACAGGCAGATACTGGCGCTGAGGGCGTCGATGTGCCTGACGATGTCGATCGTAATGACAGCGTCTGGGACATAGCGTCATTTTGGCTCTTGTGGGTCGGCGTCTTTGTGGCGATTGGCGCCATTGCCTATGTGATTTTGGGCGCGCGAGACTCGGGCGCGCCGGGACTCGTTCTTGCTGGCGGATTGGCGTTGCTAATTGCGATTTTCCTCGGCGGTGCGGCGTTGAAGATGTTTTCTCCCGTATTGCTGACCGGCGCGATGCTTCGCCGCGCCGCAGGCAAGCCCGCTTCAGAGGCCGCCGAACTTGCAGGCGCCGAAATTCTTGGCGCCCTCGGGCTGGCGGAGCGTGTCCTGGACGTCGATGCGGATGCACGCCTGGTCACGCGGCGCGATGGCGTTGTGACATACGCGAACCGTGCGTATTTCAACCTTGCCAAAGGGGCGGGTGTCGTAGGCCCCGCAGGGCTCCCGCCGCGGATTGATCGCCTGTTTGCTCAACAGGGTGCAGAGGCAACTAAAGTATTTCGTCTCTGCCGTGCGGCCAAAAGCGCTGAACAGGCTGAAGAAATTATTTACCAGCTTATGGGGGTCAAAGGGGGTGGAGAGCGGAGATGTTTTGAAGTCAGTGTGCGGCCTATTCGCGGCGCCGATGAGCATGTTGCCTGGCGGCTCCGTGAGCTACCCATCGAAGAAGAGGAGCGCGACTCTCTGGCGGCAGCCTATGCGGACTTTCCGCGTGCTGTTTTTGCCATCGAAAAGTCAGGACAAATTCCCTGGGCAAACGCTGCCATGCGTGAGAAACTGGGCGCGGCGCGTGGCGGAATCCGGCATATTGACGACGTGGTTCTTGGGGAGACAGGGCTTCTTGTTCGCGGGCTTTGGCAGATCGACCGCAGCGTTCAACCGGCGCAAATACGTCGTCACGGCGACGGTCCTATAGAAGGGGTTTTTACCAGCTTCCGTCGCGGCGGTGTTGGAGAGGGTTTTGCTTGTGTTGAGCTGACGCTTGATGAAACAGAAGACGAAGTCGAAGAGATCACACTATCAGGCGATATGTCAGAATCGCCCTTCGGCGTGGCGATCATCGACGGAGAGATCAACCATGACGGCAGGATCGTAGAAGCAAACAAGGCGTTCACGGATGTTTTTGGCGGCTCGAAAAAGAACGCTCCGCTGGTTAAGTCCGTGGCGCCGGAGCCACTCGAAGAACTCGCGGGCGAGATAAAGCGAAAAGCTAAATCAGGCGCCGCGCCCGTGCCAGTTGAGGTAACGATTGGCAAGGGCGCTGCTGCGCAAACTTTTGCGCTCTATGCACGCCCGGTCCGGCGCAAGCGCGGCTCATATGGCGTACGCCGCACACTGCTTTATTCCGTGGACGTTACAGATCGAAAACGCATGGAGGAAGACCATGCGCAAGATCAAAAATTGCGCGGCATCGGGGAGTTGGCAAGCAAGGTTGCCCACGACTTTAACAATTATCTGCAGGTTGTTTTGGGACACTGCGAGCGGTTGATGTTGCGACATCCGGCTGGAGACCCTGCATATCAGGAACTCGTTCAGATTCGCGAAAATGCACAGCGTGCTGCAAACACAACGAAGCAATTGCTGGCATTTTCTCGTAAGCAGACGCTGAAACGCGAAGTCCTATCGATCACTGAAATACTACGGGATTTTTCACGGTTCTTGACGCGGGCCATTGGTGAAAAGGTTCAGCTTGACCTCGTCAATGGACGCGCATTGCCATCCGTTAAAGTCGATCGCTATCAACTAGAGACGGCGATTATGAATCTGGCGGTTAATGCACGTGATGCTATGGCGCCCGATGGGGGCGTATTGACTATACGTACGCAATTTGTGCCCGAAGATGAAATTGCCAAGCTTGATGTGACTGGCGTCGTCGTTCAGGACTCTTTGCTGATTGAAGTGTCCGACAGCGGGTCAGGTATTCCGCCGGAAATTGCGGACAAAATCTTCGACCCTTTCTTTACAACGAAAGAAACGGGCAAGGGTACCGGGCTTGGGCTCTCGACCGTCTATGGCGTTATACGCCAGATGGAAGGGGTCATCGTTCTAAAAAATAACCCGGGCGAAGGCGCAACATTCCAGATTTATCTGCCTGCGTATAATGGGGCGGAAGATCAAGCCGAAGAACCGGTAAAGCCTGTAAGAAGCGAGCCGCGCGACCTCACCGGCGCAGGGCGAATTCTGGTTGTCGAAGACGAAGATCCGGTGCGGAATTTTGTCGTCGTAACTTTATCTGACTGTGGATACGAGGTGACGGAAGCGGCGGACGGAGAAGAAGCTCTTGAGATAATTGAAGAAGACGAGAGCGGATTCGATTTAATCATATCCGATGTGATGATGCCTATTCTAGACGGACCATCGCTTATTGAAAAAGCCCGCAGCGAATTGGAACTGAAGGCGAAAGTGATATTTATGTCCGCATATGCAGAAGCGGCGGTGCGCGAACAGCTCGATATCATTGAAGGCGCCGGCTATATACAAAAGCCATTCACGCTGAAGGCCATTGCGACACAGGTAAAGCAAACACTTTATCCGTCAGCGGACTAGCGTAGAAACTGAGGAACGATGCGACAAGTCGTCTTTGATCTTGAGACTACCGGATTTAAGTTTTCCGAGGGGCACCGCATCGTTGAGATCGGCGCTGTTGAACTGATTAACGGCGCTGTGTCGGGTCAAAACTTCCACAGCTACGTCAACCCGAAAAGAAATATGCCTGAGGGGGCGTTCCGTGTACACGGCCTTTCGGAGGCGTTTCTGCGAGACAAACCATGTTTTGCAGAGCCGTCTGTGGCGCCTGCTTTTTTGGCGTTTGTGGGCGCTGCCGAACTCATTGCTCATAACGGCGTGTTCTTTGACTTGCCTTTTATGCAGGCAGAGCTGAAGGCGGCTGGCTTGGAGCCAATGCAAAACAAGATTGTTGATACACTCCATCTTGCCCGACGGAAATTTCCCGGAGCGCCGGCAAGCCTGGATGCGTTATGTGGGCGTTTTGGGATTAACACCAAAGAGCGTGAGCGCGACGGCCACGGCGCGCTGCTCGATTCCCGGCTTCTGGCTGAAGTCTATATTGAGCTTACCGGCGGTGCGCAGGCCGGGCTCAATTTTATCGGTGCGGAAAAATTGTCTGATCCAGGCAACCCGTCCCGCAGCGCCAAATCGCCTGTCAAACAGCGCGCCCGACCTCTTGCATCGAGAGTCAGCGACGCAGAAGAAAATGCACACAAAGCATTCGTCGCAGAGTTGGGCGAAGAAGCGCTTTGGCGACGTATGACGTAGCTACGCCGGCGCCTGGTCTGCTTGTTGACCGGCTTGCTGCCGTGCTTTTTCAGCGTTGGCTACAAAGATGCCCATGAAATCGATCGGCTCGAGCATCAGCGGTGGAAAATTACCATTGCGGGTGGCGTCAGCGATAATCTGACGCATGAATGGGAACAATAACCGTGGGCATTCCACAAGCATCGCCATTTCTAGTTGGTCGCGCGGTAAATTCTTGATCTGGAACGCGCCTGCATAGGTCGCCTCTACAACAAAAACCGGCTCGTCGTTTCGCGTTGCCCTGGCCGCTACTGAGAGCTCGACCTCATATTGATCGGGATTTAACCCCCGAGCCTGAACGTCGACATTCACATCGATATTTGGCGGCGCATCCCCCTGAAAACTCACGGGCGCGCGCGGGTTTTCAAATGACAGGTCTTTGAGGTACTGGGCCATAACGGCCATTGAGGGAGCGTTGCTGGGATCGGGAGCGCCCGCGCCGTCAGGATTATTTGCATTTTCAGGAGTCTCGGACATCTCTCACCGCCGGTTTCGAATATTAAGGACCGCGCTCTTTACACGGCCCGTCAGGCAGCTGCAACCCGGCAAGACCCTATGGTCTGTGGATCGTAATCGACGCCTCGCCACGCTCAATTCGTTTCCTTATTTCGCGCAGTGCAAAACGGGCGACAGCCCTGCGCAAAGGCGGGATCAGCAAAGAAAACCCAATGGCGTCGGTAAGAAACCCTGGCGTCATGAGGAATGGCGCGGCAATCAGCAATACAGCCCCGTCAACAGCGGAGGCAACCGGCAGGCGGTCATCGTTGAGATCGCGGCGCGCTGCATTGAGGGCCGCAAGGCCCTGCACCCTGATCACCCACCCGCCCAAGAAGGCGGTCGCCAAACAGGTAGCGATGACCGGCATGACACCGAACGCGCTTCCCGCGGCCAAAAGCACGTATATCTCGGCAATCGGGGCCAGAACAAACAGAACGATGAGGATAAGAAACATATGAGGATGGTGTTTTCTGTGATTTGTCTCCTATATAGAGTGCGCTTCGGCAAAATTAAGGTTTTTCGGATATAATTGTTGTCTTATGGATCCCGTTCTCCTCATTCTCGCTGGTGTGACTGCGTTTATCATCTTCCGATTAATCTCGGTTATGGGCACCCGCACTGGTCACGAACAACGCGTCGATATTGACGGGCGTCACGGCGACGCCGGGGGTGAAGAAAAGCGATCCGCGGAACAAGATGATGCGGAGCCTGCGGCGCCAAAACCAGTTTCCACAAACGCAAGGGTTCTTCGGGACGCTGACCCGGCTTTTGACGAGGCCGAGTTTCTCAAAGGCGCGGGCCAGGCTTATGAGATGATTGTTGAGGCCTTTGCGTCAGCTGATATTCGTTCCATTCGCACTTTCCTCAGCGACTCTGTTTATGACGCATTCAAGAGTGCGGCGGCGGCGCGCGACAGCGCTGGCCATGCGACAGACCTCAAATTTGTCGGCATAGACCGAGCTGCGATTGTTGACAGCAATGTTGAAAATGAGTGGGTGAGCGCTACCGTCGAATTTACGTCAAATCAGGTCAGGGTTACGCGCGACAGCGACGGCAACGTCGTTGACGGTGATCCGAACCGAATTGATCTGATCAAGGATCGGTGGACGTTCAGTCGCAAACACACGAGCAGGGACCCCAATTGGGTGCTTGTGGCGACCGGCGGCGCCGACTAAAAACTAACGGCGTCAAAAGAGAGCGCCTAGAGTTTGACCTCCGCCAAGGCAAGACCACTATTGCTGCTTTTTCTGAGTGCGGTTTTTCTGGCCGCCCTTTCGGCTGCGCTGGTGTTTGGCGGCTTCTTGAGCCCACACTATCAACGCGTTTTTTCAACATCTGACTACGGCCCACCCGTGTTTGATTATCGGTTGGTAGAGTTTAGCGACTTACCGGGCTGGATGCAGGATGACCTTGAGCCTGCGTTTTCGGCATTTTTACTGTCCTGCGATAAATTCGATGAAAAGGACGACGATGATCCGGCTAATTCATACGAAAATTTCGGCCCGGATGCGGAGGGGCGGAGGATTGGCGCCGCCGGTCTTGGCGGTCTGGTTGCTGATTGGCGCGAACCCTGCGCGCGTGCGCGCGCGATAAAAGGGCCCTTTTTTACAACGTCAGGGGCCGCGCGCGGGTCAATTCGGTCATTCTTCGAGTTCTATTTCAGGCCCATGCAAATCCTCCAGCGCCGCGATCCGTTACCTGATGGTCAAGCGCGACGATTGGGTTCCGCTTTTGACGCTGACGCTGTGTTTACGGGATATTTTGAACCCGCCTATCGCGCGTCGCGCAGCCCGACTGCGCAATATCGAAGCCCGGTTTATCCGCGCCCTGATGACCTTGTGGAGGTGGATCTGGGAGCGTTTCGCCGTGACTTGAATGGAGAACGTATCGCAGGCCGGATAGAGCAAGGCCGCCTTGTTCCCTATTGGGACCGGCGTGCAATCAACAACGGAACGCTGCGCGAAACTGTTGAACCGCTAGCCTGGATGTCCGAGGACGATTTGTTCTTTTTGCAGATTCAGGGATCGGGGCAGGTGCTTTTCGGCCCCGATGACGCGGTCCGGATGGGATATGCTGCGCAGAACGGCCACGCTTACACCGCGATCGGTCGCACATTGGTCGAACGCGGGTTGATGCAGCTTGAAGATGTCACCATGCAGTCGATCCGCGAATGGCTAACCAACGTTGATCCTGCCAGGGCGAAAGAACTACGCGAGCAAAATGCGTCATATGTATTTTTTCGCGCACTTGAAGAACCAACTGACGGGCTGGGGCCGCCAGGCGCCCAGGGCGTAGCGCTCACGCCAGGTCGCAGCATTGCCATTGACATGCGATTTCATACGCTCGGTGCGCCGGTTTGGGTCGACATCGATCCGGTCGCAGGCGCTGGTGAGGGGCGCATTCAAAAGCTGATGGTCGCGCAAGATACGGGCGGCGCAATCAAAGGGCCCTTGCGCGGGGACGTTTTCTGGGGTGCTGGTGACGCTGCCGCCGACATCGCTGGAAAGATGAATGTAACTGGCGGCATCTATATTCTCGTCCCCATATCAGTCGTGGCGCAATTTGACTCAGAAGGCGCGTCCTGATGCGACGGCGCGTTACGCCAGGCGAAGACGCCCTTTGGCGGAGAGTATCCCGCAATGTGAAGCCTCTTCGAGGTTCAGAGGCCGGAAACGAAACATTATGGCGCCCAGGGCTGGCCAAAAATTTGCCGGTCACGAGGCCAGCGCCATTATCCCAGCGTGCTACCGGACCGATCAAGCCATATCGCCATGATCCCTTTTCAGCCGGCGATCCGAAGGCCGATCGCCTGGTTCGGCGCGGGCGCATGTCCATCGACGCAACATTTGATCTGCACGGCCATACTCAGGTTACTGCGCGCGCTGTGCTCTACGGTTTTTTGCTTGAGGCGCGGGCGCGGGGTCACGGATGCGTCCTCATCATCACAGGAAAAGGCGGGTCACCCGATCAAATCGGACGCGGCGTTTTGAGGGCGCGGTTTAAGCAGTGGCTTTTAGAGGATGCATTTCGCCAACATATCGTAAGGGCTGCCAGCGCCCATCCGCGCCATGGCGGCAGCGGCGCCTTTTATGTTTTCCTGAAAGGAACCGGGCGATAATAGGTCGTACGCCAATTATCCCTTCAGGAAATATTTCCACACAGCGAAAAGGATGAGCGCCGCCGGCAAAGCATAAAAGAACAAAACGCGTGAAAAGCGGATAAACATCGTTTCCACAAATTCCCCAACCCACGACGAGACGGCATCACTCCACCAGCGCCTTGCTTTATGCTGCGGTAATTGCGCTTGTTCGGGTTCGAAGGGCATTGCCGCGAGAACGACGACACCGCGATTTTTCCAGCGCTGGAAGGTTTTCTTGAGCGCGCCATTGGCGACTGAGCCGCGAAAGCGTCGCGTTAGCATGGCAAACGGGCCGTAAGAAAAATCCTCGCGATCGAATTCTACATCGAGAACGATTGAGGCCGGCGTCTCGCCTTCGCTATCTTCGCCAAGGCGCACAACAGCATGCCTGACGCCATAATTGCGCAGGAAGTTCTCAACATCTCCAATGGAAGCAGCAGTGCCGTCACGCCGGAAGCGGAACATCACGCGGACGCCGTGCTCTCCGGCGCTTTTGACCGAAACCATGCTCCAGGAAACGAGCGCCATGCCGGCGCCAAGCAACAGCACGCCGCTGGATGTCATCGATGAGAGCCAAGCCAAAGCAGCCGGCGCATCGAGGAGTGGCGTTGACGCAGCGCTCAGGCCATAGGCGCCGAAAGCGATTAAAGCGAGAGAGGCGACCCCCATGACCGAACCCAGTATCTGCATGATGCCCGCGCCAACGGAAAGGCCAGGGTTCGCGATAGCCTGTAGACGGCGGTTCCAATAGGCTGTGCGCGCATCGGTGGTGCGGTATTTATCCTCAAAAAGGCTGTGGTCAGGATTGTTTTCGACCGCGATAAACCTCGTTTTCGCTGGCGCCGCATCGTCGAAATTATGGTCGATAATCAAGTAATCCGAAGATCGCATGGCGACTTCGTAAGGCAGCACCATGCCAAACAAATTGCCGCTTTGAGATTCTGCGCCAAGTGAGGAGAAAAACCGGGTTTCGCCGGAGACGGGATCGAAGAAAGTGTTGGTTTGCCGTGATGGGTTGGTCGATGATCGCGCTAGCTTTGCAAGCTCGCGATGGGGCTCAATCATTTGCGCAGTTTCTTGAACCTCAAGGCCGATGGCGCGAAGCCCGTCAAGTTTCGATTTGCACCGCCTGGCGGCCTCGGGGCCGGCAAACACGGTATCGATCCGGTCACGGATTAATTTTTGATCCGCCATATCAATAGGCAGGCCAGCCCGCGGCATTTCCGCTTCATAGTCAGCGCCCGGGGCGTTGCCGCTGTCAGCATCGACCCTGCCCCAGGACTTCCGCATTCGGCGCTGAAGCGCCGAAAACCCCGTTCCTGGATGGGATGATTGAATGAGATCATAGAGCTGCGATTCATGAACCGCGAGGCAAAGATTATCTGTCGCCTCAACCTGCTCAACACCAAGCAGGGTCACCAAAGAACTCAGCGCGCGTAAGGTTTCAAAATCATAGCCAGCATAGGGACTATAGAATGGAACCAGCGCAAAGTCCGCCGTCTGACTTTTGACGGCCATAAGGGCTTGTTCTTTTGTGCGCAGCGGCTGCGGAATATCCGCGTGATAATCAAACCGGCTGTTTTTACTGGCGGCGTCAAACTCGCGTTCGGTGCGCGCCGAGATGCCGGCGAAGCCAGCATCGGCGACAGTGCCGTGTTCCCTGGCGCGTTTCAAAAAATGTTCGGTTGCTTGATATCCGAAGCCGAATTCTTCGCCGGTAAAAGCGATGCGCGGGCGTTTTTTTGGCTTTCCGCCAAAATGCGCCTTTTCCGGCTCTTTCCTGTTTGAAAACCGCGGATCGGAATCCTCGGACTCATCCATCAAAGAACGTTTTTTACCGAAAAGCCTTGGTGCGCCGTCTGCCATAACAATGAGCCCACTATTCCCCTGAGACCGCCGAGATTAACCTGCTATTAAGCATTGCGAAAGCCCGATAGCGCCATTGGCCGCCAGGGAGGCAATCTTCGGCAGTTCTGCGCGAAATCTGTCACACACAGCCAAGGCCCGGTAATTGGCCGATTTTCTGGAATTTCGGGCCTCCTGGCTCAAAAAGCCCTCCGGACGGGGCAAAAAAGCGGCCTTCCTCCTGGTCGTTTCGGGGCCAAAAGCGCCTTTTTGACTTAAAGGATATACTTCGACAAATCGGCATTTTTTGTAATATCGCCGAGGCGCTCGTCCACATAAGCGGCATCGACCTGAAGCGTCTCACCATGTCGGTCCGCAGCGGTGAAGGAAATCTCGTCCAATACCGTTTCCATTATCGTCGCCAGCCGCCGCGCGCCGATATTTTCGACACTCGAATTAACCGCCGCCGCTGCGTCAGCCAGTGCATCTGCGGCATCGTCAGAAAATGCCAGGGTCACGCCTTCGGTCGCCATCAGCGCTGCATATTGCTTCAGGAGGCTGGCTTCCGGCTCCACCAGAATGCGTCGCAAATCATCCCTTGAAAGCGCGTCGAGCTCGACCCGAATGGGTAGCCGCCCCTGCAGCTCCGGAAGAAGGTCCGATGGTTTTGACTGATGAAAGGCGCCCGATGCGACAAACAAAATATGGTCAGTTTTTACCGGCCCATATTTCGTTGGTACTGTCGCACCCTCAATCAACGGCAAAAGATCGCGCTGCACGCCTTCCCTCGAGACATCGGCGCTCGCGCGCTCTGCGCCACGAGCGATTTTGTCAATTTCATCAAGAAAAACGATGCCGTCATTTTGCGCCAGGTCAACCGCTTCGCGGCCGATGATCTCTTCGTCGAGCATATTGTCCGACTCTTCGGCGATGACGGGCCCGTAGGCGTCTTTGACTTTCAGTCGCCGTTTTGTGCGTGGGCCCTGAAAGGCCTTACCCAGCATGTCCGACAAATTGATCATCCCCACCTGCCCACCGGGCATGCCAGGAATATCGAGCATCGGCGCGCCGCTCTGGGTTTCACGCAAATCAAGTTCTATTTCGCGGTCATCAAGCTCGCCGGCCCGTAGTTTCTCGAGAAATTTGTCGCGCGTCGCCTGCCCGCCCTGTTCTCCAACCAGCGCGTCAAGGACACGGGTTTCGGCGGCAGTGTGTGCGGCAGTTTTGACGTCTTCGCGTTTTGCCTCACGGACGAGGCCGACGGCGATTTCCACCAAGTCCCGTACGATGGAATCGACGTCGCGACCGACATAACCAACTTCGGTGAACTTGGTCGCCTCCACTTTCAAAAACGGCGCGCCTGCGAGCTTCGCCAGTCGCCGCGATATCTCGGTTTTACCGACGCCGGTCGGGCCGATCATCAGGATATTTTTGGGCGTTACTTCATCCTGCAGGGGCCCCTCAATACGCCTTCGCCGCCAGCGATTGCGCAGTGCAATGGCGACGGCGCGCTTGGCGGCCTTCTGTCCGACGATGAATCGGTCGAGCTCGGATACAATCTCGCGAGGAGAAAACTCAGTCATAATAATGCGCCTGAAATGCGGTATTGAAAGAGGAAAGAGATAGAGCCGTATGCGTAAAGCGCAATCCCCGGCGCTGTACTTTCGGTCGCTGTGGGCCGTTGGAGGCCAAGAAAAGGCCGCCCGCCGATCTGTCGGGCGTCACATGGCCATTTGAATGAGCAAATCTTGCAGCGCAGCGCCTTAAAAACATCTCTCTACGGACTATAATTGAATTGAGCCATCTGTCGTTACGTCCGATGCAAGACGGAAACGTTGGAGGGTGCAGAGGTAATTGCTCCTAATCCGAAGATATCGTCTCAATCGTCAATGCATCATTTGTATAAATGCAAATCGAGGCGGCGACCGCCATAGCCTTGCGGACAACCTCTTCGGCCGAGAGTTCAGTTTCGTTGAACAGCGCCGTGGCTGCCGATCGCGCATAATCGCCGCCTGAGCCGATGCCGGTGACCCCGTGCTCGGGCTCCAACACATCGCCGACGCCGGACAGCGTCAGCGTCACGTCCTTGTCAGCAACGATCATCATTGCCTCAAGGCGCCTGAGATAACGGTCGGTGCGCCAATCTTTGGCGAGCTCAACACAGGCCCTCGTTAATTGCGCGGGGTATTGTTCAAGTTTTGATTCAAGGCGCTCCAGCAAGGTAAAGGCGTCGGCCGTGGCGCCGGCAAACCCAGCGATAACTGACCCGCCCGCAAGGCGACGCACTTTTTTTGCATCGCCCTTAACCACTGTCTGTCCAAGGCTCACCTGCCCGTCGCCGCCGACGCAAACCGCGTTGCCGCGTCGCACCGCCAATATCGTCGTTCCATGCATTTCTATCGTCGCCATACTGCCTCGCCTCACCTCTTTGCGCCCAATTATGGACGTATGGCCTTTTCTTCAATAGAAACCAAACTATTCCGGGCTTAGTGTAAACTGCATAGCCCGAGCTTCAAGGCTGTCGGCCTCGAAGCCGAACGCGATTAGAGGAATATGAAATGCGCGCAGCAACGGTTGAGCGAAAAACCCGCGAGACGGATATCTTTGTCGCGCTCGAACTCGATGGAACGGGTGATTATGACATTGAGACAGGCATCGGGTTTTTTGACCATATGCTTGAGGCATTCGCAAAGCACGCGATGATTAACCTGAAAGTGCGCGCCAAAGGCGACCTTCATATCGACATGCATCATACGGTTGAAGATGTCGGGATTGTCATCGGCCAGGCGGCAGCGCAGGCGCTGGGCGAGTGTTCGGGCATCACGCGCTTCGGTCACGCCTATATTCCAATGGACGAAACTCTGTCGCGCGCAGCGCTCGATATTTCGAAACGCCCCTACCTTGTCTGGAACGTCAAATTTGAACGGCCCAAAATAGGCGATATGGATACTGAGTTATTCAAGGAATGGTTTCACGCCTTTGCCATGAATGCGGGCATATGCCTCCATGTCGATAATATTTACGGCGCCAATACGCATCACATCATCGAAAGCTGCTTTAAGGCGACCGCGCGCGCTTTCCGTACGGCTGTCGCGCTTGATCCGCGAGCCGAGGGCGCGCTGCCCTCCACAAAAGGCGTTCTGGGCGGCTGATTGCACCAGACTCCACAGCTTACCGTTCATTTATTTCCGGTTTTTACAGCTCGACAATATTGACCCGGCACGCCGCTTTGGGCTCAGATTGCGGTCGGCTGGGGGGGATTTGTTACAGTCGCCCAATTGTTGTGTTTCGTCCGGCATTGCCGGGCGTTTTATGGGCGCGAAACCAACAGGGGTCTTTTCCATGAGATTAAAACAAACCATGGCCGCACTGGCGGCTTGCGCAATATCGTTTTCCACGGCGTCAGCGGGCGAAATGGCTGATGCTTGTGTCGCGGCGCTGGAGGCTGAAGGTCGCGATAGTTCGGGCTGCGCGTGCCTCGAAGAGGCGGTTTCGGAAAGCGCTGCGCTTCAGGAGGAATTTCTGGCGCTTGGCGAGATTGCCGACCCGGCTGAGCGTTATGCGTCGGCTTCTGACGACGCCAAGGCCGCGATGGATAAATGCACGCGCTGAATTTTCGGTTCGAGCAAGCTTTAAAAACCAAGGGAGTAAGAAAATGAAAAAACTGATTATCACAGCGCTGGTTGCCAGCTTTGCTATCGCGCCGGCCGGCGCCAGCGAGCTCGAGGAATATTGCGTTGGCTATACGACTGAGAGCGGCGGCGATTCCTCCGGCTGCAGCTGTCTCGCAGAGGCCGCTGATGCGTCCATGGCAGAGGAATTGATGGCAATCGCCTCTGACGCGGACCTTGAAAACTTGAGTGATGCGTCCAAGCAAGCGATCGCAACGTGTTGGCCGGACGCCGCCTAAGGCTTCCAGCAACTGTCGCACCGACAAATCAAACCAGCGTGCCCATCCGGACATGCTGGTTTTTCATTATAGCGGCGCCGGCCCGCCTCTTGCGCCGCACCATCGCGGCGCTAAAAGCGCCTCATGGGTCAAAGCGTTGCAATTATCGACTATGGGTCTGGCAATCTGCGCTCTGTCGCAAAGGCTTTTGAGCGTGCATCGCTTGAAGGTGGCGCCGAGGCGGCAATATCAATTACCGACGACCCCGCCGCCATTCGGGCTGCCGACCGGCTGGTGTTGCCGGGGGTTGGCGCTTTTGCGGCCTGTATGGAGGGGCTGACGGCCCGCTGCGGCGTTCTTGAGGCGCTGGAGCATCGGGTACTGATCGATCAGCGTCCATTTTTAGGGATTTGCGTTGGCATGCAGCTCCTGGCTGAGCAGGGTCTGGAATTTGGATCACATCAGGGGCTAGGCTGGATACCCGGTATAGTGACGCCGCTTGACCCTCAGCGGGGGTTTCGCTCGCCGCATATGGGTTGGAACAGGGTCGACTATTGTGCGCCTCATCCGGTGCTGAGAGACCCCGACGGAGAAGCCTTTTACTTTGCTCATTCCTATCATTTCGTGCCCGAAAATGATGCCCACGCGGCTGCGGTTACGGATCATGGCGGCAGGGTCGTCGCAGCGATCTCGCGGGACAATGTTTTCGGGGTCCAGTTCCACCCTGAAAAGAGCCAGCGTGCCGGTCTGGCGATTCTGTCAAACTTCCTGACCTGGGTGCCGTGATGCGAGACCTAACACTTTACCCCGCGATCGACCTGAAGGACGGCGCCTGCGTCAGGCTTTTGCAAGGCCGAATGAGTGAAGCTACCGTCTATAATGAGGACCCAGGGGCGCAAGCTTTGGATTTTGAGAAATTGGGGTTTTCCTGGGTCCATATCGTTGACCTGGATGGCGCCTTTTCCGGCCAGTCGGAAAATACGAATGCAGTGTCGGCCATACTCGGCAAAACGGGTTTAAAGGCGCAGCTGGGCGGGGGCATACGCAGCATGGACGCGGTAGAGCGCTGGCTCGAGGCCGGTCTTACCCGGGTCATATTGGGGACGGCCGCGGTGCGAGACGCTGATTTTGTCACCGAGGCATGCAAGAAATTTCCAGGTGGGATTGTTGTCGGCGTTGATGCAAAGGATGGCCGGGTCAAAACTGACGGCTGGGATGGCGATTCAAGCCATACCCCAGCAGAAATAGTAAAACGTTATGAAGACCAAGGTGTTGCGGCGGTCATCTATACTGACATCAGTCGTGACGGCGCGCTGACAGGTGTCAATATCGAAGCGACCGCCGCCCTCGCAGATCACGCGGCCATACCGGTTATTGCGTCAGGCGGTGTCGCGTCGCTGAGCGATATTACCGGTCTTAAAGACGCCCATGAGAATATTGAGGGCGTAATCATTGGCCGCGCGCTATATGACGGCCGGATTGATGCTGCCGAGGCCCTGAAGGTTGCACGCAGCGCTGGCTGATTGCGCTTTTCGGCGCTGCTTATGTGATTGCCCCCGTGTCCTTTGGCGACGTCACACGCTATGGTGGCTGCGGCTGGGGAAAAGTGAGTAAGCGCCGGGGATGGCGGAGAATCGACAGGAACTGGAAATAAAATTTTCCGGGACGATGCCGGTCTTGTCGGCACTACCGGAAAGCGCTTTTTTGCGTGCGTTGGCGCCTGGCGGGGGCCATTGGGCGCATCTGGAGTCGGCCTATTTCGACACAGAGGAAGGCGCCTTGGCAGCAGCAGGGCTGAGCATCCGCCAGCGGGTTACCGGGGCTGGAACTATTCAGACCGTCAAATCCACCGCAAAGGGCAGCGTCGTTGCGCGCCGCGAGTGGGAACAGGATCTGCCCAATGCCGCCGAATTTCCCTTGCCGACTGGAGAAAGCGAGGTTGATCAATTGCTTGCGGCCGCGGCGCCGAGGCTTCGTCAGGTTTCGAAGATCAATATTGATCGCTGGTCAGCTGAATTCAATTTCCAGACTTCGATTATAGAGATTGCCGTGGATCTCGGACGGGTGTCTTCGATCTCAGCTTCTGGCGCCTCGATTGAAGCGCCGCTGGGTGAGGTCGAGCTTGAGCTGATTACGGGCGATCCGGCGGGTCTTTTTCTGGCGGCGCGGCTTATGCTCGACAGTGCCCCGTTGCGGCTGCATGCGCGGTCAAAGCGCGAAACGGCCAGGTTGATCGCTGCGGGGCGTCAATTTGCGGTTCCGGATTTCAGGCCACTATCTGCGTCTGCCAGTGACAGTGCGGGCGATATTCTGCAGCGGGCATTGGTGACCGCTGCCGAGCGCATCATCGGGCTCCAGGCTTCCATTCTCGACGCAAGGGCGCCGGAAGGCATTCACCGGATGCGGGTTGAGCTTCGCCGGTTTCGGGCTATCGAGCGCGTTTTCCGGCGTTCCGCTGATTGTCTGTTATTGCGTCAACTGGCGAAAAAAGCAGGGGTCTTTGCCCGGGCCCTGGGCGCCGCGCGGGATTGGGACGTCTTTCTTGGTGAGACCCTGCCGATCATTGCCGAGAATGGGTATGCGGTGACTGGCCTCATGCGTCTGAAGGCTGCTGCGCAGTCGCATCGCGCCGAAGCCTGGGCGGCGACGTCAGCGCAAATCAGCGATCCAGCATTTTCAACCTTTGCTCTTGATCTTCTGGCGCTGGCGCATCTGCAGCCATGGCGCGCCAAAGCGCTGAGCCCGTCGGCCGAAGCCTTTGCCGAGCGCGCGCTTGACCGCACATTGCACAAGACCCGCAAGGTCGCGCGCGGGATCGACCCGGTGGCGCCTGAGAGTTTTCACCCTTTGCGGATTGCGCTCAAAAAATTGCGCTATGGGGTCCAGCTTTTTCGCGGGATCCACCCAAAAGCCGCCCGCAAACCCTATATGGCGTCAATGGCGGCGCTGCAGGACGCTTTCGGGGTCCTCAACGATGCAGTCGTGGCTCAAAAGCTCGCTGACAGGGCCGCAGAAGGGGCTGGGGAGGAAGCGATGCGTGCTGCCGGTTTTATCTCCGGTTATTACGCGGCGCGCGCCGAGGCGGCGGCGAAAGAGATTGACGTTGCGTGGACCATGTTTGAAAAGAAACGCTCGTTCTGGCGCACATAATTCAGGTCAATGCTCAGCATACGTATCATACCGTGCCTTGACGTCAAAGACGGCCGCGTCGTCAAAGGCGTCAACTTTGTCGATTTGCGTGACGCGGGCGATCCGGTTGCGGCCGCGGAGGCTTATGATGCGGCGGGCGCCGATGAACTTTGCTTTCTTGACATTTCCGCAAGCCATGAGGGCAGGGGCGTCTTGCTGGATGCCGTCGCTCAGGTCGCTGAGCGTTGTTTCATGCCGCTTACCGTCGGCGGCGGGGTCTCCTCGATTGATGATTTTCGTGCGCTACTACTCGCCGGCGCCGACAAGGTGGCGATCAATACGGCTGCTGTGAAAAACCCAGACCTCATCAATGCGGCGGCGGCGCGGTTCGGTGCGCAATGCGTGGTCGTTGCGATCGACGCGAAGGCGCGCGGCAGCGGCTGGGAGATTTTCACCCATGGCGGACGCGAGGCTACCGGGATTGACGCTGTCGCGTTCGCCAGGGAAGCGGTGAAGCGCGGCGCCGGCGAGATCTTGCTGACATCCATGGACCGGGACGGGGTTAAAACTGGCTATGATATTGCGTTGACGCGCACCATCGCCGATGCGGTTACAGTGCCGGTGATCGCCTCCGGCGGCGCGGGAAACGCGGCCCATCTGGTTGAGGCGGCAATCGCGGGCGGGGCATCGGCGGTGCTTGCGGCGTCTATTTTCCACTTTGGCGAAGTGACGATTGATGAAGCAAAAGCCGCCCTTGCGGGCGCCGGGCTGCCGGTTCGTCGGTTGATAGAGGCGAAATAAGCAGCTAGGCGAGGCCTCGCAGGTGAAAGGACAAAGACAATGACGCCGACAAAAGACCAGCTCGGTGATGTTCTGGAGCAGCTTTTTGAAACCGTTCAAAGCCGGAAGGGCGCATCACCAGATGCCTCCTATACAGCGTCGTTGCTCGCAGATGGACATCAGCGCTGTGCTAAAAAATTCGGCGAGGAAGCTGTTGAAGCCGTCATTGCAGGCGCTGCGGGTGATGCAAACGCGCTGACCCAGGAAACGGCGGATGTTTTCTTTCATCTTCTGGTGTTGATGGCGTCGGTCGGCGTTTCTCCCGAAGATGTCGCTGCTGTGCTGCGCGCCCGGGAAGGGGTATCCGGGCATGATGAAAAGGCCGCTCGCGGAACATAGAGCGTTTTCAGCGAAAGTGGATCGGGTTTCGCGGTTCGAAAACGCGACAAACGAAAAACTGGTGTGGATTAGCTGAAACAATGACCAGGTAATTCGCTCAAAATGCAAAAAAGCCCCGCTTTTACGGGGCTTTTTCACTATTTAATGTCGCTCGCGACTACCAGCCGCAAGTGCGGTCGGCATTTTGCTCTTCAAGATATTCCATTAGTGGTGCGAAATATTCAACGACGGCGCCGCCATCCATTTCCGGCGAACCGGTAAAGGCTTCGAGCGCTTCCGGCCAAGGCCGCGAGGAGCCCAGCTCCAGCATATCGTTAAATTTGGCGCCAACTTCTTTTGATCCGTAAACGGAACAGCGGTGCAATGGACCTTCCCAGCCGGCCATCTCGCAGGAGGCCTTGTGGAATTGAAACTGCAGGATGTTGGCGATGAAATAACGCGTATAGGAAACATTGCCTGGGATATGATATTTCCCGCCCGGGTCGAAATAATCGGACGAGCGTTCCACCGGTGGCCGGATGCCCTGATACTGGGTGCGCAGCGCCCACCAGCCGTCATTATAGGTTTCTGGCGTCAACTCGCCGGAAAACACTTGCCAGCGCCATTTGTCCATCAAGAGACCGAAAGGCTGGAAGGCAACTTTTTCAAGCGCCTGCGCCATCAAAAGCCCAACATCTTTTGACGCGTCAGGCGTTTCATCGAGAAGGCCGATGGTTTGAAGATAATCCGGCGTGATCGAAAGCGCGATCATATCGCCGATGGCTTCGTGAAAGCCGCCATTGGCGCCGCCCTGGAAGATCGGCGACTGGGCCTTGTAGGCGCGCTGATAATAATTGTGCCCAAGCTCGTGATGAACGGTCTGGAAATCGTCCGAATTCACCTTGGTGCACATCTTGATGCGGATATCGTCAGCGCCGTCCATATTCCAGGCTGAGGCATGACAGACAACTTCACGATCGCGGGGCTTGGTGATTTGTGAACGCTCCCAGAAGCTTTCGGGCAGGGGGTCAAAGCCGAGCGATGAGAAAAACGCTTCGCCGGTTTCGACCATTTTCTTTGCGTCATAGTCATTGGCGGCCAAAAGCGCGGTGAGATCATAACCGGGGTCGGCGTCGCCCGGCGCAACAAGGTCGTAAACATTGCCCCAGCTCTGCGCCCACATATTGCCAAGCAGATCGGCGCGGATCGGCTGGTCAAGGGGGACCGCCTCATCGCCATATTGTTCGTTCAGCTTCGCACGCACGTGACATTGCAGTTCGTCGTAAAGAGGTTTGACCTGACCCCATAAGCGGTCCGTCTCGTCGGCAAACTCCGCAGGCGGAAGATCGTAGCGCGCACGCCACATGGTGCCAACATCATCAAAGCCGAGCTCGCGGGCGCCTTCATTAGAGAGCGCGACCATAGAGGCGTAATCTTCTTTCATGGTTGTGCCGGCGCTGTTTTCAGCGACGGGCACTTCGCGCCATTTCACCCAGATGTCCTGAAGTTTCGCGGGGTCGCGCACTGTACCCATCATCGATTCAAGGTCATTGCGCCCGACCTGCTCACCATCAAGCTCGATCTTGCCGGTGGCGTAGGTTGAGCCCATGCGGGTGTTGAGTTCAGCGAGTTCCTTTGCCGCGCCGGCGCGCTCCGGCGCCGGAAGGTTGAGGCCAAGCTTGATTGATTCGATCTTGCGGCGCATCTCGGCAGGCAGTTCAAGATCGTTGAAACGCTTGGCGCGATTGGCGAATTTGACGCCCATCTCGGTGCCTTCAGCGTCAACTTTGGTCACCAGCCAGTCGGTGTCATAGGTAATATTGGTCGCCTGGCTCCACGCGACTCGGGCTGAGTATTCGCCAAACTCACGATAGAATGTTTCAACTTCTTCGATGAAAGCGCTAGCTTCTTCTGCGCTGGGGCCTTCTGCGACCACGTTGTTTTCGGCCGCATCAACAGCAGCGTTTTGAACATTGGCGGCGCCAGGCGCCGTAGCGTCACAGGCGGCGATCAACGCCAGAACGGAAACAGCGGCTGCTGCGCCCAAAGGGCGCTTCAATATCGGATTGTTCATGCATTCTCCCTGAAAATTACTGAACCCCAAAAGGTCGGCGGCACCATAGCCGAGCGGCGCGAAGGGAGAAAGCGCGGCTAGATTTTTTCTGCAGCGCGAATGGCCACATGGCAGCCCAGGCGGATCGCGCGGGACAAAAACCCGTATCCCGGGGCTTCCGCCGCCCCGGCGGCTTCGGCGGTCTTTTTGTGGCCGAGCTCGTCTTCCCGGAATTGTCGGATCGTTGCCGCGAGGCCGGGTTCCTCGTCGCTGAGGGCGTCGGCCTGCTGCGCGTAATGCTTTTCAATGACGTCTTCGACCGCTTCGGTGCAGGCCATTGCAGCTTTTTCGCCCATCAGTGCGGTTGCTGCCCCAAGCCCGAACCCTGCAGCGTTCCAAAGCGGCCCTAAAAGGGTCGGGCGCACACCGCGTTCAACCAACAAGCGATCGAAGGTTTTTAGGTGCTCAGCCTCGCCCGCTTCCATTTCTTCGACCTGCTTCGCCACAACTTGTTTATGGGGCAGGGCTGAGAAAACGGCTTGCTGGCCACGATATATGGCCACCGCGCCATATTCTCCGGCGTGATCGACGCGCAGCATTTCCGCCAGGCGCTTGTGACGCGGTCCCGGCCTTTCGGGAGATCCCGCTGTCATTGGGCGGTGCTATTCGGTGCGCGCCCTGATGCGCGCGCCGAGGCGGGCCGGCGGCTTTCGCGCGCGAGCCGGGTTTCCGAAATGGCGGCAAAGAGCGTCAGCGCAAACAGGCCTGCGGAGGCGAGGAGGTTATAGCCGGCCATGGAGATACCAAGGAACCGCCATTGAACATCCTCGCAGGATGGCGCGTCGGCGGTTTGATCGAGCGCTGCGGTGAGTGAATTGAGATCGACAACATTGCCGCCGCCGGAACAAATCGCTGGTCCGGGCCAGAAACTATATTCTACGCCCGTATGGTAAAAGGCGAGGCCTGCGCTGACAGCATAAACAAGTGCGGCAGCGCCGACGGCCGCCGCCGCACCGAGTTTTGAATGAAACAACCGCGCTACAATTAATCCTGCGGCGGTGACGCCCAGGGCCGTCCAATGGGCTTCGCGCTGGTCGAGGCAAAGAATACACGGGATCAGTCCGCCAACCCGTTCAAAGAGATGGGCGCCGGCCAGCATCGCCGCACTCGCCATAAACCCGGCGAGGAGCGCTTTTTCCGTGAAAGAAAGGCGGGACAAAAATGCTGTCATGGCCATGAATATATGATGCCGGGGACCAAGATGGCCTTGGACGGATCGTCACACTAGTGTCCCGAATCCAAAATTCGCACCCTGTCTCCGGATGGGCCGTAACGAATTTCGGATTCAAAGGGACACTAGAAATTATTGAATCCAGTGAGGTTTTTGGATTTGATATTCCTTCACCGCCCGCCGCATTTATATAAGGAATTTCAAATCCACCTCACTGAAGCATTCCAGGCAAAGCGGCTGAACAATAACGGGCACGGCTTTAAAAGCGTGCTGTCAGCCAGTCCTTGATGAGCTGTGTCGCCTCAAGCCCAAAAAACAGGAGGAGGCCGACCCAGATAAAGCCGATAAGGAGGCCCAAAATGACGAGAATCCCATCGCGCTCGATCAGGCCGAGAGAGGCGATGGCGACACCGATGCCCGGGATGGTGTTGGTGGACGGCACCGGCAACAGGATTGATGCGGTCGGAATGAGTAACAGCGCGCCCACAATGCGGGTCGCCAAATGGCTGGTCACCGGGCGAAGGCGGGGTGTCGCGAAACGCTCAATCCAGCCGACATAGCGGGCGCTGCGTGTGACCACTTTTTGAAATGCAGGCACTGAAAACGGGCGTTCATGGAGTGTGCGCGGCAGCCATGGATGATGGCGTCCCATCGCCATCTGACCGGCGAGCGCCAACATCGGCAGGGCGACGATTTGCGGAATGCCCCATACAAAAGGAATACAACAGGGCAGCGCCAGGAGCAGGAGCAAAAAGCCGAAGGCGCGATCGTCCAGTCGGTCCAGAACGTCGCCAAGCTTTGCCGTTTGGTCTTCTTCCGCGCCGCGCCGGCTGTCGCCAAGACCCGCAAGGATATCGCTGAGGACACGCGTTGCGCCGCGCATGGGTTTTTGCGGCGGTGATGAAGCGGCGTCAGTCATTGGGTTCCCTGGGGTTCCTCGCGGGCGGCAGATGCGCCAGTCGCGATCAGATACGCGTTATCGTCCCCACTATCAAAGCAGCGCCTTGATAAATCCTTTCCGCAATTCATTTGCCAATACACTTATCTGGGCGCTTGACCCGGCAAAGCCGCCGCCTATCATGCGCGGCCAATCCAGACCCCTTTCAATATGCCCCTCTGGCGGAACTGGTAGACGCGCGGGATTCAAAATCCCGTTCCTTCGGGAGTGCCGGTTCGATTCCGGCGGGGGGCACCAATTATTGAAGCCAGGCGCAAGTCTGCACTAGGCGGTCTGTTAATCCCAAAGACCGTTATTATCCGAATGATCGCGTCCGTGACCGTCGCTGATATCGGCGCTTGCGCTGTTTCCCGCCGCTGCGTGTCAGTCTTCGGCGAGAGAAACGAACACGTTCGTTTCGAGCTCTTCCGGCGGCGTCACCATGGGGTCATTCACATAGACTTCCCATGTGGGCGCACCGGGTTTCAGGCCTTCTTTGTCCATATGCGCCATCATCGTCCCATAGCTGTCGCGCAGTTTGGCGTAAGGCCCAATATGGGTGAAGTTCAAAACACGGCCGGCAGGCGTTGCCGCCGCCTTGACCGCGCCCGCCGCCTTGGCGGCGTCGCCTGGCGACACCGCGAACCCGGCGCGAAAATTCATCCGGTCGGGATCATAGCTGTAATAAACCGAAAGCACCGCGCGCGGCGTTATCTGTTGCTGGCTCAAAAAACTCATGACGCTGGGGAACGCACTTTCCATGGTCGCGCTGATATCCGACGGGTCCATGCTGCAGCTGTGTTCCTCATAGAGATAGGGCATTGCCTCCACATCAATCAGTTCAAATTTCAACACGAGAATTTCTCCGCAGGCTTTTTTTGATTTTCACAGGGAAACCAGCAGAGGGGCGATTCGCCTGCATTGCGCCAGATCAACTTCAGAACAACATAGCCGCGATGCCGGATAAAACGGCGCGCCTTTTCCTTTGTTCCGGACCCGTTGCATTTTTCCGGCGCCTTCAGGCGCGGCGCGGCAATTGCCGGATTAGTCGCGATCCGGAATTCTATCTTTGCAGGACGGCGCCGTTGAAGTTTTTGGGAATTGCGACGGCCGAGAGTTCGATTTCGGGGGCGCAGTCGCCAGCCAGGCGAATATCAAACTGCGTCAGCATCAGATGGGCAAATATAATCAACTGGGAAACACCAAGGGTAGCGCCAATGCACGACCGGGCCCTCCATCCAAACGGAACATAGGCGCCGGGACGGATATCAGCGGCTGATTCCAGCCATCGATCCGGATCGAACCGGTCGGCGTCGGTCCAGTAAGCGTCACTGTGGTGCAGGGCGCACATGCTCAGATAGTAGTTTTCACCCTTGCTCAGCCGGTAATCGCCAACGCTGATGTCCCTGTTGGCGAAACGCCGCACCACCGGCGGAAAACTCCACTTGCGCAGCACTTCCTTGATGAATCTGTGCGTGACCGGCGCGGCCTGCGTCGGCGCGCTGCAAAGGGCGCCGGTTTCAAGGGCGTCCAGTTCCAACCGGAGCTTTCGGCGCCAGTCCCGCCGGTTAATCAGCTCACAGAGCATACAGGCTGCGACAGGGCCCGGCGCGCCTGAAATTGCGTGTAATACCGTTGTCAGCGCATAGGCGGCGCCGCCTGGTCCGAGCGCCTCTCTCAACTCCAGCGCGCCGGCGGCCATGTCATTTTCGCCGGGACGAATGCCGCGCGTGCGTTCCCGCAGCACCCTGCGCACAATGCCGCCAACCCTGAATTCCAGCGCGCGCCTGCGCAAAAGCGCAAAATTACTTTCCCTGGCTGGACCCGATTCCAGTGCGCGGCGGATGCGCATTTCCAGATCTGCCGCAATGGCCGCTCTTTCGGCGGGCGGCAGGCCGGTGATAACGCGGTCAATCAACGGCTGCGCCGAAACCATGATCGCAAACCATGCAAGATCCGTCTCGCAACCGCTTCTTGACCGGATCTCCGACCGCATGTCGCCATAAAGCGCTTCCAGTGCGCCCGGCGTATTGAGCGCCTTAACTCTTTCCAGAAGCACGGCGCGCACCGCTTCCCAGGTCACGCCCGGCTTTTGCGTTCGCCAAAAAAACCCCGCCAGTCCGGCGGGCGCTGCAACGCCTTTAAAATTTTCGATATCAACCTGCATCGCGACGCCCGGGTTGAATATTCCCAATGCGCCTTCCCAAAGCGGAAATATTTCCCCTTCTTTTTTTATTCTTTCGACAATATCTGCGGCCAGCGCCATTATCGAAAACCGTGATTGAGTGAAAAGCCGGCTATCTGTGAACGGCGCGCAGCAATCCGGGTGTTAGTGCAGGCCCGTTCGTTTGCTGTCGCCGCGTGTTTCTGTCAAAAAACAAAAACCATAAAGGGGGCGACTGCGCCGCCCCCAAGGGCGTCCGCGCTTAGAGTTCAGCGTAGTCTACCCACATATAGCCGCATTTTCGTGTGCGGATGTTCAGCGAAACACGGATCGCTCTGAGCAATCTGCGCATGACAGTTCTCCTTTTTACGACACGGCCACCATATAGCATATATTATGGCATAACCAATAGACTCATAGTATTTATTGAGTACATACATAGTATATATAACATCATCGCAGCGACAGGCGCAGGTAAAACGGCCCCGGGCTCAGCATCGGGCCGTGTTCGGTTTTTTTGCCAGCGGTTTCGATGCGCATGACGCGCGTCGCGCGCAATGCGTCGAGTGCGCGCCCGACGATCCCGAATGTGGCGGCGACGCCGATGCAGCCGTAAGGCCCGGCGCCGAAAGGCAGCCAGGCGGACCGGTCGCTGTTTCCAGCCCATCTTTCCGGAAGGAAGCTGTCCGGTTTTTCCCAGTGGGACGGATTGCGATGGATGGCGTAAGGGCAGACCACGACAGTGTCGTCTTTTGTGACCGGATGGTCGGCGATTTCATGCGCCCGCGCCGGGCGGCGCGCGATGAACCATGCGATCGGATAAAGGCGCAATGCTTCGCTGATGATATCATGGCTTGACACCCCCGCCGCCCCGTATCGCGCCGTCAGGTAAACAGACCACCCGAGCGTAAAGCCAACCGAGCCGACAATCGCGAACAGGAAGGCGAGAAATATCTCCATCACCTGCTCGTCCGTTGCGCGATCGTCGGTAGAGCGCGTGATCACCCCCAGAATATCCGTTGGCGGCGCTGCGCCCGGCGCCCGGTCCGACGCCATGTCCCTTTGGCGCTCGCGGCTCACCGCGTTGTAAAACCTGCCGCGCAGGACCATGCGCCGCAAAACCGTCAGGCCGGTTTTCCTGTTACAGATTCGCGTTTCGACAATATCGGCGAGAAGCCGCTTGAAAAGGCGGCTGCGCGTTTCAGCCGCCAGAACGGGAAACATCACTTCCAGCAAAAGCCTGTTGCCGGTCTTCGGCCAGAAGGTTTTCGCATCGAGGCTGTCGACGGCATGCTCGATATCAACCGCTTCCATGCGCGCTTCCAAAAGGGCGCGCGCCTCGGCGCCGATGCGGATTTGAATCTTCCGCGGCGCCAGAACGCCCGAGCGCCCGGTGAAAAAATCCGAGGCGCCGAGATAAAGCCGGTCCTGGTTCCGGAAAACCGCGCGCCCCAATCCGGCGTCCCTGATGCAAAGCTGCCGGTCGGGGAGCCAGAAAGCCTCGCCGCCTTCAATCGCCCTGGTGTCGATATATTTCAAAGGATCGCGGCGAAAATTCATTCATCTCCCCGGGCCGGGCCGTTATCGGCGCCGCGAATATAAACAAAAGAAACTACACATGGTATTTTTGTTCAAAAGAAGCGTGTTCATCTTTTGCCAATGTAGAGCTCCGCATTTTATTGGTGCTTTAACAGTAAAGGTGCACCGCTCGTAACTCAAGAAGCGCTGATCCCCCGCCGAACGAACACCCCCCGTCGATTGTTACACCCCGTCTATAGACAAGCCCGCCCGCAATGCTGCTGACTTCTCGCATGAATATCGGTGCGCAAATGGGGTTCGAAATTCGCCGCTTGCGGCAGGCGCGCGGCTGGACCCAGGAGGAGTTGGCGCGCCGCGCCGGCATGCCGCAGCGCGAGATCAGCCTCACTGAAAATGCGCGGCGTAAACTCACGGTTGAAACGCTCTGGCGCATCGCCAGGGGGTTCGGCGTCGCGCCTGAAACGCTGATTGCGGAGATGCGCCTCGACCAGTGAGGCGCCGCTTTTCATTAGCGCTGCGAAAAGCGCAGGCGCAAAAACTGTGCGAAACCTTTGAAATTGCGCAAATAAGCCTTGCGTAACTTCGCGGAGTCGGAAAACGCAGCACGCTCAACAGCCACGCCGTCTTCAAAGAGGAAGCGGTCCACATTGCGCCATGAGACAGTGCGGCCGCTCCTGATAACAACTTCAAGCCTTTCGCGCCTCCGGCGCGCTTTGTCGGCCAGGTATTCGCTATTTGTAAAATAGCGTAGAGGCCAAATTATTGGCAAATCGGCCGGTTGAATTTGCACGGGTTTGGATCATAGGCCGCCACAGCAGCCTCAAACGCAGCCCAGCTGCGCGCGCCGGGTAAATGTGCGGACAACAGCACATCAACATCAATTCCGAGATCTATTATTGCCTGATGAAGCCGTACGCCGCTTAGACCGGCAGGCGGCACGAAATTCACATAGGGTGAGCCAAAATGGTCAGCCATGAATGCCGCTTTGACGTCTGTTGCAACGGTGAGCAGCGAGTGATCCGCGTGTGATGTTGCGATGTCGTAGACCTTGACGGCCCCGCCGCCCAATGTGGCGCGGTCTTCGACAATCATCAAACGCTCATCGGATATGTCTTCGTTTACCGCATCGCGCAGATCTGAAAGTGCCGTTGGATGAACCACAAAAGTAACGCCGAGGTCATTGGCTTCACCCATACCAGCCAAATGGTCCCGATGATGATGTGTGACGATTTGATAGCGATAGGGCTTGTCATTGCCAGTCTCCTCGCGAAATTTCGCAAGGCGGTCCTTCAGGCCCGGATAGCCGCCAACGCCAATCAGATAATCGCCGGCATCGACAAACGCTGAAAATCCGCCGCCCTGTCCTACATGAGCAAGCCTGTCCGATATTTTGCGATAGGCCAATTCGGAAACATCAATGCGTTCCGGTTCTTCGGTGAGGCCATGATCGAACACAAAGGCATCGTATGAAAATCTCGGGTTAACAGTAACTTCGCGCGTCGAAAAAGTTGAGCTGAGATCCTTGTTGACAAAAAAGTGCAGGCGTTTGGCGAATGTTATCCCGGCCACATTCGCATGCTCCCGGTAATGATAGTAGAACATGTCGGTGTTAGCTTCGCGCGTCATTTTTGAGATCAGTCCCGTTTTCGAATCAACAAACAGGGTTAAAATCTGGCCGCCCGTTTGCGTGAACATAATGGTTTCATGGGGCCGTCCCAGATAGACTGCGCTGCCGATATATTCGGCCGTTTCAGCCTGTTGTGACAATTCACGAGCCAGCAAAGCATCAACTGTCTCGGGGTACCTTCCTGTTACGGCGAAAAGGTTCGGCAGGGAGCTGTACGACCCTGCAGCATAATTGATGCTGTAGCCGTTTTTGCCATCGAAAATGAATCGATCATGAAATATGCCGTTGTGTGATTGTATCCAGATTTCAGATCCTCCCCGCCCGCCTTCGAAGTCGAATTGAGTTATTCTCTTTACATCGTCAATTTCCACAAAGTCCGGCGTGTAACCTTGTCCGGGAAACGCCTCGGTGAGCGTATCTTTCAGCGTCAATCCCTTAAGGCCGGTGAGATGTTCGCCGCCATAAGCGTCAACAATCCTGGCAATCAGCGCGTCTTCTTTCTCGCCCGCGATGGCTGATGGCGTTAACAGCGCTCCCGTCAAAATGACGGCGAGGCCAGCCCCAAATTTTGTCCGCGCCAAAAATTTCAATTCCCTCTCCCATTCATTTAAACGCGCCGGCAGCCGCAAGCTGAATTGCATTCTTGCTTCGAATGTTGCCAGGAGCGTCCTTCGGCAGTTTCAAAATGGATGTTTCCATCCCCGAAATTGCCGAAAGGTTCGCTGCTCGCGTTGTTCGTTTACAGGGGTGTTTCAGTTAATTACCGCTCAACACAAAATCGCGCGGTCCGTGCTGATGGATAAGGAAGATACAATCTTCCGGTCCTTCACAGCGATCACCATGGTCTTCTTTTCCAGATTGAAAAGTATAAGAACCCGGCGTCAACGACCTGTCGTCATTTTCATCAAAGGTGTGAACCCAATTTCCCTGAATTGTTACGCCGTGATAATCCGCCGTATGACTGTGTCTTGGGACCGCATATCCAGCCTCCAGCTTTACAATCATCCCATAGTCATCTTTTGTCCAATCTCCCCATGCCAGGGCGAATTGTAATCCGGGGCCTGCCTCCACCCAGCCCAGGTCATCAATGGAACGGCTTAAATGTTCCTGCGCGAAGGCAGTGTTTGCGAACGCAAAACTGATAACGGCCGCCGCGAAAGCGAAACAGCGCTTCTTGAAAGTTACGGTCATAGTATTCTCCTAAATTGGTTGGCCCAACAAGCATCCGCCGAGCGTCTCATCTCTGGTTGGGTTTACTATTGGAATGAGATCATGCCGCTGATCTGGCAAACGGATAGTCGATGTAACCCGCGGCGCCGGGCGTGTAGAACGTTTCCGGATCAGGCGCGGCCAACGGGAGCCGGCGCCTGAAGCGGGTCACGAGATCGGGGTTGGCGATGAACAATGTGCCGAATGCGATCGCATCGGCCGCATCGGCGTCAATCGCCTCGTTACCGCTTTCAAAATTATATCCGCCATTCTGAATGAGCGTTCCTTTATAGGCAGCCCGAATGAGCGGCGAGACCGGCGCTAAACCGCCCTCGGGTTTCGATTCGAGAATATGCAGATAAGCAAGGTCAAAACGGTTCAGTAACAATGCCACACCCGGGAAAGTGACATGGGGTTGGGAATCGCTGATTCCGAAATAGCTATTTGTCGGCGATAATCTGACACCGACCCGATTGGCGCCAATCACACGACTGACCGCTTCAATGGTTTCGATCAGGAAACGTGCGCGGTTTTCGATCGATCCGCCGTAGTCGTCTTTGCGCCGATTGGTTCCGTCGCGCAGAAACGAATCCACAAGAAAGTTATTTGCAGCATGTATCTCGACGCCATCCAAGCCCGCGTCGACGGCGCGTTCCGCGGCCTTGGCGAAATCGGCGACCGTTCTTTTGATTTCCGAGATCGTTATGGCGCGGGGTATGACGAAGGGGCGCCGGTTGCCGTCCTGGTCCAGCATTCCCCCATCGGCTTTGATCTCGGACGGGGCGACCGGACGTTCACCGTTTGCATATTTCGGCAGGACGGTGCGGCCCATATGCCAGATTTGCATAAAGATATGTCCGCCTCGGGCGTGGACAGCATCGGCGACAGCCCGCCACCCGGCGATCTGTTCGTCGGTATAAATACCAGGCGCGTTACGCCAGCCGCGGCCTTGAGCGTTAATGGCGGTGGCTTCTGTAATCAGCAACCCTGCATCGGCGCGCTGAGCATAATATTCAGCAACAAGCGGGTCGGGAACGCCGGCGGCGCCAGTGCGGCCCCTGGTCAGCGGCGCCATAATGATCCGGTTCGGCAGGTTAAGGCCGCCAATGCGGATCGGATCGAACAAAATAGTCATGATGTTTATCCTTGAGTTATGTGTCGGCGTGCATTCGATGTCGCGTCAGGCGTGCAGGTGAAAAACCTTGTTCATGATCTTCCACTCGCCATCGACTTTGAGGAGTGTGAACAAATCGGTGAAGCGATTACCGGTCCAGTTTTTCAGCTCCAGCCGCACCGCCGCGACAGAGTTGACAATGTCGATGCTCGCGATGCGCGCCTGAAGCTCCGTTGCCGGACCATTTTGGTCATTCCAGTCAAACAGGAGTTGGATCGGTCCGGCGAGCAAATCCTCGCCCACATAGCCAAAGATGGTCGCGCCCTCATGAAAGGCGGGCTTCATGTCCTCGCCCTTGCCGGCAATGGCGCCGTCAATATAGCGGTGAATGGCGCGCGCGATGGCGTCATAGTCTCTTAAATCAATAGAAGCGGTCATCGGGTCTCGTTCCTTTTGTTGTGCCGCCCGGCGCTGCGTTGAAGCGGATTGGAGGGCGGGCAGAGCGGCGAATTCATTTTCATGAAAGGCGATATAGGCCGGGACGGCTTTTGTGATAATATGAAAAAAACGGAATATATTATTCGAATTACCGGAAGGATCGGATCATGGACAAACTCGCCGCCATGCAGGTTTTCGTTCGGGTGGTGGAGGCTGGCGGGCTTTCGGCGGCCGGGCGCCAGATGGGCCTTGCGCCGCCATCGGTCTCGCGCCGGATCAGCGAATTAGAAGCGCTGCTCGGCGTTAAACTCCTGCAGCGGACGACGCGCAAACTCAGCCTGACGGAAGCGGGCGAGGCTTATTACGAACGCGCCCGCGCTATCGTAAAGGCTGTGGACGAAGCCAATCTTGCGGCTGCGGAAAAGCGCGCGGCGCCCAGCGGCACGCTGCGCATCACGACGGCGGCGAGCATCGCGCGGCTGCATGTCATTCCCGCTATCGCCGCCTTCCACATGCAGCATCCGAATATTCGTGTGGTCTTGCGCGTCAGCGACCGTGTCGTTGATTTCATCGACGAAGGTCTCGACGTTGCGCTGCGTATCGGACGCCTCGACGATTCCAGTCTGATCGCGAAAAAACTCGGTCAGTGCAATCGCATTGTCTGCGCCAGCCCTGATTATTTGAAAAATGCCGGGCGACCGACGCGTCCCGACGATTTAAGCGATCATGCCTGCCTTTCCTATCGCGCGCATGCGAGCGTCAGCCTGTGGCGGTTTCGCCGGGGCAAGAAAAATTTCGACGTGCGGACATCGGGACCGTTTTTTACCGATGAAGGCGAGACACTGGTCGCCGGGGCCTGCGCCGGGCTCGGGATCATTCTCGTGCCCGAATGGCTCGCCGGCGTGGAGATCAGCAATGGCAGGCTTGAAGAATTGCTGCCCAATTACACCGCCGATCCAGCCCAGACGCCGCTTTACGCCCTCTATTCGCCCGGGCCTTATATCGCGCCCAAAATTCGCGCCTTTGTCGATTTCCTGGCACAGCGGTTTTCAGGCAATTACGACTGGCGCGCCATGCATTGAACGCATCATGTCGCCCGCAAGGCGCCGTTGATAATTACGTCAGTAAACGGAAGAATGCGTGACAACGCGCAAAAAGCGGAAAGCGAAATGCGGCGTGAAAAAGGCGCCCCTTGCGCCAATCCTGCCGCATTTAGCTGGCACCTCATTAACCATCGATATCCGGCTGGGGCGCGCCGAAGGATGGCTGAGGGGCCATGGAGAAGTCGATGAAACCACTTTTGAAAGCCGCTTTTGCGCTTGTTATCGGGATAGGCGTTTACGGCGCTGCGCCGGCCTCAGCTGAATACAGGCCTGATCATTGCGCGGTCGATCATGACCACCGGTCGCACACCTCGTCCTATTATGATTACTACGACGGAGATAAATATTCCCGCGCCGGGGCCTATCGCGGCTCCAGGGACAATTACGACCGCCGCAGTCGCCGCGACAATTATGACCGCCGCGACCGTCGTGGCCGTTATGATGATCGTTATGACCGGGGCGGGCGGTACGGCCGGCGTCATGCGCGCAGCCGCGTTGTCAATCGCGAGACATATAGAACCCAATATCGTGCGCGCATTACGCTGGTGGAAGAAATCTACTGGACCCGCAGCGGCAGAAAACAGCTTGTCTGTTCGATCATCGTCAGAGGCCGCGAAGCCGATTATGTGCCGCATCGGCGCCTGAAGCGTATCGCAAATCGTGATTGCTCACGCCGCGCCCGCATTCAATATTTGTAGCTTTTTCTGGTCGCGTTTTCGAACCGGAAAACCGGTACCCACTTTTCCTGAAAACGCGCCGGCCTACAAAGCAAAACCCCCCGGATTTCCGGGGGGTTTTTTTGTCTGGTTATTTGTTGGTCGCTCAGTCGAACCGCAATACCGCAAACACTTTTGCTGAATGCGCTCCAGAGCTGTTAGCGAGCCGTCAACAGCGGCCCTTGCGGCGATCGCGCCTTGAACATTTATCGCCGGCATTATTTTCGATGAAGTTATTGGTGATTTTCGGCTCAAGACCTTCACGCACGAAAATCGACAAGCCGTCATTGCCGACAATGTCATTATCCTCAATGACGCCATTGACGCCAAACGGAATGGCGACACCGTCGCCCGCATTTTGGGCGATCTCGTTATAACGCACGAGAGACAGCTTGGCGTATTTATCGAGGATGACGCCGGAGCCCTTATTGTTGCGGATCTTGTTACCGATCAGTTTCGCAGCGCCATAGCCCGATGATTTCACTCCGGTATCGAGATTGTCAAAAATCTCGTTGCCTGCAATCACCACGTCGGCGCGGCTGCCAGATGTGATATCGACACCGACTTTGTTCTGAAGGATTTTGTTGTCGATAATAAAGCTCTGGGACAGGGAATGGGCCTGGTCTACAAAAACACCCTCAGACCCGGCGCTGATACGGTTTTTTTCAAGCATCACCGTGCCGCCGGAAATCTTGACCGCCGGCCGGGTGCCGGAACCAAGAACGTCGCTTTCCTTCAGGGTGAAAACCCCCTGTCGAACATCGACACAGGCGTCGGCGCTGGAATTGATTTTCGACGCAAACTGAACATTGGCGACCACCGCATGGGCGGTGGGTTCGTCCGGTGAGAACTGAATACAAGCGGTATTCATCGGCGCGCTGATTTCAACGCCCGACCCGGGACCGCGGTCACCCTGAATGAACACCGATTTTTCAAGCGTGATCGATTCATTATAGACGCCGTGCATCACATAGACGACGCCGCCCTCGGCGACATCGTGGATCGCTTTGGAAATCGTCTTGTATGGGCCGCGGCCATTAACGTCGACAATGATCTGAAGCGGACCCTTCTTGCCGGCCTGACCCGGGCCGTTACCGCCTGATGGCGCGTTGGCGCCGGGCTCCCGGATTGGAAACCCACCGAGCGATTGCGCATTGGCGGTGCTCGCGATGATCAACCCGCCGGCTAAAGCTGCGGCGATCGGGGCTAAATGTTTTATGGTCAAGCGTTTCATGTTGAACCCCTTACTGATTGTCGCGCGTATATTCGAAGCTGAGCCGGCGAAGTGCATCATTGGCTGGCGAATAGCCAAGCGCTGACGCCTGGGCCAGATGCAGCGCAGATTTGCGTTCGTCCGGCGAGACTTCATTGAGCCCCGTGGTGCCGTCGCGATAGACAACGCCAAGCGCATAATGAGCGATTGCAAGATCCTGATCGGCTGCTTTTTCGAGCCAGTTGACCGCTTGCTTGCCGTCCTGCTCAACGCCGATGCCGCGGACATGCATGATACCAAAGACATATTGCGACATTGGATGGTCGGCCTTGGAGGCGTCCTTAAAGAGGTCAACAATCTGCCGGGGCGTGAGAACGCCGGTGACGACGGCTTGTTTATCCTCTTCACTCATGGATGTGCTTCTTGCGACCGTTGAATATTGAAAGCGGCGGATCGCAGCGCGCGTCGACAGCCCGAGTTTGTTATCGACGACACCGGCGCGGAAGCCGAGTGCATTGAGCGCCCGCTGAACCAGCTCAACGTCAATGTCGGAAACGGCTTTCAGGGCTTCGGCGAGTTTGATTTCTTCAAGCTCGCGCTTCAGTCGCTCAAGCTCTTCCTGTTGGCGCGTCTTGCCTGTGTGTTCGACGGGTAAAGGCGGCTGCCATTTTTCAGCATTTGCGAGCGCGGTCTTGATTTCCTTCGAACTCATCAAGGGCTCAAGGAATTCGAATGCTGCGCTTGCCTCACCAACACCGCGTTCTTTCGCGAGCGTGTACATTTGCAACGCCTTGGTGTTGCTTTTGTCAACGCCGGCGCCTTTTTGGTACATTTCACCGAGGCGGTAGATGTCATAGGCGCTGCCGGACTCAAATGTCTGTGCAATGAGTTTTTCAGCTTTACCGACATCGCCGGAGCTCATGCGGAAACGAATTTCAGTCAGGCGTCGTTCGCCGAGAATCTGCGCATTGACCTCTTCTGCGGTCGGCAGCTGGTACGCGCTAAAGTCGTGATAGGCGGCAAGCGTGTACCACAGCAGCGCCTGTACGTTATTAACCGGAATTTCTTCTATGGGCGTCGGCGCCGATCCCGAGGTTTCCAGCGTCATGCCCGAATAAACGTCGCCCAGAATTTTCTTTGAGCGAACATCGCCGGCGACCGCGAAGCGCCGCCAAAGATCAAGCGCCTGCTGATACTGGCCGTTTACATAAGCCTGAAGCCCGGCCTCATAGGTTGCGTGGGCCGGCGTTGCGGCGGCAAGGGCGAGAGCGGACGCAGCCGCAATCCCGCCAAGCGCAAGGCGCGCTCTACGTACAAATTTCATGTGATGTCTCTTCATAACCCCAGCTTCCCCTCACCCAGACAACTCCCCGACCAGACAATTACCGCCTGACCGCTTGCCAGGCCGCTCCCCCGGATGGCTCCCGAAGGACGGCTTGCGCTAACCGCATTTAAGCACGCCTTGGCGCGCTTCTCCATATTAACCTTTACACTTTGTGAAATCAAAATAGGGCGGTCATATGACGGTCGGATTTGACCACATGCGCTCTCAGGGCGCTGTTTTCAAACAGGATTTGCGCCCTGCGTGACCTGAAAGACGCAGGCCCCCCCGTCATCTGGCAGCCGAAGGGTCTCGTGACCGGCTCTCCCGCAGAAATGCGGGATATCAACGGCGGCGATCGGATCGTCAGCAATGACGGTTATCTTGGCGCCGGATGGAAGCGACCTCAGGACCGCCTCAAGACGGATCACAGGAACTGGACAGCGGTAGCCGCGAAGGTCAAGCCGGCTCGGTGAGGAAGAGGTCGCATTCATGGGGGCGAAGTTTAGCACGGTTGGGGCGGGACGGTGACCAGGAAAAAGGCCCCGCAAATAATTGCGGGGCCTGAAGGTGGATTTTGAACACCGGTGTTAGTTGGTGGCAAGTTTCAATTCGATGCCGACAATGCGCCCTTTGGAAAGTGGCGAGAACGTGCCGCCGCCGAGCGAGCCTGGCAATTGGGTGTCGCCGCCAAATTGCACTTCGTGCAACAGGTTTTTTCCGTAGAGAGAAATTGTAGCGCGATCATTGAAAGTCGTCAGCGCAACGCTGGCATCGATCGAGTCGATCTCATTGAGGAAACCGAGATTGTTATCCGTGTAGAACGAACGGTCGCGATGATAATAGCGGAACCGCGTGTCCACCGTTCCGACAGAGCCAAAATCCATGGAGTGCACAAAACCGACGCCATAGGTCCACGGCGCAAGCCGTGGAATTCCAAGATTAAGATCCGCTGCGTCTACGACGCCCGGGCTAACCGCAGGGGCGCCAATATCAAACAGCAATGAATCATATTGCCCGTCGGTATAGCCGAGTGATCCCTGGAACAGGAGATTGTCGGTCAATGCGATCTGCGATTCAATTTCGAAACCCCAAATCGTTGCGTCCGCCGTATTGGTGATGACCTGAACGACCCCTGCGATTGGGTCGGATAAGTTCAGCTCTCGCTGCATGTTATCGACGTCACTTAAGAAGAGCGCGAAATTGATCGTGGCCACGCCTTCTGCCGGTTGCGCCTTGAAGCCGAACTCCCACGAATTGACCGATTCCTCATCAAAGGGGCCGGGAAGAAATGCCGGATCGAATGCAGGGTTGGGAACGATTGCCGGCGGCGGTGCAGGGTTGGGTACAAATGGAAGTGACGCCGCAGATGTGTTGCGGAAATTAAAGCCGCCCGAGCGGACACCCTGCGTAAAGTGCGCATAGAGATTAAGGTCGTCACGCGCCGCGTATTCAAAGCCAACCTTGCCGGTAAAGTTTTCCCAGACATCGCCATCGACGAAGTCCTCTGAGCAGGATCCGGGAACGCGAACATCACATGGTGAGGTGTTCGCGACGAGCGTGGAGATGACGACGTCTTTTTCTTCATGGGTCCAGCGCCCGCCAAGGATCAGCGTAAGCTTGTCGTTAAGATCGATGTCAGCCTGGCCAAAGAAAGCGTAGGTTGTTTGGTCTTGAACGCCGCCGCCATTAAAGAACCGGAAGCCACCCAGAATGTTGCGGACTTCGTTATATTCGAGGTCCTGGGTAAAATAGTAGCCGCCCAGAGTCAGATCGACAGTGTCGAAAAATCGCCCGGCGTATCGAAGCTCGTTAGAAATCTGGCTCTGATTAGTGGTTGATCCTGAGTGAAACAAAAACAGCGGGGTGGCGTCAATGTCGCCATTGGTGGCGCCGTCGAGCTGACGCCAGCCGAAAATATTGGTGATCGTGCCGTCGCCAAATGGAACATTCCAGTTGACTTCAGCGGTCACCGAGTCGTTTGTCGTATCGTAAAAGCCGACCTCATCAATCGAGAAGTCAAAGCTGTCCCGTGGCGCCGAGAAAAATGGGTTTGTGACGCCGGCGCCATTTGTGTGATTTTGGGCGGCTGGTCCGTCGCCATTGCTTTCGAAATGCTGGTAACGAACCAGGAGTTCAAAATTATCCGTAGGCGTGAAGCTTAGTGACGGACGGACCATCCAGGTTTCTGCTTCGCCGAAATCCGCAAAGGCGTCCGGCCCCGAGGTTGAGACGAGCGGCGCCAACGCGCCAAACACTGCAGGGGCAATCGCATTTGGAACCGGGCCGCCCTGATACCGGCGGAAATAGCCTTCATCTTTGTTGTAATAGACAGATATCCGGGCTTTCAGAATGTCTTCAATAATCGGGCCGCCAACGGCGCCCATCGCATAGTAATTAAGCCCCGTGCTTCTGAGGCCGCTTTCGAGCGCGCCCTTGAAGGTTGCTTCGAATTCGTCGCCAGGCCTTTTCGAATTGAGAAGAACGGCGCCGCCGGTGACGTTGCGGCCAAACAGAATGCCCTGCGGGCCCCGCAGGACTTCGACGCTCTCAAGGTCAAAAATATCGAGAACGACGCCGCCATTAATGCCGAGATAAACACCGTCAACAAAAACACCCACGGTTGGGTCAATTGACGGTATCGATGAGTTGATGCCGATGCCGCGAATGGAAAAATTTGCGACGCCGCGGCTTGTGCCGATATCGTCGAAGGAGACATTCGGGATCGCATAGCTCAGGCTTTGGAGGTCGCGGACTTTCAGCGCGTCAAGCTGATCTGCGCCATAGGCCGTTACCGCGAGCGGCACGTCCTGCACGTTTTCTGCGTTGGCTTTCTTGGTTGCCGTAACGACGATCGTGTCACGAAGCACGTCAACAGCGGATTGCGCATAAGCGGCGCCCGGAAGCGCAAGGCTGGCGGCAAGTGCAATAGCTGATGTTCTGGCGGTAAGGCCGCGTTTCATAAGTCTCTCCCTGTATTCGCCACACCAGCTTATTCCGGTGTCGGCGCCCTGATATTTGTTTGTTGCATTCATGATGAACGACAATAACGGCCGCGCCAATTGCCGGCGCCCCATTAAAGTCTCGCTTTATCGACTTCGGCGGATTTCATGCTGCTATTGGATTTGTGGTGTTGCTGAAACTCAACAGATGAAACCTAAGTCGATGACTAGTATCGCTAAATAAAAAGGGCGCTTTGCAGGAAAGCGCCCTTTCTGCGACCAGTAGTTGTAAATTTCTATCAGTGGTTGTCGCCGCGCACTGCCTTGGCGATGTCGTTCATGGAGAACGGAAAGACGATGGTGTTGGTGCGGTCGCCGGCGATTTCCTGAAGTGAGTTCAGATAGCGCAACTCCATGGCGCCTTTCGAGGTTGCGAGAATAGTCGCGGCCTCTGCGAGTTTCGCTGCGGCCTGTTCTTCGCCCTCGGCGATGATGATCTTTGAGCGACGTTCGCGTTCGGCCTCCGCCTGTCTGGCAATCGCCCGGATCATCGATGGATCGACGTCCACATGCTTGATCTCGACATTCGAGACCTTGATGCCCCAGGCTTCGGTTTGAACATCAAGTATCGCCTGGATGTCTTTGTTGAGCTTGTCGCGTTCTTGCAGCATTTCGTCGAGATCATGCTTGCCGAGTACAGACCGGAGCGTGGTCTGCGCCAATTGGCTTGTGGCCGCCATATAGTTTTCGACTTGAACAACCGCGCGCACGGCGTCGACGACGCGGTAATAAATAACTGCATTGACCTTCACCGAGACATTGTCCTGCGAGATCACGTCCTGGGTCGGCACATCATGGACGAGCGTACGCATGTCGATTTTGCGCATCACCTGGATGCCGGGGATCAGGAGAATAAGGCCGGGACCTGAGGCCTTGCCGCCAACGCGGCCGAGCGTGAAGATGACCCCTTTTTCGTACTCCTTGAGGATCTTGATGACATTGGTCGCTATAAAAAGTACGGCGAATACTAAAAACCCCAATATGCCCAAACCACCTGGCATTGCGTTCTCCTTTGTTGCGACGCCGCTCGCGCGGCGCTCAGATTGTCGATTGTGACTGTGTTTTTGTCACTTTCAATATTAAGCCATCGATTTGCGCGACAATGACCTTGTCGCCAGGCGCCAGCTCCTCATCGGCGAAAGCGCGCCACAATTCGCCGTCAACATGAACATAGCCTTCCTTGCCGGACCATTCGGAAACAACAACGCGGGCATTTTTCATCTGGTCGCCGACACGGTAAGGCGATTTCACTCTCCATTGCGAGACGCCCCAAAAGAGCGTGACGGCAACAGCCGCAATCGTTCCTCCGGCGAACACCACGAAGCCCGCGACTAAAGGCGACATGCCAAGGATTTGATCCATCCGTTCCCTTAGGCTTCCTTTGGGGTCAGATTGCCGAGAAGGCTGCTTGCTTTGGCCTGTTTGACCACCAGCACAAGGCCGTCGATCTCGATAACGCGGATCTTGTCGCCGCGGCTGAGCGGCTTGTCGGCGCGAGCGCGCCAGCGCTCGCCCTCGACAATAACCCAGCCTTCCTTGCCGTCCCATTCATCAACGACGCCCACGCGCCGCCGGATCGCGTCGCCGCCGATCATCGGCCCATGACTGCGCGAGCCTACGATAGCGACCAGCACCATCCCCAATAGAGCGCCGGCAATGGTCAACATGGTTCCGATCACTGAGGCTGAGACGCGGAACCCTTCGGGGAACACCACAAATAATCCGAACCCGAACAATATGAGTCCCGATAGCCCAATCAACCCGAAAGTCGGCGTGTAAGCTTCAAGGGTCATGAAGATGACACCGACACCCATCAAGGCAAGGCCAAGCCAGTTAAACGGCAGAACCTGGAAGGAATAAAACCCAAGCACGAGACAAACCAGCCCGAGGGCGCCGGGAAAGATAGAACCTGGGTTCCACATCTCGATGATGATGCCGGTGGTCGCCAGAGACATCAGGATCACTGCAACATTCGGGTTAGCAATAAAGCCAAGAATTTTTTCAACCAGCGTTGGTTCAATGCGCTCAAGCCTTAAATTCTCCGTGTCGAGCGTTTTTTCGCCCGAATTGACCGTCACCGTGCGTCCGTTGATCTGTTGCAACAAATCGTCGATATCGGTCGCGATGAGATCAATAACCCCAAGCTCCAGCGCTTCATTGGCGGTTACGGAAACTGCATCCCTGACAGCGCTTTCGCCCCAATCAGCATTGCGCCCGCGCTCTTCTGCAAGGGCTCTGATATAGGCGACGGAATCGTTGATGACTTTTGCGCGCAGTGCGTCGGGGGTTGTAAGCGGCTCTGATGTCGGCGCGGCAGGGCTGGCGTTTTCGCCTTCCTCCGCCTCATCTTCAGCCTCGGTCTCCGCCGGCGCCGCCGGACCGTCTTCGCTTGGGGCGCCGCCGATCTCAACTGGGGTTGCCGCACCGGTGTTGGTCGCTGGCGACATGGCTGAAATATGAGCTGAGTACATAATGTAAAGTCCGGCGCTCGCGGAACGTGCGCCTTGGGGCGAAACATAAGTCGCGACCGGCGTATCAGAGGCGAGGATCGCCTTGATGATTGTTTTCATGGAATCCATGAGCCCGCCCGGCGTGTCGATTTCAATGATGACGAGCTCTTTGCCAGCCTCAGAGGCGGCCTGTATTTCCCGGGCAAGATATTGCGCCGAAGGTGGCGTGACCGCGCCATTCAGGGTGAGAATGACGCCTTCTTTGCCGCCCGTATTTTCAATATTTTGTGCGAAAGCGGAGATGCCAAACAGCATGGCGCCAAGAATGAAGAGCCAGACAAAAAAGCCGGTGCGGTCCCGCGCGGTGTGTGTCACGGCATCCGTTGAGTTCATGGCGTGGCCCCTTTGATCAGCACATTCATGGAGCGTGATCAGGAAAAGTGCAAAGCGGTTTTCCTGTTCGATCACGCGGCAAACAAAAACTAGTGCAGGATATGACCCTGACTAAAACGATCCTGCACTAGAAAATAGGCGCTTACAGCAGGGATTCAATGCAATTTTCCGTGCTTAATAAGCAGCGATTTCAACCTCGTACCCTTCCTCACGAAGATTTTGGAGTATTCGGTTGAGATGATCCTGGCCCTGGGTGTCGATCGTGACATCCATACAGGTCATTTTTGCGGGCAGATCGGAATAGGTGCGGTGGTGCCCGACATCGATCACATTGCCTTCTTGATTGGCGATGATCGTTGCGACTCTGACAAGCTGTCCGGGCATATCGAGGAGTTGGACGCGGAGCCGCGCCAGCCTGCCGGCGCGCGCCAGGTCGCGCATCAGGATCATCGACAACAGTCGCGCATCAATATTGCCGCCGCAAATGACAAGCCCGACGGTTTTGCCCTTAAACCGCCCAGGATCGGCGAGAATGGCGGCAAGCCCTGCGGCCCCAGCGCCCTCAGCAAGCAGTTTTTGTTCGTTCATCAGCATACTGAGTGCGCGCTCGAGAATGCGCTCATCGACCAGCACAATATCATCCACGTGCTTGCGGACAATGTCGCGGGTCAGTCGCCCGGCCTCTTTGACAGCGATGCCTTCGGCCAGCGTGTTGCCGCCTGTAACGCGCTCGCCATTATCAAGGGCGTTTACCATGGACGGAAAAAGCGCTGCTTGCACGCCGATCATTTGTGTGTCCGGGCTCTTGTTCTTTACTGCAAGCGCCATCCCGGAAATCAATCCGCCACCGCCGATCGGAACAATCATCACGTCAAATCGTGGCCCGTCATCAAGCATTTCCAGAGCGAGCGTTCCCTGTCCGGCGATGATATCCGGATCGTCAAAGGGGCGAACAAAGACCAGGTCTCGCTCGCGCTGCAATGCATCAGCAGTGTCTTTTGCCTCGTCAAAATCATGTCCCGAAAGCACGATCTCTGCGCCAAGTTCCTTGGTCTGTCGCACTTTTACATCAGGCGTTGTAAACGGCATGACGATTGTCGCCGGGACGTTGAGCGCGCGCGCGTGATAGGCGACCCCCTGCGCATGATTGCCGGCAGACGCGGCGATAACGCCACGCATGCGATCCTCATCGCTCATGAGAAGAAGTTTGTTCAAGGCGCCGCGTTCCTTGAACGCCCCTGTATATTGCAGGTTTTCGAGCTTCAGCCAGATGTCGGCGCCGGTTAGCGCGGACAGTTTTTCCGCTCGGACAAGCGGTGTGCGCATCACGCGCCCTTTGATGCGCGCGCCAGCGGCATTGACGTCTGCAGCTGTCGGGGCAACGGTTGGCAAGGGCCCGTCTTTCATGGCGTTATCGTCTTTCATGGCGGTATCTGACATCTGACGTTATGGAAGTCGGCGGTTGAGGCTTCGCAAGTGCAGCAAAGCGCCGGACATTGGCGCCATTTCGTAAAAAGGTCCACAAAGATGGCGGAAAACTATCAACCAGATCCGGTTTTTGGCCGACTTGGGCAAGAGGACGGCGCTCCATTTTACGACTGTGTTGAGGCGGCGGCATTTCCCGATCACATTTTGCGCTATCGCAATCAGCGCTGGGCCGAACATGTCGGTCTTGGCGGGCTCACCGAGGCGGAATGGACTAATCATTTCGGCCGGTTTGAATCACTGCCAGACAATCTGACAAAGCCATTGGCGATCCGTTATCACGGCCATCAATTTCGCGGCTACAATTCGGACATTGGCGACGGGCGCGGGTTTTTGTTTGCCCAGCTGCGCGACGATGAAAATCGCCTTTTGGATCTTGGAACCAAAGGCTCTGGCAAAACGCCCTATTCACGCTTTGGCGACGGTCGCCTGACATTGAAAGGCGGCGTCCGGGAAGCGCTCGCCACAGAAATGCTCGAAGCCCTCGGCGTTTATACGTCGAAAACATTCAGCCTCATAGAAACCGGCGAGGCGCTGCAGCGCCATGACGAGCCTTCGCCGACGCGCTCTTCGGTCATGGTGCGGCTGTCGCATTCGCATGTGCGTTTCGGCGCCTTTCAACGGCTGGCTTTTGAAAAAAACGATCAGGCGATTGGTGACCTTGTGGATTACTGCGTCGCGCAGTTTTATCCTGCACTGGCAGGCAAAGACGGTGCGCAAAAAGCAGTGTCATTTTATGCGTCGGTTATAGCGCGCACTGCACGGCTTGCTGCGCAATGGATGGCGGCGGGCTTCGTCCATGGTGTTCTTAATACGGACAATATGAATGTTACCGGCGAAAGCTTTGACTATGGGCCATGGCGCTTTACGCCGACTGCCGACCCTCATTTCACCGCCGCCTATTTTGACGAAACGGGTCTTTATTCATTTGGCCGACAGGCGGAGGCCGGCGCGTGGAACCTCGCACAGCTGGGCGGCGCCTTATCATTGATCGCTGATGAAGAAGCGCTCAACGCGGCGCTGCAAAAATTTACGGGTCACTATGAGGAGGCGATGGCGGCGGAATATTTTCGGCGATTGGGCGTCGAAAGAACAGGCGCAGATGATTTCGAATTTGTCGGCGATCTATTGCAGTGGATGGCGGCAAGTGGGGCGCCTTATGAGCAGGTTTTTTATGACTGGTTTTGTGGGCAAGCATCAGAAAAGCGCGCCGATAAAAGCCCCGCCGCGGAATTTTATATGCAGGAGAAGTTTTCCGGCATTCACAACCGGCTTGCGGCGATGACGCCTGTCCGTTCTGAACGATTGGCGCACCCCTATTTTGAAAAAACTGCGCCATGTACGATGCTGATTGATGAGGTCGAGGCGATCTGGGCGGACATTGCGGAAAATAACGACTGGGCGCCGCTTGAAGCGAAAATCAAAACGATTTCTGACATGCGGGAAGCTTATGGATTTGAAGCTTCTTTATACGAACCCTTGTCCGGGACCGAATAATAAACAACAATTCCCATCCTCTGGGAGGGAATGTTATGAAAATTAATTTTGTTCTACCATTGATGGCGGCGCTGTTGTTTGGTTGTTTGCCGGGACAAACGCCAAACCAGATTATTGTTGATGGTCAGGCGGCACTCAAATTTGAGCCGGATAGTTTCACGCTGAACGCATCGCTGCGTTCGCGGAGTGAAACTCAGCAACAGGCGCTGGAGGCCTTTGCCGGGCGGTTGTCTGAAATCCGCGAAACGCTTCCAAATCTTGACGGTCTGACCCATCTGACGATTGATGCTTCGTTGGCTCAAATAAACCCCATACAAAATAGCGAGTGCATGCAGGCCGCCAGATACAGTACAGAAGGCCAGTGCCGGGTTGAAGGGTATTATGGCTCAGTCTCTCTTACTGTGACCGGTTCGCCCGCAAGCGTTTCGGGCCACGCGCTTTCCCTCCTGTCGGAACTGGGGGCCGAGAGCGTCGCACTCTCAAGCTATTCACTGTCGGAACTGGAGAGTGCGCAGCAAGAAGCAATGGATGCCGCAGTTAAGGATGCGCACATAAAAGCGAAAAAAATCGCTGCGGCCGCTGGATCGACGCTCATCGGGCCGATCCGCATCCAATATGGAGACGGCTTTCGCGATGACGGTTATGGCCGAGCGTATGCAGATGTTGGCTCGCCAGGTCCAATCACTGTCGCAGGGGCAAGAGTTGTAAGACCTGAGACAGACCTTGATCTTGATCCGCAGCCGATCAAAATTGAAGCGAAAGTGGTTGCGGCATTCGAAATCGAATAACACAGACTAAATGATCGCAGTTCATTGGACGGACCAGCTGTGTCCATCAAATGGGAGCCACTATGTCCGCTGATCAACTATTTTCCCTGGCCAACCAGACGGCGATAATTGGCTGGGTGATCCTTGTTTTTTTACCGCGGCGCTGGCCTCCACTTTTTTGGATTCCACAATTTATCATCCCGGGCATTCTGGCGCTGGGATACGCGACGCTTGCCCTTGTGTATTTCGCTGGCGGCGATGGTGGTTTTGGGTCGATCGCCGATGTCAGAGCGCTGTTCGCTCAAGACGAGACCCTGCTGGCGGGATGGATTCACTATCTTGCGTTTGATTTGTTCGTTGGCGCCTGGATAGCGCGACGATCAGACGAAGCAGGCATACCAAGACTAATTCAGGCAGTCTTGCTCGGCTTCACATTCATGTACGGACCCGCCGGGTTCTTGCTGTTTCTCATCACACGGGCCTTGATGGCGCAGGGCAGGAAAACCTCACGATGAATGCATCTTCGCGGCTCTTTTCTTTGGACGATGATCACACGACGCGGGCGTGGCTGGCGACCCTCTGGTTCATGTTTGCAGCGTTCATTGTAACGGCGCCTGCTTATGCCATCGATGCACGTACGCTGTGGGGTGTGAGCGTGTGGTCAAAACCCATGAAGTTTGAACTGTCGATGATGGTGCATTTTGCAACTCTTGCAATTCTCGCGCAGCAGCTTCCACGTGAAAAGCGCGCGGGTGTCGGCATGTCGCTGGTTGTATGGGCGTCAGTGGCGGCAGCGCTTTTTGAGATTGTCTATATTACAATCCAGGCCGCGCGCGGCCGCCATTCTCACTTCAATTTCGATACGAACTACGAGGCCCTCTTGTATAGCGTGATGGGCGTCGGTGCGCTGTTATTGATTATCGCTGCATTCGTTCTGGGCGTTTATCTCGCGCGCAGTCGCGACGGAAACAAATCGGGCTTTCGCCTTGGCGCCGTTATCGGGCTGATCTTGTCGCCAATACTGACGCTGATCGTCGCCGGCTACATGTCAGCATCGGGCAGTCATTGGGTTGGCGAGACCGTAAGCGATGCGCATGGCGTTCCGCTACTTGGCTGGTCTCGCGAAGCTGGTGATATACGCCCTTCGCATTTCGTCGCGCTTCACGCGATGCAGGTTCTGCCGTTAGCGGGCATTGCGATGGACAGGGTGGCGCCGACAGCGGCCCGACCAGCTGTCGTTTTCATCGCCGTGTTGATGGCGGCGATAACAGCTTTGCTGTTTTGGCAGGCATTGGCCGGTCGGCCACTTTACTAAAATCCGGCGATGGGGCGGGAAAGCGCCTATTGGTCCCGTGTTGTCAGCCGCTTTGCGCTGCGCTGCAGGACAAAGGCGCCTGATAGCGCTATATTCACGGCGATAAAGCCGATAATAATAAGCTCGACGAGGCTTAATTCTCCGAAAATTCCCATGACTTCCATTGAACGCTCCTTTTACTAGCGCTCCCACCCACCGCGTGAATTTCGGTCAAATTGATGAAATATTTCCCTAATTTTTAGAGGGCCTTGGTAAACGGGCGGTTTTCCATCTATTCGCCTGAAATGAGGCCGATACTCGGAAATCGGTTGGTTTCGTGGCCTTGTTCCCTTGCGGCGGTTTTCCCGCTAACATCGACTTTCCGCCGGTTTTGGGCGCCTCTTGATATGGGCGCCAGCGTATTTGGGGCGGTTTGTTTTGGGGAAGTCGTGAGGGGTCGATGACATCCGAAGTCGTGTTGATGAACCGCCAGGCGGTGGCGATGGCGGCGGACAGCGCCGTCACTATTTCTGGCGACCGGTATCTGAAAACCTATCAATCGGTTGATAAGCTGTTTCCGCTGGTCGATGGCCAGCCGGTTGCTGTGATGATTTATAATAACGCCGAGATTATGTCGACGCCGTGGGAAACGGTGATCTCGCTGTATCGCGAGCAAGCGCGGGGCCGCGCGCTCGACACGGTACAAGCTTACGCCGAAGACTTTATGGAGTTTTTGTCCGGCAATCCTGATTTGTTTCCGCCTGAACATCAGGACACAGAATTTTTTAAAGTGGTCGCGGTTGTATTCACCGTTCTCGCTGAAGAATTCGACTATCAGGTGCAGAAATTCCAACAATCAAAATCTGGACAGCTTCGCGATCAGATTTCGGCGATGTTTGAGTTTGTGGTTGGCCAGCTGCACAGCGATTATCAGCGTTGTGCCGATGATTCGCCGCGCGCAGATCTTTCTTGTTTTCCGACGGGTATGGGCGAACAAGTACGCCGCCGTTACGGCGCCGAAATTGAACAGCTGATTGGCAGTCTTTTGCACTCGTTGAAGAACGAGCATGCGGGTTTGGCGGTGTCGGAAGCAACAAAAACGCTGCTGCGTGAAATTGCTGTTTTCGCTGTCACAAAAGATGCATTTTTCGAACACTATACCGGCGTTGTGTTCGCGGGCTTTGGCGCTCGGGAAAAATTCCCGTCCATGCGCTCATTTCTGACCTCGAGCGTCATTCTTGGGATACTGAAGCGCAAACGGGATCGGGAAGCTGACATAAAATCCGACAACGGTCCCGTGTTTCAACCCTTCGCTCAAGACCGAATGATCCGCACTTTTCTGACGGGGATGGATCAACATTTGCGGATGTTCGTCTATGGCCAGACCCTGAAGCTTTCCACGGGGTTGGTTACTGACATCGTCGGCCGAACGCCAAACCTTACCGACGCTCAGCGCAACACGATCTTTAAAGATTACAGCGAAAACAATCTCGGTCATGCGCTACATGAGTTTTTCCGGTCGGTTGATAATTATCAATACGCCGTTCACACCCGGCCGATTTTCCGCGCAATCAATTCACTGCCCAAAAAAGAGCTGGGCGAGACCGCGGCGTCGTTGATCAAATTGAATTCCTTCCAGCAGAAAGTCATGCATTCGGTGGAAACGGTGGGCGGGCCCATTGATGTGGCGGTGATCACACGCAATGGCGGGCTTGAATGGAAGCGTGAAAAGGCGGCGCTTTAGGGCGCCGGAGAAAATCTATGGGCAATCGACTGAAAGATATCTGGGCCGGGTTCGAAGAAACAACGAGCCGTCATCTGACGGGCGGCGGCGTTGATAATATAGCGGTCCCCCATCGCGTGGACTACGCGGCGGAAGATGAGGCGCTTTTGCCGGAAAATTTCGATGCGCCTGCGACCGCAGCATTCGGCGCTCTTCGCGAAAAGCTCGCTGCACAGGAAAAGAAATTTGGACGCAAGCCCAGGCGTGCGGACAAACCTACTATGAATGCCTCGCCAGATTTGGCGACCCAGACATTCAATGGCGATGAATTGATTAAAGGTATGCGGGCGACGTCTTTGCGCACCGAGAGACCAGAGCGGGATTATCAGAGCTTTCTTACGTCGGATGAGGGCAAGGCGGCGTTGAAGCGGCACAAAAAGAAAAAGCGGTTTGGGATTTTTTAATCCAACCCCGGGTCGCCGTTCTAATCAGTGTTCTTCCGGCTGCAATGCCTCTTCAACTTCGCTCGTGTTTTCTTCAACGATGTCTGCCGCGTCTTCTGCGACATCGCTTCCCGCCTCGACAATCTCGTGAACGGCGCCTTCAATCGCATCGGCGGCATCGTTGATATGTTCGGAACCCTGACTTGCCGCTTCATCCAATATTTCAGCGACGACAGGCACAGGAAACGCTGCGGGATTTGATGACAGTGAACCGAGATAAGCAAGAATATCGGCGCGCTGACCGTCGCGGGCAAAGCGTTGCGCCATCGCAGTGCCGGGAACATAGCTTTGCGAATTTTTGAGATATTCATCAAGGCGATCATAACTCCAGACGCCGCCAAATGACTGCAAGGCGCCGGTGTAATTAAAGCCCGGAACCGTCGCGACCTCGCGATTTACAATATTCCAGAGATTGGGGCCGGCGCCATTGGCGCCGCCTTCGCCGAATGTGTGACAGGATTTACAGAGCGCCGCACGGCGTTCGCCGCCCGCAGAGCTGGCATTGGCCAGTAGCGCGCCAAGATCGACTGGCGCCGGTTCGTCTGTGTGTGTCGGCTTTTTTGTGTCCAGGTCGACGCAGCAATAGGCCAGATGCAGCTCATCGCCATGTCCGCCGCCATGTCCGCCGCCAAATATCGCTGCAGTCAGCTGCGGCAGGCCAAAAATGAGGAGAAGGGCCGCTATCGCGGCTCCTGCTATCTTATTGGTTAAAAGTGGGTCTTTCATGGCTCCGCCCGGAAATCTCGACTGATGTGCAAGGGAAATACTAGAAATCGCGGCGGGTTCTAACGGTCTTCCATGAGCCGCGCAATCAGCAGCGCTGATGCGCAGGCGCGGCCTTTTCGCGCGGCGCACAATATCGGGCATTGCGCTCGCGGCATCCATTGTGCATAAGCCCCGCGGTTTCAGGGGGCAGAGGCATGAGCGACATGGCGACACCTAAAGAGCGCTATATTTCATATCAGGGCGAGCCTGGCGCCTTTTCAGAATTGGCGTGCGTTACATTTGCGCCTGGTTTGACGCCGTTGCCTTGCGGCACGTTTGAAGATGCGTTCGCCGCCGTGGCTGACGGTCGTGCAGAACGGGCCATGTTGCCGATCGAAAATTCACTCGCCGGACGTGTTGCGGATATCCACCATCTTCTACCGACGGCGGGCCTTCACATCGTTGCCGAAAACTTTTTGCCCGTGGAGCACCACGTCCTGGTTAAGCCCGGGGTCAAGCTTGAGGACATCAAAGTCGTGCGGTCACATCCCGTCGCGCTGGGCCAGGTTCGCGATTTTCTGCGCGAAACCGGTATTTCGCCGGAGATGGCAGGAGACACGGCCGGCGCAGCACGCCGCCTGGCGGAATCCGGCCATCGCGAAGAGGGCGTTATCGCCTCAGTGCGCGCCGCAGAGCTTTATGGTCTGGAAATCATCCGGCGAAATGTCGAGGACGCTGATCACAATACCACGCGTTTTCTCGAAATGTCGGCTGAACCCGATGATGCTGCGCCTGATGATGGTCCTGTTGTGACAAGTTTTATCTTCGAGGTGCGCAATATTCCCGCCGCGCTTTATAAGGCGCTTGGTGGTTTTGCGACCAACGGCGTCAACATGACCAAGCTTGAAAGTTATCAGCTCAAAGGCTCGTTCAGCGCCACCATGTTTTACGCGGATGTTGAGGGCCACCCCCAAGACAGGCCGTTGCAGCTTGCCCTGGAAGAGTTGAGCTTTTTTTCCGCGTCGTTGAAAATCCTCGGTGTCTATAAGGTCGGCCGTCAGCGATAGAGCCTGATCCGGCCTATGTGATTTCGACCCAGCGTTCCAGCAATTGTCGGGCGATCGTGAATTTGGGGGGTAGGAATATCCCATCCACCTCTCCACCGGCGAGGAGCTTTTTGATGTCGTCGATCGCAACCCAGCGCGCTTCTTCAATTTCATTCGTATCAAGAGTAAGTTTGCGATCCTCAGCGTCGGCGATGAAGCCCATCATCAGCGAAGAAGGAAACGGCCAAGGCTGCGAAAACTGATAGCGTATATCGGTAAGCGTGATGCCCGCTTCTTCAAACAGCTCTCTTTTTGCAGCTTCTTCAGGGGTTTCCGCCGCCTCAACAAATCCGGCAAGCGCGGATAAGAAACCGGGCGGAAAATGCGGCCCGCGGCCAAGCAGGCAGGCATTTTCATGGATCGCGAGCACAATCGCCACGGGATCAGAGCGGGGAAAATGCTCGGCCTCGCAATTTTCACATTGGCGTTTTGCGCCGCCATCGCGAATTTCGGTTCGGGCGCCGCAGACAGCGCAAAAGGTGTGTTTGCGATGCCATTCAAAAAGCCAGCGGGCATGGCCAATCATCGCAAGGTCATCGCGCGGTATCTTTCCAGCGGCGTCGCGGATTGGCGCATACTCGCCAAGATCAGCAAAGGGTGCGGCATCAGGCGATTGAGCGGCGCCTGAGGTGTCGATGGCGAAATGCGCTTTGCCGTTCAGGAGGCCCAGAAAAACCATTGGCGCATTTGCCGGAAACTCACTGCGTGCGGCCGCTGAGAGAAAGAGCACACGCTCATTCGCAATCAACGGATCGCCTTGCCATAAAGGGATGAGGATGCTGTCAGGGTCGCTGAGTTGCGATTTCAAAAACCCGTCTTCCGTGCGTTTGTCATAGGCGCGGTCAACGGGGTTTCCTGCAAACCAGTTTGGGTTATCGCCGGGTTTCATGCCCGCCTTGTATGAGCACTGCCATGGCGGCGCAACGCCAATGCGCTGTCGCCAACAACCGATGGAAGCCGGGTCAAAAATGGCGGCTCCAGGACGGGGAGACCCCCTTGCAATTGCGGCTGCGAACGCAGATATTCCGCCGCGGAAGGCTGGCGGACGCGCTTCTCGCCAACCCGGTCAGATCCGGAAGGAAGCAGCCGCAACGAGTTTTTTTGCGCGGGTCGTTTCAGTCTTCCACCCTTGTTTTCCCCAGCTGCTCTTTTGGCCGGTGCGCCCATTTGATCCGCGCGCGTGAACCCTCATAATGGCGCTATGAGTGATCCTTCTACCAGCAGTGAACAGGATAAAGACTCCGGTGAAAAGCCGGGCGCCTATCAAGTGCTGGCGCGCAAATATCGCCCACAGCGCTTTGAGGATTTGATCGGCCACCAGGCCATGGTCAGGACACTCAAAAACGCGTTCGCCTCAAACCGTATAGCCCACGCCTATATTCTAACCGGTGTGCGCGGTGTCGGTAAAACAACAACCGCGCGCATCCTGGCGCGAGCGCTGAATTATGTGGGGCCGGGCGGGGATGATGCTGGCCCGCAGATGGAGATGAGCGAAGAAGGTTTGCATTGCCGGGCCATTGCCGAAAGTCGTCATCCTGATGTTCTCGAAATGGACGCAGCCTCGCGCACAGGTGTGGGCGACATACGCGAGCTGATCGAAGGTGTGCGTTATGCGCCGATTGAGGCCCGCTACAAAGTCTACATCATCGATGAAGTGCACATGCTGTCAACGGCGGCCTTTAACGCGCTTTTGAAAACCCTTGAAGAACCACCGCCTCACGTAAAGTTTATTTTTGCAACGACAGAAATCCGCAAACTTCCGGTGACAGTGTTGTCGCGCTGCCAGCGTTTCGATCTGCGCCGCATTGATCCGGAAGTTCTGACCGATCACCTGGCTGCGATCGCTGAAAAAGAAAACGTCAAGATTGCTCGGGACGGATTGTGGATGATTGCGCGCGCTGCCGAAGGCTCGGTCCGCGACGCCTTATCAATTCTAGATCAGGCAATTGTTCAGCATACGGCACAAGGCGCGGACGACGAAGTCAGCGCCGAGACGGTACGCGATATGCTGGGCCTGGCAGACCGCAGCAGCGTCTGGGATTTGCTCGCCGCGTCAATGATGGGTGATGCAAAATCCGCACTGACTGGTTTTCGCGCGCAATATGACGCGGGCGCTGAACCGGCAGTGATCATTCGTGATATGCTCGATTTGGTGCATCTCCTGACCCGCGTGAAAGTGGCCGGCCCGGATGCGGCAGCCCATGGACCGGCAGGTGAGGCTGATGCGACCCGCGCCAAGTCAATGGCGGACGGATTTGAGATGAATGCGCTGACAAGGGCGTGGTCGTTGTTGATGAAAGGCCTGTCAGAAGCGCAAACGGCGCCCGACCCGGCGGCGGCGGGCGAGATGGCGCTTATTCGGCTTTGTTTCGCTGCGGATTTGCCGACTCCGGATGAGGCGTTGAGAGCCCTAAAAAAAAATAGTTCCGACGGTGTAGCCGGCGCTGAAAATAGCGCGGGAAAGGCAAATGCTGGACCAGTGGCGGAAATCAAACCGCCCACGCTCGATGTCAGAGTGGCGAGTAATGATGTGCGAAGTCCCGTCGCCCCGCTTTATTCTTTCAAGGACGTGGTCCTTCTGGCGGGGAAAATGCGTGACGCCAAATTGCGCACCGAACTTGAAGCTTACGTGCACCTTGTTTCCTTTGCGCCCGGCAAGATAGAGCTTCGCCTTCATGGCGACGCGCCCGGCGATCTCGCCAACCGGTTGGCCATGCGCCTTAAAGAATGGACCCATCGGCAATGGGTGATCTCCGTCACCGCAGAAAAGAACGGGGATCAAACCTTGCGCGACGCGCGTTATGAAGAGGTGATGGCTCACCCGATGGTGCAAAAGACGCTTGAGCTGTTTCCGGGCGCCAAAATTACCGCTATCCGAGAGCCAGAGGCGGCGGCAATACCTGATGAGGTGGAAGAAGATCCGCCCGTCGATCCCGATGTGGAATTTCCAGAATTACCTGAAACGGCGGCAACAAAAACTGACAAGAGGAATGCGTAATGGATATTGGCGAGATCATGAAACAGGCTGGCGCCATGCAAGCAAAAATGCAGGAGATGCAGGAAAAGCTGGCTGAGCTGGAAGTAACCGGCGAGGCGGGCGGCGGCATGATCAAGGTTATTTTGAATGGCAAGGGTTACGCGAAAGCTGTGGCAATCGAACGCTCGCTGGTAAAGGAAGATGACGCTGAAATTCTTGAAGATCTGATCGCTGCGGCGATCAATGACGCCAAGTCAAAACTGGAAGAGCAGTCTCAGGAACAAATGAAAGCGATGACGGCTGGGCTGCCCCTGCCGCCAGGCATGAAGCTGCCTTTCTAGGTTCATGGCACTCAAAAAAGATCAAACGCAGTCTAGCGCCCGGCCAGACTATCTGGCTGCGCATGCATGTTTTGATTGCCGAAAGAGTTTTAAGCGAAAACCAGATATCAGACAATTGGTAAAGCTATGTCCTGATTGCGGCGGCCCCGCTGTAAATCTCGGACGAAAATTCAAGCCGCCAGCAAAAGACAAAGTATCGGAATGGGAAGTCGTTCGGTTTCTGTATGAATCGGGCTTTCCATTTCATTCTGTTGGAGAACCCTATCCACGAACGATGTCCGAAGCGAAAGACTTTGTGCAGCGTTATGAGGCGAGCAAAATTAAATCGGTAAAAGTGCCGGTGTGGACGGATCACCCTGTCAGGAAAGGCAAACGACAGCTTAGATATATATCTTGTTCGTGGACGCCATACGAGAATCCAGTTCTGCCTGATGGTGATCCTACATGAATCCACTTCTAGTTCTCCGCCGTCTCGCTGCCGATCGATCTCCGTTTATGGCGCTCGCGCTGATGGCGGTCGCCGTACAGCTGTCTTTTGCGGCCTGGTACACACTTGCCAAAAATTTTGCGGTCGACGGCGTTGGCATGACTGGCGCCGAAGTGGGCCTGCAGGAAACCATCCGTGAAATTCCTGGCTTCCTCGCGTTTCTGGTAATTTATGTCCTGCTCATGATGCGCGAGCAAACCCTGGCGCTGATCTCGCTTGCGCTGCTTGCCATCGGGGTTGCGGTCACCGGATATTTTCCAAGCGTTTGGGCGTTTTATCTGACGACATTCCTGATGTCCGTCGGCTTTCACTATTTCGAAACAGTCAATCAATCACTTCAATTACAATGGTTGCCGAAACGCGATGCGCCGAGACAACTCGGCCGGCTGATAGCCGTTGCTGCTGGCGCGCAGCTTGCGGTTTATGGCTTGATCGCGCTGATCTGGAAGAGTTTTTCGCTAAATTTTGAGGCGGTCTTCCTGCTTTTTGGTGCGTTGACGTTGGTGATCGTTTTTTACCTCTGGCGCGCCTTTCCATATTTCAAAGAGGAAACGCCTCAGCATAAACATCTCGTCATTCGCAAGCGTTATTGGCTCTATTATGCGCTTACTTTTATGTCGGGCGCCCGGCGGCAGATATTCACTGTTTTTGCCGCGTTGTTGATGGTGCAAAAATTTGGTTATGACGTTCATGAAATCGCGATATTGTTTCTCGTCAATACCGGGTTCAATATTCTCTTTGCGTCCCGCATCGGCGCGTTGATCGGTCGGTTTGGGGAGCGCAACGCCTTGCGCGTTGAATATATCGGCCTCATTGGCGTTTTTATATCTTACGCATTCGTCTCAAGTCCGTGGGCTGCGGCGGGGCTATACATCATCGACCACGCTTTTTTTGCAATGGCGATTGCCATCAAAACCTATTTCCAAAAAATCACAGACCCGAAGGACATTGCCGGCACCGCCGGGTTTGCCTTCACCATCAATCATATCGCAGCGGTGATTATTCCGGCGAGTTTCGGCTTGATCTGGCTGGTCAGCCCGTCGCTGGTGTTTCTCCTCGGCGCCGCTATGGCTGTCGGTTCGCTGGTCTTGTCATTTTTGATTCCGCGTCACCCCGAAGAGGGCCGTGAAACAGTTTTGGCGCCGCGCCCGGTGGCGGCGGAGTAAGATTTGATTGTTGTTGTCGCGCAATCAAACGGCTACCGTTGAATGCTTCGCATTGAGTTCCTGATCACCCGCCAGCCCGGAAAGTCAAAATGCCCACCGCTACGATTGGTCCAGAATTACAGCGCCTTATTGACCTCCTTGCGAAAATGCCGGGACTTGGTCCACGTTCAGCCAAACGCGCTGCGCTTTATCTTTTAAAAAAACGCGAGCCCGTTATGCGGCCACTAGCGTTCGCGCTCGATGACGCGGCGAATAAAGTCAAAGCCTGTTCTGTGTGCGGCAATTGGGATTCTATCGACCCTTGCGCTGTCTGCGCAGATTCCGATCGCGACCAGAATGTGCTCTGCGTTGTGGAGGATGTTTCGGCGCTTTGGGCCCTTGAGCGTGCTGGCGCTCACAAAGGGCGCTATCAGGTGCTTGGCGGTTTATTGTCGCCTCTCGACGGCGTCGGGCCGGACGATCTTAATATTGGCGCCTTGGTCGCGCGCGCCAAAGAAGAAGCAGTAACCGAAGTTGTGCTGGCGCTCGCCGCCACCGTCGACGGTCAAACAACGGCGCATTATCTCTCCGAGCATCTTGTGGGCGTAGGTGTTTCGGTTACGCGCCTTTCGCAAGGTGTGCCTGTCGGCGGCGAACTGGATTACCTTGATGAAGGAACGCTGGCGGCGGCGATGAAGACCCGCCGTGCGTTTTAACCGGAACGCTTTCAGCGAAAGCGGGTTTTGTTTCGCAGTCGACTACGCGACCAAACAATAAACTAGGTCGGTAAGACCGTTCTGGTTTGTGCTTCGCCCGATGGGAAAGGGTGCAGCCGCATCTGTCGCAAAACAAAAATAAACGCTACAGCCGTTACGGCAAAGCCAAGATTAAATCCTAACAGGCGCGGGTCGCCGGGAATGAATAACGGCGCCAGGAACAGGGCTGCGAGCCAGAGCTGGTCATGAGGGCGCCAGCCTTTTTCGAGTGCTTGCAGCGCCAGAAGCGCGATCGGGGCCGCCAGGATCACAAGCTCATAATAAAATAAATAGGGCGAGACAAAATAGGCGCCGACACATATAGCGCCGGCGCGCAATGCTTTGTTGTCATAACGTCGCCAAATGATGACGGTTGCCCATATGGCGGCGATCACGCCCAGTCCATGCATTGCCAGTGCAAGAATTTTCGGCGCGCCCGCCAACATGAAAGCAGCAAACATTGTGGGCATTTTATATAGGGGCATGACGCCGTCACCCACCGCCGCGGAAACGCCAACAACACTTTCGATAAAGGCGATCCAGGGGTCTGGACCGAAGACGGCCAGGCTTGCCGCGCCAAGGAATAGCGATCCGGCTGCGGCCCAGCCAAAGGCGCGCCAATAGCCGCCAGCGATAAAAGCAAACGGAAGAAGAATGCCAAGCTGTGGCTTCATGGTCAGGAGCGCTGCACAGAGCCCGGCGACGGCGGGGCGTTTATCCGGGTAAAGAGCAGCGCCGAGGAGGAGGCTGGCGGCCAGAAAACCATTTTGTCCGGTTATCGCCGCTTGAAACGTCGCGGGCGCTGCAAGGACGATCAACAGGGTGAGGCCCTTGACCCCGGCGCTGCGGATTGTCGCGATAAAGATTACAAAAGACCCGCCGGTCCAGGCAGCATAGCCGAGACCAAAAGGCAGGAATGCGAGAAACGACACTGCAAAAAAATAAGTTGGCGGATATTGCCAGGTTAAACCATAGGCATCGCGTGGCGGGCCCATCTCCAAAAGCAAAGCTTGAAAATAGGCGGTGTCATAAAGCGATGAAATCTCACCTGCCGCCGCCGCCTGCGCTGCCGTCCAGAAAACGACGAAATCCCCTCCCACTGGTGTGCCGGCAGGTGTAACGAAATCCTTGGCCAAAACGAGCTGAACCACAAAGACGCCATATATGGATAAAGCAACGATTGCCGCGCCGATTGCCGCTTGCCGCGCCGTCAGGCGGATATCAGTGATCTCCGTCAGCATATTGAAAAATGGCTTTGCCATGGGCAAAACCTATGGTTAACGCCTAAAGAAAGGATTATCGGCTTGCCTGCATGGGGCTGAAGGTTTGCCCCAGACCCGGGGAAATCCGGTGGCCGACGCAAAAGCGAATCGTTTTAATTGGTAATGATGATCAATGATGCCCTAAACAGCGCGGGCCTTGCCCCAGACCAGCCATCCTTTTGGCTGGTCCTTTTTCTTTTTATCGCGACAGTTTTTTTCACGCTGGAAGCGCGCAAACAGTCGCGCCGCGCGTCACTGCATCGCCGTGAGCTTGAAAATACCCGAGTCACGCTCTCGGCGGCGCAAACCCGCGCTGAAGAGGCGAGCGAAGTGAAGGCGGAACTGACCGAAGAGCGCATCCAGCGTCAACGCCTTGAAGCTGAAGCTGCCGCCAATGAAGCAAAGCTTGCCGAGCGTGAGCGCGCCATGGCGGAGCTCAAAATGCGGATGGAAAGTGAATTTAAGGCGACGACGGCTGAGTTGCTCGATGGCGCTCATAAGGCGTTTTTGCAGCGCGCCGGCGAAACTTTTGAGCGCCATCGTGAGAGTGCAAAAACCGAAAATGATCAGCGGCGCAAAGCGCTTGATGATCTGTTGACGCCAGTCAGTGAAACATTGACGCGCTATGAAAAAGGGCTCGCTGACATGCGCGCTGAACAGCAAAAATCACGAGGAGAATTACAAGGGCAGATTGGCGCACTGGCGCAATCCACGCAGGATGTCAGAGCGGAGGCGCAGAAACTTGCCACTGCGCTGCGCGCTGGCCCAAAAACCCGCGGTCGCTGGGGCGAAGAACAATTGCGCAACGTCGTCGAGATCGCCGGCATGAGCGCTTATGTGGATTTCCGGGAGCAGGTCTCCCACGGTGACGGAGACAAGCGCAAAATACCAGACATGGTTGTGAGCCTTCCGGGAGGACGTGTCATCGCCGTCGATTCCAAGGTTTCTTTGGGTGCTTATCTTGATGCGGTCGAAGCAGAAACCGATGATGCGCGCGCCGGGCATTTGGCGCGCCATGCAGATGACCTGTGGAACCACGTCAAATCGCTATCGGCAAAAGATTATGCCGCATCGCTACGCGATGCGCTGGACTATGTCGTAATGTTCGTGCCCGGAGAAAACTATTTTTCAGCAGCGCTGGAGGCCCGCCCACAACTTTACCAGGACGCATTTGATCGAAAAATATTGATCGCGAGCCCAACCATTTTGATTGCATTGCTTAAGTCCGCAGCGCTGAACTGGCGTCAGGAGAAACTTACTGAGAATGCGCAAGCAGTTGCTCTCATGGCCAAGGATTTATATGACAGCCTTCGTGTTATGGGTGGCCATTTGGGTGGGCTGGGCAAGGCGCTGGAAGGTGCTGTCAAAAAATATAATTCAACCATTGGTGGGCTGGAGCAGCGTGTGATGCCACGGGCGCGTAAATTTGCGGAATATGAATTGCCCGGAATCGATGCGGAAATCGAAATTCTGCAAGTGGTTGAGAACGCACCGCGTGAGTTGCGCGCTGACACCGACTTGCTTCTCTCTGGCGACAATGACGCCCCGGTGGACAACAAAGCTCAAGACGACGCCGCCTGAGGGCAACGCCCAGAGCCATTCGCTTTCAAATTGAATCACGGAATAGCTCTAGTCTATTGTTTATCGCATTTCTTTCGCGATAAACTGCACACACTTTATCGCGAAATGCTTTATCGCAGTGGAAAGGGTGGCCTGCCGCCCTGCTTTTCGACGGGGTGTTCTTCGCCGGTCTCAGCAAGCGTTTCCTCGCGCTCAAGGCGCTCGAAGGCTTCTTCTTCCGGAGACAGCGTGCGAAAAGGGTTGCTCGCTGGCGGTGTAAATGCCGCGTGCGGATTATCGTCGACAGCGAGGCTTTTGCTGGATTCAGGCGCCGCCGTCATGACGTCATCTTCCCGTTCGTCTGACGCTTTTGCGCCGTTTTCCCAGAACGTCGCTTGAGGTGAGTCAACATCCGCAGAACCGGTATCATCGTGAGGAAGGTCGTGTTCCAGCATCGTCACGCGTTCGCGCAGCGCGATGATTTCTTCAAGGAGCTCACCGCCGGCGCTATTTTTTCGCTCTGCGCCTGTTGCGGCGGCATGGGCTGTTTGCAACGTTGCGGCCAGCGTTGTCGGCGATACCATCCACAAGCCTGCATCGCTGCTTTCTTGCACAAGATCAGCAAAGTCGGCATGGAGCGCCACAAATAGTGGTTCGGATGGAATGAGCGCGAACGCATGATCGCCGGTCTCTCCGCGGACAATGAAATTCCCGACCGCATCAGCGATGTGGCGCCGGACAATGCTCTGGAAATTATTCCGCGCCGTCGCGCCGCCGCCTGTTCCCAGACATTGACGCTGATAGGCCGCAAAGGCGTCAGCAGGAAATTGGTCGTCAATGACAACAGGCGCTGCCCCGCCAGCCATATTCGCCAGCGCCGGCGCCACCTTGCCGTTGGAGAGTTTGTGAGAAAGAGAATAGAGGCCTGGCGGCAGTGCGCGCCCCAAAACCTCGCTGAGGCCGAGCTGATTTTCTGGCGCGGTGTTGAGCGCGCCACCAAGAATGCGATTGAGATCTGCGATTTGCCCCGATAGCGCTGCTGCGCCGGCTGGCGCCGTTTCGAGCTGCGCAATTCGGTGGGTGAGGTTTTCTATCGCCGTGTTTGCCGTTTCGCGCAGGGCTGTTATTTGCTCGCCCAATAGATCAGCGAACTCTGCAAAATGCGCCTCGGAAATGACCGCATGATCACTGATTGGTTCGGTCCGCGCCATCGCCAGTCGGATATTTTCAATTTTGGCGTCCAGCCCTTCAAACAATGAGGCCATCCGGTCTTCAAGAGCCGCGTTCAAATGATGATAAATTTCCTCAGCATTGTCGTGACGCGCGGGCGCGTCGCCGTCGGCGCTTTTCTCGTCCATATCGGCAAATGACTGCAGGCCATGCTCAATGGCGGCCTGGTTTTTTCGTCGCTCAAATGCCGCTTCACGCTCGGCTTGTTCGCGCGCCTCTTCTTGGAGGCGTTGTTCTTCAAGCACCTCAAGATTGCGAAGGGCTTCTTCTTCAGCCAATCGTCGGCTTTCTTCTGCAGCTTCAATATCATCGTCGCGTTGTATTGTCTCGCTATAGTCGTCGCCATCGATTTCGGAAGGTGTTGTCGCGATCGGCGCGCCGTCATCCAGGGCGCCAAAATCCTGCGGGCCTTCATCCACGGTTTTTTCGCGGGCTGACTTTCTGGAAAACAAACCGGCAAAGGGCGATTTCTTTGGTTTGCCAGCGGATCGCTCCGCGTTGAGCGACGATGCTATGGGGTCTGTTTCTGTGTCGGAATCGCTTCCTGCGTATCCGTGCGGGGCGCCGTCTTCCTTCGCTGCCGGAGCAATCGATGCCTCAACGGGCGCGTTAAATTCTTCAAAGGTAATTTCTGCGTCGTCACCGGCCGGTTCGAAGACAGGAGATTTGATCGCGCGCCGCTGCGCAGGCCGTAAGACGCGGCCGCGAATAATCAGGATCATAACGAGCAGAAAAATCGCGAAGAATGAGCCAGCGCCGACCCATTTCGCCGCCGCCGGGCCATCAAACAAAGGCGCCGGATCTTGCGCTACTTCCTGAACATCTTGAAGGCCCTCGGCCCCATTCTGGGCCGATGGCGTTAGCGTCTGCATTTCAAACCCCAAAACCGTGTTACACGACAGCCCTCAATATATGAGAAAAACCCATAAAAAGCGAGGGGTTAGCATTAACCATGATTTCAGCCTGCCGGCGCCGCCGTCTTGACGAAGCTGGCCGGCGATCATAGGTGAACGCCATGGCTATTAGACCGATTATCACAGCGCCGGATGCGCGCCTCCGACAGATATCGAAACCTGTCGAGACGGTGAACGACGATATACGCGCGCTGATGGATGATATGCTGGAGACCATGTATGACGCGCCAGGCATCGGGCTCGCGGCGATTCAGATTGGTGTGCCCTTGCGGATCATTGTGATGGATTTGGCGGGCAAGGATGAAGACCCTGAGCCGCGCTATTATATTAACCCGGTTGTCCTCGATACAGCCGAGGAAATGGCGGTTTACGAAGAGGGCTGCCTTTCGGTGCCGGAGTATTTTGAAGAAGTGGAGCGGCCGGCTAAATGCGGCGTCCGGTATCTCGACTATGACGGGGCGGAACAGCTGATCGAGACCGAAGGCCTGTTGGCGACGTGCATTCAGCATGAAATGGATCACCTTGAAGGCACGCTCTTCATCGATCATCTGTCACGCTTGAAACGTGACCTGATTATAAGAAAACTAAAAAAAGAGCAGCGCCTCGCTGCGGCGGAATAAGCATCGCCCTGATCTCTGATCATTAAGGAGAGAGTTCCCAATGCGGTTGGCCTTTATGGGGACCCCTGAATTTTCCGTACCCGTCTTAAGCGAGCTTGTCGCGGCGGGTCACGATATTGGCGTCGTGTACACGCGCGCGCCGAAACCTTCGGGTCGCGGCAAGAAATTGACACCTTCGCCGGTGCATCAATTCGCAGAAAACAATGGCATTGAAGTGCGTACGCCGAAGAATTTTAAGAATGAAAAAGAGCTTGAGGAATTCGCCTCCTTCGATCTCGATGTCGCAATTGTTGTTGCCTATGGTCTAATCCTGCCGCAATTAATTCTTGATGCGCCGCGCTATGGCTGCCTCAATCTTCATGCATCGCTTTTGCCGCGCTGGCGCGGCGCCGCGCCGATCCAGCGGGCGATTATGGCGGGAGATGATGTTACCGGTGTTCAACTGATGCGGATGGAAGCGGGGCTCGATACCGGCCCGGTGTTGTTGTCGGAGACAGTTCAGATCCGCGATAATGACACCGCAGGATCACTCCATGACCGGCTATCTCATATTGCGGCGCAGCTCGCCCCTCGCGGGCTTGCCGCGCTTGAGCGAGATGCGTTGATTGAAACGCCGCAGCTCGAAGCGGGCGCGGTCTATGCTGATAAAGTTTCGCCTGCGGAAGCGCGGATCGACTGGACGAAATCTGCAGCGGCAGTTGATTGCCATATCAGGGGATTATCGCCTTTTCCAGGCGCCTGGTTTGAACATGACGGACAGCGCGTGAAAGTCTTGTTGTCGCGCGTCACGGCCGGCGACGTTGCTGCCGCAGGGGCTGTTTTGTCAGCGGAGGGCAAGCTGACCGTTTCTTGTGGAGAGGGCGCAGTTGAGCTGTTGTCGCTTCAACGTGCGGGAAAAAAGGCTCAGGATGCGCAGGAATTTGTGCGAGGGTTTAAAATCTCGCCCGCCGATCGGCTTTGACCCGCTATGCCGCGCTATAAGCTTACCCTTGAATATGACGGATCGCCTTTTGTGGGCTGGCAAATCCAGGAAAATGGCCCTTCCGTTCAGGCCGCCCTGGAGGCGGCGGTATTTGCGCTTTCCGGCGAACGGGTGGCAGCTCATGCTGCTGGCCGAACCGATGCCGGGGTTCACGCGTTGGGCATGGTCGCGCACTTTAATCTTTGCAAAGAGTTCCCCCCCGACAAGGTGCGCGATGGGCTTAGCCATTATTTGGCCCCAGCGCCGATTGTCGTGCTTCGCGTAGAGCGCGTGAGTGAAGAATTTCACGCCCGCTTTTCCTGCGTCGGTCGCTCATATGAATATCGCGTCATCAATCGCCGTTCGCGATTGACGATCGATGCCGGTCGCGCCTGGCACGTATCTCAACCGTTGGATGTCAACGCCATGCACGCTGCTGCGCAGATACTGGTTGGAAAACATGATTTTACAACTTTTAGGGCTGCGGCATGTCAGGCAGCGTCACCGGTCAAGACGCTTGATGAAATCTCTGTTAGGCGGTCGGGCGACACAATATTTGTTCGCTGTGCCGCGCGCTCGTTTCTTCATCATCAGGTGCGGAGTTTTGCGGGCGCGGTTACGCAAGTCGGTCGCGGCAAATGGAGGGTCGAGGATGTCAGAGCCGCATTGGAGGCAAAAGACAGGTCGCGCTGTGCGCCAGTGGCGCCGGCTGAGGGCCTCTATTTTCTGCGCGCTGACTACCAAACCGCCTGATGCTGTGGTGACAGACGATTACAGCGTAGCAGCAAAACGCTGATAATATTGTGTGATAATTTTCTCGTAGATATCTGTCAGCATCTCGATGTCCGCAACGGCGACATGCTCATCGGTTTGATGCATCGTTGCGCCTACAAGGCCGAATTCCGCAACCGGCGCCATGTCTTTGATGAAGCGCGCATCGGAAGTGCCGCCCGATGTGGAGTATTCGGGGCGCCGGCCGGCTTTTTCTTCTGCGCAGTCGGCGATGAGACTGAGAAATTTCATGTCGGTCGTCAGGAATGCTTCACCAGAAACTATCACATCAAGGGCGTAGGCAGCGCCGAGTTCGGATGAGAGGTTATCGAGTTTTTCGCGCAGCCATGCTTCAATCGATGTGCCGGTCCAGGTTGGGTTGAAGCGAATGTTGAACCTTGCTGTTGCTTTTTCTGGAATAACATTATGCGCGGTATTGCCGATATGAATGTCCGTGACCTGAAGGCTTGACGGTTGGAAGCGCTCATAGCCCTCGTCGAGTGGTGTTTCACTTAAGAAAAGAAGCTTTCTCATCAGCGTGGGAATGGGATTGTCTGCGCGATGCGGATAAGCGACATGGCCTTGCCGCCCGGTTACGGTCAGCCAGCAATTGATACTGCCGCGTCGTCCAACTTTGATCATATCGCCCATAGCATCAGGGTTCGATGGCTCGCCAACCAGGCAGTGATCAATCGGAATTTCTTGCTCGCGAAGCCATTGGAGCACTCTTTTGGTGCCGTTCAGGGCTGCGCCCTCTTCATCGCCGGTAATCAGAAAGGCAAGCGACCCCTTAACCGCGCCCTTTTTTACCACACGTGCTGCGGCGGCGGTGAAGGCGGCGATGGCGCCTTTCATATCAGCCGCGCCGCGGCCCCATAGTTTCCCGTGCTTCAGCGCAGCGTCAAAAGGCGGCGACGTCCAGTTTGCCTCGTCGCCCGGTGGAACAACATCCGTATGCCCGGCAAAGCAAAAATGTGGAGACGCCTCGCCGATGCGCGCATATAGATTATCCACATCTTCAAATTTGAGGCGCGTGCACGAAAACCCCAGACCGGAAAGCGCTTCTTGCAGAACGTCAAGAGCGCCTTCATCCGCCGGCGTCACCGACGGGCGTCGAATAAGGTCGCGTGCGAGCTTTATGGGGTCGATTTCAGTCATTGTCGTGACGTAATCTACACGCGCCATCTAAACAAGCTTAAGGGAGCCCGTCATGCCAAAAGTCGATCTGTCGTCCGCGCCGGTTAGAACGGCATGCGCCTATCCCGCGCCCTACGACAAACACTGTGCCGGGCGATCAAAGCAAACGCTTGGCGATGCCGGCGGGTTGACGCAGTTCGGCGTCAATCTCACGCGGCTCGCGCCTGGCGCCGCATCAGCGCACAAACATTGGCACAAAAACGAAGACGAGCTTGTCTATATTCTCGAGGGCGAGGCAGTGCTGGTTGAGGATGACGGTGAAACCGTTTTACGGGCTGGCGGTGTTGCTACATTCAAGGCGGGTGTTGAAAACGGCCACATGCTGGTTAATCGCAGCGACAAAGACGCGGTGTTCCTGGAGGTCGGGACGCGCGCCGACGAAGAGGTCTCGTCGTACACCAACCCTGATGTCGATTTGAAAATGGTCAAAGCCGCAAGCGGATCATGGGTCGCGTATAAAAAGAACGGCGAGGCGCACTAAGCCCGCAGCAAATCATTCACGGATGTTTTGGCGCGGGTTTTTTCATCAACCTGTTTGACAATCACCGCGCAGTAAAGGCTTGGTCCGCCTTTCTCTGATGGCAGGGCTCCAGGCACGACAACTGAAAAAGCAGGGACCTCGCCATAGGTGATGACGCCGGTCTCGCGATTGACGATTTTCGTCGACGCCGTGATGAAAACACCCATCGCGAGGACTGAGCCCTCACGCACGATCACGCCTTCGACGACTTCCGATCGAGCGCCGATAAAGCAATTATCCTCGATGATCACCGGGTTGGCCTGTAGCGGTTCCAAGACGCCGCCTATTCCAGTTCCAGCCGAGATATGACAATGGGCGCCAATTTGCGCACATGAGCCAATCGACGCCCAGGTATCGATCATCGTCCCTTCGCCTACATAGGCGCCGATATTGACGAAACTGGGCATCAGAACGACGTTCCGCGCCAAATAAGAACCGCGACGCACAGTGGCTGGCGGTACGGCGCGAAAACCGGCGCGTTCGAAATCTTCGGATGTCCAGCCGTTGAACTTTGACGGAACCTTGTCCCACCAGCCTGCGGCGCCAGGGCCACCCTCGATTGCTTCATTGGCGAATAGACGAAATGACAGCAACACTGCCTTTTTGAGCCATTGGTGGACGACCCAGCCGCCGGTCAACCTTTCCGCAACGCGGCCTTCACCGCTGTCGAGTAACCCAATAGCTGCATTGACTGCGTCGCGAACTTCGCCTGTCGTTGTTGTTGAGATTTCGGCGCGATTCTCCCATGCGGCGTTGATTACGGCCTCTAGTTCGGCATTGTTCGTCATAGCAATCGGTTCTTTCTGATTGTCTTCAGTAATATGCAAAAGCCATTTCGGGATTTGCCTTCTGTGTAGCCTGGCAGGTGATGCGAGAAACGGGGTCCCACCCCTTCACATCAAATTTAGGCAGCGGGAGCGGCCGTCCGGACATTTTGAAGGAAAGCCGTTATATCATTTGTGGCAAAATGAACATGGGGCGCTGTTTCGCCGATGCGCGCCGGGCGTTTGTCGTGCGGTTCATCGGCAAGCCACGCAGCGTCTGAACAAACCAGCACGGTGGTCATGCCGAGAGCGTGGGGCGCTTCGAGGTTTTGGGTCAAATCTTCAAACATCGCCGCGCGCGTCGGATCGACACCGTGACTCTTTAAAAACAGCTCATAAGATTCACGCATTGGTTTGGGAGCATAGCCAGCTGCCTTGATATCGAAGATTTCGTCGAAGAGGTGTAATATACCAAGGGCCTGGCCGACATTTTCTGCATGGCGCACAGACCCATTGGTGTAGATAAACTTTCGCCCCGGCAAAGCTGTCAACGCTAGAGCGAGCGAGGGATTTTCCGGCACCACCCCAAGGTCAATGTCATGCACGAATTCCATAAACGTGTCAGGACACACATTATGCTCGGTCATCAGGCCGCTCATGGTTGTGCCGTATTTGACGTAGTAATGCTTTTGCAGCCGTCGCGCCTCATCATGGTCCAACGAAAGATGCTCGCGAATAAACGCTGCCATGCGCACATCTATTTGCGCAAACAGCTGGCATTCGGCGGCATAAAGCGTGTTGTCGAGGTCGAAAATCCAGCTTTCGACATGGGACAGGTCGGTCACTGCATTTTTATTGCGTTGGCGGCGCGACAAACATGTCGGGCAAAAAATCGAATGTCGCTGATGGCGAGCCGCCGATCTCGACCCGGCGAAACATCGCCTCTTCAAGATCTTGATCGGCGCAAGTTAATTCATCGCTTAGGTCGAACATCACCCCATTGACGCAAAACGCCTTGTCGCCGCCCACAAGAGGGCTTTCGGCCGCGCCCTGTTCGAGAACGCCGAATACATAATAGTGGTCTTTTTCAAGCTCACCCTTGATAATCTTGGAACAATTGCCGGGTTCAAGTTTCCACCAGCCTTTTGACGAATAAGCTTCCCCTTCGGCGGGCATTGCGATTGCGGCCCACACCGAGCTGTCTGATTTATTGCAATAGAAAAATCCAAGCTTGGCTTCGCGCGCGTTAGCGTCTTCGATAAGGGCGTCAATGACTTCATCATCGATATTGGCGCCTTCCGTCAGCCCCTTGGTTTTTCGGTAATTCGCCAAGGCGCGCTGGGTTTCTCTACCCATGGCGCCGTCAACACGGCGGATCGATTCGCCAACATCGCTCAACAGGCGCTGGACGCCGGCAACCTCTGCCGAATAAACAGTGTAATTGCTGGCTTCTGTAAAATCGGTTTGCCAGTTGCCGCCGGCTGCTTCAGTTACTTCAACATCGAAGAACTTACGTTGCCGGATTGGATCACCGCGACAGATATCCTGATTTCTGAGATTGAAAAATCCGGAATTTTCTACGCAAAGCGGCGTGTCGCCGGACCAAGCGCGCAAGGATCCCGAGTGGCCCGGTATTGCTTCAGCATAAACAAAATATCGGCCAGGGTTGGACTGCTCGGTCAGCACCACTTTGCATTGACCTGGGCGCAGGCGCCACCAACCGCGCGTTGCGAGCCGATCACCATCCACATAACCGATGGCGGCTGACAGCGCATAGCTGGATTTATTACACAGACTATATTTCGCACTGGCGCTGGTTGCGCTTAGGGCGAGGATGAAAATAGAAAGAAAAACAATACGCATTGCGCTTTGCCCGCAATTTACCGAAAGGGTGGCGGGTAATTCAGCCGAAACCGACGCCAGGATCAAGCGCAAGCGCCGATGAACGTGAAAGAGGCTTCAAATTTGCCCCCAAAAGCGCCTGCCGGCGCTGTGCTTCAGCGCGTCAAGGTGTTGTTTCCACTGCCGCTTTTTAAGCCCTATGATTATCTGGCGCCCGACGGCGTCAGCCCTGCCCCCGGAACGTTTGTTCGGGCGCCATTTGGTCCGCGAGAGATTATTGGGGTTGTTTGGCCCGGCGCGCCCGATGAAGCGCCGCCTGAAAAGTTGAAAACAATTGCCGATCTCATCGATGCGCCGCCTTTGGGCGGAGATCTCATAGATTTTATCGACTGGACGGCCGGTTACACGATGTTTCCGCTGGGCTCGGTTTTGCGGATGGTGATCCGCTCAGGCGATTTCGCAGCGCCGCCGAGAATGCAGACCGGTTATCGTCTTTCCGGCGTGATGCCGCCGCGCATGACCCCGCAGCGACAGGCGGTGGTCGGTGCGGCCGGTGGAGCCCCAAAGAGCGCTTCTGAACTTGCGGAAATCGCAGGGGTTAGCGACGCGGTCGTGAGAGGGCTGGCGGGAGCGGGGGGGCTCTCGAAAGTCGATATTGATCCCGACCCACCTTTTGCTGAACCGGATTTGTCTCGGATTGGGTGTGTGCTGAGCGAAGATCAGGCTGACGGGGTCGCTGAGATCGTCGAGCACATCAATCGCGGTGCTCATAAAACCATTCTCATCGATGGGGTTACTGGATCTGGGAAGACGGAAGTTTATCTTGAAGCCGTTGCTGCTGCTTTGCACAAAGATCCAACAGCGCAAATTGCCATTTTGATACCCGAAATCGCGCTCACGGTAGCGTTTCTCTCCCGCGTCGAAGAGCGGTTCGCTACTGCGCCGGCGCCTTGGCATTCCGAGCTGACTGCAGCGGCACGCCGGCGCACTTGGCGCCGGGTTGCTGACGGTCAGGCGCGAATTGTTGTCGGCGCGCGGTCAGCTTTGTTCCTTCCCTATCCAAAGTTGAGGCTTATCATTGTCGATGAGGAGCATGACGGCGCCTATAAGCAAGAGGATGGTGTGATTTACCATGCCCGCGATCTTGCGGTTGTGCGTGGTGCTCGCAGTGGTTTCCCTGTCATTCTCGCATCCGCAACGCCATCGCTCGAAACCGTCGTCAATGTTGATGAGGGCCGCTATGACGCTATCGGCCTGCCCTCGCGTTTCGCCGGCGCTGCGCTTCCCGATATTTCCCTCATTGATATGCGCGCGGACCCTGCGGAAACAGGGCGCTGGCTGTCGCCGCCGCTTGTCGCGGCCGTTAGCGAAAACCTAGCTGCGGGCGAACAGTCGCTCTTGTTTCTCAATCGGCGGGGTTATGCGCCGCTGACTTTATGTCGTCGTTGCGGTCATAAAATGACAGCGCCGAATTCCGATACGATGCTCGTAGAGCATCGCTTTGAAAACCGGCTTGTTTGCCATCACACCGGTTTTTCCATGCCGAAACCAGCGGCGTGCCCTGCATGCAATGCAGTTGACGCTCTCGCGCCGTGTGGGCCCGGCGTCGAGCGTGTTGCGGAGGAGGCGCGTGCGCGCTGGCCAGAAGCCGCGATCAGCGTCTTGTCGTCGGACACAGCGCCAGGCCCACGCGCGATCCGAGAAGTGATTGATGCAATGCGTGACGGCGCTATCGATATCTTGATCGCGACACAAATTGCCGCCAAGGGCCATCATTTCCCCGGCCTTACGCTGGTGGGCGTTGTCGATGCCGATCTGGGGCTGGCGGGGGGTGATCTGCGTGCTGCTGAACGGACATATCAATTGCTCAGCCAGGTGACCGGTCGCGCTGGCCGCGCAGAAAAGCCCGGACGCGCGTTGTTGCAGACCTATCAATCCGAGGCCGCTGTCCTCAAGGCGCTTGTTTCTGGCGATCGCGACGCTTTTCTTGCGGCAGAGGCGGAGGGGAGGCGTGCGCTTTCCTTTCCGCCCTATGGGCGGCTCGCGGCAATCATCTTGCGTTCGCGCGACGAAGCTGCGCTCGATTGCGCAGCCACGGCGTTGCGCGCCGCAGCGCCCAATGGCGACGGTATTGATGTCTTGGGGCCGGCGCGCGCGCCGATCTATCGTTTACGCGGTGAGGCGCGTATGCGGCTTTTGGTGAAGGCCCGCCGCGACGTGAATCTGCAAGCTTATCTTCAGGACTGGTTACGGCGCGTTAAGACGCCGTCATCTGTACGGCGGATTGTTGATATTAATCCGTACTCGTTCCTTTAACGGAAAAACAAATAAAATCACGGCCAGCTATTGATTTCTGCGCGTTTACGCGGTATAAAGAATATATTGCTGACAATTGAAAATCTGCGGGCTCCGGCGAGGCGCTTTCTGTGCGCTGCGAGCGAGTCCGATAACCGGCATTTGGCCGTATGGAGCGCTGATGGACGGCCACACTCTCGATTTGACAGGCGTTGCGATTATTGTGGCGGCCGCCGTGTTGTTCGGTGGCGTTCTATCCCGACTAAAACAGCCAGCCATTGTTGGCTATATTCTCACCGGCGTGGCGTTGGGACCTACCGGTTTTGGCCTGATAGAAAATGCCGACTATATTGGCGCGCTCGCCGAGCTTGGCGTTTTAATGCTGTTGTTCATCGTCGGCATGGAACTGAGCCTCAAAGCTTTTATTCGCGAGATCGGCCCTGCATCGATGGTCGCGGGGGGCCAGATTGTGGCGGCCTTGCTGATAGGGTTCGGGTTTGGCGCCGCCCTGGGTTGGCCGGCCCAACAGTCGCTGGTCCTCGCCTTTATTGTCGCCCTGTCATCCACAGCAGTAGCGATCCGCATGCTCGACGATATCGGCGAGCTGCGGACGGTCACTGGAGAGATCACCATTGCGGTGCTGATCGCCCAGGATCTGGCGATTGTGCCAATGTTGATTATCATCGATTCTCTCGGCCCTGGCGGGACGGTTGGCCTTGGCGTTGCCATAAAAATATTTGCCGCCCTCGCTTTTTTGTATCTCCTCATCCGCGTGCTGGCGCGGCGTGGAAAATTGCGCCTACCGGGCACCGGCGCCATCGCTGGGCGCAGCGATCTTGTGGCCCTTGCCGCACTGGCGGCGTGCTTTGGCGCAGCGGCGCTCAGCGGGCTGATAGGATTGTCGCCTGCCTATGGCGCATTTATCGCCGGTCTCGTGGTCGCCAATTCCACGCTGCGCGCAGAAGCGGTCCGTGTCAGCGAACCCATTCAGAGCGTGTTGATCGTCGTCTTCTTTCTATCCATCGGTTTGTTGATCGACCTCCGCTATATTATCGACAATCTTGCGCTCGTTTTCTTTTTTGTGTTCGGGGTTATCTTCGTCAAAACGGTTTTCAACTTGTTCCTGCTCAAAAGCGCCGGTCAGAAATGGGAACAGGCTTTTCCGGCAGCGTTGATGATGGCGCAGATCGGCGAATTTTCATTTGTCCTCGCCGGTGCGGGCGCGGCGAACGGGGCGCTCGACGCTGAGGCCTATAAACTCGCCATTGCAGTTATCGCAATCTCGCTGTTGGTCAGCCCAATCTGGATGATCTCGATCAGACGTTTTCATGAGATCGCAAAAGAGGGCGTCACTGACTTCCGCCTGGCCCTGGCGCAAGTATACGCTGACGAAATCCACGATTTTGAAACCGGCACGGCGAAGATGAAAAATGCGACACGGCATATTCTGTGGCGCGCGCGCGCGATTCCCCGCATGCGCCGGATTCGGCGCAACCGCCTGGCGACGGCGCGACAAGAAAGCGTGCCGGATCAAGCATTAAAGTAACGGCCTTCCCCCCGGCGCCGAAATTGGCTAGCCAGCCTGTTAGTGCTCTTTTGCCGGATTTTGTTGGGGAAAATCATAATGATCCGTTTATTGGCGCCTGCCGTCTGTGCCGCAATATTGTTGTCGCCTTTTAGCGCTCAAGCTGAGTCCGCGCTGGACGAGATCCGTGTTGGTGTGATGGGTCAAAGCTGGGGTGGGCCGGGGTCGGATAAGGAGCAAACCCCAAGCTTAAACATTGAAGCCTTGTTCAGCTCGCCGCGCTTTCTTTCGGCCATCGGCGCGCCGCGCCCGCATATTGGCGCAACGATCGCGGCCGACTTTGACGCGACCCACCAGTTTTATGGCGGACTTGAATGGGACTTTTCACTGGGCGGAAAGTTTTTTGCGGCCGCCAGCACGGGGCTTGCCGTCCATACGGGCGAAACAAAATTCGATCCGATTGCAGATGCGGCCCGCGCAAATGACACAGTGTTTTTAGGGTGTCGCGTTCTGTTTCGCGTCGGCGCCGACATCGGTTACGCGGTGACCGAGCGCGCGCGCTTATCCCTCCACGTCAACCACATCTCCAACGCCGGCGCGTGTTTCCCAAATGAAGGCCTGGATAATGCCGGGGTCAGACTGGGTTATCGTTTTTAACGCTTACTCGCCAATATGCCGGTCAATAAAGTCGATTGATGTGCGGAGCATTTCTATGCGCGTCGCAGCGTCGGAGAGTCCGTGGTCCCCGCCCTCTAGCTCCACATATTCATGGGCCTTGCCAGCAGACTTGAGCGCATTGCGCATCTGTTTGCTTTGTTCAATTGGAACAACAACATCATCCCTGCCATGGATCAAGAGGATTGGCGGGCCAGCCTGGGCGGCGATTTTAGCAGGGCTGACGGCACTGAGCGCGTCACCATCTTTGAAGCGACTGCCGATGCGCTTGACCCAATATTCGTCTTCGAGTCCCGCGGCCTGTGAATTGCGGCCAAGCAGCTGCGGCAGGTTTGAAAGGCCATTGACGCTAACTGCGCAGGCGTAAAGATCGGGTGTCAGGGTTGCGCCTGCAAGCGCGGCGTAGCCGCCATAGCTGCCGCCGGCGATACAGATCCGGCGGGGGTCTGCAATGCCGTCAGTGATCAGTTTTTGAACACCTTCAGTGATGTCGTCTTGCATTTTGCGGCCCCATTCACCGTTACCGGCGGCGCGGAAATCAAATCCATAGCCGTCGGAGCCGCGAAAATTTGGTTGATAGACGAGATAACCGCGTGCCGCATAAAAGAAAGACCACCATTCAAAAGACTGGTCATCACGCGCCCAAGGTCCCCCGTGAGGCAGGACGATCAACGGCATTGATTGTTTGGCGGCGTCAGCCGGGGCTGTCAGATATCCGCCAATCTGTAATCCGTCAGAGGAAACATAATCATATTTTTCTTTTGCCGCGATCACTTTGCCATCGAGCGCCGTATAACTCGGTGACAGCATATTGAGGCTGCGGGCAGTCTGATCAAAAAGAAAAAACTGCTTCGGATGATCAGTGTAAATTGCTTCAACGATCATGCGCGTGCCGTCGGCTGACTTCGAGACAATCATTGGCGCCGCGCCGGGCAATGCTTTTGCAAGGCTTGCCTGGAGCGAGCGATCGGCCTCGTCTAGATGGTAAGTGCGCGGCAGGTCGTCGACATATCTGACGCCCGTCGCGGTGGCTTTCCTGGGGTCATAAACAATCCTGGAAATATCGTAGGAGGAATTACTAAATAGGGTGTCGCCGACTTCTCCTGTCACCAAGTCAAATTCAACAAGCGAACGCTTATCGCGGCCGCCAAAAGTTGTGGCAAGAAGCGTATTTGGCTTTGTGGCCAGGCCAAGAAAGCTTATGGTGACACCGTCACTGCGCGCCTCTTCAAATGATGTTAGCAAACTGAAACGTGATGAGCCCTCAGCTTTTGTGTAGATTTTTCGAAGCTCCTGACGGTCGTCATAATCTATCCGCGCAACAGGTTCGCCGGCTTCGTTGACAATCCAGCCCCTGGTATATTCTTCCCCGCCCTCATATAATTTAGTGTTGCCGTTGTTGAGATTGGCCGTAAAGAGCGAATAGATCCAACCGACATCGCGATTTAGACGTCCAGTGCGGCTGTTAGACCTAACTCGTCCTTGTTTTGTATATCGAGCAAATAGTGCTTTGTTGGGATCACCAGGCATCACGGAGATGAGTGATCCAGCGCTAGACATAAAAGTTCCAGGCTCGTTGCCAAAGATGACGCTTGCTTTTGCTTTTGATTTCGAGACCGTCACCCAGCGCCTGAACTGTACCGCCTTAATGCCTCCGGAAGTCACTTCTCGACTGGACTGCGAAACCAGCAACAACAGATGATCATTATCAGCCCATTCAATGCCGTGCGCATTGGCCTCGCCGACCCCAACGCCGACGGGTTCAGCGCCCTTATTGTTCAGATCGTAAAAAAGGACGGCGCTGGCGGCGCCGATATTTTGCAAAAGCGCCACCGTCTGTCCGTCCGGTGATATCTGGGCCTCAGTTACATTAGGCAGTGCGCCATAAAGGGTTGGGTCAGTCTTTTGCGCTGACGCACCCGTGACGACGAATACGCCAAAAAACGAAACGGCGACCGCCGCAAAAAATCTTTTCATGATTATCCCCAATCAGATAGCGCTTTTTCCCGAGAGCCACGCCCACCGCCAAAGAATCCGCGAAATAGCCCGCAAGTGCAAGTCCGATCTGTTCAAATTTTGCTCCATGTAGTCGCGAGAATGAACTGTGGGGTTTGCACTCCACAAACAGCGACCCAAAATCAGGGTCTGGGCTGCATTTCAGGCCGCAAAGCCTTGTGGCAATTCAGCCGCATGGCGGCCTTGTTGCGTCGCGGCGAGGCCCATGCTATCGCCACGCGCGATCCCGCAATGGGGTGCTGAGGGCTAATTGTTTTCGGCCCTCACTTGGCAGTAAATTCAATGTGTTAGGCGTTGCCAAAGCGACGCCGATTCCAACAGGAGCCTCGATCGGAAGTGTCACGCGACCTCGCCTCCTTAACCGGCGTTGCCGGCCGTTACGCCGCAGCGCTATTTGGTCTCGCGCAGGAAGCGGGTGCGCTGGAAGTCGTAGAAGCCGATCTGGCCGCATTAGGCGTTGCTATTGCCGGCTCTGATGACCTGCGCGGATTTCTGCGCAGCCCAGTTTACGGGCGCGATGATCAGAAAAATGCGATCGCTGCGCTGGCGAAAAAGGCTTCCTTCAACGAGCTGACGTCGAACTTCGTTGCGCTGGTGGCGCAAAACCGCCGGCTGTTTGCGCTGGAGGATATGACCAGCGCTTTTGCTGTCCTCGCCGCTCAACATCGCGGCGAAGTTTCTGCTGAAGTCGTTTCAGCGGCAGCGCTCGATGCCGACCAGGCAAAGGCCCTCCGCCATGAAATTGAAGCTATGGTCGGCAAAGCCGTTAAACTGGAAACCCGCGTTGATCCGGATCTGCTTGGCGGCCTTGTCGTCAAAATTGGCAGCCAGATGATCGACGCATCGCTTAAAACCAAACTCAATCGTTTGAAAACTGTGATGAAAGAGGCCTGACGCTATGGAGCTCAATGCCGCAGAAATTTCCTCCATCCTGAAACAGCAGATTAAGGATTTCGGCAAGGACGCCGAGGTTTCCGAAATCGGTCAGGTATTGTCCGTAGGCGACGGGATCGCGCGCGTATACGGCCTTGATAATGTTCAGGCCGGCGAGATGGTCGAATTCGCCAATGGCGTAAAAGGTATGGCGCTGAACCTTGAGGCTGACAATGTCGGTGTCGTGATCTTCGGCGAAGACCGTGAGATCGGTGAAGGCGATATCGTCAAGCGCACCAAGACCATTGTTGATGTGCCTGTCGGCAAGGGCCTTTTGGGTCGGGTTGTCGACCCCCTGGGAAACCCTATTGATGGCAAGGGGCCGATCGAAACGACGGAGCGCCGGCTCGTTGATGTGAAGGCGCCGGGCATTTTGCCGCGCAAATCCGTGCACGAACCTATGCAGACCGGGATCAAAGCGGTGGATGCGATGATCCCGATCGGCCGCGGTCAGCGCGAGCTCGTTATTGGCGACCGTCAAACCGGCAAAACCGCAATCTGCGTTGATGCGATTTTGAATCAGAAAGACATCAACGCATCGGGTGATGAATCAAAGAAACTCTATTGTGTGTATGTCGCCATCGGCCAAAAGCGATCGACAGTGGCGCAGATTGTCAAAACCCTCGAAGATAATGGCGCAATGGAATATTCCATTGTTGTTGCGGCGACAGCGTCGGAGCCCGCCCCCCTGCAGTTCCTCGCGCCCTTCTCTGGTTGCGCTATGGGTGAATATTTCCGCGACAATGGCATGCATGCGCTGATCATTTATGATGATCTGTCGAAACAGGCAGTATCCTATCGCCAGATGTCGCTTTTGCTTCGCCGCCCACCGGGACGCGAAGCTTATCCGGGTGACGTCTTCTATCTGCACTCACGCCTGCTGGAACGCGCGGCCAAGTTGAATGACGACAGTGGTTCGGGCTCGCTGACGGCATTGCCGATTATTGAAACGCAAGCCAATGACGTGTCAGCCTATATTCCGACGAACGTGATTTCGATCACGGACGGCCAGATTTTTCTTGAAACTGACCTTTTCTTCCAGGGCATTCGGCCGGCGGTGAATGTGGGGCTCTCGGTCTCGCGTGTTGGCTCTGCGGCGCAAGTCAAGGCGATGAAACAGGTTGCCGGCAAGATCAAAGGCGAGTTGGCGCAATATCGTGAGCTGGCGGCTTTCGCGCAGTTCGGCTCGGACCTCGACGCCACGACCCAGAAGATATTGAACCGCGGCGATCGCCTGACGGAGCTGATGAAACAAGGCCAGTTCTCACCCTTACAGGTGGAAGAGCAGGTCTGCGTAATTTTCGCCGGCACCCAAGGCTATCTCGACGGCATCGATAAAAACAAGGTCGGTCATTTCGAGCGTGAATTCATGCGTAAACTGCACGGCGATCACGGCGATCTTTTGAAGACCATTCGTGAGACAGGCAAGCTGGACGAAGCCTCCGAGAAAAAGCTCACCGGCATTCTCGACGCGTTTACAAAAAGCTTTGCGTAAAAGGGCAAACTAAGTGGCCAACCTTAAAGATCTTAAAACCCGGATCGGCAGCGTAAAGTCGACGCAGAAGATCACCAAGGCGAAACAAATGGTCGCCGCGGCGAAGCTGCGCCGGGCCGAAGAGCGCGCCACCGAAGCCCGTCCCTATACGGAGCGGATGGAAGCGGTGCTCGCCAATCTTGCATCCGGCGCCGAGGGTAATCCGAATGCGCCGAAACTGCTCTCGGGCACAGGCAAAGATGAAACCCACCTTCTGATTGTCGCTACCGCGGATAAAGGGCTTTGCGGCGGCTTCAACTCGTCAATCGTGCGGCTCGCGCGCGAACACATCACAAGGCTTCAGGGTGAGGGCAAAAAAGTCAAAATCATCGCCGTGGGCCGTAAAGGCGATGATCAGCTCAAACGCCTCTATGGTGAGCTTATCGTCTGGAAGACCAATTTCGTTGATGTCAAACAGGTTGGCTTCGCGCAGGCCAATGAGATAGCGGAAAAAATACTTTCCATGTTCGACGCCGGCGAATTCGATGTGGCGACATTGTTTTACGGCAAGTTCAAAAATGTCATGACGCAAATTCCTACACCGCAACAAATCATCCCGGCGGTGGCGCCCGAGGGTGTTGAAACGCCAGATCTCAACGGCGCCGTCTATGATTACGAACCTGATGAGGCTGATATTCTTGCGGCGCTCCTGCCACGCTATATCGGCGTTCAGATTTTCCGCGCGCTGCTTGAAAATGTTGCGTCAGAACAGGCTGCATCAATGTCCGCCATGGACAACGCCACGCGGAACGCCGGTGAAATGATCGACAAGCTGAACCTTAAATATAACCGCGCCCGCCAGGCGCAGATTACGACAGAATTGATAGAAATCATCGCTGGCGCGGAAGCGCTTTAACGCGATACGGGATTGGACGTAAGGAAGAAGTCATGAGCAAAGAAGGCCGCATTTCACAAGTTATCGGCGCTGTCGTCGACGTTGAATTTGATGAACACTTGCCGGGAATTTTGAACGCCCTTGAAACCGATAATAATGGGAACCGTCTGGTGCTCGAGGTTGCCCAGCATCTCGGCCAGAACACGGTTCGCACGATTGCCATGGACTCAACAGAAGGCCTCGTGCGCGGCGCCAGGGTCACAGACACTGGCGAAGCCATCTCGGTGCCGGTCGGCGAAGGCACGCTTGGCCGCATCATGAACGTAATCGGTGAGCCGGTGGATGAAGCGGGCCCGATCCCCCACACACAACGGCGCGGCATTCATCAGGAAGCGCCGCCATTTACCGAGCAATCAACTGAATCTGAAATCCTTGAGACCGGCATCAAGGTTGTCGATCTTCTGTGTCCATACGCGAAAGGCGGCAAGATTGGCCTTTTTGGCGGTGCAGGTGTCGGTAAAACTGTTCTGATCATGGAGCTGATCAACAATATCGCCAAGGCGCATGGCGGCTACTCGGTGTTTGCCGGTGTCGGTGAGCGCACCCGTGAAGGCAATGATCTTTATTGGGAAATGATTGAATCGAAGGTGAATGTTAATCCGACAGAGAACAACGGTTCGGCGGAGGGCTCTAAAGCCGCACTTGTTTACGGTCAGATGAATGAACCGCCAGGCGCACGGGCGCGGGTCGCGCTTTCAGGTCTGACCGTTGCCGAACATTTCCGCAACGAAGGTCAGGACGTTCTTTTCTTTGTCGACAATATTTTCCGCTTCACGCAGGCTGGTTCGGAAGTGTCCGCGCTTTTGGGTCGCATCCCGTCAGCGGTGGGCTATCAGCCGACCTTGGCGACCGATATGGGTACGATGCAGGAACGGATCACCACAACGACCAAAGGATCGATTACATCAGTCCAGGCAATTTACGTGCCTGCTGACGATTTGACCGACCCCGCGCCGGCAACCTCGTTCTCGCACCTTGACGCAACGACAGTGCTCAATCGCGCCATTGCCGAAAAAGGCATTTACCCGGCTGTGGATCCGCTTGATTCAACGTCACGCATTCTCGACCCGCGTGTCATTGGTGAAGAGCACTATCAGGTCGCCCGGGACGTGCAGGGCATTCTCCAGCGCTATAAGTCACTGCAGGACATCATCGCCATTCTCGGCATGGACGAGCTTTCGGAGGAAGACAAACTGGTCGTTGCGCGGGCGCGGAAAGTGGAACGCTTCCTGTCGCAGCCCTTCTTTGTCGCCGAGATCTTTACCGGTAGCCCTGGCAAATTGGTACCGCTCGCCGAGACGATCAAAGGCTTTAAAGGCCTCGTCGCTGGCGAGTATGATCATTTGCCGGAGTCGGCGTTCTATATGGTTGGCTCTATGGACGAAGCCATTGAAAAAGCCGCTGAACTAGCAGCTGAAGCGGCGTAACATCAGATGGCTGACAAACTTCATTTCAATCTTGTTTCCCCGGAGCGGCAATTGATGTCTGCTGATGTCGACGAAGTCGATATTCCAGGTGTGGAAGGCTGGATCGGCGTGCTGCCGAACCACGCGCCCATGATGACGACGCTGGCCCCGGGTATGGTGCGCATTAAAGACGGCGCTGAGGAAAATCGCATTTTTGTGCGCGGTGGATTCGCCGAGATATCCCCTTCAGGACTGACGATTCTGGCGGAAGAAGCGATGCCGGCGGCCGAGCTTGACGCCGCAGCGATTGCTCAATGCATCAAAGATGCGGAAGAAGATGTTGCTGACGCTGGTAGCGACGACAAAAAACTCGCTGCGCAACAGGGCCTTGATCGCCTGAAAGAGTTGCAGGCAGCGCTTTAGCCGGCGCGCAATGAACGCAGCCATTCTACATCGTTCATGATGGAGCTTAAAAGCGTTTCATCGACCGTTTGATAATTGTCCTCATCGCTTTGTTCCGGCGCCAGATGTCGCCAGATGGCGATTTTCCCGCTGATATCATCGAGCGATGAAGAGCGGGTGTGTGCTAACTGTGAGGCGAAATCGCAGACGCTGTCCCAGACGGCGTCTGTCTGCCCCTCAGTGAGGTCCGCAAAGCCTGTTCGCCGACCTGGTTCGGCGCCGGCTGTGCTGACGGCCGTGACGAGTTTGGCAATCGCCACGCAAATTTCTGCAATTGAAGAGGCCTCCCCCACGGGTTCGTTTGTGTCCTGAGGTCTTGGTTCGTTTGCGGGCTCCGCAATATTATCAATCTGCTCGTATTGTTTTACTTGTTTCACGCAGAGAGTTCCTTCTCTGTTGGCCGCGATACGCGTCGCGGTAAATAATGATTACGCCATGTCTCGTTTGACATAGGAGATTAAATTACGCTCAGCGCATATCCCCTAAACTGACTAGTGTCTGGTTGAGGTCTTCTGGAGTTGAATGGTGGGAGGGCCGCAAGATGCGCTCGCTTTCAGCCGTGATGACTGATTCATTGAGGTCGTCAATTGGAGTTCACGACTAGTTGATCTTAAAAACGAACGCCCTGACACTCAAACGTAAATTCGGTGGAGGGGGGAGAGGCTCTTCACTTGATGCGCGCAGAAATAAAACTACTAGCGCTGCGTCAGTAATTGCCCACCTTGTCTTTAAATAAGGATGTTCTTCTACGCAATGTGGAAGAAGGGGAGCGGCTTTTGGCTAATGTCACTGCATTAAAGCATTCCAAATCCGAAATATTGCCGTTTCTGGACCAGAATGTATTTTCTGATGCGCTCGAGGTTGTTTATCGGCGCAGTGCTCTGAAATATTGCGGCCTTCTTTTTGAAAGTGGAATCGGTCAGGACAAAATTCCCGGCAGTCGGCGCGATGTTGAGCTTGATCGCGACGTGGAGGCGACATGTGATCGCTTGATTGCATTAAACAAACATCCAGGATTGCGCCTGGGCAAAAGCCGTTTTACGCCATTTGACCTCTCAGAGATAGCGGAAGAATTTGCTGGCGATCCCGATGTTGCCGCGTTCTTCGATGCTGTTGGCGCCTCGGGCTACTGCTCTGCTTACTATCTGCCGTTTCGGGATCTTGCCGGTGCGTTTTACGTTTCCGGGGTGGTTAGCCGTGACCGCATAATGAGTGCAATGGAATTGCGGCTTGTATATTCTTATTGCCTCGATGTGCTCGAGAAACTCCAATTAACAACACCGGCGAACATCAATATCGCTGTCCTGACGGCCAGGGAGCGCGAATGCCTTGTTGCTGCCGCGAAAGGCTTAACCGAAAAACAATCGGCGCAGCTCCTGTCCATTAGTCCCTTCACCGTCCATACCCATCTGGAAAGTTGTAAACGCAAACTTGGCGCGCGCAACAAGCTCAATGCCATTATCAAAGGCCTGAATCTCGGCGAGATCATGCCGGCCGATCTGGAGTCGGCGTAAAAAACAGCCGTGGGCGCCTCTGACTGATGCGGTATGTCCGGTAATTGATCCGTTGCAGCGTTTTGCATCACTGAAAATCTTCGCAAACAGGGCGGCAAAAAGAAGCGGCTGGGGATCTAACCTGCCCTGTCTTGCGCCGGCAGTGACAGCTGTCCTGCGCTAAGCCCAGACGTTTTTGGAGAACCGGTTTTCCGAGTTTGCGCTTTATCGGGATTTTCGATCCGAACTCCGGGCGTCTGACTCACGCAGAAAATTGCGCAACGGTGTAAACGCTGTGACCAGCTCGTCATAGATTTTCCGTTTGAACGGAACGATCAATAACGGCGCCTCCTCGAGCTCTCCCCATCGCCAGTCGTCAAACTCCTGATGGTCATCAGCCTCAAGATCGATTTCAGCATCATCTCCTTCAAATACCATCGCCGCCCATTTCTGTCGTTGGCCTTTCCAGTTCCTCTTCCGGTATTCGGGCGGGAAGTCATAGGCCAGCCAACCAGGCGTCAGGATTAGCAGACGTGCGGATACAACACCGGTCTCTTCTTTAAGTTCACGGAATGCTGCGGCTTCAATATCCTCGCCGCTATCGATGCCGCCCTGAGGCATTTGCCAGCGCTGGCCGTCGTGATCGGCGGAAGTTTTGGTGAGATCACCGACCCGCTGACCGTACCAAACGCAGCCAGTGCGATTAAATAAAACAACACCGACATTGGGGCGATAGCTTTTTAATAGGTTGTTTTGGCTCATAGGTATCTTGGTGTCACCGACAAAAGGTTTACCGGGTCGCTGTGCGCGCCCGCAGGATCGCCGAGGCCGGCGCTATGCTAAGTCCCCTTTCGTCGAGGCCTGCGGCCCAAAGCGCAATTTCATCGAGCGTTGCTGCGTACGCATATGTCTTGCCGATTGCGGCGCCCTCGTTTTGTGCAATATTTTCCAGTTTTCGGAGTTCACGTTTGACCGTCCGGCGCCCGCTGTCATCGGGTGCGGCGGAAACAATTTTGTCGATCGTCGTGAATGACGCGCCAGCGGCGGCGCCTGCGCGCGTTGCGGCGCCGGTGTCATCGATGTAGCCGATACCCGCTTGACGCAACTGTAACAGCACTGGCGTCAGTGCGGCGTCGCTGGTTGAAAATTTGGACCCCATATAATTTGTCGCTGCGAAATAGCCGCCGAACCGCGAGAGCAGCCAGTCGAGGCGTTGACGGTTTTCCTGTTCTGTACGTGTCGACAACAACGCTGCGCCGCCGAGGGCGTCTTGATTGCCGCTATGGCCTTCCATTGGCAGCTCGATGAGAATTTCGTGACCTGCTGTGCGCGCTTTTTTTGTCCAGAAGTCGAGATCTTTGGCGTAAGGTGCAAAAGCAAGTGATATCTCCGGCGGCAATTCGTCAATTGCTTGTTCGGTGAGCGCTCTATTGAGGCCCAAGCCGCCAACGATGATTGCGATCTGTGGTTTTGAATAATCGCCCTTATAGGTGCGGGCATAGGCGGTAAGCGCTTTACGCCCGTCCGGCGCAATGCGTGGTACTTTGCCGAGCGGCGTATTGCGCAAGAGTTCTGGATACGGATCAGGAATTGGCGCTTTGCGTTGCGCCGCCATTGGCTGGTCGGCGCCGACGTGACTTTCGTTCTGTTGTTTTCCATCAATAGTAATGATGACGTCAGTTTCGGTGTCATCGGCGAGTATATCCAGGGGCGTCTGCGCCTCATCAAGATAATCCAGGCTATCGCTCGTATCTTCGCCAGATTCTGCGCTGGCTATACCGGGGCTGCCGTCGCGCAAACCTGGCGCAGAAAGACGCAGCCCGTTGTTGTTGTTGTTGTCTTCCGGTGTTTCGTTTGCCTGTGGTGTAACGGCATTGCGCGCAAAGTGCTCCAGCTGCTCAACGGGCAACGCGATGCGGCCGGCGCCGTCATCAGTTGTCGTGGCATACAGAAATATGCCTCCAAGCCCGGCAATGAGGCCAAATGCGCATAGCCACGCCCAAGTCAGGCGACCCAGGATTGGACTTCGAAATGATCTGCGGCGTTGCATTTTTTATTGCCTGCGTGGCGTTGCGGCGGCCCGCACCCACTATTGTCGCCTGCGGAAATTACGAAGAATTCAGTTAACCAATCGGAAACAGCGCGCGTTGATCACGCGCACTGCCCCGGTTTTCGGTCTTTTTTATGCTTTATTGGGCGCGCTGGGCCCCAGCATCCGCAAGAGCTTGCCGATAGACGGTCGCATCAGCCAGAATCGCCAGCGCCTTGTCGAGCTGGCAATCCTTGACGGTCCCGTCTTCTTTCTCGCCGCATTGGACGGGTTCGACAGGCTGCAGGCCATCCTCATCCATAATTATTTCGATATTTTCCTCGCCAGCACCCTCGGCGGCAAGGGCGCCGGGAAGATCACTTTCTGCGGGTCGTTCCGCAGGGGTTTCCTGGCCCGGATAAATCACAGGCATGCGAATATCCGGCACAATTCCAAGCGCCTGGATTGATCGGCCGGACGGCGTGTAATATTTTGCAGTGGTCAATCGCAAAGCGCCTTGCAGGCCGTTTTGCAGAGGGATCACGGTTTGCACCGACCCTTTGCCGAAACTTTTGGTGCCAAGCAGCAACGCGCGATTTCGATCTTGCAGAGCGCCAGCGACAATTTCAGAAGCGGATGCGGACCCGCCATTGACCAGGACAATCATCGGCTTGCCATTTAGTTTATCGCCGGGCGTGCCCATTTCGCGCACAGTGTCCCGCGCGCGCCGACCACGGGTTGAGACAATTTCTCCGCCTTCGAGGAACGCATCAGTGACCGCAACGGCCTGATCCAAGAGGCCGCCGGGATTGGATCTGAGGTCCAGAATGACCCCCTTAGGCCCGCCGGGAATTTCTTTCGATAGCGATTTTAGTGCTTTTTTCAGGCCATCCGAAGTCTGTTCGCTGAAGGTGGAGATTCTGACATAACCAAAATCGCCTTCGACGCGATGGGTGACTGATTGAACGGTGACGATGTCGCGGACGATCGTCAGGTCAAATGCATCCTTATCGCGCTCACGCAAGATGGCAATGTCGACTTTCGTGCCTTTCTCGCCTTTCAGCTTGGAGATGGCCTCATCGATCGACATGCCTTGAACTTCTTCGCCGTTTATCCTCACGATCAGATCATCTGTTTGAATACCCGCTCTTTTGGCAGGCGTATCGTCAATCGGCGCGATGATTTTGATCAGCCCTTTGTCAGGCCCTTCATTGTCCATGGTGACCTGAATGCCGAGCCCCGCGAATGTGCCGCGTGTTTGCTCCTGCATGGTCTGGAAATCCTCGGCTGTCATGTAATTGGAGTGAGGGTCCAGCGTAGACAGCATCCCATCAACCGCGCCCTTGATCAGTTCGCTGTCTTCCGGCTCGCTGACGTAGTTTTCGTGAACTTGTTCGAAGACTTCGCCAAAGAGATCGAGTTGCCGGAACGTGTCGGCGGAAATCGACGCCCGCGCAAAAACCGCGCTTGATAGCGCGCCAAAAACCAAGGCGCCGCCAAATGCCGCCGCGACAAGCGCGCCTGTTGAATAGCCACCCTGCGATGGCTGGCGGTCAGAAGGTCGCCGGTCGGGGCGAGTGCGAAGGGCGTTCTTTTTCATAATCTACACCTAATTGATGCTGGCTAGTCCGCCAGCTCCTCCATACTTTTCCGCGATAGCCACAACGCGGGGTTAACAGGCTCTCGATTTTTTCGGATCTCGAGATCCAAAGTTGCGCCCCGTCCTGCCATTTCCGCTACAGGTTCGCCAGCGGCAATGCGCTGGCCCTCCTCTACCAGAATAGAGCCGACACCCAGTAACAGTACATAGAATCCACCACCAACGTCCAGAACTATGAGATTTCCGATAGGCGGCCAATCCTGAGCAAATACGACATGACCCTCGAACGGCGCGGTCACAATCGCCTGATCTCGGACCGTAAACCTTAAACCTTCGAAATTCCCGCCCTCAGGGCGGGGCTTGCCAAATCGGCCTGTTAACCTTCCTGCGACTGGCGCACGCAGGGCCCCCCGCGCGTCCGCGAAGGGGCGCGCGGCGACAAAGGCAGAGGGCGCTTCAGGTTTGATGGCGGATGCGCCGGGACTGGCGACAACCGGCGTCGACCGCTTCTTCGGTGGTGGTGGTTTGATCCGCGGCGTGACCGAGTGCGCGAGCCTTTCTAATCGTCGCAGGATTTCGCGCAGTGAGGTCGCTCGTGCCGCGAGTTGGGCTGATTTTCTTTGGGCTGTTGTGGCAAGCCGCGCAGCCACATCCCGCTCCTTTTCTTTTTGCGCCATCAAGTCTGCAAGTGTGTCGCGGCGGGCCGCGAGGTCTTGATTGGTGGTTGCAAAGGCAGTGCGCTCTTCTTCAAGCGTTGTTGTGAGATCGGCCAGCCGCTCAATCGCTTGTCTCAGTCTTGCAGCGCGCGCCTCAACTTCCGGCGCGGCGTCCGCGAGCAGCATCGCGGCGCGCGCTGCTTTGTTGGCGTCTTCCGGCGACACCAGGAGGGCCGGCGGGCGCGACAGCTCAAGCGACTGCAGCGCCGCCAGCACTTCGCTCAAATTATTGCTCTCGGCGCGTAACGCTGTGTCTGCTTCTTTTTTTTCGCCTTCCAGTGCTGCAATCGATTTTTCAAGCGCTGTTATTTTTCTTTCGGCATCCTGCAACGAGTTTGCTGTTTCAATCAGACGATGGCGCAGGGCCGCGACTTCCCGCTGCCGCGCTTCAGCTTCGTCGCGCAGTTGTTTTTCTTCCTCCGCACGGTCTTTCAGACGGCGCTCGACCTCCTGCAACTCGCTTTCGCTGGATTGTGCGGCGGCAGTTGCAGCAGCGCTGCAAGTTAGAAAGACGACTATGAAAAAGCGCAACATCATGAGCGGTGGTAGGGGTGTCCTGATAATATGGTCATGGCACGATAAAGTTGTTCGGCGAGCATAACCCTAACAAGCATATGCGGCCACGTCGCCGCACCAAAGGATAAAGTTCGCGCTGCACGGGTTTTTATGTCGTCCCCGTGACCGTCGGCGCCGCCGATCAGAAAGGCTGCGCCGCCGACGCCCTCATCGCGCATGTTGGAGAGCATCGCGGCAAATTTCTCGCTGGAGGCATTGTCTCCGGTTTCGTCAAGGACAATCAGGCGTTCACAGTCTCGCGCTGACTTTAAGAGGGCGCCGCTTTCGCGTTTTTGAAGGGCGTCCGGTGGTAAATTTTTGGCCGCTTCCAATTCTGTGATATCCGGCCCTGAAAATCCCAGATTCCTGCCGACGCTCTTGGCGCGATGCAGGTAATCATTGGCCAGCGTTGCTTCCGGTCCTGCCCGGAGCTTACCAATGGCAGCGATCAGGATATGCATCCTGTGCTCCTCATATCGTGAAAGTTACGCGTCAGTTTTAATTGGTGCGTGGGCTGCTTCGGACCAAACGCGCTCCAGATTATAAAATGCACGCACCTCTGGCCGGAAGAGGTGAACGATCACGTCTTCTGCGTCGATCAAAACCCAGTCGCCGATGCCGGCGCCTTCCACATTTGCGCGACCGAGGCCAGCCTCTTTCAGCCGGCGCATCACTTTTTCCGCGATCGCGGCGACGTGACGTTGCGAGCGTCCTGACGCGACGACCATGGCGTCGGCAATATCTGACTTTCCCGCAAGATTAATAGTGACGACCTCTTCGGCTTTGTCGTCGTCAAGTTCGTGCAGAATAAGGGAGAGAATTTCTCTACTGCGCTCCTCGGGTGAAAGACCCGTGAGCATGCCCCTTGATTCAAGGGCTTCGTCGTCGCCAGCTTCATTTTCGACGACAAGCTTTAGTGCGGCCTTGCCGGCGGCCGCGGTACCGGGCTGTGAGTTCAGCTTTCTCCTCCATAAACAACGCGAGAAAATTCTCGCCGGGCAAATATAATCACGTTCAATAGATCGTCCAAGCGTATGCCCAAAAATTAATTGTTGCTCAAAAGGCACGCCGCATACCAGCCCTTTGGGTCAGTCCATACATGGTTAACCCGCCAGGGCGTTTGTTCTATAAGGTCTTTGAGCCGGTCAACTGAATACTTATGGGAGTTTTCTGTGTGTATTGTCTCGCCCTCCTGAAAATCAAATATTTGCCCGTCGATAGTGAACGAGGTTGGTTTTACAGCGCGCAAATGCATCTCGATCCGGCGGTTTTTCTCATTGTAGGGCGCGAAATGCTCAAAATCATCCATAGACAGGGTGGCGTCCAGTTCGCGCCGTATACGCCGTAATAAATTAAGATTGAAGGCCGCGGTTACACCGGCTGCATCGTCATATGCCGGTTTAAGCACCCCGATGTCTTTTTCTAGATCAATGCCAATCAAAAATTGGGCGTTTTTTCCGAGTGTTTGGCTTGCACGAGTGAGAAACTGAATTGCTGTTTCGGGCAGCATATTGCCGAGCGTTGATCCGGGAAAATAACCAAGCCAACTGTCGGGCGGCGGGAGCACGCCTTGTGGCAATTCCACTGGTGCGTGAAAGTCCGCACAGATGGCGGCGACCGGCACTGGCAGAGCGCCGGCGAGCGCTTTAGCGCTTTCGATCAGATGGTCTTTGGATATGTCCATCGCCACATAAGCGACCGGCGCCGCCAGGCCGCGCACCAGCCACTCGATCTTTTCGCTTGAGCCGGAGCCATACTCAAAGATTGCAGATCCGTTGCCAATCGCTGCCGTAATTTCATCAGCATGACCCAAGAAAAGCGCTTTTTCAGTGCGGGTTGGGTAATACTCCTCCAATTCCGTAATCTGATCAAAAAGTTTTGATCCGTATTCGTCATAAAGGTATTTTGGTGATATTGATTTTTGCGGCTGCGCCAGGCCTTTCAAAACGTCCGTTTTGAAATCGCCAGTGTCGGGGTGAAGGTCGAGAAAATAGGCAAGGGCGCCAAAGGGCGCCTCTAAATTGGTCACGTTTTTTGCGCCTTTGTTGGTTTTTGCGTTGATGTTCTGATGACAGTTGATGAGCTTGGATTGTTGGTATCGGCGAAATACGCCCATGCCGGCGGTTCGGCTTCTGGCAGTTTTTCTGGCGCCAAACGAAACACAGTCAAGGCCGATGCCGCCTCGCCAGCCAGCGCTTCGTCACCATAGCCGGGCCGATTAAAAACCGCGATGGGGATTTGATCGATAATGCGTCGCCAGTCCTTCCATTTGTGGAAATTCGCCAGACTGTCGGCGCCCATGATCCAGACAAACCGGGTGGTGGGGTTTAGAAGCTGCAGCCGCTCTACCGTATCAACCGTATATTGAAGGTTATGCCGGCGTTCAAAATCGCTGACGATGATGTCCGGATGGTCGGCGGTCTTGCGCGCCAGCACCAGGCGCTCGTCAAGCGGCGCATAATGCGCCGGGTCCTTTAAGGGGTTGCCTGGCGTCACCAGCCACCAGACGGCGTCGAGCTGTAGCCGGTCCATGGCGACAAGCGAAATTTCGCGGTGACCGCTATGGGGCGGATTGAAAGAGCCGCCCAAAAGGCCAATAGAGCGATGGGCGATATTTGGGGACGTCAAGAGCTGTTCCAGAGCGGCTACGGGAAAAACGACCTGCTACATAAGCGTCGCGCCCACAAAAACCAACGGTAATCAGGGTGTCCAGCCTGATTTTTTCTCGCTTTTTGTACCCTGCGCCCGATCGGCCTCCTGCCGCCGAGCGGCTTGGGCGAGGATCATGAGCGCGCCGAGCAATCCGGGGAGCCCGGCGGCGCTGACGCCAGAAATGACGAAAACCGCGCCATCAGAAGCCTTCTCGAGAGCGGCTTTTTTTTCTGCAATTTCCGCTTCGGATAAGGCGTCAATTTTATTGAGCGCCAGGAGTTGCTGCTTGTCAGCGAGCCCGCCGCCATAGGCTGCAAGCTCGTGGCGCACGGTTCGGTAGGCGCCCGCGACGTCTTCTTCCGTTCCGTCTACGAGATGGAGGAGCGCGGCGCAGCGCTCCACATGCCCCAAAAATCGGTCGCCAATGCCGGCGCCTTCATGAGCGCCCTCTATAAGGCCCGGGATATCGGCGAGCACAAAGCTTTGACCTTCGCCAACCCGTACGACGCCGAGATTGGGATGAAGCGTTGTAAACGGATAATCGGCGATCTTAGGCTTGGCCGCTGACACAGCTGCCAGAAAAGTCGACTTGCCGGCATTTGGCAAACCCACCAGGCCAATATCAGCGATAAGTTTCAAACGCAGCCAGACAGTTCGTTGTTCACCAACTAGTCCGGGATTGGAGCGGCGCGGCGCCTGATTTGTCGATGATTTAAACCTGGCGTTGCCAAAGCCGCCATTGCCGCCTTTGGCAAGCAAAATGCGTTCTCCAACATGATCAAGGTCGGCAATCAACGTATCTTCATCCTCTTCAAAAATCTGGGTGCCGACAGGGACTTTGATGATGATGTCGTCCGCTTTGGCGCCTGTTCGATTTGACCCCTCGCCTGGTCCACCGGTTTTGGCCTTGAAATGTTGCTGATAGCGATAGTCGATGAGGGTGTTGAGATTATCGACGGCCTCGGCCCAGACGTGCCCGCCGCCGCCGTCACCGCCATTGGGTCCGCCAAATTCGACAAACTTCTCACGTCGAAAGGAAAGGCAGCCAGCACCGCCGGCGCCGCTTTGAACGTATATTCTTGTGCGGTCGAGAAACTTCATAGGGGCCCTTATAGCGACCGCACCGCTGCCGCCAAGCGATGAAATGGCTGCGCTGGGCCCGTGCGTTTTTGAAAACGGCTGATTAAGGTTGTCGCCGCCGATAATGATGGAGTGCTTGTGGCCGCCGATATTGATGTTCTTTTTCAGCCCGCTGATCTTGGCAATTTGAAATTGCCCAACCGCATCGTCATGGCGCCCATGACAAGATCGTTCTCGCCGGGTAATGCGCCGGGCGCCGATGTTGCCGCCTATTATCGCCGCCGAGCTGAAGGCGGTGTCGGTCTTATCCTGTCCGAAGGCGTGTCGCCCAATACAACGACCGCGACGGGAACGCCGAATGTCCCAAATATCGCGACCGATGACGCGAAGGCCGGCTGGAAAAAGGTTATTACGGAAGTCAAAGCGGCCGGCGGCATGATGGGCCTGCAGCTCTGGCATGAAGGCCCCTATCGTAACCCAGCCAAAACACAGCATCCGGAAACTCCGTCCTGGTCGGCATCGGGCGTCAAGGTTCCGGGGAAGCCGCTGTGGGAACCCATGACGGAAGCGGAAATCGAGACAGCGATTGACGAATTTGTAAACGCCGCGGCCGCGACCAAGGCGCTCGGATTTGATTGCGTCGAATTTCATGGCGCCCACAGCTATTTGATCGACAGCTTTTTTTGGGGCCAGACAAATTTACGCCAGGATCAATGGGGCGGCGATTGGGCGGGCCGGACGCGTTTTGCCTGTGAAATTATTCGACGAACACGCGAGCGCGTTGGGGCGGGTTTTCCGCTGATCGTCCGATTGTCGCAATGGAAGCAGCAGGATTTTGCGGCGCAGACTGCTAAAACACCCGATGAAATGCAGCAGTGGCTTTCGCCGCTTGTGGAGGCGGGGATCGATATTTTCCATTGTTCGCAGCGGCGTTTTTGGGAGCCGGCATTTCAGGACTCCACACTTAATTTTGCCGGATGGGCCAAAAAGCTGACCGGCAAACCGTCAATTTCCGTCGGTTCGGTGGGACTGTCCGGTGAGTTTACCGCCGCCTATGCAGGCGAGATATCCGAGCCTGCAAGTCTCGATGACCTCGTCAACCGTATGGATGCGGAGGAATTTGATATGATCGCTGTTGGTCGCGCTCTTTTGCAGGATCCACAATGGGCGAACAAAATTCGCGATGGGCGCGCCGGCGAATTGATGGCGTTTTCGAAAGACGCCCTAATGACGCTTTCATGACGACGATTTCATAAGGAGAATAAATTGATCATTGTTCATCATTTGGAAAACTCGCGATCTCAGCGCGTATTGTGGCTGCTTGAAGAGTTGGGCGTTGGCTATGATGTCAAACGTTATGAACGCGACAAGACAACCAGCCTTGCGCCACCCGAGTTAAAAAAAGTGCACCCTCTCGGCAAGTCACCGGTCATTGAAGATGATGGCAGGGTAATCGCTGAAACTGGCGCCATGATCGACTATATTCTTGATCACCATGGCTCGGGCCGCATGCGCCCGGCTTTTGGGACGCCTGAATTCGAGCAGTATCGCTATTGGCTTCATTATTCAGAAGGCTCTGCATTTCCACCTTTGTTGCTAAAACTAATTCTGACGCGCATGGCGTCGGCGAAAATGCCGTTTTTCGCAAAGCCGATTGCAAAGAAAATTGTTCAGGGGGCTTTGGATGGTTTTGTTGATCCGCAATTGAGGCTGCATTTCGATTTCATCGAAGGCCAGCTTGGCAAGTCGGAATGGTTCGCCGGGCCGGAATTTTCTGGCGCTGATATAATCATGAGTTTTCCGTTGGAGGCTGCCGCCTCGCGCGGTGCGGTAGGCAAAAAGGCGCCGAATATAGAGGCCTTTTTGAAACGCATTCATGCGCGCCCGGCCTATCAAAAAGCGCTCAGCCGCGGCGGACCCTATGGGATTGTCCAATAGCGGACCGATGCGGCGGATTAGAAATTCGCGCAGCCTGACCTTCGGTAACAATATTGTGTTAGCGCTGCCTTTTCGTCGCCATGATCGCGTCGCGCTTTCGTCATCGGAAAAACCTAGCTATGGGAACGCAACACGCTGCCCTGTGCGGCCGGGCTATGGGAGGATCATATGAGTTTTGCAATGCTATCGGCCATATCGCTGATTTGTGCAGATGCGGCGATGGCGGCGCGTCCGCTGGCGGCAGTCCCGCTTGTGGGTGTGCAAAGCGCTGCTGAAACGACCGACTTGAATGCTCCGCTCGCCGAGGGTGTTGAGGCTGGTTTGCCGATAGATGATCCTTCTACAAATGAATCGCCTGCCAGTGGTGCGCCGGCTGGCGACCCTCTGGTCTTTCAAGGGGAGACAGATGAGGCGCTGGCGGGTCGATTGATGGATTATCTTGAGGGCGTTGAAACGCTGAATGGCGACTTCACTCAAATAGCACCTTCTGGGGCGATTTCATCAGGACGGTTCTATCTCCGTCGGCCGGGGTTTTTGCGCTTTGAATATGATCCGCCGACACCGCTATTAATCGTTGCCAATGGCGGCATGGTTTATGTACGCGATGAGGCGCTGGAAACGACGGACTCCTATCCGGTTGGGCGAACGCCCTTGAAATTCCTGCTGGGAAAAAAGATCGATCTTGGGGATGCAGAAATTATCGCTGTTGACCGAGGCATTGATTCCTTCGCAGTAACGCTGGGTTCCGATGATGAAGAAACCGACGGCGAACTCACCATGATCGTTAAAGCGCCGGAATTGACGCTGATGCGCTGGATCGTTCGGGACATTCAGAACGGCGCCACGGTTGTTACCCTCGACAACGTCAAATCCGGTGAAAAACTTGCCAATAGCTTGTTTCGAACCCCGGATGCGGGCGGCCAGTTCCTTAAAAATTAGCAAGTAGTCGAAATATCCCGGATTTGTCGCATAGACACAGGCAAGCTTTTTTTTGCCAGCCTATTGAAAATCTCACTAGTGATGCGTTAATGTAACAGTACGCGATGGGCTTTGAGGTTGGACCAGCGTTGCCCCCCCGCTTGCAGGTCCGACAGTCTGACGCGTCGCCGGAAAATCCCCTCCCGGCGTAGGCGCAACTGCGCAGCTTGGCGTCCGATCTTGAAAAAGATCGGACGCCTTTTTCTATTCTTGCGGTGCGTTAGAATCAGTCCTGATCGACCAAAGGATCAATTTGCCATGGATGACGACGCTCTTGAGGAGCTTGAACGGGAATTACCGGGCCTGACGACTCTGTCGCGCTTTGCGCGGTCGCTGGACCGGATTCCGTGGTTTGCCAATATGGGTGAGCCATTGACGCCGGGCGCGCGGGCCGCGGCTGAAGCTTATGTTGAAGGTCTGGGGTTTCCGGATGCGGGTGTGGCGATCCTCGTTGATTGGGAAGACGCGGCGGCGGCGGCGGAAAGCCTGGGCTGGAACAGTCCGGCATGGGAGGCGGAGGAGCTTGCGCGATCTGACCTTACGGCGCTGGCGCTGGACTTAATGTCCGAAGAAGCCCTGCGCATTGGCATGACGTTGATCTCGGACAGAGTTTCAGCACCCGCCAAAGAAGCTATGGAACAGGCCGCTTTTATTTGGGATATGGAGGATGAAGCCGCCCAACGCCTTGCGGTCGGCGCTGCCGTACAGGCTGCCCATGGCGCCGCGCTGGCGCTTATCGCTGCTGCAGATCCCGATTTTGATGCTGAGGATCACCCCTTCGCCGCAAAATTCCGCCTTTTTGAGTTCGGGCGCTGGCCAGTGGGGATTGCTGGCTCGTCATTTAATCTATTTTAAATGGAGTGCAGCGGCGACAAGCAGATAGATCGCGATGGCGGTCAAAATATATTTGAAGCCTTCTGTGAATGTTTTTTCGGGCATTTGCCGCAAATAACGGGTCCCCAAGGCGGTGCCGGCAAAACCTGACAGCACGATCACGGTAATGATCGCCGCCCATGGGCCATAGGCGAAGCCCAGAAATCCAAAAGCAATGATCTTGAGCCCATGTTGTGCGGTCATGCAGGCGGCATGGGTGGCGACGATGTTGAGCCGGCCTAACTTTGTCGCCGACAGCATCGTGGCGGCAATCGGGCCCGTGGCGCCAAAGAACATTGTCAAGAATGCCCCGATCGCGCCCGTTGTGAAAAAAGTTTTGACGCCTGGGGAAAAACTCTTTGGGCGCGGCCCCCAAACGGTTAGCAGGATAAATGCACCAACCCCGGCTCTTAGCGCCCAAACAGGCATTTCAATGGCGAGCCGACCGCCAAAGCCCGCCCCAAGGACGCCGCCAGCGGTGAACCACAGAACAATCGGCCAAATAACATCCTTGCGCTGCAGGAAAAAGCGCCCGGTATTCGAGCCGAGCTGCGCGACACCGTGGACCGGCACCACCGCGGGTGCTGGAAAGATAGCGCTCATCACTGCCAGGAGCGCCAGGCCGCCGCCCAGTCCGAAAGCGGCCGTCAGGGCGGCTGTAAAAAAGCTGGCAAATATAACAGCCATGGCGGCCCATAAGGGCAGCCCATCAGGCAAGAGAGAAGTAATGAACGTCATGGATCGCTCTTATAGCGCCTCGTGTGAAGCGGCAAACACGCCGTATTGACGAGTGCGTGGCGCACGCTTAGGCCTGCGGATCTCCGCCGCCGCTATGCCCAGTTGATCCCCATGAAAATCACTACCTGGAATATCAATTCCGTCCGCTTACGTATCGATCAGGTTACGCGGTTCCTGAATGAGGAAGCGCCAGACGTTTTGTGCCTGCAAGAAATAAAATGCGTCGATGATAGTTTTCCGTCGAAAGCATTTCATCAGGCGGGCTACGAGCATCTCGCAATATCCGGGCAGGCCGGATATCATGGTGTCGCGATTGCCTCTCGGTTGCCCCTAAAGAAGGTTGAAAAGCGAGAGTTTTGCAGTAAAGGCGATAGTCGACATATTGCGGCGTCACTGCCAGGCGGCGTGCGCATTCATAACTTCTATGTCCCCGCGGGCGGTGATGAACCAGATCCGGTGAAGAATGACAAATTCGCCCACAAGCTTCAATTTCTCGACGAAATGACGGCGTGGTTTTCCGAATTTGGGCCACGATCAAAATCAATTCTTGTCGGTGATCTCAATGTTGCGCCGGCCGAACACGATGTGTGGTCGCACAAGCAGCTTTTAAAGGTCGTCTCGCACACGCCGGTCGAAGTCGAAAAGCTGCGTCAGGTAATTGACTCTCATGGTTGGCTCGATGTTGCCCGATCACTCATACCAGAACCGGAAAAGCTCTATAGCTGGTGGTCCTATCGGGCGCGCGACTGGCGCGCATCAAATCGCGGCCGTCGCCTCGATCATATCTGGGTGAGCCCCGCGCTAAAAAAAGCCGCGCTTGCGGGTGGACGCGAGGCCTATCGCATCCATGATGATGTGCGCGGCTGGGAGCGACCGTCTGATCACGCGCCGGTAACGCTGAAATTTGCGTTATAGATATTGATCAGGATTTGGTTCACGCAATGCTGAACCTTCTAGAGATGCGGCGTCAGCGCTTTGATAAGCGCGTCAATATCAGCTTCATCATTATAGAGATGAATAGACACCCGAACTGCATTGAGGCGCGTGTCGTGGATAATGCCGGCTTTTGAAAGCGCCGCTGCCGCTTTGTCGTAGTCCTGCACTTTGATCAATGCGGCATTGCCGCGAGGACCCTCCCGTGTTGCAGAAATGACCGCATCACCGGGCAGCGCGCCGAGCAGTCGTGACAGCAAGGCCTGATTATGGGCGTATATTTTTTTGACGCCATGAGCCGCGAGAAGCTGCTGGCCGGCCTGAGCGCCCGCAAACGGCGCGATCGACGGTGTGCCGCCGAGATAGCGGGCAGCGCCCGGCGCATAGTCAAAACGCCGAATATCGAGTTCAAACGGCGCCTCGTGAGAAAACCAGCCGACGTCCAGCGGTGCACATCGTACAGCGGTGTCACGAGCGGCCCAGAGAAAGGCTGCGCCGGGCCCACCACAGAGATATTTGAGCGATGTGCCGACGGCGAAATCGGGCGCCCAGTCCTTGAGGTGGATCGGAGCGCCGCCGACGGCCTGAGCGATATCCAGAATGCAGAAAACGCCGCGTTCGCGCGCGCGCCTGGATATCTCGGCCACCGGCGCCATGACGCTTGAATTGGAATATATGTGCGTCGCCAACACCAACTGAACGTCGTCATCGAATGCGGGCGCCCAGGCGTCCGGGTCCGCCAACTGTTTGCCGCCGGGTAAAAAAATGAGCTCGTATCCCATGCGCCGTGCTTGCCCCAGGGCAAAACCGACTGTCGGAAAATCGTCTTCAGTGAGAACAATTTTCCGACGCCGCGTCCGTTCCGGCAGAGAGAAGAGAATTTTCGAAATCGCGCTCGAAACATTCGTTTGCACACAAATGTCTTCGGCATCGGCGCCGACAAGCGGGGCAAGCCCGCCACGAAACTGGTCAAGCGTCTGAAACCATGCCCCCCAAACATCAGCCCCTGCCGACCTCCAGGGATCGGTATAGCCTTCGGCAACGGCGCTATCATGGGTTTTTGGCTGCGCACCGACAGAGTGTGACAGGAAATAATGCCGACCAGGAAAGTAAAATTTCTCGCGTTCCATGAATTACCCTGACAGTCGGCGAAGCTCGTCGCGGGTGAGCGATCCGGGTACGACGGTTACGGGGATCGGGCGCACACCAAGATAGGCCGGTTTATGGGCAAGCGCTGAAACCAGCGGCCCGGGATTATTGGTTTCGGTTGAGGCGCCCAGAAACAGGATCGTTATCAGCGGATCTTCCTCGATCAATCTGCGGATCTCATCGACGACAACGCCCTCGCGCATGATTTCTTCAGGCGCCTCGCCCGACTGAGCTTTCACTTCCGCGGCGAATTCACGAAGGATGGCTTCCGCTTTGTCTTCGGCTTCGGCGCGCATCGTCTCGGCGACGGTCGCCCAATGGCCAAATTCCGGAGGTTCGATCACATGCAGGAGAGAGACCCGCGCGCTTGACCGTTTTGCTCGTCGCCCTGCAAAAAAAGCCGCATGCCGGGCTTCGGGGCAATCTGTTGCGATGACGAGAAACTTGATACGTTCATCCGCAGGGGGGGCTGGTGTTTGCGATTCCGCCATGACGGGGATCATGCCCTGAAACCTGCCTGCGCGTCTACTTGACCCCGGCTATGATCAGCGGCTACCGCGATATTCGGGAAGAAAACTGGAGCGCGCCTATGCGCGGATATTTCGGCATTGGTTCGGAGCGTATTTCCAAAGCGATGAACCTTGGCGCAGTTCTGCGCACGGGGCACGCTTTCGGGGCAAGCTTTGCATTTACCGTGAATGCGCATCACCGGGCGCGCGAGGTTAATCTTGCAGACACCGCAAAAAGTGCGCTGCACATGCCGCTCTATGAGTGGGACGGCGTTGGCGATATCCGTCTGCCAAAGGGTTGTGTGCTGGTTGGCGTCGAGCTTGACGATGAGGCCGTGGATCTGCCGAGTTTTCGTCACCCGTTAAATGCGGCCTATCTATTGGGTCCTGAAAAGGGCGAATTGTCAGCTGAGGCAAAGGCATTGTGCGCCCATATTGTCAAAATCCCCACACAGTTTTGCGTCAACCTTTCGGTCGCTGCTGCGCTTGTGATGTATGATCGTGTTCTGACTCTTGGCGGGCACGCCCCGCGCAGCGTTCGTTCTGGTGGCGCTGCAAAACTCCCACCCGCCGCTGAATGGCCGCCTATACGCGCAACAGAATAAAAAACGCCGCCGGAAAAAACCGGCGGCGTTTCGTTTTTTGCACCTGAGAGCCCTAGTTTCTAGCGGCGTCCCGTCTTGCGCTTGGCTTTGCGCTTTGCGGTTTTGCGTTTGGCGGGCGCTTTACGCTTGGCTGCCTTTTTCTTCGGCGCAGGATCGCCAGCTTCGATTTTGTCGAGCGCGTCGGCATAAGCTTTCAGCGCCTTCATGAATCCTGCCTGCTGGGTTTTTGGCAGCACTGAAAGGGCGGCTTTTTCCGCTTTCGCCACTTTCGCGTTGGCAGCGTTCAGCATTTTCCGACCAGAAGCTGTGATCGAAACGGCGTTCGCGCGGGCGTCTTCCTTGGTGCGCTTACGCGACAACAGGCCCTTTTTCATCATCCGAGCAATCATGTCGGCAAGCGTCGACCGGTCGATGCCTGTATGGCCGACGAGATCTGTCTGGCTCAGTCCCGCATTTTGCGCAACGACGTGCAGCACTTCATATTGGCGCGGGGTTGGGCCTGATGCGCTGACTTCTTTAGCGTATAGGTCATGCGCATATTGCTGCGCACGGCGCAGAAGGTGACCCGGTGAGCTCTTAAGCGAATAAGCCATTTAATTCTCCGTTTTTGGCCTGTGGAAAAAATCTACTCAGCTGAGATGCAGTGTGCGACCGGTCCTGGCCGAAGCCTCTTTGCTCGCGGCATAGGTTGTGATCGCGTTTGATGAACGATGTTGTATTCATGATTTCCGTATCATCGTCCTCGTTGGGCTGCAAAAATGCACCTGACGCGGACTGTCGGTACTGAGCGCGTTTGTAATCCACTGCGCATAGTCCGTCATCAACAAAATAGCAACACCGTGTCACAAAGGTTTGAAGATTATGCTCTGAACGGATATTCCGCAGGCGGGGATTATTTCACCAATGGACGATAAAATGCCATGAGCAATAAACAGGAACAAAAATTCGTACGCAGCATTCCGCCGGGAGACAATCTTGAACGCTCGGTTTGCACCGCGTGCGGGTTTGTTGATTATGAGAACCCAAAAATTGTTGTTGGGTCGGTTGCGACATGGGAGGATAAAATCTTGTTGTGCCGGCGCGCTATAGATCCGCGCAAGGGCTACTGGACTCTACCCGCAGGCTACATGGAGCTGGGAGAAACCGCCGAAGATGGCGCGTGTCGCGAGGCCTCGGAAGAAGCATGCGCAAATTTGAAAATTGATCGCCTGTTGGCCGTTTATAGCGTGCCGCGTATTTCACAGGTTCAGTTGATGTTTAGGGCGCATCTTGTGTCCGCAACGATCGCTGCCGGACCGGAGAGTGAAGAGGTCGGATTATTTGACTGGGACGATATCCCGTGGCCGGACCTTGCTTTCCCGACGGTTGGCTGGGCTTTGCGGCATTTCCGCGAGTCGCGGGGGCGCGATGATTTTCGACCCTTTTCAAACCCCGTTGACGGGCTTTAGGAAGGCTACGTTTCGGGCGTAGAATCATCCGACATGTGCTTAACGATGAGCGGCGCCTGCAGGCCGGTGAAGATGAAACTGATGGCCGTAAAGCCGATAGCTTTGAGCTTTACCCAGTTTGCCTCGCCGGCACATTTCGCTACTTCAACCACGCCGGTTTCCGCGAGCAACCAGCCCCAACGTCCGTAACTTGGTGCTATGGGGGCATCCGCCGGGCAATCGCGCGTCAGCCAGCGCCAGGCAATTTCGTTCAGAAGTGCAAGCGCTGCAAAAAACACGCTGTATCGAATGGTCAGCGTGCGCCACGCATCGTCCGGCAGGTGAAGCGCGCCGTCAAAAACCGTGCGCATGAAATTCCTGCCCGTCGCCATGCCGCCATAGAGCATGACCGCGAACAGCACATAGACAATTGTCGGTTTCATATAGAAGAACGTTTTATTCTGAAGCACGATAGCAAGCGTGCCCAAAACGCCGATGATGACTCCGCTGACCAGGAGCATCGGCGCGACGCGCTTTTCCCGCCAGACGCTGAAACCGAAAGCGACCGAAAAAGACAGCATAAAAGTGGCGACGGCGAGATACATTTCCGCGCCCTGACGCAGGTGCCATTCATGGCCCGCCATTTCGCCAATGAGCGGCACCAATCGCCCGCCCAAAAAATACGCAATCATGAACACCGCGAGCGGGCCCATATCGACGGCGAATTTGGCGCCGCCGGAAAGTCTTGTACCTTTTGCCGCCGTATCGTTCATTGGCGTTCCCTTATGATGTGATCAAAGAATAAGCGCGTTATTCGCCGGCGCCCGCAAGGGCGCGCGCAAAATCCGCGGCGTGGAATGGTTGCAGATCGTCGACGCTCTCGCCGACGCCAACATAGTGGATCGGCAACGCAAATTTATCGGCCAGCGCCACCAGGACACCGCCGCGCGCCGTGCCGTCGAGTTTGGTCATTACGAGGCCCGTGACGCCAGCGATCTCAGAAAAAGCTTGCGCCTGGCTGATGGCGTTCTGACCGACCGTGGCGTCAAGCACCAGGACCACGTCATGGGGCGCTGTCGCATCAAGTTTTTTGATAACGCGAACGACTTTTGCGAGCTCTTCCATCAGGACGGTTTTGTTTTGCAGACGCCCGGCGGTGTCGATGATCAACACATCAGCACCAGCTTCTTTGGCTTCCTTGATTGCGTCAAAGGCAACGCCAGCCGCGTCAGCGCCGACATCGCGCGCGACGACGGGCGCGCCGGTGCGCTCGCCCCAAACGCCAAGCTGCTCAATGGCGGCGGCGCGAAAAGTATCGCCGGCGGCGAGCATCACGTTGAGTCCGTCATCTTTGTATTTCTGGGCGAGCTTACCGATTGTTGTCGTTTTGCCGGCCCCATTAACGCCGATCATCAAAATGACATGAGGTTTTCTACTGCGGTCAATGGTCAGCGGTTTTTCAAGCGGCGTAAGAGTTTCCGCCACTTCGTCAGCGAGTGCGGTATGAACTTCGTCATCGCTGACCTCCTTGTCGAACTTATCCTGGGCGAGCGCATCCGTAATCCGTTCAGCGGCAGCGACGCCGAGATCTGCAGTGATCAGAAGGTCGTGCAACTCCTCCAGCGTTTCATCATTGAGCCGACGTTTGTTAAAAATAGAAGTGACGCCATCGGTGAGCTTGTCAGAGGATTTTGACAGCCCCTCGGCCAGTCGTGAAAACCAGTTTTTGTTCGGGTCAGCTGCTTGTTTGTGCGGCGCTTCCAGCGGGGCTGCGGGCGCTTGCTTAGGTTCGGGTTCCGATGGCCGGGCAGATGCCGATTCCGGTTGAGGCGGTGGCGTCTCTGTTTTTTCTTGTGGCGGTGGTTCAACTGATGCAGCAACAGCTGCCTGAGGCGTCTCAGGCGCTGCATCCTGCCTTTCGGCGGCGGGCGTCGCTGTTCCGTCCGCGGGCTTTTTCTTCTTTCCAAACAGGCCGGAGAAAAAATTATTCGACACAGGCGTCTCGTTCCTTTGATGCTCTCACTAAGCTGGAATGGCGGCGTTTAGATACCCTTAAAGTCGCGCGCCGAGGAGGTGATCGCCGTCCCGGGCGATCAAATTCAATCGAACAACTGAACCGACCTCGCCACTTTCGCCAACCACTTTCACACTGGCAAAATTACCGAGGCGCGCGCGGCCGCCACTTTCCTGGACAGCGTTTTCGGCGCTGCCGACCAAACTGTCGAGGAATGAGTGAAGTGCGATCTCGCCTTTTGTCCGGAGACGCGCCGCACGGGCCTTTATAATCGGGCGCGCTAATTGCGGCATGCGTGCAGCCGGGGTTCCTTCTCGTGGAGAGAACGGAAAGACATGTAGATAATTCAGTCCGGCCTCATCGACGATATCAAGGCTGCGTTGGAACATCTCTTCACTTTCTGTTGGAAAGCCAGCGATAATGTCCGCGCCAAACGCGACATCGGGGCGGCGCTGCCGGATGGTTTGGCAAAGATCAATCGCCTGTTCACGTGAGTGACGCCGCTTCATCCGCTTCAAAATCATATTGTCACCGGCTTGCAATGACAGGTGCAGGTATGGCGCAACACGTACGTCGCCAGTAATACGTTCAAATAATGCGGCGTCGATCTCCGCACCATCGATGGATGAAAGGCGCAAACAGTAAAGGTCAGGAACCTGATTAAGGATCGCATCGACCAGCGTTCCGAGAGTCGGCGCGCCGTCAAGATCTGCGCCGTAAGAGGTAATATCAACGCCGGTTAGAACGACTTCTCGATGGCCCAGATCCACAAGACGGCGCGCTTGTTCCACCGCGATATCGATTGGCACCGAACGAGAATTGCCGCGCCCATAAGGAATAATGCAAAAAGTGCAACGATGATCGCAGCCGTTTTGAATCTGCAAAAATGCGCGCGCGCGATCACCGTAGCCGTTTATCATATGACCCGCAGTTTCGCGCACGGACATTATGTCATTGACGCGAATGGGGCTTGGTTCGCCCCCTGCGAGGGTGCGCCATTCGTCGGGCGCCAGCTTTTCCTGATTGCCGATGACCACATCCACTTCGGGCATCGCGGCAAAACTTTCAGCGTCAATCTGCGCTGCGCATCCAGTGACGATGATTTGCGCGCCTGGCCGTTCGCGGTGGGCGCGCCGGATGCGCTGGCGGGAGCCGCGTACTGCTTCATTGGTAACGGCGCAGGTGTTCACAACTACAGCGTCCTTGAGGCCGGCTGAGCCGGCCAGGCCGCGCATAGCTTCGCCTTCCACTGCATTAAGGCGGCATCCAAGAGTGATGATGTCGAGCTGATTGGTCATCGCGCGCCTATTTGGGCCATGATGACGCGAAGAACAAGGCGCCGCCGATCCAGCGGGTTTTATTCAGGAAGCAGAGAGTTTATTTTGCTCGCTTGCCGGTGCTTCCGGCTCAAGCATGCGGAATTGCCGCATCACCTGGTAGAAATCATTATCGGCGATAAGACCCTCAATTTTTTCACGAGTCTCGTCACACTCCAGTATATCGACGGCGCCGCGAAGAATACCCGCTGCTTCCGTGTTTGACATTTGCCCTGCAACGGCGAGTTGCGCGACATAATAGGCGCGTTTCAGAGGCGTCGTTGCTTCTTCAGGTTTCATCGCGTCGCGCAGGCGCAAAATATGGGCGCCTTCTGTTTTGACTTTAATGCGCGTGTTGCGGTCGCCATTTTCGACCACAATGCCATTGATCAACAATTCTTCGTGGGGTCTTAGTTTCAAGATCAATCCGGCCATGGGCGCGTGTTCTCCGCTGTTGTATCAAGGCGTGGCGTAGGCATCATGGGCGCAACCTATGCGTGCAATTGATACAACTAATGCTAGAAAGTTTACAAGAGATTTATGTTAGCAAAGTCTGGATTCCGGCCTGGCTGCGCGCGCAGCCCATTAAACGGGCGGCGGCGGCCTGGGGAATGGTGCGTTATGTTACGTGCATCCGACGCTGAACCACATAAAAACCGAAAAAGCTGAAGGCGCCAATTTTTGTGTATGCGCGCTAGTTTTCCATTGCCACGAGGATCGAAAATCCGACGACCATAAAAAGTGCGAATGGAAAGAACGCGCCGATAATGGCGGGCAAGACGCCCAGCTTGCCAAGTGCCAGAGCCATATTTTCGGCAACAAAATAAGTGAATCCGAGCCCTGACCCCATGACGGCACGGGCCAATAGAACCCCCTGGCGATGAACGCCAAAACCCGCAATTGCGCCAAGCAACGGCATGACAAGCGTCGATAATGGTTTGGAAAACCGGCTGAGAAGCGATGTCATCGCCGCACGAGTGTCGGTGCCATCTTTGTTAAGCTGGCGGATTTTAGATACCAACTCACCGAGACCAGTGCGGTCTGGCACAAGCGTTAACGCAAATAACAATTCCGGATCGAGACTGTTGGTCCAGAGCGCTGTGTCACTTTCTATGACCTCGCTGGTTTTGGCGCGCATCCTCTTTGAGCCAGACAGAACCCATCCTTCGTTCTGGTCATATTTGGCAGATTGCGCTTCGATAGATTCGTGTAACAGGTCGTCCTCATCAAGAGTATAAATGGTCACCCCTGACAACAAGATCGCATCGCCTGATCGTGACGCACTTTCGGCGCTAATATATTCTCTATCGAAATAAATACGAACATCTGTTCGGGTGTCGGTTTTCGGCGGCAGATTAACAGCGAAATCATTGACTTCCCAATAATCAAGCGCATCCGTAGATTTTATCGTCACCGTTTCATGAAGTGTGAAATGCGCAATCGCGATCAGGGCGCAAACAAATCCAATTGGAAATAATACGCGGTAGACGGACATTCCTGCTGCACGCATAACCGTGATCTCGCTTGTGTGACTTAGGCCGGCGAGCGTGAAAACGATGCCTAGCAAGGCGGCAAAGGGCGTAAACTGGCTGGCGATCATTGGGGCGCGAAGCAAAATGTAGCGCGTGAGTGAATCGACGCCGGCGCCTTCAGTCGCCATGATATCCGATGATCGATTTAAGAGATCGAGCATCTGCAGAACGATTACGAAAAACAACAACAGCCCCAGAAAGCGGATTAGGAACATCCGGCCGACATAAAGCGTAAAGATTCCTTTTGCCGGATTCACTGTGCGCCGCCCGTTGCCGGCGTCGTAATTCGTACGGTTTCTTCCGCCCTTCGCGCCATGACATTTGCGGTTCGCGCCCTGTCGATTGAGCCAGTGTAGAGAAACACAGAAAGACACGTAAACACTGCTAAAATACCCCACATGGAAAGATAAGGAGAAAGCTCTCCTGCGCCCGCGACAACCCTACCCCATTCTTCCAGCAGTTCGTGATAAATGATCAATATTGCAACGCCGATTATCGGTTTGATATTTGATGAACCTCGACGGCTGGAGACCCCTGTGGCGACCGCCAGGATGGGCATGATCAGAAACGATAATGGATGAATGATCCGCCAATGAAATCCGGCGCGATATTTATTATAGAGAGGCGATGATTGCGGTGTTTCGGTGCGTAAGAATGCAACGACCTCGTTGAAAGTAGCTTCGCCCTCTTCGCCGCCGCGCGCCCGGAAGGCTCCAGTCGCTGGAAGATCAACTTCAAGATCGAAGGAATCGAAATCAAGGGCCTGAATGCGACTGCCTAGCGGATCGATTATTATCTGGCGGCCCTGTTCCAGCTTTAGCAATATTGAAGTGATCTCTGGTGTTGTGGAGATAGCGCCGTGCTTTGCGGTGATCGTCGTCTTGCCGCCGTCAAGGGTGCGGCGCTCTATAAAAATATCCGTCGCCTTGCGCGTTTCCTCATCTATTTCGCCAAGGCGAATTGTGACCTGATCCGAGATATCGATAAATTCGCCCGCGGGCACTTTGATTCCAAGCGCGCCACTCGTGACGTTAAAACGGATTTCCTGATATCGATATCCCGAGAAGGGTTGGATATAAGAAACCATCAAAAAATCGAGCGCCATCAGCACAACGACAAGCATATAAACCGGCCGCATCATGCGCCCGAATGACGCGCCGCTGGAACTAAATGCGTCCAGCTCACTTGAAAGTGAGAGGTTGCGAAAGGCAAGCATAATGCCGAGAAATGTGCCAAGTGGGAGCGCCAGGCTGAAATAGTGCGGAAGCAGATTAGCCAGCATCCGCCAGACGACGTCTACAGGGCCTTGTTCGGCGAGCACAAAATCAAACAACCGCAACATTTGTTCCAGCAACAAAAGCATACCCGCAATGCAGAGCGCCAATATTAGAGGCGTGGCGACGGCGCGCAGAATATAGCGGTCAACGAGATGCATGAACGGCGTTATATCCACCGGTTGGTTGGCGACGCGCCCGTCATCGCGACGGGTGAGTGCAGGTTCCCGCGTCTGTAGCGAATTCCGGGCCAATTCGAAAGGCGTTTGCTCAATTTTGCCGCTGAACAGCAGGTTTGTAGGAGGTCCGCGCCAAATGCACGGTGGCGAGAAACATGACGCCATTCGTAAGCTGGGAGAGACCGGCTTCGGCTACCAGCATTCCCGCGACGGCGGCTTCGGAGGCGCCAACGATTGGCGACAGGGTTAACGCGGCGCCGAGATAGACAATATCCTGATTTGGCAAAAACGGCACGCGGCTCAAAACCAGCTGGAGCGCGATAAATGTCATCCAAGCCATCAAGGGCGCTCCGGGCAAGGCCGAAGCATACATCGCCGCGTGCAGGAGGATGATCAGCAATTGGCGGCCGCCATGAACGCCGAGCAGTCGCGGCATGACGCCAACAGGCAGGGCGATCAATTTTTCGCGAAATACCATCACGGCGATCGACAATGTTCCCGCCGACAAAAAGGCCAACGAAAAGAGCCAGCCGGCCCCGGGGAAAGCGTCAAGGCCCGCCTGCAACCCTCCTGTCGCTGCAAGGGCGGCTACCAGCACGACCGTCGCAGCATTCGAAGCGAACGCGGACAGAATATTGTTGTCTTTCACGCCCATCAAAATCTTCTTGTCGGGCAAATCCAGCCGCCGCCGCGCCCATTGGGTAAAAAACACCTCGCCGGAATAACCCATCACGGCAAAATTATAGACGCGCTTTCGAATGAAGACGAAAAAATGGCGCACTAGCGGCTGGGCCCACACGATTTCGTAAATAGCGATTTCCGAAATTGGCAGCATCAAAAAGCGCAAGGCAAAAAAACCGTAAAACCAAGGAGAAGACGGCAGTGAGTCAAACACTTCCAGCCAGCCGACGCGGCTAAGCTTAAAGACGAGATAGATGACGATTGCGGCGAAGAGCGCGTATTGCAGGATTTTCAATCCGCGTTGCACGTCATTGCGCGTGCGCAAGGCGCGCCAGCTGTCTCTCAAATGAACCGATGTTTCGCGCCAATCGATCATGGGAAATGCCATTTCTTTTCTTCGCTGCGCCGGTTACATGAACGCAGTCGCCCATTTAAGCTTGGAAACGGCCGCATGTCGTCATGAGGGATTACAGAACAGAGCCAATGGCAGCAATCCCAAAGACTGGCGTCACGCAAGATAGCGAGCGCTGGAGTGTGGTTATCCCGGCCTACAATGAGGAGCAATATCTCGCCGAGACCCTGGCGTCGATTGCTGTGCAGACAATCAGCGATACGGTTGTGATCCTTGTGGATAACGGCTCGAGCGATGATACGGCTGCGGTGATGAAGGGATTTGTGCGCGGTCATCCGGATCGAAAAATTGTCATCCTTTCTGACTTGCGGCCGGGCAAGATCAACGCCCTTGAAACCGGCATCGCGGCTGTCGAAACTGAATTTGTCGCCCTGTGTGATGCGGATACGATTTACCCGCCGCATTATCTTGAGCGCGCGGAGGCGATGTTTGGAGCGGCCGGAAGTGATGTCGTGGCGGCGTTCGCTTTTGGCATTTACAGTGACGCGAGCCCCTTTGGCGCCTGGTTCACCAAGACAAAAGGCGCAATCGTTGCTGCGCTTTGGCCGAAGCAAGGCCACACTGGCGGATATGGACACACATTTAAGACAGCGGCGTTGCGAAAGGCTGGCGGTTACTCCGCCGAACTCTGGCCGTTTATGGTTGCGGATCATGAAGTGGTCAATCGGATCGTCAAGCAGGGCGCTCTCGCCTATCGTCGGGATCATTGGTGCCTAACATCATCGCGTCGCTCGGGTCGCGGTAATGTCGATTGGAAATTCCACGAGCGGTTGCTGTACAATTTGACGCCCGCCGCAAAAAAAGACTGGCTGTTTTATGACTATCTGCGCCCACGCTTTGAAGCGCGCAAATTCTTTAACGCGAATTTGCGACGGCGCGACTGGGAGCCTCCTGAAGCTTAGGTTCGGCGATGCGCTGGCGCTTACCTTTTTGAGCGGCCAGCGATTGATATGTCGTAAAAAGAGAATCGAAGTGATCATCCGGCGTTCCAACACGGCGAGAACCCGCACGTGCAGCAAGGGCGAGCTCGTTGCGGTCACGTGCAACGATGCGATGCAACGCAGCTGTTAATGCCCCCGCATCGCCGGCCCGATAGGCTTCACCATAAGTTGGATGGGTCAGGTCCGCCGCACCGCCAATATGCGGTGTGACAAGGGGCAAGCCGGAGTTCAGCGCTTCTGCGACAACGAGGCCAAATGTTTCGGCCGCACCGCCATGCACCATGTAATCCGCGCTGGCGATATGGTGCGATAGATCGCTGCGATCATTGATTTGCCCCGCGATGACAATATTTTGATGTCGACGCGCTTTTTTCTCAACCCAATTTCGCGTTGGGCCGTCACCAATTATATAAAGTCCGGCGGTGCGTGAGTTTGTGAATTTAGCAAAAGCGTCAATGACAACACCAAGGCGTTTTTCGGGGTGATGGCGGCTGATGGCGATAAACAGCGGCGCTGTTTCATCCGTTATGCCACACGCCGAGAGCATGTCTTTGCGAATATCGCAGCGGCGATTGGAGGGTGAGAAAAGAGACTTGTCGACGCCGAAAGGCGCGGCGATTGGCCGGCGCAGTCCAAAGCCTTCGAGGCGGCTCGCCAGCCATTCGCCGCTTACCATGGTGGCGTCGTAGCGTCGGGAAAGCTTTCGCATATAGGCCCAGAACCAAAAGCAAAATTGATCAACACGGCGTTCGGATAAAAAGGGCGACAAAAAAGTATGCGGGTAAACAGCGACAGGGTCTTGGTGCATTATCAGGGCTTTCGCGGCGTTGCCGCGCCAGCCGGATGCAATCCACCCGCCGCGCCAGGTTGACGAGCCTTCGATAATGTCAGGCCGTATCTCGTCGAGCAGTTGGTGCACTGGCGCCGAATTCCAAAACATGTGGTAGCGTGGATCTGGCGGCAGCGCAGGAGACTGCACCCAGATTATTTCGCCGCCGCGAACTTTTTCGCGGCGGTCCGCTGGGCCCGGCGCAATGATCGTGGTGTCCCAGCCGAGTGCTGCCGAGGCGTCGAGTTTTTGGTGAACATAGGTCCTCACGCCGCCGCCAAGGTCGCTGTAAAACTCGTTTATATCAACTAATTTCATTTTTGCTCTACTGGTTTTAGCGACAGTGTTACATTTACGCGGCATACGGATTACCGTATGCCGACGCTAATTTTCGGTTAAGAATATTGTTTGCTTTAAGTGTCGCTTACAGCTGTGTCGTATGCCTCAACTGCTTCCAAATAATTACCCAACAAGTTCAAAAGAATGACGCGCCACGAAAAGTCGAGACTGCGCTTGCGCGCCGACATCCCTAACGCAACCCTGCAATTAGGATCTAATTTAAGACGTTCAAGGGCCGGTTGGAAATCACGGCTTGTCGGATTCGCTAACAATCCCGTGACCTCGTGTTCAACTAATGACGTACTGCCCGCAGCCTTTGCGCATAACGGCGTTGTTGCGCAGGCCATTGCCTCTAACGTTACGTTTCCAAATGTTTCAGTGATGCTCGGGTTAAAAAAGATGTCGGCGCTGGCATAAGCGCGCGCCAGCTCTTCGCCTTTCAGGTAGCCCGTAAAATGCGCGTCCGGCATCGCCTTTTCGAAACGCTCGCGCTCTGGCCCCTCGCCGACAATCAACGCCTTGACGCCGTCGACCCGTGAGACGGTTTCGACAAAGACATCAATGCCTTTTTCAAGAACCAGGCGGCCGACGAACACCACCACGGTGTCGTCGTCGGAAAATCCGAGAGAACGCCGCCAGGCCAGGTCTCTTTTGTCAGGATTAAACAGAACACTGTCGACGCCACGCGCCCATAGTCTGATGTCGTGGCCGATGCCGTCTTCGCGTAGTTCGTCAGCCATGCTCTGGGACGGCGGATAGACATGTTCGCAACGAGCGTAGAAGTGCCGCATGTAATTAGTCAGGTATTTTTCCAGCCATTTGGCGCCGTAATAGCGGGGATAGGTGTCGAACCGCGTATGAAAGGATGCGACGGCGGGGATGGCCTTTTTCCGAGCATACCGCAGCGCCGCGTAGCCCAATAGATCCGGCGCTGATAAATGAATGAGGTCGGGCTTAAACGTGTCTAGTTTCTTGCGGATGCCGCCTGACATGCCGAGGGCGAGGCGATATTCACCGCGGCCGGGAACAGCGATCGAAGGCGCTGAAATCAGCGTGCCTGTATGTTCGAAGGCTGGTTTTTTCACTGTTGGCGCGAAGACAAGCACCTCATGGCCCTCTTCCTCCAGAAAGCCGACCAGAGTATTGAGCGCTTTTACCGGTCCGTCCACGACATAATTATAATTGCCGGAAAATAAGGCGATGCGAAGCTTTCGACCTGGCGCCTGTTTGGTTGGCGATTGTGGTGTGTTGTTCACAGAGTTTTCTATTGCGATCCTCTTGCGCGCGGCCATCGAGTGATGTCGCACCCTTTAAAAATACTGAGTTCAATCATCGCGGCTGTTCACCTGCAGGAGATCGCGGCGCACGCCTGACAAAAATTGTGTCTGCATTGTTAAACTTACTTCATTTTTCCAGGCGCCCTTCAATCCAGTCCCAGAAAAGAGCGGAAATGTCGGCGCCGCCGAAATTGCGAACTTCCTGAACGCCGGTGGGTGACGTCACGTTGATTTCAGTGAGGCATTCTCCGATGACATCAATACCAGCAAAGACCAGCCCGCGCGCCGACAGGATTGGCCCGATCCGGTCGCAAATTTCCTGGTCACGCGTACTCATTTCCACAGCTTCGGCGCGTCCGCCCACATGCATATTGGATCTTGTTTCACCCGCCGCAGGCACTCTGTTGATGGCGCCGACCGCCTCGCCATCAAGCAAGATGATGCGCTTGTCGCCCTCGGTGACTGCAGGCAGGAATTTCTGTGCAATAATTGGCTCACGGAAGATCTGCTCAAACAGTTCCAGGAGCGCGTTGAAATTGCCGTCATCGGGCTTCATCCGGAAAACGCCGGCGCCGCCATTGCCGTAGAGCGGTTTCAAAATCATGTCGCCGTGAGCTTGTCGAAATTCTCTGACTGCGGAGATGTCGCTCGTAATAAGTGTCGGTGGCGTCAAGTCCTGAAACTCGGTGACAAATAATTTTTCCGGCGCATCGCGGATGGCGCGTGGATCGTTGAGGACCATGACATCGGGCTGCAACCGCTCCAGAATTTGAGCGGCTGTAATATATGCCATGTCAAAAGGCGGATCCTGACGAATTAGAACTACATCGACATGATGCAGGTTGATTAATTCGGCATCTGCCAGCTTCGCGTGTTCGTTTTGTTTGCGCTGAATGTCTTCAATGCGCTGAGCGCGCGCACTGACAACACCAGCATTCAATTGAAGGGTCGAGGGCGCATAGACCCAGATTTCATGGCCGCGCCCATGGGCTTCAAGCGCCATGTCGAATGTCGTGTCAGCATTTACGTCCACTGACCCGATCGGGTCCATTTGGATCGCGACTTTCAGCATTATTCCACCGCCAGTTTGTTGGTCTATCTAATCGGGCTCACATTGCGCAGGGTTGCATAGCTGACGACTTTTTTCACGCCCGAAATGGATCGCGCCAAATTATTCGCATGGTCGATTTCGATCTGCGTGCTCGCCGAGCCGATAAGATAAACAATAGCGCCTGAAACGGCGATCTTGTAGTTTCCGCTGACCACCTCGTCGCTTGCGATCATTCGTGCGCGCAGGGTCTGATCAATGCGCGTGTCTTCGAAGCCTTGCCCAAAGGGCGTTCGATCACCCACAAAAATCTCATCGATAATTTGTACGACGCCATCAGATTTCCAGGCGTTCTCGATAAGTTTCTTGCGGCCGTCATCGGACCGCATAGTACCAGTTAAAAGAAGCCGACCTTCATAGACAGTGATATCGATATCGGAATAATCATGGCTTCGATCGACAAAAAGAACGCCTTTGAGATCTGCATTTGCAGACAAATCGCTGACGCTCTTGTCCAGTGATCGGCTCGATGCGCAGCCAGCAAACACGAGTGCCGCCGCGACAAATACGATGCGCATGGGAATCGAAATCATAAACTCTCTCCGCTGATGGGGTCGGCAACTGAAATTAGCGCTTTTTCTTGCGCTGTTTTGAGCGTGATGAAAACATCCATTGCGTTACTTTTCGGCTATTCGCCGTCGCGCCATGCGTTGGCGATATGGCGAATGCGCCATCCGGCGACGGCAATGATATCGTATCGAACCTCGCAATCTGCAAGTCCGCGATGGCGGGCAATGTACATGGCAGCGGCGGCGGAGATGCGCCGGCGCGCTTTGGCGGTCACTGCCATTAGGGCCGTATCCGTCTTGGCGCGAGCCTTGACCTCGACAAAAGCAATCAACTTCCCCCTTCGCGCGACAAGATCAATCTCTCCGCCAGGTGTTTTCTCTCTGGACGCGAGGATGGAAAAGCCATTTAGCCGCAGCCATTGGGCGGCAATCCATTCCGACCGACGACCGCTTTTCTCGGCGCGGCGGCGGGCGACGGTGTCGGGGCGCTTATTCATTCTTTCAGGAAAAGCGCGCGGCTGTATGCGTCATTGCGCGACACGCCAAGTTCTGCGACGGCTTTGGCGGCTGCTTTTTTGACCGTTGTTTCCCGTAAGGCGACTTTAAGAAAATCATCGAGCTGTTCCGTCGACACGGAGATCTTCTCCGGCGGGAAAACGATGATAACAATTTCGCCTTTGGGCGCTGCCAACGCATAGCGGGCCGCGAGTTCACTCAGTTTTCCGTCACGAAACTCCTCATGCATCTTTGTTAGTTCGCGAGCGACCAGCGCTTGCCGGTCGCCGAGCGCAGTGATCATCGCAGTGAGGCTGGCGGCAAGTCGTGGCGCCGTTTCGTAAAAAATCAACGATGCGTTGATGCCAGCAAGCGCCTTCAGGGCCTTATCCCGGGCGCCGCTCTTGGCGGGCAGAAATCCCGCAAAGAAAAATTGGTCACTTGGCGCGCCAGCAGCGGAAAGAGCTGCAATCGCAGCGGCAGGCCCGGGAATTGGGAACACCGCAATCTCCGCGTCGCGCGCATCACGCACCAACTTAAAACCCGGATCGGAGATCAGCGGCGTTCCGGCGTCGGAAACGAGGCAGATCACAGCCCCATTCTTCAACCGCTCAATAATGCCAGGCCGGACGTGTGCAGCATTGTGATCGTGATACGGCGTGCGGGGTGTCTTGATGTCGTAGGCAGCACACAATTTGGCCGTTTGTCTTGTGTCTTCACACAAGATGAGATCGGCAGCTTTCAGCATTTCCACGGCGCGGTATGTGATGTCGCCAAGATTGCCGATAGGCGTGGCGGTCACATAAAGGCCCGGTTCCTGTGTCAGGTTCTGTTTTGGCCCGGTCTTGGTCATAGGCAGAACGCATGGCGTTACAGGACCTTCACGTCAATTGTGCGGCGGCAAGGGCGTCTTGGCCGGCATGTGTGTTTACGCCGACGGCGGTGGGCGGTAGTCTCGCCGCCGATTGTTGCGGAAGGGACGAGTGATGCTGCGTTGGTCGGTTAAGTCTTTGAAAGCAGGGTTGTTTTTTGCAGCCTTCGTGATGTTGGCTGCTTGCGCGACCTCTGCGCCGCAATCTGGTCCGGTCGTCGCCCAACCGGACCGGAACGATATTGATCCCTTGCCGCGGCCGGATATCGAAATCGAAGCTGAGCGCTATGATCGCCGGGGTTTTGTCCGGCCGCCTCATTTGGGCGATGACGCGCCTGTGCGGGTGGCTTTATTGCTGCCTTTCACAGCAAACAGTGAAACGGCGCAAAAAGTTGCTGCAGCAATGTTTGACGCAGCTCAGCTGGCGGTTTTTGACGCTGGCGACGAGCGCTTTTTGCTGATCCCAAAAGATACAAGAGGCGACCCTGAAGGCGCTGCGGCGGCCGCGCGCTCAGCATTGGCGGATGGCGCCGAAATTGTTCTCGGTCCGCTATTTTCAGAATCGGTCGAAGCGGCCGCTGCTGTGACGCGCGCGGCGAGTGTCCCCATGATTGCCTTTTCATCGGATATTAAATCCGGTGGTGACGGCGTTTATCTTCTTAGTTTCCCTCCCGAACTCGAGATTGCGCGCGTCACGGATTACGCGGTGTCGCAGGAAATGACCCGGTTCGGTGTGCTTGCGCCGCTGACGGCTTATGGTGACCGTGTCTCGAGCGCTTTTGCGGAAGAAGTATTCGTGCGCGGTGGCGTGATCATTCATGAAGAGCGCTATGAGCAGGAACCGGACGCGATGCTCGCGCCAGCCAAACGGCTGGCTGAATATTCCGAAGAAATCATTCCGATTGAGATGCGTCATGATTTCGATCCTAATGACCCGGAGCCTCAACCTGCGGAAGCCGGTTATACATATGGTTATCAGGCAGTGATGATGCCGGAGCAGGGAACCTTGTTGCGCGCGCTGGCGCCGCTTCTGCCCTATTATAATGTTGACATTAACCGGGTAAAAATTCTTGGTGTTTCCTCCTGGAACAATCCGCGCCTGACGAGAGAGCCCGCGCTTCGGGGCGGCTGGTTCGCCGCGCCCGATCCCGAAATCAAGCGCAATTTTGACGAGCGTTTTGCAGCTGCGTTTGGCGCGCCACCGCCGCGTCTTGCTTCGCTCGCCTATGACGCCAGTCTTTTGTCTGCGCGACTTGCGGCGACGCAGCGCCGCCGCAGCCGGTTTGACAAGCGCGCCATCACGGACCCCAACGGCTATTATGGCGCGGATGGGCTCTTTCGCCTGAACGCAGATGGTTCGGTAGAGCGCGGCCTCGCCATTCTTGAAATCCAGCCCGGCGGCATTCAGGTAGTCGACCCGGCGCCAAGGAGCTTCGCGCCGAGTTTCTGAGGCATTACTGAGGCTCAATCCTTCATGAGCAATTCTGCGCGCACGCGCAGCATACGCGTAGCAATGGTGACCTCCGCTAGAAACATCAAAAGGCCGGTGATCAATGACGCCATGGCGGCGACGAACAAAAAAGCCACCGGTGCTGTGACATTGATGTCGGCTAGCACGCCGACAAACAAGGCAGCGACGACGAAACAAACGAAGAGGGCTGCAATGGTGCAAAGGCCGATGGCGCGCTGGCAGAAAACCATCCGCCGGTCGAGAACGCCGAGTTCGGCGCGCACACGGCATTCGGCTTTTTCGTCAGGATCGGGCCTGGGGGCGTCTTCAAGCTGACGCGCGCGGTCAACGACCCGGCCAAGCCGCATGGTGACAACGCTTAAAATGGCGCCAATACCGGCAAGCAGGAAAACTGGCGCTACGGCGAGCTGAATAATATGGGCAATGTCTGACAGTTCGTTCATTTCATATTCTCGCAGCTATCCAAGCAAATCATAAAGCAGTGTGTTCAAAACCCGCCGGCCATTGGTTGTTGCACGCAGACGTCCGCAATCATGGGTTAAAAACCCGTCCGCGATAAGTTGTTTCAAGGTCTTCGCGCGGTTGTCGTCAGCATAGAAATGATCGTCGGCATAGAGATTGATGCCGTCTGTAAGGCGAAGACCCATGGTGAGGCGTTCGGTTAACTGAGCATCTTTGTCAAGCGGATCCTTAAGCGACTGGCCTGAACCGGTTTTTTCCGTCGCCTCTAAATAGCCGCCTGGTGCGCGATGGGTCTCCGTCGCCAGGCGCTCGCCGCCAACAGTAACGCGCCCATGCGCGCCGGGCCCAACGCCGATATAATCCTGATAATTCCAGTAAATGAGATTGTGCCGGGACTGATCGCCCGGCGCGGCATGATTGGATATCTCATAAGCGGGAAGGCCAGCCTCGTTTGTCATCTCCTGGATGAGGTCGAACTGATCGGCGCAGGCATCCTCGCTTGCCGGCATCCAGCGCCCTTTATCAACTGCCTTGGCAAATGCGGTGCCTGGTTCAATGGTGAGCTGGTACAGAGATAGATGCGTCGGGCCGAGCGCTAAAGCATCGTCCAGTTCGGAGCGCCAATCCTCCAGCCCCTGTCCCGGGCGTCCATAGATGAGGTCGAATGTCATGCGCGGAAAGGTTCGTTGCGCGATATCAATAGCATTGCGGGCAGACGCGGCGTCATGATCACGTCCCAAAAATTGTAGCGCATCATCACGAAGAGATTGAACGCCGAGGGATAATCGGTTCACCCCGGTTTTTGCAAAAGCGTCAAATCGCGTTTGCTCTGCGTTTGTTGGATTCGCTTCCAGTGTTATTTCAGGGTTGGAATGAAATCCCCAAAGCCGATCACAGGTTTCAATGATCGCTTCGATCACAGAAACCGGCGCCAGTGAGGGCGTGCCGCCACCAAAATAAAGGCTCGTCAGTTTGCGCGGCTCAATACGATCGGCCCAAAATTCGAGGTCGCGTGTCAGCGCCTGCGCCCAGCGCGCAGCATCAATGTCGCGGTTTTTATAAATATTGAAATCGCAATAAGGGCAGATTCGCGCGCAATAGGGCCAATGGACATAAACCCCTAGCGGTGAGGCTTCACTCATTGGCGGCGTCGGCGAGCGCGATCGTGTGGTCTAACAGCTCGCGTCCGCCTTTTGCCCCATGAGAGGGGATGATAATTTCAGCGTCGGGAAATTCGGCGGCGACTTTACGCACCGCATTCGCCCAATTAGCGATGTCAGCATCGGCAGTATTGCCCAGGCTGTTGGACTTGCCCGGTCTGATCAGGCAACCGCCGAACAATATTTTTGCGGACTCATAATAGATAACGATATTGTCTCGAGTGTGCCCCGGACCTGGGATGAAGGTCATCAAGCCGCTGTCTATGCTTGCGCCGCTAATGACATCGTGGAATTGAAAACTGCTCGAGCGGCCGGCAAAAGTGTTTCCAAACCAGCCTCCTGCCGGAATGAGGTCCCGATCAACAGCATCGTCATTCGTGAGCACATATGCCGATGTTTGTATGCTCGCATCATGCAGGGCTTGCATGCCGCCCATTTTGTCTTGGTGCGCATGAGTGAGAATGGCGGCTTTTGGCGGCTCGCCCGCCGCTGTCTCGATCAAGGCCAATATTTTTTTGGTGGCCTCGTTATCCCAGGCTGTATCAACCAGAACGACTCCGTCATCTGTTTTCACCACCAATCCTTGGGAGAGGACCGGCCCCCAGGGCTCTATGATTTCATAGCTCTTGTGGATCCATACACCGTCCGCGACTTTTTCCAGCGCCGGCTCAGGGAGGGCTTTATTTTCGGCGGCGTCCAAACTGTCTGCAGCCATGGTGGCGCAGGCGCTGAACACAGCACCCAAAAACAGCAGGCGTAAATATCGGATCATCAATTAAAAACCACTTTAATCAGCTTACGGAAGGCATCAGCGCGATGCGACATGGCATGTTTTGCGGCAGGGTCCATTTCGCCGAAAGTTATATCATGGCCATCAGGAATAAAGATCGGATCATAGCCAAAGCCATTGTCGCCGCAGGGCGGGAAAGCGAGTTGGCCGCGCACTTCGCCCTCAAAGATTTCTTCGCGACCATCGGGCCAGGCGAGGCAAAGGGCACAGATAAAGCGGGCGCTGTGGTCTTCGCTGCCGGTCGCCTCAAGCGCTTTTTCGACTTTTTTCATGGCGTTGGTGAAATTTCGAGGCTCACCGGCCCAGCGCGCCGAATATATGCCTGGATCGCCGCCAAGGGCGACGACATCCAACCCTGAATCATCGGCCAGGGCGGGCAGGTTTGAGCCCTCTGCAGCGGCCCTCGCCTTGATAATGGCGTTCTCGGCGAAGGTTTTTCCGGTCTCTTCCGGGTCATTTAAACCGATTTTTTTTGCCGACACCGCCTCAATCCCAAAAGATTTAACTAAGTCATTGATCTCAATGATTTTTCCGTCATTGTGAGAGGCTATAATTAGCCTCTCAGAACCCAGTTTTGACACCTTTTCGCCCATGTTTTTATCCCTTTTCGGCAAAAATTTATCGTTTTTCGGCAAAAAAGACTTGCATCGTTATTCGATAAGTATATATTGATAATCAACAAGACGGCGGATCAACCGCTGCAAGGGAAAACCGGCCCAGAAAGCCCAAAAGGGAAAAAACAAGACCGGCGACCCACAGACTGCCCCGGCAAAGCCGGAAAATAAAAAAAAGAGCGGCTGGGAAAAACCCAAACCGCTCAGAAGATCAGAATGACTTGCGTTGGTTCAACAAGGGAAAAAAGAAAAGGAGAAATCCCATGTCTCACAATCACTCAACAGATAATCTCGGCGGCTTTGGTGGAATTGTCAATGGTCTTGCCGTGTTGGTGACCATCTCGCTGATCGGCGCCGGCTATTTTGCGGCTCTCGGTTCTTTCGCGGGGATTGTTTAATGTCCCGCTTACTTCACATCGCCGCCGCAGGCGTATTTGCGGCCATCGCGGCGGCGAGCTTTGTCGGGCTCGCCACAGCGGCCCCTCAAGAGGGCGCAGCTGCCGAATCGTGCCAAGCAACGGTCTGCCTCGTCTCATTTTTCTAGGACGCGGCCTCTTACGCTAAATCACACGGAGACTGACGATGCGAGCGATTGGAAAAGGCTCACTGGCCTCTATCCTGGCCGTGGGCCTGCACATAACACGTGTCATTTTGTGGGTCGGGTTTGTCGGGCTTTCAATAGCCATGGTCATTGTGCCGCTCGTGCCATTTTTTGTCGATGCGGCGACCGGTGTGGCGGACGTAAATATTGACGGCGATGTTAGCGTTGACAGCGAAGACTATTTGAATATCGCCCACCACTTTGTGAATTTCGGCGTGATGCTATTTGTGGTGAACCGGCTTCTCGAAATATTAAAAACGCTGCGCTTCGGATCTCCGTTTGTGAAGGAAAATGCCGATCGGTTTCGCGGCGTCGGTTATGCGCTGTTGATTGGTCAAGGCGCTCTTATTGCCTTTGGGATTTTATCAGCGGTTTTTGATGCTGACATTGACATTGACATGAACCCCATCGCCTGGCTGGCGATCATCGCGGTTTTTGTACTCTCGGAGGTTTTCCGCGAGGGTGCGCGCATGAAAGAAGAACAGGATTTAACAGTCTGATGGCGATTTCGGTCAAACTCGATCGCGTCCTCCTCGACCGCGGCATGTCGCTGACGGAGTTGTCGGAGCGCGTCGGTGTGACCATCGCTAATCTGTCGATCTTGAAAACCAGCAAGGCCAAAGCAATCCGCTTTTCAACGCTTGAAGCGATCTGCAAAGAACTTAATTGCCAGCCCGGCGACATACTTTTTTATGGGGATGGCGAGACGGCGGCGGAATAATTTCAACAATTACTGATAGGGCGCCGAAGCTGGTTTTTCTTCTTCTAGGGCGTCGGTCATGCGTGATGGCCCGGCATTTCCGATGGCGCGACTGCGCCAGGCAAACCCCAACAGAAAAAGCGCCAGTAGCGTAGAGAAAATATAGGGCGCTTCGGGGGCCATCGCATAAAGTCCAAATGCGATGATGGGTGAAACAATAAATCCAGACGCGCCCGCGGAGCCGCTCAGCCCGATGGCGCCGCCCTGTTCATCCGCGTTAACAGCGAGCGACGCGGCGGCGTTAAAACCGGGAAAGGCGAGGCCAGCGCCAAATCCGCCGAGCACCATACCAAAGACGACGGGCCCAAAATCACTCGACAACCAGATCAACGCATGACCCAGCGCGAGCAGCACCGGCGCCATTCGCATCAACAGCCGCGGTTCGATTCGGAAGCGCTGCACGACGACAAGCTGCGCAAAGAGCGACGCCATGGCGCTGCCGGTGAGGCCGATGCCCACATATTGCGGCGCCTGATCGGTGGTAAAGCCAAGCCCGTCAATAAAGTAAAACCCAACGGTTTGTATCGGGATGGCATTCACAACGCCGAAGATGAGACCAAAGATGAGGATTGGCCGCAGGCGTGGATCCGTTAGTTTCACATCGCGTCGCGCCTCGCGCTGCGCGGGCCTTGAACGTTCGGGTAAAAACAAAAAAACGGCGCCGCCCATTATGGCAGCGAGCGCCGCCATCGCAAAAAACGGCGCCACCGGGCCGATTACCGAGGCGGCGGCGCCAAAAGCAGGGCCGATCATGGCGCCAAGTCCAAACGCGGCGGCAAAGCTCGAAATGCCGGCGGTGCGATCGGTAATACTGGTGCGATCGGCAATATAGGCTTGCGCTGCAGGCGGCCCGGCCGAGCCGAAGACACCATAAAAGCTACGCGTCAAAACCATCAGGACATAAAGTGGTAGGCCGGATAGCGCGCCCGCGAGGCCAAGCCGAACAGATGCGCCAAAGAGCAGCATCGAAATGGCAAATCCAAAAAGGCCGATTAGAATAAAACTCTTGCGGCCTTGACGATCGCTGCGCCGGCCCCAGCGCGGGCCGAGAAAAACCCAGCACATTGCCGAGATCATAAAAATCAGCCCGACCTGGAAATTGGATAGACCGATATCGCGCGCGAGTGGCGGCAGCACAGAAAAAACGATGGTCTGTCCCATACCCGCGCAAACAGCGCCCGCCAGCAACAACGCAATGGCAATTGCGCGCGCGCGCGGGGTGGTGGGGCTGTCCGCAATAGCGGTCGCGCTTTTGTTTTCAATGTCCATGGGTGTTTAGCTTTCTCTCACCGCTGTCAGATCATGGGCCGGGCGCGGACGCAATGTTTTGTGGCGCCCACCATTGGCGATGTGATGAACGCATCACTAGAATGGTAAGTGAAAAGTTTCAGGAGGTTGCATGTCGACACAGGGTGAATTCACAGCAGAAGGCGGCTGTGCCTGCGGTGGTGTGCGGTATCGCATCACGTCGCGGCCGATGTTTGTTCATTGCTGTCACTGCCGCGGTTGCCAGCGTGAAACTGGCGCCGCGTTCGCGTTAAACGCTTTGATCGAAACCGAATGTGTCGAGATCATCAAGGGCGCCCCCGGTGCTGTGATGACGCCGTCAGAGAGCGGCAATGGCCAGACCATCATACGTTGTCCGGTATGTCATGTCGCGGTATGGAGCCATTACAGCGGCGCAAAAGACAAAATAGCATTCATACGCGTTGGTACGCTTGATGAACCGGACCTTCTGCCGCCGGATATTCACATCTATACGGTGTCGAAACAGCCTTGGATCATGCTGCCGGATGGCGTTCCTGCTTACGCAGAATTTTATCGCTGGAGCCAAGAATGGTCGGCTGAGGCTCTGGCGCGTCGCGCCGCGGTGTTGAAACGCTAGGGAACCTTGCGCCATACAAACTCAAAATATCTGGGCCAGTGATCCGGCGGATCGGTTTCCAGGTGGTTGTATTCTTCGCTGCGAATTTCATTTCCATCTTCGCTGACGCGCCAAAAAGTGCGTTCCTGGCCGGCAACACCGTCAGAATCTTCAAAATCACTTAGGCCGATATAAGCGCTGGCTTTTGCGTCATAGTTGAGCAAATAGCTCACCTGTCGCGGCCAGTTATCGTAGACAAAAAGTGTCTGATATGCGCCGTCGAGATCATTGTAGTTGAAGTGCAATCGAAATGTGCGCGTCTCGCCATCTTCACGTGTCCAAGCAGTGTCGCACTGAATATAGGTGTCCTTGAGGACATAAGCGCACGCTGCTTCGACGGTTTCCAGTCGCGCGCTGCGATTTTCTTCCCGCGGATAGGAAAGTGTAGCTTCGCCGCGCCATGCACCGACCAAAAAGCCCAGATCCTCGATCGACTTTTCGCGCTCCTGGCCAAACGCCAGCGCGGGTAAAATGTAAATGACGACCAGAGATGAGGTGATTATCTTTTTCATGAAAGCCCACTAATTTTCTACTGGCTCAAGGCGATAAATGCCGCCAGGGTCTGCATCTGTCAGAATGTAAAGATAGCCGTCGGGGCCCATGCGGACGTCTCGAATGCGCTCGTCAAGTTCCGCAAGAAGATGTTCCTGAAACAGGATGCGATCGTCGCGAAGTTCCATACGGACCAACCGCCGATCGCCAAGGCTGCCCATAAAAAGATCGCCTCGCCAATGGGGAAACTGATTGCCGGCATAAAAGGCCAGGCCTGACGGCGCTGTTGAAGGGCGCCAGTAAATTAATGGCCCTTCGACGCCTTCAAGTTCAACATCGTCAGTGATAATTGATCCATCATAATCGATTCCATAGGTTGCGATTGGCCATCCATAGTTGGCGCCGCGCATCAGGATATTGATTTCATCACCGCCAAGCGACCCGTGCTCAGAAAACCAAAAGGCGCCTGTCTCAGGATGTGACGCAATGCCTTGCACGTTGCGCACGCCATAGGCCCATATTTCGGGACGCGCGCCCGCATCACCCGAGAAAGGATTATCTGTGGGGATGGTTCCATCATCATTGATCCGAATAATGGTTCCGGTGCTTGAATCGAGTTTCTGTGAGTCACCAGGCAAGTGCCGACGGTCGCCAAATGTCGCGAAAAGGTTCCCGTCTTTACTCCAGGTGAGGCGGCATCCGGAGTGATGATATTCTTCTGAACGATCATTGCCTTCGAAGATGACCTCGAGATCAACAAGGGCAAGCCCATCAAGCCGCGCACGGGCGATGCGGCTAACATTGGAATCATAGTCGCCATGGAGGAAACAAAAATATACCTGCTGATTTTGTGCGAAATCCGGGTGTACGGCCACGCCGAGCATGCCTGCGGATTGTTCATCGCGTCTCAAAACCGTCGGCGCGCCTCTAAGCGACACAGACGCGACGCCATTTTTTACGATTTTGACCGCACCAGACCATTCAGTGACGATGAGCCTGCCATCGGGGAGAAAATCCAGGCTCCATGGGTCGGCGAGTGCGCCGGTGATCTCAACGAGTTGAAATTCTGCCTGATGCGATGTCTCCGTTAGGATGACCTCACCTGTGTCAGACGACGCTGGCGTGGATGTCTGAAAGGCAACCGCCGCCAGGGCAAGCAGGATCGGGCGCATGAGGCAATTCTCCGTAAATAAGATGAACTCACGCCTCACTCATGCCGTTACCCCATTCCATTCGTCCTCTTGACGGCTTCAAGAAATCTTCAAGTTCTTTCCAAGAAGGTGGTTTTTGGCGTTTTGCGGCGGGTGCGGCCACCGATATGCTATGGACCTCTCGGCAACTTCGTTGCACTCAGATAATGCAAAGGGTGAGTTTAGCGTGGCGATGAAGTTTCAACTCGGCGATTGGCTGATCGACGAGGAGGCTAATCTTTTGCTGGGCGTTGACGGTGAAACCCGGCTGGAGAAACGGGTGATGGCGGTTCTTGTAGAACTTGCCGCCGCCGAAGGCGCGGTCGTTTCCAAAGACACATTGATTGAGACCGTGTGGAACGGCGCCATCATCAGCGACCATTCCGTTGCCAACGCCATCAGCGATTTGCGCCGCGCCCTGGGCGATAACACGCGCAATCCGCGCTATATTGAGACAATCCCGAAACGCGGCTACCGGCTTTTGGCCATGCCTCAGTTTTTGCAGGGCGTGAACAATTCTATACATGAGGGGCAGGACACCCGGCGGCGCAGGCACAGATGGCCATGGGCGGCAGGCGTTGTTCTTCTGACGTTGGCAGTTGCGGCGATTTTTTTCTGGCGGGTTTCCACACCAGATCTTCCACCGAAAATCTTTCTGACAGATTTCGACAATGCAACCGGCGATGCGCATTGGGATACTGCCGCCGCTGCGTCTGCGGAGATGCTGACGGTTGTGCTTGCCGGGGGAGAATATCGGCTTGTGCGCTGGCGTGATGACAATTTTGATGCCGCTGATGTTGGCGCCCGTGATCGCATTTTGAGCGGAAGGCTAATTGTCGATGGTGATGCGCCAATTTTGTCTGTTCAGCTTGTTGACGGCGCCGATCGCTCAACACTCTGGGCTGCCTCTTATGATGTTGACACTATGCATTTTGCGGCGATGGCGCGTTCGATTGTTGCCGATCTGCGCACGCCTTTAAAGTTGGAACATGAAAGCATTGCAACCCTGGCGGTGAGCGATCCCGCAATTTTTGAACAATATTGGCGCGCGCGTTACCTTTGGAGTTTGCGTGAACATGGCGCTATTCGCGAAGCACTGTCTCTTCTGTCCAATATCACTGCGCGGGCGCCGGATTTTGCACCGGCGCATGCTGCGATCGCCGATATCTATGCGCACAAAACCGCCGAAGAACTTGGTCTTACACGACAAGACACGTTTATGCGCGCAGAGCAGCATCTAACCCGTGCGCTCGCGCTTGATCCGAATTTGAGCGATGCTTTTGTTTCGCGTGCCTATTTGGCGTTCTTTCGCGACGGCGATATTGAAGGCGCGCTTGCCTATATCGATAATGCGATTGCATTGCGTCCGGAAAATGCCATTGCCTGGCAAACCAAAGCGATGATTGCGAGCGCTACGGGGAAAGTAGACCTCAGCCTTGAATCTGTGGCGCGTGCGCGTGGGCTTGATCCGTTGTCTGCAAGCCTGTTGTGGGACGAAGTCTGGTTCTTGTATATCGCAGGGCGTTATGAAGAAGCGCTTGAGGCGGCGTCGCACGCACGGCGAATATCAGCGCCGGTGGTGATCTATGAAGCGCTTATTCATTTGGCGCGCGGCGATGAGGATGCGGCGTTTCAGTCCTGGTTGTTGCGGGCGAAAGACCGCGGCCTTAACGACGCAGCGCTGGACGAAATTGCAGCGATAGCCCAATCCCACGGCGCAAAAGCCGGGCTCGCCGCTCTTGCCAAAAGCGGCTATTCGGAACATCCCGTGCCGCGGGCGGCACTTTACGCGGCGCTGGGACTATATGAGGAGGCGACCGCGACATTGCTCTCCTATCAGCGTGCCGAGAAAAGCTGGTGGCTCAGCTGGTACGCCGTGATCCCCGCTTTTGATCCCATTCGCGATGATCTCCGGCTCGAGGCGTTTTCACAGAAAACATCGGGAATTTCAGGCTAACGGATGGCGATCATGCCTGCGGTTGATGCGCCAGACGCGCATCGATGGACCTGACACAGCGCATCGCCTATATCCGCGCCATGACGACACTGGACCTCAATAATCCGCCGGCAAATGAGCCGTCGCTGAAAAACCTCGCAGGGATGACCCGACGGGAGCTCGGCGCCGCGCTGTCTGATGTCTTTGGGTTAGAGGAGAAAAAAACACGAATGCGGGCGAGCCAACTCTGGCGTTGGATCTATCAAGCGGGCGTCAAAGAGTTCGCTGATATGACCGATATCTCCAAAGAGATGCGCAACGATCTTGCAAAACACTTTACCCTGGCGCGTCCGGAGGTGATTGAGCGACAGGTTTCAACCGACGGCACGCGCAAATATCTGTTGAGAATGGGCCCGGGAATTGAAGTCGAGTGCGTATTCATTCCCGGCGTTGGCCGGGCGGGCGCTTTGTGCGTATCCAGCCAGGTCGGTTGCACGCTGAATTGCACCTTCTGTCATACAGGCACACAAAATCTTGTCCGTAATCTGACTGCTTTTGAAATTATTGCGCAGGTGTTGGCCGTAAAGGACGACCTTGAGGAATGGCCGTCTGACAGAGAAGATCGAAACCTTTCCAACATTGTCTTTATGGGCATGGGTGAACCGCTTTATAACCTCGATCATGTCGCCAATGCGATCGACGTGATTTCCGATGGCGAGGGAATATCCCTGTCGCGGCGGCGCATCACAGTTTCGACATCCGGTGTCGTGCCCGAAATGGCCCGGTTGGGCGAAGAAACATCGGCGATGTTGGCGATTTCGCTTCATGCGACGAATGATGCGTTGCGCGACGAACTGGTGCCCATCAATCGAAAGTATCCGCTCACGGAACTTCTTGACGCTTGCCGGAATTATCCCGGCGCCAGCAATGCGCGCCGCATCACTTTTGAATATGTGATGCTCAAGGGCGTCAACGACACAGACGCTGAGGCGCAGGCGCTGGTGCGGCTGCTAAAAGGCATTCCCGCGAAGATTAATCTCATCCCGTTTAATCCCTGGCCGGGTGCGCCTTATGAGTGCTCGTCATGGGGTCGCATTGAGGCTTTCGCCGATATCGTCAATCGCGCGGGCTACGCCTCGCCGATCCGTACGCCGCGCGGCCGCGATATTTCTGCGGCTTGTGGGCAACTAAAATCGGATAGCGTCAAAAAACGCGCAAGTGAGCGGCGGCGTGAAGCCGCTATTTCCTGAAATGCGCGTTAATGACCGCATTACAATAAACGATTGGGAAATAACGGAAAGCTTTATACGCGCTTCCGGCCCCGGCGGCCAGAATGTCAACAAGGTTGAAACAGCGGTGCAATTACGCTTTGCCGCCATGGCCTCGCCGTCGCTTCCCGATGACGTTAAAGCGCGATTGAAAAAGATTGCCGGGCGGCGCCTCACCAAGGAGGGTGAGCTTGTCATTGAGGCGAAGCGCTATCGCAGCCAGGAGCGCAATCGCGTCGACGCCCGGGCGCGACTAGCGGCTTTGATCATCCGGGCCGCCGCCCCTCCGGCAAAGCGAAAGGCGACGCGCGTGCCGTTTTCACAAAAGCGTAAGCGCCTCGACGATAAACGCCGGCGAGGGGAGGTTAAGTCCGGCCGCGCTCGACCGGACGACTAAATGTAGCGCTGAGTGTAGTTGCAAAATGGCAAAAGGAAGGAGTACCACTGATGTGCTTCAAACGAGGACAGGATGGACAGGTCAGAACCAATCCCGGACCACCGGGCGCATTACGAGGAACACGGTTGGGCGCATGTGAAACGTGTGCTGCCGATCGAAGTTGCTGACGCAACGCTGTATAAAATGCAGCAGGAGCTTGGCGGCGACTGGGAAAGCTATCAGGGCGATTACATCAAGACTTTTCTAACCGATAAGCGCGCCTTTGAATGCTACTCCTTTGACTATACGCCTATGTCGACCCTGCAATGGGGTCTGACGCCTTATGTTTCAACGCTGGTCGGGAAGGATTTGCTGCCGACCCATTGTTATTTTCGGGTCTATCGCAAGGGTGATGTCTGTCATGTGCACAGCGATGCGCATGCGTGCGAGCACGCCATGTCGCTGACGCTCGGATACTCAAATGACTATTTGTGGGAATTTAACATCAGCGACAAATATTTCGAAGCTGATGTCGGTAAGCCCGTGGACGCTGCGCGGCGCGAAAAGCACCTTGGCTTTCACAACCTGCTTTTGTCTGTTGGTGATGGTGTTCTATATAATGGCATCAATTATTTGCATGGGCGGGTTAAACCAAACCCCAATAAATGGTCGGCGCAGATTTTTTTGCACTGGGTCGATCGCGCCGGAAAATACGCCCATCATGCCTTTGACGGCCGTGCTGCCGATGTTGTCAAGCGCGCTGAATTTGAGTTTCCCGCCGAAGACGCACCAGAAAAAATAAATCCGAACCGCGCTGATATAGTGATGGCGCGTCGCGACGACTAGCGGCGTGTGATGTGCCGCGAAGGGATAATGCAATGACAAAGCGCTCGGCAGGTTACCTCACGGTGGTTTTGACAAGCCTCGTGCTGGCGGCAAACGCTCACGCACAAGGTGGGGCAACGGACACTGCGATTGCGGCTGCACGGGATTGGCGGGCGGACCACGGTCCGGAGATCGTGCAGGGCTTTGCCGAGCTTCTGGCGATGCCGAATGATGCCAAGGATTCAGAAAATATTCGCACTAACGCCGTTGCAATTGCGGCGCTTTTTGCCGCGCGCGGCTTTTGGATACAGCTTCTCACACAGGATGATGCGCCGCCGCTGATTTACGGAAGCCTCGAAGCGCCGGGCGCGACGCGGACCATTGCGATCTATATCCATTATGACGGGCAGCCCACGGAAGATGCTGCATGGACCCACCCGCCTTTCGAACCGACACTTTACTCCCGCGCGATCACCGAAGGCGGTGCGCCCATTGCTTTTCCGGAAACTGGCGATCCTATTGATGACGAATGGCGGCTTTATGCGCGCTCGGCGGGTGACGACAAAGCGCCGATCTCTGCGCTTCTTGCCGCCCTTGATGCGCTTAGCGCCGCTGATATCCCACTGACGTCGAATGTAAAGCTGATCTTTGATGGAGAAGAAGAGGCAGGGTCCGAGCATCTCGATGAGTATCTGGCCGCACATCAGGAAAAATTCAGCGATGTTGATCTCTGGCTTTTTTGTGATGGTCCGACCCATCAAAGCCGGCGGCCGCAGCTGGTGTTTGGCGTGCGCGGCGTCACCGGGCTTGAGGTTACAGTATATGGCCCTAATCGCGGCCTTCACAGCGGCCACTATGGCAATTGGGTGCCGGGACCCGGCTGGCGGCTTGCTAATCTTATGGCGTCCATGAAAGACGAAAAAGATCGGGTACGGATTAAGAATTTCTATCAATCGACCGAACCGCTCACTGCGGCGGATCGTGCGGCCATTGCGGCGGCGCCTGCTGTTGATGATCAATTGCGCGAGATGTTCGGCCTGGCGGCGACCGAAGCGAAGGGCGCATTGTTGGCCAAGCGTATTGCCTTGCCCGCTCTAAATCTCAGGGGCCTGAAAAGCGCAGAAGTGGGCGATAAGGCGCGCAATATCATTCCGCCATCAGCGACGGCGTCGATCGGTTTGCGGCTGGTTAAAGGCAATGATCCCGAAGCGATGCTTGATCTTGTCGAGGCCCATATTGAACGGCAAGGCTACCATATTGTGCGGGAGGACCCGGATGCGGAAATCCGGGCAACCCATCCGCTGATCGCCAAAGTGATGCGTTCGGGTGGTTACCCGGCGGTTCGAAGCCGGATGGATGACCCGGCGGTAGCGCCGCTTGTTGATGCGTTGGGCCGCGCCGCGCCGGACCTTATCCTGACGCCAACCCTTGGCGGGTCTTTGCCTCTTTACATGTTCGAAGAAGTCTCCGAGGCGCCGATCGTGATCCTGCCGATCGCCAACTATGATAATAATCAGCATGCAGCCGATGAAAATATCCGCGTTGGTAATCTCTTTTACGGGATTGATGCTTACGCAGCGGTGCTGACGATGGAATAGCCCAGCTTCACCAAAGGTCGATTGTGGCGCCAAACAGAAAGGAGCCAGAGTCGTTTGTATATCGACCATTTTTGTTTGCCGGATTTCCATAAGATTGTTCGGGTCTTGCATTCCCGCGCCAGAACGGTAGTCAAGCGTCCGGAGTTTTTATGTCCCGCATTAAAGACCGTTTTGAAAAGCTCGCCGCGGAAAATCGCGCGGCCTTCATCCCGTTCATTATGGCCGGCGATCCCGACGAAGCGACGTCGCTCGACCTTCTCAAGAAACTACCGGGCGCCGGTGCGGACATTATCGAGCTTGGCGTTGCCTTCACCGATCCGATGGCTGATGGCCCTGCGATCCAGGCGGCCGGCCTGCGGGCTCTTAAGAGCGATCAGACGCTTAAAAAAACCCTTGATCTTGTGCGCGCCTTTCGCACTGAAGACAGCCACACACCGATCATTTTGATGGGCTATTACAATCCATTTTACGCCTATGGCGGAGACGCTTTTTTGAAAGATGCAAAAGCCGCTGGCGTCGACGGCCTCATCATCGTTGATCTGCCACCCGAAGAAGACGCCGAACTGTGCCTACCTGCCAAGGCCGCCGGGCTCGATTTTATCCGCCTGGCGACACCCACGACGGATGATGAGCGGCTGCCAGAGGTGGTGAAAAATATATCAGGCTTTGTCTATTATGTCTCCGTCGCCGGGATCACTGGGAAAAACGCCGGAGGTGGCGCCTCCGTCTCTGCCGCTGTCACCCGTCTCAAAGCGGCGTCTGGTCTGCCGGTGGCGGTAGGTTTCGGCGTCAAAACAGCCGAAAAAGCTCGGGAGTTTGCGGTTTTTGCAGACGCTGTGGTGGTTGGTTCCGCCCTTGTTGAAGAATTGGCGAAAAACTTAATCGAGGGGCCTCTTGAAGCAGATCGCTTCAAGACCGATAATGCGGTTAACGCCGTATTGAGCCTCGCGAGCGATATTTCCAACGCCGTTCACACCGCGCGCATCAAATAGTCCGGCCAAAGCGCCAGGAGAGTACATTCAGACCATGAGTTGGCTTTCAAATATTCCCCCCGGCATCAAAAATATCTTTAAACGTGAAGATGACGGAAACGATACGCTGTGGACGAAATGCGGCGGCTGCGGCGAGATGATCTTCCAGCACGATCTCGATGCCGCTCATCAGGTTTGTTCATCGTGTCATCATCATTTGCCGATCGGCCCAGCCGAGCGGCTGGCGATGCTGTTCGATGATGGCGCCTACGAGCTGATTGACGTTCCGGAGCCAGTTACTGATCCGTTGAAGTTTCGCGACGAAAAGAAATATGTCGACCGGCTGAAAGATTACCGCAAAAAAACCGGCCAGCAGGATGCTATGCAAGTCGCCAGTGGGACCATCGACGGCGCCGCCGCAATCGTTGCGGTACAAAATTTTAAATTCATGGGCGGCTCCATGGGCATGGCGCTTGGCGAAGCGATGTTGAAGGCTGCCGAACAGGCGGTCGCGCGCCGCGCGCCACTAATCATATTTTCCGCTTCCGGCGGCGCACGCATGCAGGAGGGGATTTTGTCTCTGATGCAGATGCCGCGCACGACGCTTGCTGTGCAAATGGTGAAAGAGGCAAAGCTACCCTATATCGTTGTGTTGACCCACCCAACGACAGGCGGCGTTACCGCTTCCTATGCGATGCTGGGCGACGTCAATCTTGCAGAACCGGGAGCGCTCATCGGGTTCGCGGGCCCTCGCGTCATTGAGCAGACAATCCGGGAAAAACTACCGGAGGGATTCCAGCGTTCAGAGTTTCTTGAGCAAAAGGGCATGGTCGATATTGTTGTCCATCGTCACAAGATCAAAGAAGCGCTGTCAAAACTAGTGCGTGTCCTGACCAAAGAGCGCCGTCAGGCGCCCGTGTCGAATGTTGCGGCGATCGAGCCGCCAAAAACAGCGCCCGTAGCGCCGGTTCAGCTGGATAAAGCGGCTGAATAGAAGGTTTTCCATTGTCTGAAGTTGAAGCGGTTTTGGCGCGCCTTGCGGAACGCCGGCCCCGGATCATTGATTTGTCTCTGAACCGGATGGTGACCGCGCTTGCGCGTCTTGGTGATCCCCACAAGCATCTGCCGCCTGTTTTCCATGTTGCTGGCACGAACGGGAAGGGTTCGACCATCGCTTTTCTTCGGGCCATCCTGGAAGCAGCGGGAAAGAGCGTTCATGTTTATACCTCGCCACATCTGGTGCGTTTTAACGAACGGATTGTTGTTGCGGGCAAAGAAATTTCCGATGCTGCGCTGATCGATCTCCTGGAGCGCTGCGAAGACCATGTTGGCGATACCCAGCTTACCTATTTCGAGGCGACGACCTGCGCGGCGTTTCTGGCTTTTGCAGAAACGCCGGCTGATTATGCAATTATTGAGGTCGGGCTCGGCGGGCGGCTCGATGCCACAAATGTCTTTTCCAAGCCTTTGGCGACAGTGGCCACGGCAGTTGATCTCGATCATCAACAGTTCCTCGGCGAGACGCTTTCCGTCATAGCGTCTGAAAAGGCCGGGATTTTCCGTAACAGCGTTCCAGCGGTAATCGCGCCGCAATCACCGGATGTGATGGCGGTTCTTGAAGAGCGTGCGCGAGAGGCTGGTGCGCCGATCCATGCATTCGGCATGCAATGGAATGCCTATGTTGAACATGGCCGCATGATTTATCAGGGCGAAAATTCCCTTGCGGATCTCGATCTGCCGCGCCTTGCAGGCGCTCATCAAATTGAGAATGCGGGAACGGCGATCGCGGCAATCAATGCTGCGGGGCTTGTGATCGACGATGCAATACTGTCATCGGGGCTGGTTTCTGCGCATTGGCCGGCGCGTATGCAGCGCTTAACACGCGGCCCGCTGGTTGATCTTGCCGGCAGTTTGCTAGGTGAGGCGCCGGAAATCTGGCTTGATGGCGGTCATAACCCGCATGCGGGTCGTGCTGTGGCGCGGGCGCTGGCGGATATGGAGGAACGCAATGCGCGTCCGTTGATGATGATTGCCGGCATGCAGGCTAACAAGGACGCTGTGGGATATTTCGCTCCCCTTGTTGGTATTGTTTCAGAGATTTTCGCTGTTGCCGCCAGCAATGAGGGCGTTGCATCCTCCGAAGAAGTTGAATTAGCGGCCCGCTCTGCGGGACATGTCGTCAAAGCCTGCGCTACACTGGAACAGGCGATGCGCCTGGCCTGCGCACACAAAGAAAACAAGCCGCCAAGAATATTGATCGGCGGCTCGCTTTATCTTGCAGGGGAAGTTCTAAAGACGCATTCCTAGAGCGTGACCAAGTTTATTTAAGCGTCGTTCAACACTTGATTGACCCAGGCGACGAGTTGACCTTTGGGTGCCGCGCCAACCTTGGTCGCCGTAAGCTCGCCATCGCGGAATATCATCATCGTCGGAATGCCGCGCACGCCGAACTTGCCAGGCGTCTCAGGGTTGTCGTCGATATTGATCTTCGCGACGGTTAATTTGCCTGCATATTCCTCTGAGATTTCTTCAAGCGCTGGCCCAATCTGTTTGCAGGGCCCACACCATTCAGCCCAGAAATCAACGAGTACGACTTCGCCGGAATCGATTACGTCGCTTGCAAAACTTGAATCGGTAACTGCTTTGGAGGCCATGGTTTTTCTCACTATTATAGGGCGCTGAGCCTGAACTGATGCGTGAAGATAAGGCCTGTTATGCGCAAATCAACCCACTGTCACATAGCGCGCGAAAGCGTGATCCATGAGCGCTGCTGGTATGGCCATAAGGCGTGCGTCATAGGTCCACAAAAGTGCACATTCGATCTGATGATCGGGATAGATTTCCTGAAGGAGGGCTCGATAGGTCGCCATCTGCGCAATGTAGTTAGGGTCGGCCTCTTCAATGTCATCCGGTGGCGGACGGTTCGTTTTATAGTCCACGACAAGAATTTTGTTGTCGTTGATCACCAGCCTGTCGATCTGGCCCGAAAACGTTAAGCCTTTCGGCACACCCGCTGGGGCCCCTGCAATGGAAACTTCTGCGCGCGATCCAGGCGCGAATACTGGGGCGAATGCAGTGTCTCCGAGGATCGTCAGCACCTCATCACGCCAACGCGTGCGTTCATGGTCATCTACGCCGGGCGCCAAGCGTTGCAAAAGTTGACCCGCTGCCTCGCGCCTATCGTCTTCATCAAGATCGGGCAGCAATTCGAGGAGGCGGTGAAGCGTCCGTCCACGGAAATATCGATCATAAGACCTGGAGGGAGAATAAGCGGCGCCTTGCTCGGAAAGCGTTTCTTCGCCGCCATTTTCATCAACAAGGTGCGAGGGCGCTAGCAGTTTAGGAGCGCTTTCAGGGCGTGCCTGTATGTGCAGCCATTGCGGCGCGTCGCTCGCTACCGCTGCTGGTGGCGGGTCCGCCCGGTCGGGTTCCACGGTTTGCGCGCAGGTAATGCGCTGGATCGGTTCGTTGCCGAGCGGCCAAGCCGGGTCGGCTTCGGTTTCCACCTGGCTTTGAAGGCGATCAAAAGCGTCCAGTGCGAGGGAATGCCAGCTTTTCATGCGCTTTTCTTTGGCGGTTGGATTTTTGTCATTCCCCATTTCGACACCGCAAATATAAAGCTGATCTCTTGCCCGCGTGGCGGCGACATAGAGGAGCCGGCGATATTCTTCATACGCCCTGCGCGTTTTTTCCTCGCGGGCATCAGCCGTTACACCAATGTCACGGTCCTTCGAGCCGACAAGGACGGGGAGTTTGCCCTGGCGTTCGCGATGTTCAGGATCACGCATTAATTCGAAGACCGGGCCAATCCTCTGCAGATTTACGCTGCGCTGTGCATCTATGAGGAAAACAATATTCGACTCCAGCCCTTTGGCGCCATGGACGGTCATCACGCGCACGGCGCCGCTTTCGCGTTCCATCTCGCGTTTGATATCGCCAGCGTTATTTTCAAACCAATGGACGAAAGCGCGCAAGGACCGCGGGTTCGCATTTTCAAATTGCAGCGCTTGGCGCAATAACTCGTCGACTGCATCTCTTGCTGCGACGCCGAGGCGTGTATAGAGCGCAGTTCGCCCTGACGGTGTCGCGCCTTCCAGGATATGCGCAAAAAAAGCAACCGGCCCGTCTTTTTGTGCAATGGCGCGGGCGTGCTGGATCGCTCGAAATACCGCGCCCCATTCTTCACGCTCGGCGCTTCGGTCGAGAAGCGCCATCCAGAGCGTCTGACCATCCGGTCGGGGATGGGCCAACTCAAAAAGCGCGTCATCGTCAAAGCCGAAGAACGGGCTTTTTAATATTTCTGCCAAAGACAAATCGTCGCCTGGGGTGAGCGCCGCTCTGGCAAAAGCAAGAAGGTCCTCGACTGACGGATCTTCGAGTAGCTTTAGCCTGTCAGCGCCGGCGACAGGAACACCGGCGCGCGCCAGTGAGCGGATAATTTCGTCAAACAGTCGTCCGCGACTTTGAACGAGCACCATGATATCGTCTGGTTTAATTGGACGGTCTTTTGACAGGAGTTTTGTTTTTTCTCGCAGCCAACCGTCAATTGTGTTGGCAATGCGATCACTTAGCACCCGTACGGGGTGATCCTCGGCAGGCGCGTCTACTGGTGCATCCCATGGATCCGGGTTTTGTTTTTCGGATCGCGGCGTCAGCGGCCAAAGCTCAACCAGGCCTGCGCAACCGACGCGAATAGCGTCGTGAGTTGGGATTGGATAGTCGCCAAGACCCTCCGCCGTCTCTGGATCCGCAAAAAGCGCATCAACAAAAGAAAGAATCGCGGTTGTTGTTCTGAAAGAAAGGGTCAGAGGAACATTTTTGTAGTCTGATACCGCACTGATTTGTCTGCCGAGGTCGTGTTCTTTTTCGGCGAACAGGCCTGCGTCGGCGCCCTGGAAGGAATAGATCGACTGTTTGATGTCCCCAACGGCAAAAAATGTCCGGTCAGCTCCGCGTGCGCCGGCGCCGCTAAAAAACTCTCTCAGCGGCGCCTCGATTACGGCCCATTGGCCGGGGCTGGTATCTTGCGCTTCGTCAATCAGGATATGATCAATGCCCTGATCAAGCTTGTACATGATCCACGCGGCATCTGAGCTGGCAAACAGGCGTTGAGCGCCCATAATCAGATCGTCAAAATCAAGCGCGGCACGCGCTGCTTTTGCTCCACGATAATTTTCCGTCAAGGTCGACAAAAGCATGAGATAGGCTGTCGTGTCCTGCAACAAAATCGCTGCCTTCACTGCCTCGTTCTTTGAAGTGAACTGCTGCTCCAGATCGAGTAGATAATCATTGACCCAAGGCGCCTCTCTCTCGGTTATTTTGTCGCTATATTTAGCGCGAGGCGCACCATCGGATTTAAAAAACAGTTTCTTCAGGTATAACCACTGTTCTTCAGGTGATGCAGCCGTCAGGAAGTTTTGAAGCGGCGTTGCGCAACGGTTTTGCGCATTTTTGCCACTGGCCGCGAGCGCGCCCTGTGCTTCAGTCAATCTTGACCGGGAAAGCGTTCCAAGGAAGGCGTCTTTGATGGTTGCTTCACTCACGGCGGGGTCAGCGCCCAGTTCCGCCGCGATTGCGGCGATAACGCCAGCAAATCCGTTGTGTAGTGCAACCGTCTTTTCAAAATCCGTATTGCGTTGCGCAGCGCTGATAAGCAGTGCGCGTAAATCTCGCTCATTGCGGTTGGCGCCAAGCCGGGCAAAAGCGTCGTTGAGCAGCATGTCTTCAAGAGCATCAGCAGCAACTTCGTTGAGCGCTTCATCGATCATCAACCGCGTTTCACCATCCTCAAGAACCGTAAAACCCGGTGGAACGCCTGCCTCCAATGGAAATCGCCGCAGGATACTCTCGCAAAACGCGTGAATGGTTTGAATCTTCAGTCCGCCGGGTGTTTCCAGAGCTTGTGCGAAGAGCCGGCGTGTCACTGCCAACTCTGAACTACTTCGACGACGGGCGCCTTTGCCTTCAAGCTCATTCAGCTTTCCTTGCAGCGTGTCGTCGTCGCTCAGAGTCCAGGCGCCAAGCACATCAAAAAGGCGTTCTGACATTTCCGCCGCGGCGGCCTTGGTAAATGTGATGCAAAGAATCTTTTCGGGCTTGGTTTTCGTCAGCAACAGCCGTGCGACTCGATTGATCAACAAATGAGTTTTCCCAGACCCGGCATTTGCCATAACAAATACCGATCGCGCCGGGTGGGCGGCGACCCGCTGCGCCTCAACTGTCTGGTCAAAAGGGCTCATTCGTCGCCGCCTGTGGCGTTGCGCTCACGCCGCCGCGCCAGATGGTTGTAGTCGCCATAGTCGTCGACAAATTGCGGGCGCGGTTGGGACAGATAAGCAGTGTCAGGGTTGTCATAGTGGTTGAGCAACTCAAACAGGCGCTCCCGAATTGTTGCAATAATCGATTGTGCGTCGGCGCCCTCGACGATTGTATCGACGGTTTTCGATGCGGATCTGCGCAAAACGCGGACATATTCGAAACCGCAGACCGGCGCTGGCCCGAGTTTCCTGAATCCGCCATTTTCGATAATCATGCCGGTGAGCGGCAATTGCGGGTTAATGGTTTTCGTTTGGGCAAGGCTCGGCGTTGATCCTGTTTTGTAGTCGATGACATAGGCTGCGCCATCACGGTGTTGATCAATCCGGTCTGCGCGCGCTGCGAGGCTGAAAGCGCGACCACCATTGGTGAACTTCCATTTGCCGGTTTCCTCAAGGACAACCGGGTCGCCAATCTCGCGATGCGCCGCGTCCCAATGCGCCAGCCAGTCAAAAGCGTCTTGCGCGGCGCGGTTCCAGAAGGCGCGGTGATCTTTCGTCAGACCAAAACTTTCGCCTCTGTGCTCATAAAGCGCGGTGAGGGCGGTGATTCGATCCGCATGGCTGGCTGGCGGGGATGCTGCGGCATAGTCGTGGAGAACGGCGTGAAAGAGATTGCCAAGATGCCGATTGTCGAAGGGTTCGTCCAGGTGGTCCATTTTGCGCAATCGCAAAATATATCGCGCGTAAATTGCATAGGGGTCGCGCAGGAGTTTTTCGATCTGCGTGACATAAAAGTCGGTTGGACGAGATCGAAGGGGCGGCGTTGGCCGGGGTGCGCTGATCCAGATTGGCGCCGCAGGTTCATCAAGCGCATCAGCCAGCTTTTCATAAGTGCTGGTACGGTCAATCACTGTCAGCGCTTTCGCGCCATTCAAAATGTTCTTCAGGCGAACAATCCAGCGCGAGGGTTTTGCTGGTTTGCCGCCGGATCGCGCAGCACGTGTCATCATTACGGCAGGCGCTGCGGAGAGTTGGGCAAAGTCATGAGCGGCAAGGCCAATGCGTCGTTCCGGTGACGGAAGTCCCAGCGCCTGCCGCATCGGACGCGACAGAAACGGATCAATCGCAGCTTCGCGTGGCCAGACGCCTTCATTAAGCCCGCCCAATATCACCAAATCGGTTGTTTGCAGCCGGGCTTCCAAGGGGCCGAGAATGAAAAGGCGGGGATGGGCGGGCGCCTGTCTTCTGACAACAGCGCCTGCAATCAGTCGGGTGAAGATTTCTGCATAATCTTCGGATTGGTCATGCGTGATTTGTGCAAGACCGTCCTGAAATTGTGCAAGCAAGCTGGCCCCGGCTTCGCCATCCTCACCGCGCCACAGCCGGCTTGGCCCCTTTGCTTCGGCGGTTGCGGCGAGGTTTTCAGCAATTGTGAGGTGAGCTGCAAAGCGCTGAACGAAGGAAGCGGGTTCATTGGGCCAATCATTGATGATCTGCGCGATATCTTCGAGCAGTGCATTCACATCATCGTTGGAAACTTTGCTTTCGGATATTTTCTTCCTTAGGCCGGCAATACCGCGGGCTGGTTTAAGCCCGCGCAGAGCGGCGTCAAAAGCCGCCACGGCATTTTGTTTTTGCTGGCTGGAAAGCGCGCCGCCAAACAATGAATGATCCATCAGCGCCATAAGGCTAACCGGATTAGCGATATCCATGAGCCATTGCGCAGTGAGTCGCAAATATGTCCCGCAAGGCGTGTTGGCGAAAGGAACGCCGGCAGAATCATCAATTGCAACGTCCCAACGGCGCATCTTCATCGAAACACGCCTGGCGAGGTCACGGTCCGGTGTGACCAGCATGGCGGTCTTTTTGTTGTCCTCAATTGTTGCGCGCATTTTGAGCGCTATCGCGGCCGCCTCGCGGTCTTCGTCCGCCGCTTCGACGAATTCCACATTGGAAAGCGCTTCAACGACACCGCCGCCCTCCGCCGCCGCCGCCCAGTTTCGCCAATCATCAGAAGCGTCCGCCGGACGCAATGCGACCGAGATCAAAGAGGCGCGATCGTCGACCGTTTGATCAACCTTGGTCGTCTGCGGCCATGGCGCTACATCGCTGCGTGACAATTCCAGCGCGGTTAGCAGTGCTTTTAGACCGCTTTGGGGATGTGGTTCATCGACCGCGTCCCAGATCCGCTGCGATGCCGCGACGTCGAGGCCCGGCAGCACAACGCAGCCCATGGGCAGGTTTGAAACGACTTTCATCATGCGGGCGACGGCGGGCGTGGAGCCTGTGGTGCCCGCAACAATGACAGGGTTTTGCGGCGGCGCTTGCCGCCAGCGCTGCGTTTGGCGGTCGATCAGTTTGACCCGGCGTTCCGCGGGATCCATCAAATCGCATTCAGCCAAATAGGCTGGCCAGCTTTCCGTAATGATCGAAAGAAAATTTAAAGAATGGCGCCAATGGGCTGCGAGCGCTTCGGGCACAATATGTTCCAGGGCGCACGCATTTACTTCCTCCGTATAAAGAGAGTCAAGTAATTTCCCCAACTCGTCTGCCGCTGCGATGGCGCCAGCCCAACGTCTTTGGCCATCAAAGAAGATTTTGTCCTTCTGGGCGACCAATTTTGCCAGAGCGAGACGCCGTTGCGACGTTGATATCGCCGGCGGCAATTCGATTTCATCTGCAGCATCGCCGTCAAAAATGATAAATTCATCTTCGTCGACATCGCCAAGCGCTCTGATGCGCGGCAAGAGGCTGGCCCGCCCGCCGGGCGCGGTTTTAATAAAGGCGTTGGTGAGGGCTCTTGTGGCGCGGCGCGTGGGGAGGAAAATTGTGCTGTCGGAAACGTTAAAATGACGTTGGTCGGCCAAAGCTGTGCGTAGCGCCAGAGTGAAATCAGTCAAAAAAGGCCGGCCGGGGGCGATTGAAAAAAATCGCGGACGCGCTGCGGCAAAAATATTGTCGGAATCGGCCCGCGTCATTTCCCGCGCGCGAGAAAGCGCTCCGCTTTCTCCAGGCCGTCGGGGTCGCCCACATGCATCCAATAGCCATCATAGACAACACCATGGAGCCGGCCGCGGCTAGCTGCGATGTCCCAAAGCAGCTTTGTCGAAAAGGGACCGTCTGGTCCTTCTTCGATCAAAGCGGGCGAGATGATCTGTAATCCGGTAAAAACAAAAGGGGCCGTCTCATTCGAACGTAATGCGATTTGCCCATCCGCCGATCGGTCAAAATCGCCGTTGCCATCATAGCCACTCGTGTGCTCGATCGGCGCCAGCAGCAAAAGCGCATCCATGTCTTTGTCATTCCAGCAGTCCGACAAGGCGGCGCAGGCATCTTTGCCGTTCTGGTCAACCATGATTGCATCGGTGTTCGTGCAGAAAACCGGCGTCTCACCGAAATGTACGCGTGCCTTTTTTAGCCCTCCCCCGGTTTCAAGCAGTTGTCCTCGTTCGTCGGAAATAATAATTTGTGGTGCTGTGCGGTCTTTTAGGTGGGTCTCTACCTGATCAGAACGATAATGAACATTGACGATGGCGCGGGCGACGCCGGCTTTTGAAAAGCGGTCGAGCGTATAATCAATAAGCGCCTTGCCGCTCACATTAATCAACGGCTTTGGTTTTTGGTCCGTTAGCGGGCGCATGCGCGTTCCAAGTCCGGCGGCAAGCACCATTGCAGTATTGGGTGTGGTCATCGGGTAAACTCAACAAAATGGCGTGCGAAAAATGTCTGCAGCGATGCGATGTCCGGGCGTTGAAGATCCCGCCGAAAAAGACTTTCAACGCGTGGCAGAAAGTCAAGATATCTCGGTTTTTTGTCGCGCTTGGCGAGGCGGGCAAAAACACCGAGAATTTTTGCATTCCGTTGGGCGGCGAGTATGGCGTAATCACGCTCGAAAGCTGCACGATCAAAGGCGCCAGCCGCCGCTGCGCGCTCCGCATAATAATCCATCATGGCTATCGCGAGCTTTGGATCGACGTCCCGGCGGGCGTCTTCCAGGAGGGAAGCGAGATCATATGCAGCGCAACCAAAAAGGGCGTCCTGAAAATCGATCACACCGACACGTTCAACACCGCTGCGGTCCGGAAGCCAGAGCAAATTTTCAGCATGGTAGTCGCGCAAAACAAAACTGTGCGGCGCTGACAGATTACGGAGCTGGTCGCGCCAAAGCTCAAGATATTCTGCGCGGAGGTCATCACTGATAGTTTGCCCGTGCTTTAGCGGCCAATACCATTCGACAAGGAGGGCAGCTTCCGCCTCGAGCGCCGTCACATCATAGTCGAGCATTGCATAGTCGTCGTTGCGCGGGCGTGGCGAGCCCGCATTGCGCAGCGTTACCAATGCATCAATCGCGGTGCGATAAAGCAGCGTTTCGTCTTCACGGCCGATGACCCGGGCATATAAATCATCACCGAGATCTTCAATCAGTGCAAAGCCGGTCACGGGATCGGCGGCGTAGATCTCCGGTGCTGATAGACCTGCCTTTTTCAAACTATTGGAAAGCGCAACAAATGCGTTGAGATTGGGACCTGCCAGTCGCGCCATGGCGTTATAGCCCAACGCTGAGCGTTTTTGCGGCGTGGCGTCTTGCGGGCAGGCGGCGGTTTCAGCGCCCGGCGGCGCGATCATCAAAACAGCGCGGCGGCCGTCTTTTTCAACGCGCTCGTAACTGCGTGTCGACGCGTCGCCAGCAAGGGGCCTCGCGATCGCTTTGCCCCATCCAGCGTTTTTGATAAAGGCGGCGCGCAATTCAGCCAGGGTTGGTTCAACATTGTCCATCAACGAGCCTTTTACGCGATTCCTGCATTTAACAGGCGCCCGCGCCAATTTTTGGCGCCTGTAATGTGTGCTTTTCGCGCCTTTCCGTCGACTTCAAGATGAATTCCCAGCGCTTCCAAAGGCGCCAGGGCGCCAATTCGTTCTGGCCATTCAATCACCATGACGCCATTTTCAAGCGCGTCTTCATAGCCCAGCTCCCAAACGTCTTCCGGGCGCTCAAGTCGGTAAAGGTCGAAATGCCATAGCAAAAAGCGCTCAGTCTCGTAGGTCTCAATGAAGGTAAAGGTTGGGCTCGGCACCTCGCTGGCGCTGGAGACGCATTTGATCATGCCGCGCGCCAGGGTTGATTTACCGGCGCCCAGATCGCCGGAAAGGCAAATGGCGTCGCCAGGCGCCAAAATCACACTCAACTGAGCGCCAAGCCGGGTTGTCGCTTCTTCGTCTTTCAGGGAGATTTCGATCGGGTGCATGGCCAGATACCTAATCATTCCGGGCGACTGTGAAAACCATGCTGTTGAATTCACGCTCTTTTCCCGCCACTAGGGAAAAAAGGCTTGCCCCAGCCGCCGCAGGCCTTAAATCACACCTTTCTTCATCCATCCCAACAATCAAAAGAACCGCACGAAGCCATGCCCAAGATCACCTATATTGAACAAAATGGAACCGAACATGTCGTCGAGGCCGAAGAGGGGGTCTCGGTGATGGAAGCTGCGGTCAAAAATATGGTGCCGGGGATCGACGCCGATTGCGGTGGCGCCTGCGCTTGCGCGACATGCCATGTTTATATTGATGAGGCCTGGGTCGGCAAAACCGGCAAAGCAGAGGCCATGGAGGAATCGATGCTCGATTTCGCCTATGAGCCGAAAGAAAATTCGCGCCTTTCTTGCCAGATCAGTATCAAGCCGGAACTCAATGGCCTCATTGTTCGGCTGCCAGAGTTTCAGGGCTAAACACTGCCTGGCTTGACGCGTCGGCTTTGGCGCCGTTTTATGAACAAATGGAGAACGTCGACTTTTCGTTGTCCGTGGCGGCTCGCCCGGACAAAACGCTCATGCTGACCAAGGGCGTCATGCGCCTTTTTAGCGATATGGGGCTGACGCCGATCGCCGAATTTAAACTCGCTAATGGCCGCAGAGCGGATGTCGCAGCGCTTGATCGCCGGGGAAAGATCACATTTGCAGAGATAAAATCCTGCCGCGCGGATTTCGAAACCGATCAAAAATGGCCGGAATATATCGACTTCTGCGACCGCTTTTATTTCGCTGTCGACCCCACATTTCCGGCTGAGCTGCTTCCTGAAGGTGAAGGTTTAATCATGGCCGATGGATATGGGGCCATGATCGCGCGCGCTGCAGAAGAGCGCGCACTCGCCGCGGCGCGGCGCAAAGCAGTTACTTTGCGGTTTGCGCGCCAGGCGGCGAGACGAGTTCAGCAGGCTCTAAGCGACGTTTAAGATCGACGTCTTATTGCGGGATTAGACGCAGCAATTTGCCGGTCGGCTCGCCGCGGCGATCCTCGGTCGTCACATAGATGGCGCCGTCCGGGCCGACGCGGACGTCGCGAATGCGTTCGCCGAGAAGATACCGCTCTTCACCCACTGGCTTGTCGCCGTCCATAATCACGTGGTGCAGCGCTTCGCCATCTGACCCCGACATGGCGCCGACGAGAAGGTCGCCATCCCAGTCGGAAAATAGATCGCCGCGATAAACCGCAAGACCTGACGGTGCGATGGACGGCGTCCAGTATCTCACTGGCTGTGTTGTGCCTTCATATTCTGTAAACGGCGTAAGTTTGGCGCCGCTATAGTCGATTCCGTATGTTGCAATTGGCCAGCCGTAATTGGCGCCGGCTGTGATGATGTTGATTTCATCGCCGCCACGCGCGCCATGTTCGGTTTCCCAAAGAATGTTGCGCTCTGCGTCATAAGCAAGCCCTTGCGGGTTACGGTGACCCTTGGTGAAGAGTTCCGGTAAAGCGTTATCGCCGAAATCGGGATTGTCTGACGGAATAGAACCATCCTCATTCAGACGGACAACAGCGCCGAAGCTGGAGGTGAGGTCCTGGGATTTTTCTTTGTATTTTGAACCTTCGCCAATTGTCACATAGAGTTTTCCGTCGCCGCCCCAAACCATTCGTCCACCAAAATGATGGCCGGTATCTTTGAGTGGTTTGGCTTCGTAAATAACTTCAAGATTTTCCAATGCGTTGCCGTTAAACACTGCGCGTGCCACGCGCAGCGCGTTCTCGCTTTGTGTTCCATGCGCATAGGAAAGATAAACGACGTTGTTCGTTGCAAAATCAACATGCAAAAGAATGTCGAAATACCCGCCTTGATTCCATGCGAGAGTTTCCGGCGCGCCGGTAATCGGCTCCGCAACGAGCGCGCCGTTGCGAATAGCGCGTAAACGGCCTTCACGTTCGGTAACAAGCAATGTTCCATCAGGGAGAAATGCGATCGACCAGGGATTAACGAGGCCATCAGCGAGGGTCTCGATTGCGAGTGCAAGATCTCCTTCGGGCGCCGGATCGGCCAGCGTTTCCTGTAGGTTTGCGTCGCCGCCGCCTTTGCCGCCCTGCAGCGCCGAAGAGGGCGCGGCTTCGCTTGCGTCATTTGAACAGGATGCTGTTATTGCCGCGATGCAACATGCTGCGGATATGAAGCGGTACAGTCTTTTCATGACAGAAATTCCAATCGCTGTGGTCATCACATATTGCATGGGTATGCGGATATAGGGCTCGACGTCAACGCAACATTTGTGAGAAAACAGATGCGAATTTTGCGCGTAACATTTCCAGGGAGCCATTGATGAAACTTGGCCGGACAATTTTGGCGTTTTTGTTGGCGGTGGCGGCCAGTTATGTGGTGGCGATTATCTTTTTTACGCAACAAGTGATTGCGAAACGGGCGGCTATCGGCGCGAATTATACATCCGAGCAGCAGCTCGCGACCTTTGTTGATAATTTCCTGGGTCTCGCGCCGGCTTATGGGGTCGTGGTGGCGATTGCATTGCTGCTGGGGTTTCTGGTTGCCGCAGGTGTCAAACGAATATTGACGCCCTTAGCGCCGGTTGCATATCCAATTGGCGGCGCAGCGGCAGTTTATGCGGCGATTTTCTTGATAGAAAATACAGCCGGCAGCGGCGGCGTCGGCGCGTTAGAGGGCGCGAGAGGCGCCGTCGGTATGGGGCTACAGAGTTTTGCCGGCTTCATTGGCGGGATTGTTTTCGCAATGATGCGCGGCCGCGCCATATAGGCGTATCGTTTCAACCATTGATTTTTCTCGGGAGAATATTGCATGGGTCTTCAATCAAGAATAATTGCGCCTTTGTGCGCTGCTGCGCTTTTCATCTGTAGTGCTGCAGCAAACGCACAGCCATCTGCATCCGACACATTGCAAGCTGTGATTGATGATCACTGGGCCTGGGTAATGGAAGAAAACCCGACCTTCGCGACATCACTTGGCGTGCGCGACTATGACGACCGTCTCGGTGATGCATCGCTGGATGCCGCTGAGCGAGGGGTTGCGAAAGGCGCCGGATTTATCACGCGGCTGGAGAAAATTGCTGCTGAGGAACTCACATCGGGCGAGCTGGTCAATTACAAACTTTTACTTCTTGATCTGAAAAATGATGCGGCTGCAGCGCAGTTTGGCGGCAAATATCTTCTCATGACCAATCGCAATGGCCCGCACACATTTGTGACCGGCCTGCCTGATCGGCTGCCATTCTTCACAAAGGCGGATTTTGAAAGCTATCTGGCGCGCCTGGAAGATATTCCACGCTACCTGTCGGAAGCAACAGATACCCTGGGCGCAGGCGCTGCTGCAGGTTGGACCCAGCCCTGCGCGCCGATGCAAGGTGTCGAACAATCAATCCGCTTCCATGTGGTTGAAGACGCGGCTGACAGCGTCTTTATGAAGCCATTCGAGACAAAGCCTACGTTGATTTCAACGCGCGATTGGAAGCGCATGAAAGCGCGTGCCCAAAAATCCGTTGAGCGAAATGTGATCCCCGCGGTCGCCCGGTATGCGGATTTTTACGCGCAGGATTACGCGCCGGCTTGTCGCCAGGAAGTCGGCGCCAGCGCATTGCCAAATGGCCAAGCCTATTACGCACATCGTGCGCGTGTTTTCACAACCACTGAGAAAACCCCTGACGAAATTCATCAACTGGGCCTGTCGGAAGTTGCGCGCATTCGGGCGGAGATGGCTGACATCATCAAAGAAGTCGATTTCGATGGCGACTTTGAAGCCTTTCAAGTCTTCCTGCGCACTGACCCCAGGTTTTACGCAAAGACATCTGAGGAACTCGTCGCCGCCACGTCAGTGATCGCCAAGAGAGCGGATGGTGAATTACCGAGGCTGTTCACGCGCCTGCCGCGTATGCCCTATACGGTTAAGCCCGTGCCCGCTGACATCGCTGAAGGCACAACAACGGCCTATTATGAGCGACCTGCCGGCGATGGCAGCCGCGCCGGTGTTTATCGCATCAATACATCGCTTCTTGACCAGCGCCCGCTGTTCGAACTCGAAGCCCTGTCGTTGCATGAAGCGGTGCCGGGCCACCATTTCCAGATCGCTCTTAGCCAGGAGCTGACCCTGCCGAATTTCCGGAAATTTGGCGGCTTTACAGCGTTTACAGAAGGCTGGGGGCTCTATGCAGAAAGTCTCGGGCTGGATGTAGGGTTTTATGAAGACCCCTATTCAAATTTTGGCCGGCTTTCTTATGAAATGTGGCGCGCCTGCAGGTTGGTTGTTGACACCGGCATGCATTCTAAAGGTTGGACTAAAGAACAGGCGGTTGCGTTCATGGCGGAAAACACGGCGCTGTCGCTTCACAATATTGAAGCGGAAGTAAACCGCTACATCACGTGGCCGGGGCAGGCGCTTGCCTACAAGATTGGCGAATTAAAGATGCAGGAACTGCGTCGACGGGCGTCTGATGCGCTTGGCGCTGATTTCGACTTGCGGCGTTTTCATGATGCGCTGCTGGAAAATGGCGCTGTGCCGTTGTCAGTGCTTGAAGACAATATCGACGCATGGATCGCGGCCGAGAAAAGCTGAAAATAGATCGGCGCACGCGATCTTTGAATAGTCTATCATCTGTGAACGCAGAAGGCGTTCGTGCACCAGTTCAGTTCTCTTCGTTGGCGCCTGTTTCGCTGGCATTCTCATCTTCTTCGACGCTGATGCGTTCAGGCGCTGCGCCCGGATCATTCGTTTGAATATCGATGATTACAACGGAGCCAGTTCTGCGACCCTTTCGCTCTTGAGACCGTGTGGCCAGCGTCAACGCCTCACCTGAAAGCCCGCCGCGCATGGCGGTGCTGGATAGTTTGGCAAACACGCCGCCCAGATCGTCGCCTGCGAGCGCGCCGGGGTTGTCATTGCCGGAATAACGAGTGGTTTCTCCGCTTTCAGCATCCGCCGTTGATGCGGCGTATTTGTTTGCCCGTAGGGTTGTAGGGCGCATGCTGACAATTTGTGCGGTTTCGCCGGTCGCATAACGAGCGAGATGATCGTAGAGATCAGTTGGCCAAGCTGGAAAGAGATAGGGGCGTGCGCTGAAGTAAGTTTTGGAAATGCGCATTTCGCCGCGAACGCGATCAACCCCCCGCAAGGAGTTAACGAACTCGCGCCCATTATATTCAAGCTGTGTTTGAAGCAACGCACCGGAAAACGCCTGTGTGGTGATGTTTGGCCCGCCGATTGCGCCTTCCCAAAACCCGTACATAACATATGGGTTTTTCCAGTACCGGTAGACAATGTTGTACCTGATGTCATTGAGGCTCAGTGCGACACCGTTCACCTCAACCAGCTTTGCCTCAAACATTAAGGCATTGCCGTGATCTCGTAAGCGATGAGACTGGGGCCGCGAAATTGGATGCGCCTTGGCAATTTCATGCACCAAAACCGCATTGTGCAAATTGAGCCAAAACGCCAGCTGTTCGTCCCGGCTAAGATCGCCATAGTTAATCCGGCCCATCGTATCCTGAAGCGCCTGCCGATAAACGCCGACATAATCGATGGCGCCGTCATCAAACAAATGAAACAGGACACGGTTGCCCTCAAAACGGTATCGCGATTTGCTCCCCGTAGTGACTTTGGTTCCTGTTTGGCGTGAATTGTCATCGCGGCGTGCAGCGACTCTGTTAGAGCGTCCTGTATTGTAGACTGCCGTCCGCAAAAATTTTGTCCACGGATTATGATCAAGCTGATATCGTGTCGATTGCGAATAGGGCGCAAATACCGCGAACCGATCATCGATTTTTTCAGGCGCCGTGGCATTGGTGACGCGATCCGGCGCCGTTGCCGAAGGGGAGGTCCCTGTTGCGCAGGCGGATAGCGCAAAAGCTAATAAGGCGATTAATGACCTGGCCATGGATTTCCCCTTTGTTCCCGCGCCGACACTCTATGAGGCTAAACGCGGCAAAGCAAAGGTTGATTGATTTGCGAATTTTCTGCGCATAGGTTCCCGGCCATATGCAGGAAAACCTAGCAACGCTGATCCGCAATACGGCCGCTCAGGTGCGAGCGCGCGATTTTGCGTGGGCCGTCGGGATAAGCGGCGGCGTGGGTGTTGCCGTGTTGTTGAGCGGACTTGGCGATTGGCGTCTTGTGATCCTCACCTGGTTTTTTTTTCTTGCCTTGCTTGCCATTCGCTTCAGGCTGTCATCTGGACGCGTGTGGGCGGCGCCAGTGCAGCGTATCGTTGAAACGGAATTGAGTGCGCAAGAGGCGGAGCTGACAACTTTGCGGATGGCGCGAGATGTTGCCGAAGCTTTGCCGGAGCCCTTGTTCATTCTTGACGCAACGGGTGTAGTTGAACATGCAAATCCAGCAGCTGAAAAGCTCGTCGGCGCCAAGGAAATAACCGGGCGCCATTTTGCGGCTGTGTTGCGCACGCCGAGCGTTTACGAGGCAGTAGAGGCAGTGTTGTTGTCTAATGACCCGGCGACGGTCGAGTTTACAATGATGGGCGCCGTCGAGCGATCATGCCGGGCTTATGTGGCGCCGATAGAATCAGGGGCGGAGTTGAGCGCGGGACGTCAGCAACGCGCTCTGGTATTCATTCGCGATCTTACGAGTGAGCGCCGTGTCGAACAGATGCGGGCAGATTTCATTGCCAGCGCCAGTCATGAATTGCGCACCCCGCTTGCTTCAGTCATTGGATTTATCGAAACGCTTCGCGGCCATGCGAAAAGCGACCCTGAGGCACAGGAAAAATTTCTGGCGATTATGCAGTCGCAAGCTGAACGGATGCAGCGCCTGGTTTCCGATCTTATGTCCTTGTCGCGCATTGAGCTAAATGAACACGTGCCGCCAAAGGACATCGTTGATGTCGCCGATGTCGCTACGGATGTGATCGAAAGCCTGTCGCCGCTCTTTGAACGGGCAGGCGCCATTGTTGATCTTATCAAGGACACCGACGAGGCGACGAAAATTGTGGGTGACCACGACGAAATTTTTCAGGCTGTCCAGAACCTTCTTGACAACGCTGTTAAGTATGGCGGCGACCCGGCGATGATTAAATTGCGCGTCGGCCGCGGTGCGGCGCCGGCTTTAACTGGTGAGGGCGATCCCGGTTACCGAGCGGGCGATGCCGCCGCCCAAGTCGCTGCTCGGACTGGTACGCGTGTTGACGACCTCGTTTATGTGCAGATCCGCGATTTTGGTCCAGGTATTGAGCGCGCAGATTTGCCAAGACTCACGGAGCGATTTTACCGGGTTAATATTGAGCGCAGCCTTAAAAGCGGGGGCACCGGCTTGGGCCTGGCCATCGTCAAGCACATCATCAATCGCCACCAGGGCGGTTTTCAAATTGAGAGCCGGCTGGCCGGCGGCACAGCATTCAACTGTTATTTTCTTGTGGCCGCGAAGAATCTCTGACTGGCAAATTTTGCCAGCAAGTTTTGAATGACGCACAAATTGCGCTATATTTCTGCTCGCGCACAAGAATCTGTCACAAAAAACCGGCAACAAGGCGATCTTTCATCGTTTTGAACTTTATTGACGAGATTTTAAATGGCCGTGGCAGCCGCCCATACATCCTTTCCGGCGCGTCAGGAACTCGAAACTGAGTTGGCGCGTATGGCGGCGCAAGTTGAAAGCAACCTCGCCGCAGTCATCACTGCTTTTGAGCGCCGTGACCTTGCGGCGGCGGAACAATTGATCGTCGCCGACCATCGTATTGATGAGTTCGATCGTGATATCGAAGTCAGGGTCATGGCGTTGCTTGAAGAGGGACCTCTGCCGCAGGACGCCTTGCGTGAAGTGATGACGGTCATGAAACTGACCGGCGAGCTCGAACGCGTCGGCGATCTTGCCAAGAATGTTGCGAAAAGAACGCTTGTTGTCAGTCGTGAGGCGCCGGCGCAGCCCACCTCCGGGGTGGTCCGAATGGGCCGCGCCAGCCTGCGGCAATTTTCCGATATATTGGATGCGTTTTCAGCGCGTAATCTCAGCGCCGCGAAAGCCGTGTGGGGCGGGGACGATGAACTGGATGAACTCTATAATTCGATCTTTCAGGAAATCTTGCTCGCCATGATGGCGGATTCAAGCCAGGTTAATGCATGCACCCACCTTGTCTTTATTGCCAAGAATTTTGAACGGGTTGGCGATCACGCAACAAACATCGCGGAAGCGATCCATTTTCTGATGACTGGCGTTCCCTTTGTCGAAAACCGCCCGAAAGGCGACGAGACCTCGACAATCACTGTCACCCCTCCTAATGAGTCCGATATAGTCGGCGGCTAACAGTGGAAAAAAAGCCATGGCTGGAACGAGTGTCTTAATTGTCGAGGATGAAGAAGCGCTTGCAACGCTTTTGGAATATAATCTCGGTAAAGAGAGCTTTGATGTGTCGACCGCTTCCGACGGCGAAGAGGGCTTGTTAAAAATAAAAGAGAACATGCCAGACGTCATAATTCTCGACTGGATGCTGCCGAAGATATCCGGCATTGAACTCTGCCGACAAATTCGCTCAATGCCGGAGACGCGAAATATCCCGATTATCATGTTAACCGCCCGGTCCGAGGAGGCTGACCGTATTCGTGGTCTCGAGACGGGCGCTGACGATTATATGACCAAACCGTTTTCAACCAAGGAGCTGATTGCGCGCGTCAGGGCGGTGTTGCGCAGGATCCGGCCGGGTCTCGCCGACGACACCGTGACGGTTGGAGATATCGAGATTGACCGGGTTTCTCACAGGGTGCAGCGCGGCGATCAGGAAATACACCTTGGTCCCACCGAGTTTCGATTGCTTGATCATTTGATTCAGCATCCGGGCCGCGTTTTTTCCCGCGAGCAATTACTGAATGCGGTTTGGGGTTCCGACGTTTTTGTTGAAGTGAGAACTGTCGACGTTCATATCGGGCGTTTGCGCAAGGCGCTGAACAAATTCAAACAGGGCGATCCAATCCGCACGGTTCGCTCTGCCGGGTATGCCCTCGACATTAAATAGACCGCAAAAAACCCGCGACGATGCGCGGGTTTTTTATGTTCGTTTTGGCTTGATGCTCAGCCGGCGGCGCGTCGTTTCGCCGGGTTGGCGAGAACGCGGCGCGGTTGGCGCGTTTCTGTGCGTCGCTGCGGCGGTTGAAACGCCATATGCGCATGATAAGCACAATAGGATTTCCCTGATAGCGTTGACTGGCCGCAAAAATGAAAATCATCTTTGGCGGGATCGCCTACGGGCCATTTGCACATATTGTTTTTGATCGTTGCAACTGTCGTCCTGTCGCCGGAAGCAAGAACAACCGGTTCGATGAATTCAGGTTCCGGGATAACGGATTTCATTTCGGGCGCCGGCGCCTTGCGCAAGGTGGTGTCGTCGCGTTTGTCTGCGCTCATGCTGCTGCGACCACGCTGCGGCTTTGCTGGTGTGGCGCGTCCTGAAAGGCCAAGGCGGTGCACCTTGCCGATAACAGCGTTACGCGTGACGCCGCCCATTTTGTTTGCAATCTGCGCAGCGGAAAGGCCTTCCGCCCACAAGGTTTTGAGTTGCTCAACCCGCTCGTCTGTCCAGGCCATATAGCCGTGCTCCCTTTGTTATGACGGCTTGCCCCAACCCGCCGCCTCAACATCAATATCTCGTATGATCTGTTTGTGCGCTTCGCTAAGCGCCTAAATATAGTATCCATCAGGTCAGGAAACACAACATGGCGCCCCAACAATTTTTTACCCACCATATATGGGGAGGCTGCAACGCTTGACGGCATTGCGCCTGCCGGTTCACACCGTTGCGACGCAGCAAAGCCAGAAAGTACGCGCTGATGGATGGGATTGATCGCAATCCGGATACCGGAATACAGCCTGTCGATGTCCAGGCGGCGTTCGGCGAGCGCCGCTTCGGGGCCGTCAACTGGCTTGGGCTATGGACGTTGTATGTCAAGGAAGTGCGGCGATTTCTGAAAGTCGCTTTCCAGACGGTGATCGCGCCAGTGATTTCTACCTTGTTGTTTCTGGTTGTGTTTACGCAAGCCTTTGCCGCCTCACGTCCCGATATCGGCGGCGTGCCTTTTGTTGAATTTTTAGCGCCCGGCCTGATTATGATGGCGGTGTTGACCAACGCTTTCACTAATTCATCGTCTTCCTTAATTATAGCAAAGGTGCAGGGGTCGATTGTTGATGTCTTGTTGCCGCCCCTGTCACCCGCTGAATTAGCGGTCGCCTTTGTTGCTGGCGCTGCGACACGCGGGCTTCTTGTAGGGTTTGTCACCGGCGCGACCAGCGCGGCCTTTATGGCAGCTAATGGCGCTCCGATGCGGTTTGAAGCCATTTGGGCAATCGCCTATTTCTCGCTTGCTGCGGCGCTGATATTCGCCATGCTTGGTGTCATCGGCGGCATCTGGGCGGAAAAATTTGACCAGCTTGCAGCGGTCACGAATTTTATTATTACGCCGCTGACTTTTTTATCCGGCACATTTTATTCAGTAGAAAGATTGCCAGAGCCGTTTCGCTCGTTCAGCCAGTTCAATCCGGTATATTATTTGATTGATGGATTTCGCTCCGGATTTACCGGGAACGCTGAATCAAGTCTTGCGACGGGCGTCGGCGTTACGGCGGCGCTGATGCTGGTTTTTGGCGCCACAAGTTACGGGTTGCTGCGGTCAGGCTATAAGATCAAGGAATAGGACCGATATCCGATGGCTGAGCGCGAATTGACGGCGGACAACGCGATAACACGATTTCAAGTTGGCGATACAGCTGTGCGCGGGCGTGTTGTGCGGCTTGGCGGCGTCATTGATGGGATATTGTCGGCGCATCAGTTCCCGGATCCGGTGTCAGAGCTGCTCGGCGAAGCCGCCTGCGTCGTCTCCATGATGGGCGTTGCCCTGAAATTTGACGGCAAACTCATTTTCCAGGCGCAAGGCGGCGGGCCGGTCGCCATGATCGTTGCGGATTACGCCGCCGGCGCTTTGCGCGTGACCGCGAGCTTGCGCGGCGAGATTGTCGGCCGGGGCGCGGCGGCGCTGCTCGGCGACGGGCACATCGCCATGACCATCGACCAGGGCGCTGAGATGGAGCGCTATCAAGGCGTTACGCCGATTGAGGGTGACAGTCTGGCTGACGCGGCGGTCGCCTATTTTGATCAATCGGAACAAATTCCCACCGTCGTCAAGCTGGCCGTGGGAAAAATTGTCATCCCCGGACAGCCCGAGCAATGGCGGGCAGGCGGCATTATGGCTCAATTTGTTCCCGGCGAGGGCGGCCATCGCGAGCGCGGCGAGAAATTGCTGATGGATGAAGATGATCGCGACATCTGGGAGCGCGCCGCCGCCTTTATTGAAACCACGCAGCATGATGAACTGCTCGATCCAGAAATCAGTGTAGAAACGTTGTTGTATCGATTGTTTCATGAGGATGGTGTGCGTGTGTTTGAGGCGCAGCCCGTGCGGGCTGAGTGCGGGTGCAATCGCGACAAGATCGCCATCGTCCTTGAGCGTTATGCTGAACAAGAACTGAGCGATATGGTTGAAGATGGCGCAATCAAGGTGACTTGTGAGTTCTGTCGCAAGGATTACCATTTCACCCCGGCGGGCGAACCAGTGGATGCAACATGAAAAAGAAAAATTTTGAACACGAACTCGAGGATCTCGAACTCGAACTGGCGAAATTGCAGGAAACTGTCTCTCGCAAGGGCTTAAAGGTCGCGATCATTTTTGAGGGGCGCGATGCGGCCGGTAAGGGCGGTGCTATCAAAACTATTATACGTCGGATGAATGCGCGTATCTGGCGCATCGTAGCGCTGCCAAAACCATCGGACCGTGAACGCACACAATGGTATTTTGAGCGTTATGTGCAGCATCTTCCTTCCGGCGGTGAAGTCGTTCTGTTCGATCGCTCCTGGTATAATCGGGCGATCGTTGAACCGGTGATGGGTTTTTGCACGACGGAGCAGCATGAAGTTTTTATGCGCGAGGTTCCGAATTTTGAAAAAATGTTGGTCGATAGCGGAGTTATTCTGCTCAAATTCTGGATTCATGTCTCGCCCGAAGAGCAAGAGGCGCGGTTCCAGGACCGCGCACACGATCCAAGAAAGCGCTGGAAATTATCACCGATTGATCTCAAAGGGCGCGAACTGTGGATCGATGCCACAAAATTTCGTGACAAGATGTTTGAAAAAACCGGCACCAAGGAGGCGCCCTGGTTGGTTGTTGACGGGAATGACAAACGCAAGGCGCGGCTCAACATCATTCGCGCGGTGCTTGATCGCGTTCCCTATGAATTCAACAAAGAGGCGTTCGAACCGGTAGAGTTGCCGCCGCGGCCGTCAGTCGATGATTGCGATTATGATGAGCCGGATCTCAGTGACTTGAATTGCGTGACGGATTATTATTCTAACTAGTTTCGGTATGAAGCTGGTGAAATATCACGTGTTTTGACAGCGTATCAACGATCATCGCCTCAGCGTTCTTTCGAATAGACCTCAGTAAAAATCAGCCGCCATGCCTCTTGAACCAAGAATTGCAACATTGCTTGACAACGCTGCGCGCTATGCGCGGCGATCCCGGTTTATTCTCGCGCCGAATGCCTATGGCGAAACGCCTCTTTTGAGGGCGCGGTTTAATGATGCGGTGTTTGTTTCGCCGGCACGCGGGTTTCTATTCGCGTCAAATGAAAAAGTTGCAAATTCCACCATGCGCGCGACCCTTCAGGCGCTTGAAGGGGATGGGGCGCTGCCGCCTTTCTATGATCCGTTTAAGCGCTGGACTGGTCCGTTGCGCCAGCCCAGCGATATCAGTGATTTTACGTCAACGCTCGGCGATCCCGCGATCTATAAATTTTGCGTCACGCGGCATCCTTATGCTCGGCTTATCTCTTGCTACCGCAACAAGTTTGAACCGTCAGCGCGCGGCCGCGGCTTTCCAAAAATGATGCGTCAGCTTGGTTTTGACCCGCGAAAAGACGAGATAGATTTTGGCAAATTTGTCGCCGCCATTGCGCGGCAGAACCAGCGCGATATGAACCCTCATTGGCGTCCCCAATATTATAATGTCTTTATGGATCTTATCGCCTATGACGAAGTCATCCCTTACGAAGATTTCGCCACTCGCATGAGTGCGTTGGTCGAGCGGTTTTACCCGGAGGCAGCCAGCCAATCGCTGACCTCCGCCAACCGACAGGTGACCAATTCAGGTCAGCTCGTTGAGCAATATTTTGACAAATCTTCAAAGGCGCTGGCGCGCGATATCTATGCCACTGATTTTGAGCGATTTGGCTACGCAGATTAGTTTAGAGAAACCGCCGCCCCGATAGAGCAGGGACGGCGGCGTTAGGTGGACTTAGGCTGCCTGTTCCTTTGCGATCCACGCATCGACATTTTCTTCAAGAATGGCGAGCGGCACCGGGCCGTCTTTCAAAACAACGTCATGAAAGGCGCGAACATCGAAATCATCGCCCAACGCTTCTTCGGCGCGCGCGCGCAAGCTCAGAATTTTCAGCATGCCAATCTTATAGGCGGTTGCCTGACCGGGCATGACGACGTAGCGCTCAATCGCCTTGATGCAATCACCTTCCGGATTCGGTGTGTTGGCCAAAAGATATTCAATGGCTTCTTCACGCGTCCATTTCTTGTCATGAAGTCCGGTGTCAACGACCAGCCGCGCAGCGCGCCATATTTCCATGGCGAGGCGGCCGAAATCCGAATAGGGATCGTCATCATAGAGCCCCATCTCTTTTGGGACATATTCTGAGTAGAGCCCCCAGCCTTCAGTGTAGGCAGTAAACCCGCCATATTTTCGAAAGCTTGGTGTGTTCTCAAGTTCCTGGGAAATGGCGAGCTGCATGTGGTGGCCCGGAATGCCCTCATGATAGGCGAGCGCCGCCATCTGATAGGTCGGCATGTCTGCTGTATTATATAGATTGGCGTAATAGATGCCGGGACGCGAACCATCTGGGGCCGGGCGTTGATAGAATGCCTTGCCCGCTGAGCGTTCGCGGAACGGCTCCACACGTTTAACGATCAGCTCTGCCTTAGGCTTGGTGTAGAAGAGCTCATCAAGTCGTCCACGCATATCATCGATAATCGCCGTTGCCTCGGCAAGATATTGCGCGCGGCCTTCGTCCGTATTCGGATAGGAAAATTTGCCATCCGGATCTTCGCGCATATAGGCAAAGAAATCCTGCAAAGAACCCTCAAAACCGACGGTCTCTTTGATTTCATTCATTTCGTCATGGATGCGTGCAACTTCAGCGAGACCGAGTTCGTGAATTTCGGACGCCGACATGTCAGTGGTCGTCATGCGCGCCAATTGCAAACCGTAGTAAGTATCGCCATCGGGCAGTTTCCAGGCGCCGTCATCATTTGTCGCGGTTGTTTGCTGTTCTTCAAACGTTGCAATTAGCGTTTCATAGGCGGGTTGAACCGATTGGCGCAGCGCATTGACGCCGCGTGTGCGAAGCGCGTCCCTGGCGGCGTCATCGACGTCGAGCGCATCCAGTTTTTTGTTTAAATCCGCAAGCAGTGTAGAATTTTCGCTGCTGTCATCGAAGGGCGCTCCTGATATGATGTTTTGGGAGGTGGCGATCATCTGGGCGTAAGACCAGCGTGGTGGATTGATGCCGCGTGCAAATTGATCTTCAGCATTTTTCCGATGCTGCCCAAGGTAATTTTTCACACCTTCGAGTCTGGCTATGTAGGCTTCGGCGTCGCTGACGTCATCGACACGGTGCTGGTTGATCAGGAATGCAGGAACTGAGGAATGCGGCCCGCGAAACTGGCTGAATTGATACCAGTGATTGCGGTAGTCAAAAAACCGATCGGACCGTTCGGCTTCATATTCATAGAGCCGATAGGAGAGCGCTGCCGCTGGATCGAGCTCACTGAGGTCGAAATTGCTGCGCATCTCAGCAAGCGACGCCATATAAAGCGCGTGGCTTTCGGTTTCAAAAGCGTCACTGACGTCGTTCCATTTATCGTAGTTTGTTTTCCGCCCGAGAAATGTTTGTGACATGGGGGAGCGCGCCAGGCCTTGTTCGAATTGTTCCTCGAACCAGACATTGATTTTTTCTGATTGGCTTTGTGTCGACGCCTCTGTTGTCGATGCCTCTGTTGTTGATGCAGGCGGCGCCGCAGCGTTGTCAGAGCTAACGCCGCAACCCGCCAACAGAGCGACGGCGGCAGCCGATGCAAACCAAATTTTCTTACTATTCAACGCCATTGATTTCTCCATTCCAGATTTTGATTGCCCCATCTGTTGGCGCGCACGCTAGGCAATAGTGCTCCCGCCTGCAAGTTGTGATGCATCAATCAAAAGCAAAGCTGAACGGCGTTGCCATGCGCCGATGCTCATCAATGATGATGCGTCGTTCAACCGGCGGGTGCGCGCGCGCGGCGCAGGCCGGACGCGGGCAAAGCCTGCAGGTAACGCCAACGGGGGTAGGCGTCGCAGCTTCAAGGTCGATATCGCGCCCATAAATAAGCTTGCCCGCATGCTTGATGTCACAGCCAAGCGCGACAGCGCGTTCGGCCTTCGGCGCCGCAAAACCGCCTTCTCCGCCATGGACAGTGCGTGCGATGGAAAAATAAGAATCGCCATCAGGCAGCTGAACGGTCTGCGTGATAATTCTGCGCGGCAGCCGAAAGGTTTCGTGAATATTCCACAAGGGGCATGAGCCGCCATAGCGGGCAAAAGGAAACACGCCGCCGGAAAACCGTTTTGAAACATTGCCAGCGGCGTCAATCCGTAAGAAGAAAAACGGAATGCCTTCCTTGCCCGGTTGTTGCAGTGTGGTCAGGCGGTGGCAAACCTGCTCAAAGCTGGCGCCATAACGCCGCGCAAGGGCTTCGATGTCATAGTGTAGTTCCTGTACGGATTGATGAAATATGCTGTACGGAAAAATAATGGCGCCGGCGGCATAGTTAGCGAGCGCCGCGCGTGCGAGGCGACGCCCGGCGTCTGATTCAAAGGCTGCGGTATTGACGGTCTCGTCGAGGAGTTTTCCCTGTTCAAACAGGACAAGCTGCAGCGCAGCTTGAAATGTCCGGCTGGCCTGGTCGAGTGCTTCTGAAATGGCAATTTGTGCTCGGTGGCGATCATGGCGCCGGTAAGCGCCGACCATAATGTCGGCGGGCAGAACGCGCAAAGTGAGTGAATGTTTTTTCTTGAACCGGTCGGCGAGCGCATCAAACAGGTTGTGGTTATTGGCGCTTAGCGCTCGGGCGGTTTCTTCGCCGACCTCCTCCAGCGCTGGAAAATAATTGCGCGCCTCCGAGATATATTCGCGCGCTTCCTCAAGAGGGTCGGCTGGTCCGGATTGTCCTGTAGCGCGCGCCTCAATTACCGCCGCCTGGCTGCTGCGATGGGCTTGGTAAAGCGCCGCCACTGCATCGCCCATGGCGGGGTTTGAAGACAAGAGATCGCGCACATCGTCGCGGCCAACGGAAAGTTCCTGAAAGATGGGGTCGGCCAAGGCGGCTTCCAGCAGCGCCAATGTTTCGTCTTCGCCCGCGGAAAAAGCGCTGAGTTCGAGCTCATAAGTTTCAGCCAATCGCAATAAGAGATCAGCCGGCAGAGGCCGTTGATTGCGTTCGATCAGCGTCACATAGGACGGCGAAACATCAAGATCCGCTGCCATTTGCGCCTGGGTCAGGCCCAGCTCACGGCGAATGCGGCGAAGCCTGGGGCCGATATAAAGCCGCTTTGATTGACCCGCCAAATTTCGGCCCTCCGGGTTATTGCCATCACTGGCAATATCATTTCGATTTCAAAACAAGTATTTATAATTAACGCATTTGCATCTTATATTACAAAAATTACAATATTACAATTATGATGAAATGTTTTGCACGTGGTGACGAGATCGAGATTGTGCCGCGTCAAGCGGAGCGCCAAACATGCCTCAAGCTTTGTTTCTGGCTGCTTCGTTTTAATCCAGGGGATTTCCCATGACGACTTTTGAAGATCTAGTTCCGACCGACTCATCCGGGCGCTTCGATATGATCGAGCGCAATTATTCGGCAGGCGACGTTGAGCGCCTGCGTGGTTCCGTACCCGTCGCCAATTCCCTGGCCGAACGCGGCGCTAACAAGCTCTGGGAGCTGTTGAAGTCAGAAGATTATGTGAACGCACTTGGCGCCTTGTCCGGAAATCAGGCGATCCAGATGGCGAAGGCGGGCCTCAAGGCGATTTATCTTTCGGGATGGCAGGTGGCGGGCGACGCCAATGTTTCCGGCCAGGTCTATCCTGACCAGTCTCTCTATCCGGCAAATTCCGGCCCGGAGCTGGCGCGTAAAATCAACAACGCGCTCCGCCGCGCCGATCAGATCGAGTTCGCCGAGGGCAATGTGCAACGCGATTATTTTCTGCCGATCGTTGCTGATGCGGAGGCAGGTTTTGGCGGGCCATTAAACTGCTACGAGATTATGAAGGCTTATATTGAGGCGGGCGCTGCCGGCGTTCACTTCGAAGACCAGCTCGCGTCTGAAAAAAAATGCGGCCATCTAGGCGGAAAAGTCCTGATACCGACGAAAGCCCATGAACGAAACCTCAACGCAGCGCGGCTTGCCGCTGATGTTGCGGGCGTACCCACCGTGCTGGTCGCGCGCACTGATGCGGAATCGGCAAAACTAATTACGTCGGATATTGATGAACGCGATCATGAGTTCATCGATTTTGATCAAGGCCGAACGCCTGAAGGTTTTTATCGTCTGAAAGATGGAATGGGCGTTGATCATTGTATTGCGCGCGGACTTAACTATGCAAAATCTGCTGACCTTCTGTGGTGGGAAACCTCGCATCCCAATCTTGATGATGCACGCCGTTTTGCTGAAGCAGTTCAGAAAGATTACCCCGGAAAGATGATGGCATATAATTGTTCGCCATCATTCAACTGGGAGGCTAATCTCGACAAGGAAACAATAGCAAAATTCCAACGCGAACTTGGCGCCATGGGATATAAGTTTCAGTTCGTCACGCTTGCTGGATTTCATTCATTGAACTTTGGTATGTTTGAATTGGCGCGCGGCTATCGCGATCGCGGCATGGCCGCATATTCCGAATTGCAGCAAGCTGAATTTGCATCCGAAAAGCACGGCTATGAAGCAACGCGCCATCAGCGCGAAGTTGGGACCGGCTATTTCGACCTTGTCGCCAACACGCTTTCGGGCGGCCAGTCATCGACGACGGCCATGGGCGAATCGACGGAGTCGGCGCAGTTTAGATCAGCGGCTGAGTAAGCCGTTGATCGGGCAACGACCTGCATAATACTTCGGCTGACGTTTTTTTTCAGGGAGGAGACGTCACGAAGCATGCCGCCGCGGTTCGGGATAGCGCCGCGGCGGCATTTTTTATCGCGCCAGTTCGTTGCGAACCGCAATTGCAGTGTCTGGAAAATCCGTAAAAACGCCGTCGACGCCAGCTGCAAAAAAGAACTCATATTCATGAGCAGAAGATAGTGGGTTGTCGGGATTGGTCAGTTTCGTATCATCGGGAAAAGGGTGGTGTTGCGCTAGAAAATCTTTCAGCAATTCATTCGGGCTGTCGTTTCGAAAAGTCCAGGGATGCACAAACAACCCATGCTGATGTGCTTTTTCCACAAAGCGAGAATGATCTTCCCATTTTGAAAATACAATTGATTTCTCAGGGCCGATGCCATCGGCATATGCGGCAATTTCTCGAAGTGTCCTGTCTCTAAGCAATTCAGCTTGTTCCTGATTCGTATGGAGCAGCACAAGCTTTGCGGTTGTTTTTCCTTTTAGGCGTCTCAGGACGTATGGTTCGAAAGATTGAATGAGGACCGGGCCACCGTCAAAACCTTCAAACGCAACAAGCAGAGGCGTTTCGAAATCAAGGTTGATGCTCTCAAAATAGTTAGGGTGTTTCGTTTCCGAATAAACGCCAACATTGCGATCCATATCGCTGGACCTCGCTTGAAGCAGCGCCAGCACTTCATCTAAAGTTGGAATCTCAAATCGATCGTCGAACTCTTTGGGTCGGTTGTGGTTTGGCTGGCGTGCGCGGAGCGATTTGAGTTCAGTGAGCGTGAAATCTTCAACCCACCAATCGTTTCTGTTATCGCCTTCTGGATCAGGGTTTGCGCGGCGGCGATGTGTAAAACTTGGTTCATCAGCGACATTCGTTGTCGTTGACAAATAGCGGTCATGACGCGCCACCAAGACACCATCCTTGGTAAACACGAGATCAAGCTCGATAATGTCTGCGCCTTGATCGATGGCGAGGCTATAGGCTTCAAGCGTGTGTTCGGGCAAATACCCACTGGCGCCGCGATGGGCGATGATGAGGGGCGGTGCGCTGTCAAGGGTTTTCCACATAATAGCCCTTAGTGCCGACGAGCGTGTTGAAGCGCAACCGGTCGTCAAGGCAAACGGCACATTTCCCATGAATTTCCGATGATTGCTTTAGCGAGAAGCCATTTTGTACGCCGCCGACGGCGTTGTTGGCCGTCAGGCTGTTGGCGCCGGTCTCTCAAAATAAACTATTCAACTGCTCCGCCTAGATGTTCGCCTAGAAAGCGCTCTATTCGGCGCATGCTCTGCACAGTCGATCCAAGCCTTGAAAAACTATGGCCGTCAACAACATCGAACCATTCATACTCGAAATCTTCCGCATCTAACGCATCGGCAAGTTTCTTCGCCTGGGCATAGGGTACAATGTTATCCAGGCGGCCATGAATGATCAGCAGCGGTATGGAAATTTCCTTCGCATGTCGCGCTGGAGAGCGAGCTGCAAGAATATCCTTGTCAGCGCGCGGGTCGCCGATCAGTTTTTTGGCGAATGCAAACTCGTCCCGGCCTGTGTCGCGCGCGTATTCAATGATATCCGGCAAATCCGTCACGCCGGCAATTGATATGGCGCAGTCGAATAGATCTGAGGCGGTCATGGCTGCATATAACGCCACATATCCGCCATAGCTCGTACCCATAATACATGTTTTGTTGCTACCAATGAGGCCTTGATCGCGGACATAAGTTAATCCGTCGATCACATCTGTTTGCATTAAGCCGCCCCATTCGTGGTCACCGGCTGTTTCAAACTGTCGTCCATAACCAGACGACCCGCGAAAGTTTGGCTGCAGAACTCGGTAGCCGCGGCTCGCCAAAAATTGAGTGGTGGGGTTGAAATCATATGCGTCTCGCGCTGCCGGTCCACCGTGGGGACATACAATCAGCGGCGCCGGTGCGTCAGGCGCAACGCCGACCGGATGCGTGATATAGGCACGAATAGGTTGCCCGTCACGAGCCTGGTAGGTGGCAATGTCAACGCGCGCCAAATTATCTTCGCCAAGTTTAGGACGTGTATCAAACAGCGGCTCGATATGCCGTGCGGCGCGATCGTAAAAATAGATATCGCCCGGGATTGTCGGACTGCTGACTTCAAACAATAATCGCGAGAGTTTGCGGTCTGCAGCAATCAGTCGGACATTTGCGTCATCACTAAAGAAGGCATTTACACCGTCCACATGCTGCTGCAATTTCGTGTCTTCAAGCACCAATCGATAACGGTCCTCGATCAACCACGCACCTATATATTCGCCGGAGCTCGGGTCTTTCAAACCGCCGCCGAAATCATATTGGTTGTCGCTCAGCGTCGTCTGAGCGATTTCACCTGAGCGAAGGTCAAATGTTGCAATGGCGGCTCTCGGCTGATCTGGCGGTGATGTAAGAACATACATTTCATGTTCGTTGCCGCCACGCGCGATCGGCCAAAATTGTGGCGCTTCTCCTTTTTCATTGAGGCGGGTCGTAATAATTTTCTGCCAACGGCCTCCGTTTTTTCGAGAAAAAACATGCATGAGGGTTCCGTTCAAATTCTTATCCAAACGAAACGCCGCACGGGATTGGCTGTCGGTGACCCAACCAAACGTTCTCGGTGTTCCAGCCTCAACACGTTCTGCATCACCTGATACGATATTGACCCGCCAAAGATCGAGGTCTCTTTGTCGGTAGGCGGACATGAGCACATGGTCGGGGTCGTTCGGAAGCGGATCTGCAATATTTGAGAGAAAAAGGTTCTGCCGCAACACTGCGCGATCATTCGCAAATAGTGTGACTGCGTCGCCGCCACCGCTGCCGCGAACCATTGATATCGTTCGTGAGGCGGGCAATTCAAACGTCAAATTTCGGCCAAAGTTCAGATCATAACTCACTGAAATCGATGCGAGGATGCGATCATCGCTGGCCCAATGCAGCCAATAGACGGACTGATTTGGAACATTGATGTTTTCTACATAGTTTCCCTCATCTAAATCATAGATCAGAATTTGATCACCGCGCGTCTTCGCGATGAACGAAACTGTCGACCGGCTCCGGCGCTTTTTTTCCGGTTCGTCGAACTCAGGATACTCAACTTCTTCAAAAGGAAGATCCCGGACGAGAGCAAGGAACCGTCCTGACGGGGATATGCTGAAGAGCCGGTGTTGAGGATTTTTGAAATAGACAGCGGGCGACAACAGCTCGCTTGCCGAAGCGGCGGTTACTGTCAGACAGAAAAACCCGACCAGCACTGCAAATAGAGTTTTCACCCTCGCCCCCATTTTCTTTTGCACAGGAGAATGAAATGTCGCTGGTCATTGTACAAACATGGAGTGCTAAAAGTAAATTACTCAATTCTTCACACTAAAAATTTCGTACTCTGCTGGTGCGGTTGGCCCAAAGAGCGCCATGGCGCCTAACATTCGGAAAGGCGCTGTCGGTTCGGGGTTAGGCGCCCAATTGGGCCTTATCGCCGCCGGCGTTGCCGTCCGTCAGGCTGTTGGCGTCGTTGAAAGCCTGCCCCGCCATTTTGACGCCTCGGGGGCGTGAACGCTGCCATTTTTACTGGTGTGAAACTATCGGCAAAAGCCTGTGCGGCGATCAGTGTTTCTGATTTGAGCGCGGCCTTCAGATGATCCATCATCAGCGTCGGCGCCGGTTTCATACTATAGAGGCTGCGATCGCTGTTTTGCTCATAGACAAGCGCCCATTTAAGCGCGTCAGCGGGAGCAGGGATAAGCGCTTCGGTTCCTGCTGCGGGGGCGCCGCTCAATGCTGTGGCCAATTTCAATTGCGCGCGGGCGTTGCCAGCCCAGGCGGCGCGAGTCAGCCAGAATTCGGCCTCTCTGGAAAATAAGAGCGCTTCGACTTCATTCGCGCCTTCAACGCTTAAAAGGCATGCTCCAAGCTCGAATTGCGCAAAATCATACCCCTCACCGAAGCTGGCGATTACGCGATAAGCCGGGATGGCCGCCTTGCACCCTCTTTTCGCTTGCACGTCACGCGCATGAGCGAGGAGGAGCTGTGGTTGATTGACGGAGCCTGCGCGCTCTCCCGGCGCCTGCTGTTTTCCCGGGGAGGCGCAGGCGGTGGTGATGATGGCGAGAGACAAAGCAATGATTTTGTGCATTTGAGAATTCTTCCCTTTGGACGCGGCGGCGCGGAACTCGTGTTAATTAAACGGTGGTGACGGGAAACTCCGTCGATAAAATTTTTATTTGTTTTTGCGCCGGAATATTCGTCCCCGCTCGTTTTATAGGCAGTGGCGAAAAAAGCGCGGAACGAGCCGGATGCGCGTCCTAGTAGTCACCGACTAATCTACTGACGTTGCGTCGCGCGCACTCCCATTCCCGGCGCGGCGTTTCCTGTCCCGGCGCGTGCCCGCGCGCCGGGATTTTTTATAGGCAAGTCCAAAATCCCCTTCTGAATCGGGGGGTTGTGAGGGCGCTGGCCGACTTGCCGCGGCGCCGTCGCTCGATTACCATGGGTTCGCCAGGGGAGGGGTTATGGGAAAAATTTCTTTAATAAAGCGATCGGCTGCTGCGATAGGCGCGTGCGCCGCTTTGGGTGTTGCGGCGCTTGCGCAAACGTCGCCGCAACCGGCGCTGCAGGCGCGCGTTCTTGATTTGTCGAATTTGCGATTGTCGCAAACCAGTGAAGTGGCGCCATCGAACACAATAGATTTTGAAAACGCGCAGGGTTCCGCCGCTGGCGCGGGCATTGCGCTGACCACGCAATACGAAAGCTCCCATGGCGTTTCTTTCGGACGTGGCGCTGCTGTCCATTTCTGCGCACGCGTCACCGATGACGTGAACGCTTCGCTCTGTCCTTACCCGACGGCGGCAAGCGGAAGCCGCGCCGCCGCCCACGATGTTCGTGCAGGCGGATCAGCGATGACGCTCAATTTTTCAAGGCCGGTCGATGCGGTGTCTATGCGGATCAATCCGACCGGCGGTATCCTCGATGAGATATTTATTGTTGATGTCAGTGGTTTTGACGCTAGCGGCAAACAGGTTGCGGCGGATAATAGTCGTTTCGCCTGGCGTCAGGACGCCTTCACCTGGCCAACCGTCATTTCGTTGGAAACAGAAGCTGCAAGTTTTGCGCGCGTTACCATTCAGATGCGGCGTATCTCGCAAAATAACCAGGCCGTTCGTTTCCTCATTGACGATTTGACCCTCGCCTATGGACCTGAAACCACGGAGGCACCGGTTTTGGCGGCGCTTAACGCCGAACGCCGCTCACCATCCATTGCTGGCGCTGAAGTTGTGCAATCAGATGATGACGCCGATATGGGCGATGCGTTGCGCCTCTATCCGGCCGCGACGCGCATTCGTACGGCGATAGACTGGGACGCAGTGGAAGCAACGCTTGGTCAGCAAAAAGATTTGAGCCTTAGCGCGACGTCACATAATAGCACCCGTTTTGTTGATCGTGCAGCACTGCCGCTGTTGCTGCCGTCGCGCGCGGATAATGAGTCGCTGTCGATTGTCGGCAGAGGTGATTCTTATCATGCGGATTTTACGATCGACGGGCGAGCCTACAGCCTTTACGGCACGCGGGTCCTGACCATCGTCAATCCCGCCGCTGGGGCGCCGTCGCCGAGCGGCAATGTCAGCGCTATTGAGACTGACTATGCGCTGATTGCCAGCTTTTCGCTTTACGGCGCTTCCTATACGCTGACGCGTTATTGCCGCAACGACAGCGCGGATGAGGATCCTTCCTGCCATGACCGCGATGCGATTGGAAATATCGCAAGAGAAATGGTGGTCGCTGTCGGTGAAGCCGGGAGGGCCCGGCCATGAAGGTTGTGACAATTTCCCCCACAAATATTTTGCGGCTTATCGCTGCTGGCGCGTTCGGCTTGGCTATTGCCGGCTGTGACTTCCCTGCTGACAGCGGATCTTCACCGCAACCCGTTGAGAGTGACGATGCTGCGGAGGACGCCAACCCCGCTCCATCGCCCGCAGAAGATGATGTGCCGACCCCCAGCCAGCCAGTTAGTTTGCCGCATGGTGCACCTGGCGCGCTGCAGGAAAAAACTGCGCGCTTTGAAGCTTCTCTCGGTGTTACAGATGCCTCGGTTGTGGCGCCGTTAATGCGGTTTCCAGTGCAGTCGGGACCCGCTTTCCTCAATTCGCAAATTTTCATGTTTGGCGGCGGTGGCTACAATTACGGTGGTGGTGAAGTTTATGAAAACCCCAATACCGGACAGGAAAATGACCCGGTAAATTTTGATTATCCGTGGCGGGATAATTTCTGTGAGGTCAGGACGCGCTCAAACGGCCTTTGCGCTGCGGGCGTTGGTCATCACGGTCAGGATATTCGGCCTGCGACCTGTGACAATGGCGCCAATCTGGCCGTAGCGCCGGAAGACGGCTTTGTGCGCCGGGTCGGTGCAACACACCTTGTTGAGATCTACGGTGACAGCGGTCTCGTCTATAAATTTTTGCACCTTGATCGGCCGCTGGAACCCGGCATTGCAAAAGATGCGCGCGTCGTGAGGGGCCAACCCATCGGCAGGATTTCCAACAAGACGGGGGCGGTTTCGCGATCAACGACCGTGCATCTTCATTTTGAGATCTGGCACGGTCTGGCGAGTGGCGGCGTTAATCTCGGCGCCGGGCCCTTGCCGCCTTATTCGAGCCTCGTTGAAGCCTATCTCGATCTTGTGGACGACAATCCAGATCAATTCGATCCGGTCTTGCCGCCAGCGGACGTCCAGGAATGCCGGACGCCGTAAGATTTGATGCGAGCGGCAGTGGAAAGATGCGCAGCTGATCGTTACTTACCAGGCTTGTGCTGAACCGATTGATCAAAAAAACCGCCTTTGGTGTGCTGTGGCTTTATAAGCGCAGCCTGTCGCCGGCGTTCTACTTTCTTGGCGCTCGCTGTCGGCATTCACCGGTGTGTTCTGACTATGCTGCCGAGGCCTTCGAAAAACATAAGCCTGCCCGCGCGTTTTGGCTTAGCCTCTCACGGCTGATGCGATGCCATCCTTTTGGCAGTGACGGGTTTGATCCTGTGCCTGAAGATGCGCCGCAAGTTGGTTGGCGCTTCTGGCGGCTTGGCGACTGGGCCTGGACAGAGCGCGGCGCTGATCAGTCGGCTTTGGTGAACACCAGCGAAAAACCATCTTCCCCGCCGTCTTCGACCACTACAACGTCGGCCTGAAGGGTTTTTGCATCGGGCATCCAGTAGCGGATTGATTTGACGGTTTCCGATGGTGGGTCGGCGCTAAATGTTACATCGTTTTCTTTAACCGAAGTCAGGGGAAGGGAGACAAGCGCATCACCTTTTTCCCATGTCGAATAGTCCGCATTGAAATGCTTAAAGCGCATCACAATGCCGTCTGTCTCTTCGGTGACGACGATATATTCAAGGACGCGCAGCTGGTCGCCCTGATGCCCGCGCGCCATGGCGGTCATGACCCCGCCTGCCGGTGCGCTCCATGTTTCCTCAAAGACGAAATCATCGCCTCCCCGCCAGGCGCCGGTCAGGAAGACAAGATCGTCAAGGCTCTTTTCGCGTGCCTGTACTGAACCTGTCATGGTCATGAAGATGAGGGCGATGATTGACGCGATTTTCCGCATACTAAGGCTCCAAGGGGTTCGAAATCGGGATGATCCGCAGATCATAGCACAGATCCGCCAGTCATTGCCGGATTTTAACGGTCCCGTCGGTGGGAAGCCGCCGCCACGCTTGACGGGAAGGCCGCTCTTTGGGAAGTGACGGGTCTTAATTTTGCGGTTGCGAAGCGCAAGGAACAAACGCCCATGGTCGCCATTACCCTCCCTGACGGATCTGTACGCCAATTTGACGGCGCGGTAACAGGAACCGACATTGCGGAGTCGATTTCCAAATCGCTCGCGAAAAAGGCGTTGGCGATAAAGGTCGATGGCGAAGTGCGCGACCTCTTTGCCGATATCGATCAAGATGTCAGCGTGGAAATCCTTACCCGCGACCATAAGGACGCCCTCGATATCATCCGCCATGACACCGCGCATTTAATGGCTCAGGCGGTGCAGGAGCTTTTTCCGGGGACGCAAGTCACCATCGGCCCGAATATCGAGGACGGGTTTTTCTACGATTTTGCCCGAGATGAACCATTTTCCACTGATGATCTTGAAAAAATCGAGGCTCGTATGGCGGCGATCGTCGACGAAGATCGCCCGACCCGGCGGGAGGTCTGGGATCGCGATGTAGCGATCTCACATTTCAAAGAGATCGGTGAACATTATAAGGCCGAAATTATTGAAGATTTGCCTGCGGGCGAGTCGATTAAGGTCTATTATCATGGGGAGTGGCATGACCTCTGTCGTGGCCCACACCTTCCGTCCACGAAGCATATCGGTAAAGCGTTCAAATTGATGAAGGTCGCCGGCGCTTATTGGCGCGGCGATCATCGCAATGCCGTTCTGCAACGCATCTACGGCACTGCCTGGGCGAGTGAGAAAGAACTAAAGGCTTATCTTCACCGGCTGGAAGAAGCGGAAAAACGCGACCATCGAAAGCTTGGCCGTGAGATGGATCTGTTTCATTTTCAGCCGGAAGCGCAAGGCTCGGTGTTTTGGCACGCGAAAGGCTATCTCATCTGGCGACAGCTGGAAGCCTATATTCGTCGGCGCCTTGATGCTGATGGTTATGCCGAGGTTAAAAGCCCGCAGCTTCTTGACGCCAGACTATGGGAGAAGTCAGGGCACTGGGGAAAATTCCGCGAAAATATGTTTGTTGTTCCGGACGAAATTCCGTCAACAGATGATGACGGTCCAGTTTTGACCGGCGAGGGCGACCTTATGGCCCTAAAGCCAATGAATTGTCCGGCGCATGTGCAGATTTTCAATCAAGGTATTAAATCCTATAGAGATCTGCCGATCCGCATGGCGGAATTCGGTTGCTGCCATCGCAATGAGGCGCATGGCGCGCTGCACGGGTTGATGCGGGTGCGTCAGATGACCCAGGATGACGCGCATATATTTTGCCGGGAAGATCAGATCACGGAAGAAACGCGGCGGTTTCTCGCGCTTTTCGCGCGCGTCTATGAAGACATGGGCATGACCGAGATTGCCTACAAGCTCGCGACACGGCCTGAACAACGCTCCGGCGATGATGCGACATGGGATCGCGCTGAAAAAGCGCTGGCAGATGCCCTCACTGCCGCTGGTCTTGAGTTTGAATATGCCGAGGGCGAAGGCGCTTTTTATGGGCCGAAACTAGAGTTCCATTTGACCGATGCCATTGGTCGTACCTGGCAGGCGGGCACGTTTCAACTCGACTATGGCACGCCGGAACGACTCTCAGCGAGTTATGTGGATGAAAGCGGCGCCCGGCAAATACCTGTCATGTTGCATCGCGCGGTTTTTGGTACATTTGAGCGGTTTATCGGCCTCCTGATTGAAAATTATGCGGGAAAGCTGCCCTTTTGGTTGGCGCCTGTTCAGGTCGTCGTCGCAACGATTACATCGGAAGCGAACGATTATGCTCGTGAGACTGCGTCAGCGTTTGAGGCGGCGGGGCTGCGTGTCGCTCTCGACATTCGGAATGAGAAAATCAACTACAAGGTGCGCGAACATTCACATGCAAAAGTGCCGGTGATTGCCGTTGTCGGCGCCCGGGAAGCAGAGGAGGCGAAGGTCTCGCTGCGTCGCCTTGGCCGAAAAGATCAGGAAGTTCTCGGTCGCGATGAAGCAAAGACGACGCTGGCGCTGGAAGCGCTTGCGCCAGATTTGCGCGCGGTATAGGCGCGGTCATGGCGCCCCTCACCCTTAGGCAACAACGTGATCGCGCCAGCCTCTATTGGTTGTTTGGACTATTTGTCTTGCTGCCACTGACGGCGGTGTTCGGGCATCGCGGCATCGCCCCCTGGTTGCTGCTTGCAAGTCTCCCGGCATTTGCGCGCGGAGATTTTTGGCAATCGGCGTTTGGTCAGCTCTTTGACAAACCGGATATCAAGAAACCATTTTTCGCAGGATTGGTCGCCATCATCATCTTTTGCGGCTGGGTTTTCGTGTCCGGGTTTTGGTCGCCTAAAGCACAACCATCGTTGATCCTCAATGTTCTGGCGCCAGTGCTGGTTGGCGGCAGTGTTGTGTGGTTTTCGCTGAACCTACCGCGTGTTTGGGCTTACCGATTATCGGCTGCGTTTTCGCTTTCCATCGCCGCTGGCGTCACGGTTTTGTTGTTTGAGGGCGTTACCGACGGTTTTTTGCGGAGCGTTTTGCCGCCCAAGGACCTGACGCCTGGCGGTTGGCGTGACGTGACGGCGCTTGGTCGCGGCGTTACATCGTTGGCGCCAGCCTTGTTTCCTGCAGCAGCTATTGCGGCCATGCTCCGGGGAAAATGGATCGGCGTCGGGATTATCGCGGTCGGCTTGTTGGCCGCCTCAAGCAATCTTGTTACCGCCAATGCGGGGGCCATAATGGTGGGTGTTGTGGCAGCGGCACTGGCGTTGATGGCGCCAAATCGAGCGGTTACGATTGCCGGATGGACTATATTGATCGTGTTGTTTTTAACACCACTATTAGCGTTTTTACCGGTCGAATATATTTTTCAAAAATTTGGCGGTGTTGCGCCAGCGTCGTGGCTTCATCGCGTTGCTATTTGGCAAGCGGCCGGCGCCCAGATCCCTGATGGCCTCCCTTTCGGCTATGGCGCCGATTATGCGAGAATTTGGAAAGAAACAGCGGCGACAGTTGCCGTGCCGGGCGCGCCGTTTGAATTATCCATTATGCCGACGCACCCCCATAATGTGATCTTGCAAGTCTGGCTTGAACTCGGTTTGCCGGGTGTAATCGCTATTGCGGCGTTCATTTTCTTTGGCTTGCGCATTTTGCGGCAAGTATCGTTGCCACCGGTTATTACAGCGGGCCTGATCGGGGCCCTGGCGGCGATCATGGTGTCCATGCTGATAGAGGGAAGCATCTGGCAGGTCTGGCGTCACGCCGCGATAGCCCTTGCGGCAATGGGCGTTGCGTTGTCATATTCCCTGTATCGCATTCGAACCGCTTCGTGACACAGCTGATGAATGAAAAACCCGATATCGACAATGAATTGCCGGTCCCAACGGTTAGCGCTGTCATCGTCAGTTATTACACCGGCCCTTTGTTGGCTCGGTCCATTGCGTCATTACGCGAGCAGCCGGAAATTCTAGAGATCATTTTGGTTGATAACGGCAATTTTGCCGGTGATGTGGAGCGCGCCATTGCGGACGCCGACGCAACGCCAGTCAGACTATTGTCGGGACACGGTAATGTGGGGTTTGCTGCGGCTTGTAATAAAGGCGTTGAAATTGCGGGCGGTGATCTTCTTTTGTTTTTCAACCCCGATGCGGTCATGCCCAACGGGGGCGTTGCACAATTGTTGAAAGACGCCCGCGAGCTTGGCGAGCAGTGGCTGTTGGCGCCGAAACTGATCAATCCTGATGGCGCTGAACAGCAGGGCTCACGTCGTGCAACACTGACGCCGTGGCGAGCGTTTGTGGAAACGACACGACTTTATCGCCTCGCACCCCGCCATCCTTATTTCCGTCGGTTTAATTTGCATGGGCAAAAATGTCCGGGTTCTGTTAGCGAGGCGCCGACCATATCCGGCGCCTGTTTTATGCTGCCGCGCCTTGCCTATGCAGAGATTGGCGGCATGGACGAGCAATATTTCCTGCATGTTGAAGATGTCGATTTTTGCCTTCGCTATCGAAAGGCAGGTGGGAGAATTTTTTTCAGCCCCCATGTCAGCGTCATGCATTACAAAAGCTCAAGTCGTGCGAACCCCGTTAAAGTTGAAGCGCGTAAAACAGCCAGCGTCATCCGTTATTTCAACACTCATTTTTCTGATGCTTATCCCAAGCCATTTCTTTGGCTGGTGGCCGGTGCGCTTTGGGCGGCGTTCGGATTACTTTTTGTAAAGCGAGCGATCGGCAAGGCCCTACGTCTATTTGGGGTCCGCGTCCGCGCTGGCAAACGCGGCGTGAAACGCGCCCGGTCAATATTTGCGCGGCGATCGTCTCGCTAAAATCCAAGCGCACTTCGTACCGGAAAACCGCTTTACACTTTTTCGGAAACGCGTGCTAATGCGTTACGGCGCAGCTGGCCAATAATAGCCAGATATATCAAACACATGATAAGTGCGCTCCACGTCATTGCCGAGATTTACAGTCTGCGGTCCGAGCGGCGTGATGTTTTTAAACCGGTAATTGACGTGGGCGTCATCGTCACGAGTCGTAACGAACAATACACGCTTGTGGCGTTCGGGATCGAAAGCCTTGAACCACTCGTAATGATTGTCGACGCTTGCGTTCACATCAATCGTAACGACTTCAATCGAGCGTTCTCCCTCATAATACAGCATTGTTCCCATCAACGACCGGTCATCGATGACAATGGCGTCGAACCCTGATGCCATGGCCGATATTGCACTTGTCTGAGCCGCCCAGCCGCGGATGTCTCTTGTGGCGTGAGACATTTTCAAATCATCAATCAAGCTAAAGTTTGAAATGACGACTGCGAATGTCAATTGAAGAACGAGGTGAATAGCGACGCTGGTTTTGGCAAGCCAGGCTTTGCCGGCGCCAAACAGAAAGCCGGTCACCAACAATAAGGTAGCGGGATATGCTGTGGCCGCCCAATTCGCGTGCGCGCGTGAAATAATTGCCTCAATCGAGACAATGACAAGCGGCGTCAGCGCGAAAATGAGTAGCAGCCGCGTTCGATCGAATGCTTCTCCTTTTCCATTTGTGACTGATCGCCATCGGGTAGCCATGTAAAAAAGTGTTGCTAACGGGATGAAGCCGACAATCGCGAACTGCGCTGTCAAAAATGACAGGAACTTCTGAGGTCTGGAGAACGGCTCGCCCCAGTTGGCATTGTCGGCCGTGTGCGCCAATGTCTGAAAGGCATTTTGCGCATTCCACCAGATATTTGGCGTGATCAGCAATAATACAACAATCGCGGTTGCAACAAACGGCGGTCGCAGGATTTTTTGACGAATACGGGGTTCAATAAACACCGCGAAAGCGAGGGCAATCGGAAAATAGATCATTGCGTATTTTGCCAACAATCCGAACCCAATCATCGCGCCGAGGAGTGCGAAGTCTTGCGTTAGCGGTTTTTCTTTCTCGACAATGTGAAACAGCAAAAACAGTGCGCCGGACCAAAAAAACAGAAGGGACGCATCGGTCGTGATCAAATAGGACGACAGGATAACACCGGGAATTGTAAGCCAACCAAGCCCAACCCAAAATGCAATACGGGCATCATATAGTTTCTGCGCAGTGAAATATAAAAACGTTGCCGCGCCCAGGTGAAACAGCGGTGATGAAAGGCGTACCGCCCATTCCGCATTTCCAAAAACGCTTGTTGTCAGACCAATAACCCAGGCGATCAATGGCGGTTTCGAAAAATAGCCAAAGGCTATGTCCTTTGACCAAAACCAATATTGGGATTCGTCAGGGCCCAGCTCACCTTCGGCGATGACAAGAATAAGTATTTTGAACAGGGTAAGGGCGGCGCCCACAACCCAAAATGATCGCAGGGCCGGGGAAACCGATATAGAATTTATTTTGGGCATTCGCCTCGATGCCAATCATCGGTGTGGCGCACATCAACTATTGGCGCATCTATTTTGGCGTGGAGTAATTGAGCCCGTCGACAATTGCAAGAATAGGTGCACGGGCTTAACGCTGGGCGAAAACTGTGTTGGCGTATTCTGCACCGACAGTGTATCGCCGCGCCTGAAATCTGATGAGGCGTGGCAGTAATCAAGCGATGGCTTTAGGTTGTGCAGGACGGACGAAGGCGCTTTTGCGGTTATTTGCCAGCGGTGACGCGGCCGAATAGCCCTTGGGGCGTCGTTTGCCGTTTTGGCGTCGGGATCAGATACACGCCGGCGGAAAAACCACCATTTTTCGTCAGTTTCCAGTGGTGATCTGCCGACTGGCAAGGGGGCTGGGCTGAGCAGTATAGCCGCATTTTGTCCTGCAATTTTTTGCCGAAGCTCTGATTCAGGCTTTTTGGATGGGTTAGCTGTGGTAAGGTGATGGGAAATGCCGCTATTTGGGGAGCGGCTTTAGCGGGAGAAGTGCGGGTTATGTATCAAATGTTTCCATTGCTGGCGATCAGCCTGATCGTGTTTGCTATTTTGACGTTGACGGGTGCGGTCGGGGGCGCGGATATGCCCTGGTATGATATCGAATTCGTTGCGTTGCCGATGGTTTCCGGTGACACGTGGCATGTCACTTGGGGTGATGTCTTCCTATTAGCGAGTATGGGGTTGCTTTTCGTTGAACTGCTTCGATCGACGAAAACCGGTTCTGAATCGATCATGAACCATGCGCTTTCTGTAGTGGTGTTCGTTGTTGCGCTGCTTTTGTTCATCATCGTTGAAGGGTTTGGGAATTCAGTATTCTTTCTATTTATGTCGATGACATTCCTGGACTTTATGGCAGGCTTCATCGTCACTACGGTGACGGCGCGGCGCGACCTTTCGGTTGGCGGCGCACTGCCAGGCGCGTAACTTTTGAGCCTCAAGGCTTAAATATATTGATCGACCGCTGTGCCGAGTTTCGGGTATAGCGGGCGCTGCGTTTGGGCATAGGCGCGCGACGCCTCCAGGAAACTGATCTGAGATCGGTTTACCGTCCATTTAGAACCGCCGCGGTTCAAACAAAGCGTTCGCGCGCGCGGTACGTTAACCATTTTGCCTTCTGCGTTCTTTTGCGATGCGCTCTGAAATGGGGCAAATCGCCCGGTTGGGCGCACGGCGGGAAGGTTAACAATTCCTTTCATGGTTTACATAGCGCAAGATTGGCGCCGCATAGTCTTTCTGACGCTTCAAATTTTATTTACCGCTCTTGGTCTATGGTTAGCTCGTAATTGCATGAGTGGGTCAGATGATTGAACGCGCCGACGCGTTATCACCAAATTTAGTGAGCGAGAATGTTAGCTTAGGGCCGCGCGCAGCGAACGGCGTGACGAATCCTAACCTGGACTCGCCCGGGCAGATTGCCGCCGATAGCGGCATTCAGACAATGTTTGAATATGACCCTGCGACGGGTCGTATGAGCTGGTCTGATGAGGATGCAGCGCAGCGTATTCTGGGCGTCGATAATTTTGATGTTGCGCGCACGAATAGTGGCTTTGAAACACTAATTGGCGAGGAAGTGGACGCCGAGCGGGCGATTGCTTTTGCGGGTGAAACGCAAAGCTATGCCTGTCGTTACCGGCTTCAGGGAACCGATAGCCTCGGCCATTGGGTTGAAGAAAGAGGCGGTTGGATAGGCGCGGGGTCTAGTCGCCGATTGATCAGCGTTATCCGGTCGATTGAAGGACAAAAGCAACGCGAAGCGCAGCTTTCTTGGCTTGCCGCCAATGATGAGCTTACCGGGCTGCTCAACCGCACCCATTTGCGCCACGAGCTCGATTTCGTTGTCAAACAGGTTAGTGATGAAGGACGCACCGGTGCATATCTGCTCGCCGGCGTAGATGATCTCGGCGCCGTAAACGCTGATTTTGGCTTTGAAGCGGCGGACAAAGTTATTGTCGAAATCTCCAAACGTCTCGTTGGTGTTTTAGGCCCCGACGATCTGGTGGGTCGCGTTGCAGGAACCAAATTCGGCATTATTCTTGCCGATTGCAATGCTGACTCTATGCGCGAGACTTGCGTCCGCCTTTTGAATTCGGTGCGCGAGAGTGTCATTGAAACAAAAAATGGAGTTGTGGCGGCTTCCGTCAGCATTGGCGCTGTAAATTTGCCTGAACACGCTACCGAAGCAAACGTCGCAATGGCTCGGTCCGAGGCCGCGCTCGATGCCGCCCGCCGCCTTGGTAAATCCGGCTGGTCCGCGTTTTCTGAAAAAACCGATGTTGTCAGCATGCGTCGTCGCAACACGCATATGTCAGACGTCATTCTGACAGCGTTGAACGAACGCCGCATTGAGCTTGCTTTCCAACCGATTGTAACTGATCTCGGTGAAGCGCCACGAAAATTTGAATGCCTTATTCGCATGCGCGCTGAGGACGGCAAGGAAGTGCCGGCGCCTGAATTTATTCCTGCTGCGGAGCGTCTTGGGCTTGTTCACCTCTTGGACAGGCGTGTTCTTGAACTCGCGACCAACACGCTTGCGGTTTGTCCAGACATTCATCTGGCCGTCAATATATCTCTAGAGACGGTGAAAGATTTTGTTTGGGCTGAGGGGTATATTTCGCTTCTGCGCGCGAATGAAACACTGGCTAAGCGCATTACCGTTGAATTGACAGAAACACAGATTATCGACGCGATAGATGCGTCAATCGAATTTGTCTCAGAGATCAAAAAACTCGGCTGCTCGTTTGCGATTGATGATTTCGGAGCGGGCTACACGTCATTCCGAAATCTCAAGGCGCTGGATATCGATATTCTTAAGATTGACGGCTCGTTTGTCACCGGGGTTTCGTCCTCCCGCGAAAACCAGCTTTTTGTGAGAACACTCCTCGACCTGGCGCGCAATTTCGGCATGAAAACAGTTGCAGAGTGGGTCGACAACGAGGCGGATGCGATGCTCCTTAAGGGGCTCGGCGTTGATTATCTGCAGGGTTACCTGTTGGGCAAGCCGGAAACCAGCCCTGACTGGTTGCCGGAGGGCGCGCCAAACGATCCGCCCATACGCCAGGACAGAATGTGAATTGACAAAAGGGCGGCGTTTTAGCCGCCCTTTTTTTCGAGTTTGTCAAGTTGGGTTTGAAGCGCTGAGAGCTGAGCCTTTAGCTCGTTGATATCGCCATCATCGGATCCGTGGTTTTGGTTCGGCATTGAAGACGGTGCGCCGCCAGACGGCGCATAGATATTGCCAACGGGTGAAAACATTTTCATCGCCTGGCCGTAAAGTTCCATATTTTTCCGCACTGTGTCTTCGAACATCTTATAGCCAGGGGCGCCGCCAAACGCAGTGCGTGTGCGCTCACGAATGTCGTCCTGATTTTGTGAAAACGAGTTCATACTCATCTCAAGGTAAGCGGGCAAAAATGACTGCAGGCTGTCGCCGTAGAATTTAATCAGCTGACGCAGAAATTCGATGGGCAATAGGTTTTGCCCCTTGCTTTCCTCTTCAAAGATAATCTGCGTAAGGACGGAGTGGGTGATGTCGTCTCCGGACTTGGCGTCATAGACGACGAAATCTTCACCATTTTTCACCATGTCCGATAGAAAATCCAGCGTGACATATGACGAAGTGGCGGTGTTATAGAGCCTTCGATTTGCGTATTTTTTGATAACTGTCGCAGCGCCTTCGGCGCCGCCATTTTTACGGCCGGTTTTTGCTTTTTCTGACATAGGCGGTCCCTCCCGATCGCCGCCGCCGCGACGGCAGACGCCGTCGCAGAGGCAATTGTTGCGGCGCAACGATTTTGTGCGCTTGCTAAACCTGCTATAGCATGAAAATGAGAATTGCCTACGCATGTACGCAAACTTTCGTGCCCGCGTAAGTTATTGAAATTTATTGCTCTTCGCGCTTTCCAGGGGTCAAAATCTTGTATTTGCCGCGCGGCGCAGACGAAAACCTGATGAGGAGGATTTATGAGCGGTGCGGTAATAGTGTCGGCGGCGCGGACCGGAATTGGTTCATTTGGCGGTGGATTGAGCAGCGTGCCGGCGGCAAAGCTGGGAGAAACAGTACTTTCCGCCGCGATTGAGCGCGCCGGCATCTCTGGCGGCGATATTGGCGAAACGATTATGGGGCATGTGCTGCAGGCCGGCCAGGGCCAGAACACTGCACGGCAAGCGAGCATGGGCGCCGGGGTGCCCGAAGAGCGCCCGGCTATCACGATCAATCAGGTCTGTGGCTCTGGATTGCGCGCTGTTGCGATGGCGGCACAGGCCGTGCGTCTTGGCGATGCTGATATCGTCGCTGCAGGTGGACAGGAGAATATGTCACGCGCGCCGCATGCCGGCCATCTCCGTGATGGCGTTAAAATGGGCCCCCAAACTTTTGGCGATACGATGATTACGGATGGTTTGTGGGACGCTTTCAATGATTTTCATATGGGCAGGACAGCAGAAAACCTGGCGGAAAAATATCAGATCAGTCGGGAAGATCAGGATGCATTTGCTGTCGCCAGTCAAAACAAGGCTGAGGCGGCAAAAAAAGCAGGCAAGTTTGCAGATGAAATCACGCCGGTCGTTATTAAGACGCGCAAAGGCGAGGTGATTTTTGATCATGACGAATATATTCGTGAAGGCGCTACTATCGACGGTATCGCGGGTCTGCGGCCGGCCTTCCTGCGTGATGGCGGGACGGTCACTGCGGCAAACGCATCCGGCCTCAATGATGGCGCCGCGGCCTTGATTGTGATGTCCGATAAAGAAGCCGAGAAGCGCGGTCTTGATCCACTCGCACGCATCGCCTCATGGGGCCATTGCGGCGTTGATCCGGCAATCATGGGTATTGGCCCCGCCCCAGCTACGCGTATTGCCCTGGAAAGAGCGGGGTGGACCCTCGATGATCTTGACCTCATCGAAGCCAATGAAGCCTTTGCGGCTCAGGCGTTGGCGGTCGGTAAGGAGCTTGGCTGGGACTCTGAAAAAGTAAACGTGAATGGCGGCGCCATTGCACTTGGCCACCCCATTGGCGCATCTGGCGCCCGTGTGCTGACAACGTTGATCTATGAGTTGGCGCGGTCTGGCAAATCGAAAGGCCTTGCAACGCTCTGCATTGGCGGCGGAATGGGCATTGCCATGTGTGTTGAGCGTTAAGATAAGTTGGTATGGGTACGGATTTATTGAGCCGGGCCTGCCCGGTCGGAAACGGGAGAAAATAGATGGGAAAAAATGCGATTGTCACTGGCGGCACGCGCGGCATTGGCCGTGCGATATCGCTCGCCCTTAAAAACAACGGCTGCACTGTCGCCGCGACCTATGCGGGAAATGATGAGGCAGCGGCGAAATTCAAAAGTGAGACCGGCATCAATGTCTACAAGTGGGATGTTGGAGATTATGATGCTTGTCAGGGCGGCGTTGCAGAAATTGAGGGCGCGCAGGGGCCGACTGATATTCTTGTGAACAATGCCGGCATAACTCGCGATGGATTTTTTCACAAAATGACGCCTCAGCTGTGGTCGGAAGTTATTCGCGCGGATCTCGATTCCGTTTTCAATATGAGCCACCAGATTTTTCCGGGGATGCGTGGGCGTGGCTACGGGCGCATCATCAATATTTCGTCGATTAACGGCCAGAAAGGTCAAATGGGGCAGGTCAATTACTCGGCGGCGAAAGCCGGCATGATTGGGTTCACTCGGGCGCTGGCGCAGGAAGGCGCCCGTAAAGGGGTGACCGTAAATGCTGTTGCGCCGGGCTATATTGAGACAGATATGGTGGCGGCTCTCGACGAAAAAGTGCTGCAAGGCATCGTCGCCCAGGTGCCGGTCGGCCGTCTGGGAACCCCCGAGGAAATTGGCGACTACGTGGCGTTTCTCGCAGGCGATGGGGCCGGGTTTATCACCGGCGCTGTGCTGACGGCGAATGGCGGTCAATATATCGCGGCCTGAATTCTATGGAAAAAAGCGCGTTAACCCACTCGTGAAGCCCTATAGCGTCGCATTTCGTGACGGGCCCTTTTTTCACCAAGATGCTGAGTTATAGGATTGCTGCAGATAAAGCCGAGCGATCAAGGAGCAGTCCTTTGCACAAAGGTGTGAACCAGCGCCGTATAAACGCCGCCATCGCGTTGGCTGGCGCTGCGTGTTGTGGAATTTTCGTATTCGGCGCCTTGCCGGCGGCCGCCCAGGGCGGCCTTGCGGTGTCCATGGCGCAAACGCAATCCGACCCATTTTCAGCCCTGGTAGGCAAGAAACGCGAGCGCCGCGATGAGCGTGCGGCGCGTGGAAAGGTTGAGCGATATGTACTTGCCAGCGATGACCGCGCTTTTTTGTTCGAGGATCAATCAAGTGAGGCACGGGTCAAGTTTTTATGCGCACAGGCAGACCCCCGAATCGCCTGCACGATAGACCCGCAAGGTCCGTCGCCCGAGATATATGTTTTAGCGCCGACGCGTGGCCCGCGAGGCGATATCATTTACAAAAATGCTCAAGGCGACGCCCTTTTGCGTATTGCATCTTACGGCGGCGCAACGGTTTTTTGGCCTGGTGAATCTGCGGGCCTCGCGGCGTCAAAATCATTCGGCGATGACCGGGCCCTGAGATTACCTTTTGTCAGTTACGAAACCGCGTTGCGGCGGGCGCAAGGGGCAACGGCAATATTGAGCGCCGCCACCGGCGCACCGATTATTTTTGATGTTGGCGCCCCTCCGGCAGTTGAAGGCGTCAACGCCGCTGTTCTTTCCGATGCTGTTGTTGTGACGGCAAAGGCGATCAGCGGCGTGGCCGATGATCCCACCGGCGCCCGTATAATTGCTGCACGGATAAAGAAGACGGTTTTTATTGCCGATACCACGCCCGGCATTCAGCTCAATGAATCGGCCCTTGAAATCCGCTACGCACCGATATTGGATATCAAGGGGCGCCCATCATCAGCGGAAATCACGCATTTCCTTGAAGAAACGCTATAATTCAGGCTTTTTTTTTGTCGCCACGTTAGAAAATCAACAGCATTTTGTCGTAAAAGGGCCGCATTGGGCCGACAGAATGATTGTGATGAAAACCATTATTGCCAAATGCCGTCTTGCAGCCGTTTTCGCGGCAGGCGCCGGTATGTGCTTCGGCTCAGCCTTGGCGCCGGCGGCAGCGCAGTCTCTGCGTGAAATCAGGGCGCAGGAAGCGGAAGAAAGGTCGCTCGACAGAGAGGTTGCCTATACCGAGTCAATTTGCGGAATCTCTTTGACGGCTGTGATTGACTGGCGGTCTGCCGCGGACTGGCCTTCATCGGTCAGCCTCACAAATTCGTGCGACGGCGCCCTCGGCGCTCTTGAAGCTATTTGTAGGGACGACGAAGGAAAATCTCGCGCCCAACGCATTAACAGATTTGTTTGTGCTGGCGATGGGGATGGTGCGTCTTTGCGCGGCGGCGCCTTGCGTTATGGCGCCACTCCTGGCGGGAACGGCTATGCTGAAACCAAGGCGCTCCTGGACGGCGCGCTCTAGGTAACGCTCTCGCAACCCACCTCGTTGATCACGCTTCAGGCGCCCGCTGAAAGGGCCATCCTTTCGAGGACGCCGATACGAATCCCGTCAAACACATATTGCGTCGACAGCGCCATCAAAAGCATTCCCAGGATGCGGGTGATCGCATTCATCCCTGTACGGCCGAGCGCATCGCCGATACGACCGGCAAAAGCCATCATCAAAACGCCGATTGATAGCACGGTGACAACGGCCGAGAGTGCAGCGCCCCGTTGAACAAGGGCTGTTTCCGGTCCCATCAGCAACATGACAGTTGCGATGGCGCCAGGCCCGGCGAGCATCGGGATCGCCAGCGGAAAGAAAGCGATATTGTCGCGCGCCGATGCTTTCGGGCCTGGGGTTTTTGCCTGTGTTTCGCTGTCCGGATCGAAGAACATGCGATAACCCATGATGAATAAAATGATGCCCATCGCCGCTCGAAACGCAGCCATGCTGACGCCGAGATGATGCAACATTGTGTTCCCGGCAAACCCAAAAAGGGCAAGAATGACGGCGGAATACAAAGCGGCCGAAAGCGCTATCCGCAACCGTTGCCGAGATGTGTCCTCTTTCGTCAGTGACGCAAATATCGGCGTTACCATAATCGGATCGATTACGATAAACAGCGTTACAAAAGCGGCGACAAAGGCCGGTAAGAATTCTGCAATCATGGCGTCAGCTCTGTTGGAGCTTTCTCAGCAAGGTTGGTTTGGTCTCGCGGTGCGAACAAGTGTCGACTGCGACCCAATAGTGGTTATGAGCGATTAAATCACCCGAGCCTACCTGCCGAACTCCGCGTCGCTGCGCAAGGTCAAATTGGACTTGGGGTCGAACACTACACCTAAAAGGGCGACAGTCCCCAGGCCAGGACCCAGACTGCCAGCGCGGCGCCAGAGGCGCCGGTAAGAAGCAAGCCGCCAAGGACGCCGATAGGCAGAGGTTGGCGCATACGCGCCTTCAGGGTCAGCCACAGCAGCAGCAGTCCAGCGACCCCGGCTGCGAGCCCTGCAACAGCAAACCAGCGCACCCAGCCAAGCATTCCCACAAGCAGCAGAAATTGATTCGCTTCGAAAGAGGCGTAGGCGCCATAGCCAAGGCCGCCAAGAGTGGTGAGGCCGAGGACCGAAGTGACCCAGGCAAGGGGTCGTGCGCCACTTGTTGGATGACCTGCTGCGCCGTTGATCAATCTCGCTGCAGGAGCAAGCGTGTAGATGATCGTGCCGAACACGAAAACCAAAGCCGGTAACCCCGCCCATAACAGCGGAGCCACAAGCTTTTTTTCATCCTCGGCCGCAAGGGCGCCCAGTTTTGTGAAGGCGCTGGTTTCAAAAAGCGCGCCGGTAAATTCCGGCGGCGTCATTTCATCAACGCAGGAGACGTCAAGCTCACCATTGGGGGCATCGTAAAATTTTGTGAGAAAGTCGCCAGCGCATTCGACTGACCGTGTAGGGCCATGACCAGCGAACGGAAATTCAACATAGGTCCCATTAGAAAAACCTGCCAGGATTGCTTTGGCTAATGGCGGCGGCGTAATGGGGTCCATGGCGCCTTCGACGATCAGGGTGCGGATGTCTGTATTAACGGGGAGGTAATCCTCCGGAGAGCGCGGTACTGCGCCGTATCTCTTACAGATGCGCGCTTGTTCTTCGACCAGCGCGGGATCGCCGAAAATCATCGAGAGCGCGGGGTAAGCCGTAAAGTCGTCTTCAAACGCCTTTTGCATTGCGGCGTGCCAATTATCATTGCAGGCAATCGCGTTATACATACCCTGGGAAATATCGACGGCTGGCGCCCCGCCTGCTGTCAAAAAACGAAACGGTTCATAATTTTCTTTTTCAACCAGTCGAACGAATGAATCAATAAAGGCGGGTAGGGTGGCGTAGTTGTCTTGTTCATAAAACAGGACAAAAGGAACACCGCCAATGATATCCTGAAAAAAATACCCACTGCCTGATGGAAACAGTTCATCGTCAATGGCCTCAACTTCGATCGGCGCCATGGAGGTTTTCATGATTGCCGCTTCGAGCCGCGTCTTGAAATCCGGGAAGTTTTTTGCGCAGTCTCCGTGCGCGATGCAGGCCTCATCCAGCATTGTCAGGACGCGATCATAATAGCGCGCAATATGATGAAATGTGATGTCCTGTTGCAGCGGCACGATGGCGTCAATGACAGCGGCGCGAACACCTTCGGGGTCTTCTTTTAAATAGGCCTGTCCGAGAATTGAACCATAAGAAATCCCCCAGGCATTCCATTGTTCAAAGCCGAGCGCCTGACGCAGGGCTTTGACGTCGCGAGCATTCTCGATGCTCGAATAACCGGAAAGATCTACCTTTGCTGCCTGTGCTGCTGCAAAACAAGTCTCCATCGCTTCAAGGCCAGCACGCTGATACTGGTCCCAATCTGACGTATTCGCGGCGGTTGGGTCCTGCAGGAAATAAGTAGGGCAAAAATCGCCCGACCAGCCGATGCCGCGTTGTTCAAGGATATAAAGATCACGCGCCTGGGTGACGCCGTGCTCTCTAAGGCGATCCACATAGCCTTGAACCTTTACGCCGGGGCCGCCGGTCAAATAGATGATCGGATCGTCGCGCTTGATCCATTCGCCACTTTCTTCCGCATCCCAATCGTCAGGCTCCCTGGCGGCGATTTTGACGTAATGAAGTTCTATGAAGCGCGGGTTCGTTTTTTCGCGGTTTTCAGGAACTTCTATCAGGCCGCATGCAATGTCGCCGGCATCATAGTCGATGGCGCCCTTGAACGGGCAGATGATCGAACGCGTTGAAAATGTGTCCTTGTCAAAATAGTCGATGTTGGGTTGAGCAGCTTCGCTGAGCGGCAGTAGATCATCCGCTATCGAATCTTCTTGCGCAAAAACTGCCGGACAAACCAAAGAGACGGCAAGCGCCGCCGCACAAAATGCGCCAACCAATCGATACATATTTACTGCCCCAACCCAAAATACCCCTGTGAACACTAGCAAAATAAAGCCGATGCGCAAATTTTGAGTCGAAAAAAGCAAGGAATTCCCGCATGGCGGGTAAGGATGGCGGGTAAACCTCCAACACACCTCAACCCAAGGTTTTGAGTTGAGACGTTCATACCAGTCGATGAAACGACTAATATTCCATCCATTTGCGAACTAATTCGAATATGCTGACGGCGTCGCCAATATTCGAATGAGGACCACTATGAGAGTTCTGCAATTTTCAGCTCTTGCAATATTGACGATTGTTGCGTGTTCAGCGCCCGAAAATAACAACTCGGATATCGACGCCGCGCGACAGCCTGCTGTTTCAAAACCTGTTGTCCCAAAACTTGTTGTCATTGTCACCGTTGATCAAATGCGCAACGATTTTCTGGACCGTCATGAAGTAGAATTTACAGGCGGGTTTCGGCGTTTGCTTGATGACGGCCTTAGATTTCCCAATGCATGGGTTGATCATGCGCCGACCAACTCCTTGCCCGGGCACGCATCCATTGCGACTGGCGCCCATCCGAAAACACATGGATTTTCGGATAATTCCTGGAAGGTGCGCGAGGACGCCGTATGGCGCCGCGTATATGCGGACGATACATTGCCGCATGACTGTGACGCTAATGGTCATGGCGGACAGGGTGATGGGCTAAGCGTTGCAACGCTCGGTGAGCGGATTATCGAAGCGGATGGAAAATTCGTATCTATCAGCGCGAGCCGCAATATTGCGCGTGCTTATGCGGGGAAAGCTCGGGCGCCCGTTTTGTGGCTGTCGCCGGAGGACGGCGGATTTACAACGAATAGCTGTTATGCTGCTGAGCTTCCCGATTGGGCCGCGGATTTCAATCGCGCAGCGCTCCCCGATTTCGTCACGGGTCGCTGGGATCTTTCACTACCCGGCGCCGTTTTGGCGACCTTGCGACCGGATGCGAGTGACTTTGAAGGAGAGGGTGAATCCTTCACGTTCCCGCACATCGCACCTGCTGAAGAGAACGATCTTGCCTGGTTTTACGATGCGCCCGCCGCAGACGCATCGGCTTTGGCATTAGCGCTCAAGGCCGTTGAAGCTGAAAGTCTCGGTCAGGATGAAACGCCCGATATTATAAATGTCGTTATCAATACGATCGATAATACGGGGCATCGATACGGCCCCTTTAGTGTTGAGCAGGCGGACAATCTTTTCCAACTCGATAAAAATCTCGGGGCTTTCATGCAGCAATTGGATAAAATTGTCGGCGAAGGCGCGTGGACGCTTGTTCTGACGGGTGATCATGGCGCCGCGCCGGCGCCAGAGGCGTTGCCCGATCACCCCACAGCAAGGCGGGTCACAGAGGAAGAGGTGGTTGCGCTTATCGCTGCGGCCCATGAGGCGGCGGATCAATATGGCGACAACGACCCTGCCGGCGCGCAGGCCGCGGCGGAAGCGGTCGAAGCGGCTGAGTTTGTTGAACGCGTTTACGTGGGCGATGAAATATTAACGGCTGCGGCAAGTGGAGATGATACAGCATTGGTTTATGCAAATTCTTTCATCGCTGACCGTCCGGCGCGTCACCCTTTTTACGATTCTGAAGAGAAGGGATTGGCTGAGCTCGGTTTGACGGTTGTGCTCAAGGAATATGTTGTTGTGAACTGGGCAACCTCCATACATGGCTCCCATTACGATTATGACCGCGCCGTCCCGATTGTTTTTACCGGCGCCGGCGTCAGGGTGGGAACGTCTGAAGCTCTTGCGCGCACCATTGATATTGCGCCGACCGTGATGGCGTTAATCGGCCTCGAGACCGATGCATCCATCGATGGTGCTGCGTTACCGCTGGGCCGCGGCCGCTAATATTCTGGATTATCAAAAAAAGGGCGGCTCCGAAGAACCGCCCTTTTGGTACGCAACTAAATTGGTAAGGCCATAGAAGCCAAGGCGTTTACATCATGCCGCCCATGCCACCCATGCCGCCCATGCCGCCCATATCAGGCATGCCGCCACCACCAGCGCCGCCGTCTTTCTTCGGCGCGTCAGCAACCATGGCTTCGGTGGTGATCAACAGGCCAGCAACAGAAGCTGCATCCTGAAGTGCGTGACGAACAACTTTCGCCGGATCGACGATGCCTGTGGCGATAAGATCGCCATATTCATCCGTCTGTGCGTTAAAGCCGAATTTGAAGTTGTCTTGCTCAAGAAGCTTGCCAACAACAATAGAGCCTTCGCCACCTGCATTGGAGACAATCTGGCGGATCGGCGCCTGCAGAGCGCGGCGAATAATATTCACGCCGGCGGTCTGGTCTGGGTTGGCGCCTTCAAGACCATCAAGCGCTTTCGAAGCGTATAAAAGCGCCGTGCCGCCGCCGGGAACGATGCCTTCTTCGACTGCAGCGCGAGTAGCGTTCAGCGCGTCATCAACGCGGTCTTTACGCTCTTTTACTTCTACTTCGGTTGCGCCGCCAACTTTGATTACGGCTACGCCGCCAGCGAGTTTCGCCAGACGTTCCTGGAGTTTTTCACGATCATAATCAGACGTGGTGTCTTCGATCTGACGTCGGATCTGCGATGTACGGCCTTCGATGTCAGATTTTTCGCCGGAGCCATCGACAATCGTCGTATCGTCCTTGTTGATCGATACTTTCTTTGCAGTGCCGAGCATGTCGAGCGTGACATTTTCAAGTTTGATGCCGAGGTCTTCGGAGATGACCTGACCGCCGGTAAGTACGGCGATGTCTTCGAGCATCGCTTTGCGGCGATCACCGAAACCAGGCGCCTTAACAGCAGCGATTTTCAGACCGCCGCGAAGCTTATTGACGACGAGAGTCGCTAACGCTTCGCCTTCGACGTCTTCGGCGATGATCAAAAGCGGCCGGCTTGACTGCACTGCAGCTTCCAGAAGCGGCAGCATAGCCTGCAGATTGCCGAGTTTCTTCTCGTGCAGAAGAATGTACGGATCTTCCAGTTCAACGATCATCTTTTCCGCATTGGTAATGAAATACGGAGAGAGATAGCCGCGATCGAATTGCATGCCTTCAACAACGTCGAGTTCGGTCTCAAGAGATTTTGCTTCTTCAACCGTGATCACGCCTTCATTGCCGACTTTGTCCATGGCTTTGGCGATCATCTCACCAATTTCTCTTTCGCCGTTTGACGAGATTGTACCGACTTGTGCGATTTCGTCTGACGACGCGATTTTTGTTGAGCGTGCTTTGATGTCCTCAACAACTTTGGAGACAGCAAGTTCAACGCCGCGCTTCAAATCCATCGGGTTCATGCCAGCAGAAACTGACTTAACGCCTTCGCGGACAATTGCTTGCGCCAGAACTGTTGCGGTGGTGGTGCCGTCGCCCGCTTCGTCGTTGGTTTTCGACGCAACTTCGCGCACCATCTGGGCGCCCATATTTTCAAACTTGTCTTCAAGCTCGATTTCTTTCGCCACCGTGACGCCGTCTTTCGTTGTGCGCGGTGCGCCAAACGATTTGTCGATCACAACGTTCCGACCTTTTGGACCGAGCGTCACTTTTACGGCGTTGGCGAGAATGTCGACGCCGCGCAGCATTTTATCGCGCGCTTCAACGTCGAATTTGACTTCCTTAGCAGCCATTATGCGTACTCCTTAAATTCGAATTTCTTGGATTAATCGACGATTCCGAGGATGTCTGACTCCTTCATAATCAGGAGCTCCTCGCCGTCCATTTTCACTTCTGAGCCCGACCATTTGCCGAACAGGATTTTGTCGCCTGCCTTAACGTCGAGCGGGACAATTTCATTGTCGTCGCCGCGTGCGCCAGACCCGACGGCGATGACTTCGCCATGCTGGGGTTTTTCTTTTGCAGTGTCTGGAATGATGATGCCGCCTGCGGTTTTTTCGTCTTCGTCGATACGACGAACCAACACGCGGTCATGGAGAGGGCGAAATGCCATGAGTTCAATCTCCCTGGGGTGATTTTTTTTCTTAAAAAACAACCGGTTAAAACAAAAATGCAGGCAAGATTGCGCTGCTAGCACTCACTATAAGCGAGTGCTAGCAGCGATTTAGGGTTGAGAGGCCACAGCGTCAAGAGGCGCCGTCAAGAATTCGGCAGGAGGCAAGCTCGTGAAAGGTTTCGCGTCGCTCACTGCTAATTTAGCAGCAATTACGCGTTTTTAATTCCCGCCAAACGGCAATAGGCCCATATTGCCGCCGTATTTTACCAGTTACAGGGGCGGCCGATATGGTTGGCGCCAAGAACTGGGCGGGCCAAGATTTGGCGGGAATAACTGAAATGCTGGAAAAGGAGCAAAACAAATGCGGAAATCACTAATTTTAGGGGTGGTCGCGATTTTCGCGGTGAGCTGCACAACCAACCCTTACACAGGCGAGCGCCGGGCCAGCCGGACTGTAACCAGCGGCGCCGGCGGTGCTGCGGCAGGTGCGGCGGCAGGCGCAATCGTTGGCGCGATCGCCGGCAAGCCCGGCAAGGGCGCGGCGATCGGTGCAGCAATTGGGGCGGCAGCAGGTGTTGGCATCGGCGTCTATCAGGATCGCCAGCAGGCCAAGCTGCGGGATCGCCTTGCTAATTCGGGCGTTTCCGTGACCCGTGATGGTGACAATCTGATTTTGAATATGCCGTCCGATATTACGTTTCCTGTAAATCAGTCCGATATTACACCCGGATTTTATGAAACGCTGAATTCAGTTTCGCTGGTTTTGATTGAGTTCGACAAAACCCTGGTCACCGTTAATGGTCATGCGGATTCGACCGGACCGAATGACTACAATATGCAATTGTCTCAGCGCCGTGCATTATCGGTTTCAAATTATCTCGCGTCGCAGGGCGTTGGGGCAGACCGTCTTCAGGCGGTCGGTTATGGTGAAAGCGATCCGGTGGCGGATAATGCCACGGTCGGTGGCCGCGCCGCGAACCGGCGGGTTGAGGTGATAATCGACCCGATCGAGAGCCAGTTTTAGAGTTTTTGCTGCTGCTGGGCGATAAGTCCGAAGCACTCGAATTGTTAAGAACCCGTCCGGTCGAAGCCCGGGCGGGTTTTTTTGTGCGTGATGCAATCCCCCGGGCGATGGTCCGGTAGCCGTTCGGTTTCAGATAGTCCCGAAATGAAACATTAAAAAAAACCCGCGGGCGGTATGCTTAATTGGATTTAAACAAAATTTTTCTAAATCTAAATCAATTGATTGCGCGCGGGGAGCGTTGGCGCTGGAAACGATAAGAAGCGGGACGTTTTATGAACTGGCGGCAAAAAAGCTCACATTATAGTGCAGCGGTACTGTTTGTGGCCGGCATCACTGCCGGTATGCTCATCTATGCCACGGTAGTTTCTGGATTTAATATCGAGTTTGAAATTTGGCTCGCCATCGCTTTGGTTGTTTCTTTGATCCTCCATGCGCGCACTGGATTTGCTATGAGCAAAGCCCAGCAGGAAATCGAACTCTTGCGCGGCCTGGTTCGAAAAATTCAGCCGGGAGCAGCCAAGGCGAGTTCTTTGCCAGAAATGAAGTTCGATTCAGCGCCAGATATCGGCGGAAAAATCGACAATCAGGATACGGAAATGCTCGAGCGCGTCAGAGACGCGATCGAAAATGACCGGGTTGACCTTTACCTGCAACCAATTGTTAGCTTGCCACAACGAAAACACCGCCACTTTGAAGCCTTTTCACGGCTGCGCAATGATGATGGTACGATACTGCGTCCGATCGATTATCTGGATGCTGCGGTTCGCGCCAACAAGATTGGCGTCATTGATAACATGATTTTGTTGCGCGCTGTTCAGGCCCTTCGTCAGCTTGGGACAAGGGGACAAGACTATCGAATCTTTTGTAACATTTCGCCCGCGACAATCTTCGATCAAGACTTTTTTACGCGATTTACAGATTATCTCGACGCCAATGATGATCTCGCACAACGCCTGGTGTTCGAATTTACTTATCCGGCTGTTGAAATCATGAACGATCGCGTTGCAAAGAATCTCGAAGCGATTGCGCGGCGCGGTTATGTTTTCTCTGCTGACCATATTCGCCGATTTGATCTGAATTGGCGTGCGTTGCGCGAGAAAAATTTCAAGTATGTGAAAGCATCGAGCGCACTGTTGCTGAATGAAAACACTGGTGGCGAAACGGCTCGCGCACATGTAAAAACGTTCAAAGAGCGGCTGCGCGAAAACAATATCGACCTTATTGTCGAAAAGGTTGAGTTGGAGGCTGACATGCCGGGCATTTCTGCGTTGGGCATCGACTATGGCCAGGGCGATCTTTTTGGCGCCCCTCGCCCCGCGAGCTTTTATATCACACCGAATATTGAGCTTGCCGAGGCATCCTGACGCCCCAACAGCTGCTGCCGCTTGACCGCGCCGCAGTGCCGTCTTATCCGCATCGGCTTGTGACAAAGCTTTCGATCATTTCCGGCATGCGCGATCTTGCGCAGAACTATGACGCCATGCTGTGCGACGCATGGGGCGTCGTTCACAATGGTGTATCGCTGTTTCCTGGCGCTTCAGAGGCGATGCTGGAATTTCGCAAAACCCGTGGCCCGATTATCATTTTGACAAATGCGCCGCGACCATCATCGATTATTCCGGCGCAGCTTGATCGTCTCGGCTTGCCGCGAGAGGCGTATGACGGCGTGGTGACGTCAGGGGATGCGACACGTGCGGAAATTGAATCGCGCCTGCCGGCGCTCGCCTACCGTATTGGTCCAGAAAAAGACGATCCGTTATTTGAAGGGCTCGCAATCAATTTTGTACCGGTAGCTGACGCTGGTTTCGTTATCTGCACGGGTCTGGCGGATGACCACAATGACACGCCAGAGCAGTACCGAACTGTTTTGGTAGAGGCGGCGGCGCGTGATTTGACGATGGTCTGCGCCAATCCGGATATTGTCGTGAACTGGGGCGGCCGCATCATCTGGTGCGCCGGCGCGATTGCGCAGATTTATGAACAGCTGGGCGGCAAAGTCGTTTATGGCGGCAAGCCACATATGCCGATTTACCGGATTGCGCTTGAGGCCATTGAGAAAACGCAAGGTGCGCGCATTGATCCGTCGCGCATTCTGGCGGTGGGCGATGGATTGGTGACTGATATTGCAGGCGCTAATCGACAATCGATCGATGCATTTCTGATCGCCGGCGCTGGCGGTATTCATGATGGGGCAGCCGATGCCGCCTCAATCGCGGCGCGTCTTGACGAGGCAAATGTCCACGCGATCGCTGCTGCGGAGGCGATGACATGGTGAGCGGCGACAAAATAATCGCTGCGATCGGGAATTTTGACGGCGTCCATCTCGGTCATCAGCATCTTTTGAGAAAAACAGTAGCACTTGCCGCGGAGAAGGGCGCCCGCCCAGGCGTTGTTCTGTTTGATCCGCATCCACGCCGCTTTTTCTTACCGAACGATCCGCCGTTCCTGCTGTCCTCGTCAGCGCAACGCGATGAATTGCTCAGAGCTCACGATATTGAAGAGATCATACCCCTTACCTTTGACAAGGCTTTGGCCGCGCTGACGCCGGAGGATTTTGTGCAAGGGGTTTTGGGGGATCGTCTCGGGCTCGCGGGCGTTGTCACCGGCGCCGATTTTCGGTTTGGCGCGGGGCGCGTCGGCGATGGCGCCGCGCTAAAGACGCTTGGCGCCAAAGCGGGTCTTTTAGTCAGTCTTATAGATGTTATCGCAGAAAGTCCGCGGGCGGAAAAGTTTGGTTCGAGTGCTGTGCGGACGGCCTTGCAGGCCGGCGAAATGCAGAAGGCCGAAATGATGCTGGGCCGAGCCTGGTCGGTGCGCGGGCAAGTTGCCGAAGGGCAAAAACTTGGCCGGACGCTCGGCTTTCCAACCGCAAACATGCGCCTTGGCGACGTTATTGAGCCGCGAAAAGGCGTTTATGCAGTGTCCGTGAATGCCGGGGGGGTGCGTTATAAAGGTGTTGCGAATTTTGGCCGACGCCCGACGGTTGGCGCCGCTGCGCCGCTGCTGGAAGCGCATCTGTTCGATTTTACCGGGGATCTTTACGGTCAGGCAATCGAGGTCTTTTTTCAGGCGTTTATCCGGGATGAGCGGAAATTTGACGGGCTTGATGCGCTGAAGGCGCAAATCGAGGCTGACAGCGCTGATGCGCTGAAAATGCTCGCATAAATGTGCGCTGGCCGGCCATAATCTTGACACATTAAGGCAGGATTTTTGATCAGCTGGAAGCTTGTGTTCTGGTTGGAAATCTATGGTCCGCATCGATTCCCTCGCCGGATAGCGGACCCAGCCATAGTGCGATGGAGGTTGCGTCATGATCCGTCAAATTTCTCGAAAACTAACACTGTCTGCTGCGGCAGTTGCGATCGTTCTTGGCGTGGGAGCCCCGGCGTTGGCGGGTGGCGGCTATTATGGTGGTTACTACGGCGGCCATCATGGCGGTTATTATTCCAGCGGTTATGGCGGTCACAACGGATATTATGGTCACCGGCGCCATCGTGGGCATGGCGGCGGCAAGGGCGCGTTGATTGCGCTCGGCGTGATCGGCGGCGCCATCATTCTTAATGAAGCAGCCGAAGCGCGAGCAAGAGAGCGCGCTTATGAGGCCAGGTTAGAAAATCGCTATAACCGGTATGATCGCTATTCGCGCCGCGCTGCGCCCGCTTATACCCCTCGCTACGAAGCTGAAGAATATAGCGCGGAAGCCAGGGACGAAGGCTTAAGCGACAGTGATGTCGAGCCGCGTCTTGATGGCGGGCCTGAACCAATCCGCCTGACCTATGCGGATGCATATCGCGCCTGCACCAAGCACGCGCGGGCTGCACTTGGCAGTCGCGGGTTCGTTCTGGCGGCGCCGGCAAAGCCCGATACGGCTGAAGATCTGGGCGGCGCGTGGAAGATGACGGCCACAGTGACGGCGCAAAAAGGCGATGATCGGTGGTCACGCGCCATGTATTGCGAGGCCGATGACAGCCGGGTCTACCTTCTGGAGCTTATCTGACCGCCCATCCGACAGGTGACGCGAGGGCATTAGCCTGATAAGACCGTCGCCATGAGCGGCGGTCTTTCCATATTTCCTATTGGCATTCGAATTATCGGGCCCGGCCGAACCGGGCTTCGTTACGCTGTCAGCCCAGTCTGAGGCTTGACAAAGGCGCCCGGGACCGGGCCTCACTCTCACCCTTATCGACAACCTTTAAAATAAAGAGATTGAACGATGCCCGATGCATCGAATGGCGGCCCGGATAAGTCCGAAGACGGCGCGCGCGATTATAAAGATACCTTGTTCCTGCCGGCGACGGATTTTCCCATGCGCGCCGGGTTGCCCAAACGTGAGCCGGAATGGCTGGCGCGCTGGACGGCGATGGATATGTACAAACGCCTGCGAGAGGCGGCGAAAGACCGCCCGCCCTATGTTCTCCATGACGGTCCGCCCTATGCGAATGGTCACATCCACATGGGGACGGGGCTTACCAAGATTTTGAAAGACATGATTGTTCGGTCAAGGCAGATGGCGGGGTTTGACGCCAATTTTGTACCGGGCTGGGACTGTCACGGCTTGCCCATCGAATGGAAGGTGGAAGAAGAGTTTCGCGCCAAAGGGCGGGTCAAACGCGACATTCCGTCATCGGAATTTCGCGCTGCCTGCCGCATCTATGCGCAAAAATGGCTGGATGTGCAGCGCGACGAGTTTCGCCGCCTTGGCGCTGAAGGCGATTGGGATAACCCCTATACCACGATGGCGTTTTCATCTGAGGCGGTGATCGCATCGGAACTTTTGAAGTTCGCTGATCTCGGCCTCCTTTATCGCGGCTCCAAACCGGTGATGTGGTCACCGGTGGAACAAACCGCGCTGGCCGAAGCCGAAATTGAATATCATGACCATCAGTCAACGACGATTTGGGCGAAATTCCCGGTCGCCAAGGGCGAGCCGAGCGATGCATCGGTTGTGATCTGGACGACGACACCCTGGACCATCCCCGGCAACAGGGCGATCTGTTTTGGACCAAAGCTCTCTTACGGGCTTTATCAGGTGTCAGCGTTAGAGCTGTCTGAATTCGAGCCATGGGCGGCGATTGGCGACAAGCTGATCCTTTCTGATGCGCTTGCTGACGAGGTTTTTCGTGCTGCGAAAATCAAGCAGGCAAAACGCATCGGTGATGTAAACCCGGACGGTTTTGTTTGCGAACATCCTTTGAAAGGTCTTGGCGGCGGTTATGAGTTTCCTGTGCCGTTGCTTGCTGGCGATCATGTCACCGACGAGGCGGGAACCGGGTTTGTTCACACCGCTCCCGGTCACGGCCAGGAAGATTATCTCGCCTGGGTCGGCGCATTCGGCACGCAAGCGGAGATTCCGCATACGGTGGATGAATTCGGCGCTTTTACCGAAGAGGCGCCGGGTTTTGAAGGCGCGAAGGTTCTCGTCACTGAAGGCAAGAAAAAAGGTAAGGACGCTGACGCCAACAAAAAAGTCATCGAGGCGCTAATCGAAAAAGGCGCCCTCCTGGCGCGCGGCCGACTTACGCACTCCTATCCGCATTCCTGGCGCTCAAAGGCGCCGGTGATTTTCCGCAACACGCCGCAATGGTTTATTGCGCTTGATAAGCCTACAGCGAATGGCAATACGCTGCGTGAAAACGCACTCAAAGCCATTGATGAGACCGGCTTTACGCCGCCGCAAGGCCGGAACCGCATTCGTGCCATGGTTGAGGGGCGTCCGGACTGGCTGATCTCACGGCAGCGCGCCTGGGGTGTGCCGCTGACCATTTTTGTCGATAAGAAAACCGGTGAAATCCTCCGCGATAAAGCGGTTGATGAACGGATTGTTGCGGCGATAAAAGCAAACGGCGCCGATGCGTGGTTCGACACGGCGACGCAAGATATTCTCGGTGCTGAATATTCAGCGGATGATTTTGAAAAGATCGAGGATATTCTCGATGTCTGGTTTGATTCCGGTTCCACCCACGCTTTTGTTTTGGAAGGGCGCGACGATCTTCCATGGCCAGCGGATGTCTATTGCGAAGGCTCTGATCAGCATCGCGGCTGGTTCCAGTCATCACTGCTGGAATCTTGTGGTACGCGCGGCCGCGCGCCCTATAATCATGTGATAACCAACGGTTTTGTCGTTGACGGCGACGGGCGCAAAATGTCGAAATCTCTCGGCAACGTCATGGCGCCAGAAGAAATCATCAAAAGCTACGGTGCAGAAATCATCCGCATTTGGGTGGCGAGTTCCGACTACACTGATGATTTGCGCATTTCGAAAGAGATTGTTGGCTCTGCCGTCGACGCCTATCGCAAGCTGCGTAACACCATGCGGTACCTTATCGGCGCGCTTGATGGATTTAAGGATGCCGAACGCGTTTCACCCGAAGAAATGCCTGAGCTGGAGCGCTATATTCTCCATCGTCTGGCCGTACTCGATGACGGGGTGCGCGCAGCCTATGACAAATTCGATTTCAAGGGTGTTTGGCGTCAATGCCTCGATTTTGCCTCGCTCGAACTTTCCGCGTTTTACCTCGATATCCGTAAAGACAGCCTATATTGCGACCGGCCGGATGATCTGCGCCGTCGCGCTGCGCGGACGGTCATGGATCTTGTCTTTGAGCGGCTGACCGCCTGGCTTGCGCCAATTTGTGTTTTCACAATGGAAGAGGCGTGGCTGGCGCGGCGCCCATCAGAGGACGGGTCAATACATTTGACGCTCTTCCCTGAAACGCCGGGCGCGTGGCGCGACGAGAAGCTGGCCGAGAAATGGGTAAAAATTCGCGATGTGCGCCGGGTTGTGACGGGGGCGCTGGAAGTCGAGCGCCGCGACAAGCGCATCGGCGCCAGTCTTGAGGCCGCGCCTGTGGTCCATGTTGCGGACGCAGGATTGCGCAAAGCCTATGATAAACTCGATGCGGCGGAGATTTTTATCACTTCCGGCGCAACGCTTACGGGTGAGGCGGCGCCTGACGACGCCTTTCGTCTTGAGGGCGATGATGGCGGGATTGCGGTGACATCAGCCAAAGCGGCCGGCGAAAAATGCAAACGCTGTTGGCGTATTCTGCCGGAGGTTGGCGTAGATAAAATGCATGAAGATCTCTGCGGGCGCTGCGCTGATGCAGTTTCGGCAGCGGATGGCAAATGAGCAATATCAAAATATCCAGGGCGCTGGTTGAAGCGAAAGCATGGTGGGCCGAAGCGCGGGCTAACCCTAATTTCCGCAAGGGCGTCATTGGCGCTGTCATCGTCGCGATGGCGGACCAGGCCTCGAAATTCTGGATCGTTGAGATCGTCCGGCTGCCGGAGCGCCGCAGGATCGAAATCTCGAGCATTTTTGACCTTAGCTTTGTTCAGAATAATGGCGCCAGCTTCGGTTTGTTTGCAGGTGGGATGGGGTCGCGCATCTTCTTGTCCCTGCTGGTTTCAAGCGTTGTGGTCGGGCTTCTGATCTGGCTCGGCGGGCTCCGCCGGCCCGTGGCGGCGGCTGGTGTCGCCTTTGTCATCGGCGGCGCCCTCGGCAATCTCTATGACCGCGTTGCCTATGGCTATGTGATCGATTTTCTCGATTTTTCGGGGCTTTATTTCCCCTGGGTTTTCAACGTCGCCGATATGTCGGTTAACGTCGGGGTGGCTCTATTGCTGCTCGACGCCTGGCAGACCAGAGATCGAAAACCGGCCAATTAAACGCGTTTGCGCAGGCCGTACGGATCGCTATAGTGCCTCCAAAATCGTCTATAGGCGGGCGGGCGAAAGCCGTGGAGTTAAAGACCAATGACAGTAAACCAAACTATGCGTTTTGCGTTCGCCATGACGGCGCTCGCCCTGATGACCAGCGGTTGCGGCATCGGTAAGGCGGTCGGCGGCGGTAAGAATGCCCCAGATGAATTCGCGATTGCGACCAAGGCCCCGCTTGTCGTGCCGCCTGATTATGGGTTGCGCCCGCCGCGTCCGGGCGAATCGCGCCCGCAGGAGCTGTCGCCGTCCGAGCGCGCACAACAGGTTTTGTTGGGCGATGCAAATTCGGCCCCGCCCACTGCCGGTGAGCAGCTCCTTTTGAGGAAAGCCGGTGCTCTTGGCGCTGACGGGTCAATTCGCGCGCTGTTAAACGCCGAGAATGGCGGGCGTGGGGACAAAGAACGCAGCCTCGCCAACCAGCTTATTTTCTGGGGTTTTGACGGTGACAAGGTCGATGATTCTGCAGCGCCCTTGCGGGTTGATAATCCCGAGGAATGGATGGCGGCGCGGGAAAAAGCGATCAAGGCCGTGCTTGGCGAAGAAGGTGAAGTAGAAATCAATAAATCCAAGACGCTGAACCTGCCTGGCGTTTTTTAGGTTTTCCACAGACGGCTTAAAAGGCGGCCTTTTTGAAGGCCGCCTTTTTTTTGCGCATTGGCGTGAGCCCTGGAGCTTGGCATAATCAGGCATGACGAATCGCGCAGAAAAGATTCCCGCACCAATTGGCATTATTCACCGGCTGCCTGCCGGCGCGGTAAACCGGATTGCCGCTGGTGAGGTTATCGAGCGACCCGCCGCTGTCGTTAAGGAGCTGGTCGAAAATGCGCTCGATGCTGACGCCACGCGCATTGACATCGAAATCGATCATGGCGGTAAAAGCCGGTTGGCGGTCATTGATGACGGGTGCGGAATGACGCCCGCCGATCTGCTGCTTGCGATCGAACGTCATGCTACGTCGAAGCTTAGCCCCGGCGCTGACGGCGATTATGATTTGATGAATATTGCGACCATGGGTTTTCGCGGCGAGGCGCTGCCATCGATCGGCGCCATCGCGCGGCTTTCCATTACTTCACGTGCAAAGGACGCCGATGAGGCGTGGCGCATCGCTGTTGAAGGCGGCGTGCTGTCGGAACCAGAACCAGCGGCATTTGGCGGCCACGGAACACGCATTGAAGTGCGCGATCTCTTTTATGCAACGCCAGCGCGGCTTAAATTTTTGAAGTCCGATCAGGCGGAATCTGCTGTAATCGGCGATGCGGTGCGCAGGCTCGCCATGGCGCGTGCTGATGTTGCTTTTACGCTGACATCGTCCGGACGAAAAAGTTTGAATCTTGCAGCCCAGGCGCCTGGTGAAGAAGGCCGCCTCAAACGCCTTTCCGCCATTATGGGCAAGGATTTTGGCGATAATGCTGTAGCGATCAAGGCAACGCGCGACGGCGTCAGCGTGAGCGGATTTGCGGGTGTGCCGACGTTTAATCGCGGCCTCCCGGATAAGCAGTATTTGTTCGTTAATGGCCGGCCTGTGCGTGACAAGCTCATTGTCGGGGCGGTGCGCGGCGCTTACGCGGATTTTCTGGCGCGCGATCGGCATCCGGCAGTTGCCTTGTTCCTTACGCTGCCACCGCAAGAGGTGGACATCAATGTGCACCCGGCAAAGACCGAGGTGCGATTTCGCGACGCTGCCGGCGTGCGCGGGCTTCTTGTTGGCGCTCTGCGCCATGGGCTTGCCGAAGCCGGTCACCGCGCAGCGACAACAACAAGCGCTTATGCGCTGGGCCGCATGACGCCAAACGCCGGCGGATTTACGCCGATGCGCCCGGGATTGCGACCGCAGGGCGCCGTCAATCCGTTTGCGCCCATCGGCCATGAAGACCCAAGCGGTTTGCAAGATCGCGCCGCGACATTTGACAATGTCAGCGCGCCAAGTGCGCGTGGTTTTGAGGCAAGTGAAGCCTTGCCTGCGGAGGAGCATCCTCTCGGCGCCGCGCGCGGGCAATTGCATGAAACCTATGTCGTTGCACAGACCGCCGATGGCCTTGTCATCGTTGATCAGCATGCGGCGCATGAGCGACTTGTCTATGAACGAATGAAAGCGGCACTAGAAAATGGCGGTGTCGCTGGGCAAGGATTGCTGCTGCCGGAAATCATCGAACTTGATGCTGATGACGCAGCGAGGCTCGAAAAGCACTTTTCCGCGTTCGCAGAGTTGGGCCTCGTGATGGAAAAGTTCGGCGAGGACGCAATCATGGTGCGCGAGACCCCAGCGCTGTTGGGTGAGGTGGATGTAAAGGGGCTCGTCAAGTCGCTTAACGATGACCTTGCCCAATTTGGTGATGCGCTGGTGTTGAAGGAGCGGCTCGAAGAAGTCTGCTCATCCATGGCGTGTCACGGATCGGTGCGTGCAGGTCGCCGGCTCAATGTTGAAGAAATGAATGCTTTGCTGCGCCAGATGGAGACGACGCCCCATTCCGGCCAGTGCAATCACGGCCGTCCCACCTATGTGGAGTTAAAACTGGCCGATATCGAGCGACTTTTTGGGCGGCGATAACAGGTTGATAATCGTCAAAACGGTCAATAAAGAACCAGCATGTCTGTGCGTTGAATATTGCAGGCGGCACGAACGGGTATGAGGACAACAATATATTATGACTGAGAAATTTACACCGCTTGCTGGGCTTGATGATTTTGTTGATCGCGACGCAAATGAGATGACGTCACGCTCAGCAGCATTTTTCGACGACCTCAGGCGTCGCCACACGGTGCGTGAATTCACCGATGAGCCCGTGCCGCAAGCGGTGATGGATAGCTGCATTGCCGCGGCGGCGCGCGCGCCTTCCGGCGCTAATCACCAACCCTGGCATTTCTGCCTGGTCGGCGACAAAGCGCTCAAACATGAAATTCGTCTTTCTGCGGAAGAAGAAGAGCGTGCTTTTTATGACGGTCGTGCAGGAGAGGAATGGTTGGATGCGCTGGATCCTATCGGTACCGACGCCAATAAATCGTTTCTCGATGTGGCGCCGTGGCTGATTGCAATATTTGCCCAACGCCGGGGCGGCGTTGAGGTCGGCATGGACAAAAAGAACTATTATATCAACGAAAGTGTCGGCATCGCCTGCGGGTTCTTAATCGCGGCGCTTCATCATGCCGGGCTCGCCACTTTAACGCACACGCCAAAGCCTATGACCTTCTTAAATGACAAGCTTCGTCGGCCGGCCAATGAAAAGCCCTTTTTGTTGGTTGTTGCCGGCAAGCCCGCGCAGAATGCGATGATTCCCAATCATGCGCTGATCAAAAAGCCCTTGAAAGACATCCTGACTGTTTTCTAGGCGAGGCGGTTTTGCTTTGCCTGTTTTCGCACGCCAATTGGGCAAAACTCCATGGAATTCCTGATTTGCGCCAGCAGCAAATCAGATTAGCGTCCCGCGCGGGGTGAGAATTATCGCCTGTTCGACTCAATACCGGCGGCGAAGTTTTCTATGAAGGGACGCTCATCATGGGCATGATCAAAGAATTTCAAGATTTTGCGGTTAAAGGTAATGTCGTCGACATGGCTGTCGGCATCATCATCGGCGGTGCGTTTGGCACTATTGTTAAATCACTCGTCAACGATGTCATTATGCCGCCGATCGGCTTGGCGCTGGGCGGCGTAGATTTTTCCAGCATCGTTATTCCACTAAAAGCAGCAACCGCTGACGTTGAAGCCGTCACGATAAATATCGGCCTGTTTTTCAATAATGTGCTGTCCTTCATCATTGTCGCCTGGGCAGTGTTTTTGTTGGTCAAGGGCGTCAATAGCCTGAAGAAAAAGGAAGAAGAAGCGCCGGCTGCGCCAGCGGCGCCGCCAAAATCAGAGGTCCTGCTGGAAGAAATTCGCGACGCCCTTAAGGCGCGCAGCTAACCAAACTACCCCTACCCAGTGAGAAGAAGGCCCGGCCTCCCTCAAAGGGGCCGGGTTTTTTTGTGGCCGGGATAGATGCCACCCGCCGTGCCATTGTCGCGGGCGCGCGCGCCGTCTATATGCCTCGCTCCTGTAAAAGATTTCCGAGTGATGACGCCCTTAAAAAATATCCGCAATTTCTCCATCGTCGCTCATATCGACCATGGCAAATCGACCCTCGCCGATCGTCTTATTCAGGCGACCGGGGGGCTCGCCAATCGTGAAATGAAAGAGCAGGTCCTCGATTCCATGGATATCGAGCGCGAGCGCGGCATCACGATTAAGGCGCAGACGGTGCGCCTTGCCTATGACGCAAAAAACGGCGAGCGCTATATTTTGAACCTCATCGACACGCCGGGACATGTGGATTTTACTTATGAGGTTTCACGCTCGCTGTCAGCTTGCGAAGGCGCACTTCTGGTGGTTGACGCCAGCCAGGGGGTAGAGGCGCAGACCCTCGCCAATGTTTACCAGGCGATCGATGTTGATCTCGAGATTGTTCCTGTCCTGAATAAAATAGATTTGCCAGCCGCGGACCCTGATCGTGTTAAGGCGCAAATTGAGGATGTGATCGGTATTGATGCATCCGACGCCGTGGAGATTTCCGCCAAAACCGGCATTGGCGTTGAGGACGTTCTTGAGGCGATTGTGACGCGTCTGCCGCCGCCGCAGGGGGACGTGGATGCGCCGTTAAAGGCGCTCCTCGTTGATAGTTGGTATGACGCATATCTCGGCGTCGTCGTGCTGGTCCGGATTATCGACGGCGTTTTGAAAAAAGGCATGCGCATCAAAATGATGGGCGCCGCAGCGGTTTATTCCGTTGATCAGGTTGGCGTCTCAACACCAAAGAAAACACCCGTCGACATGCTCGGCCCCGGAGAAATCGGCTATCTCACCGGTTCCATCAAAGAAGTGGCGGATACGAAAGTCGGTGATACGATTACCGATGATCGGCGTCCGACAGATGTCGCATTGCCAGGGTTTAAGCCTTCCGTGCCCGTGGTGTTTTGCGGGATTTTCCCGGTTGACGCCAATGATTTTGAAGATCTGCGCGAGGCGGTGGGCAAGCTCAGGCTCAATGATGCAAGTTTTGAATATGAGATGGAAACCTCGGCGGCGTTAGGCTTTGGTTTTCGCTGTGGTTTTCTCGGGCTCTTGCATCTGGAGATTATCCGCGAGCGCCTGGAACGTGAGTTCAATCTCGATCTGATCACGACAGCGCCGAGCGTTGTTTACGAAATCTATCTGACCGACGGCTCAAAAAACGAATTGCACAACCCTGCGGACATGCCGGACCCGGTGCGGATCGATCATCTGGAAGAGCCGTGGATCAAAGCAACAATCATGGCGCCCGACGAATATCTCGGCGGCATCTTGAAGTTGTGCGAAGAACGTCGCGGCGTGCAGCAAAACCTCACCTATGCGGGTTCACGCGCCATGGTCGTCTATGAGCTGCCCTTGAATGAGGTGGTGTTTGATTTCTACGATCGGCTGAAATCAGTGTCTCAAGGCTATGCCAGTTTCGACTATCAGCTAATCGAACATCGCCCGGGCGATCTCGTCAAAATGATAGTTCTCGTCAATGACGAACCGGTGGATGCGCTGTCGATTGTAGTTCACCGTGACAAGGCGCAGGCTCGCGGTCGCGCCATGTGCGAAAAACTCAAAGACCTGATTCCGCGCCACATGTTTAAAATTCCGATCCAGGCGGCGCTCGGCGGGCGCGTCATTGCACGCGAAACAATTGCCGCCATGCGTAAAGACGTTACCGCGAAATGCTATGGCGGCGACGCTAGCCGAAAAAGAAAACTGCTCGACAAACAAAAAGCCGGCAAGAAAAAGATGCGCCAGTTTGGCCGTGTCGAAATCCCGCAAGAAGCGTTTATTAAAGCGCTTAAAATAGACGGGTAGAGCGCACTGTACATTGTATTGAATATTAGTTTTTAACTGTGTATCTATAGTAAAATCGGCTGTTACCCATCCGATTTTTCTACGGAGCAAATATCCAATGTGGAAATGGCTTCAATCTGCCAACGCATGGCTGAAACCGTTTTTTGCTCGGCTAAATTGGTTATTCGAAAAATTGTTTGCGATAATTGAGGGCATCGCTGGGCATTTTTTCCTTATCATTTTCATTTTCGCAATTAGCGGGGCCATTTATTGGGCCATCTTGATCGAAAGCGATCCAATCCGTTTCTGGTGGTTTTGGAAGCACAATCATGACATTCTCCGAAACCTTTCAATTGGGATCGCAGGACTCCTTGGGGGATTGGCAGGTCTTTACACCCTATATAATGCAACACGCCGAACGGAAGCGCAGCGTCGAAGCGGTGATGTAGACGATCGCCGCGAAGTCCACGAAAGATTTGCGCGCGCCATCGAATTATTAGGTGAAGAATCTCCCGTTGTTCGATTGGGCAGCATTTATGTTTTGGAGCAGCTTGCAGAAGAAGGAAGCTCAAGCAGGGCGAGTGCAACAGACATACTAAGTGCGTTCGTGCGCAATCAGCGACTTCGAGATCAAAATAGCGCATCGATCAATGATGTTATGGGAGCTGTAATAGGGGACGATGTTAAGGGGGCTGTTTTTGCGCTTGCCCGATTGTCAAATGGTGTCCCCTAGTGAATGAACGAGTTAGCCTGCGCGGAGCTTGTTTGGTTGGTCTTGATGCACGAGGCCTTGACATGTCCGGATGGGACTTGAGCGAGGTGGATTTGACTGATGCTCGTCTTAGCAATGCGATGTTGGTAAACGCGACATTAACTGGCGCGATCTTAAAAGGTGCGAGTCTGCGAGAAGCGAATTTGAACAACGCAATAATTGAGGCAGCCATTCTCGATGACGCGGACCTTTCTTACGCGACATTCATTGGTGCCAACATGAGGGCTGCATCCCTAAATGGAGCTGTTTTGCTCGGGGTGAATTTGGAGGGAGCTCTAGTTGATAATGCGGATTTTCGTAACGGCATCGATTTTAACTTTGGCGTGCTAAGCGATGCGGAATGGCCCGAAGAAAATCCACCGAAGCTCCCTCAATTTGATAAGCGCCTTGCAGAATCAATCATGGAATCACCCCGCGAAAGCCGGCGGTCCGCAGAAAGAAAACAAAACAATACAAATCTAGATGCACTTTCTGCGCGCCGCCGAGCGCTAGAAGCAAGTTCAGCGCCGTTCCGCGAACGCGCGAGTGCTTTGCGCGACCTGGGCGACGAGCTGTACGAACAAGGCCACCCGTCAGACCCCGCTTTTCTTTTTGAGGCAGTTCGCGCCTATCGTGCTTCTGTTGGGCTGGTGCCTCGAGAGGTAGACGAAAAATTTTGGGCTGCGACTACGGGCAATCTCGGCAACGCGCTGTTGGTGCTTGGGGAGCGGGGCGATGAGGTGGCGCTTGGCGAGGCTGCAAAAATGTACAATGAGGTCCTTGATGTGTGGAAACGAGAGACCGCTCCATCAGAGTGGGCGAAGATCAAGTATAGTTTAGGCAATGCGCTTTTGACGATTGGTGCGCAGGGGGAAGAAATCTCGCTGAGGGGGGCGGTTAGAGCCTATGAGGATGCAATTAAGGCGCTTAATCAGGAAGAATTCCCGTTTGAGTGGGCCTCAATCACGAATAACCTTGGCATTGCGCTTTCAGAACTCGGTGATGATTTGTCGCTGCGGGAGGCAGTCAAGGCATACAAAAGCGTTCTCGAAGTGCGGACCTCAGAGAGGGCTCCGTATGCCTGCGCGTCAACTCAAAACAATCTTGGCACTGCGCTTTCGGTCATCGGCGAACGAGGTGAGGATGATGCGCCTCTTTTCGAAGCGATTGTGGCTTACAACGACGCTCTTGAGATAAGAACCCTAAAGGCCGTTCCGTTCGCTTGGGCAACGACAAAGAATAATCTAGGCAACGCGCTTTTTATACTCGGTAAGCGCGGCGACCGGAAAATGCTTCACAAAGCAGTTAGGGCCTATAAAGAAGTGCTCTACGTGTGGCGTCGGGATCAATTTCCTCTCGATTGGGCGGCCACAAGCTATAATCTTGGCAATGCGCTCTTAGCTCTTGAAGAGACGGCTTCTCATTATACAAAACCACAAGCCGTGCAGACACAAGAAAGAGTTCCGCTCAACTGGGTGGAAAGCGCGAACGATGCCGACATTGCTCGTTCTATGCTGGATGAACGTGTCGACTACACGGCGCTTGAAGATGCGGTGGGGGCTTATAACGATGTTCTCGATGTGTGGACGCGATATACGGTTCCATTCGGCTGGGCGATGACCAAGAACAATCTTGGCAATGCGCTTTTGGCGTCCGGCAAGCGAGGTGACGATGTGGCGCTTTTGAGGGCGGTCGAGGCTTATCAAGATGCCCTTAAAGTACGAACTAGGGATGTGGTTCCGCGAGATTGGGCTGAGACCAAGAGCAATCTCGGCAATGCACTTTCATTTCTCGGTAAGCGCGTGAAAGAGGTGACGCCACACGAAGCAAACACGGTTCGCAAGAAGTTTCTCGCAGAGAGTGGTCCGGCAACGATTGTGATCGATAGTGACAACGAGCCTTTGAGGTTTTGGGGGCGCGGCAGCGATGCAGCTCTTGCCGAGGCGATCAAGGCTTATAGAGAGGCCCTTGAAGTGCGAACATGGGAGACGATTCCCAATGAATGGGTGGTGACTATGAATAGTCTCGGCTGCGTGCTTTCAGCTCTCGGTGGGCGATTCGAGAATGCGTTTGCTGAGGCGCGCGGGGTTTTTGAGGAAGTCCTTGAAGTTCGGAGTAAGGACAAAAATCCGCTTGACTGGGTAACGACTAAGAACAATCTCGGCAACTTGCTTCTAAAAAGCGCCAAGCAAGGTAACAGTTCAGCGCCCACGGAAGCGGTGAATGCCTTCAAAGAAGCACTAGAAGTATGGACGCAAGAAAAATTCCCACTCAACTGGGCAGCGACCAAAAGAAATATCGGTGAGGCGCTTCTGATCCTTGGTAAGCGCGGTGACCATACAGCGCTTCAGGAGGCCGTGAAGGTCTATAATGAAATTTTTGATGTGTGGACTCAAAAGACAGCCCCACTCGAATGGGCGGCAATCAAGAACAATCTCGGCGATGTATTTTTAGTTCTTGGTGAACGTGGTGATGATGTGGCGCTTGCAGAAGCGATCAAGGCATACAACGATGCTCTTGAGGAACGCGCTCAAGGAAAGGATCCACTCGAATGGGCGACGACCAGGAATGGTCTCGGTAAAGCACTTTCTATTCTTGGTCGGCGCGGTGAACGCACTGTGCTTGACGAGGCGATCAAAGCCTATACCGATGCGATCACAGTGTGGACGCAGGAGAAAGTGACCAGCTCTCTGGCGACGGCCAAGAATAACCTTGGCGATGTGCTCTTAATGCTCGGTGAGAGTGGTGACGACGGGGCACTTGTAGAGGCGATTAAAGTGTATGGCGAAGTCCTTGCTGAATGGAAAAAGGATATACTGCCACTCGATTTGGCAATGACTCAGAGTAATCTTGGAAGGGCGTTCCTAATACACGGCGAGCGCGGCGATGACGCGGCGCTTGGTGAGGCAGTTGAAGCTTATGAGCTGGCATTAAGTGCGTTTCGTATCAACAACGTCGCTGAAAAGATTCCTGTGGCTGAGGAAAATCTTCTTCGTGCCCAAAGTATTTTAGCCGAACACCGGGCAGCCAACGATGGCGGATAGGGTGCGGTTAATGAATGTCAATTCAAGTTCGGAATCGCCGAACTGAGCGTTGCGGCGCTGCTGTGTTTGGCGCAACTTGACGGCGCGCCGAAGCGCGCCGCCGTCATTTGTTGTCTTCGAGATTAGTAAGAAACGCCGCGGCAGATGGCGCGGCCTGAAGCACAAGGTCGCGGGTCGTAAGCGGCAACCGCGGCTTCGAAATCTTCCCAGGAACTTGCTTTGCGGCCATGGGCTGAAAGAAGAACATCCACATCGATATTGAGATCATCGATAGCATTTTTGATGGATACGGAGCTTGTGCCGGCGAGTGACGGCGCATCCGCATAATTGCCATTATAATGATCGGCCTGGAACGCCGCCTTGGCGCCGGGGATATAGGCGAGCGCATAACTTTCGGCATGGTTGGTGGAGATGTCGTAAACCTCAACCGGGCCGAGTGTCATTTTCCCGTCGATTATTTGAATCCGCTCTTCGGGAATCTCTTCACCCGCCGCTGTATTAACATTGGCGACAGCGTTTGCTGGCGTCACGAAAATCGCGCCAAGCGCGAATGCGTCCGCCATGCCGCCCAAATGATCCGTATGATGGTGGGTGGCGATTTGATAGCGCAGCGGTTTGTCGTGACCGGCGGCTTCCTTATAGGCGGTAAAGCGATCAGCAAGGCCCGCATAACCGCCAACGCCAATAATGTGATCGCCAGCGTCGATGAATGCCGTGTAGGCGTTACCCGTTCCTGCGAGGTGCACGCCCTCTGAAACTTCATCCACGGTCATTTCTGACGTGTCGATACGCGTTGGCTCCTCTGCGATGCCGCGATCGATCTGAAAGACGTTTGAGCGAACATTGTTGACGCTAATGTCGCGGCTCAAGGTGAGAATGTTGACGTCAGATCCAACGTAAAACTCGAAACTAGAGGCATAGCCGACGCCATTCGCTGTGGTGTGGTTGCCAAACTGATAAGAGAGCGCGCCAAAGCCGGTTGCCCGTGTCATCTTGGAAATCAGTCCGCTCTCGGCATCTACATGAAGCGTTACCGGCGGCGAAGACGGCATGGTGAACGTGATCAATTCATGAGGCCGGCCGAGATAAGTCGACGAGCCATTATGCTCGACATTTTCTGTTTGCTTTGAAAGCTCATAGGCGAGCAACGTGTCGGTAACACGAATGACGGCGCCATAAGCAGCGTAATAATCGGCGCCTGCGCCTGGCTGATAGGTGTTGGCATTGTAGTTGACGGCGACGATATCCTCGTCAACAGAAACTGTGCGGGTGTTGAAGGTGAAATTAAAGTTGGTGCTCCAGCCTTCGACGCTGCCGCGCTGACCGGCGAGGTCAAGTTGTGCATCTTGCTTTAGCGGCGTGAATTCAACATAGCCCGATGTGTAGCCCTGACCGGGAAACGCGTTTTTGTAATTGTCCTGAATTCTGATCGAGCGCATATTTGTCAGCCGGTCGCCGCCATAGGCTGCGACTACTTTCGCAACCAAAGCATCTTCGGCTTCTCCAGCGAAAGCGCTTGTTGCCAAGGCCATGCTTGACGCCGCGACCAGCAGCGCTGCGCCTAGTTTTCTGTGTGTTGTTGTCATTATCACCACCCTTTAGTTTTATGAAAAACGCACCCGACTAATCCGCAGCTACACATATGGATCGGCGCGCGGCAATGCGTGCGCACTCGGCTCACCGCTGTAAGGTACCGATTGATCGCAAGGCGACAATTGTAGCGAGGTTTTTGGCAGCGCCGGCAGCGGCTTTTGTGGAAAGACCGGTTGCGGCGAGATGTTTAATCGGCGCGCTTCACATATTCCAGCGTTTCAGTATTGACGATAATTTTTTGCCCAACAGACATATGCGGCGGCACCATAATGCGCAGACCGTTGTCGACCGTCGACGGTTTGTAGGAAGATGACGCCGTCTGGCCTTTTACTGTCGGCTCAGTATCGGTGATTTCGAGCGTGACCTGCTCTGGAAGCCTTACGGCAATGGCGCGCCCCTCATGGATTTCAATAGTCACCGCCATGCCGTCTTGTAAAAAAGCAACGCGCTCGCCGATAAGGTCTTTCGAGATGTGGATCTGCTCATAAGATTCGGCATCCATAAAAACCAGGAGATCGCCCTCTTCATAAAGATAGGTATGATCTTTTTGCTCCAGGCGAACACGCTCGACGGTTTCAGAAGAACGGAAACGTTCGTTGAGCTTGCGTCCGTCGATCAGATTTTTCAGTTCAACCTGATTATAGGCGGGGCCCTTGCCAGGCTTGACCGCATTGGTCTTCACGGCAATCCAAAGGCTATCTTGATGCTGAATAACATTACCGGGGCGGATTTCGTTGCCGTTGATTTTCATGGTTCGCCTTATAAACGCGTTGTGCGGGCCGAGCCTCTAGCAGTGGGCGGTTCGCGGCGCAAGGCGGGTTACATGCGGAACGTGTGGCCAAGGCGCAGTGCGAGGCTGGAGCCCTGTGACGTAAAATCCTGCGGGAAACGCAGCCGGTCGATCATCGCTGTATGGCCAAAGGAGAGGAAGATTTCACGCTCTGGCGCGGGCTCCCAGCTGAAGCGAGAGAAAAAAGTGAACGTCTCGGAAATGTTATCATACTGGATTTCGGTTTTTATGGTCATGTCCGGCGTAAAGGCGATGGTGGAATTAATCGAGGCGATATGAATGCCGATATCACCAAGGGGGAGATCGAATTCCAGATAGTCATATTCGCCGGAAAATTCGAAATGCTTGTTCGGTCGCAAGCTTAACTCGGCGCCGAGTTCCAGTAGATCGCCGCCATAGACACCGCCCTTATTGATTTCGAGTTCGATGCCGATGGCGCGCGCGCTGGTTGTTTCGACACGAAGGTTATACTGGTTCCAGCGGTATTGACCTGCTGCGACCGGCACGATTCCGGCGATCGAGAACGGTGTTTCAATATCGACAAATCCGTGCTCGTAATTGAGCCAGGCCTCGTCTCCGTCATTGTTTCCGGCGCCAGCCCAGCCGCCATAATAATGATCAATGCGACGATCATTCAAGTCGGTGATAATATTGGTCCAGGCGCCTGTTTCTGCGAAGCGGATGAAGCTGTCTTCAGGGCGATACCTGCGCCAGAAGTTCATATTATAGCGACGGATGCCTGTACGGTTTGCGAATCCCAGTTGCGGGGCGTAGTTCTCACCAAGGTGGCGCAAGCGTATTGTGCCGTTCCATTTCTGGCTGCGGTAGGCGATCTCCGCACCGGCCATGTTATCGGCGACGCCGTCAGTGAAACTCCTGACATAGGCGACATCGGCAAACAGCGTGCCCTCGCCGAACATATTGGAGCGCTTATATTGAAAGTCGGCGCCGGCAACGGTGTTGTTCGTGGCCCCGGACGGGTCGCCATTTGTAAATACAATGCCTGCTTTTGATTCTGATAGAACGGGTACGGAAACGCGTGCTGACGATAGATATTGACCGTCTATACCGAGCGTGTCGGCCGATCCTGTTCGGGCTGAAATCATACCGATATTTGCTGGGCCTGCTTTGCCGCTCAGCTTGGCGCCGGCGACGATGTCAACGGGTTGGCCGTTGACGACACCAATATTACGGGAAAAGAACGGCAGGCCATTTTTGGTGTCATTAAAAACCCGTCCGCCAAATTCAAAAACGGCGGAGTCCTGCAAAAAGAAATCGCGTGTTTCCGGAAAAAATAAGGAAAAACGGCCCGTATTGACCTGGCGTGCGTCGAGCGAGGTGTCAGAAAAGTCTGTGTTAAAAGTCAGCGATCCCGTGAGTGAGGGGGTGATCTTGTAAAAAACATTGCCGCTTGGGTTAAGATCGAAATCCGTATCATCAAGCACCCAATCATGAGAGGTGGCGCCAGTAACAAAAACCTGCGCCTCGAGGCCGATGCCGCTCGAGACGTCTTGAATACCGCTGAGCCGGCCCGGGTTGGTCATGTCAATGCGGCCGCGGGACTGGTTGATATTCGACCAGCGAATTTCTTCATTGTTGCGCCGGATCGTTCTGATGATCTGGAGATTCCATTCATCCAGCGACGGGTCAAAGGAAAACGATTGGAATGGTATGGCGAATTCGGCGATCCAGCCGTCTTCGACGACGCGGGCTTTGCCGCGCCAGATGGTGTTCCATTCGGGGCGGAAGGACGAGCTGTTTTCCGTCAGCGCATCTGATCGTGCGCCATTTGGATTCATGCCGAAGAAAAAGCTGTCGCGAAAGGTGCCGTTGGAATCAAGAAGTATGCGCACCGCGTCATCGTCGCGTAATCGCGGGTCGCGTTGCAACTGTGCGCGCCTGATCTGATCCGGCTCAGAATCAAATGCATAAATTCCCACATAAAGATACTTGCTGTCATACATGAAATAGGCGCGCGTGGGTTGGCTCGGCGTTGCGCCGCCAACCGGTTCGACCTGGTAGAATTCGTCAGTTGTACCGGCTTGCGCCCAGGCTGCGTCGGATAAGTCGCCATCGATGATTGGCGCGCTGGCCCCGTCTATTTGTGTGGGGTCTATGCGTATTGCGCTGACAAGAGGGCGATAGGTTTCAAAATCTCGCCGTGTAACGCACTGCTCAAGATTGGCGATGCTTGCTGGTTCACATTCCTGCGCCAGCGAAGGTGTTGTGACAACAACAAAAAGACAACAAACAACACTGGCAATCCGCATTAAGTCTCTCTTAATCATTAACAGGCGGCGGATGTTAATCGCCGATAATTACTACTTTATTGTGCGGCGATCCCGGGGTCGTTTCTGGTCGAGCTGTGTTCATGCGCGCTGTCGTCCCATATTGCGGGTAAAGCATGCCAAAGACGGCAAGAACATTAACGCTCTTGTAAATTGTCTCCCACTGGAAACCGAGGCGCCAGCGCCTCGGTTCACCGCTTCTTAAGGCCGTTTCGTCGCGCTTTTGGGTCCTCAAAGCCTGCGTTTGTAAATCTGGAATTAACGTCCCGCGTTTAACCTTTTTGTTTCGGGGGAAACGGTTTGGTTTTGGGGACGGGTCATGACTGAGGCTGCCACGCCATCTGCGCTTCGTGATGACGATGCGGGTTCAGTGTCACTGAAAACAATCGTAACGACGCAAGCGACGCGTTATATCCATATTACGACTTGGGCCATTTTGCTGTTGACGCTTGTTCGTTTCGAAACGGCGCTCGTCTGGTATGTTTTGACGATGGCCGGTGGCGTCACCCGCTCATTTGTTGAGACGCGCATGCGTCGCAGCAACTCGACCGGTGTTGCCTCAAAATACCGTTTATACGCCTTTGTTGCGATGGCGGCCTGCGCGTTTTGGGCTGCGGCGCCGGTGCTCGCCTGGAACTCAGGTCACGTATTTGGTCAAGCAGCGGCCATGTTTTATATTGCTACCGGCTATTTACTCGCTCTTTCCCAATTTCGATCATCGCCGATAAATGCGCTCATCGTGACATCGCCTTATACCCTTGCATTTGGCGTTTGCCTCGCCAGCGCGGCGGGCACAGCGATGTTCTATCCGCTATTGGCGGCAATACCCTTATTTGTCGCCACCATCGGCTATGTTTTAATGTTCGGCTATATGGCGCAACAGGAGATGGATCGCGCAAGCAGCGAGCGTTTGGCGCTGATCGAAGAGCTGGAAGGCGCTCGTGTCGCCGCGGAAAAGGCGTCTGAAGCAAAATCGATGTTCCTGGCGAATATGAGCCATGAAATCCGCACACCGATGAATGGCGTTCTTGGGATGGCAGAATTGCTGGCGCGTACCGAGCTGACCAGCCGTCAGCGCACGTTTGCCGACACTATTCACAAGTCCGGCGCCGCATTGTTGACAATCATCAATGATATTCTTGATTTTTCAAAAATAGAAGCGGGCAAGTTGGAACTTGACGAAGACCCGTTTGATTTGCAGGCGTCAGTTGAAGATGTTGCTGCGCTTGTCACCGCGCGCGCCCAGGAAAAGAAAATTGAACTGATCGTAAGATTTCAACCAGATTTGCCCATGGCGATGGTCGGCGATGGTGGACGCATCCGGCAAATTATTATGAACCTTGTTGGCAATGCCGTAAAATTCACACATCAGGGATATGTCCTGATCAATGTGTCAGGCAGCGTCAAGGGCGATATCGCTGCGCTTCGCATTGAAATTACAGACACAGGGGTTGGTATGGATGCCGAAGCCCTTGGCAGGATTTTTGACTCATTTCAGCAGGCAGATACATCGACCACGCGAAAATTTGGCGGCACGGGTCTCGGACTTTCGATCTCCAAGCGATTGATCGAGGCTATGGCCGGTCGCATTGGCGCCACTTCCAAACCGGATGAAGGATCAACATTCTGGATCGAAGTCGACCTGCCGATTGGCGAGGCAATGGAAGTCACGGCGCCGTTGACAATAGAGGCCGATAATCGCCGCGCACTGATCGTTGACGATATCGACGTCAACAGGAATATCCTCTCTGAGCAACTAACGGCATGGGGCTTTCGGCCAGACGCCGCGGCAGACGGCCATCAGGCGCTCGACATGCTGCGTGCAGCAAAAGCCAATAATGACCCCTACATATTTGCGATTCTTGACTTTCTAATGCCTGAGATGGACGGCGAGCAGCTCGCGCAGGAGATTAAAGCGGACAACAATATTCGCAATACAGAGCTTATGGTGCTGACGTCGGTGGACCGGCCTGGCGATGCGCGCCGCTTTCGCGAGATTGGCGTCGACGGGTATTTGGTGAAGCCGGCACGCTCGGCGCTATTGCTTCATACGATTTCCAGCCTGCTCAGTGCCAATGAAGACGCTCAAACTGGAGAGGCGAGCGGCGCCGTTGAGCCCATCAATGATCGAACGGGGGTCGGTGAAACAAGGAAGACGCGCATTCTGCTTGCTGAAGACAATGCGGTTAATCAATTGGTCGTTCAGCATATGCTCGACCCAAATCTCTACGAACTGGCGATTGCGAATAATGGCCGGGAGGCGCTGCGCCGGTTTGAGACGGACCCGGATGGTTTTGACATTATCCTGATGGATGTCTCTATGCCGGAAATGGATGGATATGAAACGTCGCGAGCGATCCGCGGATTGGAAAATGGATCAAAGTCCAAGCGAACCCCGATTGTTTGTCTGACAGCGCACGCAATGAAGGCGGACATGGACCGAAGTCAGGAAGCGGGCATGGATGACTACCTGCCTAAACCCATGAGCGAGGATCAACTTCATTCAGTGATCAAACGTTGGGTAAAAGGTGCTGCAGTCGAAAATAAAGCCGCCGGCTAAGCAGAGCGCAGGCCGTCCATAAAATGAATGCGGTAGACCAACAAAAGAAATACAGGTTGCGCAGTTAACTGCTACGAATATGGGCTAGCCTGCCAGTCGTTCCATTTCTTCGTCAGAAATATCAAAATTCGCATAGACGTTTTGCACATCATCGCAATCGTCAAGGATATTCATCAGTTTCATAACGGATTCGACTTTATCGCCGGATACTTCGATTTCGTTCTGCGGTCGCCATATCTGTTTTGCCGATTGTGGCTCACCCAAACTATTTTCAAGATTGCGCGCGACTTCTGCAAGTTGATCCGCAGCGCAATAGATTTCGTGACCGTCCGCTGAGGAGACGACGTCTTCCGCACCGGCTTCAATCGCCGCTTCCATCATTGCGTCTTCGCTCGCTGCATCTGTCGCATATTGAATGCATCCAACGCGATCAAACATGAATGAAACGGAACCGGTTTCGCCGAGATTGCCGCCGCTCTTGGCGAAGTAAGAGCGAATATCGCTGGCCGCCCGATTGCGATTATCTGTCAACGCTTCGACGATGACGCCGATACCGGCGGGACCAAATCCTTCATAACGAATCTCCTCGAAATTGGCCTCGTCAGCATTGGTCGATTTCTTGATGGCCCGATCGATATTGTCCTTCGGCATGGATTGGCCTTTTGCAGCCTGGATGGCGAGGCGCAAGCGCGGGTTAAACTCCGGGTCCGGCGCGCCCATCTTGGCGGCGATGGTGATTTCCTTTGATAGCTTGGAAAATACCTTTGACCGCTTGGCGTCTTGACGCCCTTTGCGGTGCTGAATGTTCGCCCATTTGCTGTGTCCGGCCATGCCGACCTCGCTACGCTTATCGTTGCAATGAAAGGTCGCTCATGTAGCGCGGGCGGGCGCGGCATTCAAGCGTCTGAAGATATCAATCCGGAATCGCTTCCGGGCTTGACCGAAAGTCGTTAAAAGCGCCAAATTGCCAAGAGGAGGGCAGGCTTTTGGCGGCGCCAATACGCAACATCACGATTGTCGGCGGGGGAACCTCGGGGTGGATTTCCGCGACCTATCTTGCTGTGTTGTTTCAAGAGAAGATCCAGCGCGGCGAGATGGCGATCACGCTCATTGAAAGCCCTAACATCGGTATTATTGGCGTTGGCGAGTCGACAGCGAGACCCATCGCTGACCTGCTGCGCATCATGGGGATCAAGGAATCAACTTTTATCAAGCGCTGCAATGCTACTTTCAAATTGAGCGGTTTGTTTGCGAATTGGGATGTTGACGAAAACGGCAAGAGTGTTTCCTGGGTTAATCCATTCTTCTCTCAGGATGAACTTCATGGCGTTAATCCTGGATATTTGTTCTCACAATATTCAATGCATCCTGGCGGGGGGCCAATTGACGGCAGCTACACTGATGCGATTTCGGTGTGCCCGGCAATTATTCGCGCTCATAAGGGGCCGCGCCCGTTAAACGCCCAGGATTACCAATCTGAAATTCCCTACTCCTATCACATGGATGCCATCGAACTGGCGAAGATGTTGATGGAGCGGGGCAAAGAGCTTGGTGTTAAACAAATCCTTGATGACGTTGAAAACGTGACGCTTGATGATCGAGGGTTCGTTTCCGAATTGACTCTTAAAAATAACGGCGCCCACCCGATAGAGTTTGTCATTGACGCCACTGGGTTTGCCGGCGTGATTATTGGCAAAGCCATGGGTGAACCGTTCGAGTCATATGAAAAATATCTCTTGAATGACCGGGCAGTGGTTTCTCAATTGCCACATGACGATCCCACGCAAATTGAGCCAACCTCGCGGGCGACGGGAATGAACGCCGGTTGGAGTTTCCGTGTGCCGTTGTTTAACCGGGTCGGTTCCGGTTACGTATATTCCAGCAAGTTTATTTCCGATGACGAGGCTGTCGACGAATTTAAGAAATTTATCGGACCAGCGGCGAATGATATTGAGCCACGCATCATCCGAATGCGGATTGGAAAGGTGCGCCATTCCTGGAAAAATAACTGCCTCGCGCTTGGCCTTTCAAGCGGCTTTGTCGAGCCGTTAGAGGCGACGGCCATATACTCCGTACAGGTAGCGCTTCAGTGGCTTTATACATATTTTCCCGACAGTGATTTTGATCCTGCTGTCCAGCGCCGCTACAATTCATTGATTGACGGTCTCTATGAGGAAATCGTTGATTTCATCGCCCTGCTTTTTTGTACGAGCAATCGTGAAGACACGCCGTATTGGCGTGCCGTGCGTCATGATATGGAAATCCCGCCGCGTCTGAAAGAAAATCTGGAGGTTTGGCGTCACACCATGCCGGATGATCTCGACATGCCGACGAGAACATTTTTCACGCCGACGTCATATAGGGCGGCGTTGATGGGGAAGCAGTTTTACAAAGGTCGCGATTATGTTCAGACAGCGCCAATCCCGGAAGCGGGGTGGCGGCAATATGTTGAAATGCGCCGCCAACGTACGCAGAAATTCGTGAATGAACTGCCGGACCATTATACGTTGCTGAAGCACATTCGAGGCGAAGCCCAGGGCGGGCGCCAGTTTACGATCGGACCAAATATTCTCACGGGCGGCGGGCTCTAAAACTTGCTTTGATCTCTGGAACGAATTACCGATCACTCCATGTTGGCACTCATTGGCAAAACAATACTCATCACCGGCGCTGCGCGCGGGATAGGCGCGGCGACGGCGCGACTTTGCCACGAGGCTGGCGCGAAAGTCATTTTACATGCCGGGAGCGAAACTGATTCTGCCAAGAAAGCCGCGGCGTCCGTCGGCCAGATCTCCGATGATTTCATCTTTGAAGACCTGTCAAAGCCCCAGGCTGGATTTTCTCTTGTGAGCCGCGCGCTCGATAGGGCGGATCGCCTTGATGCGGTAGTCAATAATGCCGGCATGTTTACAGCGTCGCCGCTCTCGGGCGATCAGGCAATTTGGGACGATGGCTGGGCGCGGACCATGGCGGTCAATGTTCAGGCGCCGGCAGATATCTGCCGCGCCGCTATTACGCACTTCCGGCAGCAGGGCAAGGGCGGAACGATCGTCAATGTAGCAAGCCGAGCTGGTCATCGCGGCGACGGCGTCGAAAATGCCGCCTATGCCGCTTCAAAAGGCGCTGTCCTCGCCATGACCAAAACCTGGGCGCGCGGCCTCGCCCCGGAAAATATTCTCCTCTACGCGATTGCGCCCGGCTGGGTTGAAACCCGAATGGCGCCGCAAGATATCGCGGCGCGGGAAAAAGCATTAGAGGAAATTCCGTTGGGCCGTGTGGCGCAACCTGAAGAAGTTGGCGCCATGATTGCGTTTTTGTTGACTGGCGCCAGCCCGTCTGCGACGGGCGCGACTTTTGACATTAATGGCGCGTCTTACGTTCGATAATTTTGGACAGTGTGGCTAGGGTGCAATTGCAGCTATCGCTCTAGGCCGATATAAATCTCCTCAATTGAGAGATTTATGTCAGAGATTGTAATCCGCTAACCGGCTTTGAACGACGCACTGTCTGTACAAGACAGGTGCGTCCGGTTTTGCGATTCCAATCGGACAATTTCCATGAACATTTCGAAAGCGGAGCAACGAACGCTCCATGTTCTCGCGCGTGGCGGGGCGATTCTCGTTGAGAAAAACGACTGTGGTAAAATCATTAGGGTCAACTGCGCCAGCCGTGAGGGCTGGTCCCTTAAGGACTGTACGCTCCGCGTTTTCAGGCGCCTGAAGCGCAAACGTCTGATCGCGTCCAGCCGCGGCGGGCCGTATTGCGTGACCAGGCTGGGGCGGATTTCTGTCCGGTCTCAGCTCGACAATCGAGCTTAGGCCATCGGGTGATTAAAGGAAATCGCCCGATCGCCTATTTTCTTTGCTGCGCGCCGGATATTGCGAAAAACCGGTTTCCACTTTTTCGCCCGACGCTTAAAGCGCCTTTGGGAAACCGCGATCTCTGCTATGCTTTGGTGAGTATCCAGAGAGGCATAGATGCGATTTCCCGTTTTTCTCGGCGCTGCCTGCGTCCTGTCGTTTTCAGCACTCGCGCAAGCGCCGGATCCGGCGCCGTCAACGCCAGTTGAAACCGTTACGCTCGGCGCTTTTGAGCCATCTCGCGAAGATGCTGTGCTTGAGGCTTTTGTCGACGGCATCGTCGAAGCGCATCGCCGTGAGCACAATACGCCCGGTGTTACAGTCAGCGTCGTTAAAGATGGACGCGTTCTTTTTGCTAAGGGATACGGTGTCGCCGACGCTGAGACCGGACGTCCTGTGAGCGGCCAGGAGACGCTTTTCCGGATCGGCTCTGTTTCCAAGACGTTTATCTGGACGGCCGTCATGATGCTTGTGGAGCGCGGCGAGATAGATCTCGATGCTGATGTTAATCAGTATCTTAAAGATATGAGGGTTCCTGAAGCCTTTCGCACGCCGGTGACAATGAATCATTTGATGGCGCACCGCGCCGGATTTGAAGATACGTTCGGCGTATTTACGGTGCGGGACACCAGTGACCTTTCCCTTACGAGTGCGCTTAAAGCGCATATGCCAAAGCGAGTCTTTGCGCCCGGCGCCCGCACATCCTATTCCAATTGGGGAACAGCGCTTGCGGCTAAAATCGTTGAAGATGTTGCCGGTGTTTCTTTTGATGCGTTTCTCAAAAGTGAGGTTTTGGGGCCGCTGGCGATGTCTAAAACCACACTTGATGGTCCGGCAATCATGAGCGAGCGGTTAAAGACACAACTGTCTGCCGGACATGAAGTCAAAGGCGGCGCCGCCGCGCGCGCCGATTATATGGAAATCGGACCTTACGCCCCAGTGGGCGGGATTAATGCGAGCGCAAGTGATCTGGCGGTGTGGATGCTGTTTCATCTCGGCGAGGGCGAGCAAGATGGCGTACGATTAATGTCTCGAGGGACGTATCGGACGATGCAACGCAGGGCTTTTGACGACCGGCTGGCTGGCGCTGACCTCGCTCATGGCTTTTTTTCAAAAACCTATCGCGGCTATGCGGCGTATGGGCATGGCGGGGCAACGTCGGCGTTCTATTCCTACATGGCGCTCGTGCCCGAACTCGGGCTTGGTATTTTTGTGTCGCAAAACACAACGAGAGACAGAACGCTCGTCAGCGAGCTGCCAGATCTGATCGTTGACCGTCTCGCCGGTGGACGCTCCATCGGTGAAACCCAAACAGGAGAAGCGTTGGCGCTGAAAGCCAAAGATTACGAGGGGACCTATTTCATTAATCGCCGATCCTTTAGCCAGTTTGAGAAATTGTTTTCGACCAATGCGACGGCAAAAATTGCTGCGACGCCTGAAGGCGCCATTCTCGCGACGGCGCGAGGTGAGACGGTCCGGTTTATTCCACTGACGGGCGCACCGGATATTTTCCAGGATCAATATGGCAACCGTATTGCGTTTGGCCGCGATGGAAGGGGGCGGGTTACGCATATGACCGATCGCATGGGCGTTCATTCGTTCGAAAAAATCGGATTTCTCGGCAGCCCAGGGACGTTGAATATCACCTTTGGAGCTGCGCTCTTTTTCAGCCTGGCTGCATGGGTCGGCGCCTGGCGCCGCCAAGGGCGCCCGGTTTCTCATGAGCCAATGGGTTCGGCGCTTAATATTTTCGATCTCGTCGCTGCGACGGCAGTGTTCGCTTTTGTCGCTGCGCTCGTCATCGTCGTGATTGCGCTTTCTTCGGCGTCAGCGAGCGACCTGCTCGAGTATCCACCAGCGTCAGTCATCGGCTTGCGAGTGGCAGCGTATGGGGTTTTTGCATTTGCAGCACTGGCAGTTTTCAGTTTGCTGCCCGCATGGACATCATCAGGCTGGAGTATATGGCGAAAAATTCACCACACATTATTCGCAATAGCGATGGCGCTGCTTGCGGTCATGCTCGTCTTTTGGAATTTCATCTTTTCCGCGACGGCCTAGAGCGGCCTCGCCGCTCCAGGTTTGTTTGAACAAATGCCGATCTATTCCGGCATCAGTCCACGCAGGCGGCCGCCGGTGCGGATAGCGCTTGCCTTTACCGCGTGGCCGGTCTTGGGATCGGTTTCGACGAAGATTCCACAAATGGTTGCAGCGCCCGTCGCCGGCGAAAACCTGCCGCCTGGCATTTTCGAAACAAAGCGGTGCAGCGGCTCGGATTTTTCCATGCCGATGACGCTGTCATAATCGCCGCACATGCCAAGGTCAGTGATATAAGCCGCGCCGCCAGGGAGGATTTGATCATCCGCCGTCGGCACATGGGTATGGGTGCCGACAATGACGCTCGCACGGCCATCGAGATGGTGACCCATTGAATATTTTTCTGACGTCGCTTCGGCGTGAAAGTCGACAATGATCGCATCGGCCTCGCGGCCAAGTTTGATGCCGTCAAGTTCACGATCGACAGCGGCGCAAGGATCGTCAATGGGCGCCATGCCGCGCTGCCCTTGTATGTGAACCACAAGAACATTGCGGCCTTCACTGTCCTGGAACATGCCGCTGCCGCGGCCGGGATTGGATGATGGAAAATTTGCCGGCCGCAACAGCCGCGTCTCCCGATCAAACATCGCGATGTCTTCACGCTGATCAAAGGCGTGATTGCCTGTCGTCAAAACATCAGCGCCGGCTTCAAACAAATCTTCGCAAATGCGGCGGGTCACGCCGAAGCCGCCGGCGGCGTTTTCAGCGTTAACGACAACAAAATCGAGCGACAGTTTCCGCCTCAGGCCGGGGAGCCGCTCGAGCAAAGTGGTGCGACCGCTGCGGCCAACAACGTCGCCAAAAACTGCGATACGCAAGGAATCTCTCTTTCTAACACCGAATGGCTTCGCGCTCGGTGACAATCCAGTCAAGCGGCTGATCTAGCGGCGATAGGGGTAGCGCGTCAACTTCCTGCGCGCCATAGGCGTAGCCGACGGCGAGGATATCGCCCGTGCTGCGCCGGCCCTCAAGCGTTATGTCATAATAGCCGCCGCCATATCCAAGCCTGCCGCCCGCCCGTGTAAACGCCAATAGTGGCGTGACAATAATCGTCGGTGAAATGATTTCCGCCGTATCGTCCGGTATCTTTTCTCCGTAGCCGCCGGGAATGAGCGTGTCGCCGGGCGTATAGCCGCGAAATGTCAGCGGCGTTTTTCTTGCGCCCGTTACCGGCAAGGCAATGAGGACTTCTCGCTCCACCAAAGCGGCGGCCAGTGGCTCGGTATCGATTTCATCTTTAATCGGATAATAGAGTGAGACAATGCTATCGTCGTGGATTGGAATTGAGTGCATGAAATTGCGTGTCGCGTGAATGGCGGCATCCGGGCGCGCTTTGGCGGCCGCGCGACGTTCACCCTTCATGCGTTCGCGCATGATATGTTTAGGATCTAAAAACGGTACAATTGGCGGCAGCATAATGAGGAGAGCCTGCTCGTGACTATCTTCTCAATATGCGTTGCGCCAACGGCAGGGGCAATAGCCGTATCAATGGACGTGGCGTACCCGGCGTGTGTGCGTGACCTCATAGGTCGCCATGTGGACTTTCAAACGGTAGATTAGCCGATCGGGTCCAACGGCAGTAATTTTAATGATATGGCCGAAATGATCGCCGGGGCCAAAGCTGTGATAGCCATATGCGCGTAGCGCTGTGCGTAGTTCTGGCAGGGAAAGGCCGCCCTGGTTTTCAATTTTAAGGATGTCGCCGGTTTGCAACACTGCAGGTTCTGCGGCGACAGCGTTTGCAGAAATAAAGAACGCTGCGACAGCTGCGATAAATAAATGCTTCATGACTATTTCTCCTGTTGATGCGAGGAGATAATAGCAAAGGCGGTGCGTCGCCGCGCCGGCCTTCCCACGAACGTGAAGAAAATGTGTTTGCTTGTGTGTATGCCTGGATGCAGATCAAACTGATCAGCGGTGCTTTGGCAGCGGCGGTCATTGCATAGCCGCCCGCCCGAGCAGTTGAAAGAAACCACGGGTCAAATGATCCGGCGGAGGAAAGCGTCGCCTAATACCAAAAATTACGCGGTCTCTGGACACGCAGAACTTCATGCGTTGTCCAGTGGACGGTCAATTCATAACGGTTCTTGTCTGGGCCAAAGGCGGTAATTCTGATAATGTGCCCCTGTATTCCGCCAGGGCCAAAATTCGTATACCCATATTCTTTCAATGCTAGGCGTACCGACCACCTTGTCAGCGTTACGCCTTCTCCGACGTTAAGTACATCACCGGTTCTAAGGACGCGCGGCTCGGCGGCCAGCACATTCGTGCAAAGAAAAAATAGGGCTGCGGTTACAAAGAGCAACTGTTTCATCGACCCGTCTCCTGTCAGCTGAGGATGTCGTATCACAACTGTCGAGCACTTGTGACGTCGTCTCGGGAATGTGAAGAAGTGGCGCCAATCCGTCAGGCAAAAAAACGCCGCCCTGGCCGTCGGACTATTGTTCACCCTGGAACCCTAAGGACCAGGTGGGCGCCACGTATCAAAGGCCAGGGCCTAAGTCAGAGGCAGCTCCCATTCAAAGAGATAAGGCCCTGGGGAATTTTGTCCTGACGCGCCGGGCAGCACTGATGTAAATAGGCAGCGATATGCCCCCCGTAAAGGGGCGCGCCGCCGGTTACGCTCGGTAGCGGTAAATCCCGATCTGGGCCGCACCATAATGGCGCCGGTCGACTTCCGTAAATCCATCCGCTGAGACCGCTGGCTCGCTTTCGGCTTGTTCAACGACAGTAAGGGCTGAGGGCGCGAGCCAGCCGCCTTTATCAAGGGTTTCCATGGCAGGTGCGCACAGGTCCTTATTATAGGGCGGATCGAGAAATGCGAGATCGAAGGCCGGGCCGTCCCCGGCAGGTTTTTGACCTAAAGTGGCTGCGGAACGCCGGTGAACGCGTGTTGCGCCGAAAAGATTGAGCGCCTCGATATTTTCGCGGATCGTTGCACGTGCGGCGGCGTCAATTTCAACAAATAGACACCAGCTTGCGCCGCGCGATAGCGCTTCGATGCCAAGCGCGCCGGAGCCGGCGAAGAGATCAAGAACGCGGGTGTCCTCAAAATCAAAATCATCGCGTGATGCCAGGATATTAAACAGTGATTCCCTTGTGCGATCTGTTGTGGGGCGTGCAATCAGGCCTTCGGGCGCGCCGATCCGCCTGCCGCTGAATTTCCCGCCAATAATCCGCATGGCGATTAGTCTTCCTCGCTCTGATGTCCGTCGACGTGACGAGCGAGATCATCGCGGGCTTTCGCGTCCTCTTTTTTTTCTGACCGCGTTCGCCCAAACTTAACGCTGTTTTCGGCAGCGTGCTTTTTATCAGCGGCGCGATTTTTCTGCTTTCGAAAGCGATTGAGATTGACGATATTGCTCATAATCCAATCTCGGTGCAAAGCTTCTTGCCCAATTGTTCCCGCAACTGCTTGCCTGGGACTTCTTCAAAACTGCCTTTGGGCAATTTACCCAACTGGAACGGGCCATAGGCTGTACGGATGAGCCGGTTCACCGTCAGGCCGAGGTGGCGCATGACGGTGCGAACCTCGCGGTTCTTGCCTTCATTGATCGACAAGGTAATCCATTGATTGCCGCCCTGTTGTTGGTCGAGCTTTGCGCGGATCGGACCATATTCAAGACCGTCAATGTTGACCCCGTCTTTGAGTCCATCAAGGACGGTTTGGGTTGTTCGACCATAGGCGCGAACACGGTAGCGTCGCGTCCAGGCATTGGCGGGTAATTCCAGCTGCCGCGAAAGCGCACCGGAATTGGTTAATAACAACAATCCCTCGGTGGTGAGATCCAGACGCCCCACAGATATGACTCGAGGCAAGCGCCCATCAAGTGCGTCAAATACGGTAGGGCGTCCTTGCGGGTCCTTATGGGTCGTCACCAGCCCATCGGGTTTGTGAAAGCGCCACATGCGCGGCGGCTGGGGTTTTGCGACCCGCGTCCCATCAACGCGGACCTCCATATCGGGGGTTACCTTGAATGCTGGGGTAGAAAGCGTTTTGCCGTCGACAGTGACAACCCCCTGTTCGATCAATTTCTCGGCTTCACGGCGTGAAGCGACGCCGGCACGAGCCAGAAATTTCGCGATGCGTTCACCTTCCGTGTCCAGCTTCGCCAGGGAATCAGTCATGGTTTAGAAATCCTCAAAAAAATCTTCCAGAATAAGCGCAGGAAAATCTGGCGGGGCAAATAGAGATCAAAGAAAAAAGCGACCCATTGGTACACCAGATCCAGACGTGGCGCGACTAAGACTTCTTCGAGTGATGCCGCGTGATAGCGCGCCAGATTGTCATATCATAGCCCTCCGCACTGGTGGAGCTAAGAGTGGCAGCGTAAAAGGGCTGATGGACGGATATCATCAACATATGAGCCACGCCCTTAATGAAGCGCGCGCGGCGGCCGCTGCGGGCGAGGCGCCGATCGGCGCTGTATTGATAGACGCTTCGGGTGAAATCATTGCCGCGGCAGGGAATGCGCCGATCGGAGCTCATGACCCGACGGCACATGCGGAAATTCTGGTTCTGCGCGCCGCCGCGGAAAAGCTCGGCAATTACCGGCTGCCGGACACGACGCTTTATGTGACGCTGGAGCCCTGCGCTATGTGTGCAGGCGCGATTTCCCATGCGCGCGTGGCGCGATTGGTGATTGCGGCAAGTGATCCTAAAGGCGGTGCTGTTTGGCACGGTCCGAAATTTTTTGAGCAACCGACCTGCCATTGGCGTCCGGAAGTCGCTCAAGGGCCCTTTGCAGAAGAGGCGGGGCAATTGTTGAAAGACTTTTTCAGGGTCCGTCGCTAGCGCATTTCTGGGGTTAAAAGCGGCGCTATTAACGGGATTTGATCGTCGCTGCGGTGACGCACTTCCATTGTGAAATGCGCCAGACTTTTATCTTGGGCGTTTTCGGACGATAAACCGGAACCCATTTTATCTCGAAAACGCCCGGGGCGACTGCGCTTCAGGCTTTCACCTTTTGGCGCGCTCGCTATCATGCACTGAAATGAAGGAGAGCCCAGATGGATTTCGCCTATTCCGACCGCTGCAAGGATTACTTAAACCGTGTTTCCGATTTCATGGACGCCCATGTCTATGAGGGCGCCGAAATTTATGAACGTCAGCATACGGAGTTTGGTCCTGGCGCAGGGCGCTGGAAAGTCCCGCCGATCATCGAAGAATTAAAGGATAAAGCAAAAGCCGAAGGCCTTTGGAATATGTTTCACCCCGACCCTAAATTCGGTCCGGGGCTTTCCAACGCCGACTATGCGCCAATCGCAGAGTTGACCGGCCGTTGCCTTATTGCGCCAGAGGTTTTTAACTGCGCCGCGCCTGATACCGGTAATATGGAAGTGATTTCGAAATATGGCTCACCCGAACAGCAGGAGCAGTGGCTCCATCCGTTGCTCGAAGGGAAGATTCGGTCAGCTTTTTTGATGACCGAACCGGCAGTCGCATCTTCTGACGCCACCAATATTGAAACCGAAATCACGCGTGACGGAGATGACTACGTCATCAATGGGTGCAAATGGTGGTCGTCAGGCGCTGGCGATCCGCGCTGCAAGATTTTCATTGTGATGGGCAAGACCGATAAAGAGGCCCAACGGCACGTGCAGCAATCGCAGATTCTGGTTCCTGCCGATGCGCCGGGCGTTAACATTATTCGTCACCTTCCCGTGTTCGGCTATGATGATGCACCCCACGGCCATATGGAAGTAGAATTGAAAGATGTGCGCGTGCCCAAGGAAAACATCATTCTTGGCGAAGGGCGCGGCTTTGAAATTGCGCAAGGGCGGTTGGGGCCGGGTCGCATTCATCATTGCATGCGTACGATTGGCGCTGCCGAAGTCGCACTTGAAAAAATGGTCAAACGCATTCTCACACGTGAAGCCTTCGGCAAACCGATCTATAAACATTCGATCTGGGAGCAGCGCGTTGCAGAAGCGCGCATCGATATTGAAATGACGCGACTCTTAACGCTGAAAGCCGCATGGATGATGGACACGGTGGGCAACAAAGTGGCGCAAGGCGAGATTGCGATGATTAAGGTTGCGGCGCCGCGTATTGCGCTGAAAATTATCGATGACGCGATTCAGGCCCATGGCGGGGCAGGCGTTACGACTGATTTTGGCCTGGCGCGCATGTACTCCATGCTCAGGACGCTCCGCCTTGCGGATGGGCCGGACGAAGTTCATTGTCGATCGATTGCGCGAATGGAATTCAAGAAACATTCGAATGCGGTGTAGTGAAGCAAGATAAGGAATAATTGCAGATGATTAAAATCATATCGGCGATTTTTCTGGTGACGATCGTCGGGTGTGATTCCAACTCCTATGACGCAAATGATGAAGCTTCAGTTCGGGCGCTGGATATGGATCTGGCGAGCCTGATCGAGGCGAGCGTAAGCCTGCCGGACGATCATCAAGTTTCCGAATATGTCCGCTTTTATGCCGATGTTGAAAAAGAGGGCGTGCGTTTTGTAAAGGCGGTATATCTGGACAATCGTTTGGTTGAAAGGCATGGGGCCCGCGACGGCGGACTGGCAATTAATTATCCTGGCGAAGGGCAGATTCGAATCGTTCAGGAAAATCAGTTTCCGCTTATTACCGACGGCGGCTGTTCAATCGTCAACATATTATATGATGTCAGTCGCGCCGAATTCGAACATGTATACTGCAATGGTCGCGCCTAGGCGTGATCCGGTCAAAAAATTCCATCGAAATGCATACCATACGCCTTGTATGAAGTGAGGGCTTGAACATGACAGCAATCTTAACGCCTGTGCTTGCGCTTATCATCTGGACTCTGATTGTTTGGCTTTGGATGTATGCAACGCGCATCCCGGCGATGAAAAAGGCTGGGATCGAGCCGCAAGCGGCGATCCACCCAGGCGCGCTGTCAGCTTTACCAACTAACGCCCGCGTTGTTGCGGATAATTACAACCATCTGCTTGAGCAGCCGGTGATTTTTTATGCCCTCGTGTTTTATTCCCACCTCGCCGGTGTTGCCGATCCGCTTAATATCGGGCTGGCCTGGGGGTATGTGGCGTTGCGCATCGCACATTCCATCGCGCAGATTATTTTGCAAAAAGTGATGGTGCGATTTCCGTTATTTGTGCTGTCGACGATCCTGTTGATCGTCATTGCAATCAGGAATCTAATTGCTCTTTAGTCGGTGCGCGTGATTGGTCGTTGGTTTACCCGGCGCTTTCATTTTGCTTTTCCATAAAACTCGGCGGCGCTACCCATGTTTCAGGATAATATTTATTCGCCCAAAGACAGACTTCCTGGAGGACGGGCAATAAGTTTCTGCCTTTTTCTGTGAGCTCATATTCGAATCTCTTCGGCCGCATTTGATAGGCGTTCCGCATCGCCAGGCCTGCCGTCTCGATTAGCGCGAGCCGGTCGGTCAGTACGTTGGTCGCGATCCCCTCTGGGCTATCGAGAAATTCTGAAAATCGTTTTTTGCCGTTGATTATGTCGCGCAGGATCACCAGCGTCCATCGATCACCGATAATGTCCAGCGTTGTGGCGATGGGGCAACCAGAACGGGGCTCTTTCAGCAGGGCTTTGACCATCATTCTTCCATCGTAACGATCCCCAAATTTTCAGGGATACATGCAGAATAAGTTGCTTCGTTTGATCTGTCACTTGTTAATTGCAATTAACAAATGACTGTGATAAAGCATCCGGGAATTTAATGAGGAGAGACCCCATGGCGACTAATCTAAAAGGCGGCTGTCTGTGCGGCGCCATTACCTATGAAACCAGCGCTGAACCGCAAATTGTTGGACATTGTCATTGTGTGGATTGCCGGAAATCGAGTGGGACCGGTCACGGCACCCATGTTGGCCTGCCGGAAGACGCGCTGACTATTTCGGGCGAAGTAAAATTCTATGACAGCCCGGCTGACACCGGCAACATTGTCAGCCGCGGGTTTTGCGCAAAATGCGGGTCGGCGATCCTGTCCCGCAATTCTGGCATGGCTGGCATGGCCTTTTTACGCGCTTCAAGCCTTGATGACCCGAATGCAGTCACGCCGCAAATGATTGTCTATGCGAGCCGGGCGCCTTCATGGGACAAAATGGACCCAGATCTGCCGTCCTTTGCGGAAATGCCCGAGGGCGGCCCCGCCGCTGCTATGGCCGATCATTGATGGACTGAGAAGTTATTCCGAAATCGACGTGCCCGACCTATATTAGAGGATCGGCAATCAGGGAATGTGTTTCTCATGGAAAATCTCAGCCCAATCCAGCTTTGGATATTGATGGCGGCGGTCGCTTATGCAGCGTTTCTTTTTGGCAGGGCAACCAAGCCCGTCAATCCCCAGGAGCGGGAGCGTCGGCGACTGGTCGAAGAAAAAGAGATCGAAACCGCACTTTCGGATCTTTCTGCGTCGAAATGGGAAGAGATCGATCGTCTTTTGGCAGGCAAGAAGAAAATCGAAGCCATTAAAATTCTGCGCGAGGCGACGGGCCTGGGGTTGAAGCTTTCAAAAGCAGCCGTGGAAAACCGCGGTCGCCAGCAAGGTTTGTGAAAGCAACCCTGGCGTTCGGAAGTTGAGCCGCATCCGGTCCTCATGCTGAGACCGACAATACTGTGCTTCTATGTAAAGGAAATCAACGATGGCGTTTACGGGCCTGCCCAAAGATTATTTCGCGTTTTTCAATGAGTTGAAAGTGAATAACAACCGTGAATGGTTCAACGACAACAAGCCGCGATTTAAAGAAAGCGTTCAGGAACCGCTCGCTGCTTTTGTCGAAGCGATGGCGCCACGCCTGAAGAAAGTGTCAAAACATTTTGTCGCAGATCCGCGCCTTAATGGCGGGTCGGTGTTTCGTATCTATAAGGATGTCCGGTTTTCTAAAGATAAGGCGCCCTATAAAATTCACGGTGGTGTGCAGTTTCGTCATGCCCTTGGCAAGGATGCCCACGCGCCCGGTTTTTATGTGCACCTTGCGCCGGATGAAGTTTTCTACGGCGGCGGTGTCTGGCATCCGCCCGCGCCGCAATTATTGAAGATTCGCGAAGCAATTCGTGACAAGAAAAAGCCATGGGCAGCAGCAACCACAGGCGCGGTTTTCAAAAAACGCTTCAAGGGCGTGCGCGGCGAAGGCTTGACGCGGCCGCCGCGCGGCTTTGATGGCGAGCACCCATTGATTGAAGATATCAAGCGTAAAAGTTTTTTCGCCATGGCAGAGGGTAGGCCTGCGCAGATAAAAAAACCGACCTTTGTCGATGATGTCGAGGCCGCGATGAAGGACGGCAAACCTTTAATGAAGTTTCTTTGCGACGCGGTCGGCGCGCCGATCTGAAGGGATCATTTTTCAGATATGACGGCGCTTGGCCCGTGGCGCGTGATAATCCAGAGACGGCCGCCAAGGAGCGCAGCCGCGCTTGCGAGCGCCACCAGCAATCCCCACCAGACGCCGACGGCGCCCATGGGCGTAAAAAGACCTAGCCAGGCTGCAACCGGAAAGCCGATCGCCCAATAGCTGAACGCGGTCATCACCAGCGGAATACGGACGTCTTTTAACCCGCGCAGGGCCTGCGCGGCTGCAACCTGTGTTGCATCGAACAGCGCAAACGCCGCAGCGATCGGCAGGAAGGACGCAACCAGCGCAATGACTGCAGCATTCGCAGGGTCGCTTGCTTCAAGGTAAAGGCCGGCGATCAGATTCGGGGCCATCATCACCGGCACAGCAACGATCATGATGGCGCCAATGCAGGAGATAACCGAAATAGCTGCGGCGCGGCGTACGCCGTTGCTATCACGTGCGCCTGCTTTCAGCCCGACGCGCACGCTGCCGGCCATGGAAAGCCCGAGCGGCATCATGAAGGCAATGGCGGCGACATTCAGGGCAACCTGATAGGCGGCGACTTCAGTGACGCCGATGCGGCCCACCAGAAATATCGAGGCGTTGAAGAGCAACGCCTCGAAAGCGATGGTGGCGCCGATTGGTAATCCAAGATTGGCGATTTCACGCAAGCGGTCCCAATCGGGGGTCAGCACATCTTTGAAAGGGTCAAAGCTGCGGCTCAATTTTTCGATTTTGATATAGGCAATGAGCGCCAGGAACCCGACTAGATGGGAAATCGAAGAGGCAAGGCCGGCGCCGACAAGTTCGAGGCGCGGCAGTCCCCAATTTCCGTAGATCAAAAGATAGTTTAAAAACGCGTTGAGCGCTGTTGTCAGAACAATAATAACCAGCGGCGCGCGCGTACGCTCGATGGCGGCGAGAAAGTTTCGCAAGACAATGACGCCAAGCATGAACGGCAATCCAGGCGCCAGCGCGAGAACATAAGGCGCAGCCAATCGTGCAAGCTCAGGCGGCTGACCAAGTGTAAGGGCGATCCCTTCGGTCAGGAAAAACAGCAGCGACAGCGGAGGGATTGCGATTGCAACAGCCCATAGCCCCATACGCACCGAGCGGCGTGGATCATCAACGTCTCCTGGCTTGGCGCCCAAGGACTGCGAAACGAGCGGTGAGACGGCCATCGCCGGACCAAGTCCGAAGAGAAAAAGAACGTAATACATTACGAGGCCAAGCGCCGCGCCGCCGAGCGCCTCCGGGCCAAGCCGGCCAATCATCAACAGATCGATGGTGTTTATGGAAAATTGCACAAGCTGCGTCAGGCCCATGGGCACGCCGATCGCCATCAGCGCGATAAATTCGCGCTTCCAGGCTGCTCGGCCGCTTTGCGGCGGCGAGTTGGGTGTTGCTGACATGGGTGATCCTCAGCGCGCCAATTTTTGAAGGCGCAAAAGGGGTCTAGCGCAATTATCGTGATAGATGAAATGAGAATTATTCCTGCCCTGTGAATAATGGCCATGACTATAATGCGCCGGACGACACCCTGGCTTACGAGGCGAGGAATTTTCAGTACAGGCAAACGGTTCGGCGCAAACCACCTTCAGTTTGTCTATTTCCCCAGGGATAATTTCACTGTTTTGCGACAAATCCTGGAGACTGGTGTAGGGTGATCGCGAAAATAGCGGTCGAATGCGAAGGGGTGCGCCATGTCAGTTTCACGTCGTCTATTTCTTCAATCAGCCTACGGTGTTGGCCTTGCCTATGCTGCTTATTCCCTGATTGGAAGGTCGGGCGCCTATAGCGCCAATGCAGGCCTGCCGTTGCAGGCCGATCCGAATGGTCTCCTCGATTTGCCGGAAGGGTTTTCTTATACAGTGGTGTCGACCACCGGCGGCGTGATGTCGGACGGGTTTTTCCGGCCCGGCCGTCCCGACGGCATGGCATGCTTTGCCCACGAAACAGATTCTGAAAAATGTATCCTGACACGTAACCACGAAATGTGGCCGGACCTTGTCGAGGGCAGTCCCTATGGTGAGGGTAATGCGCTCGCCGACAAACTCGCAAGCGGCAAACTTTACGACCGTAAAGCTGATGGGCAACCGTTTCTTGGGGGCGTCACGACTGTCATCTATGACCTTAAAAATAAAGAACTGGAAAAAGATTATCTGACGCTGGCGGGAACGGCTGGCAATTGCGCTGGCGGCGCGACACCGTGGGGTTCATGGCTAAGCTGCGAAGAATCCGCGATCCTGCCAGCTGACGGCGCAAAAAAACCCCACGGCTTTGTTTTTGAAGTCCCGGCAGATGCGACAGAACCGGTTGATGCGACACCGTTGAAAGCCATGGGCCGTTTTGCTCACGAAGCCGCTGCTGTCGATCCTGATACGGATATTGTGTATCTCACCGAAGATAACATGAACGGCCTTTTTTATCGGTTTATCCCAACACGCAAAAAGCAGTTGAAGAGGGGCGGAAAGCTCCAGGCGCTCGCCATAAAGGGCCAGCCATCAGCTGATACGCGCAACTGGCCGCGCGATTGGGATTCCGGCGGCGCCGGCGCATTTCCAGCTGGCGAAACATTTGATGTTGAATGGATCGATATGGAAGATGTCGAATCACCGGAGGGCGATCTTGCAGCGCGCGGCTATGCTGCGGGCGCTGCTCGTTTTTGCCGCGGCGAAGGTATGGATTACGGCATACATCCGAGCGAAGAGCGCGGCTCTGTTTATTTCAATTGCACGCAAGGCGGCGCGTTGCGCGCTGGGCAAGTATGGCAATATCGCCCGAGCGCATCTGAGGGGCGCCGCGGTGAAAAGAATAATCCGGGAACGCTGGAGCTGATTTATGAAAGCGAAAGTTCCGACCAGCTGGATATGTGCGACAATCTTGCCTTCGCGCCTTGGGGCGATCTTATTTTGTGCGAAGACGGGCCGGGCGACCAGTATTTGAGAGGGCTGACGCCGGACGGCCGTCTCTATGATATTGCGCATAACGCCCATGAGGAAAAGAGCGAGTTTTGCGGCGCATGTTTTTCACCGGATGGGTCCGTATTGTTCGTCAATATTCAGGAACCGGGATTGACGCTGGCCATTGAGGGCCCCTGGGCGACGATAAACCAGTAGCGTTTATTGCGTGAGCGCTTCAGGCGATACGCTGGTGCGCATGAGCGTATCGTCTACTCTAAAATATCAATGCCCGTCAGCCAATCTTGTGCGACTTGTTTGACATCATATCGCTCGCCCGTAGCGGTGTTTCGAAAGTTGTGATCTCCAAATGGAAAGACGTGGACCGCGTTATTCGTTTTGCCGCCTTCGATCAGGTTTTCCAGTCTTTCAAGAGATGGATAAACAGGGATTACGTCGTCGCGCAGGCCGAATATCCATAAGGTTGGCACGTCGAGTTCCAGGAGGATAGGGGCCGGATCAAAACCATGATCACCCCGAAACTGCCATAGAGCAGCATCGGCTTTCCGAATTCTGGTGCGATCCCAACCTTCGCCATCACCGCCTACATCGCCATGCACAGCTTCCTCTCCCGCGGTAACAGGCGCCCCTTCGCCTGCAATAATGAATTTAACAAGAGGCTCTTTTGACGCCGCCAGCGGCATGATCCAACCCGCCTGACTGCCACCGAATAATCCGATACGAGATTCGTCAATGCCGGGCTGCTCGGCAAGCCATCTGGCCGAGTAAACAACGTCCATTGCCAAGTCGCCAAAAATTTCTTCACTCCTGTTGACGGCGAAACGAATGTATTCGCCGGTCGATTCTCCCGTGCCTCTCTTGTCAAAAGAAAGGACAGCAAACCCCATTTCCAAAGCACGATAGGTGTAAAAACCAACATCATCTCGGGTTGATGGCGCCGAACCATGCGCTGTAACAATCCCCGGCAGATCACCCGAAACGCCCGCTGGTCGATAAAGGGTTGCGCCCAATGTGACATTGCCCGCGTCGATCATCACGCGTTCCTTGTGGGCGTCCTCGAGCACATCAGCATGCGAGGATTCTATCTGGCCCAAGCTGAAAATAATCGCGATGACGCAAGTGTAAATGTGTCGCTTGACAATAAGTGTTTCAGCCATGGTTTGCAGCCCCTTCCGGTGATTGAGTGATGGCGGCGTCTTCAGGCAATTCGCCAGTGAGCATAATTGTCATCATCTCGTCCATTAGTGTTGTGGAGCTCGGTAAATAAAACCCGTTGCTCAATACCGCTATGAAGAGGCCATGATCGGGTGCGATGCTGAAGGCGCTTTGTGAACCGGGCGTAAGGCCATTGTGCCAAATCAATCGTTCGCCGGCGAGTTCGCCCACATTAAAGCCGAGGCCATATTTGGTGATCGTTCCGTCGGGAAGGGGCGCCGGCGTCCATGCCTCATCCAGCATCGCCTCGCTGATCAATTCGCCATCGGCAAGCAGCTGCGCCCAATGCGCCATGTCTCGCGCTGAAGACATAAGAGCGCCCGCAGCGCTGACATGGGTAAGGTCAACTTCCTGAGAATTTAAAATAACGCCATCGCGCTGATCGTAAAATTCTGCGCGATTGGGAATGATCGCATCATGCCAGTCATAGTGAGAGTTCTGCATTGCCTGTGGAGCAAACACGTCATCATTGATGAAGCCTACATAATCTTGATCCAGTATTTGTTCGATGATGTGGGCAACAACCACGTAGTTGAAGTTTACGTAGTTATATTTTTCGCCAGGTGTGAAATCGATGGGGACCTCTTTTTGCAAATCGATCATTTGCTGCGTTGTCACTGGTTGCCAAACGAATGGCAGGAGATCCGGATTCCAGACATGTTCGGCGAGGCCGGAGCGGTGGCTCATGAGCTGACGCATTGTTACAGCGCCCATCTGCTGGGGAAGGTTGGGCGCATACGCGACGACCTTCTGGTCCAGATCAATCAGTCCTTTCTCGACGAGCTGTAGCACGGCGACTGAAGTGATCGATTTCGAGATGGACCCCAGGCGAAAGACGGTTTCGTCAGTTATCGCCAGACCCCATTCCATGTCGGCGATACCAACCCCGCCGGACGCCAGAATCTCTCCATTTTTTGAAATAACGTAAGCGCCGCCCGGGCTACTTGCCTCATACGTTTCCGCTACGCGTGAAGCGGCAAGGCTGGCGCGTTGCATCATTAAATTATCTGTAGAGATCGCAGTTTCCGCGGTTACGCAGCCGGAGAGAACTGCGTAAAAAATAACAGCGACTATTTTCGCGCCAATATCATTTCGCATTACTCTTGACCTTTATGAGATTGTTATACTGAGGGAACTCATTGCAGAGGCGTGCAAGGAGCGGCTTTGCGTGAAGCGCTTGTTCGAGTTTTAAGACTGCCTCACCAAGATCGACGCCAATCTCACGCCATAATTCTTCATAGACCGTTTCGAAGTCGATCATTGTATCGACGGCGCGTGAAATCTCTTCGCGGCGATCGGGTGAAAGCGAATAGGCGCGCTTTCGCGCATCAACATCGCTGCGCCGAGATGTAACGTACCCGTCTTTTTCCAGTAGTTTCAGTCGTCGCTCAACCAGTTGCCGTGATAATCCGGTGGCGGCCAACTCCGATGATGTCTGACCGTCTTTTTCGTAAAGAGAGATGACAACCGACGTCAGTTTGGCGTCGAGCGCGACGCCAGTTCGCCAGAATGCTTCGCGGCCCTGCTCTTTGATCAGTTCAGCCGCCCGGCGAATCCGCATGCCGAAAATATTTTCGGTGATTTTTGTCATTTTATTTACGCCTCTATTTGCGCAAAAAGTTGCATAAATATCCAAAATGGTCAAGTCGGGCGGTGAATTATGCGGAAAAGTGCGGATTAGCGGGCCTGATCTCCGCTAACACTAACCAAGCCCAGCGGATTATGGCGTTTGCAAATGGGCGGAATGGAAAGGGGCCTGGATCCGAGATTATTTCAGCCAGCGCCCAACTTGTTTTGCGCCTTTGCGATTGGCGCTCAAACCGTCGAATTTTCCGTCGCCGATCATCACCGCGGCATCAGCCAGCGTTCCGTAGGCGGACCAGGCGAGCGCTCCGCCGACCGAAAGGCGCGCAGCGCCGGCTTCGGCAAATTCCGCAACGTCGTGTTGGGCAAGCCCGCCATAGATCAATATATTGACAGGCTTTGAAACGCTCGAGCAAATCGCTCGCACTGCATCCATATCAGGCAAACCCGGCGCATAGAGAATGTCGGCGCCAGCTTCATCATAGGCCTGCAGACGTGCGATGATGGCATTCAGATCGCCTTGGCCATGTAGGTAGGCTTCGGCGCGCGCCGTTAGGACAAACCCGTCTTCGCTCTTTTGTGCGGCTTCGGCCGCCGCCGCAATCCGCTCAACAGCCAGCGACAAATCGTAAATCGGATTGTCGCTATCGCCCGAAGCATCTTCAATGGAGCCGCCGCAAATGCCGGTTTCAGCAGCGCGTCGCACCGTCTTTGCTGCATTTTTCGGTTTTGGCCCGAAGCCGTTTTCGAGATCCGCCGTAACTGGAACATCCACCGCCGCCGCGATATCATAGCAATGATTCAACACATCATTACGCGTCACGCTATAATCGTGGCGTCCCTGTGTCAGTGCAAATCCCGAGCTCGTCGTTGCGAGCGCTTTAAAGCCGAGCCCCTCGAGAATGCGCGCTGACCCCGCATCCCAGGGGTTGGGGATAACAAAAGGCGCGCCCCGCTGATGCAAGGCGCGAAATCCGGCAACTTTTTCTGCGTGTGTCATAGTATAGCTCCTTAAAGGCATCATAGACGCTAGGACTGGCGCTGCCGCCCGATTCTTGCGGCCTAAATCGCTTCCGCTTTAATTATTTTCGTTCTCTTTACCATCGGGACCAAGCCAGGCGTCGCGAAATGCTTTTTGCGTGTCCGAAAGTTTGGCGTCATCTCTTTTACCGCCTTCTATTGGGACAATTTCGAGCGTTTCGTCTTCTGCGAACGCAATCAAGGATCTCTTTTCCGCTCCGCGCTGACGATAGACGATTGTGACGGTGTCGCCTGGTTCATGACGTTTGAGCGCGCGCTTCCAACCCTTCTCATCATTTATCGTGAAGCGACCGAGGTTGATCACTTCATCACCGCGATCGAGGCCGGCTGCATATAGCGGGCTCCCAAGAAGAGTGTTGGATGCGATCTTCACCGCCCTGCCATCTTCTTCAATCTTCACTCTTCCCAGCCAGGCGTCTCCCGCATTCTTGCGCTGCATTTTCAGTCCTGCCTGTTCAAGAAGCGGCGCGAAATCAGGCAGATCGCTGCCCTCGATATGGCGTTTGAAAAACACATCAGCGAAAGCATCATCACCAGTGACATCGGCCAGCGCTTTTCGAAGATCGGCATGCGTATAAGGTTTTTCGGGTTTGCCGTAGGTGGTCCACAGGTGACGCATATAGTCGTCAAGGGAAAGGTCGTCGAAATGCTGGCGGATCGACAAATCGAGCGCCAGCGCGACGATGGCGCCATATGAGTAATAGGACACAAAAGTGTTTGCGTGGTTTGTTGGATCGTTCGCGGTGGCGTCGTCAGCGAACGGCGCGCGCAAACTCATCCTTTGCGGCGAATCGAATTGACGCCCTGGCGCATTGAGAACAAAGTTAAACCGCCTGCTCAGGCCGGACAGAAAATCTTTTGTTGAACTTTCTCCAGCCCGCCGGATCATCAAGGGGCCGTAATAGGAGGTAAAGCCTTCAGCGAACCAAAGGCTCGGTGTGGGATTAGCCTTGCTGAAATCAAACGGCTCAAGCTCCACCGGGCGTATCCGTTCTACATTCCAGACGTGAAAGAATTCGTGGGACAAAGTATTTAGTTGCCCGTACTCCTCGTCGTAGAGCGAGCCACTACTCGTCAGGATTGTAGAGTTGCGGTGTTCCATGCCGTCGCCGTCCACAGAGGGTAGATAATCGGCGATGAAAGTATATGTCCCATAGTCGAATACCGGCGCTTCACCGAATATCTTGATCTGTTCGGCGACGACTTTTTCTGCCATTGCGGCGAATATATCGAGATCCTTGTCTTCGCCTTCATGATGCGCCGCGAGGCGGACTGTCTGGCGTTCACTGCTGTCACCAATCTGCCATTCCCGAAGCGCAAAATTGCTCAGCTCAACCGGGCTGTCCATGAAATATTGAAAGTCAGGGGCTGTGAATTGAAGTGCCCGGCGGGTTGGCAGCAGTTGTGTCGCGGCCTTCCAGTTACGTTGCGCCGGATCAAAGGAGACGGTTACCGGGTGATTTTCGAACCCTCGCGCCCACATGAAGGTTGCGGGCATGTTTAAATGCGCGTGCGTGAGGTCGATCTGGCTATAGGTACCGTCGCCATAATCTGCATACAGCGTATAGGTGACGGTCACTGAGCCATCATGGTCTTTGATGTGCCAGGAGTAAGGGTCGCTGCGCGTGACAGCAAGAGCGTCTCCTGCGCCATCAACGGCACTGACCGCGTAGATATTCTTCGCAAATTCATGGACCGCATAACGTCCGGGCGACGAACGCGACATGCGCAATTCAAGCGGCTTATCTCCGATGTCGCGAAACGAGGCGGTGATCTGTGCTTCATGGTGGACTGCATTATCGAACGATACGTGATACACGATGGGTATGTCTTCTTGTGCATTCACGGATGTGAATGCGAGCAAGCAGGCGGCGTTGATGGCGAGTAGGTTCTTTGTCATTTTTACCCCCGGAAAAATTGTATATTGTCGACTGCGGCGTGCGATCAATCCGTCACGGCGGCGTGCCAACTCGCATAACGGCCATTGCTGAGGACGGCGGCCTGGAGCTGTGACATCGCCGCGTTGGCGTTATCTGTCGCTGCGGTATTGGGATGTACTGGCCGGCGTAAAGGGCGCTTGCCGGCAGGCATCGCGATGATCTCGGCAATGGCGTGTGGTACATCCATGGGGTCGGTTGCTCCACCGCCATTGAAAAACCCCTGCGCCATTTGCAGGTGCCCTCCATAGGCTTCCTTGCGTTCATCATCGACCCGGGCGAGCAGATCTTCGAAATACCGTGCGCCATTGTCCCAAATTTTGGTTGGATAACCGCCCGGCTGAATAATGGTGATATCGATGCCAAAGGGCGCAAGTTCGTAAGCGAGTGTTTCAAACATCGCCTCGACACCAAATTTTGTTGCGCAATACATGCCGATATTCGGAAGCAGGATGCGCCCGAGCTGCGATGAAACATTGAAGATCTGGCCTTCACCGCTTGCGCGCATTTTCGGCAGGACGGCATGCGCCATGCGGTAATAGCCGAACAAATTTGTTTCGAAGATCTGTTTGACAGCCTCAATATCATTGACCTCGATTGGCCCCGCCAAACCGATGCCGGCATTGTTGACGAGCACGTCGATGGCGCCGCCGGCAATCGCTTCGGCTTCGGTGACGCCAGATGCGACCAGCGCGTCATCCATCACATCGATTTCAACAACAGAGAGTTTTAGATTTTCATCCCCGGCTATCTGCAGCAGTTCTTTCGCCTCGGGGCGATTGCCGCTGTCGAAATTGCGCATGGAGGCAATCACCGTTGCGCCGAGCCTTGCGAGGTAAATCGCCGTTAGCCTGCCAAACCCGGAACTTGTTCCGGTGATCAGCACCGACTTGTCGGAAAAATTAGGAACGGTAGCCGCATCTTGCGCGGCCGCCTTCGGCGCGACCATTGCGGCTGCGGCAAGCGCAGATGCGCCGCCAAGCAGTGCGCGGCGATTGGGTTGCAATGAATTGTCGGACATTGACTTCTCCTACCGGTGGTGAACTGGCCTGCAGTCTAGGCCAACCGGAACGATCCGTCATGTTTGGGCTGCATCGGGTCAACCCGCCAGATGCACAATTCATCCTGCGCTCCAGATTGGAGCGCAGGGATCTTGTTGAATTTAGCGGAGAAATCTTTTGACGCGCCGGACCTAAGCCGTTGCTTCAACCTCTTCGATGTCGCGCGGCGCCTTTGCCTCACGATCAAGATTTTTCATGGCTTTTTGCAGCTTTTCAAATGCGCGTACTTCGATCTGGCGCACCCGTTCGCGCGAAACGCCGTAAACTTGCGACAGCTCTTCCAGTGTCGAAGGATTATCTTTCAGGCGTCGTTCAGTCAGGATATTTTGTTCGCGCTCATTGAGTGTCGCCAGCGCCTGTTCCAGAAGGCCCATGCGCATGTCGTACTCGTCTTCATGAGCGAGTTTCATTTCCGGGTTGACGGCCTGGTCGTCGACGAGCCAGTCCTGCCATTCGCCGCCGCCATCAGAGTCTTTCGACATCGGTGCGTTTAATGAGGCTTCGCCGCCCGCCATGCGCCGGTTCATTGAAACGACATCGTCATTGGTGACGCCAAGTTTTGTCGCAATATGCTCAACCTGATCTGGATGCAGATCACCTTCGTCAACGGCGTCGATTTGGCCTTTGATTTTGCGCAGGTTGAAGAACAGTTTTTTCTGCGCGGCGGTGGTGCCTATTTTCACGAGGCTCCATGAACGCAGAACATATTCCTGGATCGAGGCGCGAATCCACCACATCGCGTAAGTCGCGAGGCGAAAACCCCGCTCTGGATCGAATTTCTTCACTGCCTGCATCAGGCCGACATTGCCTTCGGAAATCACTTCGCCAATGGGCAGACCATAGCCGCGGTAGCCCATAGCGATTTTCGCCACGAGCCGCAGATGGCTTGTGATTAACTGTTGCGCCGCATCCGGATCTTCATGCTCGCTGAAGCGTTTGGCGAGCATATATTCCTGATCCTTCTCGAGCATCGGGAATTTACGGATTTCCGCTAGATACCGCGACAGGCTCCCTTCCGGGGTCAGGGCGGGGGTGGTGGCTAATGCGTTGCTCATCGGCGCTATCTCTCCTTGGCGCGGTTGTTCGGGTCAGTGTTTTGAAGGCCCCTAAAGATACGCCCCAATTTTCTTATATGGAGGGCGCGTTGGACCTTATATAGGTATTGAATGGGCCAGGCCCAAGTCTCCATCACAAACCCTTGATATCAGGGATTTTTGCTGAAAATACGGCAAAATGCCAATCACTTGGGCATCGCGGGCGGGAACATCGCCGTGATTGAATCAGAGCGGCTTAAGCGCGGATAACAAATTCTGAAAAACTGCATTTCGCGCTCAGAATTTCATTCAAAATACCAGACAGCGCTATTGCCCGGGCCGATCACAAGATGGCTGCGCCCGATCTCAATCTCTCTTGGTGCACTGACGGGAGCATTCAGCGTAAATTTGATTCTGCGCACACCAATTTTGTCGGACGGCGCGGCGATCAGTCTGATGAGAACATCATGCCCGTTTGCGATGAGTTCAGTCTCATTTGGCCGGCTGACCTCTATGCCCGCTGCTTTGAACACAGTTTCGGCGTCATCGAAGCTTATTGGCGTAACGGCGAGATCAATGGCTGCGACATCACGTATCTGAAAATTTTGAAAGGCATCGGATTGGTAGCGTTCACGCGAGATCAGATCGCTCGGTCCTTCTGCGGGCTCCTTTTTCGCAGCGGGGTGATCAAAATAATCAGGCACATATTCCATCACCCGAACCGAGAAACTTGCAGCTTTGTTCGACGGAAATCTCACCCGATGGTACCAATCGATTTCGACGCCATCAAATTTGCGCGTTCGAAGTCTGCGGTCTGGGGCGACATGTTCTTGTGTCAGTCGGTTCTCGATCACGTCGATGGCGCCTTGGCGTTCGGTGCTAAGCGCTACGCTCGTCAATCCATCAAAGCCACTCGGCATTTCGTATGTTTGAAAAAACTCCACATAGGTTTCACGCCCCATTAAATATTGACCCGTCCACGACTCTCCGTTGTTGGCGGTAGTTGTTCGCTTTTCGAAGTTGATGACATTTTTCAGAGGGGTTGAATTTTCGATGACGCGGTAGGTTTCTGCGTCGATAAACGCTACGAGATGATTGAAATAAGCGAGCTGACTTTGCTCATCATTGGCGCTCGCACTCGCTATCAACGCGGCGAATGAGATAATAGTGGCGATGAAGGTTCTTTGCATTGGGCCCCTCCCTACCGCCATATAGCATAATATCGTTTTAGCTTCGCACATGTTGCGTGCTCAATTTACAGCGTCTGCAATGTGCTTAGAAGTGTCTGAAAATCCGCTGGCGCCTCACGGTCAAAGCGCAGGGCCTCGCCTGTAATCGGGTGTGAAAACCCCAAGACTTTCGCGTGCAGCGCCTGCCGGCGAAAATTTTTGATATTGTCGATGGCGCGGTCGGTTTCAGGCTCGCCAGGTTTCAGGCCCGACAGGCCGGGCCCGCGGCCATAGAGCTGATCGCCGATTAACGGGTGCCCGATTGATGACAGGTGAACGCGGATCTGATGGGTGCGGCCGGTTTCGAGCCGGCATTCAATGAGCGATGCGATCGCGTCGCCGGGCAGCTTCGCGCGCTTCCTGCCGAAATTTTGCAGAACTTTGTAATGTGTTACAGCGTGACGCGCATCGACTCGCTTTGGGTTTTTCACAACTGCCATTTTCTTTCGGTCGGTGAGCGACCGGGCAAGCAGCGCCTTAATCGTACCTATGCCAGGGCGCGGCATGCCAATCGCAATGGCTTCGTAAACGCGCTCGATGTCATGAGTGGAAAACGCTGCAGATAGCCCTTGATGTGCGGCGTCATTTTTGGCGGCCACCAACAGCCCGGAAGTTTCCTTGTCGAGACGATGGACAATGCCCGGGCGTGCGACACCGCCGACACCGGAAAGGCTTTCTCCGCAATGATGGATCAGCGCATTGACGAGCGTGCCGGTCCAGTTTCCAGCGGCGGGGTGGACAACCATCCCGGCAGGCTTGTTGATAATGATGAGGTCTTGGTCTTCGTAAACGACCTCGAGCGGGATTGCTTCGCCCTTGGGTTCCGGATCGGCGGCAAGGGGCACAGTGACGCAAAAATTGTCGCCTTCACGCACTTTCAGGGACGGATCGGTGACGACGACTTCATTCCGCGTCACTGCGCCCAAATCAATCAGCGCTTTCAAGCGCGTGCGTGTTAAGCCCTCGATTTTGGACGACAGCCATTTATCGAGCCGTGTACTGGTTTCCTCGAGTCCGACCTGAAGCGAATAAAGGTCACCGTCGGCGCCATGCGCAGTATGTTTAGGGTTGAGAGGGTCGTCGTCGCGAGTCATAAGCCCTAATTGTCCAAAAGGGGCGGTTTAGCGGGCAGAGCGCGCAAGTCAAACAGCGCGATGAAAAATAGCAGGGATCGACGATGAACAAAGCGCACAACCATCAGGAATCGAAGGGTGAAGAAATGCCATCGCCGGACGCAGCTAAGTCTTCCGCGGATTCTGTTGCTGCGATGATTGGTACAAGGAATCTGAAAATTGTCATCATCACAATGCCCTTTGTTTTCCTGGTCGTTGTGGGGTTGATTATTGCTGTGTTTGGCCGACCCGGCGAGTCCAATAGAACGACGTCAGATGCGACACACATGGATGTCGCAACCGGCGCGGGGCCGGGCGCGCTTTCAATCTCAAATCTATCGCTGGATGGTTCCGGCGGCGTCATTTTGCCCAAAGGCGCCGAAATAGGCTCAATGGCGTTCGACGGTGACCGGCTCGCCTTGCATGTTGACGGACGAGCCGGCGCAATGATTGTCATTTACGACTTGCAGCAAAACATCGTCGTGCAAACTATTCCTGTCATCCAGGGAGAATAAACGCGTCCCTTTACGCTTCGAAGGCGGCGATCATCTGTTGACGGAACGCTGCATCCGGCAAAGGTCCTGTAAGCGCGCCCATATTTTCGCGCATATGATCGACCCGCCTTGTCGCCGGAATGGCGACTGTCAATGCCGGGTGCGAGATAATGAACTTCAAAAGATATTGCGCCCAGTTCGCTGCGCCGATCTCAGCTGCGTGGTCGGGCAGAGGGCGGCGCGTCACAGCGTTAATAAGCGCACCCTCCCGGAAAGGACGGTTGGCAATAACAGCGATACCCTTTTCCCGGGCGAGAGGTAACAGGCGTCGCTCGGCTTCACGATCGGCAAGATTGTAGGTGAGTTGAATAAAATCAAGCGGGTGATCTTCCATGATGTGCTCGATGTCGTCATAGCGCAGCCCGGCATAGCTGGTGACGCCGACATATCGGACGAGGCTGTCGGCCTTCATCTGAAATAAAGTTTCGAGGTGAGCGCGCCAGCTGACAAGATTGTGGACCTGTAAGAGGTCAAATTTTTCGACGCCCCATCGTTGCTTACTGCGCGCAATTTGTGTCGGGCCATTTTCACCGCCATGGATCCATACCTTGTCAGCGGCGAATGGCGCCTGAAGTTCCAGTTGCGACAACGCATGACCGATGACTGATTGCGAAGAACCATACATGGGCGAAGAGTCGATTACGGCGCCGCCCATGTCGGCAAATGTGCGCAACACTTGTGTTCGCTGCGCGCGCGCGGTGCGGTCGACGCCGACATCAAAGGTCAGCCAGGAGCCCATGCCGATTGCCGGGATCGCCTCGCCAGTGGATGGAATAGTTTTCCGGATCGGGGTTGGCCGGGCATTGAGCTGGGCGCGCGCCAGCGACGGGTAGAGGCTCGCCGCGCTGGCGGCAGCGAGAAAACGGCGGCGGCTGAGGGGGCGGTAGTTTTCCATCGGCGCTGACATCCTAAAAACCTTGGCTACGGAGCACAATTCGGATTGTCTCGCGCTGGCGCCGCTTCGTCGCAGTCTGAGCCAACCGCAGCCCGTGAACAGCGGCATATTCTTGACAAAAGCGGCTGTCATAACTAGCTTTGTTTTTTAAAGTTATTTGTAGGCGCATAATTGATCTGCAAAAAACAACAACAAGGTGGCGCCAGATGACTATGACCGACGATATTCGCGATGACCTTGCTTACGTAAAGGCGCTGGCCGAGGAGGGCCGCGATACGCCGCTTGTCGGCGGTATCATGTATGTGATCTGGGGCGGGGTAATCGGCGCTGCTGCGTTGATTTCCTATGCTGAAAATATCGGCTGGATTAACGCCGCCTTTGCGTCGAGTTATCCGCTTTGGATCACCGCGATCGGTCTTGGCTGGATATTGTCATTTGCAGTCGGTCGCGGCGCCCATCGTAAGCCCGGCGCAACAACGCTCGGCAACAAAACGGCGGCGTCCGTTTGGTGCGCCGTAGGAATTTTCATCACGGGCTTTTGGTTGACGCTAATGTTGGTGCACGACAATTTCATCAGCGTGGGCGTGCCGCCGTATTTTCTATTTGGGCTCATGTTTCCACTTGCGTTTGGACTTTACGGGGTTGCATTTTTTGCAACCGCGACAGCCGGTCGCGCTGGGTGGCTGCGTCTCGTTGCAATCGTCGCCTGGGTAATTGCCGCTATAGAATTGGCGCTGATGGGCAGTGTCCATCATCTATTAGTTGGGGCGATCGGATCTTTCGTCTGCGTCCTGGCGCCGGGCATTATTTTGATGCGGGGCGAACCAGCCGAAACCGTTTGATCAAATGGCGAAAAAAAAACCAGTTATGAGCGGATTCGATTACCGCGAGATCGACGACGTTATCCATGGGCGCGTGCGACTAAGTGTGATGGCGTATTTGTCGGGTGCGGGGTCGGCGGATTTCACGCTTTTACGGAAAAAAGTCGGCGTTACTGACGGCAATCTTTCGGTTCATATTCGAAAGCTCGAAGAAGCAGGTTATCTGCGGGTTGAAAAAAAGTTCTCCGACCGACGACCGTTGACAGTTTGCCATTTGACAAAAAAAGGCCGCGAGTCCTGGATTGCCTATATCGCGCGCATGGAGGCGTTGATGCGTCCGGCGGCGGCAGAATAAGAGTTTAATATGATGCGACTGTGCGGAACCGCTGTTGTTTATTGACGGTTCCGCATTCGTGCTCGCATAGTTTACAGGCGTTATGTGCGCATTGCGTCAGTGAGATCTGAAAGCGCGGTTTCCAACTCAGCAATTTCTTCACGCAACATTGATATCGCCATTTTGGTCTCGTCGTATTCAGCGTCGCTGAGCTTGCCTCTCAAGGTTTCAAGTTCGTCCGCGGCGTCGTTAAGGTCGGCCTTGATCTCTTCAAAAATCTTGCCCGTTGTTTTTGTAACAACGGCGCTAGCCGTACTGAGGGCGATTTTCGCAATAACCGCGCCGCCAGGCGCTTCTTTGATTTCTTCGCGTGCGTCCTCGATTTCGATGATGGCTTCCGCAATTTCTTCCCTCGCATCGGCCATTTCGTGGCGAATATCTTCAATATCATCTGCATCAAGATCGATTAACTGTTCGAGTAAATCCTCGTCGTCTCCGAAATTTAGCCCGTTTATAGAAATGTTGTCGCCGTGAGCCTGTGCTGCATTAGGTGCGGCGGCCGCGACGGCAAAAATAGCAGCGCCAACCATGAAGAGTTTTTCGATTGCTGGCCGCGGGTCATGGACCCGAGCGGTTTGAAGTCGTTGTGACATGGTCATTTCCCTTTTCTTTTTTGGCTTGCGGTTCCCGCTTTGGGTTGGGCGGATATTGACAATGCGTCTTCATCCGTCCGTGCTTTTGTTATCTTTATGGTTTACGCAACCGACAGGGCGCAATCTGTATGCGTTGCGTATCAACTTCAATGCGTCTTGCGGCGAAGTGTTGTAGAGATGCGCCAGTGTGGGTTTTTTAAGCCGCTTTTTCCGAATAAACGCTGCGTGATGGGAATGGAATTGATACGCCTTCTACATCGAAGCGTTCCTTGACCGCCTTTGTTAGCGCCCATTTCACCGGGAAGTAATCGGCGCGCGCCACCCAGACACGACAAATGATGTCAACGGAAGATTCGCCCAGCGTATCCACAACAATAACGGGCTCAGGATTGGACTGGATGCTTTCCTGATTTTCGACCTCAGCGCGAATGAGATCCACTGCTTTGTCGAGATTGTCGCTGTAGGAAACTCCGAAAACAAGATCGACACGCCGCGTTGGATAACCGGCATAGTTGGTAATGACATCGTCGAAAATTTTGCCGTTAGGAATGATGATTTTCTTGTTGTCGGCAGTGGCGAGTTCCGTCGTAAAAAGGCCGATATGTTTTACGGATCCTGCCTGGCCAGCGACTTCAACAAAATCACCTACATCAAACGGGCGAAAGCCAAGCATCATCACACCTGAGGCGACATGACCAAGTGTTCCTTGCAAGGCAAGGCCGATGGCAAGTCCGGCGGCGCCGATAATGGCGGCAAAACTTGTTGTTGGTACGCCAAAGATGCCGAGTGTAGTGATAACAACAAGGGCAATAAGGCCGTAATGAGCAAGGCTTGAGAGAAAACCGGAGAGCGTCGTATCGATCTTGCCGCTTTTCCCGAGTGCTTTTTCAATAAGCTGTTTGACGCGCCCTGCAATCCATAAGCCCAAGATCAGAACAACGATTGCGCCGATAACATTTGGTAAATAGGCGACAGCTTTTTCAAGGAGACCCTGGGCAAACGTCACCGCGACATCAATAGTTTCCACGGGTGCAATTTGTTGCCCGTCATCCTGCAGCATGTGTTTCTCCATTTTGGTTGCTAACGCTCGCTATAGGGCGATCCGCGTCGGGCGCAATAGGAGATATCAACGAGATTTGTGGGGCTTGGCGATTGCTCACGCAATGGAGAACTGCTGTCTTGCCGCATGCCGACAGAACCGGCTGTCTGGCGATCCGGCCAGCGATTATGCGATGTGGATCGTCCCTAAGTCGCTGGCTTGAAAGTCAGGGCAACACCATTATTGCAATACCGCAAACCTGTCGGCCTCGGACCGTCTTTGAACAGATGGCCCTGATGACCACCGCAGCGCGCGCAATGATATTCTGTGCGCGGTATGATCAATTTGAAGTCGTTTTTTGTTTCAAGGGCGCCGGAAATGTAGTCGGTGAAGGATGGCCAGCCGGTGCCGGAGTTGAATTTCTGGTCGGATCTAAAAATATCGAGCCCGCAACCAGCGCAGGCGAAAATCCCGGCCCGCTTTTCGTTATCGAGCGGGCTTGATCGCGGGCGTTCTGTCGCTTCCTTGCGCAATACCGCATAGGCTTCGGGCGAAAGTCTAGCTTTCCATTCCTGGTTTGATAGTTGCCATTTGTCATAGTCGAGAATGGCTGTTTGTTTGTTCTTCGCCATGGCGGTCTCCGTCAGTCCATAGGCCGCCGCGCCGGCGCCCATGAGCGCAACTGCCAGGTTCCGTCGTGTGAGCTTAGTCATAAATCCGATCCCTGTATGATTGCCTGAAACCTCTGACGAACATTTAGGGCGGAAGGTTATTAAATTAAATGCATGGCGAGTTCACAACCCGGCGCCAATAACAGCAAAAACCCAGCCTCACGGTTCGATCTGAACACGTTCAAGCAATTGTGACCGTCTTCAATATCCAGTTTTCTGATTTGCCAGGCGAAATGCAACGCTGCGGGGATCAATGCCAGATAATATATGGCGGCGAAACCGGATAAAATGCCAGCGAAAGCGAATAAAGCTAAGGAGGCTGCGTAAAATCCAGCGAGCCATTTTTTCGTTGCTGTGCCAAATTTCAGAGCCGTCGATCTGACGCCGATAAGGGCATCGTCCTCTTTGTCCTGATGGGCGTATATTGTGTCATAGCCAAGCGTCCAAAAAAAGCCGGCGATATAGACCGTAATCGCGGCGACTGACAGCATGTTGGCAATCGCAGCGTAGCCTACAAGCACGCCCCAGTTAAAGGTCAGGCCGAGCCATGCCTGAGGCCAATAGGTAACGCGTTTCATGAACGGATAAGCAGCAACAAGCGCCAGCGAAGAAAGCCCGATGAGAATCGTGAAACGATTAAATTGCAGGAGAACGATCAATCCGATGAGGCAGAGCGCCCCCAGAAACCCCCATGCCTGTTTGACGGTGATCTGCCCCGAGGGAATCGGCCGCAACGCGGTGCGCTCGACCCGCGCGTCAAAATCTCGGTCGATAATGTCGTTATAGGCGCAGCCGGCGCCGCGCATGACAAACGCGCCAATTGCGAGGAGCGCCGCTTCGTCAAACAAATAAAAGTTCTCGTGGCCTGCGGCCGCCGCCATGGCGAGGCCCCACCAACAAGGAAGCAGCAAAAGCCATGTCCCGATGGGCCGGTCGGCGCGCATCAGGCGAAGATAGGGCTGCGCGAATGTCGGAGCATGATCGACCCAGCTGTGTGGCGCAGCATCAGGCGTGGATTGTGCCGGGTTGGCGGGTGGCTTGATCATGGGCGTTATCTATACGGCTTGGGCGCGCGGTCAAAGAGGACCGGTGCTCCGGCGTGCGGCGGTGCGTCCCGCCTGCATTGGGTGCTTGCTGTCTTGACCAGTGGGTTGTGCTTGGCTCAAACCGACATCATGACACAAAAGTTGCTTTTCATATGCGCTCAAAACCGGCTCCGAAGCCCGACCGCCGAACAGGTTTTCTCCTCATGGGAGGAAACTGACTGCGACTCAGCAGGGTTGGCGCCGGATGCTGTTGTTCCCGTATCGACTGAGCAAATTTTGTGGGCCGATATTATTTTTGTGATGGAAAAAGCCCATCGCAACAAACTTTCAAAGAAGTTCAAGCCGCATCTAAAAGGCAAGAGGGTGATTGTACTTGGCATACCGGACGATTTTGAGTTTATGGACGAAGGATTGGTGGGTCTGTTAACAGCAAAGGTTCCACAGTTTTTTCGATGATTCCTCGTCTTTATATCGAAGCTGACCTTGAGGTTGGCGTGGCGTCGCCGCTGACGCAGGCGCAGGCGCATTATCTCAAAAATGTGCTGCGCCGATCGGTGGGCGATAGGATGTGTCTGTTTAATGGCCGCGATGGTGAATTTGATGCTGAGATTATTGAGCTTAAAAAGCAGCGGTGTGTCGCTGCCGTAAAGGCGCAGATACGCATACAGGACGCTGAAGCCGATTTGACGCTTTGTTTCGCACCGGTCAAACGCGGACCTCTTGAGCATATCATTCAAAAGGCGACGGAAATCGGCGTTGCGCGTTTTATGCCCATTGTCACTGACCGGACTGTTGCGCCCAAGCTGAATATCGAACGCTTGCAGGCAATTGCATTGGAGGCGGCCGAACAATGCGGGCGTTTGAGCGTTCCATCTGTGAGCGAACCGATAAAACTTGCGGCGTTGATTAGTGACTGGCCTGCCGGTCGTCGCCTTATCTTTTGCGACGAGGCGGGCGACGATGAAAATGCAGAATGGGGCGGGCGCGCTGGTCGTGCGGCGCCTGCGTTAGAAGTCCTAAATTCAATTGATAGTAATACTGAAACATGGACGGTTATCACCGGCCCGGAAGGCGGGTTCACCCTTGCCGAACGTAAACTTTTGCGTGACACCGAATTTGTGATGCCAGTAACCTTGGGTCCTCGTATCTTGCGGGCCGATACAGCGGCGCTTGCGGCGCTCGTCCTGTTGCAGGCTGCGTGTGGTGACTGGCGGCGGCGTTAAAGTCACGAATCGGTGATGCCATTGCCGCTTGGCCTTTGTGCATTCGCGCGATAGAGCCAGATAAGGGCGCGCTTATGCGTGGGAGAAGAGATTGAGCACAGCAAATGAACAATCCGGCGACCGGCCGGTAATCGAGTCGATCGATGAACTGACGGCTTATATCGCTGCCGGGTCGAAGCCAAAAGATCAGTGGAAAATCGGCACGGAGCACGAAAAATTCGTGTTCTGCCGGACCAATCTTAAACCCATTCCCTATGAGGGTGACGCGGGCATTCGCGCGATCCTGGAAAAGCTAGCCGACGACACTGGTTGGGCGATCATTCGCGAAAACGACTTGCCCATTGGATTGACTGGCGAGGGCGCCAGCGTCTCGCTTGAGCCAGGCGGACAGGTGGAGCTTTCCGGCGCGCCGCTCGATAATGTTCATCAGACTTGCGACGAAGTTCATGCGCATCTCGATGCGATTAAAAAAGTTTGCGAGCCCATGGGTGTCGCATTTCTCGGGATGGGTTTTGCGCCCACCTGGACACTTGACGAAGCCCCCCGGATGCCCAAGCCGCGCTATGATATCATGCGTCGCTACATGCCAAAAAAAGGCACACTTGGCCTTGATATGATGCACCGGACCTGCACGGTGCAGGTCAATCTCGATTTCTCCTCCGAGGCGGATATGGCGGCGAAGTTTCGAACATCGTTGGCCCTGCAGCCGATCGCTACGGCGCTGTTTGCTAATTCCGGCCTCTATGAAGGAAAGCCTTCGGGCTATGCATCCTATCGTGCGCAAATCTGGACCGATACTGATCCTGATCGCACCGGGCTTTTGAGTTTTGTTTTTGAGGATGGGTTCGGTTTTGAACGCTATGTCGATTATATGCTCGATGTGCCGATGTATTTCGTTCGTCGCGACGGAAAATATATCGACGCGGCGGGTTTGTCGTTTCGCGACTTCTTAAAAGGCGAATTGTCGGTGTTGCCCGGGGTCAAACCGGTCATCAGCGATTGGGAAGATCATCTATCGACAGCGTTCCCGGAAGTGCGCCTCAAAACATTTCTTGAGATGCGCGGCGCTGATGGCGGGCCCTGGGCCCGGATATGCGCTTTGCCCGCGTTCTGGGTCGGGCTTCTTTACGATGAAGACGCGCTCGCGGCCGCGTGGAATATTGCAAAAGACTGGTCGACGGAGGAGCGAGAGATGTTGCGCGCTGCAGCTGCCAAAGACGGCCTTCGGGCGTCGGTCGGTGGTCGGTCCGTACAAGATATTGCTTTGGACGTGCTGGCGATCTCGCGCGAGGGGCTTCGCCGTCGCGCCATTATGGGAAATCTCAAAGAAGATGAAACAACCTATCTTGATCCTCTTGTGAAGGTCGCGAAAAGCGGCGTCACGATGGGCGAAGATACCGCTGCGCGGTTTATCGGTGGGCTTGGGCAGGACGCCAAGCGCTTGTTTGAAGAATGTAAATATTAAGCGATGGCTGACATCCGCCTTGATGTTTTTGGCGATGTGTCGGCGGCTTGCGCGACGCTAGCGAAAAAAGACAAAGCGTTGGCGCGCGCCTTGGAGACTATTGGTGTCCCGCATATCCGTCGCCGCTCTGGCGGTTTTGGCGCGCTCTTTCGCATCATTGTCGAGCAACAGGTCTCAGTCGCGAGCGCCCAGGCTATCTGGGCGCGTTGCTGCAAGGGCGTAAAACCCATGACGGCGCCTGCAGCGCTTAATCTGGGTGAAGAAGGCCTCAAGGCTTGCGGCCTGTCCGGGCCGAAGGCGCGATACGTCATCGCGCTCGCCAATGCGGTCGATAGTGGCGATCTCAACATCAAGGCCATCGCATCGCTTGATAATGATGCGGCAGCGCGCGCGCTTCAGTGCGTCAAAGGGATAGGCCCGTGGACAGCGGCGATCTATCTTTTGTTCTGCGAGGGCAGGATCGATATCTGGCCGGCTGGCGATGTGGCGCTTCTTGGCGCCTACCGGTCAGCGCGGCGCCGGGGGCCTCTCCCGGTGATGAAACAGTTCGACGAAAAGGCTCAAAAATGGGCGCCCTCGCGGGGGCTCGCGGCCCATATTCTTTGGACCTATTACGCCCATATTCGCGGCCGGACGCCCATCTGATAGCGTTTTTAGGGGCTGTGGCGAAAATACAGCCCTTTTTATCAAACTTTTATCACGAGGAATCTGTTATGGGTTTTCTCTCTAAACTGGCTATTCTGGAAATGCAGCAGGGGAGATTCCGCTTTCAAAGCCACGTGTAAAGATCGAGTTACTGATATGGCGCCGGCCCCAGGGAGAGGGCAATGAATCTTGCCCATCGTGGACCGGAGGCTTGCCCGGCATTGGTGCTGAACGCTGATTTCCGACCTTTAAGTTATTTCCCACTGTCTCTTTGGTCATGGCAGGACGCCCTGAAGGCGGTTTTCCTCGACCGCGTTGATGTCGTCGCGCAATATCAAACAAAGGTTAGAAGCCCTAGTTTCGAGATGCGCCTGCCATCGGTCGTGTCGTTGAAAACCTATGTGAAGCATACGCGCACGCCGGCCTTCACGCGGTTTAATGTGTTCCTTCGCGATAGTTTTACGTGCCAATATTGTAGTTCAACCATGCGTGACCAGTTGACGTTTGACCACGTTATTCCTCGCTCACGCGGTGGACGCACGACATGGGAGAATATCGTTGCCGCCTGCAGCCCCTGCAATATCAAAAAGGGTGGGCGATTACCAAAAGACTCAAAAATGTTTCCAGCGCGCAAGCCGGCGCGCCCGACGATGTTTGAGCTGAATGAGCGAGGGCGCGCCTTCCCGCCACACTACCTCCATGAGAGCTGGCAGGATTTCCTCTATTGGGATTCCGAACTCGAACCCTGATCCTTTGATCGAATCTGACTTTTATGCAGCGATACCGCGTTGTGACGGCGCGGTGTTTCGCCTATGATCTGGCGTGTGGGGACTGATGGAGGATTTAGGCATATGCAAACCGTGACCATGTCGCGCCGCGAGATTATTCGTGGCCTCGCTGCAGGTAGCGTCGTCGTTATTGCGCCGGGCTGCGCGTATAACGAAACTCTTGGACGCAATCAGCTTTTATTTGTCAGCCAGGGACAGATGGCGCAGTTGGCGACGTCGGCATGGTCGGACCTTAAAAAGCAGGAAAAAATTTCTACTGACCCGAAATATGTTCGCCGCATGCAGCGTGTTGCGCCGCGAATGATTCAAGCGGCGGGAGGCAATCCGGCGCAATGGGAAGTGCAAGTTTTCGATTCCAAACAGTTGAATGCATTCGCGTTGCCCGGCGGCAAAATCGGGTTTTATACAGGCATTCTCGATCTCATGGAAAATGACGATCAGATCGCAACGGTGATGGGCCATGAAATCGCTCATGTGAATTTCAATCACTCCGGTGAACGCTACAGCCAGTCTTCGCTGGCGGGCGCTGGATTGACAGTTGCGCAAGTCGCTGTGTCGGGCAGCCAGTATCAAAATCAGATTCTGGGTGTTCTTGGCGCCGGCGCCACGCTTGGTGTTATTCTTCCATTCTCTCGCAAACATGAACTGGAGGCGGACAAGTTTGGCGTCCGTTATATGTCGCGCGCGCGATATAATCCGAATGAGTCTATTCGGTTCTGGGAGAAAATGGCGGCGAAGAAGTCCGGCCAGCCGGCTGAGTTGCTGTCGACCCATCCGAGTGACGCCACCCGTATCGCACAGCTGAAGCGGGAAGTTGCGCTTCTCGGCGGCTAGAAAATTACGCCTTGAACACAGGCTTGCATTGGTTTGGGCGCGGCTATAGGGTCCGCGCCTTCTTGGTGGACGCGCCGCCTTAGCTCAGTTGGTTAGAGCGCTAGATTGTGGATCTAGAGGTCCCCCGTTCGATCCGGGGAGGCGGTACCATCCAAGCATTTTTTTTGACTATTTCCATGCAAATCTATCAGCTGGCGCGGGCTCTTCGCTTGACGGCGCGTTGACGCGGGGAGTTGTGCGCTGCACTTCTTCAATGCGTGCAAGCGCCACTCCAATGCCCAAAAATGCCCAATAGATAATCGGTATCTGCCCAATTTGGCTAGTCGTAAAAATAGTGGCCATGATGCCGACGATGGTCGCTAAATATACTTGGCAATATAACGCCAGCTTGGGATTATATTTTCGAGCCGAAATCATCGCTTTTCGGAGGGGTAACAACACGCTTAAAAATACCCCGATAAATAGGCTGACACCCACAAGGCCGCTGCTCAAGGCAATTTGGATATAGACGTTCACGAGGTCGATGATGCCTTCACCCTGGCGCATCGCTTGTAATTTGGGGTGTGCAAGATAATTGAGAGTACCAAAAAATGGGTTTTCCATAATGACTTGCAGTGACGCGTCAAGCAATCGCTGTCGGTAGGAAATGGTGTCCCCACCTGAAGTCCCGAAATAAGGAAGAAATTCCAATACACTTCGACCAAATGACGTCATTGAAGCGATTCCGGTCGCTATAAGGAGGCCGAGAGAAAGCTGTAATGCGCGCGTAAAAGCCTGGCGGCTGCTGAGCACAAAAACGATGAACACGATGATAGCGCCAACCCACGGTCCGCGCGACAAGCAGGTTAACAGGCCGGCCGCCAAAACTACAAAGCCAATATTCCGATAATATTTGGAAAAACCATCATTCAATACCGCGATTGCAAGGCCGATCGCCGACATCGCTACGAAACCCCAGACGATAGGATTAAACGCAGACACGGACGCGCGCAAAAAGCCCCCACGAAGTTTGTATCCAAATGGTACTTGCCCAAACCAATTTCTGATCACGCCGTCATAGAGGTGCCATGAAAGGATGATTTCCAATATTGATATTACCGCCATTATCATCACCGAAAGCACAAAGGCTGTCGAGATTATGCGAACATCGTCGAGCGTTTTTGGGTACCTACTGAACACGTAGTATAACGGCGCCATCAACAAGGCGGCTTGTACGCCTGTGCGCAGCATATGTGTGAAACTTTCGGCGCGTGCTGCGAGCGCCAGCTCCAACAAAAGAAAAAGCAGGAAAAATAGATCGGCACCGTTTGCGGCACGCGCTATCTTTTTTATTTTGCGGGCATTGAACAGCGCCGGTATGAGAATGACGGCAGCCACGACCAATTGCGGACTGACATCGATGAACATATTAATCCCTGCAAACCCGCGCATGGGGACGTCGAATGCGGGCGTTGCGGCAATCAGCAATGCATATATTGCGGGTTTTACCGGTTCAGCGCGCGAAAACGCATAGACAAGCACGGCCGAGACGCCGGTGAACAACCAGAAACCATTAATAATAAATGCCGAGGCTGTAATGGATAGCCAGAGGAACGCCCAGTTCCGGTATCGCTTTGATCCGATAATTTCAGCATATGGTTTGCGGAAAAAGAAAAGTACCAAGAGTGATATCGCAAAAACGACCACCAAAGCTTTATAGTGTGAACTCATGATCTATTTCAGGTGGCTGCCAACTTTGGGCGCGTCCGTTGCATAGGATGCGCCATAAGCAGGATTGGCAAGTTAATCTAGCCTAGACGGGTCGTTTAGCTTAGTTGATTCGACTAGTCGATAACCGTCGCAAGCGTTATTTCCGATTATGGCTCAAAACGAATATTCCAATGCGGTGAAATCGCCGGGTTCTTTGCGTAAGCGAATTACGCAGGGCGGGCAGCTATTTGTTGCCGGATTTGGAATTAGCCAAATACTGCGGCTTGGCTCGAATCTCATATTAACTAGATTACTAATGCCTGAAGCCTTTGGGCTGATGGCCACCGTTATCGCGTTCAACGTGCTTGCTGTCATGATAACGGATCTCGGCGTTAGCAGCAGTATCGTGCGTAGTTCGAATAGCGACAATCCGGCTTTCCTGCGTACAGCCTGGACGATGAATATACTGCGAAATTCAGTGATTTGGGCGTTGGTCAACCTGCTCGCCGTCGCGGTGATGGCGCTGGCAAACTCTGGCCTGAGCCTGCCCGACAGTACGTTCGCTGATCCGCTGCTGCCATGGTTAATGGCGTGTACGGCGTTTCAATTGATAATCGCCGGCCTTGAATCGGTGAACAAGGTGATGGCTGAACGCAGGTTGGAAATGAGAAGGTTGCTGCCGGTCGAAATTGGAACGCAGATCGTTTCGTCTATTGTCACGATTTCTGCTGCTTTTTCCGGGTTCGGCGTTTGGTCATTTGTATTCGGCATTCTCTCTGGCGCAACGTTTTCATCGATATGTTCTCATATGGCTTTCTTGTTTCCAGGGCCACGCATGAAGCTATGTCTCGAACGATCATTTGTTTTTGAGATTTTGAATTTTGGCAAATGGCTGATTATCGCATCATTTTTTGGGTTTATGACAAACAAGGGCGACCACATGATTTTTGGGTGGGTGATGGAGAGCTCAAGGTTTGGCCTCTACGCCGTCGCTTCGATTTGGATTACTGTGGCGTTTATGTTTTCAGAATCGATTACGCGGAGATTGTTTTACCCGGCATTCAGTGAGATTTTGAGGGATCGGCCCGATGCCATCGCAAATGCTTATCGCCAAGGCAGATTAGCCGTTGACGCGCTCGCCGTCCTGATCGTTCTCGGCGTGCTGTTTTTTTCCGACATTGTTTTTGAATGGATCTATCCAGCCGCTTTCGGTGGTGTCGCATACTACGTAAAGCTGCTGTCGCCAGTTATACTTTTGTATCCGTACAGGATGCTCAATTATGTCATTCTCTCCAGCGGCAATAGCAAAAGTTTCACTTTCGTAACATTGATAACCGGCATTTCCACGCTGGCAATTGTGCCAATGGCTGTCTCGGCTTTCGGTGAAGATATGGGGATCATATTTTTTGCATGCGCGGCGGCTGCGGGACTGCCGGTAGCGTGGCGCATTGCGAGCAAGGTAATGCCCATCGACTGGTTGGCCGAAGCTCGAATGGTCACCGCCTGCGCTGTTGTAGTGGCGGTCTTGGTGGTGATGGGACCAGAATCAGCTATAATACGGTGATTCGATTGCTCGAACCGAAAACCGCGGGAATTTATTAAAAACTGTTTAAATTCCCCCTTCCCATATTTTAAGAAAGTTTCATTCCCAATTGTAGTTTTAACGGGCCGCAGCGGGATAGATTAAGCCTTTGTCAGTTATCAAAGCCTATCAAATTGTATTAACCTTAATGCTGCGCCGCGACATTGGGCGTTGTTTTAAGTGTTTTGGCATGATTGAGCGGCAGGTAGTTTGATGACCCGGCGAATGTCGATTTTCATTATTGGCGCAGCCGCAGGCTTTGCTGTTTCTGCTGGTCAGAGCGCAGCGACGCCAGCGGACCCGAAATATTACGGATCGCTTTATCCTGCCGAGGTGGCCCAGCTTGCAGTAACTCAAAATGAAGAGCCGGCGCCGGTCCCATTGAAGTCTTATGTTCAGCCCTATGCGCCGAGTTCAAAGCTGCAACAGGCGCTTGGTCCCGCCGGTTATCTGATCTTAAACGCTGGTGTTGGCCAGGGTTTTAATGAAAAAATCCGCCGCGCTGTTGGCGCGCATCCAGCTTTTCATGCTCAGGCGACGACGCTGGATGAGACGCGTGCGGAACGCCGTCGCGCGCGTGCGGCGTTATACCCGCAACTGTCGACACAATTTCGAGGTGACTATTCAATCACGCGCGATTTTGCCGCCAATACGGACAATGTCGTAGAGTCATTAAGGCCCCGTGAGCAGCTAACCGCCGGCATCACGGCTTCGCAGCTGATCTTCGACGGCGGCGCCACTTTGCAACGCATCAAGGGCGCGCGGGCGCGCGATACCGAATTCAAGAATGCGCTCAGCACCCGCATTAATGATTTGACCCTTTCAACGCTGGCTGTCTATCACGACCTTGCAACGAACCAGGCTTTGTTGGCTTTGGGCGAAGCATTTATTCGGCGGCATCGCGAAATTCTTGAAGATGTCAAAGAGCGCGAACGGCTCGGCGCTGGATCAAAAGCAGATGTCACGCGCGCCGTCGCCCGCCTTGCGGCCGCGCGGGCGCGGGTTTCTGAAATTCGTGAGAGCCAGCAACTTGCTGAGATCCGCTACGGTGAGTTTTTTAAGGAGACGCCGGGACTTCTTGTGCTGCCGTCTTTCGGAACAATGACGGTTGATACGCGCGATCAGGCTGTGGCTGCGGCGATGACTCGCAACCCCGAGATCGCCGCTGCGATTTCGCGCACGGATGCTGCGCGTGCTGAATATAAAGCTGCGAAGGGCGCGCGCCTTCCTGAGGTTCGCCTTTCGGTCGATGCGACAAAGTTTGATGTATTCGATGGCGGTAATGATTTCGACGTCCGCGCCGGCGTCAACGTGAATTATAATATCTTCGGCGGCGGCGCGCGAGCGGCGGAGATTTCCGTCGCCGGTTCCAGGGCGCGGCGCGAAAAGTTTGGTGAAGAACAGGTTCGGCTGGAGATTGCCCGCGAGGCGTCCATTGCATTTGAGCGGCGCGATGGCGCCGAGGAACGCCTTGAGGCGCTTGGGACATCTGTGGTCGCTCATGACGAAACGCGGGAGCTTGTACTAGAGCGTTATCGTTTGTCGCGTGGAGATTTGATAGATGTTCTCCAGGCGGAGAATGATTATTTTGAGGCCGGATTTGCGTATCTAACAGGGCTGGTAAATCGCGATATGGCGATCTATGCGCTCATGGAACATACCGGCCAGCTTCAGCGTTACTTTTCACCGGAACAGGCATATTTGGATGCTATAGCTGGGGGTGCTGATGGCCGGTAACACCTTTTTCAAGAGCCTGGTACCAACGTCGCACTGGCTTTTTGGGCCATTGCGCGACAACGCCAAGATATATAGCCAGACTATATTGGCGGCGGTGATTATCAATTTCCTCGCGCTTGTCTCGTCTTTCTTCATCATGACCGTTTACGATCGGGTTCTTCCGAACCAGGCGATTGAATCGTTGATCGCATTAACGATCGGCGTTGCGATAGCGCATATATTTGATTTCGCCCTGAAATCCTTGCGCGGTTATTTCATTGATGTTGCGGGCCAACGCTTGGATGCCAGCGTCGGCGCAACGGTATTCGACAATCTAATATCGATGCGCCTTGACGCAAAACGCGGATCGACCGGTGCTGTTGCAGGCCTGGTTAAGGAATTTGAAAATCTGCGTGACTTTTTTAGTTCGGCGACACTCGTCACAATTGTCGATTTGCCGTTTATCTTTCTTTTCATTGCGACGATTGCGCTGATCGGCGGACCCATTGCGCTTGTGCCCCTGATCGGCGTTTTGATCGCGCTTACGGCTGGTGTCATTATTCAACCGCTGATCATGAAGCGGACCCAGCAGACAATGGTCGAGGGCCACCAAAAGCATGCGGTGCTTATCGAAACGCTTGCCGGGCTTGAAACGGTAAAGAGTGTGGACGCCGGTGATTTGATGCGCTCACGCTGGCGCAGCGGCGTTCTCAGACAAGCCAAGGTCGCCACGCTTGGCCGGTTCGTTGGTCAGTTTGCAGTCAACATTGCAGGTTTTGCACAACAATTCAGCCAAATTGGTGTCGTTGTGATCGGCGTTTTTCTTGTCGGCGCCAATGAGATCACAACTGGCGCCTTGATTGGCAGCGTGATTTTGACCGGCCGCGCTATGGCGCCGCTAAGTCAGGTTGCATCGCTATTGAGCCGCGTGAGCGGCGCATTAAGTTCCTACAAATCACTTAATAAGCTTATGACAGCGCAATCGGAAGTGGATCCGCAGCGCGACTATCTCGCTCGGCCCAGCTTGCTGGGCAAGATTGAATTTAGAGAAGTGACCTTCACCTATCATGGTCAAACGACACGGGCGCTCGACGAGGTGTCGTTCACCATCGAACCCGGTGAGCGCGTTGCTATTTTGGGAAAGAATGGCTCGGGTAAGAGCACAGTTGTTCGCCAGATCACGGGCGTCTATCAGCCGACGGAGGGTTCTGTTCTCGTCGACGACACCGATATTCGCCAGATTAGACCGGCCGATTTACGCAGTAATGTCGGGGTTGTGCTGCAAGACGTTTGTCTTTTTTCGGGCACTATCAAGGAAAATATCACGCTTGGCCTCGAAAAGATTTCGGACGAAGATATTTTGACAGCGGCAAAAGTTGCTGGCGTCCACGAATTTGTTGGCGCTACTGCTGGCGGATATGATCAGCGTATTGCGGAGCGCGGCGAGGGATTGTCAGGTGGTCAGCGCCAGGCGATAGCATTGGCGCGGGCGCTTGCGGCGAAGCCGTCTGTTTTGCTCCTTGATGAGCCTTCAAGCGCCCTGGATAGTCACGCGGAAGCTGCATTGATCGCGCGCCTCGACAAAGCAACGCGCGGGCGGACATTGCTGATCGTCACGCACCGAATGTCCATGGTAAAGCTCGTTGACCGGATCATTGTTCTAGATCAGGGGCGTGTCATCATTGATGGCGCGCGTGACACAGTGCTGCAGGCGATGGCGTCAGCACGGCAACTGAAAACAAAACGGCTGGGGCCGCCCAAACTTGTTGCGACAGAGGCGGCCTGATGAGCGGAGACAGAGATCTTGCCATCATTGATGTCGATGAGGCGATGCCCATCGAGCCTGCCCGTGCAGCGCAACTTCTCCTATACATTATTGCGGGTTTTTTCTTTTGTACTGTGGTCTGGGCGTCGGTTGCAAAACTTGACCGTGTGACGCGTGGTCAGGGGCGTGTGGTGACGTCGAACCAACTGCAGGAAATTCAGTATCTCGAGGGCGGGATTGTAAAAGAGATCCTTGTTGCTCCCGGCGACCGGGTCGCTGAAGGCCAGCTTCTTGTTAAGCTCGACCCAACCCAAATGAGCGTGGAGTTCACACAAGGTCAGGAAGGCTACAATCAGCTGGCGGCACGTATCGCGCGGCTCGAGGCTGAGGCGGCTCTGCAGCCTGTGCTGTTTGCACCGGACTTTGAGGCCGGCGCGCCGCGGATTGCTGCAAATGAGAGGGCGCTTTATCAGGCGCGCCAAGCGGAGTTCACAGCCTCTCTCTCGGTTGCCATCAGCCAGTTGGATCAACGTCGCGAGACGCTGGAAGATTCCAAAGTCGTTTTGAAAACGGCAGGGGAGGCACACAGGCTGGCGGAAGAAGAGCATGCGATTATGCGCCAACTTGTGGGCAAAGGCATCGAGCCGCAAGTTGAGCTGCTGCGCGCGCGCCAGCGCGAGGCCGCCGCGCTTGGTGATTTGCAGCGCGCGCAGATTTCCGTAAGTCGTAGCGCGTTGGAAGCGACGGAAGCTGAGAGCGAAATTGACCGCATAAAAAAGGGTTTTTCTGCAAAAGCCGCCGATGAATTGAACAAAGCGAAATCCGAATTCGAGGATTTAAAAGGCGAATTGCCGGCATTGCAGGATAAGGTGGCGCGGACGGATGTGCGCTCGCCCGTCGCTGGCTTTGTCAATCGTGTTCTCGTTTCAACAATTGGCGGTGTTGTGACGCCAGGCGAGACCATCGTTGAAATTGTTCCGTCAGAGGATTTTCTGCTTGTTGAGGCTCAGATTAAGCCTGCTGATATAGGTTTTTTGCATATCGGTCAGAATGCAAAAGTCAGTATTTCCGCCTATGATTCGTCACTCTACGGTTCAATGAGCGGCGAGATTGAAACCATAAGCCATGATGCAATTCAAGACGAGCAATCCGGTGAATGGTATTACACGATCAAGGTGCGAACGACCGCCGAGTCTCTGTCGAGCCGGCGCGGTGATCTGAAGATCCTGCCGGGTATGTCAGCCGATGTGTCCGTGCTTAATGGCAAACGTACGGTTCTCGCCTATCTTATGAAGCCGCTTGCAAACATCGGTGACAAGGCGTTACGCGATAAGTAGCGGGTGGTGACATCGCGTGTGTTCGCGTATATATGAGCGGCGCCCATCGATATCCTGAAACCCGTTTCCGCAGCATCTGCATTGTCAATTCGTGAGCCCATGACCGGCCCAAATGACCCTTGCGTTTCTGTTATCATTGTAAATTACAATGCGGGTCGACGGCTTTCACGCAGCCTGGAGTGCCTTACGAGGCAGCGTTTTCGTGATTTCGATGTCACCATTGTCGACAATGGGTCCACGGACAACTCAATCCAACATGCGCAAAACATGGGTATCCCATTCACGCTCATCGAGGCTGGCGAGAATATCGGTTTTGCAACGGCAAACAATCGCGCTGTAAGGCAGGCGCGTGGCGAGTGGGTCGCGTTTCTAAATCCTGACGCCTATGCGGATCCAGGGTGGCTCGAATCGTTGATCAATGCGACGGTGCGCTATCCGGATGTCGATGCCTTTGGATCGACTCAGGTGAACGCCGCTGATCCTTCGATACTAGACGGCGCTGGCGATGCTTATCACATATTTGGTGTTCCCTATCGGGGGCATTTTGGGTGGCCTGCCTCCAAGCTCCCGCAGGAAGGCGAGTGTTTTGCTCCTTGTGCGGCAGCAGCTTTGTATCGTCGCTCCAAGTTTAATGCGCTGGGCGGATTTGAGGAGAGCTATTTTTGTTATTGCGAGGATGTTGATCTTGCCTTCCGATTACGGCTTGCCGGCGGTCGCGCCATTCAAGTGCGTGATGCGCGCGTGTCGCACGAGGGGTCCGGGCTTACAGGCAGGCGCAGCGATTTCACGGTTTATTACGGTCATCGAAACAGGATCTGGACCTATTTTAGGTGTATGCCGGGCGCACTGATTATTGTGACGGCGCCACTCTTCTTTGCCACCAATCTCGCATGGTTGCTGCTTCATCTACGGTCGAAACAACTGCCAATCATTTGGCGGGCACTAAGGGACGGTTGTGTTGGCGCGTTCCGTCAAAGGCATGCTCGGCGGCTTATTCAGCGATCGCGCAAGGCTTCGTTGTTTTCAGTGGCGCATGCCATGACGTGGTCGCCGATTAAGTTCATCAAAAGAGAGGCGGATATTCATCAAGTCAGCGCTATCGATGATCCGTCGCTTGCGAATTAGGAAAATTGGGTATTCTAAACCCAAATACTTGTGACGTGAATTTGACCGCGTTCATTTCTAATCATCACAAACAATATAAAGCTTAAGCCCACTTGGCGCTGAGGAAGTATGGCGCGCTGCCAGACTTGATTGAAAATATCAGATCAACAACATCTCCCTTGGGTGCGGGCGTTTCTAACTCTAATTCTAAAACGCCCTCTTTTACCGCCCATTTTTTGATCGCCGTCAAACTACTTGCAACATCACTTATCGCATCTGCGCCCTCAATTTTTGCCCGAATAATGTTTTTGGGCTTGGCGCCAAAGTGAGTGAGATGAAGGGTGGCATTATCGCTCATTTTGCCGTCACCTGAAATGTTGAAGATCCGATTGCGTCCGCGAACTAAGCCGCGAATCAACCAGCGCTTGAGGATTGGTGGGTGTAATTTTTCGAGCAAATTGTGGATTGCAAAGGAACGGTATACGCGCCTTGCCTCTTGAGCGCCAAGGTTTGACTCGATGAGTGTGCGCAACTCGCCGCGCCGTTCGGCGTTAAAAGACGAAGTTTTGGTGTTTTCTCCCCATAAAACCAGGGATAAGGGCGCATCGGTAAATCCGAATTTGGCGCCAGACTTGTGTAGCCGGATCCACAAATCCCAGTCCATTGTGTAGTTGAGGTCACGGTTTAAGCCGCCAACATCGTTGTAAGCGGCACGCCGAAAAAAGCACGAGGGTTGTGAGATCGCACCGCTAGAGAGTATTCGCGGTCCTGGAGGCTCAACTGCCCAATGATAACCCATCGTTTGTCGCAACAAATCGAGGATTACGCTGTGCCCGTAAACGACATCATACTCAGGGCTGTTTTCAAAGATGTTACACACATGGACAAGCGCGCCGGGAAAAAGCATATCATCGGCGTTAAGCCAGCCCAGGATGTCGCCAGAAACATTTTCCCAACCTTCGATAATTGCGGAGGATTGCCCTTGATCGGGACCATGTCGGCGATAGGCGAAAATCGAGTCAAATTCATCGGCGAGCGCTTTTACGCGCGCGTCGCCTGAGGCGTCGAGAAACGCAATTTCAATGTCGTACTTTTCGTGGTGATCATGTTGTAAAGCCAAGCTTTCCAAGCAGTCCGGCAAGAAAGCGTGGTAGGATCCGACAGGAACCGAAATGGCGAATTTGGGTTTCATCGCCAACTTGTAGCTAGGCGTTTCTGAAAGGGCAATTGCGGACGTTTAGCCGGCCGGTTTTTTGTTGGACCGCATGCACTGATAAGCAATCGAGTTGAAATATTAGAAAACCAGTGCTGGCTTCCTCTCCCCGCCGGGAGGCAGATTGGCAGTGTTGTCGTAAGACAATAAAAATCCTTGGCGTGGGACCCCGCGTTGCTTTCACCGCTATGATATTGACGATGCATTTATGGGTGGCCGTGATCGACAGGATTCAAAATTTGAGCATTTTGCTGTGCGTCAGGCCCACGGCGCTGCAGAAATGACGTTAGCAGGCTGTGGCGTTGCGTCTTCATCCTTGGCGGCACATCACTCGCTGCGCCGCTGTCTTCGCCCAAATCAATATTCACCCAACGAGGCCATTGTTAGCGCGGCCTTTAGGATATGACTGACATAGAGATTTGTGATCCGCTTAGTCTGTTATTGACGAGAATACGCTAAACTGTGTCATTGCTGGATTGTTGGGACGACCAGCATGCGCATATTTTCCGAATAGGCGTCGCGATTCCAGAATGGCTTCGTCTTGGGAAGGGGTTATATTAGCCTTAAGGTTGTGATTGTACGGGTAAATTCCCCCATGGCGCGAACTTTTTCAGAGCCAATCAGAAGGTATCGTACTTTTGTTGGTTAATGGCGCGAAAAATGAATGATAGGCATTTGAACTTAATTGACAATTCACGATTAGTATCGACATAATGGACATTACAGTTCGGTTAGTTTGTATATCAGTGCGAGTTTGCGTTTGATGCAAATGTTGCTGCATCCACGTAGGGGAACGGAATTATGAAAATGTATAAGAAAATTGCCGCGGGGTTGGTTGGGTCGATTGTGCTTTTGGGCACGTCTCACGCCGCAATGGTCACGATCGCGGGTCATAACGTAAATGATCAAAATTATGCGAGTTCGGTTACCGAAAAGACCGGGTCGGTCTACGTCTATGATGTAGGCAATACTGGCGTCACGTCAGCCGATGAGGCCGCAGGCGGTTCGATTAAGGACGGCATTAGTTGTGCAACGGATGGGTGCTCATTCGAAGTAAATTTCAACGGCGGCATCCGAAACGAAGCTGGCAATGATGTCGCTCTTTTTGGTGTAGGGGTTGGCGGCGGAACAGAAAAGTTTGATCTCAAAATTAATGGCAATGTGATTTCCGGATTGTCGCTGAACGATTCCGGGGTGGTTTTTGATGTCATTTATGGAATCACCTACCTGGAGATTGACTTGAGCGCTTTTGGCGTTCTCGCCAATGATGTGGTCAGCAAGATCGAAGTCATGGTGAACCCCAGCGTAAATGCTGAAGAGTTTAGCCTTTTCGTGAACATGAACGATGTGGCCGTGCCTCTTCCAGCGGCAGTTTGGTTGTTCGGGTCCGTGTTGGCCATCGGTGGCGCAGCGGGACGTCGCAGACGCGCATTAAAGGCGGCGAAGGTCTGACACCAGGCTTTTTGCACAAATTGAATTTGTAAGAATGCAGGCTTGGCGCTGGAAAGCGCCAAGCCTTTGCTTTTTGGCATACGAAGTGATTTGCCGTAGCCCCATTTGGGGGGGGTGCGTTTGGAAGGCCACGCAGCTGCAGCTATATGGCGGAACAGTTGCGGCCAGGCTGAAGGCGCGACTTGCCCGTTTGGAAATGCGGCCGACGGTACGGCGCGTTCTAGTCCCTCCTCATCAAACCGTCTCAAGGGCGAGGTTAGGCTCGGACTGTTCGTAGGCTTGCACGAAACCGAGTGCAGGCCAGAGTGTCGTGCTCAGGCAAAAATACTCCTGGGATGCAATTTGTTCCAACGCGTCAAATCAAGCAGCTCAGGATATGCATTCTCTCAATCGTCAAAACGGATTGGCGATTGATTTTCTGTATTAGTTAAGTAAGAACGGCCCAAGCTATTGGAGGTGCCGATGCCCGTAATGAGTGGACGTCCACTATTTGGAAACAGGTTAGAGCCCGTCTATGAGGCGCTTGGCCATATGCCGCCTGGTCTCATTATCGATGTCGGGGCGTCCAATGGGTCAAAATGTGCAATTGTCTTGGAACATAGCCCGGATTCAAGAATTATTGCTATCGAACCTTTTCCGCCGAATGTAGCAATGCTGCGCGATCGCTTGGGAAGTGACGATCGTGTTCAGATAATGGAAAATGCCGTTTCAGATAAGGTGGGGCGCGTTACCTTTTCAGTTCGGGAAACCGTTAAGACGGCAACGCGTGCGTTTGCCGTTGGTTATTCTTCTCTAGGAATGATCGTCAACAAGCCAAATGAGACTGCGGAGGTAAATCTCGAGGTCGAAACGGTGCGCATAGACGATTTACTACAAGATTCTAGCGCTCTCATGATGAAAGTCGACGTTCAAGGCGGTGAGCTTGGCGTTTTGCGATCGGCTACAAAAGCGATAACGGAACGACGTATAGATGTAATTTTTACGGAATTCTCGGGTAAAATAAATGAGCTGATGTTTCTGCTTGATCATGGCTATTTTGTTTTTGACGGTCCCTACCTGCTTGGACCCAAAACCGAGGAAGCTAAGGCTGGGTGGGATCTCATAACCAAAGAATTTAAATTATCGACCGGGCGCGCCGCCTACCATGCATGGCCAAGGCAAATGCCGACGTCAGATGAAGAGTATGCGTCGTTCTTTTCAGCCCAACGGAACACCTATGGTTCTGTGATTCAAACGGATCTGGTTGCGGTCTCGCCCCGGGCGCTCGGGCAGTTTGTGGATGCATGTATGAAAATGAATAACGCGGTTTGAATTGAGCCGCTTCGGGGCTGTCCCTGACAATTGCTTAATTCTGGCGTGTTCATCTTGCAGCCCACCAAGGCGGGGCGTGGCGTTGATTGCCCCGTATTTTATTGTGGTCCGCGTGATTGATGCGCTCAATAGACGCCCGCCTGCACCAGAGTCCATCTGAAAAAAACGGCCCATAACCATGGGCTTTACACCCCGCATCAGCTGTACGGCCGTACAGACACGACCCGTCAGCTTGTGTTTTTCGGGCATTTTCGGAATGCTAAACAGGCGAATGTTTTCAATTGCGAAAGGTCAATACCCTTACGAAATTTGGCAGTAGTTAGTGCTCTTGGCAGGCAGTGCGCTGAGCCTCTTAAGCGTCCGCTGCGAAAGCGCTGTCTTGTGGTTTGACAACGCGATAAACGCAAGTTCGCCAATTTGCCCCTACACGCGCAACAAACTCCACTTTTTCAAGTTCTGTGTCCACAAATCGCGTCACGTCTGGCCAATCCTCTGCGGCGTAGTCGTCAATAATAATATAGCCGCCCATGCGGACCATGGGCGCATAGTTGTCGAAATCTGCTTTAACGCCGGCATAGGAGTGATCACCGTCTATAATGAGGACGTCGTATTCGCGTGAGCGCGCTTCTTCTACTGCCTCAATCTCCGTACTCAGTTTTTTAATCAGTGTGAAACTCTCATCCGCCATGCCGACACGATTAAGGTTATGTCGAAGCATTTCTTCGTTCACTGGTTGGCCAGTCAAAACATCGTTCTGAACAGAAGAATAGTACCCGTCGAGCGGGTCAAGCAAAGTGAAGTGGACGGAGTCAAAATATGGCGCCAAGGCGTCATACATGATTGCAGCGCCGGTTCCGAAAAGGGTTCCAATTTCCAACAACTGGATTTCTCGGTTCTCGACGCCTCGACTGACGATAGTTCGCAAGAGGACATCTTCTATGGACGTCGCCAAACGTCCGGACAACATTGTTTCTACCTCACAGGCGCGGCTGGCCATATAGCCAAGCTCTGGCTCGGTCATTTTGACGGAAAGGCGCCGGCTCCATTCCTTGTCGATAATTTCGATATGTTCCTGTTTGAGCTGCCGGTTAAACCGCTGAAACCAAATAGAATTGTTTGGCGTCTTGCTCATTTTTGCATCGAAATCTCTCAGGCGACTGCTGGTCTGCGTTTTCTGTCCCTCGAGTTCCTGTGTAAACTCCTCGCGCAACGCGGTTAGTGCGTCAGACAGGTGTGTCGAGGTTTGCGCAGCCCGCTCATCAATATCGCGGAGCCTTTCTGTAAGCGCTGAGACGCGTTTGCCTTCTGCGGCAACCGCCGGAGACAGGAAAGCTGTCTGTCGTCGAGCAGCGTCTGACTGCTTTCTTACTTCCCCTAAAGCGGCGGTAACTTTATTAAGTGCACGTTGGGCGTCCTGTTTTTCAGCTGCAAGACGTTCCGTGATCGCGTAGATGCGGAATGCAAGATAGGCAATGGCCAACACTAGTGCTGAAAATACCGCGCCCCCCCACAAAATCGTTCGATAGGCAGTATACGCCGGATGCAGGCCAATGGCGACCACACTGACAAGCGTGAAAAGCACCGGCAAAGTCCACACTTTCCGACGCGACATGTGGCCAAGAATCCGCTTTGCGAAACGCAATAGCGAAAACAGTCGCGGTGAGCGCCGATGCACAAAGTGAGCTATGTGGGTTATGGCTGAGGGGAAGGGGTGCGCTGTCATGACGTCCTCGGTTGCGGGTTTTGCAGTCGGCTTTGCGGTGCGCCTTTTAAGGAGCGCACCAAACGCATCGCTGACTGCTTTGTATCCGGGATCCTCTCGAAACGCCAAGATGTTACCCCAGGCGTCGTTCGCCATATCGGCCCCTGGAAACGGAACGATGCGTCGCCAATCGTGCGGTATGCCGTAACGGATGATCGGGTGCCATTCACTGAGATAAACGGCGTAACCTTTTTGTCTCAGAAATTCGGCGACGTCGCGCCATGTATGACCCATCGAGGCGGTTTTGGCGTCTTCAAATTCACATTCGACGACATCAGGCGTTAATTTCCCCCAGGGTACGCCCTTGATAACGGAATAGTCAAAACCCTCGACATCGATCTTGAGAAAATCCACATGTTTGATCCCATGCGCCGCCACGATTTCGGCGACGGTGGTGACGTCCACTAGCCCGGATTCTCGATGCGTTTTGCGAAAAGCATGAAGGCCACTTATGCCAGTACTTTCTTTGGAAGAATAAAACGACACTCCCTTTGCTGGTTTATCGCTAACCGCACGGGCGTCGATTGTTACATTTTTTGACACACCAAACGATTCGATGAGCTTTTCGCGATTTTTGGCGTCAGGCTCAAAACAGTGAACGGTCCAGCTCAGCCGGTCAAAATATTTCGCTGAACTTCCGTGATGCGCACCGACGTCGAGCATGACATGGTCACGACCCCTACGCTTCTCTAGAAGATGCGCGACGACCGCAGTCTCATCAACATGAGCATGCTGGTCACGGGAAGTATCGACAGTATCAAAGCCCGACGGCTCCGCTGCCTTTTTTATCGAAGCTGTGAAACTGGCGCTAATTTTTTTGATATCGAACTCCTCAAATGCCGTTTGTTGCGCTTTCTGTGCGAGCGTAAATCGTTTTTCTGTTGAGGCGGCAAGGTCAGCAAGAGAGTTTTTCACAAGCGTAACCCTATTTTCCGTAATCCTTGCGCCACAATCAAGCTTTTCAAGCAAGCTCATTGTAGCCCCATCCGCTGGGCCGACGGCAAGGAGCGCGGCGCCGCTGGCAAGACATTCGGGCAGTTTATTGGCGACCGAATAGCGCACATAGTTCGTCGAGGCATCGTCGAAATTATACGCGATCACGATAATATCAGCAGCAGATAACCAGTCGCGGTATTCCGACATGCTAAAGTCTGTCGTAACGAAATGCGTGTGCGAAAGGGACTCGAAATGAGCGGCGGCGGCCTGATGCCACAGTTCCCGGGTTTTGATTTCAAAGATGATGTCGATCCCGTCCGCAGCGAGGCTCTCGACTGCCTCAGCAACTAAACGCACCGAGTGCAAAGTCATGTTTTCCGCAAGAGAGCCCGCATAGCGAACCCGTACTGATCCTACCGCTGCGCGTCGCACGACTTTCAACCAATCCTTTGGGTCGACACCATTTGCAAAGTGGGCGAATGGCGCACCGTAACGCGCACTGAACGCGGCAGACATCTTTTCGCCGATGCTAAGGCGCAACTTGGCCTGCTGAACGAGTGATCGCCAATCCGCTTCAAGTCGTTCGAAGGCCTTGTTTTCGGTCGTCTCTTGGGCGGCCGGCCAGTCATCCATGATCCAGGTAATTAGCGGCAGTTCTGACTTTTTAATTATCTCCATCGCGAATTCGTGCAACGCCACCGTTCCTGGCGTTGGTCTGTAGATTATTGCGTCGGGGCGAAACGCCGTAATGCGTTTTTCGATTTCATTGGCGGCGATGAGTGTAGGCGGACTGAGGGCTCCACCGGTCGCCTTCTCGCTCACACAGACGTTGTCGAAGCCGCCGTCAAATATCTGAAAAAGGCGATCTGCCGGCCAGTCATGAAGCAGTGATGCCTTCAACTCGCCCGTTGCTGTGGCGTCGCCGATGCGTGTTAGATCAATCAACAGCAGGCGGGGGAGGGGATGGGATGTGTAAAATATCGCATCATAGTCGACCCGCGGAAATACTTCGAGCTTTCCGCCAACTGTAGCATTTATGATCTCGACCCCGCGTTCCTTGCTGGCGGCGTTCGCTTTTTTATATGCTGCGCGCATCACTTTCACATTCGGTTCGTGCCAGCGCTTGCCCTTACCAAAATAATCGACATGGAAATGATTAGGATCGTCTGACGGCATATCAATTTCTTTGACCTTGCCGGTTCCGGAAAGTTCCGCATCTTTAGGAATGGCATAATCGGCATCGACCCCTATCAGGTATATTTCCTCATATCCTAAATAAGCGGCAAGTTGCATGCAGGTGAACGTTACTGTGCCCCCTGCAAATGTATTGACGTCGGCATCGAACGAGAAATCGAATCCGTCCGGATAGCTCTTGCGCGGACGGTGATCGAAATAGACTGTATTGCGATCAGGTTTAAGAATATAGCGTAGGTTCGCCGGAAAAAGTTTCGTAAACCCGCGAAGCAGATTAATCTCATGCGCACGATCTTCAGCAACGAGATGGTCTTCAACGACGTAATAAGTTGGCGCCCAGTCAAGCTCTGGTAGTTTCAGAAAAAAACCATTCGTTGCGAATGTCGTTTCACCCTTTAGTTTTGACAGGTCCGTGCTGTTGAGGCTGGGTCCATTTCCGATAATGAAACAGCGTTTGTGCCGACGCGATTCCTTCAGTGAACGGATTAGCGGTCGGTATACTGTGTCCAGCTCTTGATCGTATAGGTCGACAACGTTGCGCAAGCCGTCAATTTGCTGCGGATGTGGAATCCTGTTCGTAGGCAGGAAAATAGGGGATCTAAGATTGGACGGCAGTTGCCCGATAATATCATTCTTCGCGCCTTCGGAGATATCGGCGCTTAAGTCGATTTTGGGAGGCTCTTTATCTGTGTTTATCTCAACGATCTCATCGATGAGACGGGACCAGGAATGTGACTCTAGATATTCAATTCGGGCGGTTGCTGCGCGCGAGGAGTAATCATTGTAGTTGCCAATAATTTTAAGGACCGCATCAGCGATACTTTTGGCGTTTGCATCGGCCGCTATACCAAACCCCTGGCTCTCGACCAAATCGCCAAGCCAGGTCTCCTTCAGGGCCACCACGGGGCGACCGAGTATCATTGAATCAATAACGAGACCGGATGTTCTGGAGGAAAAATGGGATTTGAGATAAGGGCATACAATTATATCACCGCTCTCAAGAAATTCGCGAAACTGATTATTTTCGAATGTTTTGCTTACCAGTTCGGCCTTCGTGTCCTTTAAGCCGCCCAATATCTTAAGACCCGCTTTGGTGGCGTTGTTTCGATTCGCGCGCACCTTAAGAGAAAGCGTTTCAGCCGCGCCAAGAAGTTTGACCGTAGCAGCAGTAAGGCCAACCCCCTTTTCTACCAGCGCCCCCCCGGGAAACAGAACAGTCAGCTTTTGGCTAATCTTGCTCGGTGCAGACTTTGAATATTCGTACGCAGCATTGTCGGAAAATGTTGTGCTCGGGTGCGGGGCAGTTTCAAGTGAAATGCCAAAATGGTGCTGTATCCCTTTCCGCAGCGTCTCCGAGGGAACAGTTAAGGTGATGCGATCGCTCGCCGTCAGAGTCGCAATGAGCGGTCGCCAGCGATTTAAGTACCGCACCTCCTCGTAAGTAACGCGTGAATGCCAAAACAAATTAATGTTGGCGTAGATATTGTCAAATTTGCAAATTACCGAATGAATTGCATATGCGTGTTCAAGGCTGCCGCAATAGAGATACAGGGTGACCGGTTTGCGGCTGCTAGGGAAATTGATTCTCAAAGCTTGCTCAAGCTCAGACATAAACTGATCTGTCTTTGGCGCCCGACCCCCGCTTAATTGCGTGCCTATAGACCAGCTATTAACTGTAAAACATCTGACGATCTGGATTTCTGATGGTAATGTGTCCGCTTCGATATCCTCGCGGCCGAACAACGTAAAGTTTACTTTTTTGTCCCGACATGTTTCCCAAATACGCCTGTCGTAAGAGAGAAAGTGCCCCGAATTGTTGATGCCATCCGGGTCGAGCACGACCACGTGACCTTCGCAGTCTTCGATTTGACGGCTTGCTGATGAAAGGGTGTCATTTTGCGCGGTTTCGCCGTCGCTTCTTGGCCCGCGAGCTGCGAGGGAGGGAACATAGGACGGGGTCAGTACACTGATCGTTCGTCCGGCCTGTTCCAGCGCAGAGACGGCAAGTTCAACATTCTTGCAGTGCTCGTCATAGTAATCATCGTAGTCAACGCCAAAGAATGCTGGGTGTACGAGTTTGATGTTCTCCATCTCATCATTAAATTGTACAGCCTTGTCGTGCCCCCAAAAATACTGATTCTCGCTGCGTGGCCGACCGTCACAACCGACGATACATATTTCTTCCGCCGCCGCACCGGCTAGCGGAAGCAACAATAAGGTAAGGATGTTCGCGAGTGGTTGAACGTAGAATTCCTTTGACAAATCTGCGTTGAAAGGCGCTTTGCTATTGAATGGAACACCAATAACGCGCTCGCGAAGGTCATCCGGCAAATATGATACAAAGACGTTGTAGTCTCGAAGTGATGTGATGAAATAGGATCCATGCTTGCGCATCGCGTAGATGAGTTCCTTGCGAAACGCGGCGGCATATCTTGAGCACCCCGCATGGAAGATCGGATCGGCTGCAACAATTGCGACAGGCTTCAATTTTTCAAGCAAGTCATGGTTTTTGACCATCGAGTTAGATACAAAACAATGGCCGTCGGAAAAATCGTGTCGCGCGGCGAATGAAGAAAGGCTTGGTCCAGTGCCAAAGACGTATGCGCGTTTTCGGTTGGGAAGCGACTCAAGAAACTTTTGGAATTTTGTTTTATTCAAAGAGGTCAGTGCCGCGCTGTCAGCAAAAACATTCAACCCCGCCCACAGGTAGAATGACCCTTCCATTCGGGTTTTTGTTGGGTCAACTTCAAAATGTCGACCGACCTTCTTCATTCGCGTGATAAGTGCGTCTTCGGCGTACGCTTTGAGCGCCGGGTCGCCGGCGCGCCAGATAAAGAGTGCATCCGCTTTACTGAACAGGTCGTTGCGTTCTTCCGCAGTCATTTCAGATTGGTCATCAAACCTGAACAGGTTAGCGATTTCTTTGGCGTTTTCAGCGAGGCCTGGGTCATAAAGATCTGGCACATCGCCAATCGAACCCGGCAGCGCGCAATCCTGCAAAAAAACGCGAATTTCACCGATCTGACTTCGATACGGATAAAGATACCAGCTTGCCCGCGCGATGATGTCAGCAAGCTCCTGAGGGCTCCGTACGGCCGGAAGAAAAACCAGATTGACCATGGATGGGGGGACTCACTACCTTTTATGGATTTTGCGCGATTTGGCCCACGCAGTGCGCTATTTTTGACCGGTATAATATTGATCCTCGATAGCAGCGCTTTGTGTTTGTTAGCAACCCGTTCCTGGGGCGGGCTGAACCCACGGCCATGGCCCTGATCGGCCTATTCGCTTGATTTCGTGGGCATCGTCGGGCAAGACCTAGCTTTTCCAACATCGTGCAACCGCTTGGCGGCACACAGATTCAGGCCGGGGATAATGACTGCCAAAACAGCCCTCATTACTGGTGTTACGGGCCAGGACGGCGCCTATCTTGCGCAATTCCTTCTCGACAAGGGATATGTGGTCCACGGCGTCAAGAGGCGTTCGTCTTCTTTTAATACTGCGCGCATTGATGAACTTTATGCTGACCCACATGAGCACGCGACCCGGTTTTTCCTGCATTACGGTGATCTGACGGATGCAACCAACCTCATCCGGCTGGTTCAGGAAACGAAACCTGACGAGATCTACAATCTCGCGGCGCAGAGCCATGTGCAGGTCAGTTTCGAAACGCCTGAATATACCGGTAACGCCGACGCACTAGGGACGCTGCGTATTCTGGAAGCGATCCGTATTCTTGGATTCGAAAAATCGACGCGTTTCTACCAAGCTTCGACTTCGGAGCTATATGGCAAGGTTCAGGAGGTTCCTCAGACTGAAACGACACCCTTCTATCCGCGCTCGCCTTACGCTGCCGCTAAACTCTATGCATACTGGATTACGGTCAACTACCGCGAAGCCTATGGCATGCACGCCTCGAACGGAATTTTGTTCAATCATGAAGGCCCGACACGGGGCGAAACTTTCGTCACCCGGAAGGTCACTCGCGCTGTCGCGGCAATTGAAAAGGGACTCCAGAAGACGCTCTATCTCGGTAACCTCGACGCCAAACGCGACTGGGGCCATGCGCGTGATTATGTCGAAGGCATGTGGATGATGACGCAGCAGGAGGAGTCTGGCGATTATGTATTGGCGACTGGCGAAACCCATTCGGTTCGGGAATTCGTTGAGCTTGCTTTCGCCGAGACGGGACGCCGAATTGCCTGGGAGGGCGAGGGTGTTGAGGAAATCGGGAGGGATGCAAAGACAAGCGAAGCTCTGGTCAAGATCGATCCGCGCTATTTCCGGCCGACCGAAGTGGACTTGCTGATAGGCGATCCCAGCAAGGCGAAAGCAAAACTGGGCTGGGAGACGAAGGTGACATTCGCTGAGCTGGTTAAAGAAATGGTTCAGTTCGACCTTGTCGAGGTTGAGCGTGAGGTTTGGCGCAAAGACCGGAGCGCTCGTTAATATGCCTGAATGCTTTGTTCTGAGTGGTAAGCGCGTTTTTGTCGCCGGGCATAAAGGCATGGTTGGCGCTGCCGTTGTTAGGCGACTTGAACAGGAAAACTGTGACGTCGTAATCGCTGGGCGCGATCAGCTGGACTTGCTCGATCAGGCGGCTGTGCGAATATTTTGCGCTGACCATAATCTAGATGCAGTGATCCTGGCGGCCGCAAAAGTCGGCGGTATTTTGGCAAACGATACCTATCCGGCCGACTTTCTCTATGAAAACCTGACGATAGAAACGAATGTAATAGAGGGGGCATTCCGCGCCGGCGTTGAAAAGTTGCTCTTTCTTGGCTCGTCCTGCATCTACCCGAAATTCGCCTCGCAACCAATATCAGAGAGTGCGCTTTTGACGGGCGCCCTCGAGCCCACCAACGAGTGGTATGCCATTGCTAAAATTGCCGGGCTGAAGCTTTGCGAGGCTTACCGCAAACAACATGGCGTAGATTTTATCTCGGCCATGCCTACAAATTTATATGGACCGGGCGATAATTTCGATTTGCAAAATTCGCATGTTATCCCGGCCCTACTTCGAAAGGCGCACGAGGCTAAACACCGCGGCGAAAATAGTCTTGAGATTTGGGGCTCCGGAACGCCAAGACGTGAATTTCTCCACGTTGACGATTGCGCCGACGCACTTGTGTTCTTGCTGAAGAATTATTCGGGTACAGAGCATGTAAATGTTGGTGTCGGTTCAGATGTTGCGATCGCGGAGCTTGCGCAGATTATTATGGATGCTGTTGGCCTCAACGGGTCCCTCATGTTTGATAGTTCAAAGCCCGACGGCACGCCGCAAAAGCTTCTATCAGTGGAAAAGATTGCGGAATTGGGGTGGCGTCCACGCATCGAGCTTCGGGACGGCCTTTTGTCGACATATCAGTGGTTTGTTGAGCATCAAAATGATGCGCATTTGCGACGCTAATTGTTTCTTGTCGAACAGGATTCGAAGCGTAACATTGCTGCACTAACAAATACTGTGGATAATGCATGCCGGGCGAATTCGGCCTACTGTCTCTCAATTAGATTCCATTGATGGGGAATGGTCACGACACCCCAAGTCGGATGTCCCGCATTCTCAATAACCAGGTCCGGGTTTGGATTTCGATAAAGAAATTCCGCCCCGTCAAGGATTGTCATCATTGATTTCAAAGTCCCTGGATTAGCGATTCCGCCCCTGATTTCGAGAAGAAACTTAAGTCTTTCCCCTGTGCGCACGCTAAGCTCTTCAGAGGCAAGCTGAGTCGACAATCCCGTTGTATAATGAGCGTTTAAGTTCCACACCGGCACGCCGAGGATGAGACGTTTTATGTCGACAGTCGACGTAAATTCCAATGATAGATGTACATTGTCAGAGAATGCTATGTTCGTAACCGGCGCGCCGCTCTCATCGCACCAGAAGTGAGCAACGTCTTTAAGGGCGCCGCTGTTTGTGAAAGTGGGGCCCATGGCCTTCGTGAGTTGAGCTGGCGTATCTACCGCGGAAGCCGGCTCGTCCAAAGACTCGTAAATCTCGATGGCCTCCTTTGGCGGGCCTTCGAAGTGGATTTTCCCCTTGTGTAAGACAATTACGCGATCACAAAATAAGGCAATATCGCCCATTCCATGAGAGACGAATACGAATGCACTGCGCTCTCTCATTTCGCGGATGCGCGCCAGGCATTTTTGCCGGAATCGAAAGTCGCCGACCGCCAAAACCTCGTCGATAAACAAGACATCCGGTTCTACAATTGCCATGACAGAAAATGCCAGGCGCATTTTCATCCCAGAGGAATAACTCGACATTGGCGCTGCGATAGCATCGCCCAACTCCGAGAATTCAATTATTTCATTCAATCGGTGCTCGGTTTGAGCGCGCGTAAAGCCTAATGCTGCGGCGCGCAAAAAGATATTTTCTTGGCCTGACGCCGAGGCCTGAAACCCGGCTTGGAGATCAATCATGGCCGCGGATGATCCGTTAATCCAAACCTCTCCGCCGTCAGGCAAAATCTGGCCAGCGAGAATGCGCAAGAAGGTAGTCTTGCCGGAACCATTAAGGCCAATTATGCCAAGTGCTTCGCCTTGGTGCAATTCGCAAGAAATGTCTTTGAGGGCCCAAAATTCATGTTTGCGCAAAGACTGTATTTCTTTCGGGGGCCGTCCAAAAAGCACGCGCCCCGCAACTTCGCCAAGGCGCGCGCGGGTGTCTGAAGACCTGCGTGCATAGAGCTTGCTCAGTCCTGTCGCCCTTAATACAGGTTCACCCAATTCATAGAGTGGTGAGCTCATTCTGACGATCCTCTTATCCGGTACTCCATCAAATAAAAGAACCAGGCTGAATAGAGAAACAAAATGACGCCGACCACTGTCCACGCAGCAAGTGCGCCGGGTTGAGAAATCGATCCAGCGAATGCGGCTTCACGGGCGCTGGAAATGAATACATTGAAAGGGTTTGCAGCACTCAAACTAACCAACGGACCAAGAGATGCCAGCGGAAATATTACGCCACTCAGAAAGATTCCGTATTGAAGAAGGATAGTGATGACGCGCTCTATATCACGATAAATTACGTTTAGAATAGATAATAGTAATCCGAGGCCGAGACAAAAAATACTGGCCGATAAGATAATCGGAACGATAAAGAGCGCCGTCCATTTAGTCGCCGCTTGCATCGCCAAAATAATGACTACGACAAGCGCAATGCGCACGAAGGTATCAAAGCACAATTGTGCGAAAGATGACACAATTGCCGCGGAAAGCGGAATCGCAGTTTTCATCATCTCCGTGTTTTTTGATTTTACAACCTGAATCGGTTGCCTGATTAGACCGGTCAGAAGAAACCAGATTGTGACATTGAAGCTGATATATACAGCGGGGGATAACCCCTCATATCGCGGCATGATTCGAAGGCTTACAAGCATGATATAAACGGAAATCGGCACCATAGGCAGGACAAAATTCCAAAAAATGCCGAGTACGGTGCCGCGATATCCTTTGCGAAAGTCGCTTGTGAATAACGTTGTGATGTGGGAACGGAAATTTCTAATTTCGCGCGAAATGGAAATGACGGCCTGCAACCCGTTTTGTCTAATGCGGCTGTCTGGCCGGTAGATGCGAACTCCTTTCGCTCGTTCCTTTCGTGTGTTTAAGAGCTTCTCGGTCATTCTAATTCATGCTCGTTGGGTGGCGTGATCATACAGAAGTAAGCCGTTGCTGCCGGATGGAAATAAATCTGTCAATGGCGCAAAAAGCACCATGATCAATTGTGGCAAGTCTGACTGAGCGACCTTATTCATTTTTCTTATTCGTTATATGGCGTTTGTTAAGGTCACGGACACTTGCCTCCAGCGACGCGATCTTTTCATGTTGCTGACTGATGTGCGTTATACTCGTATTGCGCGTAAATAATAATGCGAGCCACAAAGAGCCAGCAAAGAAAATAATGACGGTTAGCAGAGCTAAAATCCCAGCGTCAATTTCGAACGCTCGAGTGATCGCGTATGCTGTCAGGATGTAAATTGCTATTGGTGAAAAGCATAAGATCCAATTGCTTCGAATAAAGTTCACGAGGCGTTGAGCGCGACCTATGTTTGGTGGTCCGCTGGTGTTGTGCGCGCATGCGATCTCCTCACTAGTGATCAGTTCATCTGCGGGCAGTATATCGCTTCCATCACAAAGAAGTTTTTTGAAATTAACAAAAGGAAAACACCGCACGGACGAATTGAAATTGCCGTTGTAGACAGTGGCTTTTTCTTTTTGCAAAAGCGCTGCAGTGGTTCGCAGGGCTTTCATATGTAGGCCAGGCCTCGGGTTGGGGATGTTGTATCGGTCGCCTGGTTGCTGGTAGTCCTCAAAAAAATAATTTGGATTTGAAGTGGGTTGGCTTACAATTTCCAGCTCTGTTCCTTCGCGTCGGACGGCGCCTTCCACGCGCTCCTGATATTGGCCATCAATGCCGAGGAGGATTATTTTGTGGTATCCTTCGATCGCGGCCCATAGAACTGTGTGACTGCCAGTGGTTATGGCGGGTGATTGTAGCAGTTTTTCCGTTGCTTTTAGAGCGTCAAAATTTACGACACGAGGATCCGCTGCGATGTCGCCAAGAGCCTCTATAAGGTTCGCGCGTAACAAAAACTTTGTGACAATGCCCTCCTGGATCAAGTCAGCAATGGCTTCCTTGTGCGATAAGCCGACGACAAGATCGAGACAGGCATAATGGGTTGGGCGCCACTCAATCTTATGCCAATGTCTGTATGCGGCGTTCATGCCAATTGTGCTGAATGGCGTTAGGTCATCAAAATCTACTGCGGCCAGAGAGGGGCCGTTACCTAGAACGAAAATGGTCGACCCATCCGCCTTTACGGGCGCTGGACCATTATGATTCTCCATTGACCTGCCTTTGTTGAGCTCGCCAAAATCTTATAGTGATTTTGCTCGTGATGGCTATCGGCGAGGATGTCTAGTCGACCATGGCCGACAAATTATTCACCTCGGTCGTCTTTTTGGGGGCAACTCATTTTCGGTGTCTGTCAGCATGCGCCCTTCAAGTGCGCCTTCTCTTTTGGAAGCCCGGAATGTCAAAAAGCCCGAGATCTTTAACAGAGATCCGCGCTCTTTTTTGGCTGGTGTGATATTGATCAAATGTACCTGTCCGCCCATCAAGGGGTGGTGAAGTCTGAGGTGGTGGCCATGCGTTGCATGTGGCCCAAAAAGGGCGTTCGTCCGGTTGTGCGCATGCTGTAGAGGCGCTTGCAAATTCATGTTTTAAAGCAGTGCTTTGCTTTTAATAGGCTGTAAGGTATGGAGCGCTGATGAGGTGTATTTTGGGCCGGGCGCAGTTTTTAATCGGCGCTTAGTAATAAGGCAGTTCCATGTCGCAGATTCTGGAAAAACCGAAAGTCTCGGTCGTTTTTCGGTCGCTGAATGAAGAAAAATGGTTCGGCGCTGCGCTGGAGGCGTGCAGCCAGCAAATTTGCGACGACTTCACCTATGAGATCGTGCTCGTCGACTCCGGCTCCACCGATCGGACGGTGGAAATCGCCAAATCTCACGGCGTACGCGTTATTTACATAGAAAAATCCGAATTCACATTTGGACGGTCGTTGAATCTGGGCTGCGAAGCCGCCGAAGGAGATTACTTGGTGTTTATCTCCGCGCATTGCATCCCTACGCATCGCTACTGGCTGCGGAATCTAATTGGCCCGTTACGGAATGGTGTGGCTGATTACGTGTACGGCAAACAGGTCGGGCATGAGGTTACGCGTTACTCAGAGCATCAAATTTTCGCGCAGTATTACGGCCCCGTTGACATAATTCCCCAACATGAGGTGTTTTGTAATAATGCCAATGCGGCAATTTCTAAGAAACTATGGACACAATATCACTTTGATGAATCGGTCACGGGGCTCGAGGATCTGGTATTAGCAAAACTGGTCATTGGCGACGGTGGGCGGCTGGCTTATGTTGAAGACGCGCCTGTTGCGCATATCCACGAAGAGACTTTTACGCAGATACGCAGGCGTTACTATCGAGAAGCTTTGACGTTGCGTGAAATATTCCCCGAGGTTCAATTCAACTTTGGAGATTTCTTACGTTATTTTGCGGCGGGAGTGTTCCATGACTTATCAGAGGCACTAAATGAAAAATGTTTTATAAGCACAGCGCCCGAGATCTTTATATTTCGATTTATGCAATTTTGGGGGACCTATAGGGGGCATAATGAGCATCGTGAGCTGTCCAAAGCTCAGAAGGAAAGTTACTATTATCCTCGCTCTCAGCGAAACAAAAAAACTGCCAGCCCGCCTGGCGAGAACGGTGCGATTTTGAACCGCCACGACAGCGCGACGACAAAGTAATTTTTAGACCGGGGTAATTTTTATGACAGTTAACTCAAAGCGTCTGACCGCGTTGTTGCCAATGAAGGCTCATAGCGCCCGTGTTAAGTCGAAAAACTTTCGCGAAATCGCCGGCAAGCCGCTGTTTCGCTGGATTTTAGATTCGCTTGCTGCAGTTTCGCAGATTGATGACATTGTCATCAACACCGATGCTCGCAGTATCCTGGCGGACAATGGGCTGCGCGATGGTGACTACAACGGTAAAATACATATTCGCGATCGAAAGCCGGAAATTTGCGGTGATTTTGTATCCATGAATTTGGTGATTGCTGATGACATCGAAAACACAAAATCAGATTATTATTTGATGACGCACACCACGAACCCTTTGCTTGGCGCCGAGACGATAGGTCGAATGATAGAAGAATTCAGCCGCGCAGAGCGAACGGATGAAGCGGATTCGCTCTTCACGGTAACGCGCCATCATACCCGCTTTTACACTCCTGAAGGGAATCCCATAAATCACGATCCTGCTAATCTCATTCGCACGCAGGACCTTCCCCCGTATTTCGAGGAGAATTCGCTCTGCTATCTTTTTACACCGGAGAGCTTTGCGCACACAAAGGCGCGAATTGGCGAAACGCCAAAATTGTTTGAGACGCCGCAACTCGAGTCGGTTGATATTGACGAGCCCGATGACTGGTTTATCGCTGAGTCATTGTTAATGCGAGTTGCCGCTGGTGAAACCCTGCAGGGAAACTAAGTTATGGCGCGCTTGAAAGTTTTTGTTACTTGTCCGCCAATGCTTGGCCTCATCGATGAATTCACGGCTGATTTTGAAAAGCGGGGCCTTGAATGCGTTCCTGCTGAAGTTAGTCAGGTTATGGCGGAGGCAGACCTTATTGAGCAGGTGCCGCTTTATGACGGATGGATCATCGGTGATGATCCCGCTACACGCAAAGTTGTGGAAACGGGCGCCGCCGGCAATCTGAGAGCAGCCGTAAAATGGGGGATAGGCGTCGATAACATTGATTTTTCAGCGTTTCAGGATTGCGGTGTGCCGATCGACAACACCCCGGGCATGTTTGGCAATGAAGTTGCGGATGTCGCCCTGACTTACACACTTGGACTTGCCCGTGAGACTTACAGGATTGACCGACAGATCCGCGAACGAAACGCGTGGCCGAAGCCGTCAGGCGTCAGTATGGCGAGTAAGACAGTCGCCATAGTGGGGTTCGGCGATATCGGACGCGAAACTGCGCGGCGCATTCTGGCATGCAGCGCTAAAGTGGTGGCCTATGATCCGCTTTTTCAACCCGTCGAAGGGTTGCCCGTTGAAAACGCAGCTTGGCCGGAGCGAATCGAAGAGGCCGATTTCATCATCTTCACCTGCCCACTTAACGACAATACACGCGGCATGTTCGACGCCGGACTTCTGGACCGCCTGAAGCGCGGCGTTCGCGTGGTCAATGTGTCGCGCGGGCCAGTTATCCGAGAGGCGGCACTCGTTGAAGCGCTTGAAAATGGCATCGTTCATTCCGCAGCGCTTGATGTATTTGAAATAGAACCGCTACCGCAAGAATCCCCGTTGCGCCGTTTTGATAAATGCATTTTCGGTTCCCATAATGGTTCTAATTCGGTTGATGCGGTGCGCCGCGTCAGTCATCTTGCTATTGAGAAAATCGCTGGTTTTTTAAGTGGTGCGCAGGAATGACCCAAGGCGTTCTAATTACCGGATGTAATGGCGGTATCGGGAAGGGGCTGGTGAAGGCGTTTCACGACGCGGGGTGGTTCGTTGTCGGTCTCGATCTGACTGAGCGAGACACGGCAGTCGAAACCGATCATTTTATCAAGTGCGACCTTGCCGATTTTGTTAGCGACGAAAAAAAACTGAACTCTTTCGCTGGTGAGGTGCGCGCAAGCCTTGGCGAGCGTCCGTTGGCGGCGCTTGTTAACAATGCAGCAATCCAGATATTGGGCGGTGTTAAGGAGTTGTTGCCGCAAGCGATTTTGGACTCTTTTACTGTCAACACTGCTGCTCCTTATGCGCTGGTGAAAGCATTCGCTACAGATCTTGAGGAGAGTGAAGGCGCGGTCGTTAATATCGGCTCTGTGCACGCACAGGCGACCAAACCGCAATTTGTAGCCTATGCCACCTCAAAGGCAGCGCTACATGGCCTTACCCGCGCGCTGGCGATAGACCTTGGTCCAAAAGTCCGCGTCAACACACTTGCGCCCGCCGCTACGGAAACGTCCATGCTCAAGGCGGGTTTTAAAGGCAATGAGGAGGGTTATGCCGCCTTGAAGGATGCGCACCCTTTAAAGCGTGTCGCCTCGCCTGATGAAATCGCGGGCATTGCGCTCTTTCTTGCCTCGAAAGATGCGCGTTTTCTCACTGGCGCTACAATTTACGCTGATGGCGGTGTTCTCTCACGCTTGTATGACCCAACCTGAATTATGGCGGGACTCGATGTCATATCCTGCGAGTGCGTGGCCTCTGTTGAGGCTGTACTGGGAGAAGGGCCGCTTTGGGATCCAAGAATTAATTGCCTTTTGTTTTTAGATATCAAGGGCAATAAAGTTTTCCAGTTTGATCCATCAACGCGGAAGACAAGAGTTTTCGAATCTAAATCGATGATCAGCGCCTTAGGTCTTGCCGAAGGCGGAGGGTATGTTTGCGTTCATCGTGACGGATTTGCGCGCTTGTTTCTTCGAGAAGATGCCGTGCGGCTGGAGCAAATTTGTGATCCTGAAGCGGATATTCCAGGCAATCGGTTTAACGACGGCAAGGTCGACGCCGCCGGTGGATTTTGGGCGGGCACGATGGATGATGGCGAACGTCTTGTTACCGGCTCCTGGTGGAGATTAAGCCGAGATGGCGAGTGCAGGCAGATTGATACTGATTTTCACATAACAAACGGGCCTGCATTCGATTCGAATCGGGCGCGCGTATATTTAACGGACTCTGCGGCGCGTACAATTTTCGTTGCGGGGTTTGATGGAGAGAGAATAGAAAATAAGCGTGTGTTTCGTCAGTTTACGGACAGCGATGGTTACCCCGATGGTATGGAGGTCGACCGGGAGGGCTGTCTCTGGTCGGCATTTTGGGATGGTGGGGTCATCCGCCGTTTTGCACCAGATGGAGGGCACCTTCAGACAATCAAAGTTAGTGCTCAGCGTCCAACGAGTATCTCAATTGTTGCCAATACAATTTACGTCACATCGGCGCGAGTTGGTCTTGAGCCTCACCAACTAGAAGAGTGTCCCGATTCTGGCGGCCTTTTCGAGATTCGACTATCTCAAGACATTGGCGCAGAACAATATTCGTCGTTTGTGGGCAATTGACCATTACGAAGTCGAAAGTGATTGCCCTTTGGGCGCGGATTTTGCTGCACCCGAGTGGAATTAGCGCGCTAACTAACCGGCGTGAAATTGGCACGCTAACTAAGGCGTTGATGGTAAGTTAGAATGGTAAGTGAAGCGCATTCCAGGGTTGGGCATGTGCGTCTTTTTCGGATAATACGATATCGTTTGCTGCACCGCCCCAGTCTATCGCAAGCGTCGGATCGTTCCATATGACCGATCCCTCACAATCCTGAGCATAAAAATCGTCCACTTTGTAGGCGACCTCGGTGTCTGGCTCCAGCGTCAAAAACCCATGAAGAAAACCTGACGGTACAAATATCTGTACGCCATTTTTTGCGCTTAACGTCGCCTTCACGTGTTTACCAAAAGTTGGTGAGGCTTTTCGTGCGTCGACTGCAACATCGATAATAGCGCCGCGTAATACCCTGACAAGTTTTGCCTGTGCATGAGGCGGCGCCTGATAATGAAGGCCGCGCAGTGTCCATTGCTGAGCTGAGTAGGAGTGATTGTCCTGCACAAAGTCGCAATCGATTCCAGCGGCTTTGAACGCTTGTGCATTGTAGGTTTCAGAAAAAAACCCACGATCATCAGTAAACCGGCGTGGCGTGATGAGTTTGACGTCTGGAATGTCCAGAGAAACAATGTCCATATGATTTAGTCTTACCGTTCTGATCTTCAGCTCAATACCGTTGCGGCCAATCTTTACGCCAAACGCCTCATTGCCCGATTAATATACAAATCTGAGCGGTCTATAATGCCGATTCGCAGAAAATTTTGCGGTTAGGCCGGTGTGAGATTGTGTCGTTTCGGCAGGTGCGGCATTTCTCCCCATATGGATGTCAAAATCCATGAAACCCGGAGGGGGTGGAAAGTTTTCTATACCACGACATCTTGCGTTTTTTATCTCTATGGGCTCAAGATGCTGTGGTTCGCCGCCGATTCATGGCGCTTCGAAAATCGTTAAATCCGGGACTGTCACAATGCTCGACGCCACCAAAATAGCCTCTCCTGCACATGGTCTTCTCACTGCCTCCAAGGCCTATAAGCCATTTCGCTATCCTTGGGCGTATGACTTCTGGAAGCGCCAGCAGCAGGTCCACTGGATGCCTGAGGAAGTGCCGCTCGGTGAGGACTGCAAGGATTGGGCGAATACGCTTTCCGACGCAGAACGCAATTTGTTGACCCAGATTTTTCGGTTTTTTACTCAATCTGATATTGAGGTGAACGATAATTACATGGAGCGCTATGCACGCGTTTTCAAACCGACAGAAGTCAAGATGATGCTGTCGGCGTTCTCCAATATGGAAACGATCCATATCGCGGCTTATGCGCTGTTGCTTGAAACGATCGGCATGCCGGAATCGGAATTTTCAGCGTTCCTCGAATATGAGGCAATGCGCGACAAGCATGATTTCATGCATAAGTTTGGCGTTGAAACGAATGCGGATATTGCGCGTACGTTGTCGATGTTTGGCGCCTTTACTGAGGGGCTGCAGCTCTTTGCATCTTTTGCGATGCTGATGAATTTCCCACGCTTCAACAAGATGAAGGGCATGGGGCAGATCATCACCTGGTCAATTCGCGATGAGTCGCTTCACTGCGAAGGCATGATCCAGCTCTATCACTCTTTCGCAAAAGAGACCGGATGTGTCACGCCTTCGGTTGCGGATGACATTATCGATTGCTGCAAGACGGTTGTCGGTCTCGAAGACAAGTTTATCGATCTTGCTTTTGAGATGGGCCCCGTCGAAGGCATGACCGCCGAAGATATCAAGCAATATATTCGCTATATTGCCGATTGGCGTCTGAGCCAGCTTGATTTGCCGAAAGTTTATGGCGTTGAAAAACACCCCCTGCCGTGGCTCACCGAAATTCTAAATGGTGTCGAGCATGCGAATTTCTTCGAAGCGCGCGCCACAGAATATTCAAAAGGAGCGACGCGCGGCGAGTGGCATGGCGATGACGGGGTGTGGGTGTCGTTTGACAAGATGAAGGCAAAACGCAAAGAGGCAGTTACGCCTTAGAGCGTGATCAGGAAAAGTGAGAAGCGGTTTTCCGTTTCAATCACGCGGCAAATAAAAATTCAGGTCAGGATTTAGGCTAAACGAAAAATCCTGGCCTAGCTGTTGATCGGTTTTAAGCTCATTGCCAGTTCACGCAGTTTTGGCCGCATTTCATCGACCATCTCCAATGCGCCGCGTGTCAGTTGTTTAAGGTTTTTCTTCGAAGCATCATCAAGCTTGTCTGAGCCGCGACCTTTTTCTAAACGGTAGTCGAAACGATAGTAATCGTCGCCGAGTAGATATTTCAGCTGACGATTAACCGCGCGCGCCTGACCGTCTTGAATGGCGGAGATCAGCGGCGTGCGAAAGCGTCCCGTCGGCGAGACCCACTGCGAAAATCCCCACTTCCTCGCTTTTTCAAAAGGATAATTCCGTGTTTGTCGTCCGGTGCCAAGGGATACAACGCGAATATCATCGCCAGGGAAAAGACGCATTGCTTCAGTGACGGCCGCCATTGCCGGATCGTTGAGATAAACGCCGCCGTCAATCGCCGTCCAGGCACGAGAGCGATCTGGGCTTTCGATGCGATGCGGCGGAAAAAAGGTCGGCGCTGCGCTTGAACCCAAAATCGCATCGCGCACGCGGATCATGCCAAATCGTTCGCTCTCATCACGCCCGGCGTAGGCCGGTCCGCCGCGAAACAGAACAATATCGCGTGGATCGATCGAATAGGCGGGGATCATCAGATTGCGTCTTGCGCTGGCAAAAACCATATCGCCGAATTGCATTTTCATCAGCGCCTCAAATGGCGCTGGATCGTGTAACGGACCGAACAGTTGCGGCAGGCGCCCAATGACAGGGATATTGCAAAACGGGCGTGGTGGAAAAATCGTTCTTGCACGCTGCTCAAAAAAATTGCGGAGTTCCAGCGGCGTTGGGCTTGGGCCGCCATCGGGCGCAGGCAGCGTGAGGGCTGCGGCAATCAATGCGCCGCTGGATGTTCCAGCGACCAAATCGAAACAGTCGCCAAGAGCACTAGTCTTGCCGGCGCGCTTGAACTCTTGATCAAGGGCATCGAGGACAATCGCCGCCACGAGCCCGCGTACGCCGCCGCCATCGATGGTCAGAATATGTCTTGTCGCCATTCTACGCCGCCTTATATTGATGCCGTTGCCAGCGAGAACCGTCGCCGGTTGTGGACAAGCCAATCGCAACTGGCCATATTCCGCCGCAAATCCGGCAATAAATCAAATCACGAGATTAAGAAGGCTAGAAAATGTCAAACGATCCAGAGCGCATCACCATTCTCGCCCGCGAATTTACTGCGGCCGCCCTTGAATTTCATCGCGGCAAGATGGCCGAAAAAGGCTACCGGATGGAAGGTTCGATCACGCCGCGTGTATTCAAAATGATTGAAGGCATGGACCAGCCGAAAGACATGTTTGACGGCGATCCGCTGTTCTCGGTGACATTCATCAAAAAAGACTAGCTAGGGACGATGGCCCTAAATGTCCTGGGTGAGTGCGCCATAAAGATCCGGGCGACGGTCGCTTATCAACCTCCAATCAGCGCGCCGCGCGGCGATTTCATCAAGATTGAGCGTTACGGCGTCAAAGCCTTCTTCTGTCCGCGACATGTCGGAGAGGAGATCACCGCCATCGTCAGCGACGAAAGATGACCCATAGAAAATCTGGCCGTCTTCATCGCCAATGCGATTTGCCGCGGCGACCGGAACAACGTTTGATACTGCGTGCCCGACCATCGCGCGCCGCCATCGCGCTTGCGTATCAAGGGGCGGGTTTTCCGGCTCTGATCCGATGGCGGTCGGATAAAGCAGAATTTCTGCACCCATGAGCATCATGGCGCGGGCGGCTTCGGGGAACCATTGATCCCAGCAAACACCAACACCAAGCGTTCCAAATGTTGTTTTCCATGTTTTGAAACCGGTCTCACCGGGTGCGAAATAGAATTTTTCTTCATAACCTGGGCCAGCAGGAATGTGGCTCTTGCGATAGACGCCCATGAGCGATCCGTCCGCATCTGCCATAACAAGGCTGTTATAATAGGCGTCACCGTCGCGCTCAAAAACAGATAGCGGTAAGACAACGCCTAGCTCGCCGGCCAGCGGTGCGAGAGATGCGACAACCGGATGTTCGTTAATCGGAAAGGCAGCTGTGAAATGCCGTTGATCTTTGGTCTTGCAAAAATATGGTCCCTGAAAAAGCTCGGGCGCCAGGATCACTTGCGCGCCGTCTTTTGCCGCAGCGCGCGTAAAAATCTCTACCTTGGTGATGTTTGCCGTCATATCGTCGCCGAACGCGGCTTGAATGATCGCAATGCGCAGAGTGCGCGCCATTTTCTATCTCCCGCGGGGCAGCGATATGCGCTCCGGGATTGACGCATAATGGCGCCCCGTTGAAGTTGCAATCACGCGCGGGTCTGAAAGGAAGCAATCATGGCGACTCTTGAAATCTATTGGTCTTTTCGCAGCCCTTATTCCTATCTCGCTACTGACCGGTTGATGGGGATCAAACGCGACTATGACGTCAATGTAGATTTCCGGCCGGTGCGGCCGATCATGATGCGCGAAGAAGGCTTTCTTGAGCAGCAGCGTCCGCAGTTTGTTGCGCACTTTATGAAAGACTTCCTGCGGGAGGGCGCACGTCTGGGTCTTCCTGTTCAGTGGCCGCGCCCCGATCCAGTGGTAATGGATTCGGATTTGCGCCGGGCTGCGCTTGATCAGCTGCTGATGGACCGGTTGTTAGGGCTTGGGGTTGCTGCGATTGATGCGGATGGGGGACTGGAATTCGCATGCGCTGCTGCGAGCCGTATTTGGGGAGGTGTGGAGAACTGGCACGAGGGAACGGTTCTGGAAGAGGCGGCGAGCGACGCTGGCCTGAAGCTTGAGGCGCTTGAAAGCTGGGTTCGTGAAAACCCTGACCAAATCACCACGGTGATCGAGGAAAACGAAGCTGAACAATTAAAACATCATTGGGGCGTCCCGCTAATGGTCCTCGACGGCGAGCCTTTTTTTGGTCAGGACCGGATTGAGGCTCTGATATGGCGGTTGGACGGGCTTGGGCTAAAGCGCGATTGAGGCGCGTGGACGCGGCGGCGCAAACCGCATATATTTTCGGCTAGCTTGAGGGAGAGCATATGAAACACTTTGTAGCGCTTGTAGGTGCTGGTTTGATAATCGCTTCTTGCGCGACGATTTCGCCGCGCGTGCGTATCGAAAACCGCTTGGTTGAGTTTGGGTTTTCCGAAGAACGGGCCGATTGCCTCGCTGACGAAATGGATGAACGCCTTGAACGGAGCGACCTTGAAGCCGTGGCGGATTTTATCGGTAACCTCAACGCGGCGTCCTCGCCGGGTGAAACGCTGGATGCGCTTTTGGGCATTGATAATCCGCGTGCTGCGGCAGTGATCGCGCGCGCCGGAATTGCCTGCGCATTCTGATGTTTCCATCTAACGGGCTGAATTTGCCGGCTGGTTCATCGCCATGAATGGTTGGGCTGATTCCCGCGTTCTTCATGCATCCGGCTTCCTGACACAGAAGTTCGATTTAGTCGGTGAAGCGTTCGCGGAGAATTTTGCTGATGGTCTGGAACTTGGCGCATCCTTTGCGGCGATCGTCGAGGGTGAGCTGGTCGTTGATATTCGCGGCGGCTTTACGGACCGGGCGTGGGAACATGCCTGGTCTGAAGAAACGCTCGCCGGCATCTATTCCAGCGGCAAGGCGATACTGGCGCTCCTAATTGCTCATGAAGCAGCAAACGGCCGGCTGGATTATGATTCGCCTGTCGCGGAGTACTGGCCTGAATTCGCTGCGAAAGGCAAAGGCCAAATTACTGTGGCGCAGGCGCTGTCACATCAGGCCGGCTTGTGCGGGTTTCCTGATGAGATGCCGCCGCAGGACTGGCTCGACTGGGGAGCAATTACCGATCGGCTGGCGGCGATGACGCCGTTATGGGCGCCCGGAACCGCCAATGGCTATCACCCGCAGATCTTTGGTTTTCTTGCTGGCGAGCTCTTGCGCCGCGCGACAGGGCGCAGCGCCGGCGATCTGATCCGTGATTTCGGGTTGCAAATCTTTTGCGGAATGAGCAGTAGCGAAATCGCCCGCGCGGCGTTCATGCCGAAGCCTCCGAAAGCGCCTGATTTGGGCGAACTCAATGAGTTTACGAAGGTAGCATTTCTAAAACCATGGTCGGCTGCGGCGCGCGTCGATCGTGAAGCGTGGATGGCGGCCGAAATACCGGCATCGAACATACATGCCAATGCACGGTCGCTTGCGAGCATACTTCAACCCTTTGTCAATGGCGGCAGATGGGACGGCGGTTCCTACCTCACCCAGGAAGCGATTGACAGCGCACTAAAGGAACGTTGCCGCGGCGATGATCTCGTCTTGCCATTTGAACTTTCATGGTCGGCAGGACTTATGCGCAATATCAATGGTCATTTTGGGCCGAACAAAAAGGCCTATGGACATGCGGGCTTTGGGGGGTCCTGTGTGGTGATCGACCCGGAGCGAAAGCTCACAGCTGCTTATGTAATGAATAAGATGTCACCTTTTCTGGTGGGTGACCCCCGCGCCTTGCGTCTCATTGATGCGCTTTATGAGCGGCTTGATTCCTAAAATTTAAATCGAATATCAAACGTAACGAATGCCGGTTGCTGATAGCCTGGATAGACTTTGCCCATGGCTCTGCTTTCATTGAGATGCGCCCGGCGCAACATTGTATCCGCGTGGCCGCGGCGCCCGACAGCGGATAATTCGAACTGCTTTTCACCAAGCTGAAAGCTGGTGATTGCCCTGGGTGCTGGGCTGACACTGACATTATCGAAGGCCAAAACTGGTGCGCTGTGTGCCGCGAAAACTGCTGCAAAAGCGAGTGCTCGAAATTGCATAAATCCCTCCGTCTTTTTTATTGTGTGGCCAAATTGTGACGAGCGGAAGTGACTGAAATTTTAGGCGCAACGCTGAGTTTTGCCTCAAACTGTTCGGCAAAACATGCTCAAATTAAGTTGAAATTTGTCGCATCAACCAATCAACGACAAGCTTATTCAATGCATTGGGTTGTTCCCACATTATCCAATGCCCGCTGTCCCTGATTACGTGTTTTTCAAGGTTCGGAACAATTTTTTCCATGTCGTCGGCTGTCTCCGGCGGGAGGAAAACATCAAGCTCAGCGCCGATCCAAAGCGACGGCGCACGAACCATTTCATCGCGCCCTTCCATCAACGCCCAATTGCGGTCGACATTGCGGTAAAGATTGATCCCGCCGTGAAACCCGCTGTGCTGATACGCATCCACATAAATTTTGATGATGTCGTCCGAGACAATCAAATCATTTCTGTGAGCGGCTTTGCCTGACTGGAAGCGGCCGGGCAAATCATAGATTTCAGGGATTAGCGCCGCCCAGCGTTCTCGCGGCGGCGGCTTTCGAAACATCATCTGAACGAAGCGTTCTATATCGGTTTCGAAAATCTTTTCTGCAACGTCGGGTTCCTGGAACTGCACGAAATAATGTTTTTCGGTAAATCGCTTTTTTATAATCGTGATCGGCGGCGCCGGCGGGCGAGGGCGCAACGGTGTGCAAACCCCAATGATCCCCGCCACGCGCTCGGGGCGCCATTGACCCATGCTCCAGACGATTGCGCCGCCCCAATCATGACCACAAAAAAAGGCTTGTTCGATGTCCAGTGCGTCGAGCAGGGCGGCAAGATCGTCTGTTATATGTTCAATGTCGTAAAGAGCTTTGTCCGCAGGCGCATCCGAGTAGCCAAAGCCCTTGAGGTCAATCGCGATCACACGAAAGCCAGCGTCGGCCAGGGCATAAATCTGATTTTTCCATGAATAGGCGATTTCCGGCCAGCCATGAATGAGCATGATCGGCGGGCGCATGCGTGTCGGATCGCCGTCAGCCTCGTAGGCGGCGAGTCTGACATTGTTGGCGTCAATAAATTGCCGTTCGGGAAAATCATGAGCCATATTCGTAATGTGCTGTGAATGCGGCGCCATCGCAATCAAAGGCTACAGTCCTGCTGCGCTTTTTTGTTTTCATTTGATCGCTGCACGGTTAGACGCGTGGCTTATGGCTGCTCAGGTTCCCCCTCAAGATGTCAGGTCCGCGCCGCCGGGCTGGGTGCTGCAATCTCATATGCAGACCTTTAGCGGACATGCCGGGCCTTTTTACCGGCGCGAAGACGGGCCGGCGTCGGGTATGGGTTTTTACGCCGAACCGCATCACGCTAATCTTGGCAATGTGGTTCATGGCGGCGCGTTGATGACCCTTGCCGATATGTCGCTTTTTGACATTTGCTTTCGAGCTGCCGGACGGCTTAAGGCCGTTACCGTAACTATGAATGCAGAGTTTATCGGGCCGGGCCCCATTGGCGAATTTATCGAGGCGAGTGGTGAAATGACCAGAGCTGGAAAAAGCCTGTTATTTGCACGCGGATTGATCACCGCGAATGGTAATTCGATATTGAGTTTTTCCGGGACTCTTAAGCGGGTTTCGTAGTGCGTGCTGCACGATTGACGCGCACAGCGTCGAAGCTGAAAATCGCAAGCGCTGTCCAGATCAATCCAAAACATATGCCATGGGCCAGCGAGAAAGTTTCGCCGTAATAGATGCCGAGAATAAACTGTAGCGTCGGTCCGATATATTGCATAAATCCGAGCGTTGTCAGTTTTAGGCGTCGCGCGGCGAGAGCGAAAAGCACAAGCGGCAACACGGTCACTGGACCTGCCAAAATCAGCATGGAGTCCATGGTGATATCGCCGGACAGAAAAACAGCGTGCCCGGCTTGCATCAGCCAAATAAGATAGAACAGCGCCAGTGGCGTCAGCATCACAACTTCGATAAAAAGACCGGGCATGGCGCCGACATTGGTGGTTTTGCGAATATAGCCGTAGGCCGTGAACAGCACCGCAAGGGCAATAGAGACCCATGGAAAAGCGCCCCCGCCAAAGGTCAAAATCAGAACGCCTGTCGTTGCAAGCCCGACCGCGACAATCTGGATACGCCGCAATTTTTCACCGAGGACAAAAACACCCGCGGCGACATACATGATCGGATTGATAAAATAGCCAAGGCTGGCCTCAAGCACCCTGTCATGAATGACCGCCCAAACGTAAATGAGCCAGTTCGCGGAGATGGAGACCGCGGCGATCGCGAGCATGAGGAGTACGCGCCGATCGGTGAAGGCGCGTTGAACCTCAGGCCATTGCTTTCGAAGCGTCAGGAGCAATGCGCCAAAGGGGACCGACCATAAAATCCGGTGCGCCAGAATTTCAAGTGCGGAAACGCCTTCCAGCGATTTCAAATAAATCGGAAAAAGGCCCCAGAGCGTATAGGCGCCGGCGGCAAACAAAATCCCGTTGCGAATATTAAGCCGCGCCGTGCCGGCTGAATCTTTAATGGAAGTATTTGTCATAGATCGGCGCCAGATGTTTTTCGTAACGCTGCCACGATCCGACAGCTTTGTTGTTTAAGGGTTGGCGTACTTGCGCCAAGCTGGCGGTCGCGACGGCGCCGGCGTCTTCATAAAAATTCGCCCAATCGTCCGGGCGTTCTTTGCCAAGTCGTTTAAACATGTCAGCGGTGACTTTGTCTGGGTGGGTTACGAGCTCTTCATAAGGCACCTGAATAACGTCGTCCCCATATATGTCAGCCCAATGTTCGCTGAGTTGATCCTGAGCGAGAATGGCTTTGGCGCAATCGTCAAGGTTCTGCGCCCATTCATTGGCGGATATGCGCGATCGGAAGCATGACCAGACAACGTCGCGCGGATCGCGTTTTGTCCAGACGACCTTGGTTGCCGGAAAGATTATCCGAATGAGACCGGCATAATAATAATTGGTGACAGATTTGTCTGTATAGGTCTTGCTGGCGCCGAAGCGCTTGCGTACCGCTGTCAAATAGGCCTGCGCCATTTTTCGCCAGTCACTGTTTTTGTACTGTTGAGCGCGCGCCATATCGGGCGGCTCCATGCTGAGTAGTCGAAGGGTTGCAAGGCGCAGCAGCGTATGTTCGCCCGTCGGCGCGATGCTCGGTGCTGTCGTGAGGATTTGCTCGACCAGGGATGAGCCTGACCGCGGTGCAGTAAGAATGAAAATGATGTTGTCGTCGACGCCTTCGCTTTGCAGCTGATTGATCAGGGCGGGCGTAAACGTTGTGCGCAGGCGGTCGAGATAGCCAAGCAGCGGTTGTAAATTAAAAGGTGAAAGGCGCTGGCGCAGTGCGGCGCCGTTGGCGATGAAATAAAACGCTTGATCAACATCATCGGCATAATCATGAGCGCGCCCCAGTGCATAATATAAGGGGATCAGTTCTGCCGGCGACGTTAGCTTTTTTGTCAGGGCGCTCATTGTGGCCAAGTCGGCATTTAAGTCTTCATAACCGTTGAGCAGTGCGATCTGTTCCCACGCAGGGCTGTGGTTTGGATGCAGCGCCAAGGCGCGGCGTAACAAAGAAAGCGCCTCTGCCCGATTGCCTAGGCGGGCTTGAAATACGCCTTCCAGATAGTAGCCATCCGCAGCCGCCGCTGGTTTTTGCTGTAGTGTTCGGGCGAGCGCCGCCGCTTCTTTATGTTTTGCGACACCGCTCAGTGCGGTGATCATGCTGATTTGTCGATGCGGATCGGCCGGCGCCTGCGCCAACCAGGCTTCCGCGGCGGCAAGCGCGGTATCGTGATCACCCAGGCTTTCGGCCGTGCGCATCACAGCATTCCAGTCGGCGGGCGCCTTGTTTTTTTTTCTGACCAGTTTTTGGAGCGCGGTGGCAGCCTCAGTGAGCTGGCGCGCAGCGATCATCTCCGAGATTTGTTGAAGTGAAGCCACCTGAAATCGCTAGGCCGCGGCCAGAAGGCTGCGGTTGATCAGGGTTTCCGCAATTTGGACTGCGTTGAGCGCTGCGCCTTTGCGCAAATTGTCGGAGACACACCAAAAGGCGAGGCCGTTATCAACAGTCGGATCCACTCTTATGCGACTGACAAAGGTTGCGAAATCGCCGACGCACTCGACTGGCGTCACATAGCCGCCATCCTCGCGTTTATCGACAACCAGTAGACCGGGCGCCACGCGCAGGATTTCGCGGGCTTCATCGTCGGAAATTTCATTCTCAAATTCGACATTAACGGCTTCAGCGTGACCTACAAAAGTCGGTACGCGCACGCAGGTCGCCGTCAATTTTATTTTTGTATCGAGAATTTTCTTTGTCTCCGCCATCATCTTCCATTCTTCCTTGGTAAAGCCGTCTTCCATAAAGACGTCGATATGCGGAATGACATTGAAAGCGATCTGCTTTGTAAATTCCGATGGCGTTGGATCGTCATTGACGTAGATGCCTTTGGTCTGCGTGAACAACTCGTCCATTGCAGATTTCCCTTTGCCTGATGTGGATTGATAAGTTGAAACAACAACGCGCTTGATAGTTGCGACGTCATGCAAGGGTTTAAGGGCTACAACCAGCTGCGCCGTCGAGCAGTTGGGGTTGGCGATGATGTTCTTTTTTGAAAATCCGCGCACCGCATCCGCATTCACTTCGGGAACAATCAACGGCACATCCGGATCCATGCGAAAGTGGGACGAATTATCGATGACGATGGCGCCGGCTTTCGCAGCTTTCGGCGCCCATTCTTTCGAAACAGCACCGCCAGCTGCGAAAAGTGCAATTTGGACTTTTGAAAAATCAAATCCCTCAAGGTCGCGGCACTTGAGCGTTTTGTCACCATAGGAAACTTCACGGCCGATTGACTGGCGCGAGGCGAGTGCAAAGACTTCGCCGACCGGGAACATCCGCTCCTCGAGGATAGCGAGTATTTCCTGACCTACATTGCCGGTGGCGCCGACGACTGCGACATTGACTTCCATTTCAAACTCCATAGCGGGCCTGCGACAGACGCCGATATGCGCGGCGTGTCAAGCGTGTGTTTTCTGAGCACGAGCACGCATTTTCCAGCGATAAATTATAATATTAGGGATAGGGGGCCTATCAAAAAAACAGCCTGATGGGCGCAGGCTGCTATTGCAGGCGCTCGGGAAGCGGTGCGATGCCCGCCAAGAGCAGCAATTTGCGTTTTACCCGATAAGCCAGGGAAAGGCGCCGAGCGCCGGTATTTTTGGCCGGGAACGGCGCGTCCGGCGCCGTCCTGTCGAGAAAAGTACAGAGCTTTTCCCAACCATCGCCTTCGGCGAGGTTCATTTCCAGCAAATCGCCCGGCCGGGCCTGAAAATACTCCCGCACGTCAGCAATGTGGGCTTCATAGACAGCAACCCAACGATCCTTATGGCCGCGCGCGCGTGCATATTCACGGCCATAGGCGAAAGCATTTAACTCGGTCGCCTGATGGCCGAAATGATTATCAAGTGATTGAAACCAAGCGCTCGTATCGCGCACCGTCAATATGAATTTTGAACCCGGGAAAGCTTCGTCAAGCTCGCGATAGAAATGCGGCCAGGGCATGTCTTCAGCGGCGTCAAATTTTTCCATCATTTCGATGCAGCATCGGGCGCCTTTGGTTGCGACGTCTTCCGCGGTCCAGTCAAGGCCAACAGTGCCGGAGACGCGAAACCCCAGTTGGGTTAGCGCGGCATAAAGCGAGGTTGTGCCCGTTTTGTGAAAGCCAATGCAGAAGACTTTAGGCGGTGCGGTCATGTACAAGAGTTTAACGTCGCCGCGTTAAACCTGTCTTAAGAGGTCTCGCCAGAGGCCTTGTAGCCGCCGAACGGAACGATCTTGTTCGCCGCGTCATGGCCGATATCGGCGCGGCCAAGATAGGAAACGCCAGTCTTCGCGCACCAATGCTTGGCGATTTCTTCTTCAGTTTGTCCAAAAGGCCGATCATTTTCAGGTATATTGTTGATACGGCCAAGCATGATCCCGGCGGCGTTCTTAACCCCGGGATTGGCGAAGATTGTGAACATTGCCCGGTCAATCCGATAAAGATATTCGCCAATATCCTCGAGCATAATGATGTGACCACTGAGGTCGGGCATCCAGGGCGCGCCCACCATGTGGGCGAGAAGCGTGATGTTGAAAGCGACGGTTTGTTTGCCTGACTTTGCCGCAGCCTCCAGCGTGTCGGTGTCGCGGTGAACCAGATAAGCAAGCGCACGGGCGACCGCGTTTTCACCATCATCGCGCGACAGGTCCAGAGGCATCGGTCCGTGTACCGGCCAGCCAACGCCTTGCCCGTATAGTCGGGCGAGCAAAACCCCTGCATCAGAATAGCCCAGAAATATTTTTTTACGCGCGGCATCGGTTAGTTGTGCGAATATGCCGTCGTCAAGATTTCCAGCGCCGTAGCCGCCGCGGGCAAACCATACTGCGTCATAAATCGGGTCATTAGAAACTTCGAGGAATGCGGCGCTGCGCTGCGCATCCGTCCCGGCGAAATGTCCAGCGCTGAGGAAACATTGCTGATGAAAGTGGAGTTTGACGCTCTCGCCAAAGCGCGCAGCCGTAATCTCGCCGGTTTTCTCGGCCAATTCTCGGGTGATTGGTCCGCCGGGGCAGACAAGGGCGATATGAGTGGTGGTTTTTGCCATCGAACAACGCTTCTGTGATTACCACTTATTTCTTAATTTCGGTTACAGCGATCCGGCGATGAGTGAAACAAAAGACTATTTTTTCTGCGGCATTGGCGGCTCGGGCATGTTGCCTCTCGCCATGATTGTAAAAGCGGCGGGCTGCCGTGTGGAGGGCTCCGACCGGGCGCTTGATCAGGGGCGCTCGGGCGCCAAGTTTGATTATCTGCGCTCGCTCGGGATCGCGCTGCACGCGCAGGACGGCTCGGGCGTCAATCGCGCCAGCCAGACCATCGTTGCTTCTGCGGCAATAGAAGAAACTGTGCCGGATATCGCGGCGGCGACGGCCGTTGGCGCCGCGCGGCTGTCCCGCGCCGAGCTATTGGCGCAGCTTTTCAACGCGGCGCCATGGCCCGTCGGCATTGCCGGCACCAGTGGCAAATCGACCACCACGGCGATGATCGGCTGGATCCTTTATCACGCGGGTAAAGATCCGACAGTGATGAATGGCGCCGTCATGAAAAATTTTGTGGCGCCAGGCGCGCTCTTCGCCAGTGCGCTTGTGGGAAAAGGCGAACAATTTATCAGCGAGGTTGATGAAAGCGACGGATCGATTGCCATGTTTAATCCGCGCATCGCAGTGCTCAACAATATCGCACTTGACCACAAGAGCATGGATGAGTTGCGGGCGCTTTTTGGCGGCTTTGTCGGTGGGGCTGACATTGCGGTTTTGAATCTCGACAATGAAGAGACTGCACGGATCGCTGCAGTGCGCCAGGGCGAAATGATCAGCTATTCAATCGGAGGTGCTGCTGGCGACCTTGTGGCGGAAGATATCAAACCTCAACCCTATGGCATTTCTTTCGTGGTGCGAGACGCCGGGACCAAAATGACAGTTGGCGTCTCGCTGAAGATGCCGGGACGTCACAATGTATCGAATGCGCTCGCAGCGATCGCCGCGGCACGGGCGTGCGGCATATCATTGGCGGCCGCGGCGAAGGCGCTTGACGCGTTTAAAGGCGTCAAACGCCGTCTCGAATTTGTTGGCGAGGCGCGCGGCGTCACCATCTTTGATGATTTTGGCCACAATCCTGATAAGATATCAGCGACCTTAAAAACGCTTCATGATTTTCCTGGGCGGCTTTTGGTGATGTTCCAGCCTCATGGGTTTGGTCCGCTCAACAAAATGAAAAAAGAATTTATCGCGTGCTTTTCAGAAAATCTGTCAGGCGATGACATTTTGCTAATGCCAGAGCCGGTTTATTTCGGCGGAACGGTCGATCGCTCTGTATCGAGCAAAGATATTGCCGAAGGCGTCAACGCTGCGGACGTCAACGCTGAAGCGTTGCCGGATCGGGATGCTTGTGGTGAACGCCTGCGGCAGCTTGCTACATCCGGTGACCGTATTGTCGTCATGGGCGCCCGCGATGACACGCTGTCGGATTTTGCCGCCGGGCTTTTGCAAGCTGTCAACGACTAGCCGAAAGGATTGCGCTCTTCGCCTGCCTCAATGAACTTGATGTCGCGTGAGACAACATCCGCTTTCCCAAATGCCTTCATCCACTCGACCGTATGCGGTTTGGTGAAATGTGCTTCGAGCGCTGCCCAATCATCCCAGTATTCAAGAAGAATTATTGTATCGGGGTCGAGGACATCCGCGCCATAGGAATAATCAACGCAACCGGCCTCTTCTCGGGTTGCGCGGATATTCGACTCCATCATATCGCGCACCCGGTCGATGGCGCCGGGCACAACTTTTACTTTGCCTGAAACGATGATCATGCGAATGCTTCCTTTCGACATTTTGAAGGCAGCATGCGCCGGCGGCGCATCAGCGTCGAACGAAATAAGCAGTTTGAAGCAGGTATTGTGATGAGTGACCTTGACCAATGGGCGATGCGCCCCGAACCGAATCTCAACGCGCTGAAGGGTCGGTTTATTCATATTGAACAGGCGCAGTTTCCAGAGGGCGCCGATGCGCTTTTTGCTGCGACTGATGGGCCCGGCAATGAGGATATTTGGCGTTATATCCCCTTTGGACCCTCTGAAAACGCCGCTGCGCTGGGCGCCGCCATGGCGTTTATCATCAATGATCAAAAATGGATGACTTATATTTTCCGTGACGCTGCGACGAACGCGGTACTGGGCATGGCGAGCTATATGCGGATCCGCCCAGAGGCGGGATCGGCGGAAATCGGCGCGATCATCTTTTCAAAAAAGCTGCAGCGTACTCCCGCCGCGACTGAAGCGATGTATCTGATGGCGCGGCATCTCTTCGATGATCTCGGCTATCGACGCTATGAATGGAAATGCAATAACAACAATCAAGCGTCGAGGCGGGCGGCCCTGAGGCTCGGTTTTACGTTTGAGGGCGTTTTCCGCCAGGATGCTGTGGTGAAAGGCGAAAATCGCGACACCACATGGTATTCCATGATCGATAGCGAGTGGCCGAAAGTGAAAGCGGCGTTTGAAGCGTGGCTGGCGCCGGCAAATTTTGACGTTGACGGGCGCCAAAGGCGGTCCCTGGGCGATATTCGCGGCGCTATATAAGGGCGTCATGCTTGTATGACGTATGGGCGCAGTTATAACCGCATCGATGAAATCGTTTTTTGATGCGGAGCTCTTTCGATGAATATCCATGAATATCAGGCCAAACGTCTCCTGAAAGAATTCGGCGCGCCGGTCTCCGAAGGCCGTGCAGTTTTATCAGCAAAAGACGCCGAGGCCGCGGCGAAAGAGCTGCCGGGCCCGCTTTATGTGGTGAAAGCCCAAATCCACGCCGGGGGGCGCGGCAAAGGCAAGTTTAAGGAAGCCTCTGCTGGCAAGGGCGGCGGCGTCAGGCTCGCCAAAACACCGGGCGAAGCCGCGGAGTTCGCAAGGCAAATGCTTGGTGCAACGCTTGTTACGAAGCAGACGGGCGCCGCGGGCAAACAGGTTGGTCGCATCTATATCGAAAACGGCTCTGACATAGAGACCGAACTTTACCTCTCGGCGCTTGTTGATCGCGGCACCGGTCGCATTGCCTTTATTGCATCGACTGAAGGCGGCATGAACATCGAAGAGGTCGCGGAAGAAACGCCGGAAAAAATCGTTACGATCAGCATTGATCCGGTTACCGGCTGCATGCCGCATCATGGGCGTCGTATCGCTCAGGCACTGGGGCTCAAGGGCGCTCCCGCGAAGCAATGCGGGAAACTTATTCCCGTGCTTTATAAAGCGTTCACGGAAAAAGACATGAGCATGCTGGAGATCAATCCGCTTATCGTGACCAAAGCGGGCGATCTTCTTGTTCTTGACGCGAAGGTCGGGTTTGATCCGAACGCGTTGTTCCGTCATCCGAATATTCTCGAAATGCGTGACGCATCCGAGGAAGATCCGATGGAGTTAAAAGCGTCGGAATTTGATCTTTCCTATGTCAAGCTCGACGGCAATATCGGCTGCATGGTGAACGGCGCTGGGCTTGCGATGTCGACTATGGACATCATTAAGCATTACGGGGCGGAGCCGGCGAATTTTCTTGATGTTGGCGGCGGCGCCACCAAGGAAAAAGTCACTGAAGCGTTCAAGATCATCACGACTGATCCAGGCGTCAAAGGTATTCTCGTCAATATTTTCGGCGGCATTATGCGCTGTGACATCATTGCTGAAGGTATCGTTGCGGCAGTGAAAGAAGTTGGCCTTGAAGACCCGCTGGTCGTGCGCCTTGAAGGCACGAATGTCGAGAAAGGCAGGGAAATCCTCGCCAATTCTGGCCTTAAAATAACGCCTGCGGATGATTTAGAGGACGCGGCGAAAAAAGTCGTGGCGGCGGTGCAGGGGTAAGGCTGGCCGATCACGCAGCATAGCGTCAGCCCCTTCGTGGCGGCGGCATAAGCAATTATGCTTTATTAGGTGCGTAAAATACCGCCCAGTTTATCCAGTATTTTATCTATATCTATTTCTCATAATGCTACCGGCAATGGTCCGGGGGCTGTTATGAATAGTTTTTTATCATTCTTTAGTTTTTACGGACGAACCAACCGGCTTGCCTGGTGGGGGCGGCAACTTCTGATTATCGCCTGGTGGATTGTGTTTATTGTTGTGTTCACAGTCATGTTTGGCGATCCAGCAGAGGGGGCAGCGGAATTGGACGTTGCATCTGCGAATACCAAACTGCTGTATCTCGCGGGCGCTATGGTGGTTTCGATGTGGCTGAATTTTTCTTCGATGGTCCGTCGTTACCATGACCGGGGGAAGTCAGGTTTGTGGTGCCTATTACTGCTTTTGCCTATTGTCGGACCTCTCTGGCAGGTCGTTGAACTTGGGTTTTTTTCCGGCCAGTCGGGCGATAATCAATATGGGGAGCGTCCCGGAGGTCGCCGCGTCGATGCCTTTGGGGAGGCCTTCGCGGAAGTCGGAATACAAAGTGCGCCAGTATCGGCGCCTGCTCCTTCCAGCCCCGTCCGGACAAAGAAGAACACCCACGCAAACCAGGGAAGGTCAACAGGCTTAGCGGGGCCAGGGCGCGCATCCTTCGGCGTTCGGGGAACCTGAACATTCAGGCTGCCTTTGGCTATCTCTTTGAGAGCGCGGCGTCTCCTATTGCCGTGCGACCCCAACGCCGCCTGGATCAAACCGTTCGCTTTAACTAGCAACGTCCTGCGCTCTCAGGCGAAACTCAGGCGCCAATGTCTTATGCGCATGGGATCAGATTGACTCTCTGTGGAGTTTTGGTTGAACAGTGAGATATGGAAAAACCCAAGGCTAAAAAAATCAACATCCCCGGCGCCTATGACCGTATCCCGGAAACATGGTCGCCTCACGTCGCCGGACGGGTCAACGGCCAGGAAGTCAGGCTCGCGAAAATCGACGGCGCCTTTGAGTGGCACCATCATGACAGTGTCGAAGAGGCATTCTTTGTTGTCAGGGGCAGGTTCACCATGCGCTTTCGCGATCACGATGTAGCGATGGAAGAAGGCGATTTCCTTGTGGTTCCCGCGGGCGTCGAGCATATGCCGGTCGCAGACGCTGAATGCTGGATCATGATGATTGAGAGCGCCGGCACGCTTAATACTGGCGAAAAAGAAAGCGATCGCACCAAGCACGATTTGCCGGATCTCACTGTCTGATAAACATCGCGCCAGCCGATCTTCCATGAGCGGTGATGAATGGCCAAGGATGCGTCAGAAGCGGCGATTGTCGTCGGCCTGACTATAGCGGCCCCTGCGCCGGCCCTCGCTTGGCTGTTGCCCATGCCGAGCGGTCTCGTTATGACGCAGCCAGAGCCCTTTCACCTGCCTCAGGAGCCCCCTGCCCTCATGTCCATACTCATCGACAAGACCACCAAAGTTATCTGTCAGGGGATGACAGGCGAGACCGGGACTTTCCACACGGAGCAGGCGATTGCCTATGGCACGCAAATGGTTGGCGGTGTCACGCCCGGTAAAGGCGGTCGGATATGGAAGGCAACAGATAAAGCGCCGGATGAAGCAAAAGGCGCAACATTGCCGGTTTTCGACACGGTCGCGGAGGCGCGAGAGAAGACCGGCGCTAACGCATCGGTGATTTACGTGCCGCCGCCCTTTGCAGCTGACTCGATTCTTGAGGCAATTGCCGCGGAGATCCCCCTTGTTATCTGTATTACCGAAGGCATTCCGGTGCTCGATATGGTTAGGGTCAAGCGCGCGCTTGATGGTTCCGGGACCCGCCTTGTTGGGCCGAATTGCCCGGGCGTCATAACGCCCGATGAATGCAAGATCGGCATTATGCCTGGCCATATTCATCGCAAGGGGCATGTGGGCATTATTTCGCGCTCGGGCACACTGACCTATGAGGCGGTGCATCAGACCACCGTCGCCGGGCTTGGTCAGTCGACCTGTGTCGGGATTGGCGGCGACCCCGTAAAGGGCACGGATTTTATCGAAATCCTCGACATGTTTCTCAGCGATGATGAGACTCATTCGATCATCATGATCGGAGAGATTGGCGGATCGGCCGAGGCGGACGCCGCGAAGTTCCTGGCGGGGCATAAAGTTAAGAAGCCGACCGTCGGCTTTATCGCTGGCGTCACGGCGCCGCCTGGCCGGCGCATGGGGCATGCGGGTGCGCTCGTTTCCGGCGCTGATGATACGGCGGCGGCAAAAATCGACGCGATGAAAAGCGCCGGCATAGCGGTTTCGCCGACGCCAGCCGCCATGGGCCGCACTCTTCTCGAAGTTCTCAAAAAATAAACACTTTTTTGGTTAATCGTGAGACGGTTAACGATTGAATAGTGTGGCGCTTGGCGTATCTAGGGAGCATATGCCAGCCGGCGATGAACGGAATGGAAGATGGCCAAAGACGGCGACGCTCCCCTAGGTGCGGACCGCAATCGAAAAGCGGATGCTGAGACGGTTTTATCGGGCGCCAACGCTCAATATCTCGAACAGATGTATGCGCGCTATGATGCTGATCCCGCATCAGTAGACGCTGAATGGCGCGCCTTTTTTGAAAAAGAAGCTGGCGCCGCGAACGGCGCTGCCGGCGCCGAAGGGCCTAGCTGGGCGCGCAAGGATTGGCCGCCCGCAGTCAACGGCGAATGGACGTCGGCGCTCGACGGCAATTGGGGTGAGGCCGAACAGAAGCTGAAGGCAAAAATTGAACAGCGCGCGCCTGCGGCGGGCGCTGAAGATGTGCATCAGGCGACGAAGGATTCCTTACGTGCTCTGATGCTGATCCGTGCGTACAGGATTCGCGGGCATCTGATCGCTGATCTGGACCCGCTGGGCCTGCAGGAAACAAACGTTCATCCGGAACTCGATCCCCGCTCGCTCGGCTTTACTGAAGCCGACATGGACCGACCGATTTTTATCGATCGCGTTCTCGGGCTGGAAACCGCGACCTTAAACGAAATTCTGGAAATCCTCCGCCGTACTTATTGCGGGACCTTCGCTGTCGAATTCATGCATATCACCGATCCGGAACAAAAGGCCTGGATTCAGCACCGCATTGAAGGCCCGGACAAAGACATTTCCTTCACGCCTGAAGGTAAAAAGGCGATCCTCAACAAGCTTGTTGAGGCCGAAGGCTTCGAAAATTTCATGAACGTCAAATATACCGGCACAAAACGCTTTGGTCTCGATGGCGCCGAATCGGCGGTGCCGGCGCTGGAACAGATCATCAAACGCGGCGGCGCTCTTGGCGTTAAAGAAATCGTCATCGGCATGCCCCATCGCGGGCGGCTCAATGTACTCGCCACTGTGATGGGCAAGCCTTATTATCATATCTTCCACGAGTTTCAGGGCGGTTCCGTAACGCCTGATGATGTCGGCGGTTCCGGCGATGTAAAATACCACCTTGGCGCATCGTCCGATCGAGAGTTTGACGGCAATCGCGTGCATTTGTCACTGACGGCGAACCCGTCGCATTTGGAAGCGGTGAACCCGGTTGTCATCGGCAAGGCGCGATCAAAGCAGGACCGAATCGAGCCACCAGACCTTGATGCGCCGCGCACCCATGTGCTGCCGCTCCTGCTGCACGGCGACGCAGCATTCGCAGGACAGGGCATCATCGCGGAGTGTTTCGGTTTTTCTGGTCTGCGCGGTTACAATGCGGGCGGTACGATCCACTTTATCGTCAACAACCAAATCGGTTTTACCACCAGTCCAAAATTTTCCCGCTCATCGCCTTATCCTTCTGATGTGGCGAAAATGGTTGAGGCGCCGATTTTTCATGTGAATGGCGACGACCCGGAAGCAGTAGTTTATGCCGCGAAGATTGCGATAGAGTTTCGCCAAAAGTTCGGCGCGGACGCGGTTATCGATATGTTCTGTTATCGTCGGTTTGGCCATAATGAGGGCGACGAGCCGAGCTTTACACAGCCGCGGATGTATAAAAAGATTCGCAGCCTGCCTTCTACGCGGCAGATCTACACTGAACGCCTGACAGCCGAAGGCGCTATTCGCGCCGAGGACGGCGAAAAAGAGCGCGAGACTTTCCGTCAATTCCTCGATGAGGAATTTGCAGCGGCGAATTCGTTTAAACCCAATAAGGCGGACTGGCTTGATGGCCAGTGGTCCGGTTTCGTGCCGCCGGTCGATGATGACCGGCGCGGCGATACGGCGGTCGAGATTGAGGGTCTCAAGGATATCGGCAAGGTCCTGAGCGAGTATCCCAAAACCTTCAACGCGCACAAAACGTTGAAACGCATCCTTAAACAGAAGCAAAAGATATTCGAAACCGGTGAAGGCGTTGATTGGGCGACGGCGGAAGCACTGGCCTTTGGATCGCTCCTGCAGGACGGATTTGGTGTCAGATTGTCCGGCCAGGACTCGCGACGCGGCACGTTTTCTCAGCGCCATGCGGTGTTTATCGATCAGGAAACTGAAAACACCTATATGCCGCTTCGGCATCTCGATACCGCCAATGCGACGTTCGAGGTCCATGATTCAAATCTATCGGAATTTGCGGTGATGGGTTTTGAATATGGCTATTCGCTCGCCAATCCGAAATTTCTGGTGTTGTGGGAAGGTCAGTTTGGCGATTTCGCCAACGGCGCCCAGGTCATCATCGACCAATTCATATCATCTGGCGAACGCAAATGGCTCCGCTTGTGCGGGCTGGTTTTGCTTTTACCCCATGGATATGAAGGCCAGGGGCCGGAGCACTCTTCAGCGCGCCTCGAGCGTTTTCTGCAGCTTTGCGCCCAGGACAATATGCAGGTGGCGAACTGCACTACGCCGTCAAACTATTTTCATATTCTGCGTCGCCAGATGCGTCGGAATTTTCGCAAACCTCTCGTGTTGATGACGCCAAAATCTCTTTTGCGTCATAAGCGCTGTGTTTCGACGCTGGAAGAGATGGGCCCCGGTTCGTCTTTTCACCGTGTCTTGTGGGATGATGCGGAATCAAAGCCCGGCTCTACGGTGAAGCTGGTTTCTGATGCCAGGATCAAGCGTGTCGTCTTGTGTTCCGGTAAGGTCTATTATGACCTTCTTGAGGAGCGTGAAAAGCGCGGCGTAAACAATGTCTATCTGATGCGTGTCGAACAGTTTTATCCGTTCCCAGCCCATTCTCTGATTGCGGAATTGCAGCGTTTTAAAAATGCCGAAATGATATGGTGCCAGGAAGAGCCAAAGAACATGGGTTCATGGTTCTTTATGGAGCCAAATCTCGAGTGGACGCTCAACCAGATTGGCGCCAAACATAAGCGTGCGCGTTATGTGGGTCGCGCAGCATCGGCATCGCCTGCAACCGGCCTTGCCAGCAGGCATAAAAAAGAACTTGATGACTTTATGGAAGAGGCGTTGAAATTATGACGCCCATCTTCATGATACGGAGAATAGCGTAATGGCCACCGAAATTCGTGTTCCCGCGCTTGGCGAATCTGTTACCGAAGCGACAATCGGAAAATGGATGAAACAAGCTGGCGACACAGTGAGTGTTGATGAACCGTTGGTTGAACTTGAAACCGACAAGGTCTCGGTGGAGGTTCCCGCGCCTGTTGCGGGTGTTCTTGCGAGCATCGCCGTTGCAGAGGGCGATACAGTTGCGGTTGACGCGCTGCTTGGCTCGATCGACGTTAATGGCGCAGTGGCGCAAGTTTCCCAAACCCCGGCTTCAACGCCCGCGGCGGCGCCTGCCACAGCGGGTGAGGAAATCGAATTGCGCGTGCCTGCCGCTGGCGAATCGGTCACTGAGGCTGATATTGGCGAATGGTTGAAACAAGAAGGCGACGTTGTCGCCATCGATGAGCCCGTCGTCAGCCTTGAGACCGACAAGGCGGCTATGGATGTGCCGTCTCCAGCTGCCGGGACCCTTAAAAAGATTGTCGCCAAAGCGGGTGATACGGTTGAGGTTGGCGCGCTTCTCGCGATTATTGAAACCGGCGCTGTCGCCAAACCCAACGGCGCTGCGAAAGCGCATGTCGAAGCAGTTGCGGCGCCCGCTGGGTCATCTGACACGCCTACCTTGTCTCCGGCGCCACGCCGTGTTGTTGCTGAAAGCGGACTTGATCCGGCGTCGATCAAGGGCACCGGCAAGGACGGCCGCGTGACCAAGGGCGATGCGCTGCAGGCTGCAGCCACGCCGCCCTCGGCAGCGCGCGCGCCCTCTGCGCCGCGCGAAACAGGCTCTCGTGAGGAGCGCGTGAAGATGTCTCGCTTGCGTCAGACCATCGCGCGCCGCCTGAAAGAGGCGCAATCAGAAGCCGCGATGCTCACGACGTTCAATGATGTGGACATGTCGGCGGTCATTGACCTTAGAAAGCAGTACAAAGATCTTTTCGAAAAGAAACATGGCATAAAGCTCGGCTTCATGTCGCTTTTTGTTAAAGCCTGCGTCCATGCATTGAAAGAAGTGCCCGATGTCAATGCCGAAATCGACGGAACTGACATCATTTACAAAAACTTTTATGATGTCGGCGTTGCGGTCGGCTCGGATAAAGGCCTCGTTGTGCCGGTGGTGCGCGATGCGGACCTCCTCTCTCTGGCGGAGATCGAACTGACGATTGCTGACTATGGCCGCCGCGCCCGCGTCGGCGATCTGAAACTTGAAGAGATGCAGGGCGGCACGTTCACCATTTCAAATGGCGGGATTTACGGCTCGCTTTTGTCAACGCCGATCCTCAACCTGCCGCAATCGGGTATTCTTGGCATGCACCGCATCGAACAGCGACCCGTCGCCCGCGATGGCGAGGTGGTTATTCGCCCCATGATGTATCTGGCGATGTCCTATGATCACCGCATTGTCGATGGCAAAGGCGCGGTGACATTCCTTGTGCGCGTTAAGGAAAACCTCGAGGATCCGCAGCGCTTGTTGCTTGATCTGTAAGAAAGACTCCAAATGACAAATTCTTATGATGTCGTCATTATCGGCGCAGGCCCCGGCGGCTACAATGCAGCGATCCGCGCCGGACAGCTTGGCCTAAAGGTCGCGATCATTGAAAAGCGCGATGCGAAAAAACTTGGCGGCACATGTTTGAATGTAGGTTGTATTCCGTCAAAAGCCCTGCTGCACGCTTCGGAACTTTACGAGACTGCCGAGAAAAATTTTGAAGGTCTCGGTATCAACACCGGCAAGCTTTCGCTCGATCTTGATCAAATGCTCAAGCAAAAAGATGACGCCGTTGACGGTCTGACCAAGGGCGTTGCGTTTCTGATGAAGAAAAACAAGGTAGAGACCTTTTTCGGCGCCGGTGAGATCATCGCGCCAGGCAAAGTGCGCGTCACTGGCGATACGCCGGCAGAACTTCAGGCTAAAAATATTATTATTGCTACCGGTTCGGAAGTAACACCTTTGCCTGGCGTTGAAATCGACGAAACCCAGATCGTCTCATCTACAGGCGCGCTGTCATTTCCGTCGGTACCCAAACATCTGGTTGTTATTGGCGCGGGCGTTATTGGTCTTGAGCTTGGGTCGGTGTGGCGTCGGTTGGGCGCCAAAGTTACCGTGATCGAGTTTCTCGACCGTGTTTTGCCGACTATGGACGCTGAAGTCTCCAAGCAGTTCCAGCGTATGCTCAAAAAGCAGGGCGTCATTTTCAAGCTTTCCTCAAAAGTCACCGGTGCTGAAAAACTCAAAACAAAAGTGAAGCTCACCGTCGAGCCAGCGGCCGGCGGTAGTGCAGAAGCGATCGACGCCGATGCGGTGCTTGTGGCCATTGGCCGCCGCCCGCATACGGATGGCCTCGGGCTCGCTAATGTGGGTGTTGAAACCGACAAGCGCGGCTTTATTGTCACTGATCATTTCAAGACCAATGTTCCGGGTGTCTGGGCGCTCGGGGATTGCATCACCGGACCGATGCTCGCCCACAAAGCCGAAGATGATGGAACTGCCTGCGTCGAACTGATCGCCGGTAAAGCGGGACACGTGAATTACGACACGGTGCCCAGCGTTGTTTACACGTGGCCTGAGGTGGCGTGCGTCGGTAAAACAGAAGAGCAATTAAAAGAAGCTGGCATTGCCTATAAAACTGGCAAATTCCCCTTTGCTGCAAATAGCCGCGCCAAAACTAATCACGAAACGGATGGGTTTGTAAAAATCCTCGCAGATGCCGAGACCGACCGCGTGCTTGGTTGTCATATCGTCGGGGTTGGCGCCGGCGAGCTCATTGCCGAAGCCGTCAGTGTGATGGAATTTGGCGGTTCGTCCGAAGATATCGCGCGCACTTGTCATGCACACCCAACGCGTTCGGAAGCTGTGCGTCAGGCGGCCATGGGCGTTGAAGGCTGGACGATGCAGGCCTGACGATGAGTGCGGCGCAGTTTTCTATCCGCGTGATTGAAAAACGAGACATTGACGTGTTGTTCGAAATGATCTGCGAGCTTGCAGATCATGAAAGCGAGCGTGAATTTGTTACAACGACGCCAGCGCGCCTTACTGAAACCGGTTTCGGCGATAACGCAAATTGGCGTGGGTTTATTGTTGAAATTGACAATCACGCCGTCGCTTACGCTACTTATACGGAAGATTTTCACATCTGGAGCGGCGCGCCGCGGATCACGATTGATGATATTTATGTACGGGCCGAATTTCGCCGCCACGGGCTTGGGCGGCAATTGATGGAGCATGTGTTCGAACTTGCCGGTAAAGCCAACGCTTTTGTGAGCTGGACAGTTCAGCCCGGCAATGACCGGGCGATCGCATTTTATAAGCAGCTTGGCGCCCGCTACAATGTTGTGGGCAAATGTGGCTGGCGGCCGGACAGCTGACAAAGCGCTTTTTGTTTTCATTCTAAGCTTGGCCAGGATGGCTTCATGGATCTCATGACGCTGGATGTGGTCGAGCGATCACAAAACAGCCAAAGCCCCATGAATAGGGGGTTTTCGCGAGTGTGGTCGCTTTTTTGCCATAAAGTTAAGCTGGTCTGGCGCTGTGAGCGCACCTGCATGCCGATGACCGCCAGCAAGTACTGGATTTTCCGGGGAAATCTGGCATAGAGTGCGCGCTAATTTGCGCGCCGGGGCAGGCGTGAGCAGGGAAGAAAAGATGCGGCGGCCCAATGTGGTCACGCGATTGAGGGAGTTTTTATGAGCGACACAGCCGCAGCCGGCGGTATCCCCGCCGGCGAAAAGACCATCTTTGGCCATCCGCGTGGCCTTTACATTCTGTTTTTTACCGAGATGTGGGAACGGTTTTCCTACTACGGCATGCGCGGCCTGCTCATTTTATATCTGACGCAGCATTTTTTGTTTTCCGATGAACGCTCTGCGGTGATGTACGGCGCCTATACGGCGCTGGTTTATGTGATGACGATCATCGGCGGTTCACTCGCTGACCGTTATCTGGGCCAACGCAAGGCCGTGGCATATGGCGCCATACTTCTCGTGATGGGTCATGGGTTGATGGCGTTTGAGGGGAGCGGTTCAAAGCAATTTATCACATATGAGGGCCAAGATTATCAGGTTACCCTCGAAGGGCGCGGAAGCGATGCGCCGCGCTTTTTGACATCGGACATTGGCCGTTCGCAAATAAAATTTAGCGATGGCGGCGAGGAAATGATTATTGACGACCCTGATGTTGTTGGCTTGCCTGCGACGATCGCAACTGATGCGTTTACGACCAGGGTCGAAAAACAGCAATTGTTCGTAAATACTCTCTATCTGGCGCTGGCCTTGATTATCGCCGGTGTTGGTTTCCTCAAAGCGAATATATCCACCATTGTGGGCTCGCTTTACGGGCTTGGCGACACAAGGCGCGATTCCGGATTCACAATATTTTATATGGGGATCAATCTTGGTTCGCTACTTTCGTCGGTTACCGTCGGGATTATTGGAATCCGCTATGGCTGGAACTGGGGGTTCGGCCTCGCTGGCGTCGGTATGCTCGCCGGTCTCATAACTTTCCTTGTGTTCCAGCCCTGGTTGGAGGGCCGCGCCGATCCCCCGAGCTTTGAAAAACTAAAAGAAAAGGTTTTTGGGCCGATCAATGTTGAGTGGGCCTGCTACCTCACCGGCGTTGGCATCATTGTGTTCGCCATGCTCACCGTCATGAATGCGCATCTGGTGCCGGAATGGTTTGTCGGCATGCTTGGCGTCTTCGTCTTCGTGTTTCTCGTTGGTTATGCGGTCACCAAATTGGCCGGCGAAGAGCGCGATCGCATGTTGGCGGCGATATATTTCATCCTCGCGCAGATTCCGTTCTGGGCGCTGTTTGAGCAGGCAGGCTCGTCGCTTACGTTGTTCACGGATAGGTTTGTTGACCGTGATATTTTTGGATGGCACGTAGAAACCCCGGTTTTTCAAGCGTTGAATGCTGGGTTTATCGTCATGTTCGCGCCACTTTTTGCGTGGGCGTGGGTTGCCCTTGCCAAACGTAAAATGGAACCATCTGCGCCGGTGAAATTTGCTTTCGGTGTCTTTCTGGCGGGGCTCGGGTTTCTGTCGCTTGTTGGCGGTATTGCTGCCTCTGGCGCTGGGCTCACGGCGGTCTATTTCATCTTCCTGATTTACTGGATTCACACCATGGGCGAATTGATGCTGTCGCCGGTCGGCTTATCACAGGTGACAAAGCTCGCCCCCGCGCGCGCGGTCGGCATGAGTATGGGCGCCTGGTTCCTTTATTCAGGTCTTTCAAATTATCTTGCAGGCGTTATCGCTCGCACAACAGGCGCCGAGACAATTGGCGGGCAGTTGACTGACGTTGCTGCGGCAAAGGCTGGATATGCAGAGGTCTACACAAATGTCGGCTATGTTGCGATGGGCGTCGGCGTTGTGATGCTGCTGATCTCGCCGATCATCAAAAAGCTTATGCATCTTGATACGCTCAAAGGAGATCCATCGCATGCGCTGGCCGGCGAATCTCAGCTCGGCCAACCCGGTGCCGGCGGTATTCATCCGCCGCAAAAAGAGCAGCCAGCTGAATAGGCGCGTAAAGCGGTGTTAAATAAAAAAGCCCGGCGCTAGGTTAGCGCCGGGCTTTTTCTATACGGAATAAATGAATGCCAAGCAGGCTGTCAAAAATCGTAACCCGCGGCGGCGACAAAGGTGAAACCTCGCTTGGCGACGGGACGCGCATTGGGAAAGACGATCTGCGGGTCGCGCTTCTTGGCGACATAGATGAGCTGAACAGCTGGATTGGCGTTGTGATTACGCATCTTGATGATGGCGAGGTCAAGAAACTGCTCGGCGGCGTACAGCATGATTTGTTTGATCTTGGCGGCGCCATGTCATTTCCCGGCGCGCCATTACTGTCGGACGCTCATGTCGCACGCCTTGATGAAGCGGCGGCGGCCCTTAATGACGGCTTGCCGCCATTAAAAGAATTTATTTTGCCGGGCGGCGCGCCGCTTCTCGCCTGGCTGCATGTGGCGCGCACCGTTTGCCGTCGCGTCGAACGCGCCATGGCGACGTTTTTGCGCGATACGCCAGAGGCGGCTCTTGCGCTGCAATATCTTAATCGATTGTCGGATTATCTTTTCATCGCAGGGCGCGCAGAAGCCCGGCGTCTCGGTATTAGCGAAACGCTCTGGAAAAAAGAATCAAGCCTGTCAGGAAGGACATAAAGCCACCGCCGATACGCCATTGGGCGCATCGGCGGGCAGCAATTTATAGTTCGGCGTCGTCAGCCTGCTTGGAAACTTCAATCATCGGCACGTCATAGGCGCCTGTATAATCAACAATTGAAGCAACACCGACAGCTGCCAGCGCTAGTAGAATTAGCCAGATAAGAGCCTTCATTTGGATACCCCACGTTTTCGTCAATTCCCCGAAGGCCGACTATAAACGTCAAAATTATTATATCTACAGGAAAGAATGCCTGTTCGACCGCGGCATTGCGCCCTATTTCGCAGTGTGGTTGCAGATTTGATCATTTGCTCGCCTGATATGGGCGCCGCAGACCAGATCGGTGATCCCGTCATTTATTCACCAAAACTACCGGCGGGACCTGGAAAAACCACAGGACTCTCAGCGCCATCTTTTGCGACCGAGGAAACCCCGAAATAGTAATTATCGATGACAACATTTTTGAGCGTGTATTCCGACACATCGCCTGCATAGACGCTGTAGGTCCATTGCGATGCATCGGTAAGACGCCAGTGAATGCGATACCCGGCGAGATTTCGAGCCGGCTTGCCCTCAGGGCGGGTCCATTTCAAGGTTGTCGATGGCGACACCGCGCCTTCGATCTCGACATTGGCTGGGAAAGGCGGCGCCGCTGCCATCGAGGCGAGCGCGACGACGTTTAGTGACGTCAGTTTTCGCGCGTAATCGAAATTAACACCACTCAAGACATCGCCATAGGCAATGCCGTCTTCGGTGCGTAAATCCTGATGCTGACGATTATAATTTTCATGTGTTTCCATGATGCGCACCCCGGGAATGCCCACATCGTTAAACGGCCGATGGTGGCCGCCGCGGCGAAAACGATCAAGCCGGTAGACCATCATGACATTGAGGTTGGGAATGTATCGATCAGCCAGACGGTCAATATGACGGGCGAGATTGCGCGATGGCGAATCGACCTCACCGCCTCTGAACCGGCGCAGATTCGCCTCTTCGGGTGTTTCCACAGCACGCGTGCCTTCAGAAAACACACGCGCGGTGGCATTGTCGATGACGCCATCAACGCCTTCGATATTGCCAATCATGTCGTTGTTAAGAACGGCCTTAATACGCCAGCCTTCTTCCAGAGCCTGAGCTGCGAGGATTTTTCCGCCGAACAACCCCTGCTCTTCGCCAGCAAGTGCTGCATAGACAATTGTGCCGCCGAATTTTTCTTTGGACAAAACCCGTGCTGCTTCGAGGACGCCGGCGAGACCGGACGCGTTATCATTGGCGCCGGGGCTGTCCGAGGTTCCGTTAAGGGGATCTGTGACCCGCGAATCAATATCGCCGCTCATCATCACAATACGATCTGGGTCGAGGCGGCCGCGTTGGATTGCGATCACGCTGACGACCTCAGTGCGCTCAGGAATGCGTCGTTCGCCCTCAACGAAATCACTCACATAGCGAACCTCAAGACAGCCGCGACAATCAGCAGAAATGCGCTCGAATTCCGCCTTGATCCAGCGCCGGGCAGCGCCGATCCCGCGTGATTCGGACTGCGTGTCGGACAATGTGTGGCGCGTGCCAAAACCTACCAGCGTTTCGATGTCCGTTTGAATTCTCTCAGCGGAAACAGCCGCCTGCAGTTCATGCAGGCGGGTGGCGTCATCATCTGCGGCAAGCGCTGGGATGAGGGGGGTAAGGAGGAGCAATGAAATGGCGGCAACGCGCATGATTTCCCTTTCTGTCAGCTATTTCAGCGTCGTATATGTCGCTTGGGTGACAAATCTATCCCCAGTCTTGCAGGGGGCGATGCGTTGATGCAACATCGTTAATATGATTTCGCCCGAAACCCGGCGATTGACAGCTACGCGCCTATATTTTGGGACCTAAAGCGGTTACCAAAATGCCTGAATTTTGCCGGATTCCGCACAGATATGCTGGCGGTGAATAGATGATCCACCTTAGGAGGGGAAATATGAAAATCAGAACGACTTTGCTTGCGGCCGCTGCGACTTTGGCGATTGCCCCGGCAGCTCATGCTTATGAAGGCCTTTATGGCGCGATCGGCGCCGGCCTGAACCTTCTCAAAGACGGCGACGTCAGCAATGACGGCCCTGGCGGCGGCGGCGCCTTTATTTTTGATAGCTCTGCGGATCATTCCAAGGGCATCGGCGTTTATGCAGCGGTTGGCTATGATTGGGGCAATAGCTGGCGAACGGAATTAGAATTTTCCCATCGCAATAATGATATTACGAGCATCGCTACAAATCCTGGGTTCGCCGGATTTCCAGCCGGAACCGTTAGCGGCGACTCTACAGCTGTCGCATTGATGTTCAATTTGCTGCATGATTTCAATTCAGGCACGCGGTATACACCTTACATCGGCGGTGGCGTTGGTTTTGCTGACGTTGACCATGATATCATCGGCGCGAACGGCCCCATTGCAATCGGATATGGCGCAAATAACCGGAGCTTTGCTTATCAGGGGATTGTTGGCGTTGCCGTTGATTTGGCAGATAGCTTGGCGCTCGATCTTTCTTATCGTTATTTTGGCACCACAAAAGAAAACATCACTGGGACATTGAACGGCGCTCCGGCCAGCATTGCTGTCGGTTATGGCGCGCACAGCATTTTCGCCGGGTTGCGCTGGAACTTTGGTGCGGAAGAGGCAAAAGCGCCAGAATATATGGATTGCTGGGACGGTTCGAGTGTGCCTGTGTCGTCTTCATGTCCTCCACAACTTGTCGAAGACGCAAGTGCTGATCTCGATCCGGTGAATTTCACGGTCTATTTTGATTATGATAAATCGAACCTCACCGCACAGGCGGCAACGCTTGTTCGAGAAGCTGCTTCCCGCGCACTGGCCAACGACATCGATACCGTTGTTGTACAAGGTAATGCGGACCGTTCAGGGAACTCTGCCTACAATCAGGCGCTTTCCGAACGTCGCGCCGGCGTTGTGCGTGACGCTCTGGTGGCCAATGGCGTTTCTTCAGATGGCATCCGCACAGAGGCGTATGGCGAGGAAAATCCAGCGAAACCAACGGCAGACGGTGTGCGCGAGCCGCTTAACCGCCGCACGGATGTGACGATCAGCTTCGAATAAGAATCGTCGTCAAAAAAGTAATGGAGCCGGTGCAGTGAAAAACTGCACCGGCTCTTTTATGTTCTGATTGGCAGCGCGCCCTAAGGACGAAACCGCCCTCTGCGGAATTTAATCCAACCCTCATTCGATTTTATGCAGGACTGTAAATTTTCATAAAGGCGGCGACACCGCGATTAACCTGATCGTCAATGGCCTCGTCAAGATTGTCCGGGGCCGCGCCCATTAGAACTTTTGTGTGCAACGGTTCTGTAATAAGAGCGCCAAGTTGCCAAATCGCCTGCCTGGCGTCGGTGATCTCAAATACGCCTTTTTTAGCGAGCCGTTCCATAATCGGCGCATATTGATCAACCATCCATTGCGGGCCGTGCTTCAGAAACGCTTGCCCGATGGCCGGCGTGCGCTCTGCCTCGAAAGCGGCAATGCGGCGCAGAGATAGCGCTTCTGGCTGCAGAATACCGCGGACAACCTGTCTGCTGAGTTCGAGGACCAGTTCTCTCGGTTCAAGGCTCGCTTCAATATCATCAACATTGACAGGCAGGAGGTTTTGACAAGTCTCCGTAATCGCCGCCCCAAAAAGCTCCTCTTTGGAGCGAAAGCGGTTGTAAACTGTGCGCTTTGACACGCCGGCCGTCAGTGCAATGTGGTCCATGCTTGCAGCGTCAAACCCGCGTGACAAAAAGGTTTTGCGTGCGGCCTCAACGATTGCAGCGGTCTTTATATCGATTGGCGCATCCAGCTGCGCTGCCATTTCCGGCATTGCTAGCCCCCTTCTACTTGTCTTCCCCGCGATCAAACCAATTATTGCTGATTTTGCTTTTTTTGGAAACTTGCACGCGCAGCCGCAAGGGCAGTCTGTGAACGCATCGATGTTTGTTTACCTTGCGTTAACCATGGGCTCCGAAGCATAGGGCAATGGCGCGCAAACAGATAAAAAACCGGCGAAAACGGGGCCGCAGATCGCAAGGTGCACCAATTGCGCGGCTTTTGGGCGATATTGGCGTTTTTTGCATGACGCTATTGATTGGGTTGGCGGCGCTATTTGCCTATTTTGCCCGCGATTTGCCGGACACGCAGGCGCTGTGGCGCGACACGGGCGCGCCAAAAATAACGCTTCTCGCAGCAGACGGATCACCAATTCTCATTCAAGGCGCCAGCGCTGGCGCCCCTGTACGGCTGGCGGATTTGCCGATCCATGTGCCTCACGCCATTCTCGCTGTCGAAGATCGCAATTTTTATCATCATTTCGGCGTTAATCCTGTTTCGGTGATCCGCGCGTTCATCGTCAACGCCAAAGAAGGCGAGATACGCCAGGGCGGTTCGACGATCACCCAGCAATTGGCGAAGAACATCTTCCTGAACGCCGACCGCACCATTAAACGTAAAGTGCAGGAATTGTTGTTGGCGGTTTGGCTGGAGCAAAAATTCACCAAGGATGAAATTCTAACACTCTATTTGAACCGTGTTTATTTTGGCGCTGGCGCATATGGTGTTGATGCTGCGAGTTATCGCTATTTTGGCAAGCAAGCGCGTTTTTTAACGGTAGGTGAAGCCGCTGTCTTGGCGGGCCTTTTAAAAGCGCCGTCGCGTTTTGCGCCGACGAGTCACCCCGAGGATGCGGGGCGTCGCGGGCGGCTCGTTATTGAACAGATGGTTACGGCGGGTTTTTTGTCGCGTGCGGAGGCGGATCAAGTCATCGCTCATCCGATACAGCTTTCCTCACCGCGTTTTTCTGCGGCGCCCTTTTTTGTTGACTATGCGCTGCGTGAAGCGAGCCTGGAGACGCAGGGAATAGACGCCGACTTGATCGTGCACACGACGTTTGAACCCGATATTCAGTCGGCGGCCGAACTAGGGTTGTTTGCGGGGATCGCGGTTACGCCAGATGACCTCGAGGGTGTTGAAGCCGCAGCGGTGATTGTCGATCAAGAAGGGGCCGTCCGGGCGATGATTGGCGGGCGTGACTATAAGAAGAGCCAATTTAATCGGGCGGTGCAGGCGCAGCGTCAGCCGGGGTCAGCGTTTAAACCCTTTGTCTATCTTGCGGCACTTAAGGGCGGCGCCAGTGGAGATGATGTGGTTCTTGATGCGCCCGTGAAAATCGGCAAATGGGCGCCAGACAACTACAACAGCAAATTTTATGGCGAGATTACACTGCGCGAAGCGCTGGCGCGTTCACTGAACAGTGCGACGATACGCGTTCAGGAAAACACAGGACGAAACGCTGTGCGGCGTTCCGCCAGGGCTATGGGCTGGCGCGGCCCCTTGAGCCCGGGGCCGTCACTCGCGCTAGGTGTCGACGCGGTATCGCCGCTCGATCTTGCGGCAGCCTATACGCCCTTCGCCAATGGCGGCTTGCGGGTAGAACCTTATGTCATCGATCGCATAGAAACTGCAGAAGGCGACCTTGTATTTAGTCGCGCCGGCTCGAATGTAGGTGAGGCGGCTTCCCCTCAGGTGATCGCGCAAATGAATGATATGCTGCGCGGCGTCGTCGAGTGGGGTACCGGGCGAGCCGCAAGCGTTCCCGGATATCGCGCTGCCGGGAAAACCGGTACGTCACAGGACAGCCGCGACGCCTGGTTTGCAGGTCACGCTGGCGATTTTGTCGCTGTCGTGTGGGTTGGTCGTGATGATAACAGCCCAATGCCCGGCGTCACTGGCGGGCGCTCACCTGCCGTGATTTGGCGTGAAGTCATGGTGCGGACATTGGAAACGCAACGGCCATCATCTGTGTTTGCACAGGACGACCCGATCGCCGCATTGCTTGAGCCCGGAGATTGACTTTTACCGGCCAGCGCTGGCGCCGTATGAAAACAAAGACGCCCCGTGATTATTAAACCAATTGGCTGCTGCCCGTGCGTCAACATCCAGCGTTGCCAATAGCCGCCAGAATGCTGGCGAATGGTCTAAATGGATAAGGTGCACGCATTCATGGGCTGCCACATATTCGAGAATAGCAGGCGGCGCCAGGATCAGCCGCCAGGAGAACGACAATGTTCCGTCTGATGAGCATGACCCCCAACGCGTGCGCGTGTCGCGTATTCTGATCGGGCCGCGTTTTTTGCCAAGGCGCTCACAATAATGATCGACGCGGCTCAGAAGATTTGAGCGCGCCTGGCTTTTTAGCCAGTCTGTCATGCGTCGATTGATGTGTGCCGGCTCGCCGCCAACCCTGATGACCGGGAGGTAATCATGCTCCACGCGGATCGTCGCCCGGGGACCGCCGCTATTGATGATCAGGTGATCATCACCGCAAAACGGTATTTTCATACCTGCAACGAATGGTTTTCCCCGAAGGTCGTCACTCAACTGCCCGGCGATCCAGTCGATCCGTTCATTGGCGAATCGGATTGCTTCGGGCATAGTGCGCTTGGATGGCGCCGTGACCAGAATTTCCCCGGCCACCGGATCAACTTTTATGATCAATCGTTTGGCGCGGCGATTGACCCGGGCGACCACTGGCACGCTGCGCTCGCCGATATTGATTTCGGTTCTGGTAATGTGATTTACGGACATGACTATACTATGATCAAACGCTGGGCTTCCAAAGATGCATCCTCGCCTGTTTCGCCGAAAGATCAATCATGTTTGGCGCAGGACGGAAAAATTAACACTCGCCAGTTGCGACTTAACTGAGACGGCATGATTTGATGGCAAAGACAGCGCCTTTATCGGCCAATTCGAAAAAGACCGTGCGCGCGAAGCTGGCAGCGCAGCCAACGCCCATGATGGTGCAGTATATATCTATCAAAGAGAAAGCAGAAGACGCGCTATTATTCTATCGAATGGGTGATTTTTACGAGTTATTCTTCGACGATGCGATCGCCGCCGCCGGTGTTCTTGGTATCACGCTGACCAAACGCGGTCAGCATGGCGGAGAAGACATACCCATGTGCGGTGTGCCTTACCACGCGCATGAGAACTATCTTGCCAAGCTGATCCGCGCTGGATTTAAGGTTGCGATCTGTGAGCAAATGGAAAACCCGGAAGCCGCCAAAAAACGCGGATCAAAATCCGTTGTGCGCCGGGAAATTGTTCGCACGGTGACACCCGGCACTATTTTGGAAGATGCGCTGCTTGATGCGCGCGCCAATAATTTTTTAAGTGCTGTTTCCATTCTGCGCGGCGGCGAAGAGGCGGCGCTCGCATGGGTCGATGTTTCAACGGGTGAGTTATTTGTGCGCGACACCAATTTGGATGGTCTCGCCGCCGACATCGCCGCCATCTCACCAAAGGAATTATTGGCGCCTGACCTTGTTGACGCGGATGGCTGGCGTTCCAGGCTTTCAGAGTTCAGCGATACCCTATCGCTGACATGGCAGCCGTCGCAATATTTTGATTCAACTTCGGGCCAGCGCCGCATCATGGAGGCGTTCAGCGTTGCATCGCTGGATGGTTTTGGCAGTTTTTCACGGGCGGAGTGCGGCGCCCTCGGCGCTCTCTTGTCCTATGTCGAGTTGACGCAAGCCGGGCGCATGCCGGTGTTGAGCCCGCCGCGACGCGCGGCGGTTACCGAAACCATGGCAATCGACGCGGCGACCAGAGCTTCTCTTGAATTGCTGGAAACACAAAATGGCAGCAGAAAAGGATCGCTGCTTTGGGCGGTTGATCACACGGTAACCGGCGCGGGCGCTCGGCGTCTCGCAACTCGCCTCGCCAGACCATTGTGCGACGTAGCGCCTATTGCTGCGCGTTATGATGCAATCAGTTACTTTTGCGATGCGCCTGTGTTGCGTGAGGCTGTGCGTCATTGCCTCAAGGAAACGCCTGATATTGCGCGCTCGCTATCACGCCTTTCTTTAGGGCGCGGCGGCCCCCGTGATTTCGCAGCCATTCGCGATGCATTAATAGCCGCGCGCTCGATCGCAAAAGACATCGCCGGCGCGAACAGTCTGGATAACATGCCGGCGGTTGTTCGGTCGGACGCCGCCGCGCTTGAGGATTGTGAGGGAGAGGGGTTTTCTGCGTTAACAAGCAAACTACGCCAGGCGCTTGATGAAAATCTGCCGATGCTGGCGCGTGATGGCGGGTTTATCGCTAAAGGTTTTGATCCGGCGCTCGATTCGGTGCGTGTGTTGCGTGATGAGTCCCGCCGTGTGATCGCTGGCCTTGAAATGCAATATCGTGACATTGCCGGCGTTAAAACGCTTAAAATTCGGCACAATAATGTGCTTGGCTATTTCGTTGAGACACCGCCGTCGCAGGGCGACCGGTTGCTCGCGCCGCCAATGAATGAAACTTTTATTCATCGTCAGACGTTGGCGAGTGCTGTGCGATTTACAACTACAGAGCTTGCAGAGCTTGATGCAAAAATTTCCCGTGCACGGGATGAGGCGTTGGCGCGTGAGCTCGAGATTTTTGAAGATATATCAAATTCCATTCTCGAACGCCGTGATGAATTGACAACGACTGCTGCGGCGATTGCTGATCTTGATGTGGCTGCAGCGCTTGCTGATCTTGCAGTCGAACATTCATTTGTTCGGCCGCAGATCGATAATTCCTTCTCCTTTGATATCAAGGAGGGACGTCACGCCGTTGTTGAACGCAGCAGCGCAACTGGCGATGCGGGTTTCATCGCCAATGATTGCCTCTTAAGCAAAGATGGTGACGCGCATTTATGGCTCATTACTGGGCCTAATATGGCCGGGAAATCTACCTTCCTGCGGCAGAACGCGCTTATTGCCATTCTTGCGCAAGCCGGGTCGTTTGTTCCTGCAGCGTCAGCGCATATCGGTGTTATTGATCGCGTTTTTTCGCGCGTCGGCGCTGCGGATGATCTTGCGAAGGGGCGGTCCACCTTCATGGTCGAAATGGTGGAAACGGCTGCGATCCTTCACCAGGCAAGTGAACGCTCGTTGGTTGTGCTCGACGAAATTGGGCGAGGTACGTCGACATTTGACGGGCTCTCCATCGCCTGGGCGGCTGTGGAGCATCTTCACGAAACGAATCGCTGCCGCGGTTTGTTCGCGACACATTACCATGAATTGACAGCATTGTCGGATCAGCTCGGGCGCATGTTCAACATGTCCATGAAGGTGCGCGAATGGAAAAACGATGTCGTCTTCCTGCACGAGGTGGCGCCGGGCCCCGCCGATCGATCCTACGGCGTTGCGGTTGCGCGCCTTGCGGGCCTGCCTGCGCCGGTGATTGTGCGCGCTGAAGCCGTATTGGCGCTGCTTGAAAAGCAAAGGGCGGATGGCGGCGCCGTCGAAGATTTGCCTCTTTTTGCGGCAGCAGGCCCGCTCGAAACATCAGAAGAGAGTGAAGAAGGGGAATATGAGGAGGCGCTGGCGGCGGCGCTGCAGAAACTTGACCCCGATGCGATGTCGCCGCGCGAGGCCATTGATGCACTCTATCAGCTGAAACAGATATTAGGGGGCCGCTAGCACGCTTCCGGAAAAGTCGAAAAGGACGCGGTTGAATTTCATTGTGCGCCAAGGCAACAATAGCGAGCCCGAAGACTTAGCGACGTCAGAACGGATCCGGCCAACGTGACGAAACCATCAACGCCGAGCGGCGGCCAGCAACTCATTGCACGTTCGGCAATCAATAAGGCCATCGCTGAGGCAATCGCCGAAGAGCGCGCGGGACAAGCATATGGTGTTACCGGCAAGGTTCTGAAAAATACAATTATTGACCTTCGCCGTCAGACGCTGCGTCGGTTTGTGCGTGGCGACCACATTACTGCACAACTTTCCGAAGGTGTTGACCTTGTCGTTCGAGGGCTTTTCGCGGCGGCGCCGGAAAATGTTCGCAGCGAGCTATGCATTGTCGCTGTCGGCGGTTATGGGCGCAGCGAGCTTGCGCCTTATTCAGATGTTGATTTGTTGTTTCTATACGATCCAGGCTTCGAAGAACAGTTGAGCGCGGCGCTCGATTTGTTCTTGTATCCGCTGTGGGATTCCGGATTGAAAATTGGTTATTCGGCGCATTCCGCACAAAGTGCTGTTCAATTCGCCAAGGACGATATGGTCGCGCGCACCGCGTATCTTGATGCGCGCTTGATAAGCGGCCCTGATGCGCTTTTCGGCATGTTTCAATCGACCTATGACAAGCTGCGTCGGAAAACAAAAAGTCAGTTTGTGGCTGCCAAACTCGACGAACAAAATAAGCGACAGGCAAAATCTTTCGAAACAAGGTATCTTGTCGAGCCTGACGTCAAGGAGGGCAAGGGTGGGTTACGTGATCTTCAAACGATCCGCTGGCTCTACAAATATGTTTACGGAGGTTCTGTCGGCGGAAATCGCGCTGCCGATAAAGTGATGGAGCCATCAGAGCGACGCGCCCTCGCTAAAGCCGAACGGTTTTTGTGGTCTGTGCGCGCCCACATGCATGATTTCCGCGGCCGCGCAGATGAAAAGCTGACCTTCGATATACAACCCGACATTGCCGAACGGCTCGGATATCAAGATCGACCCGACATGCTGGCCGCCGAACGGCTCATGAAACACTATTTTGTCAATACAGTTGAAATCGGACGCCTCACACGAATTCTTTGCGCTCGCCTCGAAGAGGAGCGCGCCAAGCGCCTGCCGCATCTGCCAAAGCTTCTGCCGCGCCGATTGCAGGCGGATGAAGCGCCGGGCAAACCCAATCTGCGTATCCACAATGGCCGCCTCGATTTCGGAAGCGCAGCGAAAGCACGACGTCAACCCCGCGACCTCTTCCGTTTATTTCGGGCATACTCAAAACAGCCAAAGATAGATTTTCATCCTGCAGCGCTTGCTATCGTGACAGAGCAAGTTCCTCAGGTCGTTTCGGATGTTCGTGCGGATCCAGTTGTGGCAGGGCTCTTTAACGCCATATTGATCGATGCTGTCGATCCGGTTCGTGTCTTGAGAATCATGACCGAAACAGGGCTGCTTGGAAAATATATCCCGGCCTTTGGTTCGATTGTCGGGCGCATCGACTATGGTCTTTATCGGCGCTTTACGCTTGATGAGCATGTTTTGCGTTGTATTGGATTGCTGGCGCAAATTCGCAAAGACGGATTAAAAAAACAACACCCGATCACGACGCAGATTGTACAGCAAGCAGATAACCCGTTGCTCTTTTACGTGGCGCTTTTGCTGCATGAGTCGATCTGGTCCGTAAAGCGGAAATCCATAGCCGAATGTGAAAGGCTTGTTGCGCGTATATCAAAACGTCTGGGGTTGAATGCAGAAGACGCAGCACTCGCAGGCTGGGCGTCAGCGCGGCACTTATTGATGGTGCGCACTGCGGAACGTCGAAACCTCGCTGACATACAGGTTATTTCAACATTTGCTCAAACTGTTGGCGCGCGCGAGCGTCTTGACTTGATGCTTGTCTTGTCGGTTTGTCACTTGCGCGTCGTTGGCGTTCAATCATGGGATGAAATAACGCGCCGTCAACTTTCTGAACTTTATGAAGGCGCCAAAACCTGGATTGATCAAGGCGAAAGCGCAGTGGTCGAAAAATTCGAGGCTCGGGCTGCGGCGGTCCGCGCGGAAGCAAAAGAACGGCTTGCTGATTGGGCGGACAAAGATAAGGAAGATTTCTTGAGCCGACTGACAGGGCCAATATTGCGTTCTGTTGATCCTGATATCATCGTACGGTTTGCCCATCTCGCGCGGGCGGCAAAAAAAGACAGAACCACCAGCGCCGTCACGGTGACGCCACGAGATGGTGATCTTGAAGCCATTGTTTATGCTGATGATCGGTCGGGCCTGCTCGCTGACCTGGCTGGTGCTATTGCGTCGAGCGCTATGAGTGTCCGTGCGGTTCAAGCGCTGACGACGCGAGATGGAAAGGCGATCGATATTTTTGTCATTCAGTCTTCGGATGGATTTCCCATTGATGACGTCGACCAGGCGCAGCGCGTTCATCATGCGCTTCTTGGTGTTGCGGGTGCATCGCCTGAAAAAAGACCGTCTATGAAACGCCGTTTCGGTGACCGGCGGTCAATATTTACTGTTGAGCCTGTCGTGCGAATAGAACAAGACGCCTCGGAGGATGCCACGGTGATAGAGACCGAAGGCCTTGATCGCCCAGGACTGCTCTTTGAATTAACCGCTGCTTTGTCACGGCTTGGTCTCACAATCGTGTCCGCCCATGTTGCCACATATGGCGAGCGCGCAGTCGATGCCTTTTATCTCAAAACCAGTTCCGGCGATAAAATTACGGACGCCAAGCTTTTATCGCGCATCGAAAAAAGCGTGATGCAGGTTCTTTCTGCTGGTTCTAATCCATAAACCGCTTTATCCCTCATCGCCTCAATTGACCCGCCTGCGGCCCCTTTTTGAAATGAACTGATGAGCGGCAAAATTTTCAAATCTCTCGCGACTGTCAGCGGCATGACCATGATGAGCCGTGTGTTGGGTTTTGTGCGGCAAATATTGATGGCCGGCATCATCGGCGCCGGAGGCAATCCGGTTGCAGATGCGTTTTGGGCGGCGTTCCGGCTGCCAAACATGTTTCGCCGTTTGTTTGCTGAAGGCGCGTTTCACGCTGCCTTTATTCCGATGTTTCAGGGGCGAAAAATCAAGGACGGCGATGCGGCGGCGAAGCTGTTCGCTGAAGAGGTGTTGTCGGGCCTGGTATTTATATTGACGCTGCTGACAGTGCTGGTCGAGCTCGCGGCGCCGGCCTTTGTCTATTTGATCGCATCGGGATTTGAGAGCGAGCCGGAAAAATTCGCTCTGACGACGTTTTATACGCGGATTATGTTTCCTTATCTGATGATGATGTCGCTGGTGGGATTGCTGAGCGGCATATTAAATTCATTTGGGCGATTCGCGATGGCCGCCGGCGCGCCGCTCGCGCTTAATATTTGCCTTATTGCGGCTGTTCTTCTTTACGCCAACGCAGATACGGAAATTACCGGTCAGGCGGCGGCGTGGGGTGTTTTTGCTGGCGGCGTTGTGCAGTTGGCGCTCCTGATTTATGGAGCCGCACGTCAGGGTTTTTTATTAAAACTGCGGATGCCGCGCCTGACACCGGACGTTAAGCGGTTGTTTGTTCTTGGCGCTCCCGGCTTTATCAGCGCTGGCGCTGTTCAGATCAATCTCATCGTTGGCACCAATATCGCGAGCCGTGAGCCTGGCGCCGTTTCCTGGCTGATGAATGCAGACCAGCTCTATCAATTGCCATTGGCGGTTATCGGCATTGCACTTGCTGCCGTGCTGTTGCCGATGTTGTCCTTGCGCGTGAAGCAGGGCGATGAAGCGGGCGCGTTACGCGCTATCAATCGTTCGTTGGAAATTTCGGCACTTTTATGTTTCCCTGCGGCGGCTGCGTTTGTCGTCATGGGTGCGCCAATTTGCGATGCATTGTTTCGCGGGCTCGCCAGCGAGGCATTGTCGCTCTTCGGCGCCCGGCAGTCTGCTTTTACAGAGACTGACGTCCTGAACACGGGCGCCGCGCTTGCCATTTTTGGCTGGGGTCTGCCCGCTTTTGTCTGGCACAAGATTTTCTCGCCGGCCTTTTTTGCACGCGAAGATACGCGAACCCCGATGAATTATGCGCTGATTGCTATTGCTTTGAATACAATATTGGCGCTGGCGCTCTTCCCAACATTCGGGTTTTTGTCAGTTGTCTTCGCGACCGTGGTTGCGGCCTGGGTTCAGGTCTTTTTACTGGGTCAAAAACTTTATCGCCAGCGCCGGTTTCAACCCGGCGGCCGCCTTACTGCTCGGCTTTTGCGGATACTTCTCGCGAGCTTTGGGCTATCGGTATTTCTGAATGCTGCGCTCGACTACACGGATATTATTGCCGATCACTTATGGGATCGCTCATGGCTTGCGATCATTGGGATCTCCAGCGCCGGCCTCGTTGTCTATGGCATTTTGGCGCTGGCGCTTGGCGCCGTGCGTCCTTCTGACTACAAGACCGTCACCGGCGGAAAGTAGCTCCGCATCCATTCAGTAAAGAGCAGGTTTCATGAGCGGTTATCAGGGTCCATTACGCATATTGTCGGGCATTCAGCCTTCGGGCGGCATGCATCTGGGTAACTACCTTGGGGCTATACGAAAGTTTGTGGAGCTCCAGCATCAATATGAATGCTATTATTGTGTTGTTGATATGCATGCGATCACTGTCTGGCAGGACCCGGCAAAATTGCGCGCGCAAACCTTTCACATCGCGGCGAGTTATCTTGCCGCCGGCGTTGACCCGAACATCGCAGCGATTTTCCATCAATCTGCCGTGGGCGCCCATGCGGAACTCGCGTGGATTTTCAACTGCGTCGCGCGGTTGGGCTGGATCGACCGTATGACACAGTTCAAGGACAAAGCTGGCAAGGACAAAGAGCGCGCCTCTGTCGGCCTTTATACTTATCCGGTGCTGCAGGCCGCGGACATTCTTGTTTATAAAGCGACCCACGTACCCGTTGGCGAGGACCAGAAACAACATCTGGAGCTATCGCGAGATATTGCCGGCAAATTCAATCATGATTTCGATGCCGAAGATTTCTTCCCTTTGCCCGAGCCCTTAATCAAAGGGCCCGGTGCGCGAATTATGTCGCTGCGGGACGGCGCGAAGAAAATGTCGAAATCAGACCCTTCTGAAAATGCCTGTATATTCTTGAGCGACGATTCTGATGTGATCGCCCGGAAAATTAAAAAGGCGAAGTCTGATCCGGAACCCTTGCCATCAGAAGCCGCTGGGTTGGAGGGGCGTCCGGAGGCGGCTAATCTTGTCGGTATTTATGCTGCGCTATCGGGTAGTTCCGATGCGGAGGTCCTTAAGGAATATGGCGGTCAGGGATTTGGCGTGTTTAAACCGGCGCTCGCGGAACTTGTGGTTGAAAAACTCTCGCCGATCAGCGCTGAGTTGCGCCGGCTCGAAGCTGACCCCGGGTTTTTGCAAAAAACCTTGGGCGAGGGCGCGGCGCGTGCGGCGGCCGTCGCCGATCCCGTGGTCAAAGAAGTCAAGGAAATCGTTGGATTTCTGCCCTAGGGGGGGTGAAAATGTGCGCAGTTTCGTTGTGTTGTGGCAGTTTGTGGTAGAACGCTTTTAAATTGTTAACGCCTCGCGCGCGATGGTTGGTTGAGTGAGGTTTTCCACCCGGTTCGATAAGACTGAATATGATGATGACAGACAGTCCAGCACCGAGAGAACATCGACTGCGTCCGGCGCGGCCGCTGATTTCCATTGTGGCGCCCTGCTATAATGAGGCTGAAAGCGTCGACCTCTTTGTCGAGACAATTTTTTCGATCCTCGCGAGCCAGGATTTTGATGTCGAGCTGGTCTTCGTTGATGACGGCAGCACTGATGCAACGCGCACAAAACTGGTTGCGCTCGCCGACCAGCATTCTGAGATTCGGCTCGTCATTTTTTCGCGCAATTTCGGCAAAGAAGCCGCCCTTACCGCCGGTCTTGACCATGCTCGCGGCGATGCTGTCATTGTCATGGATGCTGATCTGCAGGACCCGCCAGAATTGATCCTTGATTTCATCGAAAAATGGCGTGAAGGATTTGAAGTTGTCTACGGCATGCGCGAAGATCGCACCTCTGACACAGCAGCGAAACGTATCACAGCCAATGGGTTTTATCGGCTCTTTAATAAAATCTCCGGCGTCAAGATTCCACAAAACACAGGCGACTATCGGTTGATTGATCGCCGGGTCGTTGAAACAATAAAATCTCTGCCGGAACGTTCGCGTTTTATGAAGGGATTGTTCGCCTGGGTCGGTTACAGGTCAACAGGCGTTTTATATGTGCGACCGGAACGCGCTGCGGGCGAAACAAAATTCAGTTTTTGGCGCCTCTGGAATTTTGCGATGGACGGCATTGTCGGATTTTCAACTGTGCCGTTGCGCGTATGGAGCTATATCGGCGCAGGCGTTGCACTTTTGTCTGTCGTCTATGCGTCAATAATAATATTACAAACGCTGATCAGCGGCGTCGACGTTCCCGGCTACGCATCCCTTCTTGTCTTTGTGTTGTTTTTCGGCAGTGTACAGCTTATTTCTGTTGGCGTGCTTGGCGAATACATTTCCCGGCTCTTCATCGAAGCCAAACAACGGCCAATTTATATTGTCGATGAGATATACGCGCAGGATTCAAAAGATTACGTGGTTTCGCCGGTGCGCGGAGCGGAAGCTGCAGAATAACGCGCTTTCGTTGCCAAAACCCAAACAATATCAAAAGCATAAACTAGTAGCGGAAGTGATTGAACCACTCTGCCTGTGCCGCCGACTTACTATTTGAATGACAGTTTAAACAAAAAGCGGGGCAGTGATGCACCGGGATAAAGCGCGCATATTCGACGAATACCTGGCAGCCGCTGCTCGTGTCGGCGATCGTGATGCCTTCAGCCGCCTGGCTGCGCGTTGGCAGTCGCGACTGCTGCGTCATGCATACCGCCTGTCTGGCGATCACGAGGCCGCGCGCGATATTGTTCAGGACGCATGGGCCGACATTGTAAAAGGGCTGCCATCCCTAAGGGACTCAGGCGTTTTCCCGGCATGGGCTCATCGCATCGTGACGCGCCGCGCCGCCGATTCAATTCGGCGCGCGCAACGGCGTCGCCGGACGAATGATGCGTTTGCGGCGGAGCCTGCGCGGGAGGACCAGTCCGCGGCGGCGTTGGAGCTGGCGGTCGATGTGCCGCCGCTTGCTGTTGCGATGGCTGCATTGCCGTCTGATCAGCGGGCGGCAATCGCACTTTTTTATCAAGAGGAATTCAGCGTAGCGGAAATCGCCGTTGCGTTGGAGGTTCCCGCGGGCACCGTCAAGACCCGCCTTATGCACGCCCGCCGCAAATTGCGCGCGGCTTTGGAAGAAAGGAAGTCAGATGTCTGATCTTGACCGACAGATCGAAGAAGCACTTACCGCTGAGGACCGTGCGCTGCTCGATGAATTCGGCGAGCAAGGGCTGATCGAGCAGGCCTTTGGCGTATATCAAGGGAAATTCCGCTGGGTCGCGATGATGGCAAGCATCGCTATGCTCGTCCTTACTGCCGGGGCTTTTTACTCGGTTTGGATGTTTTTTCAATCCGGCGATACCGTTCTCGCGGTTCGATGGGGGAGCCTGGCGTGGCTTTTGATGACCATGGTCGGATTCATGAAAGTGTGGTTCTGGATGCGCATGGAATCCAACCGCGTAATACGTGAGATCAAGCGGGTAGAGCTGCAGGTTGTGCAGTTGCGATCAAAGCAGATTGTATAGCGCGCCCTTTTTCGACTAGTCTTTCGGTTCGGATTGAAAAGGATCGATCTTATGCGCTTAGGATTGTTTTTCGCCCTTGGTCTTGCAGCTTTGGCGGGCTGCACTGCGCGTGAAGAACACGTCGCCAGTGAAAATACACCGACACAAAGCGTTCGATTTGCAACGTTCAACGTCTATCTCAATCGCCCGATGGAAGGTGCGTTGGTCACGGACCTCGGAACGACAGATAACCCGCAGGCGCAAAAAGTTGCGGAAATTATTCAACGCATGGCGCCGGACGTTCTCTTGCTGAACGAGTTTGATCATGACGACGCAGGCGAAGGGTTGCAGCTGTTTCGCGAGAATTATCTGGAACGGAGCCAGAATGGCGCCGCGCCCGCAATATACCCGCATGTACTCGCTGCGCCCTCAAACACCGGACTGTCGTCCGGCCATGATCTTGACCGCGATGGGATGGTTACTACCGAATCGGGGTCGCGCGCTTATGGAGGCGATGCTTTCGGGTATGGTGAATTTCCGGGTCAATACGCGATGGCAATCCTGTCGAAATACCCCATCGATGAGGAGCGCGTGCGCAGTTTCCAACAATTCCGATGGATAGATATGCCAAACGCATTGCTGCCTGATGATCCGGAAACAGCTGAACCGGATGATTGGTACAGCGCTGAGGCGATGGAGGAGTTTCGCCTGTCGTCAAAAAGCCATTGGGATGTGCCGATCATGATTGGCGACAAGGTCGTGCATGTGTTGGCGGCGCACCCAACGCCGCCGGGGTTTGACGGCGATGAAGACCGGAACGGCAAGCGCAATCACGACGAAATAAGACTGCTTGCCGATTACCTGACGCCAGGCGCGATGGCGTATCTCTATGACGATGTTGGTGACCCAGCTGCGCTTCCTGCCGGAACGCGATTTGTTATCATGGGCGACCTCAACGCGGACCCTCATGATGGCAGCGGCGTTGACGGGGCAATTGAGCAATTGCTGGATGCGCCAGCCGTCAGCCAGGCCGCTGCGCCGACAAGTGCTGGCGGCGCCCAACAGGCGCAAATTCAGGCCGGCGCCAATCTCACCCATATTGGCCCGCCGTCAGAGGATACCGCAGATTTCAATGACGACCCAACGCGCGGGATTGGCAATTTGCACCTTGATTTTGTGTTGTTTTCAAAATTCGGTTTTCGGGAAACAGCCTCCGGCGTTTTTTGGCCGGGCCCTGAAGAGCAGCATTATGATTTGATCGGGCCGGGATTTCCCATTGAAAGTTCTGACCATCGCATGGTTTGGCGCGATCTAACTCTCACCGAGGAGTGATCTGGGTGCGCGTCTAGAGATTTAATCTGCACCTAATCATCGATCGGTTTTAGGTCTGGCGGCGCCCATTTGCGTCTTGCCTCCACGGAAAACAGTCTGTCGCGACTATAATACGCCAGTGGATAAGATCGTTCGGCGAGTGGTGAGGCCAGCAAACGTGTGACGCATTCCGGTAGCGGCTCGTGCTTGAGCGGCGCCAGGAATTGATCAATTCGGCGCAAAAAAAACAACGTGATCGTCTGGTGATAACCTTCACTATCAGTGTTCGAAACGCCGGTTGCTTCATTATAGGCGCGAATGAGGCTCGGCATCGCCGCTTCGGCGCCCGTCAGGCCCCGCTCGTCTAGTAGCGCTGCCGCCGCCGTCAGATGCGCGGCATGGGTCCATTCCGGTTTTGGCAATGTTCGCGCGCGCAAGCCCTCAAGAATGCGCGCAACCATTGCCTCGTCGACAGTCGCGCCTTGGCGTAGTGGTTCGAACTTGTCGCTCATTAAAGCCTAAAAGGTCGCCGCGAAAAGTTCCTGATCGGGACCAAAACCGGCGCGTTTCATGCCATCCGAGTTCCAGGCAAAGGCGACATCGCCGTCGCGTGAAACGGCAATGACGCCGCCATCGCCGCCGAGTCGCGCAACATCTTTGATTAACCCGGCGGTTGCCTGCTGAAGGTCCGCGCCCTGATAACGGACCCGGCTCGCCACATCCTGAGCCCCGCCGGCCAGAATAAAATATTCACCGAGCCCGGTGCAGGATGCGGCGACATATTCATCCGCCCACGTTCCTGATCCGACCAATGGTGTATCGCCGACGCGGCCTTCGAGTTTGCCGAAGACACCGCCGGTCGATGTCGCTGCTGCAAGCAGGCCGTTCGCGTCAAGCGCCACAGCGCCAACCGTTCCATGACCGAGCTCTGCGCGCGTCATTTCCTCAGGCTCTACGCCAATCGGAACGACGTAATAATTGTCTGGATCTTCGATGAACTCAAAACCATGCGCCCTGCAAAAGTTTTCGGCGCCCAACCCCGCCAGCATCACATGAGGGGTTTCGTCCATCACCGCTCGTGCCGCCTTAATCGGGGCCTTGAGGTTTTTGACAGCTGCGATAGCGCCAGCAACCCGTGTTGCAGAACCGGGCGCACCCGCCATTATCGAAGCGTCAAGCTCTGTATACCCCGCTCTGTTCGGCGCTGCGCCCTTGCCAGCGATATAGAGACCGGATTTCTCCATTTCTGTCACCAGCTCTTCGACGACATTTACGGCATCGGCGCCGTCTTTCAGCATTGTTTCGCCGCGCTGCGCCAAACTTAGAAGATGGGCCTCTGCCTTCGAATAGTCGCGGCCGGCACGTGCGCCGGCCCCGCCATGGATGGCCAGTGCGACTTTATGTGTTTTTGTCATGAGGCGTTCCTGAAGATTTCAATCGCACTCTAGCGCATTTCTGGAGCTAAAAGTGAAGCTTTTGATTCGGTGCGTTTATGCGTCTGGCCAATTGACTGCGCAGCTATTAAGAGAGCGCGAACGCCGCCAATCAGGAGAATGTGATGACGCGCCTTGCGTTGGTCCGGCACGGACAAAGCCAGTGGAATCTGGAAAACCGGTTTACCGGTTGGGTTGACGTGGACCTAACAGACAGGGGCCGCACTGAAGCACATCAGGCTGGGGAGCTGCTCAAGGAAACCGGCATTGAGTTTTCTGCCTGTTTTACCTCTGTGCAAAAGCGTGCGATTCGGACGTTATGGATTGCGCTTGATGAGATGGATCGGATGTGGCTGCCTGTAACGCGGGCTTGGCAACTCAATGAACGCCACTATGGCGGACTTACAGGGCTCAACAAGGCGGAAACCGCTGAAAAACATGGTGCGGACCAGGTGAAAATCTGGCGACGCAGTTATGACACGCCGCCGCCGCCGCTGGATGGCGCGAGCGAGCATAATATGGCTGATGACCCGCGTTACAAACTCTATGGCGCGACCGCGCCATCAGCAGAATCGCTGAAATCAACGCTCGATCGCGTGCAGCCATATTTTGAAAAAGAGATCGCGCCAAAGCTCAAAGAAAATGCACCGCTGATCATTGCTGCGCATGGAAATTCGTTGCGTGCGCTGGTTAAGATCTTGCTCAATGTGTCCGACGGCGACATCGTCAACCTCGAGATCCCCACCGGCAATCCCCTGCTTTTTGATTTGATTGATGGCTCGATCACGCCCTCTGCGGTCCGGTATCTCGACCCATCCCGCGCCGAAGCTTTACCGCCCATCGCTTCCTAGAGGTCAAGTCTGATCGAGACGCTCGGCGATCTCCTCGACGCGGACGACCGCCGCATCAATGGCTCTGCTTGCGCCACCAAGTGTCTCCGGTGTTAGTGCGTCGGTGGCCTGTTCCATGTCTGTAGCGCGCGTCTTCGCTTCGAATAACTCGTCGCAAATTGTCAATGCGGAAAGCAGCATAAGCCGCGCATCGCCGATCTGGCCGAGTTCAGATGCAAGGTCTGTTACATGCCGGTCGTAATAGGCTGCCAGCTGATTGAGCCGCTCTTCCTGGCCGTCCTCGCAGGTTACGCGATAGTCGCGACCGTTCACCCGGATATCAACTTCCGCCATTGCGCTCATCTTTCGCGTGTGCACTGCTTTCCAGCAGCGTTTTCAAATCGCTGATCGAGGCGGTTAGACCGCTGCTCGCATTGCTGGCGTGTTTACGGGCGGCGAGCGCCTGGCGTCGCGCAGCGGCGATCGCATCGTCAGCTGCCGAAAGGTCGTCGAGTCGATTTTCGAGCTTCGATTCGAGGTTTTCAAGCGCATTCGCCAGATTGTGGACAGCATTTTCAAGAACAGTCATCGCCGTCATCGCCTCTTTGTCACCATGTCTGCGGCTAATGTGACGCTCCCGGGTGATTCTGTCCAGCGGGCGCGGCGCCGCTCTTGACCCCCGGATCACCGCAATGCATGTAGCGCGCAACAAATTTCCGTCTTTTTCTCCGGCGATTAGAGGTTCCTCACATGAACGGCGCCACCCCATCGCGGGCAGATTTTCCACAGATGGCGAATGCTATCCGAGCGCTCTCGATGGATGCCGTCGAGCGCGCAAAATCCGGCCATCCGGGCATGCCGATGGGCATGGCTGACGTTGCAACTGTCCTGTTTACGCAGTTTTTGAAGTTTGACGCAGCTGAGCCCAGCTGGCCAGATCGCGACCGTTTCATCCTTTCGGCGGGCCACGGCTCAATGCTGCTTTATTCTCTCGGCTATTTGCTTGGCTATGACGGAATGACGCTTGAGGATATAAAGAATTTTCGGCAGCTTGGATCAAAAACGGCGGGACACCCGGAATATGGCCATGCGCCAGCGGTGGAAACGACCACAGGGCCCTTGGGTCAGGGACTTGGCAATGCTGTCGGTATGGCGATCGCCGAAGCGCATCTAAATGCCCGGTTCGGCGGCGGTCTTGTGGACCACCACACTTATGTCATTGCTGGCGATGGCTGCCTGATGGAGGGGATCAGTCAGGAGGCGCTTACGCTTGCGGGCCACTTAAAACTTGGCAAGCTGATCGTTCTTTTTGATGACAATAACATTTCTATTGATGGCCCGGTGTCGTTGTCAGATTCCACCAACCAGCTTGAACGCTTCGCAGCGTCTGGTTGGGCGACTGCGCGGATCGACGGCCATGACCTCGATGCCATTGCAACGGCCATTGAAGCGGCGCAGGCTTCCGAGCGCCCGACATTGATCGCTTGCCGCACTGTGATTGGTCGTGGGGCCCCAACAAAAGCCGGCACTTCAGGCGCCCATGGCGCGCCGTTAGGCGGCGAGGAAATTGCCGGCGCCCGTGAAATTCTTGGTTGGCCGCATGCGCCGTTTGAAATTCCTGACGAGATCCTGAGTGCATGGCGATCTGCGGGCGTACGCGGTGGTGAGACCCGATCAAGCTGGGAAGCCCGTGTTGGAGCTGATCCGCAATGCGTGGCGTTCAAGACAGCCCTGGCTGGCGATTACGCTGGCGCGCTTGTTCCGCGAATTCGGGATTATAAAAAATCGCTGGCGGCTGAACCAAAAAAAGTCGCGACCCGTAAAGCCTCGGAGATGGCGCTTGAAGTTATCAATGATGTCATCACAGAGACCGTGGGCGGCTCCGCGGATCTGACAGGATCGAACAACACCAAAACCAAATCACAGGGTATTTTGTCCGCGGAAAACTATGCCGGGCGTTATATATATTATGGCGTCCGTGAACACGCCATGGCAGCGGCGATGAACGGCATGGCTTTGCATGGCGGCGTTGTTCCTTACGGCGGCACCTTTATGGTGTTTACTGATTATTGTCGCCCGTCGATCCGACTTGCGGCCCTGATGGGATTGCGTGTTGTCTATGTAATGACACATGATTCCATCGGTCTTGGCGAAGATGGCCCGACGCATCAGCCGGTGGAGCATCTCGCGGCGCTGCGTGCGATCCCGAATCTCAACGTATTTAGACCCTGCGACGCCGTAGAAACGGCTGAATGCTGGGAGTTGGCGCTGAAACATATTGCAGCGCCGTCGGTTATCGCCCTGACCCGGCAAGGTCTGGAGCCGGCGCGGACAACCCATACGGATGACAATTTGTCGGCGCGTGGAGCATATGTCATCGCGGGCGGCGCAAAATATGACGCAACGATCATCGCCACGGGTTCCGAGGTTGAAATTGCACTTGAGGCGCGCCGTCTTCTAAAACAGGACGGCGTTAAGGCGCGCGTTGTTTCGGCGCCTTCATTTGAGTTGTTTGCGATGCAATCGGATGACTATTGCGCAGAGGTTTTGGGCAAGAAGCCGCGTGTTGGTGTGGAAGCGGCGATCAGTCAGGGGTGGGACCAGATATTACGCCGCAAGGACAAGTTTGTAGGCATGACAAGTTTTGGCGCATCGGCGCCGGCGGGCGATCTTTACAAACATTTCGGCATCACGGCGAAGGCGGTGGCGCACGAAGTGAAGCACTTGATTGGTTAGGAGAATATCATGGCATTGAAAATTGCAATTAATGGATTTGGCCGCATTGGTCGTCTTGCATTACGGTCGATCGTTGAGACCGGGCGCAAAGGCGTTGACGTTGTGGCGATCAATGATTTGGGTCCTGTCGAGACCAATGCGCATCTTATTCAGTATGATTCGGTGCATGGGCGCTTTCCTCACGAAGTGAAAACCACCAGCGACACGATTGATGTGGGGCTGGGGCCGATCAAAGTGCTGGCCGAGCGCGACCCGACCAAACTGCCTTGGGGTGAAATGGGCGTCGATATTGTGTTTGAGTGCACAGGTATTTTTGCCGCCCGCGACAAAGCAGCGATGCATCTCGAGGCTGGCGCCAAGCGGGTGTTGGTTTCGGCGCCAGCGTCCGGCTCTGACAAAACCATCGTTTATGGCGTCAATCATGGCAGCCTGACCAGCGACGATCTGGTTGTTTCAAACGCATCCTGCACGACAAATTGCCTTGCGCCGGTTGCAAAGGTTCTAAACGACACTGTCGGTATCGAACGCGGTTATATGACGACGATCCACTCATACACTGGCGATCAGCCGACCCTCGATACCTTGCATGGCGACCTTTATCGCGCACGCGGCGCGGCGACCAATATGATCCCGACATCGACGGGCGCCGCAAAGGCGGTCGGTCTTGTGTTACCCGATCTCAACGGCAAGCTCGACGGCTCTTCGATTCGCGTACCGACGGCGAATGTCTCGGTTGTTGATCTCGTTTTCACGCCGAAGCGCGACACCAATGTCGATGAAGTCAACGGCGCGATGATCGAAGCTTCAAACGGCTACCTCAAAGGCATTCTTGGGGTTACCGACAAGCCGTTGGTGTCGTCTGACTTTAATCACGACCCGCATTCATCGACTTTTGCGTTGCCACAGACGCAGATTCTTGAAGGCAAACTCGTGCGCATCCTGACCTGGTATGACAATGAGTGGGGATTTTCCACACGGATGACGGATACTGCCCTCGAAATGGCGAAGCATTTTTAGGCCACGATAATAATGGCGCGCTACCGAACACTTGATGATCTTGAAGTCGCCGGAAAGCGCGTCCTTTTACGCGTTGATTTCAATGTCCCGATGAAAGACGGCGCCATCAGCGATGCTACACGCATTGACCGAGCATTGCCGACCATAAAAGAGCTGTCAAAAAAAGGCGCGAAAGTCCTCTTGCTGTCGCATTTCGGGCGACCAAAAGGAAAAACCGACCCGGCAATGTCACTGGCGCCCGCTGCAAAGGCATTGAGCGACAAACTCGGCGGACCGGTTGATTTTGCTGCGGACTGCATCGGCGAGGCCGTGGCGACGCTTTCAAAAAATATGCTGGATGGTGACGTGGCGCTGCTTGAAAACACGCGGTTTCACGTCGGTGAAGAACAAAACGATCCGACTTTCGCCGCCGCGCTTGCTGAGCATGGCGATCTTTACGTCAACGATGCATTTTCTGCCGCGCATCGCGCGCACGGCTCGACCGTCGGCGTTGCGCGCATTCTTCCCGCAGCGGCGGGGCGCGCCATGGAGCGCGAGCTTGATTATCTTGATGCGGCGCTTTCAGCGCCGGTGCGCCCATTGATGGCAGTGGTCGGCGGCGCGAAAGTCTCATCAAAAATCGACCTTCTCCTCAATCTTGTCGGCAAGGCTGATATCCTTGTGGTCGGCGGCGGTATGGCTAACACGTTCTTGTTCGCGAAGGGCTACAGCGTCGGAAAATCCTTGTGCGAGCCCGATCTCGGCGACACCGCGAGGGAAATCATGACGCGGGCGCAAAGCGCGGGCTGCGATCTTGTTCTGCCGACGGACGTTGTCGTCGCAAAGGAATTTAAGGAAGACGCTACTCGTGAAGTCATTGGCATCGACGCGGTCAAAGCCGACGATATGATCCTCGATCTCGGGCCGGAAACGGTCGACCTTATTGCGCAGAAAATCGAAAATGCGAAGACGCTTGTGTGGAATGGCCCGCTTGGCGCCTTTGAGACGCGACCCTTCGACACGGCGACGGTCGAAGCGGCGCTCTTCGCAGCGAAAAGGGTCAAGGAGAAAGTGCTGACAGCGGTCGCTGGTGGCGGCGACACGGTCGCGGCGCTCAATCACGCGCAAGCCGCGGACGATTTCACATATGTGTCGACAGCGGGCGGCGCATTTCTTGAATGGCTAGAGGGAAAAACATTGCCAGGCGTTGCAATATTGGAAGCGTCAGCGGCATCGGGAAAAAACAAGGGGTAAGATGATGGATCTGGAAGCGCTGAACAAAATAGCTGTTGCAATCGTAGCGCCCGGCAAGGGAATTCTCGCGGCGGATGAAAGTTCCGGCACCATAAAAAAGCGGTTTGATTCAATCAATGCTGAATCGACTGAAGGCAGCCGTCGTGATTATCGCGAAATGTTGTTCCGCACAGATCAAGCGATGAAGGATTGCATCTCTGGTGTTATCCTGTTCGACGAAACTATCCGTCAAAAGGCCAAGGACGGCACGCCGCTCGTTAAACTCATTGAAAATACGGGCGCGATCCCCGGCATCAAGGTTGATAAAGGCGCACATGCGCTGGCTGGCGCTGACGGCGAGAAGGTCACTGAAGGACTTGATGGTCTGCGCGAGCGCCTGAAGGAATATTATGATCTTGGCGCCCGGTTTGCGAAATGGCGTGCAGTGATTGACATCGCCGGCGATGAAATTCCATCCGGTTACTGTATTTCAGCTAACGCCCATGCGCTTGCGCGCTATGCAGCGCTCTGTCAGGAAGCGGGCATTGTGCCGATCGTCGAACCGGAAGTGTTGATGGACGGCGATCACGATATCGACCGCTGTTACGACGTGACGGAGTTCACGTTGAAGTCGCTCTTTGATGAGCTCTACGCACAGGATGTGGCGCTTGAAGGCACAATCCTCAAACCGAACATGGTGATTTCCGGAAAGAAATGTTCGAAGCAAGCGAGCGCCGAAGAAATTGCCGAAAAGACTGTCCATTGTTTCCGCGCATCCGTGCCGGCGGCGCTCCCTGGGATTGTTTTCCTTTCAGGCGGCCAATCTGACGAAGATGCGACCGCGAATCTCAACGCCATGAATGCTGGCTATAAAGATCAAATGCCCTGGGGGCTGTCCTTTTCCTATGGCCGCGCGTTACAGGCAGCGCCGTTGAAAGCATGGGGCGGCAAGGCGGAAAATACCGCCGCGGCCCAGGCGGCGTTTGCCCACCGCGCCAAAATGAACAGCCTCGCGCAGCTGGGCGACTGGGCCAAAGGTCTCGAAAACGTCGCCTGACCGAATAAATCTTCCGATCCGGCCTTGAATTCCTGATCCAATGGCGCATTTTAGGATTTAGGTAAACTGGTCAGTGTAATACTATCTCATCACTGATCCCATCGCCCGGAGAAGACCATGATTGGCAGCGACACGAGCACCAGGATAGAAGACATCCCGCCAGAGGAGATCGAGTGGATCAATGGCTTTGCGACGCCGCCGGCGCCGCCGGTGCGTCCGTTCCACGCACTTGCGTCAGTGCTGAAACTAATTCGCAATAAAGAGGACACGCGGCAGGTCTTTGAAACAGTGTCGGCGCTCTCCGGCGGAAGTGGCAAACGTTTGTTCAAGCGATTTACGGCAACGCCTTATGGTCGCCGCGTGATCAGCGAGCCCGTCAGGCTTGAAAAAATTCTTAGTGATCGTGACGCATTGCGCGCCCTGCCGGAAGGCAGCGTTGGCCGCGCTTATCTCGATTTTATGGAAGGCGGAAACCTTACGCCGGACGGCCTCATCGATGCGGCAGAAGAAGCGGGCATTGATTTTCGAGGCGATACGCAATTTGAGGAATTTCGTCGCCTGTTTTTACATCTCGATGTCAGCCATGACCTTTGGCATGTGATGACGGGCTATGGCCGTGACGCGCTCGGCGAGCTTTGCAATCTCGCCTATACACGCACCCAGACGAATAATCCGGGTTTCAGCCTTATCATTATTATTGGTCTGATCGCGCAAAAGCTTGAGCAACCCTTCGCGCCCTTGATGAAGGCGGTGGCCGAGGGTGCGCGCATGGGCAGGAACGCGAATTGGATACTAGAGCAGGACGTTGAAGTGCTTTTGAAGCTGCCGCTGGAAGAAGCGCGCGCTAAGTTGAACATCACGCGCCCCGATATCTATAATTCGGTGCCCGACGATATTAAGCAGAGCTTGCTCAAGCCGAAAATCACGAAAACCCAGACTGAGCGCGAGAATTTGAACGAGCCGCAGCCTGCTGCCTGAAGATCGTTTTCTCCTCTCGTCATAACGAGCCCTCCTGCTTATAAGGCGGGGCTATGAGCAATTCTTGCCGGTTATATCTTATTACGCCGCCGCGGATCGATGATTTCGACGCCTTTAGCCGCGACTTTACCGCAGCGCTTGGCGCCGGAGATGTCGCTTGTGTTCAGTTGCGATTGAAATCAGAGACAGGCGCGGCGCCTGACGAAGATATTTTGCGCGCCGCCGAAAAACTGGCGCCAATCGCGCGATCACATGAGGTTGCTTTTTTGATCAATGATCGACCGGACCTGGCAAAAAAGGCGGGCGTTGACGGTGTTCATATCGGTCAGTCTGACGGAACCTATGAGGCGGCGCGTGCGCTCCTTGGTGAGGGCGCGACTGTTGGTGTGACCTGCCATAACTCAAAAGACCTGGCGCTGGTTGCGGGCGAAGCGGGCGCTGACTATGTCGCCTTTGGCGCCTTTTTCCCAACCGCAACAAAACAGTCGGCCGCCAAGGCCGCCCTCGAGATTCTTGAATGGTGGGCCTATGCGACGACCGTTCCGTCGGTCGCCATTGGCGGGATCAATCCGGAAAATTGTGAGAGGCTTATTCGCGCCGGCGCTGATTTTCTTGCCGTGTCATCGGCAGTCTGGAATCATCCCGGGGGGCCTGGAAAAGCCGTTAAGGAATTTACTGCCACGATTGCCAACGCTTAAAGCGGTTCGCACGACAAAAGATTCCCGTTTCGTTCCAAACGCCCTATGGTCGGGCCATGAGTTCAGTGATTCGCATTTTCGGGATCGATCCCGGTTCGGCGGCGACAGGTTGGGGCGTAGTCGATCGCGCCGGCGCCCGGCTTTCCTATGTCGCTTCCGGGGTCATCCGGCCAAAGCGAGGTTCAGCGCACGCCGAAAAACTGGCGCAGATTTTCTCAGCGCTGAGCGGCCTCATCGCCGACCACCAACCTAATGAAGCGGCGGTTGAAGAGACTTTCGTCAACGCATCCCCCCGCGATGCACTGGTGCTGGGGCAGGCCCGGGGCGTGGCGCTGTTGACCCCGTCTCTGGCGGGCTTGCCGGTCGCGGAATATGCTGCGAATTCGGTCAAAAAATCCGTCGTCGGACGAGGCCACGCAGATAAGCAACAAGTGCAGGCGATGGTGAAGGTGTTGTTGCCGCTTTGTGCAGCGAATGGAAAAAAATTGGCGGATGATGAAGCGGATGCGCTGGCGATTGCGATCTGTCATGCACATCACCTTGATATGCGCCGGTTGGAGGCGTCATGATTGGACGGCTTAAAGGCACCGTCGCGGCAATTGGCGAAGAGACGGCGCTGATCGACGTGATGGGCGTTGGTTATGAAATTTATGCGGCATCGCGCCTGTTACAGCGCCTGGGTGTTGGCGAGGCAGCGACGTTGTCGATCGAAACGCTCGTGCGTGAAGATTTGATCCGGCTGTTTGGCTTTGAAAATGAAGCAGAGCGCCAGTGCTTTCGATTGTTGCAATCAGTGCAGGGGGTTGGCGCTAAACATGCGCTGGCGCTCTTACAGATATTGCCGCCGGCGGCGCTTTATGATGCGATCGCTGCCGAAGATGTGACCGCGATTTCGAGAGCCCACGGGGTCGGCAAAAAAATTGCCCAACGCATCGCAACTGAACTTCAGTCAAAGATCGGCGCTCTCGCTGGCGCCAGCGGGGAGAGTTTCACTGTGGCAGCGCGCAAAACAGCAGCGGTAGTATCTGACCCCGCACTGGCAGCGCGCGCTGATGCGGTGTCGGCGCTGGCGCATCTAGGCTATGATGGCGCAGAGGCGCGCCGCGCGGTTTCGCTTGCTGCCGAAGCGCGTGACGGTGCGGGCGTAGAGGATTTGATCAAAGCGGCGCTCAAAGAACTGGCGCCAGCGTGAGGAAAAAATGAAATTACTGTTTGCGCTGACCGCCGCAATTCTTGTGCTCGTAGCAAATGCCGCTGCGCAGGACGCAGAAGCGGACGGCGCTGCGGAAAGGTCCGAAATCAGTTACTCCGCATTGCGGAAATTAATCGATAATGGGCGTGTTCGCGGAGCGACAATATCTGGCGACGGATGGTGGGTTACTGTATCGACATCCGATGGATCAATACATCATACGCGTGTAACACCGAATACGCCGATTGCAGATCGATTGGTTGATGCAGGCGTGCGTACAGAATTCCTGCACACTGATGACGATGAAGAATTACCGCTGTTACTGTCGTTGTTTTTTAATATTCTTCCATTGCTGATTTTTATCGGCTTCTTTTGGTTCGTGATATCTCGTATGAAGGGAAAAAATAGTGATTATTATTCACGCGCTGAAAAATTGAACGCCGATTTTCTGGAGCGATTAGAAAAGCTTCTTAGTGAGCAGAAATCATCAGATGACTGAACCTGCTTACGATAATGACGACCGATTGATTGAGGGAACGCGCAAGCCCGAAGATGCTGATGCGGCATTGCGGCCAAAGCGTCTTGATGATTTCATCGGCCAGCCAAGCGCCAAGGATAATCTTCAGGTTTTCGTCGCGGCTGCACGCCAGCGGGATGAAGCGCTCGATCATGTTCTTTTTCACGGGCCGCCGGGGCTGGGTAAGACGACGCTGGCCCAGATTGTCGCCAATGAACTGGGCGTCAATTTCCGATCAACATCGGGGCCGGTGATTACAAAACCCGGCGATCTTGCAGCGCTTTTGACGAATCTCGAAGCCGGCGATGTGCTTTTCATTGACGAAATTCACCGGCTTAGCCCTGTGGTCGAGGAAGTGCTCTATCCGGCGATGGAGGATTACGCGCTTGACCTCATGATCGGTGAGGGCCCGTCTGCGCGCTCAGTTAAAATAGATCTGCCGCGCTTTACGCTGATCGGCGCCACGACGCGCTCCGGCCTTCTTGCCAAACCCCTGCTTGACCGTTTTGGCATACCGATCAGGCTCGATTTTTATTCGCCGGGTGATTTGTGCGCGATCGTTTCCCGCGGCGCCGAAAAGCTTGGGGCTGAGATGGCGATGGACGGCGCCATGGAAATTGCGCGCCGGTCTCGCGGTACACCGCGCGTTGCCGGCCGGCTTTTGCGTCGGGTCCGCGATGTCGCAACGGTTGAGGGCGCCGGCAGGATCGATGCTGGCGTCGCTGACAAAGCCTTAAAGCGTCTTGAAATTGATGGTCTTGGTCTCGATCCGCTTGACCGGCGTTATCTTGGTCTGATCGCGGAGCATTTTGGCGGCGGGCCCGTCGGCGTTGAAACGCTTGCAGCAGCGCTCGCTGAAGCGCGCGATGCCGTTGAAGACGTTGTTGAGCCGTTTTTGCTGCAGCAAGGCCTTATCCAGCGCACGCCGCGCGGGCGGGTTCTTTCCGCCAGCGCCTGGAAGCATCTCGGGCTTGCGGCGCCAAAGAGCATCGGCGTTGAATTGTTTCCGGAGAAGTAAAACCACGCCGAAGCGGCAATCCAATACGCCTTATTAGGAAAATTCAGAGACAATAGGCCCGTTCACGAACGCAAAACGGGAGGCGTGCAATGGGCGGGTTGGTGCTTTTCTTCGGGCTGTTCTTCGCGATCGGCTTCGGCATTCTTGGTTTTGGCGTGCATTCCATGCATATGGCGAAGAAGGCCGAGCACTGGCCGACGGTTCCGGGGCAGATCACTTCATCCGATTTTGTCGTAAGTTCCGACGACGACGGCACGAGCTACCGGACGAAACTGTCCTATACGTACAATGCCAATGGGCGCGACTACACAAACAAAAAGATCGCTTTTGGCTATGCCGGGTCGAGCAGCCAGAAATTCCACCGCGATATTTATGATGCGCTGCCGGTCAATTCACAGGTCGCGGTGCGCTATGATCCCGCCAACCCCGAGCGTGCCGTTCTTTCATTTGGAATTCACCAGTCGATCATGTTTTTGATGTTGTTCGGCGCGACCTGGACGCTTTTTACTGCGGGCATGGCCGCCATGTTCTGGCTGAGCGGTCAGGGCGTCGGCGGGCTGGTCGAAAATATGATCATTTTCTCGCGCGGATAATTGCGGTGCGGCGAAGCCGTCGTTCTTTGAGCCGGCGGCGCCCAATCAGGCTGAAATATCAAAAGCGCGCAAATGTCCGGTAATCCGCCTGCGCAACGCAGCGTCATCTAATCCATCGACAGCGATGACGGCATAGTTTCGGACCCCAGATGCTTTGGCAATGAAGAGATTTGCTGAATGCCACCAGTCGCGCCGGGTGAGCTCGATGACGTTTTTTGTGCGCCAGTGCATGACGCCGAACAGCGCCGAGCCTTGATCAGCAATAACGGTTTCTGTTTGCGCTGCAATGTCGTTGAATTTGTCCGGAGACGCCTCGCGTGCGTCAAAAACAACTCCGCCAACGGATTTGATGATCTTGGCAACGGCCTCAGTCGGATACTCTCTCTGTACGGATTCAGATATGGCGCTGAAACGCCCGAGATAAATTGTGGATCCTTCTTGTGGTTGCGGCGGCGTGATGCTGAATGCCTTACGATAGGCAGTGACTTCGCGATGGCTCCAGTAATAGCTTGGCAAGCGCTTGCGCAACACTGTTGCTGTGGCGATCCGTATCGGCTCTGTCGCTGCGACGTAAGAAAGGCCCAGCGCTTTCAAGTCACGCTTCACGTATGATTTTTCGGCCAGAAATGCAGGCAGGATCAGCGGTTCGACAATATTTTCTGAAGTGGCGAGTGCACAGATGAAATCTCCGACCCAGTCGCCATATGTATAGGGCGTTTCGGCTTCAATGATGGTGCCGCGCGGCCGTTCAACAGCTGCGTGGCGCGGGGTTTTCAGGATGTCGGGAATTGACGGCGCGCGCACCGAGCAGCGCTCGACGATCTTTCCGTCGACGACGCCCATGCCTGTGGGCGTATAAGTCAGGTTTTGGAAAACCTCGCGCTCCGGACGCGCCGCCGCGTAAACCAGCCGCCGCTGTGCTGGTTTGTCGCCAGTTGGCATCAGCGTTTCGGTTTGCACGGTATCGATTTCGGCTGTAGTTCGCGGCGTCCACCGCCCTGTATGCGCCAGCGCGCGCCGCAGTGGCCCAGCCACAATATTTTTGGCGCGCACCAAAGGGTGGGTCCAGTCTGGATTGCCGAGGATTTTCATAAGGTCAAGCGTTACAGTGCTTGAGCCTTTCGGGGCAAGCGGCATAAAATCATGGGCGTGCGTTTGATCTCGTGTTAGCAGCACAACAACGCATATTGCCCGCCCGGGTGATTGCACCTGCGATCTGGCGAAATTGATCGCGTTTGCGATCGGGGACACACAGGATCACGTCACCTCATGGTCGATCAAAATATTTTCAAGCTTCCCATCCGCATCTATTACGAGGACACGGATTTTTCCGGCATTGTCTATCATGCGGCCTATTTGAAGTTTTTTGAGCGCGGCCGGACGGAAAGTTTGCGAAGCTACGGCGTCACGCATACGGAACTTTTGGGGCGTGATGAGCCGCTTGCGTTTACAATTCGCAAGATGATGACCGAGTGGATTTCACCGTCGCGTATCGACGATATTCTTGAGGTCCGCACCTGCTTTGCAGCTGTTAAAGGCGCCCGGATGATGGTCAATCAGGAAATCTGGCGGGAAAATACCATTATCGCGCGCGCGGAGGTTGAGGCGGTTTGCATGTCTCTGGCGGGCCGTCCACGCCGTCTACCCGCTGATATCACAGCGAAATTTTTGCCTGGCGAATGACGCCAAATCTTCATGCAAGGGCATTAAACTTTGGCAATCGCCGTCTTCACGGCTGCTCAGCGCCCATGAATTGCCCAATTTCCGAGCGATCAGGGATTAAACACGGAGCCCATCAATGTTAACGATGTGGCAGCCCGGCGCGGGGCATATGCGCGTAGAGGATCGTTTGCGCCGAATTTCGGCGCTTTAAATTTCGTTCAGTCCCGCTAAAGCGGGCCCTATCAGGGGATAATAAAAATGGAAACAGAAGTCGCAGCAGCCGCGCTTGGGGGCGATTTCAGCCTTTGGAGATTGTTTCTGAGCGCCGACTGGGTGGTCAAAACGGTGATGGGCATTCTGGTCCTCGCCTCAATCTGGTCCTGGGCGGTGATCATCGACAAATCACTGACCTTTGGACGATTGAAGCGCCAGTCCGCCCGGTTCGAAGACATGTTCTGGTCAGGAAAGCCGCTTGACGATCTTTATCGTAAAATGGGCGACAAGCGCGATCACCCCATGGCGCGCGTCTTCGCTGCAGCGATGGAAGAATGGGCGCGCTCCAAGGAAGCCACCCGTTCTTCGGCGCTGGTTGCGGGCGCCAAAGAGCGCATCGACAAGATTCTCAATGTTTCTGTCTCACGGGAATTAGAAAAAGCTGAAAGCAATCTCGGATTTTTGGCGACTGTCGGATCGGCAGCGCCGTTTGTTGGTCTTCTTGGAACGGTGTGGGGCATCATGAATGCGTTCCAGGCGATTGCTGTCACGAAAGACACAAATCTAGCTGTGGTCGCGCCTGGTATCGCTGAAGCGCTCTTTGCGACAGCGCTTGGTCTTCTCGCGGCTATTCCTGCGGTGGTTGGCTATAATCGTTATTCCGCGGCGCTTAATTCTTACGCGGTTCGGCTGCATGGTTTTGCGGATGAGTTTTCCGCGATCCTGTCGCGCCAGCTTGATGAGAGGTCGCGCTAATGGGCGCTCAGCTTAACTCTGCGGGTGGCCGCCATCGGCCGGGCCGCACGCAGCCTATGGCTGAAATCAATGTGACGCCCCTTGTCGACGTCATGCTGGTGCTCCTGATTGTGTTCATGGTCGCAGCCCCGCTGCTGACCGTTGGTGTTGCTGTTGATCTGCCGGAAACGGCCGCCAATCCTATTCAGGATACCGGTGAGCCGTTGACTGTGACCGTTTCAGAAGACGGAACGATTTATGTTCAGGAAACGCCGGTCGAATTTGAAAACCTCGTAGCCCATCTCGAAGCGATTGCGACTGCTGGTTATGATCAGCGGATCTTTATTCGCGGCGATCAAAACCGTGCATATGGCGATGTTGTGCGCGTGATGGGCCGTATTAATGCGGCGGGCTTTCGTCGGATCGGGCTCGTTACCGACCCGGAATTGCAGTGACGTACACGGACTATTTGTAGAGAAGGGCCGCCGGTTTCATGCGTTTTGGCGTCTTTGTATCGATCTTGCTACACGTCACTATCGTCGGTGGGGTGTATCTCGACGTGCTGCCCCCCGGGTGGCGGCCTGATGTGATATCGGAACCCTATATTCCGCTGGAACTGATCCGCGAAGCTGAGCTTGATTTGACCACGAGCGTGCCGGCAGCGGCGCCTGAGGTGGAGCCTGAGATTGAAGAGCCGGAACCCGATTTGCCGGAGCCGGAAATTGAAGAACTGCCGGCGCTAGTCGAGGAAGTCGTGTCGGAGCAAGCGCCGGAGCCGGAACCCGTTGCTGAAGAGGTAATCGAAAAAATTGAGCCGGAGATAAAACCAACACCCAAGCCGGCGCCGCCAAAACCAAGAAATGACGAGCTTGATTTCGACGCGCTGTCGCAATTGATCGACAAAGAGAAAGAAAATGAGCTCACAGCTGCGCCACGTGATGCACCATCGCAAGTGACAGAAACCGCGGATCAGCCACGCGCCGGTGTCGGCGCCGGCGACAGGTTGACGGCGAGTCTTGATGCAAAAATGAAAGCGGCGATCAGTGCGTGCTGGACAACGGGAACAATCATTGGCGCGCCGGAACCGGAAAAACTGGTCGTTGTGCTGGAGTTCGAATTGAATCGTGATGGCACGCTCGCCTCCCAGCCTCGCGTTGCCAACGCCCTGGAGATCAATCTATCAGGAAACCAGTTCTGGAAGGTCGCCGAGCGAGAAGCTATCAGTGCGGTACTGGAATGCGCGCCGTATGATTTCCTACCGCTGGAGCAATTTGAAACCTGGAAAGATATGCGCTTGAATTTCGACCCGAGTCAGATGGTTGGACTATAAGAGAAGAGAAGAGAAGAGAAGAGAAGAGAAGAGAAGAATTTCAGGGGGCCTGAAAGAGAGTAAAATGATGAACAGAATTTTTGCAATACTCCTGACAATCATTGCGGCGCTTTGCGCTAATGCGGCATCGGCGCGTGTCACCATCGACATAACCCAAGGCAATGTCGATCCCATGCCGATTGCAGCGCCTGATTTTTTGGGCGTCGATGATTCAACGACATCGCTTGGGCGCGATATCACCAGTGTCCTCATGAATGACCTTGAGCGGTCCGGTCTTTTTCAGGTGATTGATCAGCGCGCCTATATCGAAAAGCCTGAAGGGGTGAATGTTCGTCCTCGTTTTGCGGATTGGCGCATCATCAATGCTCAAGTGCTGATTGTCGGCGACGTTGTGGAATTGCCGGACGGACGCATGCAGGTTTCGACGCGCATTTGGGACGTATATTCTGATGAGCAGGTTGGCGCCGTCGCTTTTAAGACCCCTGCGGATAATTGGCGCCGGGCGGCTCATAAGGTTGCTGATTTTGTATATAAAACGCTGACGGGCGAGGCCGGCTATTTCGATACGCGGGTGGTTTTTGTCCACGAGACCGGCCCCAAGGAAAAGCGCGTCAAGCGATTGATGATTATGGATCAGGACGGCGCCAATCCGGTGCCACTGACTGATGGGCTCAATTATCAGGTTCTGACGCCGCGCTTTTCGCCAACCCAGCAGCAGATTACCTATATGGCGCTCTTTGATAACCGTCCCGGTCAGGTCTTTCTCTTCAACATCGAAACCGGCGAACAGGAACAACTCGGTACGTTCCGTGGAATGACCTTTGCGCCGCGCTTTTCACCCGATGGTCGTCAGGTGATCATGTCGATGGAGCGCAATGGCAATTCCGATGTTTTCAAGATGGATCTGGCGACGCGGCGTTTGACGCGGCTCACTGATCACCCGGCGATTGACGTATCGCCAACCATGTCGCCAGATGGGCGGCGCTTTGCCTTCGCGTCCGATCGCGGCGGCTCGCAGCAGATCTATACAATGACCGCGGACGGATCCGACCAGCGGCGTATTACGTTCGGCGAGGGCCGTTATCAGACACCAGTCTGGAGCCCGCGCGGCGACCTCATCGCCTTTACCCGGCAATATAAGGGCCGGTTTTATATTGGCGTCATCCGGCCTGATGGCACTGGCGAGCGATTATTAACGGAAAGCTATCTCGACGAGGGACCGACCTGGTCGCCCAATGGCCGGGTTTTGATGTATTATCGCCAAACGCCGACCCGCCGGGACGGCACCGGCGGCAATTCGGCGCTTTGGTCAGTGGATTTGACAGGTCGCAATCAGCGTCGCGTGAGGACGCCAGCGGACGCGTCAGACCCGGCCTGGTCGCCATTGCTCCCGTAATTGGGGAAAAACTTGCCAATTCGTAACCGAAAAATCATTCCCAACCCGGAACAGCCGTTCTTGATTGGGCTTGCGGCTGGGGTTACGGTTGGCGCGTTGGTTAAATTTTAGCGTTTGACTGACATTAAATTGAAAGGCGGGGATTTTAACATTCCGCTGCTATCAAAGCGCGCCTCACGGCCTGAACAGGGTTGCGTGCCTAAAACATAGAGGGGCTTTTCGCGGGGGCGCGATCGCATGGCCCAGACAGAATCGCCCAATCATTGGGGAAAGTGGAGCAATAGAGACGATCATGACAAATTTCATTAAAATCGCAGGGGTATTTGTGTCGCTAGTGCTGCTTTCCGCATGCACGACCGGTGGCAACGTTGGTGTTGATCCGAATGCTGGTATCGATACGACCCAGACCGCTGGCCCTGTAGGGGCGATCCCGGGCAGCCAACAAGATCTTGAAGAAAACGCCGGGCATCGCGTTTTCTTTGCCTATAACCAATATACGCTGACGCCACAGGCCCAGTCGACGCTTGCCCGTCAGGCGGCATGGCTTCAGGAATATCCCGAGGCGCGCATTCTGCTGTCCGGCAATTGCGACGAACGTGGTACGCGCGAATATAATCTGGCGCTGGGCGCCCGTCGCGCTGAAGCGGCCCGCTCTTATCTGGCGAGTCTCGGCGTTGATCGCGCCCGGATTACGACCGTTTCTTATGGCAAAGAGCGTCCAATTGATCCGCGATCAACCGAGGAAGCATGGTCATTGAACCGTAATTCCACGACGACGATTAAATCGGTGGGGTCTTAATAGACCCGCGCTTGATGTCGCCAATGATTGAGAAAGAGCGCGCCCTTGGTATCCAGGCGGCGCGCTCTTTTCATATTGCGGGCTTGGCAGCCTGAATATCATTGGACGCGGTATGACGAGTTCGCCTTAGTTTTGTCGCGGTCTGGGCGTAAAACCACAGGCGGCGCTATCGGCGAAAAAAAGAGAAAAAGAAGAGAAAGTGAAGCGGGCGGAAAAATTGACACCGTCCGGCAGTCTGAAGGAATTTGAGCGATGAACATCTATAAAAGCCTTGCCGTCATTTTGAGCGCAGCGTTTTTGATCGCCGCCCCTGCCATGGCGAGCACCAAGGATGATGTTCGTGACCTGCAGGAGCGTTTGGCTATTGCCGAAAAGAGCCTTGCTGGCCAAAGCGCCGCTATGGTGCGCGTCAATGAGCTCGAACGCGAAATTCAGACATTAACTGGCCAGGTCGAAGAATTGACCTATCGTCTTGAGCTTTCAAATCAGCGCCTCAATGCGGTTAGTGCGGCGCTCTCGGGCGAAGCCGGGGTTTCTGCCAGCGGACCGACGACATATGGTGGCGCAGTGGCGGCGCGCGGGCCGGTTGATTTAACAGCAGGCGATCCGATTGCGGATCAAACTGATCAAGGCTTCACACGCGATACAGCTGTCGGTATCGGCGGCGGCGATGTCACGCTGCCGCTCGACCCTGATGCGGCGTTTATCTATGCCTCAGGCTTCCTGTTACAGGGCGATTATCAACGCGCGAAAGCGGCGTTTGAGCTTTATGTACAAGCCTTTCCGAACCACAGCCGGACACCGGATGCGCAATTCCGTCTGGGCGAAATTCACCTCGCACTCGGCGAGAACGCCGCAGCGGCAGATGTGTTTATCAGCCATATTCGAAACTATCCCAATGATCCGAGAGCCGCGGAAGCCTATCTCAAGTTAGGCACTGCATTTTCGAGGCTGGAAAAGCCGACCGAAGCCTGCACGGTTTTCAAAACCATGAAGACGAAATTTCCAAATGCACCGGCGCCTGTCACCCAGCGCGCCGATCTGGAAATGACGCGCATCAACTGCCAGTAGAAAGACCTTGCCGACGGGCGAAACTCCCCCTTCGGTGACGTCAGAAGCTTTCGGCGCGCGGCTGCGTGCGCTGAAGCTCCCCAGCCGTTTTGCGCTCGCCGTGTCGGGCGGGCGCGATTCGATGGCCCTCGCACGTCTTGCTGCTGTCTATGGGCAAGATACCGGCGCCGAAATTTTCGCTTACAGCGTTGATCACGGTTTGCGAGCTGAAGCGGCGGCGGAAACCGCCAGGGCGGCGGTCTGGTGCGAAGCCATTGGCCTCACCCATCGTACGTTGAAATGGATTGGTGAAAAACCAGCCAGTGGAGTCCAGGCTGCGGCGCGCGCTGCACGCTATCGCTTGCTCGCTGAAGCGGCGGCCAAAGACCGCTGCGGGGCTCTCTTAACAGCCCATAGCGCGGACGATCAGGCGGAAACGGTTTTTATGCGGCTTGCACGCGGCGCCGGGCTTTACGGGCTTTCTGCGATGCGCACAGAGACAAGAATTGCTGCAGGATCTGAGGCGCCAGTGCGGCTGCTGCGGCCGCTTTTGGGCTTTACGCGTGCGCAACTCACGGCGACAGTCGAAAACGCCGGACAAGCGTATATCGATGATCCATCCAATGAAGACCCGGTCTATGAACGCGTGCGTATGCGCGCACTTCTTGCGGCGCTTGAGGAGCAAAACCTGCTCACGGGTGCTGCGCTAAACCGAACAGCGGATCGGCTCGGCCAGGCAGCGGCGCGGTTGCGCCAACAGGAAGATGATCTCTTTGATGCGTTGGGCGGGTGTTTTTATTCTTGGGGTGGCGCTTCGATTGACAAGCTAGGGAACAGCAATGCGCTTGGTGGATTGAGCGCGCGCCTTATTCATGCTGTCAGCGGCGAGCCCCATGCGCCGGACGAGATGTCGGCGCTTTCAGCCCTCCAGGCGGCCAATCGCGACGGCGCTGCGACCCTTGGCGGCACGCTGGTTAAATTCTGGAAAGCCCGCATGTGGTTTCTCCGTGAGCCTGGCGCCGTGCTTGGCCGCGGCGGGGTCGCGCCGATAAAATCTGTTGCTATTGCCAATGCTCTGTTCTGGGACGGCCGGTTTATATTGCGCCCGGAAAATGGCGCTACCGGGCTTACCGCCGCCCCGATAGGGTTCGATCGGGGGGCGCTTGGTCCGGCTATCACGATTTTTTCGGGGCCAGGCGAAGCAATATCGACCTCACCAGGAATTTATCAGGGCGGTGCATTGACCGGTGCGCCAGCGTTCCCATTTATGGCGTCAGGCGGTGTTCGCGCCGAGCCGCTGGTCAAAGAGCGATTTTCCGGTGGGATTATAAGGTTTTAGAAGAATTGGCGGTAATTGGCGCCGGTCACGTAGCGCTGGGCTTTTTTAACGCCTATCTAATATGGTTGAAACGCCTGCCGTCCACTGTGGACTGGCGGCAATGTTAGCCCTGCAAGGACGAGGAAGATGACGGCATGAACGGACGCAATATACTGATCTGGGGTCTTGTGATCGTCTTTTTCTTTGTTGCACTCCAGCTTTTTGAGTTTTCGCCGCAGGGCCCGCAGCAAACCGAACTTACTTATTCCGACTTTATTGATCGGATTGAGAATGGCGGCGTGCGCAGCGCTGACGTCGCTAAATCTGAAATTACCGGCACGCTCAGCGATGGAACGGAATATATCACGACGATTCCCGAAGACGGGCACACAGCAATCGCAGACCGTCTCAATGATGCTGGTGTTTTGACCCTGATCAAAAAAGAAGAAGAGCTTCCTTTGCTCCTCTCGCTCTTGTTCAATATTCTACCGCTACTGATTTTCCTTGCGTTCTTTTTCTTTGTGATGCGGCAGATGCAGGGCGCAGGTGGCAAGGCCATGGGCTTTGGCAAATCGCGTGCAAAGCTGCTGACTGAACGCCAGGGCCGCATTACTTTTGATGATGTTGCCGGCATTGACGAAGCCAAGGAAGAACTCGAGGAAATCGTCGAGTATTTGAAAGACCCGATGAAGTTTCAGCGCCTCGGCGGCAAGATACCGAAAGGCGCCTTGCTGGTTGGTCCACCAGGCACCGGTAAGACGTTGTTGGCGCGTGCGATTGCCGGCGAAGCCAATGTTCCCTTCTTCTCGATCTCAGGCTCGGACTTTGTTGAAATGTTTGTCGGTGTCGGTGCTTCGCGCGTGCGCGATATGTTCGAGCAGGCGAAAAAGAATGCACCGTGCATTATCTTTATCGACGAGATTGATGCTGTCGGCCGTCATCGCGGCGCCGGTCTTGGTGGCGGTAATGATGAGCGCGAGCAAACGCTGAATCAGCTGCTGGTTGAGATGGACGGCTTTGAATCCAACGAAGGCATTATTCTGATTGCCGCAACCAACCGCCCGGATGTCCTCGATCCTGCGCTGCTGCGTCCAGGCCGATTTGACCGCCAGGTTGTTGTTCCTAATCCCGACGTTGTCGGCCGGGAAAAAATCCTGCAGGTGCACATCAAAAAGGTGCCATTGGCGCCGGATGTTAATGTCCGCACGGTCGCGCGCGGCACGCCTGGTTTTTCTGGCGCTGACCTCGCCAACCTTGTTAACGAAGCGGCGCTGTTGGCAGCCCGGCGCGGCCGGCGTTTTGTTACGGCGAAAGAGTTTGATGACGCCAAGGATAAGGTTCTCATGGGCGCTGAACGTCGCTCCATGGTGATGACCGAGGATGAAAAAATGCTCACCGCCTATCATGAGGCGGGCCATGCGATTGTCGGTCTCACGATGCCCGGCTCTGACCCGGTTCACAAAGCAACCATTATCCCGCGCGGGCGCGCGCTTGGTATGGTTCAATATCTTCCTGAACGCGACAAGCTTTCATTTTCTCTCGAGCAAATGAAAGCGCGCATCGCGATGTCCATGGGCGGGCGCGTCGCCGAAGAATTGAAATTTGGCAAAGAGAAAGTTACCTCCGGCGCCTCTTCAGATATTGATCATGCGACAAAACTCGCCCGGGCGATGGTGACGCAATATGGCCTGTCAGAAAAGCTCGGACCCATTGCTTATGCAGAAGATGAAGGCGAGGTCTTTCTCGGCCAGTCGATCGCCCGATCCAAGGCGATCTCCGGTGATACGGCGAAAACCATTGAAGATGAAATCCGCCGTTTTGTGACAGAAGGTTATGACAAGGCGCGTCAGATTCTGACTGATCGTAACAATGACTGGGAAGCTGTGGCGCAAGCGCTTTTGGAATTTGAAACGCTGACTGGCGACGAAATCGATGGGTTGTTGAGGGGCGAAAAGATCGTCCGCGAAGATCCGTCCGATCCTCAGGATCACACGCCGCCTTCTTCGGTGCCGTCATCTGGCGTCCCTGCGTCAGGCAAGAAAAAAGACGATGGCGCTGGCGGTATGGAGCCGAGCCCGCAAGGGGCGTGATTGCGCAACAAGAAACCGGCGCCCGCCGCTTGGGGCTGACGAGGCGCCGGGGGTAGATCCGAAAACACCCAATAAGTTGTTAGCGGGCGCTGGCGGAAATCAGTCTTTCAATAGTGATCCCGGTTTGATCCTCAATGGCGCCGGCCCAGGCCCAGCCGCCGAAGGTTTCGGAGACGGCGATCAGCAGTTCATTATCGCCTCGTTTTAGATCAAGGCCGGCGCTGTCAAAAAAACCAACAGTGCCGAGGAAGCGATAGTCCCGGACTGTCCATCCGGCGTCGCCATAATAGACGCGCTTGCCATTGAGGTAGATGCGCACGCGGTCAGAGTAACCAAAGCGCAATTCTTTCATTTGCTTGCTGTCCGAGTTGATATTGGTGCGGATGAAAACAGTGGAGCCGCCGTCCCGAAAGCGGTTGGTAATTTTTGAGATATTGGCGATGCCGTTTGTTTCAACGCCAAGGGCGCTCCAGGTCAGATCGCGGCTGGCGGATTTCGGCAGGGTCAACGCATTGGCGACAACGTCCTCTGAAAAGATCGATGAGACGTTCCACGCTGTTATCAAGCCTTCCGGCAGTGGAACCGGATCCTTTGCTTCGCCAACGATGTTTTCGCCGTCTTGCAAGGGGCGTATGACGATGTTGGAAAAATACGCGGTCATGCCGCCGCGCCCTGAAACGCGCAAGCCCGCGGCGCCCTCCCCGATATTCGTTTTCAGATCGGGTATATGCAGTTTGGGCGTATCACTGTTGAAATAAAAATCCGCCTTGTCGCCTTTGACAACGACTTTCACATGATTCCAGGTGTCAAATTTCTGGTCTATTGCAGCGATCGCGTTACCGTCGGAAAAGATTTGCCATGCTGAGTTGCCGTTCTCTACGGGCGTATATTGAACCGCGTCGGGTTTGCCATTCAGATGCGAGCGGAAATAGATCTCCTCGAAATGTCTGTCATTTTCAGCGCGCCAGATGGGGCCGATAAATCCCTGCTGCTCTTTATAGGCGACGTCAAATTCTATGACGCCGTCTGTAAATTCTGCACCGTCCAGCCAGATGCGGCCACCGCTGAGCGCCAGCGCTTCGCGACCCAGATGTTGTTCGACTTCTGCCCGCTGCGCTGTAATGCGCCAGTTATGTCCGTCATAGGAAACATATTGAGCTTCGTCTTGAGCGATCGCGGCGCTCGACGCACAAAGCGCGGTGAGCCCGATTATTGCGTTTTTCATCTATTGCTCCATGGATCCAGGCGCAGCATGCGCGCTGAGGTGGTGAGAGTGCGTAATCACATATTTCGCGTATTGGAAAAAACGGACCTTTCGGCCTCATGAAGCCGTTAGGTCGGCTACCCGGCAAGCCGCAATTCGTTGCAGGCTAGCGCCTGGCGGGCATGATGGATTTTGACAGGCGTTTGACCGCACAGGCTGCGGAAATCGGTGATCATATGCGCCTGATCGAAATACCCCACTTCATAGGCGATGGTGGCCCAGTCCGGTGACGCCGATTCGTCGGCGCGAATGGCGGCGGCGGCGATGCGCAATTGACGCCCATAAGCTTTGGGAGACATGCCCATGGCGTCCTGAAATCTGCGCCGCAAATGGCGCTCGCTGATTTCCAGTTTTTTTGCAATCGTGTGAATGGGGATGCGTCCTTTGGATTCGCGCAACATGAACGCGGCGGCCGTTTCTGCGGCGCCGTGATTGGCGATTTCGCGATGATGTGAAATGAGATCGTTAAGAAGTGCATGCGCTATCTCGATCCTGCCGCCAGTTTCTGCAATGCGCATTGTCTGCTGGCAAAAGGGTTTGGCGGCGGTGGTTCTGGTGACAGGATCAGCGTTTAAAAAATCGCCGGCGTGAATGCCGAATGCGGCAACAGATATTTCCGGCTTCAGTCGGACAGCGATGAGTTCTTCGGCTGGATCGGGACTGTACCATTGCGCCCGGTCTACGGGACCGCAAACCACAAGATCGATTTCATCAAAAGCGCCGCACCGATCGCGTCGCCGTCTAACGGCGATGCTGGGTTCGCCATGCGGCATCAAGAGATGCGGCAAGGGAGACGCTTTGCGCGCTTTGCTGACCCAGATCATGTCCACTGGCGCAGAGGGACCAAGGTCAAGCGTCCAGGCATGATAATCTCCAAGCTGTTGGACAGGCTCGGTTTGCGCCGACGCAGAACAGGCGTGGGTTTGTGTCATATCTACAGTTTACGCGTCAGGACCTGATAATGCAGCTGATCTGCGGTAGGCCGATGGTTTGCTGCGTTCCGACGAGTGGGGACCGCGTGTGAGAACGATATTTGGCCACTCGTTTGTGGGTTGCCGTCATCACATGGCTGCCCTCGGCATAATGAATGATTTGCGCGCTTCGTCGGACCAGAGACGATCAGGCGCGTACCAGCGCAGCAGGAATTTTTTGTCGAGGAGGTCTTTGTTGCCCGCGATGAATTTTGTCCAGTTGGTATTTGGGGCGGCGGAGATTCGCTCCGCTATCAGTCCGAGATAGGCGAGGGTGATTGTCATGTTGAATTTTTTCGGCGCGCCGGCGGTGGCTGCGAGTTTCTCAAGACCAGACACGTAAAGCGTTGCGGCCTCCAGAAAAGACTTGTGTTGCAACAGCGCGTATGCGGTTTCGACATGTTGAACATGGCCAAAACTTTCCGGCTCGATGCGGTCATTTGTGAAATCGTCGAGCAATTGTGCTGTTTGGCAATTAGTCATTTTCCGCGTCCTTTAACCGGTGGCTGTCTTCCGCTGTTAGATCCAGTCCGTAGACTTCCTTGAGTTGCTCGATTTGTCGGAGCGTTTCGGGAGAGAAGGCGGTTTTGCCTTCAAAGCTATGCAAAACGATTCCTTCAAGAAGATCGCCAAGGGAAAGATCAAGATACTCAGCAAGCCCCTTGAGGACCTTGAGGAGGCGTTTTTCGACGCGAACACCGGTCTGGATACGGGTAACAGATTTAGCCATATGCTATTTATGTACCAAAGTACCATCTTTGTCAAATGTAAACGCATTTGCTCTTGCATCGCCGGGAACTGAGCGGCATTGCGGTCCCATGAGCGCTAAAAAGCCCCTTACGCCGCCTAAACTCATGGGCATTGTCAATGTGACGCCGGATTCGTTTTCTGACGGTGGGCGCTATTTCAACCCGGCAGCGGCAATTGCGCATGGGCTAAGGCTCGCAGCGGACGGGGCCGATATTCTTGATGTGGGCGGAGAATCGACCCGGCCAGGCGCCGCCCCTGTGGCCGATGAAGAAGAACTGCGCCGGATCCTTCCCGTCATAAAAGGATTGGCTGAAAAAACCGCCGCCGCCATCTCCATCGATACGCGAAAACCTAGTGTGGCGCGCGCTGCAATCTCGGCTGGCGCATCGATTTGGAACGACGTTTCAGCGTTGACCCATGCGCCCGATAGCCTGGAGGCGGCAACAAGTCTTGGCTGCAGCATTGTCTTGATGCATGCGCAAGGTGATCCAAGGACAATGCAGGATCATCCGTGTTATGAGGATGTTGTTGAGGAAGTTTATGGGTTTCTTGATGGCCGTGTCGGCGCGTGCGTGAAGGCGGGCGTGACAATGGAAAAGCTCATTGTCGATCCCGGTATCGGTTTCGGTAAAACGCCACCTCATAATCTCGCACTTCTTAGGGGACTCGGACGGTTCACAGCGCTTGGCGCGCCAGTTCTTCTGGGGGCGTCGCGCAAACGCTTTATTGCAGCACTCGATGACCCTTCGGATAGCTTCGGAGGGCCTGCAGATCAGCGCTTAGGCGGGTCAATTGCCGCGGTTATTGATGGATGGCGTCGCGGCGCCTCGATTTTCCGGATTCATGATGTTGCGGAGACCCGCCAGGCCCTAAAAATAGCGGCTGCCATAGAAATGGCCTGATTGCTGCGTTAAGGCATTGGGCAAGAAAATGTGCTAGACAATAAAGCAATAGTTAACAGGAGAGCGGCGCCATGCGGGGCGACGACCAGATGACCGGTAAACGAGATATTTTTGGAACCGATGGCGTGCGCGGGCTCGCCAATGCGGGCGCTATGACCCCGGACGGCATCCTGCGCCTCGGCATGGCGGTAGGCCGTGTCTTCAAGAATGGAGCACATCGCCACCGTGTTGTTATCGGCAAGGATACGCGGCTTTCCGGCTATATGATTGAGCCGGCCCTGACTGCAGGCTTTGCCGCTTCCGGCATGGATGTCTTTTTGCTCGGGCCTCTCCCAACGCCAGCGATGGCGATGTTGACGCGTTCTCTACGCGCCGATCTCGGTGTGATGATCTCGGCGTCTCATAATCCGTATCATGACAACGGCGTCAAATTTTTCGGACCGGACGGTTATAAGCTGTCTGATGAGACTGAGCTGGAAATTGAACGCCTGATGAAGGATGGCGCTGATGCAGGGCTCGCCGCATCTGCGGATCTTGGCCGGGTCAAGCGGATTGATGATGCTGGCGCCCGCTATATCGAATTTGCAAAAGCCGCGTTCCCGCGTCGCGCATCCCTCGATGGCATGCGTGTTGTTATCGATTGCGCTAATGGCGCGGGCTATAATGTGGCGCCCACCGTGCTCTGGGAGCTCGGCGCAGAGGTCAAAGAAATTGGCGTTGATCCCAACGGGTTCAACATCAATCACCAATGCGGCTCTACATCCACAAAACAGATGCAGGACGCAGTCCTCGAATATCGCGCCGATATCGGCATCGCGCTCGATGGTGATGCAGACCGCGTTATCATCTGCGATGAAAAAGGCCAGATTGTTGATGGCGACCAGATCCTGGCGTTGATTGCAACATCTTGGAAAAAATCCGGTAGCTTGAAGGGTAGCGGCGTTGTTTCCACGATCATGGCAAATATGGGTCTTGAGAAATTTCTTGGGGGCGAAGGTCTTACGCTGGAACGCACAAAGGTTGGCGATCGCTATGTTGTCGAAGAAATGCGTGCGAAAGGTATGAATATTGGCGGCGAGCCGTCCGGCCATGTTATATTAAGCGATTATGCCACCACCGGCGACGGTCTTGTGACCGCGTTGCAAGTATTGGCTGTGGTTGCTTCGAGTGGTCGCAAAATTTCTGATGCGTGCCGGAATTTTGAGCCATTCCCGCAGCTCTTGCAAAATGTTCGCTTTCAGGGTGGCGATCCGCTGGCCTCGGCGAATGTGAAAGCAGCAATCAAGGCGGGTGAAGATAAATTCGGCAAATCTGGTCGTCTTGTTATTCGCAAATCAGGCACCGAGCCATTGATCCGCGTGATGGGCGAAGGTGAAGACGAGCGCGCCGTACAAACTATCGTCAATGATATCTGCTCGGCAGTCGAAAAAGCATCTTCCAACTAAAAAGGCCGAACGCTAATACGCAGCGTCCGGCCAGCCATGATCGACTTTTGTGCGGTGCGGTTAAGCGGCCTGCGCATTCACAACGGGAAAATCGATTTCCGTTTCAGCCACATGGTTCAGATAGTTGGTAAAGATATTGGCGATGACATTGGCGATGGTTTCAACAATCTCGCCGTCATTAAGATTGGCGTTGCGCGCTGCGGCAAGATCTTCATTGCTGACAAACCCTCGTTTTTCGATCACCGCAGTGGCGAAAGTCAGAATTGCTGCGAGTTTTGGATCACTCGACGTGCCGCGTAAGCGGGCGCTGATTTCGGCAGGGTCCACTTTGAGGCTTTTTGAAATTGCCGTATGGGCAGAGGCACAATAGTCACAATTATTGGCGCCGGCGGAGACAAGCGCGATCGCTTCGCGGGTCGGAGCATCAAAGCTGCCTTTGCCGAGCGCTTCGTTGAGGCCTAGATTGGCGGCCAGAGCGGCGGGTTCATTGGCGAGAACGCGGTAAAGATTGGGCACCATGCCAACCTTTGATTTAATGGCGCTGAAAAGTTCCGCCGCTGCTGGAGAGGCTGCTTCATCCGTAAGTTGCGTTAGTCTGGTCATGATCTTTTTTCCTTTTTTCGGCCGGGAAATCCCCCGGGAGGCTGATTCTTGAATGTCGCGGCGCGACTTGCGCCCGGTGACGAAGTGCATATATGATTGTTTACCGATTGGTAAAGTACTGATTAGAGACTGATCGGTAACAAATTAGTGAGGACGGACCAAAATGGGCAGACCAATGGAATTTGACCCCCAGGAAACACTTCAAGAGATTATGAATGTCTTCTGGATGAACGGTTATGAAGGGACGTCGCTGCAGGATATTGAGGCGGCGACCAACTTAAAAAAACCAAGTCTTTATCGCACATTTGGTGATAAGCGGGCGATGTATCTTGCGGCCCTCGCTGCTTATGAAGAAACAGAAGTGCAGAGCGCCGAGACTCTTTTGAACAAAACGGGAAGTGCGCGGATTCGTATTCAAAGATTACTATATACCGTGATTGATGGCGCATCAGCGAGCCAGAACAGGCGCGGCTGTTTTCTGTGCAACGCCAGCGTAGATCAGGCGCCCCATGATCCATCTACGCGAAAATTCGTCCGTGCTGCCATGGATCGACTGACAAAGGCTTTTGCCAACGCTCTGGCGGCCTCACCACCCTATGCCGCCAATACGCGTAAACGCGAAAAAATGGCGGCGAAAGTTCTCGCCGGTTATTTCGGTCTGCGTGTTTTGATCAAGGCGGGCGTGGCAGAAGAGACGCTTAAGAACGTCGTGAGCCAGTTGGTGAGTGAGATCGAGACGTAAAAAAACCCGCCGGCAAAAAACGCATGCCGGCGGGCTTTTTCTACGCAATGGTTCTCGGGTTACGAATAAACGCGGACTCTGGCGCGCGGTGAGCAATTCCGGTTCGCGATCCGGTGCATTCGGCGTTTTGAAACATAGCCGGCTTCAGGACCGCGGGCCGTGACGGTGCAGACAAGGCGACGGTTGCCGCGACGGCCTCGGACGACCTCTTCCTTAAGGACGATACGGGCGCGATAGCGCGTGTCGTAGGACTGACGGTTTACAACTCTGCCACGGCGACGTTGGTCGGCGCGATGATAACGACGATCATTATCGCGATAGTGACGATCATTGTAGCGGCGGTCGCCATGGCGATCGCCCACGCGAATCGAAACAGTCAAGCCTGACCCGTTATACCGGCCCGCACGAAAATATTTGTCTGGTGAGTAATAGTCGTAATAATTCGATGCATGGCTTCGGTGATCGTGGTCGACATCACAAAAATCCGGTCGGTGATCAGACCGTTGATCGGATCGATAATCGGCTCTGCGATCATGTTGACGATCCGAGCGGTCGCCAGCGAGGGCAGCAGTTGCGCCGAGTGCGGCCAGAGCCATGGCGCCTGCGATGATTGGTTTCATCAGTGTTCTCATTTTAGATCTCCGTGCTTGCCCCAGCTGGATTTCCATGACGCCAATGATGATGGTTAATTACGGCGAGAATGGCGCGGCTTTGCGCCCAATTGCGGCCGTTTATGCACGGTGCGGACAACTTTTTGTGATCGGCCAGTAACCGCTGAAGAGTAATCGCTGAAGGCAAAAGCCAATCCAAAAAACAGTCGATCCATATTGCGCACTCAGGCCGAAACACCATAGGCAAACCCATATGGAGGTGAGTCTTTATGGCGTATTCAGATGATGCAGGTCCTGACAAGCTTGGGGCCACGAAGGTTGATCTTGGTGATTGCGGCATGGCCCAGGCGGCGATGCTTCTCGGTGATCGGTGGACGCTGCTGGTCGTGCGCGAGGCGCTTTACGGCGTAACGCGGTTTGATTCCATGAAAACGGATCTTGGCCTGCCGCGATCCGTTTTATCCAATCGCTTAAAACGCCTCACCGATGCGGGCGTGCTGATCAAAAGACCTTACCGGGAACCCGGCCAGCGTGCGCGTCATCAATATGTATTGACGCCCATGGGTGTTGATCTCGCGTTGCCGTTAATTGCGCTGATGCAGTGGGGCGACAAACATATCAGGAAAACTGCCCCGGCTGCCGCCATCGTCGAACGCCGAACCGGCGCGCCGCTTATGGCTGGACTTGCCAAGAGCGACGGCGCGCCGGTGGAATTGCGCAACGCGCAATTCCGTATCGGTTAAGGCCTCACGCCAACACCAGTTGCGGTACGCCGTTTGACGTTTTTTCGGTGGTTTTACCGTCGCTGTTGATCGTTGCGCTGATGCGACGGCGAAAGGCGGAAAAGCTGTCAAAGGTGACAACGTCAACCGGATCATCCAGTTCGATTGTGATGCGTGTTCGACCCGGCGAGAGCGATTGAACGCCTAACACCTCACCGACAAACGCCTGACCGAGATAATGTCCGTTGATACGGGCGCCGACAGAGATTGGGGGCGGCGGGCGATTTCCAACGGCGGCGTGAAGCGTATTCCAGTCGCGCATACCATATTGTTTTGCGACCAATTCAAGACTTTCACTGTGCGAGATAAAATCGCCATCTTCGCCAAGCCCAGCACGCAGGCGTTTGGCCTGTTGCTTCAGATCTTCCAAGCGCGGCAGGGTATGTGAGTTATTCATGGGTAAGCCTCATGCGTTGCCATGCGGAAATGTTCGACGGGGGCTCGCATTACCATCTGTCCGCATGCTGCATTGCTGAGCTGACCGGAACAAATCGACGAAGGACTTCACCAGAGCTTTCGCTTGCGAGCGGCAGGGGCCTTCACCCGGCGCGGGTGTTAAGCCTTGGGCGCGGGTCTGTCAATTATGGCCGCAACTCGCATTAAGTCGTACGGCCGTTACAAAGTAAGATTCACATCAATGATCGCAGTTTTTGCCGCCCACGCTGATCAGCGTCGACATCAGAATTAAAAAGATTCCGAACCCAAAAACCACCCAGGAAGCGCCCACATCGACGCCGATGCGGAACGCGGCATTGGGAAAGACCTGGATCGCGAGCGCCGTCAGACAGCATATGAGACCCACCCAAATCAGCTTGTTCAGCGCCATTGCTCTCTCCGTATCGCATTTCCCGCCATCGAATAACTGTTGCCATATTGCGCAATCACGGCGCTTGTTTGAAAAGAATAGGGCAATCGCCGGATTTTCCGGCCGTGCCATCAGCAAGGAAGACCGCTTTGAAAGGCCGCGTTCTCATTATTGCCGGTTCTGACCCGTCAGGCGGCGCCGGTATTCAGGCCGATATCAAAACTGTAACGGCGCTTGGCGGTTATGCGGCGACGGCGATCACCGCGCTTACGGTGCAAAATACGCAAGGGGTCAGTGCAGTCCATCCGGTGGCGCCCGAGATCATTCGCGCCCAGATTGAGGCGGTGATCAATGATATTGGCGCTGATGCGATCAAGATCGGAATGATTGGCGATCTCAAAACCGCGAAGCTTATTGCTGATCTCCTGGAAGCCCGCGCCAAATCAATTCCTGTAATTCTTGATCCCGTGCTGGTCGCCACGAGCGGCGATATGCTTGCCGGCGGCGGTGTCGCAGCGATCATTCGTGACCGGCTGGCATCGCTGGCTGCTGTTATCACGCCGAACACGGAGGAAGCTGAGGCGCTGACGGGTGTTGCGATCGTCAATGAGGCCGCCATGATTGCAGCGGGTGAAGCGCTGGTCGCGCTCGGCGCTGATGCGGCGCTCGTCAAGGGCGGGCATATGGCTGGCGATGAGGTGGCGGATATTCTTGTCGAAGCTTCGGGCGTGCTGACATTCCGCAACCGCCGTCTCGATACAACGTCAACCCATGGCACGGGCTGCACGCTGGCGTCAGCGATCGCAACGGGCCTTGCGCAAGACATGGCTTTACCTTTGGCCGCCGAGCGGGCCATTGCCTATGTGCATGAGGCGATCAGAACAGCGCCGGGCTACGGCGCCGGGCATGGACCGCTAAATCATGGACATACCGTGAAAGAAAATGGCGACAACACGCCATAAGCGGTCGTAGGCCTGCTTTTTTGCGCCTTCTTTGCTTTGGGGTGGCCGGGGTTTAAGTCCAACTATCGTTGGCGCTAAAAATACTCGGTTGATTGAGTACGCTCCGCAGTCGATATCGATCGTAAATTCGGCAGAAATCTGCACCACCTCTAGGAGAATGCCATGCGCGCTTATGATTTCGAAACGCTCGACGTTTTCACCGATGAGAAATTTGCGGGCAATCAGCTTGCGGTCCTGATGGATGCGCAAGGGCTCTCAACCGATGAGATGCAAATCATCACAAGGGAGTTCAATCTGTCTGAGACAACTTTTGTCCTGCCGCCGGAAGATATGTCCAACACGGCACGGGTTCGAATTTTCACGCTTGGTTATGAAATGCCTTTTGCAGGGCATCCGACAGTTGGAACAGCGATTGCGATTGCGCAGGCCCGGAAACTTGAAGGCGAGATCAAGCTGGAATTGAACACTGGTATTTTTCCTGTACGGATCGATTTAAACAATGCCGTGCCCTTTGCGGAATTTCAAAACCCAAACCTGCCAGAGGCGGCCGGCGCTGCGCCCGCTGCTGAGGCGCTTGAAGCAGCGCTGAGCTTGCCCGCCGGCGCCATTGATCGCGGCGCCCAAAATCCCCGGCTTATGGGCGCTGGGGCTGATTACATTTATGCCTGCGCGCCGCTGGATGCTGTCCGCGCTGCACGCATTGACAGCGCTGCATTCTCGGCGCTGTCGCTGGAGGAAACCGTTGGCGTTTATCTTTATGCAAAGGGCGGTGAGGCGGGTGACGCTTCCTATCATGCACGCATGTTTGCGCCTGACGCTGGTGTTCCCGAAGACCCGGCGACAGGTTCGGCGGCGGCTGCGTTCCCGGGGCAGATCGCACTGAGCGAAAACCTTCCTGACGGTGTCCATCGCTGGATCATTGAACAGGGTTTTGAAATGGGGCGACCAAGCCGCATTCATGCGACCGTCGAAACATCAGGCGGCGCCGTTACGTCTGTGCGAATAGGCGGTAATGCGGTGCCCGTTCAGAAAGGTCAGCTTTTTATCTGATCCGCCGGTTTTATTTTTCCGGGCGATGAATGCTGGCTGATTGCAACGCCGATAAGGATAACCGCCAATGCGGCGAATGCGGATGGATTAAGTCGTTCATTAAAAATGACAGCGCCGGCTGCGACGGCCCATAACGGCACCAAATAATTGGCTAACGCCATAAAACCTGCGCCGGCGCGCTGGATGACGATGATCAGTAATATTCCAACAAGGCCCGTTGGCCCCAGGCCAAGACCAATGACGCCTAAAAGACTTAGAAGTGACCAATTGCTGGTATCGATATCTATCAATAACAATGCCGGCGTTGAGATTATAGCTGCGCTCAATAGTGTGCCCGCTGCAAAAGCGCGCGGGCGTATAGGCGGTGCGCGCCGCGTCATCACAGCGTATGTTGCATAACAGATTGTTGCCGCCAGAAGGGCGATTTGCGCGAGCACGCTGGAGTTCGCAGCGTTGCCGATGATCTCAGGGCCCATCAGGATGATGACGCCAACAAAACCCAATAAAAACCCGATGATCTTTCGGGGGGAAAGGCTTTCGCCAGCAAAAAAATAAGCGAGACCAACGGTCCAGATCGGCATGAACGCCATATAGATGCCGGCAAGACCGCTATCGATAAATTGCTGCGCCCACGGAAAAATGAAAAATGGCGCTACATAGCCGATGACGCTGATGGCGATCATCCACCGCCATTCCAAATGTACCGACCAGCCTTTTTTCGTCGCCGCTAGAAACGGCGGCAGGCGCCGTCCCGCCTGTATCATCACCCCGTAAAGAAATATGGCGCCGATCCATAAGCGCCCAACCGTAACAACCGCCGGCGGAATGGTCTCCACGGCTGTGCGAATCATTGCAAAGGAAAATCCGCCAAGCGCAACAACCAGGCCCAGAAGCGCCCAATCGTAAAGCGTTGCATCCGCCGGTGATTTAAAATTATTGGCCATAATGTCCCGCGCTACCGGTGTAAGCGCCCTCGCGCAAGGGAGAAAAACTCACGGTAATGAGAATAAATTTCCGTTGACGCCGCCCATAAGTTTGCGCGAGGGTGGTTATGGGCCACGCCCCCCCAACGGGGCGCTTGCCATCTGGAAGGATGGAACATTATGAGTGATACGATGCCGGCGACGCGCCCCGAGCGTCCCAATTTTTCATCCGGGCCCTGTGCAAAGCGGCCTGGCTGGTCTCCAGAAAATTTAACGAGCGCTCCTCTTGGCCGCTCTCACCGTTCGAAAATCGGTAAGGCGCGCTTGAAAGATGCGATTGATCGCACGCGGGCTTTGCTTGGTGTGCCTGATGATTATCGCATCGGTATTGTGCCCGCCTCTGATACCGGCGCGGTAGAAATGGCGATGTGGTCGATGCTGGGTCCCCGCCCTGTCGACATGCTCGCCTGGGAAAGCTTTGGCGCCGGCTGGGTAACGGACGCCATCAAGCAGCTTGGGCTTGAAGCAAGGGTGCTTGATGCGCCCTATGGCGAGATCGCTGATCTGGCTTCTGTTAATCCGGCACATGATGTTGTTTTTACCTGGAACGGGACAACGTCCGGTGTACGCGTGCCCAATGCTGACTGGATCAGCGCTGAGCGCGAGGGGATTGTCATCTGTGATGCTACATCTGCGATCTTTGCACAGCCGCTCGACTGGGCGAAGCTCGATGTTGTGACCTACTCTTGGCAGAAAGTTTTGGGCGGTGAGGGTGGCCACGGCATGCTGATTCTCAGCCCGCGTGCTGCCGAACGCCTCGAAAGCTATGCGCCGCCGCGCCCCTTGCCGAAGCTTTTTCGACTGACCAAGGGTGGAAAACTGATCGAAGGGATTTTTTCCGGCGCCACGATCAACACGCCCTCGATGCTGTGTGTTGAAGACTATATCGATGCTCTGAAATGGGCGTCGAGGATTGGCGGGTTGGAGGCGATGCACGGGCGCGCTGATGCAAATTATGCGACCCTTGCAGAATGGGTTGAGCGAACATCGTGGGCAGATTTTTTATGCGCAGATCCCGCGCTACGGTCGAACACATCGGTCTGCCTCAAGATTACTGATGCGGATATCGCCGCTTCTGACGACGACGCCCAGCGTTCTTTTGTCAAGAAAATGGAAGGCCTTCTCGACGCCGAAGAAGTTGCCTTTGATATTGGCGGTTATCGCGACGCCCCGCCGGGGCTGCGCATCTGGTGCGGCGCGACGGTTGAGCGCAGTGACATTGATGCGCTTGGCCCATGGCTCGACTGGGCCTTTGCGACCGCCAAGGCGTCCCTCTGATTTCCCATTATTCAAATTGCGAACGGTAAAATCCCATGCCCAAAGTTTTGATCTCTGACGCCTTAAGTGAAACCGCTGTTAATATATTCAAGGAACGCGGCGTTGATGTTGATTACCAGCCTGCGCTCGGCAAGGACAAAGAAAAGCTGCTCTCGATCATCGGCGATTATGACGGGCTGGCGGTACGCTCGGCGACGAAAGCGATGGCGCCGATCATCAAGGCAGGAACAAACCTCAAAGTCATCGGCCGCGCGGGTATTGGCGTCGACAACATCGATATTCCGGCGGCGACGGCGGCAGGCATTGTTGTGATGAATACGCCGTATGGAAATGCTATCACCACAGCGGAGCACGCTATTGCAATGATGTTTGCGCTGGTGCGTAAAATTCCGCAAGCAAACCAGTCTACCCATGCGGGGAAATGGGAAAAGTCAGCCTTTATGGGCGCTGAAGTCTTTGCAAAAACCCTTGGCGTGATTGGATGCGGCAATATCGGGTCAATTGTCGCTGATCGCGCTGTCGGTCTTAAAATGCGCGTCATCGCTTATGATCCGTTTCTGACTGAAGAGCGCGCAATTGAGCTTGGTGTTGAAAAAGTGGAGCTCGATAGCCTTCTCGCGCGAGCTGATATTGTAACTTTGCATACGCCGCTCACTGACCAGACACGCAATGTGTTGGGTCAGGGGAATATCGCAAAATTAAAACCCGGCGCCTATGTCATTAATTGCGCACGCGGCGGGCTCGTCGATGAAGATGCGTTGAAAGAAGCGCTGGACGAAGAGCGCATCGCAGGGGCGGCGCTTGACGTCTATGCCCGCGAACCGGCGACGGAACATCCGCTGTTCGGTCATCCGCACGTTGTTGCAACACCGCATCTTGGCGCTTCGACGTCGGAAGCGCAGGAAAATGTAGCAATCCAGATCGCTGAACAGATGGCCGACTACTTAGTGCGCGGCGCTGTCTCAAATGCGCTTAATATGGCGTCGGTCACGGCCGAAGAGGCGCCGCGCCTGAAGCCCTATATTGCACTTGCTGAAAAGCTCGGCGCATTTTCCGGGCAGCTTACGGAAAGCGCGCTCAAAAAAATTGAAATTACCTTTGAAGGCGAAGTTGCTGCGCTCAACACAAAACCACTGACCGCCTCGGCTGTAGCCGGTGTTCTAAAGCCGATGCTGTCCGAGGTGAATATCGTCAATGCGCCAGTGATCGCCAAGGATCGCGGCATTTCCGTTTCGGAAACGAGCAGTAACGATGCGGACGCTTATGACAGTATCATCAGGTTACGGATTATTACAGAAAAGCATGATCGTACTGTGTCGGGCGCCGTTTTTGGGCCGTCACCGCGTATTATCGAAATCAAAGGCGTTTCCATGGAGGCGGGATTTGCACCCTATATGCTCTACGTTACCAATGAAGATCGGCCTGGTTTTATTGGCGCTCTTGGTGAAACGCTGGGTGAAGCGAAGGTCAATATCGCGACCTTTAATCTCGGCCGGGCGGTGACGGGTGAAGGCGCTATTTCACTTTTGGCTGTGGATGAGCCGATCACGGAAGATGTTCTGGGGAAAGTTTGCGCACTTCCTCATGTTACTCAGGCGAAGGCGCTGGCATTTTAACTCAGCGCATTTCCGGAAAAGTGTGGCGCGGTTTTCCGATAAGAAATGCGCTAATATATTAATCCGGGGCGTTTCCGGACGATAAACCGGGAACTACTTTATCTCGGAAACGCCCCAGCGCTCTCGATGAAGAGCGCCTTAGGCTGAGGGCTGAGATGGTGCGATACAAAACGCTCGTCCTCACGATTTTGGCCTTATCTGCATTTGCCGCAAATTCCATTCTTTGCCGAATGGCGCTGAAAGCTGAGCTTATTGACCCTGTCAGCTTCACACAGATCAGGCTCTTTGCCGGGGCGTTGTTTTTGACGCCGTTTTTCTATGCAAAACGCGCAAGTTTGTTGCCCGCAAAGATCAGCGACGGGCGCGCGCCTGTGGCTTTGTTCATTTATGCGATCGCTTTTTCACTGGCCTATGTGAGCCTTGATGCGGGCGTCGGCGCGCTCATTTTGTTTGGCATGGTGCAGGTCACCATGATTGGCGCTGCGATCTTCAAAGGCGACAGGCTGGGTATGATGCAATGGGCCGGAATTGCCGCGAGCCTTGCGGGGCTGATCTATTTGACAGCGCCGGGATTATCCGCGCCGCCGCTTGTGGGGGCGCTGTTGATGGCGGCAGCGGGGATTGCCTGGGGCGTCTATTCATTGCTGGGCCGCAGCGCTGCCGACCCTGTTGGCGCGACAGCGCGAAACTTTTTGTTCGCGCTGCCATTTGTGTTTTTACTCCTGCTGGCGCCCCACAGCGCTCACGTCTCTCCCCTGGGGACGGCGCTTGCTGTCATTTCAGGCGCGCTCGCATCCGGCGCTGGATATGTGATCTGGTACGGCGCACTCAAAAGACTGTCCGCGATGAATGCGTCGATTGTTCAACTTGCCGTCCCCGTTGTCGCCGCCCTTGCCGGCATTGCTCTTTTAAGCGAGCCGATGACAATGCGGTTGATCATCGCATCGGTTCTGATTTTGGGCGGGATTTATCTTTCGATGCGGTTCAGCGTCCGGGGAAAGTAACCGGCAATATGCAAGCTGGGCGCAGGCCTCAATTTCCTGACCAGCGAATCGTTGACCCGGTGGCCAGAGCGCCTAAGGTGCGCCCGCATTTTCAGACAAATTCGGAGTAAAATATGGCCGATGTGGCTGTTATCGGCGCGCAATGGGGTGACGAAGGCAAGGGTAAGATCGTCGACTGGCTGTCGGCCCGGGCTGATGTCGTTGTGCGCTTTCAGGGCGGGCACAATGCCGGCCATACGCTGGTTATAGACGGCGCGGTCTATAAATTATCGCTGTTGCCGTCCGGCGTTGTGCGCAAGGGCTGCATGGGCGTCATTGGCTCCGGTGTTGTCGTTGATCCTTTTGCTTTGCTCGCCGAGATTGACCGAATTGCGGAGCAGGGCGTTAAAATTAACCCGATGAATTTGATGATTGCGGAGAATGCAACGCTGATCCTGCCGGTGCATCAGGAGCTTGATCAGATTCGTGAGACTTCAAATACGGGTGTCAGGATCGGCACCACAAAACGCGGCATTGGTCCCGCCTATGAGGACAAGGCGGGCCGGCGGGGGCTTCGTCTGATTGACCTTGCTAATCTCGATACGCTGCCGGGAAAAATTGAAAATCTGCTTGTTCACCACAATGCCATCCGGCGCGGGCTCGGCGGGGCTGAGATAGATGGCAATGCGCTGTTTGAAATGCTGCGCGATGTGGCGCCAAAGCTCACGCCTTTTGCAAAACCTGTCTGGCGTGTTCTCGATGAAGCCCATAAGGCCGGCAAGCGCATTCTGTTTGAGGGCGCGCAGGGCGTTCTCCTTGATATCGATCACGGAACTTATCCTTACGTCACCTCGTCAAACACTGTTGCGGGGCAAGCGGCGACAGGTTCCGGGGTTGGGCCCCGTTCGGTGAATTACGTTCTCGGCATCGTCAAAGCTTATACGACTCGCGTTGGCGAGGGGCCGTTTCCAACGGAGCTCCACGACGATATTGGTCAAAGGCTGGGTGAACGCGGACATGAATTCGGCACCGTCACCGGACGGCAGCGCCGCTGCGGCTGGTTTGACGCGGCCCTGGTGCGTCAGTCGCTTAAGGTTGCCGGTGTCGATGGGATCGCCCTTACTAAACTCGATGTACTGGATGGTTTTGAAGAGCTGAAAGTCTGCGTCGGTTATAATATCGGTGGTGAAACCTTCGATTATCTTCCCGCCGGCATTGATAGTCAGGCGGCGGTCGAGCCCATTTATGAGACGATGGAAGGCTGGTCGGGTTCCTCGGAAAAAGCGCGCTCATGGGCGGATCTTCCAGCTGAAGCCGTTAAATATGTTCGCCGCATCGAGGAACTGATTGAAACGCCGGTGGCGCTTGTCTCTACGAGTCCTGAACGCGACGATGTCATCTTGATGCGCGATCCGTTTCTGGATTGACGTTCATCAATTTCTGATGGGTTCACCAAACATCGCGTGGCGAAATTGGCGTCAGAAAAACGGCCTCCTGGAAACCAGAAGGCCGTTCTTTTTTGTGTGGTCAGATCATCGGGCGCTTAAGTGGAATCGCCCGATGATCTAGATTCTTTTCTGCGCGCCGGATTTTGCGAAAAACCGGTAGGCACTTTTTCGCCCAGCGCTATGGGCGTTGACTACAATTTCAACGCAATGCGCCCGTAGAAGAAGCGGCCAGGAATTGGATAGAGCGTGCCGTCAAAGCTGTTGAGATCGCAGCTGAAACAGAACGGGATATCCGTATTAAGCAGGTTGTTGATGCCGAGTGTCAGCGTTGCTGCGTCATCGAGCATTGGCGGCGTCCAGCTTGCCTGAATGTCGGTAAAGATCTTTGATTCGATCTCATTGGTGGCGCCTGCCGCATCGCTGCAAAGTTGCGGCGCTAGGTCAAGAACAGCGTCCGGGCAGGTCTCCGTCAGAGAGCCCAGATAGCGTGCCGTCACCGATGCGCCAAAGGCTCCATAGGCCCAATCAGCGATGAGCGTGGATTTGAACTTGGTAAAACCGCGTTCAGGAGACCCAAGTTCAACGCCTTCGCGTGAGAGACGCGTAACGCCGGTCGATGTCTCAACGATCTCCGTATATTCGTTGAGATAAGTATTGATCGACTGTAACCGGAATTGGCCAATGCCGGTTTCGGCGCTGGTCAGTGTGACGGACCAATCGAAACCGTTGGTTTCAATGCCGCCGATATTGCCGAGCTGTGACGCGAAGCTATTAATGGTGCCCGCAGCGGTGCGGTTGATTCCGGCGCATGTCACAGGATCAAGCGTCGCAACGCACTGGGAGAGTTTTGTCTGCGCATTCGGCGCCTGAATCGCGCGGTCAATCGAGATGTTGTAATAATTGGCCTCAACAACCAGACCCTCCAGACCGCCAATCTCGCCGACCCAGCTAGGGTCGTACACAAAACCAAATGTGTAGCTCTCCGATGTTTCAGGCGTCAGGTTTACGTTGCCGCCAGTGTTGACTGAAATCTGACCGCCGATTGAAACAAAGCTGCCGTCAGCAGGAACGCCCAATGCTGTACAGTTTGCGATGGTTGCTGCGCTTGCGGCCATGCCTGAGCCGTTTGGATCAAGACCCAACATATCCGAGCATGGATCGTCGATCGTGGCGTCAAAACGGGATCCGGTGTTGAAGAGCTCGCCAATCCCCGGCGCCCGGAAGCCTTCCGAGAAATTACCGCGGAAGAGCAAATCATCCGTCACGCGCCAGTTAGCGCCGATTTTGAAAACTTCATCGCCGCCGAAGAGATTATAGTCGGAATATCTAACCGCGCCGTTGATTTCGAGAAGCTCAACAAACGGCAGACCATGCAGTACGGGTACAGAGAGTTCCCCATAGACTTCGTTGACATTGAAACCACCCGCTGTCGGAAAGGCTGGCACGCCGGCCGTCTGGCCTGCGGTCACGATAGCGTCCGGAACAAAGAAGCCCTCTTGCTTGCGATGTTCAAAGCCAAACGCATAGCCAATCGGACCGGCGGGAAGCTCGAACATTTCACCGGCAACGTTGACTGAAACATCAAACTGCTCCTGCTGGCTTTCATCCTTTTGAATGAAGGTGACAAAGTCGAGCATCTCCTGGGTGATCGAACCTTCGCCACTCACCCCTTGGCCGCCAAAGAAATTGAAAGGCACGCATCCGTCGATACTGGCGCCCATTCCGTCAACGCATTCGGCGAGCGGGCCCAGTGCGCGCTTGAGGTTTGCGGCGTTAAAGGCGCCGGTTTTTCTTTGGTTCGCCTGTGCTTGAGAGAAAGAGAAATTGACATCCCAATAAACATCGTTGCCGCCGATATTGGTAATCCCATCAAGCGTTCCGCCAACAAACCATGTGTCGACATTCTGTTCGAAGAACCGAACGCCGGCCTCAATCGGGCGACGCCCCGCAAAGATCAGATTATTCGCGTCCAGCGCAAACCCGAATGGGTTGAACGGATTGTCAGCGGCGACAATCACCGTGTCCATGATGTTGCCATTGCCCGCTTCCGGACCAATGAATAGGGGTTCCGGCGCCGCCTGATTTGCGGATTGGCGGTTGGTATAGCTGCCGGTCAAACGGAAAGTAATGCTGTCCGTAACGTCGTACTCCGCCTTACCGAAAATATTGAGCCTTTCATTCGGTGTCTGTAGAAAGTTGAATGGCTGGAAGTTGAATCGATCAGCAGTTGTGAAGGCATGAAAATCGCCGGCTGTTCCTGGATTGAGCGGATCAAAAACAGGAATATTGCCAGCGCCATCATTCAAGACGCCGTTATTGAGCGTAAGAGATGATGTAGTCATCGTGTTGGGGTCGGTGAAAACGAACCTGCCTTGAGGCGTCCCCGACGAGCATGTGGCTAGACACATGCCGATGCCTGCGATGGGAAATTGTGAAATATCCCGGTCGGCTGCCGACACATCATTTTGGCGCGCATAAGCAACGTTAAAGATAACGCGCGCCCGATCACCGGAAACGCCCATCGAAACATCATAATTTTGCGTTTCACCATCGCCGTCGCCAAACAGACCATAATATGCGGATGCGCGAATACCTTCGAAATCCGAACGCGTGATGACGTTAATAACACCAGCGATCGCATCAGACCCGTAGATCGGCGAGGCCCCATCCTGCAGCACCTCTATCCGGTCGATAATACCGACGGGAATAGTATTGAGGTCAACTGATCCCGGTACGCCACTGGCGGATGACCCATTGATCCAACGTTTACCATCGACCAACACCAAGGTTCGTCTGGATGTGAGGTTGCGCAGTTCGACTTCTGCCGCGCCTGCGCCGATACCAGAGCCGTCTGGCGGGAATCCCAGATTACCGCTCGCATTATTGGCTGAATTGATTGCGGAGCCTGTGATTGGCAGTTTGCCGAGGATATCGCCAATCTGCGTCAGGCCGGTGCGGTTCAAATCTTCTTCTCCAAGATTTTGAACCGGATTTGTAGCGTCTAGCGGGTTTTGGCGGATGCGTGTGCCCGTAACGATAATCAGATCGTCGTCAGCCGTTTCGTCGGTTTGGGCATAGGCGGCGGGCGCCGTAAAGCCGCCAAGCGCAATCGCAGCACCTGCCAACAAGCTGGCGTATTTACTGCGATTTATATTGGTAATCGACATGCATACTTCTCCCTCGATGTGGTTGGTTACTTGTTTTACGCAACTGAAATTACGTAACTGAACGCTGGCGTTGCGATCACGAATTTTGACGCGACAACGCGGCGGCCCCGCATGTTCAATGCGGGGCAAGCGAATAAACGCAACTCATCTGTACACGTATAACCATAATCAGCATTCAGCCGATCATGCACAATTCGGATCATTCAGCGCTGTGCGCTCTTTAGAAGATCCCGAAACCCACCTAGCCTGTCTTGATGCTGATCAATCAGGTCTAAGACTTAACCATTGCTCTGTTGTCGCCATCCCCAATCGAGGCAAACAACAGCATACCCAGTTCGATTATAGACGCATCGACTCTCTTTTAAAAGAAATATGCACAAGTAGTGATGTGCGGCATAGTTGTTTAAGCAGTTGTATGAAACAGCAGACCTTCTGCGGTTTTGTTGGGCGAATTTAACTTAACCAGGCGCAGTACAATTTATGCGCGTTTAATGACCGCTGGCGCCTGTCGTTCTCACGGAAAGGTGAAGGGTTGGGCCTTGCGTGGAGCGCAGCGAAGCCAAAAGATGTTATAACAGTTGGTATTCGTACGTAACGTGTGTTGCGCGATAAGCGCGGCTGGTGAACGGTTGCAAGCAGGTGTATTGAGCTGGCGCACCGGGAAAAAAAGTGTGGGATAAGTAAAATGAAAAAGCTGAAAGATTACCTGTTTCCGGCCATTGTCATTGCCGGCATTGGTCTTTTTGCCCTTTCCGGGCGCACCGACGCCACTGGCGCCGACTATGTTTATGACGGCGAGCCGGAAATTATCGCGGCAACTTTTTCGTCTGCCTGGTGTTCATCCTGTAAAATTTTGAAACCGCGCCTTGCAGAAGTTATTCCCGACTTTACTGACGACCCGGTGAAATTCGTCGAGTTTGATTTTACTTTTGGTCAGCGTGCGGAAATTGCTGAACAGGCGGAGCAGGAAGGCCTCGAGGAAATCTACCCACGATTTAAAGGCGCCACCGGGTTTACGCTTCTGGTCGACGCTGATACCGGCGAGATCATCGATATGCTGACCATAAAGCATTCAAAAAAGGCGATGCGCGCGGTTATCGCGCAAGCTGTTGCGGCTGCGGCGCTGCCGTCGGAACTTGCTGCGCCATAGGGACTTTTCCACATGACACATGTGTAAGTCCTGTTCGATTTTCCTTGTTATTCGCAGCGATTTTTGGCAGGGTGCATTTGTTCCGAGGGGCGTCCCGCCTGTCGACTTTGTTTGACAAGCTCGAGCGACGCGCAACTCAAATTTCCCGAAAGGGAAGCGGGAGCAATGTGCGCCAGGGAGCAAGGGCATCAGGGACTGAGAAGCTACCCTTCGAACCTGATCCGGGTCATGCCGGCGCAGGGACGGGACGCTTGGGTGTCAAAGCCCGAAGTCGATTTCCTCATCGCCGGATCCCAAAGGCTGCAGTTGCGATGAGGGGACCGACAGCTTGTCAGGTGGCGTAAGTTTAATTTACGATTCCAACCGCGTCGTATTGGTGCGTATGCGGTGTTTTGTGCTGCCTGCCTGTTAGAGGCTACTTGTTGACAACACAAACCTGCGGCGGCGATTCGAAGTGGAATGGGCGCAACCAATTCTGCGGCTCAATGCCCGGAGGCCAGCCCTGCCCGTACTGCAATTATCAAATTCAACCTCAGCGCCGCACCTTTTCCAGCCGGAATAACCCGATGGCGGGATAATTGGATAATATCCGATGGCGCACCGCTTTACCTTGCCGGCCCATCACCCATTTGCTAGCTAAGGGGCGACTATTCCGAGGGGCGCCGGCGGACCGGCTGAGATCGCGTAACTCCTTCCCGAAAGAGAAGCCACGCGAGCACCCTTTGAACCTGATCGGTTAAGACCGGCGTAGGGACGGATTTTAGATATGTGTCTGTTCCCCCGCATGGTCCTGCCGTTGAAGAATGGAAGGGCCTGACGTTGGACGATTGTCTGGATATTGTTTCCATCGACCAGCGTTTTTGCGGGCCTCGCAACTCCGGTAATGGCGGTTACTCGGCTGGCCTCTTTGCACGCGTGATTGACGGCCCGGCGGAAGTGACGTTGAAAGCGCCGCCGCCGCTTGATGCGCCGATTAAGATTCGAAATTCCGGAGATGGATACACCGCCGCCAGTGGCGAAACGATCGTTGCATTAATCCGGCCTGCGCAAGTTGAATTTGATCCGCTGCCTCTGCCTGATGAAAATGATATTGTTGCTGCCCGCGGTGCATTCCTAAGCGATGCTGGCGGTCATCACATGCTGCCTCATTGTTTTGTATGCGGAGATAAGCGCGAGCATGGCGACGGCCTCAGGATTTTTTCGGGACCCGCGCCGGAAAGCCCGGTTAATGCAGATTACTGGACGCCCGGTGCCGATCTGGCGGACGAGGGCGGGCTGGTTGGGCCGGAATTTTTGTGGGCGGCGCTTGATTGTCCCGGCGCCTTTGCGTTGCGCAATGGCCTGAGACTCTCCCTTCTTGGACGTTTTGCAGTTGATATAAAGCGACGCCCGAGAACCGGCGAAAAACTCATTGTCGCCGCCTGGCGGACGGGCGAGGACGGCCGCAAACATTATTCCGCATCGGCGTTGTTCGATGCGGAGCGAAAACTCGTCGCAGCAGCGAATGCGACGTGGATTGAACTAAATGACCCAAAATTTCTTGAAAGGCTGAGGCAGGAAAATGAATAAACACACATCCCAATCGGAATTCAAAACCCCGGAAGTGACAACTGGATCATTGCCATCCAGCCGCAAGACCTATGTTGCAGGCGAGAAGTTTCCCGATATCCGTGTGCCGGTGCGCGAGATTGATCTGCACCCGACGGCAAACGAGTTGCCGGTGCCGGTCTATGATGCGTCAGGTCCCTATACGGATCCGCAAGTGTCGATCGATGTTGAAAAAGGCCTTGCGCGTCATCGTACGGTGTGGGTCAAAGCCCGCGCCGAGGCTTATGGCAATATCGAGGAATATGACGGCCGCGATATGCAGCCCGAAGATAATGGCGGCGCATCGGGAAAATATCTGGCACGCCACTTTCCGATCACGAACAGACCAATACGCGGCAAGGGCGCAGGCCCGGTCACGCAATATGAATTTGCCAAGGCAGGCGTGATCACCGCCGAGATGGAATTCGTGGCGATCCGCGAAAATCTCGGCCGCAAAAAAATGCTGGAAAATGCAGAGCAAACGGTGGCGCTTGGCGAAGGTTTTGGCGCGGAAATTCCGCCCTTTATCACGCCTGAATTTGTGCGTGATGAAATCGCCAAAGGTCGCGCGATTATTCCGGCCAATATCAACCATCCGGAATCCGAGCCGATGATTATCGGGCGGAATTTTCTCGTCAAGATCAACGCCAATATCGGGAATTCGGCAATTACCTCAAGCGTCGAGGAAGAAGTCGACAAAATGGTCTGGGCGACGCGCTGGGGCGCCGACAATGTCATGGACCTTTCCACCGGCCGTAACATTCACAACACACGCGAATGGATCATCAGGAATAGTCCCGTTCCGATCGGTACTGTGCCGATCTATCAAGCGCTGGAAAAGGTTGACGGCGTCGCTGAAGACCTCAGCTGGGAGGTCTATCGCGACACGCTGATCGAGCAATGCGAGCAGGGCGTTGATTATTTCACGATCCATGCGGGCGTGCGCCTGCCGTATATTCACCTCACTGCTGACCGTGTGACGGGGATTGTCTCTCGCGGCGGATCGATCATGGCGAAATGGTGCCTCGCGCATCACCGTGAAAGTTTTCTGTATACGAACTTTGCCGAAATCTGCGAATTGATGCGCGCCTATGACGTTTCCTTCTCCCTTGGCGACGGCTTGCGGCCGGGCTCGATTGCGGACGCTAATGACCGCGCGCAGTTTGCTGAGCTCGAAACCCTGGGCGAGCTAACGAAAGTCGCCTGGGATCATGGCTGTCAGGTGATGATCGAAGGGCCGGGCCATGTGCCCATGCACAAGATCAAAGTGAACATGGAAAAACAACTGGAGACATGCGGTGAAGCGCCGTTCTACACGCTTGGACCCCTCACGACCGATATTGCGCCTGGCTATGATCACATCACTTCAGGCATCGGCGCCGCCATGATTGGCTGGTTCGGTACGGCGATGCTTTGCTATGTGACCCCAAAAGAACATCTGGGCCTGCCTGATCGTGACGACGTTAAAGTCGGTGTTGTCACCTATAAGCTGGCGGCCCATGCGGCGGATATCGCCAAAGGCCATCCGGCGGCGCAAATCCGCGACGATGCGGTTTCCCGTGCGCGCTTTGATTTCCGTTGGGAAGACCAATTTAATCTTGCGCTTGATCCTGAAACTGCACGAGACTTTCACGACCAGACCCTGCCGAAAGAAGCTCATAAGGTTGCGCATTTCTGCTCCATGTGCGGGCCGAAATTCTGCTCCATGAAAATCACGCAGGATGTGCGCGATTATGCGGACGGTCTTTCTGACAATGAAAAGAAAGACCTCGAGAAATTGTCCGAACAGGGCATGGCGGAAATGAGTGAAAAGTACAAAGAAATGGGCTCAGAGCTTTATCTTGAGGCGGACCAGGTGAAAAAGGCGAATGAGGGGCTTTGATGCGTAGCCGCTCTGTGCGCCCGTATATTCGGCACTGGAAGTCTCTTTGAACTATGCCGGGGAGTCACAAAACGGCGCGCGGTGTGCGTTTTAGCGAATGGACTTAGCGATGCCCATCTTGATCCGTCTTCTCAAGCCTGGCGACGCCGCTGTTTTCTCTAATGTCCCGTCTGACGTTTTTGATAACCCGCTCGATGAAGAAGCGACGGCGGCATTCCTAGCTGATCCGAACCATTTCATTGTTGTCGCTCTTGATGGCGCGAAGGATGGGCGGATCGTCGGCTTTGCCTCCGCGGTGAAAACATTTCACCCAGACAAACCGGCGCCGGAGCTCTGGATCAACGAAGTCGGTGTTGCGCCTGCCTATCAGCAGCGGGGCGTCGGCAAGCAAATCACGGCGCGGCTGTTTGAGGCGGCAAGGGCGGAAGGTTGCCGCGAAGCCTGGGTGCTCACCGACGCAGATAACAAGGCGGCGCTCGCACTTTATCAATCGGCGGGCGGCGGCGCGCCCACAAGCCATGTAATGATCGAGTTCGATCTCAGCGAAGAAAAAAGCGCGTGACGGGATGATCCCGGCGCCAGGGCTTGGTAGGAACTTTCATGACCCATTTACTAAATCCCGTTTTCTCGGACCGCCCTCAGTCAATATTTCCGACCATGTCGGCGCTGGCGCGCAAACATGGCGCTATCAATCTCGGCCAGGGGTTCCCCGACGAAGACGGCCCGGCAGAAATTCTTGAACTCACGGCGCGCGCCATCATTGAGGGGCCGAACCAATATGCGCCGGTGGAAGGCATTCCTGAACTCCGTGAAGCGCTCGCCCGGGATAATAAGCGATTTTATAATCTTGATATCAATGCGGAAACAGAAACCCTCGTGACGTCGGGAGCGACTGAAGCGCTGGCCGCCGCATTTTTTGGTTTTCTCGAACCAGGCGATGAGGCGGTGCTGCTCGCGCCATTTTATGAATGTTATGCGCCGCAGATCGAAGCGACGGGGGCGACGATCCGGTTTGTCAATCTCGAACCGCCGGCCTGGCGTCTCGATGAAGACGCGCTGGAAGCGGCAATCACTGATAAAACAAAACTCATTGTCATTAACACGCCGCATAACCCCCTTGGTAAGGTGATGACCGCCGACGAGCTGGAGCTTGTTGCGGCCGCGGCGCGGCGGCATGATCTTATTGTGATCTGTGACGAGGTTTACGAGCATCTCATTTTTGACGATCGTCCGCATGTTCCCCTGATGCGTTTGCCGGAAATGCGTGCGCGTACGATCCGTATCGGATCCGCGGGCAAGACGTTTTCGCTCACCGGGTTTCGCATCGGCTATGTTACCGGCCCGGCAGAACTCATCACCGGCGTTATGAAGGCGCACCAGCATTTGGCGTATACGTCGCCTGCGCCACTGCAAAAAGCGGTGGCGATGGGGCTTGGCCTTGGCGATGATTACTACGCGCGCTTCGTTGCCGACATGCAGAACAAACGCGATTTGATGGACGCTGGTTTACGTGCGGCGGGGTTTGAAACGCTTCCCTGCGAAGGGACATATTTCATCACCGTCGATATTCGCTCTGTTGGGCGCGATGATGATGCCGCGTTTTGCCGTGAGATTACCGAGAAGGCGAAGGTCGCCGCAGTGCCAATCTCGGCGTTTTACCACCCTTCGCAAAATGACGCGCCCCGGCATTATGCGCGGTTCTGTTTTTGTAAAAAGCCCGAGGTGCTGGAGGAGGCGGCCCAAAGGCTGGGCGCTTATTTTGGCAGCACATGACTGATCGTCGCAACATCAAAGTCGCCGTTGTGCAGGCATGCGCGCCCTTGTTTGATACGGACGGGGCGCTCGATCGCGTGGAAGACTTTGCAAGGCGCGCGGCGCACGAAGGCGCCTCTCTGGCGGTTTTTCCTGAGGCCTTTGTCGGCGGCTATCCCAAGGGCAATCATTTCGGCGCGCCCGTGGGGTCGCGATCCGCCGAGGGGCGTGATCTTTACCGGCAGTATTTTGAGGCGGCAATAGAAACGCCCGGCCCTGAAACGGCGCGCCTTGGGACGACTGCCAAAGATAACGGTATTGATCTTGTCATTGGTGTTATCGAGCGCGCTGGAAAAGATGAAGGCGGCGGTACGCTTTATTGTACCGCTTTGTGTTTTTCCGCAGACGGAACATTGCAGGGAAAACGACGCAAACTGATGCCGACAGCAGCGGAAAGACTGCTTTGGGGCTTTGGCGACGGTTCGACGCTTGACGCTTTTGATACCCCCAGCGGTCGTATTGGGGCCGTGATCTGCTGGGAGAATTACATGCCTGCGCTGCGTATGAGCCAATATGCACAAGGCGTTGAAATTTACTGTGCGCCGACGGTTGATGATCGCGAAAGCTGGAGCGTCTTGATGCGCACGATTGCCATGGAGGGGCGCTGCTTTGTTTTATCTGCTAATCAGTTCATGCGCCGCAGCGACGCGCCGAAAGATTTCGCGCCGGTGCAGGGCGATGCGCCGGAGACGGTGCTGATCAATGGCGGCAGCGTCATCGTTTCGCCGCTTGGCGATATTTTGGCCGGGCCGGTTTTTGGTGAGGAAACGCTTCTCGTCGCCGAGATTGATCTCAATGATATCACCCGTGGCAAAATGGATTTTGACGCTGCCGGGCATTACGCCCGACCGGATATTTTTGAGCTCTCCATCAACCGGTCGCGGCAAAAGCCGGTCAAATAATTTGCAAAAAAATGACGGGCGTAACCTTGCCCGCCATTTTATACTTGTCGCGGCGCGTTGCAGTTAGTCGCGCTGAGCGTCAGTCCAATAGGAAACGCACGGGATTTTTGTTTTGTCACAGCGATGCGCATATTTTTTCGCAACCTCGGTGACTTCTTCCAGCAAGCCGTCTTCAAGCGTAATGGGATCAAGACCCATGCCCAAAAGGCGCTGATTTTCCACATTGAGTTCGTTTTCGGCGTCTTCTTTGCGCGGATTTTGAACATTTTCGATTGTGGCGCCGGTTTTATCCGCAATCAGCTTGGCGAGGTCACGTACGCGATGGGTCTCGGTCATCTGATTAAGAATCCGTACCCGTTCACCGCGTTGCGGCGGCGTTTCGATTGAAAGCTCGATACATTTCACGGTGTCCTGAATGTGGATAAAGGCGCGCGTCTGACCACCGGTGCCGTGAACCGTCATTGGATAGCCGATCGCTGTTTGCATCAGGAACCGGTTTAGAACGGTGCCGTAGTCACCATCATAATCAAAGCGGTTGATCAGCCGTTCGTCGCGCTTGGTTTCCGCCGTCTGCGTGCCCCATACAATGCCCTGGTGCAAATCAGTGACCTTGAGCGCGTCGTTCTTGTTGTAAAAAGCAAACAGGAGTTGGTCCTGGGTTTTCGTCATATGATAGATTGATCCCGGATTAGCGGGGTATAAAATCTCCTGACGAATTTCTGTTCCGTCGTCTTTTTCGATCTTGATCGGCAAATAGCCTTCTGGAATTTTTAAGCCTGCCGTGCCGTAGCCATAAACCCCCATGGTGCCGAGATGTACAAGATGCGCGTCAACACCGGCTTCAACGATGGCGGCCAAAACATTGTTTGTCGCATTGAGATTATTATCGACCGTATAACGTTTGTGATAAGAAGATTTCATCGAATAAGGCGCTGCACGCTGTTCGGCAAAATGCACGATTGCGTCAGGTTCGAAATCCTTGATCAGGTTCATTAGCCGCGCATAATTTTTCGCAACGTTAATGTTTTCAAAATTGATTTTCTTGCCCGACACTTCTTCCCATGCGGCAAGGCGCTGGGAGATCGGTCGGATCGGCGTCAGCGATTCGACTTCCAGTTCGATATCAATTTTACGACGAGAGAGATTGTCGACGATCATCACGTCATGACCGACATTCGACAAATGCAGTGACGTAGGCCAACCGCAAAAACCATCACCCCCGATGACCAGGATTTTCATAACCTATTCCAATTCCTAAGAAGCCCACAGCGATGCTGCTCATCGCAAATTCAGCCGCTTCTCTTAGGGGGTGGACGGGCATAAACGCAACCCCGGAGGCTGCCGTAAAGCCAAGGTTTTGACTGATGATCTGGTCAACCGCCCGCCAGCCGGGCGCGCTGGCGGCAGGGTAAAACCCCCTGATGGGTCACTTGATTATTGGTGTTACAGATTGTGACAAGCCGGATTGGTATTTGGGCCGCCTAATTTAAAGGCGATTTAGCTATCGGCAAGCCGGAAAAGATAGTCGCCATATTGGTTTTTCTTCAGCGGTTCAGCCAGAAGGCGCAGCTGCTCGCGGGTGATAAATCCGGAGCGGAAGGCGATTTCTTCGGGGCATGATACTTTCAGCCCCTGCCGGGTCTCGATAGTCTGGACAAAATGCGCGGCCTCAAGGAGCGATTCATGGGTGCCGGTGTCGAGCCATGCATAGCCTCGGCCCAATACCTGAACGCGCAATGCGTTGTCATTCATATACATTTCGTTGAGCGTCGTGATTTCGAGCTCGCCCCGTGCTGACGGTTTGACGCGCTTGGCGCGTTCGACAACAGTTTCGTCGTAAAAATAGAGCCCCGTGGCGGCGAAATTCGATTTTGGATTTGTTGGTTTCTCTTCGATGGAGACAACGGCTCCCTTGTCGTCAAATTCCACAACGCCGTAGCGTTCCGGGTCGGTCACCTGATAGGCGAAAATTTCTGCGCCGTTCTTTAATGCCGCCGCCGCCAGTAGTTGTTCCGTCAGCCCGTGCCCATAGAAAATGTTGTCGCCAAGAACGAGTGCGCATTTTTCTCCGGCGATAAATTCCTCGCCGATGATAAAGGCTTGCGCCAGCCCATCCGGGCTTGGCTGCACGGCATAAGTGATGCGAATACCCCAGGCGCTGCCGTCGCTGAGCAAGCGTTCAAAGGCCGGCCGGTCTTCCGGTGTTGTGATAATCAAAATATCGCGAATCCCTGCCAGCATCAAAATGCTCAAGGGATAATAGATCATCGGTTTATCAAAGATCGGCATCAATTGTTTTGAGACGCCGCGTGTGACGGGAAATAGCCGCGTGCCTGAACCGCCGGCGAGAACGATGCCTTTCATGGGTGAAGATCCTTTTCTTTCAGGGCGTCGACCGCCTGACGAAGGGAGGCGCGCCAATCGGGTTGTGCGATTCCGAAATCGCGCTCGATTTTTGCGCAGTCAAGCACAGTGTTGAGCGGTCGTTGCGCGGGGGTTGGATATTGTTCTGTTGCAATGGGAATGACGCTGATATCAGCGTCGGCATAGTCAAAAATTTTCGCCGCAAACCCGGCCCAGCTGACCACAGGTGAACCTTGAAAGTGATATATCCCTTCGCCTGGCGCCCCACGATGTTTTTTACTGCAAATCGCGAGGATGGCGCGGGCGATATCACGCGCCGCCGTAGGGCCGCCGGTTTGGTCGTCGACGATGCTTAGTTCGCCCCGGTCTTTGGCAAGGCGCAACATGGTTTTCACAAAATTCTGGCCAAATTCTGAAAACACCCAGGATGTTCGGATAATGATGGCTTCCGGACATGTCTTGAGAATGGCTGCCTCGCCATCGCGTTTGGTCTGGCCGTAGATGCTGAGCGGATGTGTTGGATCGTCTTCCAGATAGGGTTCGGTCTTTTCACCGTCGAAGACATAGTCGGTTGAGATATGGATCAGATGCGCGCCGGCCCGCGAGGCGGCGATTGCCATTTCTTCCGCGGCGGCGGCGTTCAATCGTGATGCGGATTCTTTTTCTTCTTCGGCTTTGTCGACAGCGGTATAGGCTGCTGCATTAACGACGATGTCTGGCTTGTGTGTGCTAATCGCCTTTTCAGCAACGCCTGCATTCATCAGGTCGGCCTCGGCGCGGCCGAGCGCGATGATTTCATGGGCGCTGCTCGCCTCTTCCTCGAAGCTGCGAGCGACTTGTCCATTTCGCCCGAAAAGAAGAATACGCACGATATCTATTCCTTCGTCAGGTCTTTATTTCCCGAGACCCTGGCGCTTGGAAACGTCAAACCCACTTGCGCGGGCTTTCTCCCACCAGGGCTGGTTCGCCAGATACCATTCGACAGTCTTGCGCATACCTTCGTCGATTGTCACCGACGGTTTCCATCCAAGTTCACGTTCGATCTTGTCGCAATTGATCGCATAACGCTGATCATGCCCGGGCCGGTCAGCAACAAACTTGATTAAGCCTTCATGGGGCTTGTGCGCAGAATTGGGCAGCAATTCGTCAAGAATACCGCAAATCATTTTTACGAGTTCAAGATTTGTCCGCTCCGCCCGGCCGCCAATATTATATGTTTCGCCAGGCTTGCCATGTTGAGCGGCGAGCAACAGGGCGTCTGCGTGATCGCCGACATATAGCCAGTCGCGCACATTATCGCCTTTGCCGTAAATTGGAATATCGCGGCCTTCAAGCGCAGCAATGATGACAACCGGAATCAACTTTTCCGGGAATTGGAATTGTCCATAATTGTTCGAGCAATTGGTTACGACAACTGGAAGGTTGAATGTCTCCGCCCATGCGCGCGCAAGCATGTCTGAGGATGCTTTTGCGGCAGAGTAGGGCGAGTTTGGCTGATAGGGCGACGTTTCCGTGAATTCGCCGGTCGCGCCGAGCGAGCCGTAAACTTCATCCGTAGACACATGATGAAACCGGAATGATTTTGGCGCGCCGGCGTTTTTCACATAGTCTCTGGCGGCTTCCAGCAGCGCATAGGTGCCGACAATGTTCGTTTCGATAAAAGCGCTTGGGCCGTCAATCGATCGGTCCACATGGGTTTCGGCGGCAAGATGCATCACCGCATCAGGTTTGAAGGTCGCCATCAGGGAGGCCATCGCCGGCTGATCACAGATATCTTTCTGAGCAAACTGATAGTTTTTATGATCAGCGATACCGGCCACATTTTCCGGATTGGCGGCATAGGTCAGCTTGTCCACATTGAGCACGGCATGGCCATCGGTGATCGCCTTGCGGACGACCGCTGAACCAATAAAACCGGCGCCGCCGGTGACCATGAGCCTCATGTCTGTCTCCTGATTAACCTATTGGGGCAGAGCAAAATTCGTACCGTCAGGTCTTGTCACGCCCATAAGCATTTGAACCGTAATCAGGACAAATACAACGGTTGCTCGGCGCAGCAAGTGGATGCCAACCCTGCGCGCGAAGGCGCGCAAACGAATCGCAGGAGTAAGGAGTAGGCTGGTGGAGCTAGGCGGAATCGAACCGCCGACCTCTTGCATGCCATGCAAGCGCTCTCCCAACTGAGCTATAGCCCCGTCGCCGACAGGCCCTTCTTAATCGTCATTGGGCCGGGTTTGCCGTATGTTGCGCCAGTATGGGATGTCCGGCGGCAATCTTTTGTCCCGTTTAAGGGAGCCGGAACCTAGCGACGGCAAGAAGCAGGCGCAAGGTCCGGTTAACCGTTAATCGTCGTCTTTAGTCGGCTTGATAATGGTTGAGACGTCGTCATCGCCATCATCGACAAGCAGGCTGGTATTGTCATCCTCATCATCATCATCGTCGTCTTCGACTTCGACGGCCAGCGCTTCAATATCTGGATCATCCTCGTCCTTGTCGTCTTCGCTTTCTTCTTCATCCAGCGCAGCGTGTCGCTTTGATTCCGCTTCTTTCTTTTCTTTGTCCGCGCTCTCAAGCGTTGTTTCTTCTGCAGGTTTTTTGGGCTCTTCTTTTGCCGCCGGAGGCTCGTCCTCTTTGCGGCCCCGGCGCGGCTTCAGAAGCGCTTCGGGAACAAAGTCGTGCTCGCATTTGGGACAATGCGCGGGTTCTTTTGTGAGGTCGTAAAAGCGTGCGCCGCATTCAGGGCAATCACGTTTAACGCCAAGTTCTGGTTTGCTCATGGATATTGCGCCGATCAAAAAGTGTTTGGATGAATTGGCCCCGTGTTGCCACGGAGAAACGCCGCTGTCAAAAGGAATGCGCGGATGGTTGATGTCCGGTGGCCGAGGGGACCAAAGCGCGAAATGACGGCGGCGAACAAAAATCAACCCTGCAGCGGTGACGGGCCGGTGCGGGCGTGTCAAAACGGCCCGCTTTCCGGCGTGGTGAGCGCACCTGGCGACAAATCGATCTCTCAGCGGGCAATCATTTTTGGGGCCCTGAGCATCGGCATTACAGCGATCCGCGGGCTTCTGGAGGGTGAAGACGTGATGCGCACCGCTGCGGCGATGCGGGCGCTCGGCGCGGCCGTAGAGCGCGATGGAGAGATATGGCAGGTTACTGGCGCCCGATGGCGAAGCCCTGAAAAGGCGCTTTTTTTTGGCAATTCCGGTACTGGCGTCCGGCTGGTTATGGGCGCCGTCGCTGGCGCCGGTGTCGCAGCGTCATTCGATGGAGATCAATCTCTGCGATCAAGGCCAATGGGCCGCGTATTGGAACCTCTGCGTATGATGGGGGTTAATGCCGATGACACCGGCGGACGGTTGCCAGTTCGGATCGGCAAGAATGACGGTCTTGTCGCCATCAATGTGAAACTGGCGACGCCCTCAGCTCAGGTTAAGTCAGCGATTTTGCTTGCGGCGCTTCGCGCAAATGGCATGACCCGTATTCATGAACCGATCCTGTGCCGTGATCATACCGAGCGCATGCTGGTTGCTTTTGGCGTGAAGCTGCAAACTGAAAGCGATGGCGCCGAGGGGCGGTTCATCGAAATAGGGGGCGGACAAGATCTATCGGCATGCGATGTGACAGTGCCGGGTGATCCGTCCTCAGCGGCTTTTGTAATTGCTGCGGCAGTGATGACGCCGAACTCCGATGTAACCGTAAAGAATGTTCTCATTAACCCACTGCGCGCGGGGTTTTACGAAACCTTGCGGGAGATGGGTGCGGACATATCATTTGAAAACCGGCGCGAGCAAAATGGCGAACCCGTCGCCGATATCCGGGCGCGCCACTCCTTGCTGTCTGGCGTCGAGGTTCCGGCGATACGCGCGCCGTCAATGATTGACGAATATCCGATCCTTTCCGTTGTTGCGTCGGTTGCGAATGGAGAAACCTTGATGAGTGGCCTTGAGGAATTACGTGTCAAAGAAAGTGACAGGCTGGCGGCTATCGAAGCCGGTCTCGTCGCCTGCGGCGTTGATGTGGCGAGCGGTGAGGATTGGCTGCGTATTCGCGGTGGCGGCGCTGCGCCAAAAGGCGGCGCGCGGGTCAAGACCCATCACGACCATCGCATTGCCATGAGTTTTCTGGTGATGGGGGGCGCTTGCGAAAAGCCAGTTGAAATTGACGATGCATCGATGATCGCGACCAGTTTTCCGGGATTTCTGTCTTTGATGACGTCGCTTGGTGCGGCTTTGGAAACGCCGTAGATTTTTTTTACAGGCGGGTGTGGCGTCCGGCGACTTGCGCCAGACGGTCTCGCTGGGGTAAGGGCCGGGCCCATGCAAACGCCATTTGTCATCGCGCTTGACGGGCCGGCCGCCTCTGGGAAGGGAACCCTGGCGCGCCTTATCTCCGAGCATTACGGGTTTGCGCATTTAGACACGGGAACGCTGTATCGCGGCGTTGCCTGGCTCCTTCTTGCCGAGGGCGGCGATCCGGCCGAAGGCGACGCTGCCGCGCGCGTGGCGCGGGAGTTCGATACGGCGAAGATCGTCGGCGCTGATATTCGAACAAAGGAAGTCGGCGCAGCAGCGAGCGTTGTCGCCGCCGATCCTGCGGTTCGAGCCGCCTTGCTTGAGTTCCAGCGCCGTTATGCTGCTAATCCGCCGAACAGCGCCAGCGGAGCGGTTCTTGATGGGCGGGATATCGGCACGGTCGTTTGCCCTGAGGCAACGGTGAAATTCTTTGTGACGGCAGGGGCGAAGGTGCGCAGCCACCGGCGCTGGCTGGAACTGCTTGACGCTCGTCCGGAGCTCGAAGAGTCTACTGTTTACAATGACTTGATCGAACGCGATGCGCGCGATGCCGCGCGGTCTGACGCACCCATGATTGCTGCTGATGACGCAGAGTTGCTAGACACCACTCATTTGTCTATAGACGCGGCCTTCGCGGCGGCGCGCCGCGTGATCGACGGCGTTTTCCGGCGTTGTGGCTGATTTTCAGCCCACCGCCGACATTTTTGTTTTCAGAGAACGTAATTTTTGTGTCCGTCTAAATCCGGCATGCGTCGCTTTTTTTGTAACTCGGTCCATTTATCTGGCCGGGCGGTCGTTAAAACGTGACCGATCCGCTGGAAAGACCGCCGGAAGAACCGGTTAGCAGGAATGCTGAATAGAAATTGGAGACTGAATAACTCGTGTCCGTAACTGAAACCCTCAACCCGACTCGCGATGATTTCGCGGAAATGCTTGAAGCCTCTCTCGTCGATCGTCAAAACTTTGAAGAAACGGTTGTCAAAGGCATAATCACCGCCATCGAAAAAGACGTCGCTGTTATTGACGTTGGCCTCAAAACCGAAGGCCGTGTGCCGCTCAAGGAATTCGCCCAACCGGGCAAGCCCGCCGACCTCAGCGTTGGCGATGAAGTGGAAGTCTATGTCGAGCGCGTGGAAAACGCGAACGGCGAAGCGGTTATCTCCCGCGAAAAAGCGCGCCGCGAAGAGGCGTGGGATCGCCTGGAGAAAACTTTCGAAACCGGCGAGCGCGTCGAGGGTGAAATCTTCAATCGTGTCAAAGGCGGCTTTACTGTCGATCTTGGCGGCGCTGTCGCATTCCTGCCAGGCTCACAAGTTGATATTCGCCCCGTTCGTGACGCGGGCCCGCTGATGAATATTCCGCAGCCATTTCGTATTTTAAAGATGGACAAACGCCGCGGCAATATCGTTGTTTCACGTCGGTCAATTCTCGAAGAGGATCGCGCCGAACATCGCCAGGAAGTCGTCAAGGAGCTTACTGAGGGTGACGATCGCGAAGGCATAGTGAAGAACATAACGGATTACGGCGCGTTTGTTGAATTGGCGCCTGGTGTTGACGGTCTTCTTCATGTGACCGACATGTCGTGGAGCCGGGTCAATCACCCGTCCGAAGTTCTGAATGTTAATGACACGCTCCGTGTCAAGATCATTAAAATCAATCCGGAAACGCACCGCATTTCGCTTGGCATCAAGCAGTTGCACCCTGATCCATGGCAGGGCGTCGCGGCGAAATATCCGATTGACGCCAGGTTCAACGGCAAGGTTACGAACATTACCGATTACGGCGCTTTTGTTGAGCTTGAAGACGGCATCGAAGGTCTCGTCCATGTCTCCGAGATGAGCTGGGTGAAGAAAAATGTTCATCCGGGGAAAATCGTTTCGACCTCTCAGGAGGTCGACGTGATGGTGCTTGAGGTCGACGAGAGTAAACGCCGGATTTCACTTGGTTTGAAACAATGCCTCGACAATCCTTGGGAGCGTTTCGCTGAAGAACATCCGGTCGGGTCGATCATCGAAGGTGAAATCAAGAACATCACCGAGTTCGGGCTGTTTGTCGGCTTGAACGAAGAGATGGACGGCATGGTTCATCTTTCTGACCTCGACTGGAATCGCGCCGGTGAGGAAGCGATCAAGGATTATCAGAAAAGCCAGACTATTCAGGCGAAAGTCCTCGACGTTGACCCTGACAAAGAACGCATTTCACTCGGTGTCAAACAAGTCGGCTCCGACCCAATGGAAACGATCGGCGAGATTAAGCGCGGCGATAATGTCACCTGCACCGTGACAGCGATCGAGACCGGCGGCGTTGAGGTCCAAATCGGCGGTTCCGATGGGCCCAAGGCGTTTATTCGGAAGTCAGACCTTTCCAAAGAGCGCAGCGAACAGCGGCCTGATCGCTTCGCGACCGGCGACAAGGTGGACGCGCGGGTTACCGGTGTTGATACAAAAACACGGCGTATCAATTTGTCGATCAAGGCGCGTGAAACCGCTGAAGAAAAAGACGCTGTCGAACAATACGGCTCCGCCGATTCTGGCGCCTCGCTGGGTGATATTCTCGGCGCGGCTCTGAAGGGCGGCAAAAAAGAAGATTAGACCTGGCCCATGGTGGCGGCTTTCCGTTGCCAAAGCTAAAATCTTGATCACCCCGGCGCTTGCGCGCCGGGGTTTTCTTTTATGATCAGGCATGAAGGAAATGCTGAATGGCCAAAATGATCGCGATTCTGTATTTCGCCATTAAGGGGTAACAGATCAGCTATGCCCGAGCTTCCTGAAGTCGAAACCGTTTGCCGTGGTCTTGCGCCCGTGATGGAAGGTGCTCGGATCACTGATGTCGAGGCGCGCCGGCCAGACCTCCGCTTTCCCTTGCCTGACCGTTTTACGAAGAGGCTGCGGGGCGCTCGTATTGAAACGTTGAGGCGGCGCGGCAAATATCTGATTGGCGATCTGTCTACCGGCGAGAGCCTGATTATGCATCTTGGCATGTCAGGACGGTTTACGATCGACGCGCGAGAAGACATGGATGCACTCTCCCGGCCGGGCGGTTTTGCACTAGCGCAGGATTGTGACGCGAAACACGACCATGTGGTGTTTCAACTTGCCGGCGCGCAGCGTGTGCAGGTGACCTATAATGATCCAAGGCGGTTTGGCTTTATGGACCTGGCGCCGACCCTGGCGCTGGAAGAGTGCCGTCATTTCAATGGCATGGGGCCGGAACCATTAAGTAATATTTTCACCACAGCTGTTCTCAATACGGCGCTGAAGGGCAGGGCAACTCCCATCAAAACAGCACTTTTGGATCAGCGTATCGTCGCAGGGCTTGGCAATATCTATGTATGCGAGGCGCTCTATCGGGCAAAGATATCGCCGCGCCGCCGCGCAGCGTCTGTTGCCGGTTTGCGCGGAGAGCGGCTTCACCGAGCGATTATCGAGGTTTTGCGTGATGCGCTTGATGCCGGCGGGTCTTCTTTACGGGATTTTGCAGCGGCGGACGGCGCGCTTGGCTATTTTCAGCACCAGTTTGATGTCTATGGCCGGGAGGGCGAAGATTGTGCTTGTTGTGGCGATGCCATTTGCAGGCTCGTTCAAAGCGGAAGAAGCACCTTTTTCTGCCCGTCTTGCCAGCGCTGAAAATAAGGCGTTATCTCGTGTTGACGGGCCAAGGCCCGCTGGCTATATACCCCCGCTCGCGCTGCAACCGGCAGCAGAAAACTTCAAAGTGAAACAATATGGCTAACACGTCTTCCGCAAAAAAAATGGTGCGCAAAATCGAGCGCCGAACGGCCGTCAATAAGGCGCGTCGCTCTCGTGTCAGAACGTATCTGCGCAAAGTGGAAGAAGCGATCGCATCGGGCGATAAGAGCTCGGCGGCTGCAGCATTAAAAGTTGCACAACCGGAACTCCATCGTGCTGTTAGCAAAGGTATTTTTCACAAAAATACAATTGCCCGGAAAATTTCGCGTCTTTCGGCGCGCGTAAAAGCGTTGGCAGCGTAATTTAGTTCATCGCAAACATTTGGTTTGCGCCTTCTATTTTCAGTAAGTTTTGGTAATGCTTGGCGCGTGGCGTTGAAGCTCGTCATTGATGCTGAGTAGAATGTCACCCTGTTATAAAGTTCGCCACAAAAAAATTGCGTGCTGGTGGCATTGCTCATTGTTGCGGCTAAGGTTTTGTTTTTTCTCGCCGGTTAATTTTCTTGAATTTTTTTGTGCAGCAAACTGCAAAAAAAACGTCACATAAGTCGAATCAGTGCTTGACGGTTATCGTTAATTTTAACTACACTATAGGTTCAATAGGGCGGACACGGACGATTAACGCTCTTTCAGTTTCAGTTTTGTATGCGTTTCGAATCTGGTTGCATTGGCCGATAGGCTTGGCAACCGGTACTTATAACATTGCGGCTTAAGCTGTGGTTGTGCGGGGTTTATCAAGATGGGCAGGGGCAAATTGCGAAAATTTTATTTTGCAGGAAATTTTGTCGTTGAGGTTGATGCCGTTCAAGCGATTGCGCTGCTGATTTAGATTTCGCATAAACTGTGCCGGCTAATCGCCGGCTGGATCAAATAAATTAAAATGCAAGGATGCGCTGAGCGATATTGGCGCAAGGCATTTTGTTGCAAGAATTCGGGTAGAATGCATGACCAATAACAATACGACCACGACTGTTTCCTCGACAAAGACATTTGACCGGTATCACGCCGCGCTCCGCGGGCGCGTTGGCGATGCCAAATACAAATCCTGGTTCATTGATCTGGGATTGGCGGAATTGACTGAGGAATGCGTTACGCTGTCAACCGGTTCCGAAGCCAAGCGCGATATGCTGGATCAGCGTTTTCTGCCGGTCCTTGCCGACATCTGGCGTGCTGAGATCGGACCGATTTCAAAATTGCGGCTGACGGTACACAAAAAACTCAGCGAGCATGCAGCGAAAATTGACGCTCAAGAAGAAAAGCGCGCACGCAATAATGGTAAAGTGCGGGCGTTTAGCGACGGTGCTTACGGGACGGAATCCGAAGCGGCGCAATCGCGCAAAGACGGCGCGGCTCATTTCGGCGATATTGCAACACCGCTTGATGCGCGCAGGACGTTTGACACCCTTGCTGTCGGCGATTCGAACCGCATTGGTTGGGCTGCAGCGCGTCAGGCGCTGGTCGAAGGCCGACAACGTGAGCTGATCTACTTCTACGGCCAGTCTGGCGTCGGCAAAACTCACCTCTTGCAGGCCGTGGGACATGAGTGGATGAAAAACAGCACCCGCGGGTCGTGTGCTTATGTCACTTACAACAATTTAATCAGTGCGTGCGTCAGTGCGGTCTGGTCTAATTCGACCCAGGCGCTGCACAAATCATTGCTGCAGAATACGCTTCTGAGTTTCGATGACATCCATTTTCTTGAGGGAAAAAACCGCACGCAAGAGGAGCTTCTGATTGTGATTGATGCAGCGCTGGATAGTGGCAAACAAGTTGTGATCGCTGGAGAATTGCCGCCGGCAAAATTGGCGGAGGCAGGCATTAATCAACGTCTGGCCGATCGGCTTTCAGGCGGCATATGCGCGCCCATTGATCAGGGTGATGAAACCCTGCGTCTGGCAGTTCTTCGAAAACGTATGGAACAAAGCTCTGCAAAATGCTCGATTCCCGATGACGTCCTTCATTTCATTGCACGCACTTTTACCCAAAGCATGCGGGAGACGATCGGTGCGCTAAACCAGCTGACATTGATGTATGGCGCCCAGGAAGTCGTTGTCGATATTGAGGACGCAAAATCGATCTTGAAATCGCGTCTGGAGGACAGGCGCAAGGCTGCCACTCTTGAGGATGCGATCGCGGCGGGCGCTGAAGCCTTTGGTCTGAAGCTTGAAGATATGACCTGCCGCGCCCAGCCTCAGCGCCTGGTGCGTGCTCGCCATGCGGTCGTCTGGTGCGCCAGAGAGGTCTTGAAGGAATCGTTTCCACGTATCGGCAAATCTCTCAAGCGTGACCATACCACCGCAATGTCGTCTTATCGACGGGCCCAGGCTCTGCTTGAGCGAGACAAGGCTTTCCAGGACGGCGTGAGGCGGATTCGCGAGGCTTTGGAAGGCTAATTTCGGGCTTGGAAAAAGCCTGTTGAAATCATCAATTTAACACGACGCGCCGGCGCTGGAAATCAACGCCGGCGCTAGCTTTTCAGGGTGCTTTTCGGCTATAATTTCAGGGTTAATTATAGACGGCGATTCTCCGCGCCGGCGGCGTCATTTGCGCAGCGCCGGGCGGGGTTTTTTACAGGTTTCGCCACCGATTCCGAGAGAGCAAATCGCATGAAGGTCACGATTGAACGGTCCGCCCTGTCGAAAGCATTAGGGCATGTGCAAAGCGTTGTTGAGCGGCGAAACACCATCCCGATTTTGTCAAATGTGCTTTTGCAGGCCAATGGCGGCGCCCTGAATTTGACGGCGACGGATCTTGATATCGAGATTTCCGAGGGTGCGCCCGCTGATGTGGCGCAGGACGGCGCGACGACTGTCTCGGCATTGACACTATTTGAAATCGTCAAGCGCTTGCCGGACGGCGCGCAGGTGCGCCTTGAGCTGTCGCAGGAGGAAAGCCGTTTACAGGTGTCGGCGGGCAGGTCGCAATTTGCGCTTGCGGTGCTGCCGGATGAAGATTTTCCGAGCCTCACGACGGATGATTTGGATACGCGCTTTTCTATGCCGACGAGCGATCTCAGTCGCCTGTTGCAGAAGTCACGCTTTGCGATGTCGCAGGAGGAAACGCGTTATTATTTGAACGGTGTCTATTTCCATGCGTTTACTGATGGCGACGCGTCTTTGTTGCGTGCGGCGGCGACTGACGGGCATCGGCTTGCGCGGCTTGATGCGCCGCTGCCCGATGGCGCGGCGTCGATGCCGGGGGTGATTGTTCCACGCAAAGCGATTGCGGAGCTTGGCCGGTTGCTCGAAGACGCAGAGGAAAATGTAGAAATTGCTGTTTCGGCGGCGAAAATCCGCTTTGGCTTCGGCGCCGGTTATTTGACCTCGAAACTGATCGACGGCTCATTTCCGGACTATGAGCGCGTGATCCCAAAAGGTAACGATAATATTCTTCGTGTAGAGACAAAAGACTTTGCCCAGGCCGTTGACCGCGTATCCACTGTATCTGCGGATCGCACGCGCTCGGTAAAAATGGCGCTCGAAGCTGATCGGTTGCGCCTGACCGTCAATAACCCTGAAGCGGGTTCTGCGCTCGAAGAGCTTTCGGTTGATTATGGCGGTGAGCCGATTGAGATTGGTTTTAACGCCCGCTACCTGCTCGATGTTGCGCAACAAGTCGATGGCGAAACCGCGACGTTCCGCCTTGCCGATCCATCGTCGCCGACAGTGATTGTCGACGAAGAAGACGAGCGTGCGCTTTACGTCTTGATGCCGTTGAGGGTGTAGTTTTGAGCCAGACGGCGATCAGAAAATCAGATGCAGCGGCGCAAGCGCCGGCGTTGGGCGCATCGCCTGCGCGCCGCGCGAAGTTGCGCCGATTAACGTTGACCGATTTTCGCTCCTATGAGCGCACCGAGATAGAACTCGACGGACGCCCGGTAGCGCTTGCCGGCGCCAATGGCGCGGGCAAGACCAACATCCTTGAAGCGATTTCCCTAATAGGTCCGGGGCGCGGCGTTCGCACTGCGCGTCTTGATGAGTTGCCGCGCCTTGACGGGCCTGGCGGCTGGGCAGTGGCGGCGCGTCTTGATGATGGCGAGGACGAACGCCGTTTTGGCGTCGGGGTTACAACCTCAAAGCCGGATCGGCGGGTATGTCGTATTGATGATACAGCGGCTGCAGGACCAGGTGCCTTTTCTGAGCATTTGCGCTTTTTGTGGCTGACGCCGGCGCAGGACAGGCTTTTTCTGGAAGGCGCCGGTGAGCGCCGCCGGTTTCTCGATCGTATGGCGCTTGCTCACGATCCGGCGCACGGAAAAATATCATCGGCTTTTGAGCAAGCGATGCGCCAACGCCAGCGTCTGCTTGATGAGGGCGGCCGCGATGATGAGTGGCTTTGCGCACTTGAAGCGCAAATGGCGGAGACAGGCGTTGCTGTCGCGGCAGGTCGCCGACACATCGCTGCGATGCTGGCTGCCGCTAATGTTGTTTCCGGCGAGACGCTGTTTCCAACGGCTGATGTCGCGCTCCAGGGCGATCTTGAGATTGCATTGGAAAATCGGAAAGCTGCTGATGTTGAGGAAGACTATACGGCGCAGTTAAAGTGCCGTCGCCGGCTTGATACTGAGGCGGGGCGTGCGCTGCTAGGCCCGCACCGCAGCGATTTACTGGTTTATCACCGTGGCAAAGGCCGCCTTGCGCGGCTATGTTCTACCGGGGAGCAAAAAGCGCTGCTCATTGGGCTGGTTCTCGCCAATGCGCAGGCTCTGGCGGCATCGGCCGGTAATACGCCGCTGATCCTCTTGCTCGATGAAATCGCCGCGCATCTCGATGAAGAGCGGCGGGCCGGGCTCTTTTCGATACTCGACGGGCTCGGATTTCAGGCTTTTATGACGGGTACGGATAAGTCTTTGTTTACAGCCTGGGGTGACCGGGCTCAATATTTCGAGGCGTGCGACAGCGCGCTCCATGAAGCAACGCTAAGTTAAGAGAAAGTCAGACCAATGGCGAACAACGCCGCGCCGGCAGATGAATATGGCGCCGATTCCATCAAGGTTCTAAAAGGGCTTGACGCAGTTCGAAAGCGTCCGGGCATGTATATCGGCGACACCGACGATGGGTCCGGCCTGCATCATATGGTTTATGAAGTCGTGGACAACGCCATTGACGAGGCGCTTGCCGGCTATTGCGACACCGTAGAGGTGATCCTCAACGAGGAAGGCTCGGTTACGGTAACTGACAATGGCCGTGGCATCCCGACGGCGATGCATACCGAAGAAGGCGTTTCAGCGGCGCAGGTTATCATGACCCAGCTTCATGCCGGCGGGAAATTCGACCAGAATTCGTACAAGGTTTCCGGCGGCCTTCATGGCGTTGGTGTGTCGGTGGTAAACGCGCTCTCTGAGCGTCTTGATCTGCGTATTCGCCGTAGCGGCAAAGAACACTTCATGCGCTTTGCCATGGGGGAACCCGAGGCGGACCTCGTGGTTGTTGGCGATTCCGTTGAGACAGGAACCGAAGTTACATTTTTGCCGTCGGATACGATCTTCACCGGCACCGAATTTGATTTCGATACGCTTGAGCACCGGCTGCGGGAACTCGCGTTTCTAAACTCCGGTGTCAAGATCAGGCTTGTGGACAATCGCCATGTGGAGACCCGCGAAGTCGAGCTGATTTACGATGGCGGCCTCGAAGCTTTTGTGCGTTATCTCGATTCGTCGAAGAATCCGCTATTGGCTAGCCCCATTTATTTTTCTGTCGAGAAGGACGGCGTTACCGTTGATGTCGCGATGTGGTGGAACGACGCCTACCACGAGAAGGTTTTGTGTTTCACCAACAACATACCGCAGCGCGATGGCGGCACGCATCTGGCGGGATTTCGTGGCGCGCTCACGCGCATTATCAATAATTATGCGCAATCATCGGGCATCGCAAAAAGGGAAAAAGTTTCGCTGACCGGCGACGACGCACGCGAGGGATTGACTTGTGTGTTGTCGGTCAAAGTGCCGGACCCGAAATTTTCTTCTCAGACAAAGGACAAGCTGGTTTCATCTGAAGTGCGCCCTCTGGTTGAGGGTGCGGTGAGTGAACGGCTCGGCGCCTGGTTTGAGGAAAGTCCGGGCGAAGCCAAACGTATTGTACAAAAAATTGTTGAGGCGGCGGCGGCGCGAGATGCGGCGCGCAAAGCGCGCGAGCTAACGCGGCGCAAATCGGCGCTTGATGTGGCGTCGCTTCCCGGCAAACTTGCCGACTGTCAGGAGCGTGATCCGGCGCGGTCCGAGATTTTCATCGTCGAGGGCGACTCAGCCGGTGGTTCAGCAAAACAAGCGCGGAACCGTGAAAATCAGGCGGTGCTGCCCCTGCGCGGTAAAATTCTTAACGTCGAGCGCGCGCGTTTTGACAAAATGCTGTCGAGCCAGGAAATTGGTACACTGATCACGGCGCTCGGCACCGGTATTGGCCGCGATGACTTTAATGTGGAAAAGCTGCGCTACCACAAGATTGTCATTATGACTGACGCCGACGTCGATGGCGCACATATCAGGACCCTGCTTTTGACATTCTTCTTCCGGCAAATGCCGGAGCTGATCCGGCGCGGTCATCTCTATATTGCGCAGCCGCCGCTCTATAAAGTTTCGCGTGGCAAGTCAGAACAGTATCTTCTCGACGACGATGCGTTGGAAGACTATCTCTACAGAGAAGGATTGATCGACGGTGCGTTGGTCCTCGATGACGGCGAGACCATTGTCGGTAAGGATCTCGCGGATATGGTCGCTAAGGCGCGCCTCGCTGATGAGGCGATATCAAATTTACCGGCTCGATACTCCCGTGACGTCGTTGTTCAGGCGGCAATTGTTGGTGCTATTCGCGAGGCGGATGACGATGCTGCGAATGTGGCCGCGCTTGTTGCGGACCGGTTGAATATGATTTCCGAGGAATTTGAACGCGGCTGGACCGGCGTTCCGGACGGCGAGGGCGGGTATGTCTTTGAGCGCGAAGTGCGCGGCGTTGCTGAGCGCCGTCCATTGCCTCGCGATGTTCTTTTAAGCGCCGATGCACGGCGCGTTCAGGAAGCCATGCAGGCATTGTCGCGCTTGTTTGAAAAGCCCGCTTTGTGGACCCGGAAGGATCATCGCCAGACGGTCTTTGGCCCCGGCCGCCTCCTCGGCGCCATCCGTGCCGCGGGTGAGAAAGGGATCGCCGTGCAGCGCTATAAGGGTCTCGGTGAAATGAACCCTGAGCAACTTTGGGAAACGACTCTCGATGATAATGAGCGGGTCTTGTTGCAGGTGAAAATCAAAGAGGCTGATGCCGCTGACGATATCTTCTCGCGTTTGATGGGTGATGTTGTAGAGCCGCGCCGTGCATTCATTCAGGAGAACGCGCTCAATGCTGCGCTGGATGTCTAGAGCGGGAAGCGCTGAAGCACGACCGTAAAAATCCAAAGCGAAATGCGCAGCGCGTATATTGCGTCAAAGCTTTGGCGCGGGATCAACGCCATTTGTCTTTGGCGTCATTTCATCACCATGATGCCGGTCAGTTGGCCTTATTGTCATTGGCCGGCGTGCTGGTCCAGTCGCCATAGCGGCTGACCTCATAGCCTTTCGCCGCCAACAGCGCGGGAACAGAGTCTGCGCCGCTTGTGAGATGGCCTGCGCCAACAGCGACCAGTGCGGTTCCCGATCCATCGTCCAGCGCATTGGCCAGCGTTTCCACCCAGGCTATGTTGCGTTCAACCAGCAGACGTTCATAAACCTCCGGCGCCTGATCGCGCATGGTCTCGTTCATCATGACGTCTATGGCGTCGACATCGCCCGTGCGCCAGGCATTATAGAGCAATGCAAATGCCGCGGTCTGGTTTTCCCAATCACGCAAGGTCAGCACTAATAACGCCTTCTCCGTTTCTGGCGGCAAATCGGTAAATAGAGCGAGCTGCTCTTCGATCGACTCAAAGAATGCCAACTCTTTTCCCAGCGTATGCGATTCGGCGAGCAAAACAGTGTCAAGCCCGGCGCCAGGGGCAAAGCCCTGCTGCACTATGAACTGTACACTGAGTGTCAAAAACGCAAACCATGGTCGCATGGGATCAATGGCGGTAATCGGCAGGCCAAGGCTGCGCGTGATATCACGTAGCTTCAGCGCGTCTGTCTCGTCGAGCGTTGTCGTTAAGAGAGCGCCATTCTGACTAAATCCTTCCAGCATCGTCACACGGGTCGCAACTGATTGTGTTTCCGGCGCGCTGCTATCTACTTCAAAATAAACGGTGTCTGCTGCGGCAAGCGCTGCTTTCAGGCTGTCGGTTCGCCAGTCAACATTGGGCGGCAGGATGTGAAATGTGCCAAGCAGAACAAATTCTGAATCCCCGTCAGCAACGCGCCACATGGGCGGCGTAGCATATTGTACCGTCGGCTCAGCGCGGGGCGCTGTCTCTTGCGCTGCAGCGCCGCCGATAACGGCGAATGCTGCTATCATTGCCGCGATGCCGGCCGCTGATCTTGCGATGTTTTTGCTCATGGATTTCCTCGAAGGTTCCGTGCGTGTCATCACGCAACCTATCATAGATTAAAGTCGCTGGTGTATGACGGCTTTGTAAGCGTCGTGAAGCTTCTATGCTGAAATTGGCGCCAAATTATGACATTTGGCCCCGCTGAGGCGCCGTTTTTTGCTGTGCTTCTGGGCTCGCAAGCCGCTTTATCTTCGTCTTGCGGCGATTGCCCGGATCGCGTACATGCGGGCCCTCAATTCTTGGCGCCCGTAGCTCAGCTGGATAGAGCGCTGCCCTCCGAAGGCAGAGGTCAGAGGTTCGAATCCTCTCGGGCGCGCCACCCCCAATTCGTTGAAGAGCCGGGTGTTTTTCGATCACCATTAAATCGAGAAAGTACTCGGAAGCCAATTGGCTGCTATTGGCCCTTACCAGCCATTCGACCGCGGCAGATCGAATGGCTGCCTGATCCTGTGATCTCAATGTTCCTGCTCCATCAACACCGAGCTCAGCACCAACGATTGGGCCGCGATAGTTTTCTAGGTAAGCCATGAATGAACGGTCTTGCGCAGTAATAGTATATGGCGCGCAAAAACCGCCACATTCGGCATCAATGGGTTTTTGTAATGTTGATTGAAAAGCGTGCATTGCCAGCACTACCTTACACAGACTATATTCATCAACGCTGTTCTATTGTTTTATCGAGACATGTTGGGGAAAAGATGAATATCATTAGTTTCGGGGTGATTTCGCTATGCTTTATGCTTGCAATGACAGGCTGCAACTCAGATGCAGGCAAAGAAGCGGAAGCGAACAAAGAAACAGATGTCAGCGCTGAGAAAACGGGGGTTAGCGAAACCGAGATGGTAGCGACCCGCGTTGCTTTGAGCAAAGCCTGCGAAGAAGGTAATGCCCAAAGTTGCGCCGCTTTTGGATTGATGATCGAGGTCGGCGCGGGTGGCCCCCCAGATCAAGAAGGTGCCTATAGGGCGTTCGAGAAAGCCTGTGACGGCGGCGAGGCCCTTGGTTGTTTCAATCTTGGCCTCATGATCAATCAAGGTTTTGGTGGAAATACTATCAAAAAGACCGCACGCGTTGCTTTTTCACAGGGATGCGACGGTGGATCGACGGAAAGCTGCTTCAATCTCGGGCTAATGCTCAACCTCGGAATAGGCGGTGCTATAGACAAAATAGCTTCACGCATAGCTATCACAAAAGCATGCGAAGGTAATTTTGCAAAAGGCTGCACCAGCCTTGGGTTTATGTTCCATGACGGTATAGGCGGCGATGTTGACATGAAAGCTGCCCATCTCACCTACGTTAAGGCATGCGAGGGTGGCGATGCAGTAGGCTGCTATAGTCTTGGTGCCATGCTCTTTGCTGGTGAGAGTGGAAAAGTAGACAAAAAGGCCGCTCGCGAAGCCTATGCAAAGGCCTGCGATGCTAACGATGCAGGGGGCTGCAAAAATTTGGGATTCATGCTCGGCACGGGTGATGGCGGAGCAGAGGATAAACAGGCAGCACGCGAAGCATACGCTAAAGCCTGTCTTGGCGGAGATGGGGAAGGCTGCTCCAGCATCGGCTTCATGTTAGAAAAGGGCATGGGCGGTGAGGTGGACATCGAAGCCGCGCGTAAAGCGTACAAAAAATCATGCGCCATGGGCAGTATGGCGGGATGCAACGGCGCAATTTCCTTAAATTAGGCACCGTTATGAGCAACGAAGATCAACTCGAAAAGATATATAGAGATCTAATGGCGACCTTCGATGTACTAAAAGCAGGTGACTGCCAATTCTGAACGACAAGTTCAGTAGACAACCAGAAATGATTGTATCTGGCAGACAACAAGGAACACTGAAGTGCCAAATTATAATAGAAAAAGAAAAACGATCTTCCTCATTCCGTTGATAATGCTGTTTTTGTCGTCCTGTTTTCCTTCAAGCGAAACCCAGATTGAAGGTAAAATCGAGATGACCTTTAAAATTGGCGAGGTGAGATCATTCATGCCCTTCATCATTCTTGTGACCGATGACACCAGCTATTATATCTGGATGCATGACAAGAGCATTATTAGCCAAGGTGATCGGGCTGCGGACATATCCGTACCATTTGTTTTGCAGAATGAATATTTACATCACGCTACGGGGGAAATCTTAGATGCCGGTGCTATCCCAACCGCCTCCTCACCGATAGCTTTTCCAGAAAACCTACCCACAGAATATAAAGGCAAGCCGCTAAAAGTTCTTAAACTCACGAACCTAGAACAACGTGAGAAAATTAGGATTAGTGACGATAGCGAAGTACCAGATGAATAAAATTCATCATACTCATAGCTCGTATGTTCGCCTGTGCCGAAGCCCAGCATCTAAGCCGTTATTCTAATTCTCCGCCTTACCGCTGACCAGTACTGTTTTTCATCCCCTCGGGCGCGCCATTTTACATAAGTTATTGATTTTAAACGTTATGTCCATTTCTGACAAACCGGCTTCAATTCCAAGTGGCTGATACTATTGGAATTTGGTTCTAAACACAGACAGATACACGCGGTTATTGGAATTATTCCTGTACTGATTTATATTTTCAATGTCTGAAAATCGCCGGAGGCGCTCACTGGCGATGACACTTAGGACGGTGTTGAACGAAGTGAAGCCCGCCGTTCGCGGCGCCACCGAAAGAGTGGCGGGATTTCATCTCGCCCTACACGGCGAAGCCCCCTCGCCAATCGTCGATAAGTCCCGCTATACTCAGCACGCGCCGCACGGAGCACAATCATGCGTCAATCGATCTTCGACTATGTAGGTAATCTTGACACGCTGATCGCGGTGGTTGTCGGCGCGTTACTGGCGACGTCAGGCGCGTTGTTTGCTGAGTTGATTCAGGATCGGCTAAATCGCAAACGTCGCGAGCGGGATGCAGCAAGGTTCTTTGGTGAAATTCTTGCCTCAATCGACCGGATAATTGATTTTGCGTTTCGCTCTCAAACTATTGGTGATGAATGGGGTTCGGTGACGCAACGATTGTTTAGAACGGCGATGCGCGAGGCCGGAGTTTATGAACGCAACCGTGAACGCCTGTTTGATCTCCGCAATGCCGAATTGCGATCGCGCATTCACACGCATTTTTTGAGTGAGACGTTTCCAATCGATGCAGTGCTCACCAGCTGCGAACAGATAGAAGAACTGAGTAATGAGACGCAAGAAACGCCTCCATCTGGTCGGTTGAAAACTCGCCTCGAAAAACTACGTCTCGTACGCCAACGCAGCCTTGAGACCCTGCGTCGCGAACATGCCAAGACGCATGAGATCTGCGCCGAGCTTGAGAAAATAGGCGGCGTCAAATTCAGCTATGTATCGAGCGCGGCGCCCATCACTCAGCAAACTCAAAATGCGACAGACAACATAATTGACGATGTAGAAGATTGCACTGGGCAGACTGCGACACGAGCGCCAGAAAATACAATTTCATGAGTCTGCGCATAAGTGAGCGTTCTGGTGTTGATTGCGCATCGTCGCTGTGACCGAATCTTGGACTGCTTAGCCCCGAAAACAAATGTTCGTTATCGGCAAATATAAGCCGCTTGCATTGCTTCTGTCTCACTTTACAAAGCGGGCGTTCCTACCTTGGCCTGATGGATCAGCACTATGCTATTCAGGTGTTCGTAAGACTGAATGGACCAGGACACTTTCGTGTATGTGTCGCTCTTGAACTGCCCATGAAAAACTGAGGCGCGACTGACGTCAACCGTGCCTAATTTGTGCTCGACCTGCCGCAGCAGAATGCGGCAGGTCGTGAGACGCAAAATACAAAATTGAGTCGGATAGGTAGCCGGTTGACACCCTGTGGTAGCGACCACTTAAATCGCACGAGCGATCACTTGTTGATGATAGGCGATGAATGCATCTTGTTTGGTCGCGGGAACAGCCTGATCAAGTAGATCAGCACGGCAAGCTTGTTCCATTTTCGTTGAATATAACGGCGAATTATAGTCACAAGCGCGCTTCGCCGTTCGTTCAAATTCAGCGTAATTTGCTTGTATGGAAATCGCCGTATCATAGCGAAAATCGACTGTCTCACCCGCTTGCGCGGAAGCGCCGGCAGTAAGAGCGATTGCAGCGAAGCCGATAGCGAAAGCTTTTGAAATGTTGATCATGGTCTTTGTCCTTTTGTTGTCTTGACACCCTCCATATGGCCAATCACTATTGATTTGATAACTCCATAAATGTGGATCACATCATCCAAAAACGGATAGATAATGATGAAAAACCCCAATAACGTAGACTGGTCGCTTTTGCAGTCCTTTGTGGCGGTGAGTGAGCATGGCTCGTTTTCAGCGGCGGCCCGGGCCACAAACGGCAGCCAAGCGACCTTGAGCCGTCATATCTCGGCCCTTGAGCAACAGCTCGACACCCGCCTTTTTGACCGGGCGATTGGCGGTGTTGAAATGACCAAAAACGGCATTGAGATTCTTCGCCATGTCACAGATATGGCAGACGCCGCTGGTCGGTTGTCCCTCGCCGCTGAAGGACATGATCAGGCTATTTCAGGCACGGTTCGCGTCACGGCGCCCAACACGGTGGCGGCTTATTTACTGCCGGAGATCATTTCCGCGTTGCGTATTGCCGAACCAGAAATCGTTGTTGAACTGGTCGCTTCAAACAAAACCGAAAATCTTTTGCGCCGGGAAGCGGACATCGCCGTGAGAATGGTTGACCCCACGCAAGACGATCTGTTTGCGCGAAAGGTTGGTGAATCCGGGTTTGGTCTTTACGCCGCTAAATCGTATCTCGAACGGCATCCGGCGCCCAAAACTGCTCAAGACATATTTGATCATGATGTCATTGGCTTCGACACCAATGAGCGTCTTATTACCGGGTTTAGCCGCTTTGGCCTCGAAGTAGACCGCGATTTTTTTGCGTTTCGATGCGACAACCAGGTCGTATGCTGGAACATGGTGCTTGCCGGTTTTGGACTAAGCATAAATCAGCGAGAGATTGGTGACGCAGAACCATTAGTGTCGCTTATTGATCTGCCGAACACAATGGCGCGGTTTCCGGTTTGGATTGTTGCCCATTCCGAACTGAAAACCAACCTTCGCGTAAGAAGAGTTTTTGACTTTCTCGCTGAGGAAGTCGCCAAAGTCACCGATTAAACAACTAACCGAATGTGAGCAGTTGGGATGCCTCACCGTTTGGTAGCGGGGTCACCAAAACTAATTCAGGGCTGGAAGCAGCCCTTGACCAAAGCGAATGTGAACGTCCGTTTAGGGCCAGTATTACCCATCGAGTTCATCACGCCAATCGTCCAATTCATCCCACGAATGGTTCAAAGTTTTGTCGTCCAGGCGCGCCACTCTGGTTTGCCATGAATAAAACCTTAGGGAAGCAGGCCGGTCACGAGAATCAGGCGCCCGCTAATCCTGATCAGGCGGTGGCGGTCGTGAAAGAACGAAAGCAGCGGCAATGGAAAGAACGATCCCCTGTATCACCAGCACGTGACTTGGCGCGTCCATCGCTACAGCCAGACAGAATACGCTGATCATCGACGCGATGCCGACGGCCTTCGTTCGACGGCCGATGGCGCCGTGCCTGTGCCAATTTTCAATAAGTGGTCCAAATGTTGGGTGGTTGAGAAGCCAGTCGTGTAGCCGCTTTGACGAGCGCGCGAAAGCATATGTTGCAACCAATATAAAAGGCGTCGTCGGCAATAATGGCAAGGCGACACCAAGTGCGCCGAGCCCGAGAGCAACCAGGCCTAGCGCTAACCACAAAAAACGCGCCGGACCCACCGCGATTTTTTCCTGACTGCTATCCCTTGGCTCGCCCTTGCCCGTCATTATTTTCTTCCGCTCCGGCGCCCCATATCTAAATCGCTGTAAAGACAAAGTTTTTTCGACTACCACTATTCGAACAGTACCCGAACTCGACTGCCGGTTATTGGCCCTGAATCGCCGCCCGACGGCGGTAGATCAAATGTTGATCATGTACAAGGATTTATGTGATGAGAATATTTTTCTATGGCCTCTTTATGGACGAGCGCTTGCTTGCGACGAAGAGTATAACGCCAACCAGCAAAGTCATCGGGTATTTGGACGGCTTCGATTTACGCGTTGGAGAGCGGGCAACCTTGTTCCGGCAGCCCGGTGGTCGAGCATACGGAGTCGTGATGGACATTCTTCCCGGTGAGGTCAGTGATTTGTATTCGGAGGATAGTGTCGCGGACTATTTGCCAGAACCTGTCACAGTCGAGGCGCTGGATGGTTCGAGACTTGACGCCGCCTGCTACAACTTACCACCAAATAAAGTTACTGGAACCAACAAGGCGTACGCGAAATCGCTTCATGAGGTGGCGGTCAGGTTGGGTTTCCCCGACTCTTATCTCGACCAAATTAGGCAGACAGGATGGCCGATAGCCTGATTGTCAAAAGCTATCTTGCAAATGGCGGTTATTTTTTGTCCCGACTCTACTTCTGTAATTGCCCGCTCCCGGCGAAAAATTGACAATACAACATTATTCCCAAATCAATTATCTGATCTGGGTTTTCGAAACAATTTTAAGATTGCGGTATTCAAGATTCTTGAGGTCTTTATTGTTCCACCGGAACAACAAATGGTGCGTTTGGTTTGCCCAATTGGAATATGGACACTTTTAATGGTTTCGTCGCGCTTGGATTACGTGCGTCCATAGTTGAACCTGGTATCATTTGCAGCGCATCCCCCGCTTTATATAACTTCAAACCGACACCCTCCATGTCGACTTCAAATTCACCTTCAATTACGTAAATGAAAAGATTGCCGTTATGGTAATGTCTGGGGGCTTTCCAATTGGGAGGGAAATAAGCTTCCCGGATCAACACCTCTGATCCGTTGGAGAGATCAATACTACTATTGAACAGGACATTGTTATAACGCTCTCCGATTGGCTCAGCTTTCGGGTGATGTAGGAAAAAATAACCCATTACCAGAAAAGCGAATATTCCCGTAAACAGCAGGGCGGTGTTTCTATCGATTTTCATATGCTTCGCTCTTCCAATTGCGAGCCCCGTGCTGGCCTAATGTTGATTGGCTGTCAAATTTTGAGTGATTTTGAAGTAATTGAAACACCTTTCTCCGGTTGTTCTTATCGCAAGCCGGCGCCTGCATGGGCGCTTGCCTAGATTCGGTGGCGCTGGACATATTTTCCGCGGGAAATTACAAAAGCTGTATGCCTGATTTTAGAAAAGTAATTTTGTTGCTCATAGGCATTGTCTTCGCAGTGTCAAAAAGCGCTTCCGCGATGATTTCTTATGATAATTGGCCTCAAATCTCGGGGCAATATCTCGGGCAGGAGCTACCTGGAAGGGTGGCCGAAATCTTTGCTCCAGGTGTTATATCCACTGAACGAAGCGAAATAAATTCGGTCTTTTCGCCCGATGGAAACGAATTTTATTTTACTGCTTGGACGGTTGAAACCGGCACAAAAATAATGGTCACTGAACAAATAGATGGGCATTGGACTGTGCCGACAGTGGCATCATTTTCAAAAGATTATAGTAATGTTGATCCCGCCATAAGCTATGACGGCAAGAAAATGTTCTTTGGCGCTCGTCGGCCTCGCCCCGGTGAATCCGAAATCAGGGAAAGGGGATTTGATATTTGGTTTTCTGATCGCACTGAAACTGGTTGGGGTGAAGCGCAGTATCTTGGGCCAATTATAAACTCTGGAGACAGTCAGGTTCACGCGACGACCACTCAAGATGGCGTGCTTTATTTTCAAGCAATACGGGAAGACAGTTACGGAAAAGCGGACATCTACCGATCCCGCTTAGAGAGCGGGGCTTATCAAATCCCGGAAAATTTAGGGCCGGTCATAAATTCCGAGCTTTATGAGGGTGATGTTTTTGTTGCCAAAGACGAGAGCTATTTGATCGTCTCGATTAACGGGCGCGCAGATAGTTTTGGCGGCGCCGATCTTTATGTGAGCTTTCGCGACACAAATGATTCATGGTCGCCCCTGAAAAACATGGGTAGCGCAATCAATTCTGAAGAGCGTGAATTCTGCCCAATGCTTACGCCCGATGGAAAGTATTTCTTCTTTACAAGCAAACGAAATGGCGAAGGAGATATATTTTGGATCGATGCCAAGATAATTGAGGCATTAAGAGACCACTGAAAGCCGCTGCCAAGAATGTAGCTGTTGCCCAGTCGCCTAACCATAAACTGCGCCGTTGTGTATTTCGGGTAACCTGAAACACTTCAGCCACTAAGTTCTCTGTGCCATATTTTCAACGCTACATCATTTCCGCTTCTGCAAGGATCGCAAGAAGCGCTGACTGAATGGCCAAATGAGAGTCGACATTTTCCCAGGACTCATTTGGCGCGTGCGCATTCTTAGAGATACCGCCGCGGCTTAAGGTGACCGCTGGGATACCAAGTGAGATGGGTATGTTGGAATCTGTCGACGATGCGACAAACTGAGGTTCAATACCAAGGCTTTGCATTGCAACGCCGACATTGTGGATCAGGCTTGCCTCGAGATCCGCGCGGCCGGGTGGTCTTTGTCCCACTGATTTGACTTCAACCGTCAAAGCTTCGCCCGCCAGGCGGGATTTGTTTTCTTTTTCGAGTGCTTCATGCACCGCCTTTTGAAAGGCGGCGTCCAACCGCGCAAGCTTCGCAGGGTCCGTCGAGCGCATATCGACTTCCATCCAGCTTGTAAAAGGAATGGAGTTGATCGAGGTGCCGCCGCCGATCCGGCCAACAGAGAAGGTCGCTTTCGGTTCGCCTTGGGTTATACGCCGCGCATATTGCGTGAAACCGGTGATGGTTTCGGACAAGGCTTGATGGGGATGGGCGCGTCCAAACGCGCCATAAGAATGCCCGCCAGGTCCGCTGAATGTGACGCGATATCGCGATGATCCGACGGCGTCTATTACAACACGATCGTCTGCCCCGCCGTCAATGGCCATAAAGCTGTCGATTTTGGGTCCGCCCTCGCGAAAAAGATGACGGACGCCGCGAAGATCGCCGAGCCCTTCCTCGCCAACGGAGCCAATGAAAAGAATATCCGCGGCAGTCTCTATATTATGCGCCTCTAACGCGTCCACAAGACTGAGAAGAATGACAAGGCCGCGTGTGTTGTCGCCGATGCCGGGCGCCCGATATACATTGCCCTCGCGGCGCACGGTGACGTCTGTTCCGGCTGGAAACACTGTATCCAGATGAGCGACAACCGCGATGGTGCGGTCGCCTTTTTGGCCAGGTCGACGGCCGATGACATTTCCAACTTCATCGACGGACACATCGGTCAGTCCTGCGGATTTGAGCCGCTTGGCGAATTCGGCTGCGCGCTTTTCTTCGTGGAAAGGCGGCGCCGGAATTTCGGTCAACGTGATCAGGCGATCAACATTGAGTTGATTCATGCCTTCAATTGTTTTCATCGCAGCGCGAATTTTAGGATCGGCGGCGATTGCGGCAACCTGCGATGAGGCCTCTGCTTCGATGACCGTGTTGCTGGCGGCATGGACAGCGCCAATGTCATCCGTATGCGTGCAGCCTGTTAATCCAAAGCCAACCAGCGCGGCGGTCGCCAGAGTGCATTTCAAAGTTCTGTTCGTAAGCGTCATTCTGAGCTTGCCCATTGTCGTTCCCTCTATGGTGCGGCGCAACGATAATTCGATCCCCTCGGCGCTGCAATCACCGGGTTTTATCGGCTTTTTGTTAATTTCTGAAGAATCACGAGCTGATGCGCGGGCTCTCGACAATGAGGATGTGACTGATTCCCAGCGCTTTGTCACCGTCACATGCAATTTTTCACAGCCGATAGAAGGGGTGTGTAGATCGGGTATCATCCAGTCTAAAGGCTAATAGTTGACACCCGACGGCGTTACAATCATCCAAGGCTTTTCATATCCGGTGCTGGTAGCGCAGGCTCGTAGTGGGCCCGCAACATTTCATCAGCGAGGCAATAGCCAAGTTTGATCAGCGACTTTTTCTCTTCCGGTTTGAATTTATTGAGGCGCGTTCTTATGGCCTCACCGTTGCGGATGTCCTCTTGCGTAACCCGGTCTGGCTGCGATGAGCGATCCTCGTTTGTTTTGGAGTTTAGTCCCCAATAAGCGCCCTTGCGTTCCTGCTTTTTATAGGCGTGAATGAGCTGGCGAATTCTGAGGCTGTCATGCTGACCATTCATGACAGTTATGATGCGCCGCAATTGTGTCGACCACAGACGAAACGCCGATGGAAATTCCGGAATGGATCCGCCTCCATTGCTGACAAAAATTGTTTTGTGCCGCTTAAAAACGGACTCAAGACCGAGATTGTCATAAACGCCGCCATCAGCAAGCAAGGCTTCATCCGTAAACGGCGGCGTATGAAGATCGGCGCCATTTGTCTTTTCTATTTTGTGATTTCTCAGATCAATTTTTACGGGCGATAAAACAGGCGGGAACGCTGAAGACGCGCCGACCGCCTGCGCGATCGACATTTCGGGGTTGCGGATCATGCCAATGCGATAATCTGCTGCATATGCTTTTGAAAACCGCCATAAAACGCCGCTCCGCATATTTGTTGCGTTGAATATGAAAACAGGGCTGTCCGGCAAATCCTGAAGCGTTTTTCCATGAAACAGAAACTTGTCATAGGCCGCTGCGATCCGCGCCGGCGCGGAAATGCCCGGTATAAAACCAGATAAGATGCATGGAATATCAATTGTTGCGCTCGTCAGCGCCAGCAGGGGCTGGACGAATTCCTGCTCCAGATTGTCGGCGACGCCATGTGCGTTAAAATTCAACCTGTCCCAACAGACAGCAAGAGCGCCAGCGGTAATTGAACCGCCGGAGACGCTGGAGAAGCGTTCTATTTTCGACAGCAACCCGCATTCATTCAAACGCATGATCCCGCCAATATGGAACAAGGTGGCGCGATAGCCGCCACCGGAAAGGCAAAGGCCTGGCCGATCTGATAGATTGCTGTCCGTTCCTTTGTCGTCAGGGTGACTATCATCCGCCGGCGTAAAGGGGCTCAGGAGGGGCGGTTTCAACATGATGCGACCTTTCAACGGCGTTTGCCTGCACGCCACACGTGCAGCAAAGCGAGCAGCTGCACTCGACTTTACCTGCGATTTCTGCACATTCTCAGTACTCGCGATATATGCCATTTGGGGGATCTTGAGATGTTTACGGTTCGATCAATTCGTAAGTTTGCCGCCGCAGTTGGGATGGCGCTTGTCTTTGTTACATCCGCAAGTGCAGCGACAATTCTTTCAGTGGCGCCGGGCGCCACCGACACGCCCCTGGCGTTGGGTCCAAATGTGCCGAATGCTGGCGCTGCCGCAGGTTTCACGCTTGGGGCGAATTATTCGAATGTCTCGATCTCAATCGATTTTACATGTTTAAGCTGTGCCGGTGACATTATCCTGTTTCAAGGCCCTATTGGACCGTCAGCGGCGGCTTCAGGCATCACGGCTGTTGGAACTTTTGATGCATCGTCATCGACCATTGGACTCAACAATATCACTTCGCTTAACAGTGGGAATTATTTTCTCGTTGTTGATGTGACCGCCGGCGGTCTTATCTGGTCGGGCTCTTCTGCGCCGTCCTTCACAACGGATGGGCTCTCATTTAACGGCGCGGATTTCATTATTGATCAGTTGAATCTTACATCGGCTGTCCTGTCGACCTTTTTGCCGGCCAACGGATTTTTCCATTTTGACATCACTGGCGATCTTGTGGCCGCTGATCCAAATGCGACGGTGCCGTTACCGGGCGCTGCTGTGCTTTTTCTTGCTGGTCTGGGTTTCTTGAGCCGTCTTCGTCGACGACGCGTTTAACCGACGCTGTCTTTATTTGTCATGCGGGAGACAGCCCCGCATGTGTACATTAAATGCTGGTATCAGCGCCGCAAAAATCTTGTGTAATCTTTAGGTTCTTGCGATAAAACGCTCATTCTGATCGCAGAATCTTTCTCCAGTAATTTCATGCGTTGTGTTTCCTATTAACGCGCTTCAGGGACGGACGTGACTCAAAATCTGGGACAACTGACTGCACGACAATCCGAGATTCTTGAGCTTGTCGCCAAGGGTTTTACCAATATAGAGATCGGCGAGCTGCTTGAGCTCTCCGCAGGCACCGTCAAGGTTCACGTCTCGGCGATTATTGATCGTCTTGATGTCACAAACAGAACGGAAGCCGCAACGATTTGGCTACGTCAGCGTCTGTCAGCCTATATTACATCCAAGCCGGCCAGAACCGTCGCACAATCCAAAGATCTCGTCTGCGTCTTACCTTTTACGTCTCAGGATTCTGCCGAGGACAATGAGTCATTTTCTTATCGGGCCTGGGCCGACATTTGCGACACGCTAAAAAAGAATGATTTGCCGATCGTCGATGGCCAGACGGCAGGCGCGATCGTTCAGGCTGGCCTGTCGAATGATTTGATTCGCGAAAATATTGGCGCTGCCTTTATCGTTAAGGGAACCGTTGATGCGCGCGCGTCTGAGAATATCGTCAGTATTGACTGCAGTGATGCGAAATCGGGTCAGTCTCTTTTTTCGAGCATTTATAAAGTTGACGGCAAGGCGCCCGATATTGCGTTGTTGGATATCGCAATAGATCTGCTCAAATATGTGCGTGGTGTTGACGATCCTGGTGTCCATGAGCGCAACGCCGGCGAACATGAAAAAGAAAGCCTGGAGGAATATTGGCGCGGCCGCTATAATTTCAGCAAGCGCACGCCTCAATCACTCTTCAAAAGCTGCGAACATTATCAGGCAGCGATCAATCATAACGCCGAGTTTACCGACGCCTATGTGGGGCTGGCGAATGCCGCGCACCAGGTCGGATATTATGGTGAAGCGGCGCAGGGTTTTTTTTACGATATGGGTCGCAAGGCGGCCGCGCGCGCCGTTGTGCTTGATGCGCATTCTGCGCCGGCGCATGGCGCGTTAGCCTATAGTCAGCTTGTCGCCGATTGGGACTTCGCCGCTTCGGAAAAAAGCTTTGAACGCGCCCGGCATCTTGATCCTGATTATGATGAAGCATTGATGTGGTATTCGCTGCATTCGATGGTCGTCGGAAACAAGGAAAAGACGCGTGCTCTTGCCGAAGAAGGATTGTCAAAAAATCCGATGGCGATTCCGCATTTTGTTCATATCGGTCATGTCGCCCGTAGTCAGGGGCGATACGGTGATGCAATCGAGCACCTTAATATTGCGGTTGAGATGGAGCCTGGTCACATTCGCGCGAATATTTGGCTGGCCCTAACGCATGCGGACCTCGGCGATTTCGCGGTTGCGAAAAAATATTGCGACCGCATGCTTGCCGCCAATGGCCGCGTGTCAGCATTGCTGGGCATCTCCGGTTATGTTGTGGGTTTGAGCGGCGACAAAATGCGATGCGAAAAGCTTGTCGCAGAAATTCAATCGCTACCGAATGCTGAAAAATTTGCAGCGCTCTATATCGCATTTTGTTATATTGGCGCCGACGAATTCGACCATGCCATGGACTGGATCAGAAAAGCACTGGATCAACGTCCACCTTTACTATTGGGGTGGCGTTGTGATCCGATTTTTTTGCGGCTTCGCAAACATGATGCTTATGATGAGATTTCCGACGCTATTGGCTTACCGGCATAAATATCTTTTACAGGCGGTTAGCTCGCAGAAAGCCATATTTCTTTACTAAACATTGAACGCAGCATCAGCGGGAGATGACCGGTCTCGGAAAAGTCTCTGGGGCTGTAGCTTTGTGAATGCGGTTTTTCGGGAATGAGGCCGATTGCCTGATAGGTCGCTGCGACAAGCTCGGAACAGTAAAATGTGCCCTGCTCGACCGTCGTCAAATAACGCTTTTCAAGAAAGTCCTTAAGGATCTGATATTCTTCTGGGTAGTCGGTGCGCCGTACAGCCTGATCCCCCACATACCGGCATAGGAGATTTACAAAATCGTCGTTGCGGTCTGTGTTGAGATATCGAACGCCCATCAGCTTATAGGCGCCGCAGTCAAAATATTGCGTCATGCGCTCTTCAAGCCATAACAACATGGCGCCGGTTTTTTTTTCGTCTTTCGGCAAGTCAATATCGTGCCCGGGAACGCTGGTCGCCTCCCATAACAGCGGCTTGTCGCTGTCGATGCCAAGGTCTCTTGGCATAATGACCATGCCTACATGAGACCACACGCCGCCGGTCATGATTTCAATGATGCGGCTCGACCAGAAAAGGCCTCGCCCGAAAACGAGGTCTCCGGTCTTAAGCCCTGAAATGGCATCCCGATAGGGAACTCTTGGTCTTCTTATCAATGGAGCCTCCTGTGGCGCTTCACTGCTGAGGTTTTCAACAATAGAGCCAGTTACTTGCATATGCCACATGGCATATGTGCGGATCGCCAGGTCTGCGCCATCGTCCTCATCAACCGCGAAGGGAACAGCTTTCCCTTTAGCCGGAGCGCCCAAAGCGGGCGCCAACAAAGAGGATGCAGGCGACATGCAATTATATGGATGGGATACAGTTTTCGCTTCCTCCATCGCTCATGCGAATGAGGCACTCGCCGAAAGCCGCGAGGCGATTGCATTACCGTTTGAGCATCATGATGGCGACGTCACCGTGCGCGGCTCGGCCGCCGGCTGGTCGATCGTACCGGGGGGCTCCGGTCAGCTTGTTCATTTGAAAGTCGATATTGAGAATGGCGAATATCGCGACGGTGATGAGACCACTGATCTTTCCGGTATCGGTGTTGTTCTTGAAATTTCTCTTAAGCTTGCACCCCTGAGTGATGCGGGCACTGAAAACGGCGCCGTGAAGGCTGGCCCGCCTGAAAAACTCTATCTCCAGTTCGATTTCCGCACCGTCAACAAGCTCATGCCAAAGACTGCCCTTGGTTGGGCCGCGCCGCGCGGTAGCGGGGCGGTGACGCCGATTCGCATCGACGATCCATCGGGAAAACTTGGCGATCTCGACAAGATTATCATCTCCGATGCTGTTGCGGCGTTTCTGGTCGAGCGGTCTCAACACATCGCAACAGTGCTCGCTGAAATCGACCTTGTTCGCCATGATGAGTCGGGCTGGCTGGCGCCGACAGAAACCGCCTACGCCTATGTGGAGCGTCAGGACGGTTTTGGCGCTCTAGCGGTCTTTAGCGTAACGGATGGGCGGGCGGCGGAAACGATCGAGCGCGTTATCGACCCGGCTTTGATTACGACAGATGCCGCCGGATTTTTCGCCATGTCGCCGCAGATGTTTCTGCGCAATGTGATTTTGCCGATGATGCCGAAAGCATTCGGTAATGGCGCCAAGGGAAAAGATTTTTCATATGACGCCAAGCACAACCGCATCGTCAATACGAAGGCGCTGAAGGCAAACAAGGTCAAAGGCTATCAGCCTATGATCAAAAGCCTCGCGATGACAGTGAAGGGCGGCGCCCTTCACATGTCGGCGTCCGGTAAATGCGATATGAATTTTATGGGCGTTGAAATGACGTTCAGCGTCAGCGCTACGTCGCCGCTCACCTATGATCCGAAGACGCAAAGCATCGGCTTCAAGTCGGATCCAAATCCGAAATCGAGCCATGATTATACGATACCACCATGGACCCGGGTTCTCTGGTACGCGCTCGCCGTATTGCCCGGCGTCGTCATGGAAATTGTCGTGCCCTTGATCGCCAGCAGCATTGCAGGCGGCCTCACGACCCAGGCCGGCAATCTCATGCTCGCTAAAAATCCGCCGCGCACGGTGCATTGGGCGGGCACAAAAGAAATGACGGTCAATCAAGCCGGCCTTGCCGACGCGTTTTTCATGCGCGGCGTTTTTTCATGAACATCATTCAATAAAGGAGACGACAATGGTCAAGACAATCGACAGAAAAGCGGTCGCGCAGAGCATGATCGCCGACACCTATGGATGGGATACGGTCTACGCGATAAAATATAATGACGTGAACAGCGCCATTGCCAAGTCGGGCGTGTCGCAAACCCTGAAGGAGCTTGTTCAGACCGACGGCAGCACGACAATTACTGTTCCGGTTGGAAAGTTTGGCGATTGGGGGCTTGCCATGGGCGGCGACGGACAAAATGTCCGCATGAGCGTGCCGATTGATGAGCTGATTTATGATGATGGCGGTTCCGTCACCTTTGACGGACTGACGGCGACCATTGAAGTTTGTCTTGAGTTTATCCCGCAGAGGGATCCCATGCTCTACGGCGCGCAGGATGATGCTGAGTGGATGGAGCTCAAAATCGCTACCGCACCAAAGGGCGATAACGCCAGCGGCAGTGCCGTTTCGGTGATCAGCGTGTCCTGTGCCGGTTCAGTATGCCCGGATCCTGTCCAAACCGCCATCATCCAAACGCTGCTCGGCAACTGGTTCAATATCGATGACAATCTGAAAGAGTTCAACCATGTCTTTGCGGCGGTCAACCTTAACGACAAGGCCGGCGTTGAAGAAACCCAGGACGGCGAAACGAACGATTTTCGCTGGTTGAAGCCAGATATGCTTGGTTATGCCGTCGCCGACGGCACAACGCTGGCCGACAGCGTTTTTGCGGTTCTGGCGACAACAATGCGCGAGGAAGGCGAACCAGCGCCCGATCCGGAGATGCTGTTTCATCGGGTTTCGGCAAACGCCATCCCCGTCGGCAAGCGCTCAGCATTTTTGCTGTCGAAGGAACGCTACCTCAAGAAAATGCTGCTGCCTGGCGCCGGGTCCTTTTTTACGGGACCGGTCGAACCGGAAAAAGGCAAGAGTTGGCCCAATGACTATTTTGAACTCGAAGACAGCGGCACAACAATTCGCAATACGCAGGATGTCTTTATCGAAAAATTTGAAGTCGGCGGCGATGAACAATGCGCCCAGGTCAAAGCCGGGAATTTTGCCGTTCACCTGCGGGATCACTGTCTCGAAGTAGAGTTCGTCGACATGCATCACCCGTTCAACAAGTTTTTATCCTGGATTGACGTGTTTCATTCCATCCGGTCGCAGGCGGTGCCCCGCCTTGATGTTGTTGATGCTGAAGACAAGGACGGAAACCCGATCAAAAAATCGCTGTTTGACCTGACGCCGTCTACTGCGGAGGACGCTGTTCACACACATGACGTTATCGCTGTCAAAAGTTGGGAAACCCAGTGGCTACAGATCGGCCTTCTCTCTGCGACGCTTCTCTTTACGATCATTGGGCTGGGCCAGGCTTTCCGGCTGTTTCGGGCCGGCGAAGCCGCTGTCAAGCTGTCGGGCGATACGATGCAGGCGGCGAATTTGGCGCGGGCCGCGACTACGGCGCCGCTTCCTGCGCCAGAAGTTGTTCAAGCCGCCGCAACCGGCGCCACAACAGCAATGGCGGCAATTTCGGGGTCGGTGGCCAGCAAAAATATGCTCTCGGCCATCTGGCAGATCTACCGAACAACCCTTTTCGCAACCGTTGGGACGGGATTCGGGCTTATTGGCGGTTCTATCGCGTTGCTTGAATCTATCGCCAACAGAACTGCGCAAGGCTTTCTTCCTGACTTCAGGGATTTTGCGGCAAACGTGATGGCGCCGGTGCGCTGGCCGACGGAAGAAGCGGAATTCACGCCTGAAGAAGTCTGCTTCAACGGATCGTTTCAGATTATCGGCAATCCGGATTTCGCTGATTAGGAATTTTCGACTTTCATTCTTTACCGGGAGCAAAGCCATGAGCCTGCAACTCTTATCCGCCGAAACGCCGACCGTCGCGCGCACCTATGGTTGGGATACCGTGTCCGCGGTGCGTGTGCCCGACATGAACCGGGCGATCAGAGATGCAGGCTCATCGCCTCGGGAGTTTAAACAAAGCCTCAACGGCATGTCGGTTTCCGCTCGTTTTGATGACTGGCGTGTTGGTAATGGCGGCGACGGCAAAATTCTTCATCTCGAAACGCCGCTGGAAAATGTGGTGGTTGATTATGAAGGCAAGAAATACGAGTTGAATCGGGTTGATACGATTGTCAGCGTACAGCTTCATTTCCTGCCGCATACGCCACTGAAAGGCGCGAAAGCCGCAAATGGCGTGGTTCCTCACAAGCTGGTGGTGAGGACCACGGTGTCGGATCCTGAAGACACGCCGGCAATCGTTCTTGATGTCCAGCCCTCCGGCCAGGACAGTGCAGATATCAAGGTGCGGGCCATTATCAAGCTTTGCCTGCAGGAATGGCTCAATAGTAATCTATCGTCCTTCACCCACATCTTCGCGACCGTCAATCTCCACAACATGGTAACCGATGCGGCGTTTCACTGGCTGCAACCGACCTATGTCAGCTATGTTTTTGCGGCAAGCCGCAATCCGCAGATGAGTATCTTTGCAATTTTGTGCCGGACCGGCGATCGGAATGCGGATGCGTTGATCGAGCAAATATCGCCATCGGTGATACCGCCAGGTGCGACGGCGGGCTTTCTGTTGTCGCCGACGCGCATGGTGACGGACATGATCGCGCCGTCGCTGCCGAATGTTTATAAGGCGCTCAAGCCAAAAGATCTGAACATTGACGAAGACACGCTCGAGATCGCCTATGCGGGCTCGGTCTTTCTTGAAAATATAGAACATGACGGCAAGAAATACGACGCTGTTCTTGAATCGCTCAAAATCCGGCTCGATGAAAAAGAAATCGTCTTTGAGGCGCAGACAAGCGTCAATATAGGCCCGGGCATAGACGCCATATGCAATACAACCGCTCGCTATCATGTAGGTATGCTGATCAATAAGGGCGGCGCCAAATCTCTTGGTTATACCGAGGCGGTTCCAACCATTCAGCACAACTGGACGCGCAAGGATAAAGGCGCTGTTTTCAACGAGATTCTGCTCGGCATATTAAGCGCTGTTGAAGGGCTGATTGGCGCCGCATTGATGTTTGTTCCGGGCGCACAGGCGATCGGCGCAGGCCTTCTGATTGCGAGCGTTCTGACCGGCGGCGTGCTGCTGACATTGAAAATCATCGAAGCTGTCGGCGCCAATGATGCGCCGCCAATTGATCTCCTTGTCACCAATGCGACCCAGGCGATCACCTGGGCCAACGGAACCGGTTTTGAACTCACGTCAGCCGAACTCAACAACTCGCTTCAGCTTGGCGGCGTTTTCACCGGCGCCGGGAAGAAACTTTAGCATTCATCACAAACACGAAGAGCGCGCAAGCCATGCAGGTTAAAAATCACAGTGACATCAATGCGTCCTGGTTTTGTTTCAACCAGAAGGACGCGGTCAAACTCATCGCCCTTGCATCGGGCGATTTGAAACCCGGCGAGACCTTTGATTACACGCCGCCGAAAAACAGCAATGAGCTTTATTTTCTCCGCTTTACCTATCAGGGCGGCGGCACAGCACTGGCGGGCGCCACAGTAAAACGAACCGGCCAGAGAATTTCGGTTACCGGAAAAAACGACGCCTACAACGCGTCAGTTGAAAATTACTAGAAAACGAAAAAGGAAAAGAACATGAGAGAAGATGAAATGAACGAAGAGGAAGCAAAGGGTGTCGTGGCGGATGAAGAACAGGACGGCCTGCTTGGCGCCAAAACCCACAAGCACGAGTTCTGCGTTCTCAACCTGACGACAAAACCCCTGACCGGAAAAGTCTCGTGGCTTGCCGGCGGCAATGAGGTCGCTATCGATGTCAACGGGCTTGCGCCCTGCGCCGTCTCCGCAAAAAAACAATTTGCGCCGATGAGCTTAAAGCGAGACCAGTGGAAATGGTCAAAGCGCGGCCGCGCCTATCAGCTCAATTGCAAGCCGAGTGATCGTTTCGCTGTTGTGGTGATCAGTAATTACGGCCTCTCGGTTGTTGTTACGGCCACGTCTCCAGACACCTGGAAGTGGTGATTGGTTCCAAAGCAACGACAGGGTGAATTGCCATGATCAAGACATTTGATATCTGCGCACGGGCGATCTTCATTCTGATTGCGTTGCTTGTTGCTCAGCGCATATGGCAATTTTTCTCACCGCGTCCGATCGACAGCTATATTCATGGCGGGTTGATCGGCGCGGAACAGACCGAAACATTGTTTACCGGCTTTGCGACGCTGCCGGTTTTATATTTCAGCACCGGTGATGATTTACATCTTTTTGATCCGTCAGCAGCGGACCAAAACATCCCTGAAAAAGTGAACGGGTTTTGCTATCATCTTTATGATCTGGCCCTTGGCTATGACAATATCGCCAAGACAGTCAATGAGAGCATGGCGCAGTCAGACAAGCCGGACTGGCATCTGCCCGATCCTGAGGTGCTGGCGGCCAATATTGTCGAGTCGCGTCATGGCGGCGCGCTTAGTCGGTATAAATGTGATGCGCTGGATTATGCACCGACCGAAGAAATACGCGAGGCCCGGATGCGGCGCTTCGTTGATGTGCTTGCGTCAAACCAGCAATGGCAGCCACATCGTGACAATGCACAGGCTATCCTTTTGGGCCTCGATAAAGAGTTGCGCGAGGCCCGGCTCAGATTTGCTGAAAAGCAGATCGTCAGCTCAACGGGTGACAAGGGTCATTTTGCCCATGCGGCGCTTGGTCCGCAATTTGGCGGCGGCGTTTCGCGGCGACGCGATGCTTCGTCAACAACGCCGGAGTTTGCAAGCGGTTCCCTTGGGTCTCTAAAACTAACCTTCGCGACGATTGCTTTGTTCACGCGCGACAAGAATTGGTTTTTTCAGAAAAATGAATTCTATGTGCGTCAGGACAATGCCGAGGTGACCTATGGAACTGATTTTTATCACGACTTCTCAATTTCAAAATCACTGATTGGCCCTTCTCGTCTCGTTGTGACGCTGCCGCCGCCGCGTGTCCTGGCAGTGAACAGATTTACGCTGGCGCTCAAAACACATCCGGTAAAATTTGATCCCTCGTCCAAAATCAATAAAGCGTCGACACCGGCGCAGGATGAGATATTGCAGGACCCTATTGAGCGGGCGTTGACTGGTGAGTTACAGCGCCAGATGGACCGCGTTGAAGATCAGGCGATCATGGTCTCAAAAGGCCTCATCGCTGATCAGATCAGAGCGCTGATGCATGCACGCAGCGCAGATGTTACTGTTAAGTTCGAGCGTTCATACAGCAGCGATGATGACCGTCTCTTTCAGCTCTTGAGGCGAATGGAATCCAGCGACAGTAACGAGGTTGGCGGATAGATCAGGGCGGTGTGGGTGTATTGGTGCTTTTTTCAAAGACGTGGCGTGAAATTGCACATAACCGCCGCGCCCGCCTCGATAAAAAAACGGCCGCATAAAAGCGGCCGTTTTATTGTCTTAATCGTCTTGATATTTCTTAGACGACTTTCAAGTTTGCAGCAGCAGTTTTGCCGCGCTCTTCCTGAAGTTCGTAAGATACTTTCTGACCGTCATTTAGCCCTTGAAGGCCGGCGGCTTGAACAGCGGTAATGTGGACGAAAACATCCTTGCCGCCGTCTTCTGGTTCAATAAAGCCAAAACCCTTTGTCGGGTTGAACCATTTAACAGTACCTATAGCCATCGTATCAGATCTCCTTTTCATGGCGTTCGCCGCAATTGTCGCGACGGGGTAGGCAACCATGTCTTGGGATCTCAAAAAGAAGGCCGTAGGCTTGTCTCGAAAAGGTCGGCCAAAACATTGTCGCGGCGGGAATACAGCGCGCGTATAGGCTGGCGTCAAGAGCCATTTTTGGGCGAAATTCCGTAAAATACCGCTTAACTATGTCAGTTTTGGCGATTTTTTGCTAATCCGGGCCACATCATTTTTTGGAAATAAAAAATATGCGCCGCCATTTGCTCGGCGTCTGCTTCTAGTTGACCGCGAGTCGTCCCCGTCCCTCATTGACAATCTCATTGCCGGACAAGACGGGGGCAAGCGTTGTCGCATTTCGCAGCAGCCGACCATTGCGATGGCGGTTGGTGACGCGATTGTTGATGATGGCGAGCCCTGCCGCTCTGCCGCCGCGTGACAGGTCATAATTGACGATTGTTGAATTATCGGCGTCTGCGGCCTGGATGATGGTATTTTCAGCGATCAACACATCACCGCCTTTCGACGCGTCAACGGCGTAGCTGGTTTGCCCGGCTGCATCGTCAAGGATCGAATATGTAAGCCGGGTGCGTGCGGCGAGAGATTTTACATGATGGCCGATTTTTGTGCCGGAAAATTTGCTCTCACTGATCTCAAGCGCTGATGCACGCACCACATAGATGCCGTGAGAGTACCCATCGCCAAAACCATTGCGTAAAAATGATGAGCCGCGAATACGGATACGACCGCTCTCGCTGCCGGTGGCGAGGATGCCGTTTTCGTTGTCTTCGAAAATACAATTAACGACCGTCAGATTTGCGCCGTCATGGCGGATGCCGGCGCCGTTTTCGTCGGGCGCTGTTGCGCCGGAAAAAGTGATATTTTGAACCCTGATTGATGCGCCGGGCAGAGGGTTTAAAAGTCCTTTTGCGACAGGTTTTGACGAAAAGAACACAACGTCGCCGCGGCCGGTCAGATTGAGATCGCGAGGAATTTTGAGGTCCGTCAGATCATAGCGCCCGGCGCTGACTTCGATGGTCTCGCCATGGACGGCGCTGGCAACAGCATGCTTCAGGCCGGCAGCGCTGGACACGGTTTTCTGAGCGAGCGCGGCGCTGCCTGGTGCTGCGGCGCAGACGATCAGCGTCAGAGCAAGTCTTCGAAGCAGAAATTGGCGGTGCATGGTGCGCTCCTTTGATGCGCACCATGCAAATTTCTCACCATCTGAACCTACATTCGGAAAACCTGTTAACCAGATTTTCCGACACCTTGGGTTTGCGCGGCGGCCTGCCGTAGAGCGTCTGCCATGCGCGCCGGCGGCAGCGCGCCGGAAAAGCCGGTGCGCTCATTAACGATATAAGTTGGGACACCGGTGACGCCTGCCTGACGGAACGCTTCCGCCTCGGCTTTGACCTCCGCCGCGCTTTTTTCGTCGCTGAGATCGCGCCGGGCATTGTCAGCATCGAGACCGGCCGCATCGGCGATCTTTACCAAGGTTTCAACATCGCCGATATCGGCGCAATCATCCCAGAAGGCGCTGTAGAGTTTCAACGCGAGCCGCTCCTGCGCACCGTCGAAATGCGCAAGCCGAATAAGCTGATGGGCTTTCAATGTGTTTGGCAGATGCGTCGGCTTTAGAGGGTCGAATGTAAACCCTGCGCCGAGGGCGGCGGCTTTGAGCGCGTGTATCATCTGTGCGCGCTGTTCTTCGTCAGGAAACTTCTTTGCGTAATAGGCGACACGGTCCACGCCCTCCAGCGGCGTGTCGGGATTAAGCTGATATGCGCGAACACGCGGCAAAAGCTGAAATTCATCCGCCATCATGTCGCGGGTTTGGAAAAACGCTTTTAGCCCAACATAACACCAGGGGCAGACAGGATCGGAGACGATATCCACCAACAGGCGCGGCGGCTCCTTTATTTCATCAGTCTCATTCGTTTCACTCATTTGCCAAACCCTTTCAGGCGTTCTGCCGTGTCTGTGATATCGGGATAATCGCGTGCGACCTCTTCGTCGAGGGCATCTTCCAGCGGTCGATTTTCCTCATGTAATCTGAATAGATCCTTATAGGCGGCTATTGCGCCGCGGCTCGTCTCAGCAATGGCGGCGGCGCGCGCAACTGCGCCCACATCGAGGGTTTCTTTGTCAGCAAAGGCGGTATTGGCAAGTCCCCAGCGAACAGCATCCTCGCCGGTAAACGTCGCGGCGGTAAATGAAAGCTCGCGTGCGCGCCGGGTTCCGACCGCGCGGGCGAGATTCTGGCTCATGCCCCAGCTCGGCCGGAGACCCCATTTCGCATGGGTGTCGCCAAATTTTGTTTCCAATGTAGTGAGGATGAAATCGCAATGGAGCGCAATTTCCAGGGCGCCCGTGAAACAAAATCCGTGGACTTTTGCGATCACCGGCAGGGGGCAGAGCCGGATGGCGTCTGCAGCGGCAAAAGCGGTGTCGCCGAAAATATTGTCAACCTGACCGGCGGCAAAACTGGCATTCTGTAAAAGTTTGAGATCAACGCCGGCGGAAAAGGCGCGGCCTTCTCCCTCAAGGATGATAGCGCCACACGCCGCGTCGTCTCCGGCGGAACGGATCGCCTCTATAAGCTCACCGAGGAGTTCAGGCGTGAAAGCGTTAAGCGCTTCCGGACGGTTCAAACTGACGGTTTCAACGCCGCCATTGCGTGTGGTCTTGATATATTCATATGACATGGGTGTTATGCTCCTGACTCTATTATAGGCGCCTCGGCCGGTAAGGCGAAGCCGTGATCACAGCGCCCAGAACTGTCCGGGAGATAGTATGATAAAACCAATTGCCACGCTCATCTGCACCTTTAGCTGCGCTTTTTCTGCCGCCATGGCCGGGGAAGATGATTTTTCTCCGGGGCCGGTCTTTGAGAATTTTGGGCCCGTCGCCGATGTGACGGCAAATTTCGAAATTCCAAAACGCGCTGAACTGAAACACAGCTTTGATGTCAATAAACAGGCGGAGGCGGGCGCCCTTAACCGCACACTTGTTTCGGCCGCGCGGTTTATCAATATGCATGCACGGGCAGGTGTTCCAGAAAATAATATTAACGTCGCGGTGGTGGTGCATGGCGGCGCAGTAAAGGATGTGACAAATGCCGCGCATTATGAAGATGCAGTTGGCGGCGAGAATGCTAATGCGGCGCTGATCGAGGCGCTGACATCAAAGGGCGTGCGGGTCATCGTCTGTGGTCAGAGTGCCACTTACTACGATGTCAGCAATGAAGATCTTCTGCCCGGTGTTGAAATGGCGCTGTCAGCGATGACTGCCCATGCGGTGTTGCAGGGCGAGGGCTATACCGTCAATCCGTTTTGATCAGGGTTTTCAATGTTTCAACAGTTTCTCAAACGGCAGTCCCACGTCTTTCACATTCAGGTGTGGCCTGATCGCATAAAGATTTCGGAACTAACCTCGTCACGTGCCGTTGAGGATGTGCCAGTCATCGCCTTTGAAGCCAACGACGGTAAGAAGATCGTGAAAGGTATCGGTAAAGCGGCGCAAAGTCTGGGCATTCTGGAAAACGTCACCATGATGAATCCGTTTTACAGTGAAGGCTGTGTTTTATCAGACATTGATGGCGCTGTGGCGGTGATTAATCACCAATTGCACCTCCTCACTCAGGAGTTGCCGGGAAAGATATTTTCTCCGCTGATGATTTTTCAACCGATGCAGTTCTCCGAAAAGGGACTGGGCAGTGACGGTGATGATGTCGCCGGCATGCTGTCCCAAAAATGCGGCGCCAGAAATGTGATTATCATGGAGCCCGACGAATATCTTGATCTTGATGGCGTCGCTTAGAAATACACCGATATATAATTCACAATTAGCGACAACGCCTAAAACCCGACCACCCATGCGGCATTGGCGGGTGTCTTGCCGGCGAGCACGTCATGATAGGCGTGCGCCACTGCGTCGCTGCCGGCCTTTTTTTCGATGTGTAACCAATCGCGGCTCTTGATTGCGGCGTCATGCCAGAAAGCAAAGGCGCGCTTTTCAAATTCGCCGGGTCCCCAGTCGCTCGTACGTTTTTGAATATGACCGGGAGCAAAAAACATGGCGCTTCGTTCCCGAATGAAGTCCGATCCGATAGCATTGGCGTCATAATGGGTAACGCCCACATTGGACGTAAATTTCATATTGTCGCCGAGACGCTTATGGAGCGCGCCAAGAACATCGCCATTGCCGGACATATCAATGATGACGGCCGGGCGTTCCGCATCGACCTTTTCGATTTCGTCATAGGTGAAGACCTGATCATAAAGCCCGAGGGCTTCGACTGCGGCTTTGTTGCGTGAGGAGGTGAGGCCGACCAATTTCGGCGACGTTGCGTCATCTTTGGTCGCATAGGCCGTGCCGATTGCGGTCTTGGATGATGCGCTCGGAATAATCACCTGTAGCGCGCCGAACCAGTCATTATCTTTCAGGAAATCATAAAGACAGAAAGATGTCGCATAGAGTGGAAAGAGGACCATGCGATCATCGTCCATTTTCCCATCATAGCCCGGCTCAGCTTTGACGCGCCCATAGGCATTATAAACCGGTGGTAACTCTGCACGATGCGCGGCGCCGTCAAACAGCCGGGTTTCTTTGACGCGGTCCGGCGCCATCACAAGGTGGGTCGCCATGGGCCAATAGCCATAAAGGCGTTCGCCCACGGGGACATCTGGATGTTTCGATTCAACAATGTCTGCAAAACCCCAGACGGGAATAATCCCCCAGCCCTCATCCGCGACGGGAAAGAATTTCCAATAGCCTATGCGCTCGCCAACAATTCCATAAGTGACATTGTTGGCGGTGAAGGCGAAGCGGTCGACTTTCGCAAGCACCTCGCCATTCGCAAGGGAGGGCGCCTCGTGGATGACTTCGCGTGTATCTTCAAGATTGTCCTTGCGCATTTGGAATTCGGTGATGGTAGTCATCAAGTGTTCTCCCGCCGAGTTGACGTTACTATCTTAGCGAAGTTGATGATCGATGGCGATGATGAATGACAGCGAGGCTATGGAGCAAACCGGATCGATAGCGATTTTCGAAAATCTACTTTTTCAAGCGCGAAAAGGATCGTTTCCACTTCAACGCCGCGGGCTTTCGACATCAACTGCTTTGTTTTGCCGGTGGGGCGAAAACCGAGTTTTTCAAGAATATGACCGGACGCCGGATTATCCACAAAATGGCCGGCAGTGATGCGGCGTGCGCCATAGCGTTCAAACAAAAAGGTGATGACCGCGGATGCGGCGGCGCTGGCAACACCCTTTTCGCGATAGTCGGCGCCGACCCAGTAGCCAAGATCAAATACGCCGTGTTCTCCGGGAGTCACGCCGGTGCAGGCAATAATCTCGCCGTCGCGGCAGACGGCAAAACGATATTCACCTTCGTGCTCAAGTTCCTGCGCCGCTTTCTCAACAAAGTCGCGCGCATATTCCAGCGTATAGGGATGGGGAACGCGGCTGGTAAAACGCGCGAGACTTTCATCGTTGCAAAGAAAAGCAAAGCGCGGCGCGTCGGCTTTTTCCACAGCGCGCAGTATGAGATCGCCCGCATAGATGATTGTCATCGTTTCTATTCCTTACGTCTAATGCGCCCAACCAAACCAGAGCGCTGCGCCATAACGCAGCGCGAAACAAAAAAGGGAAGGCGCTAACGCCTTCCCTTGTCAATTCTGTGCTGGGTTGGCGCTTATGCGCGCCAGTAAAGGCGCTCTTATTTGCTGTCCGTAATGATCGAAACGAAATTGCGGCCTCTGGCTTTGGTCGCAAATTTCACGCGGCCTTCGGTCAATGCAAAAAGCGTATGATCCTTGCCGATGCCCACATTGGCGCCCGGGTGAAACTTTGTGCCGCGCTGGCGCACGATGATGTTGCCGGGGATAACGGTCTCGTCGCCATATTTTTTGACACCGAGACGCCGTCCGGCGCTGTCGCGCCCGTTACGGGATGAACCGCCTGCTTTTTTATGCGCCATCTCTTACTCCTCTTCGCCTTTAGCGAGCTTCTTGGCCTGGTCGACCCAGCCCTCGCGTTCAATACGACCTTTAAATGAAAGCTCTTCGTCAAATTTTTCGATGTCTTTGGCTTTCCAGGAAGCGACCTGAGCATAGGTTGTAATGCCCGCTTCATTGAGTTTTTTCTCAAGCACCGGGCCAACGCCAGACAGCTTTTTCAGATCGTCCGGTTCTTTTGCGGCCGTCTTGGCTTTCTTGGGCGCTGCTTTAGCAGCCGCTTTCGGCGCTTCCTTTTCGACGGCCTTTTTAGGCTCAGCTTTCGGCGCTTCTTTCTTTGCCGCTTTTTTCGCCGCCGGTTTCGCCTTGGCGCCGCCGGTGAGAATTTCGGTTACTCTTAATACTGTCAGATGTTGGCGATGACCCGCTTTGCGGCGGTAATTTTGACGCCGGCGCTTTTTGAAAATGATAATTTTCTTAGCGCGGGCTTGCTCAAGGATTTCAGCCGCAACCGCCGCGCCCGCCACTTGGGGCTCGCCCACGGTCAAATCCTTGCCGTCACCGACCATCAGAACATCGTCAAGCGTGATGACCTCGCCAGCTTCGCCAGGCAGCCGTTCAACCTTTAAAATATCATCTTTGGAAACGCGGTATTGCTTACCGCCAGTCTTTACGACTGCGTACATAATTCGACTCCGATAGGCGCATTTATTGCGCCTTTGCGTCCTTTTTCACCCCGGTTTCTATCGCCCGGTTGTTTATGGAGCGCGGTCTCTAGCCCGCCGGCGAAAATGCGTCAAGCGGTCGAGGGCTAGACCAACCATAGAGAGCGTGGATTCGGCGTATTTCCGGGCCCCCCGGCGGTCACCGACGCCCAAAGGCGGGACTTTAGATTGATCAACCATCCACGATGTGGCGCTCCTGTTGCCGAGCTCCCGTCAAGGCGCTAGACACCGCGTCCTTGGAGAGGTGCCGGAGTGGTCGATCGGGGCGGTCTCGAAAACCGTTGAGCGCGCAAGCGTTCCGAGGGTTCGAATCCCTCTCTCTCCGCCAGGTTTTTCAGAAATATTTGATTTCCGGCGTTTATTTCAACAAGTCCTGAAACTCCATGATGTGCTCGTCTTCACCCTGATAGTCTTTCAATTTTTCGCCAAAATGGTCGATGAACACAGAGGTGTTATGATGCGTATCCAGGATGAATGGCATACCCTTGATGGTGTGAGGCATCCTTTCAATCAAATCTTCCTCCTCAAGCTCTAACCAATTGTCTCCGACAAGAACCTTATGGAGATCTATGTATTTGATCTTGTCGCTGAGGTATTGCGGGAATGTCGGTCTAAGGTCATAGGGGCGGGAATGAAGATCAATATTCCGGTCTAAATTTTCCCTGAGGCAGGCGATCGCTGATGATTCAGATTCACGCATCAGAGCTTCACATGCGGGTTGCTTTTTGTACTCCAGGTTTGTGTAATTGCCCAAGACATAAACGTCTGGATTCATCTCAGAACTCTTTGCAATATGTTCAATCAATCTAAATTTTTCTCTCTGCGTATAAAATGGCCGGTGAGAAGCTAAGATAATGTGTCCGATTCTTTTTCGGACGTCATCAGAATTTAACGTGTCGACCAATTTTTGGCAGTCCAACTGGTTTTTGCCACGTTGTACAGCGACCAGGTCAACTTCTTCTTTTTCTAATGCCAGGTCACACATCAAGTAAGAAAGTGCGACCACACTATTTTTTTCCAGGTCGATATGTCTGATCAATGTGGTCCAATTTCCAGTTCTGAGCGTCTCGTTCTCATAATCATCTCCAGTGACGAATGAGTCTCCCAGAATCAGAATAATCGAATTTTCATTCGCATCCGCATCTTTAGAAAAGATCGCGCCCCTTGGGTAGACCAGGTTTTTGTTCGCTGAATAGTCAATGTTCATTCGGCTTGGATAACCATCATTCCTCACCACTAAAATGCAAGCTGTCAGCAGCACAGCCAGCATCGAAAGAATAAAGGGGATCAGCCATTTGCGCGGTATTGTTTTTTTATTCCTAAAAGGTTTTTCAATGACAAAATATGAAATCAACGACAGCACGAAGGTTAGGATAATCCATTCAAGTTTGTCATATTCGCTTGGCGTGCTGTCTTTAATTCTGGAAAATGCAAAAATTGGAAAGTGCCATAAATAGGCCGAATAGGATATTAGCCCGACGCCAACAAAAGGTTTTGAACTCAATATTTTACCAACTAGATCATCTCTTGATGAAAAGGCGATGATCAAAGAAACACCGATAACGGGCGCCATCGTTATTAAGCCAGGATGGGCTGTTTTCGCATTGAACAGCAAAATCGAACAGGTGATTAGAGACAAGCCAATCACCGGCAATATTTGGTTTGCCAGCGCATGCTTCAACCTGCCATGCTTTAACTCCAGATACGCCAATACTGATCCGGCAAGAAGCTCCCAGAACCGAGACATAGGAAGAAAGAAGTTCAGATCAGCATTTCTAACACTCATCACCTCCGAAAATAGCAGGCTGAGCAGAAGCATGCCGGAAAACAGCGTGAGCAGGTGATTTTTGAGAAATTTGTGAAAAAGCAATAAGAGTATTGGAAATACGATATAGAATTGCTCCTCAATACCTAAACTCCAAGTGTGGAGAAACGGTTTCAGGAGGGCGCTATCGGCGCCGTATTCAGTGGTTGCAAAGTAGAAGAAAAAGTTAGAGCTGAAAAAGACTGCCGAGAGAATGCTGTTGCAATATTCAACGAACCCGCCAGGAAGAAGGTAATTCCATGCAAATGGAAAGCTTACCAACATAACAGTAAACAGCACAGGCAAAATGCGTCTTGCCCGCCGCGCATAAAACTTTGAAAAACAGAAGGCGCCTTGCTCGAATAATTCGGATAGAATTATCCTCGTAATCAGATACCCGCTTATGACAAAGAAGATATCTACACCGATATATCCGCCTTGAAACCAATCCCGTCCAAATATAACAAGTTCAGCGTGATAGAAGATTACACTTAAGACGGCTATAGCGCGTAAGCCATCAACTTCTGAACGATAGCGCATGAAATAACTCAAAAAATTTTCAGGTTCTTACGCCATTCGTTCATGAAATTCAATCACAGTCGCATTATTCCGCGGCATGGTATTTCGATTGCAAAACATGCGCACCGGATGATTGGCTGGATGGGATGTGCTCTTTCCGCTTTGTAAAGATGCTTCAATGGTCGGAACCATGTGAGCTAGCGCTAGGCTATATGCGCGCATTCCCTATTGGCGGCTGGTTCAGAATTGACTCTTCTGAGCGGCTTCAATGCAGGGTCAATACAAATCAGATCATTGATCAAACTACCCGCAGCGCTCTTGTCAGCTTCAGCCGTCATTTGACTGTCATCGCATTGAAGATATGCGCGGGCATTATCTTTTTGTGAGCTGGCGATCCGCCAAATAGTCTTTAGATATAACAACGCATCTGCATCGGCATAATTATCCGCCCAATCAGCAAGACATGCATATGCATCACCAATGGCATCGCTACGGAGATGCGACCTCACGATTTTTAGTTCGTTTTTTGAAAAACCCAATTTCTGTGCATAGTCTATCCATATCGCAAGGGCCTCCGCAGATTGTCCTTTCATGAGTAAAGACAGCGGTAAACGTACGCCCGGCTCGACGCCTCTTTTCACTAAGTCTTTGCTGAGTTGAATGACCGCATCATACTGTTCGCCGAAATAGGATACTGACAGTCTATCGATCAGTACGCCGGTTGTATCTGGTGCAAATTCAGCGGCGCGCAAACTAGCCTCCAGGGCTGCTTTTATATTGCCTGTTTTTGACAAAACCGACGCGTGAATACGCCACGCTAATAAATTTTCCGGGTCCGTTTCTACAGCCGCTGATGAGTATCTCAATGCCTGATCGAAATTCCGTTTTCCATACATCTGGGTGACGGCTTTTCCCAGGAAAAGCGCGGTTTTATCCGTGTGGAATAGATCGGATTGTTCAATGTGATAATTGGCGAGATCGATCAGATTAATATATGCCTCCTCCGTCTCTCTCAAGGAGGCATCCATAGAATGCTTGTAGAATTTGTAAGCATATGAAGCGGCCAGAATCGCATGGGCGCTTCCATTGCTTGGCATGAGCGAAATCGAGCCGCAGAATAATGTGATCGCATGGTTTTCATGTTCTGGGTCGTTGCGATCAGTGAAGCTCAGAGCGCGCCAAAATTGTTTTTCAGATTGCGTGCGCGATGATTGCGGGAGGTTGTTTTGAAAATTGTTCATGGCGCTTGAAGGCAGCGAACTTTGAACCAGGGATTTTAAATCTTGGGTAAATCGTCGTCGGCTGATTTTTTTTGACGCATCGATCCCTATTCCGGAATTAGAATCGAACTGAATAGAAATGACCAGCTGTCCTCCTTCTTCGCGAATGCGGCCGACTGCTTCTATTTGAAAGCTGTTTGATGTTTGCGTATTTTCGAACTCTTCTGTTGCAGGAAAAGGGTGGCAGGAAAAGTGCTTGTAGAACTCCGTTGCCAAAACGGGTTTCAAATATTTGGCAACACCAGCGAGATGTGGCGCCATAACCTCAAGATTTAAGTCAAGGGAAAACCGTTTGAATAACGGGGTATCGACACGGGCTTGTGATTGCTCTCTATCGTTTCCGGAGCGGGAAATTTCGTCTTCTTGCCCGCCCTCCTGCGGTTTTAACGCGCCGATAAAGCGATAACCCCTCTTTGGAATTGTCTGAATGTATTTTGGAGCGCCGCGCTTGTCATTGAGGGCGTCACGGAGAATGGCGATCGCAGATGTGACAGCATTGTCGGTCAGCGCGGTTAAGCCCCACACATTTTCTATCAGCTCTGACCTGCTAACGACCCGGGGTGCGTTCTTGATCAGAAAGAGAAGAACCCTCCCGGTGCGCGCTTGCAATCTCCGCTCACCGGCTGCGTTTCGTAGTTCGAAGGAATTTGCGTCGAAACTCCATTCTCCAAACTCGAGGAGTTCGTTCTGGTTATTCAATTTCTTTTCGTACACGAAGGTTAAACCCTGGGAACAAATGCGATCACGGCCGGTTTGCCTAAAAAGAACCAATGAGAAATTGCAAGCAAATTACGCGCCAGCGGACATATTAGGATGCGATGATGCGGCGCGGAAGAGGGATTCGACAAACCGGCGCTAATTCTCGCCCAAAAGAGAGCATCGATTACCTTAAAGAGTAAGTAGCGGGCTGGCTTGTCGTGCCGCAAGGCGTATGTTTCGAGCCCGCTCTTCAATAAATCACAAAAAGATCACAAATTTGGCCATGGACCACAGCACGCGCCGGCTCGGCGATCTTGTGTCGAAAACTCAAGATTTTTCTGAAAATGCAATGTGCAAGTTCTGCAGAACATATTGTGTGAGCATTTGAAACAAGCTGCGGATAGCGGCCGTTTGTATGAGAGCTAACACTCGTAATCGCCAATGAGGCCTGAGCCTTTCCAAGGTGATATTTTTGTGATGGTTTCCAGAATCGATTGTGCGACCAGAAGATCCATGAATAATACGGGTACTGTGTATTAATGGAGTTGGACATGATTAAAGCGCACCAAATCTGATAGCGTCGGCTGTAGCGACGGCGCGACGTGCGTTCAATTGCAGTCGAGTAGATTGGCGTGAGCAGACATCTCACAAAGAGAAGTTATCGCCCTCGGCGTTGTGGGCTGTTGCGTGTGTGCTTGCATGTCAACGGTTGCAGCATAACTGCGCCCGGCATCTCCGTGGCTTAACCCTCTTATGCGCTCTTCGAATGCAGATCGTGTTTCGAGATCTGCGTGTGGCGCCTGGTGATGCGCGTCCAATCCCACTCCATGGAAGGAAAAGAGGCGCCGTGTGGAAATGTTGAGTAACAAAATTGCGCCATCAGGTGTGGCATGCGCGCGGGAACGATTGTTGGCGGTGTTTGAACGGAATGAAGTTGTTCTGGTTAAATGGCTAACAAGCTTTCTGAAAGACCGCGACCGCGCGACAGATATAGCACAGGATACCTTTCTCAAAATCTGGAAATATAGTGGCGCCAACATTGTCGAAAGCCCTAAAGCGCTGATCTTCACAACTGCCGGAAATTTGGCGAAAAATGAACTTCGCCGGCGGAATCGAGTCCTCCCACACGGCGCGCTTTCCGGCGAGCAGATTGACATAGGACCTTTGCGCGAAGTTGTGTCAGAAGAAATGACACCTGAAGAAAGCGTTGTGTACAGGCAGCAGGTAGAGCAGGTGTTGAGAGCGATTGATCAATTGCCCCGCAAGCAACGTCAGGCGCTCAAGCTAAACCGATTTTCTGGGCTAAAATATTATGAGATTGCGCAAATAATGCAGGTCTCGGACAGCAGCGTCGAAAAATATATCAGTGAGGCTCTAAAAAACCTCCGTTATCTCAAAGACAATGGAGGTTGGGTGTCATGATGCGATGAAGGCGCCTATTCCATAGGCGCATCAGTTTTATGATTTCCACACAGACGTGTCTTCGCTTGAGATGCGATTTGAATATCGACGCCGGCAATAGGCTAGTTGAAGTGATTTATTCGTTCTAAATATGTGATCAATTTCTACCACGTGTTGTCTTGCGGGACCGATCAATTGCGCGCCACAGCGTAATTTTGAGCATTGGCCTGGTGTATTTGTGCGATTGGGTTCGCTGAAAACCTTTTTTGGCGCCGCAGAAATGAAACAGGGTCAGCATTTCTGTCCAACAATATTTTGGGGAAAGCCGCTTCAGGCGTGTCTTACCCAGTACAGCTCGTAATTATCCCTCCGAGGGTGGCGAGTTGTCGTACCCGAGAATGTCAGAGGGCGAATTAACGTTCGCTCTCTGGCAATTCGGTCAAAGCACATGGGTGTCGCGCAAACGTGACATTTTTGACACATGGCTTCTGATCCTGTTGGGGAAACCAGATTCTCATTGGTCTTAATGGTCGAAGCGCTGGCTGGCGATGGGGTGGCTGTATCGCGGCTTATTCGGAGGCTGTCGGCGCCGATATCGATAATATCAAAGAGGGAAAAAAATGAATAAACTCAAAAAGAATCGGTGGTTGCGCACCACAATGCTATCCGGCGCCGCAGCTGCTGCAGCGATGCCGGCCTTTGCTCAAGATGGCGATACCGATGATACGATCGTCGTATCGGGTACACGTATTCAACGTGAAGATTTGAATGCGCCAAGCCCTGTCACCACG
>JAJFGB010000003.1 GCA_021776335.1 Hyphococcus sp.
TTTCTCTTTATTCCCTTACCCAAAGAGAATGAAGTTGATGCTCCCTTTTATTTATCTTTACCAAAAACTGGGCTTGAGAAGTCTTATTCAATCAACAGGAGTTATAAGTCGGTTCTCTCAAAAACTTGGCAATATGGAAGCAATGCTACCAAGCGTGGAGTCTCCAACCTTCCCCCCAGAGTTGCCAGAGCTGATTCAGGCCAAGGGCAAAAAACGTTTCAGAGTTGCATTACTGACCGGCTGTGTGCAGAGCGTATTTTTCTCTAAGACAAATGAAGCTACGGCAAGGGTATTGGCAGAAAATGGTTGTGAAGTTATTGTCCCCCAGAATCAAAGCTGTTGCGGAGCTCTTTCAGTTCATTCAGGAAGGTTGTCAGAAGGAAGAGAGTTTGCAAAACATACTATAAAAACATTTGAAGACTTAGATGTTGATGCATTTGTAATTAACTCCGCTGGCTGTGGTTCTACAATTAAAGATTATGGAGAAATATTAAAGGACGATCCGCAGTTTTCAGAGCGAGCTGAAGCTCTAAGTAATAAAACAAAAGATGTTATGGAATTTTTGTCAGATATTGGACTTGAAGGAAATCTCAAAGACTTAAATATTAAAGTTACTTATCAAGACGCCTGCCACATAGGGCATGCTCAGAGGATAAAGGAGCAGCCAAGAGAGGTTCTAAAGGAAATACCGGGGTTAGAGCTAATCGAAATGCCTGAGTCTGATTTATGCTGCGGCAGTGCGGGGATTTATAATCTTGTTCAGCCTGAGATGTCACAGAGCCTGCTTGACCGGAAAATGGAAAATGTAAAGCAAAATAGAGTCGACTATTTGGTTGCTGGAAATCCGGGTTGTCTTCTTCAAATCCAAAAAGGAATAAATCATAATAATCTTAATATAAAAACTGCTCATCCTATAGAACTTTTAGATTGGTCTTATAGAGGAGCTATAGACTAAAAATTACCAACTAATGCCCCTGCTTTTTATTGCCTCTAGTAATTCGTTAAGTGGTTTGTTTTCTGCAACCCAATAATTTCCGGAGTCCTCGGAGTTAAAAACCGGCTTCTCAAATTTGCATACTTTCACTACTTCTTTGCAATTTAGATCCTTCACTTCTCCACTTCCCAGGATGGTACAATTCACTTCAAAATTTTCTGTGTCCAAAGCTGTTGCTGACCAATTATCTGCGTTCAGTTCTGATGCCCAGCCAGCACTTGCCCCTGGATCTTTAGACATTACGTGGTTTAACCAAAAACTCTTTTCCGATATATTATGAAATAAGTACAAACTTTGTTTGGAAGAACTTTCATTTAGAACCAAGTTGTTATCTTGGAATTCGTAACCCACTGATAAACACCCTTCTGGAAAATCTGCTTCTGAACTGCCCCCACTGCATCCAATTGTTGGTAAAAGTAAGAATATGCTAAATATAAACAAACTTTTTATAGTGAAATTCATTTTATTCTCTCCGTATTCCATTTCTGATATCTAATAATACACAAAATTTAGTAAATATTGCTAAATATACATTTCAAATAGTATCTCAAGGAACATCAGTTATCCTTAGTATATTAAGCCTAAGGGGGGCAAATGGCGATGAAATACCTTTCAGTCTTTTTCGTTTTAACTATAATGCTGGTTACGGTTTCTTGTGATTCATTGGATAATTTTGATACTGATCCAGACCCACTAATCACTGCGGAAATAGCAGATTCTCAAGATTATAATCTTGTAACTCCAATATACGGAATGCAGGTGTCCATTGATAACGGTGTTAATAGAGGAACTCAGGATATATTGGACATTTTGGACAGAAGGGCTGAACAATTTTTAGACTGTCAGTTCGTTGAAGGATCAGAGCTTGGTTTTGAAGATTTTATGTTAAATAACGGAACCATTGTTCCTCCACTTTCTGATCTCAGGGTATATGTAGTCCCCAAGAGATATAGATGTGACGTGCCGGGCACAAGCGTGTGTAACGGAACTTACTTTGGCGGTGTTGATATTGTAACTGTAGCAGAAACTGATTTCCCGGGATGTGATGTGTTTCTCCCGTGGAAACATGAGCTAGGTCATAGATATGGGATGGATGCCAATCATACTAATCAATCCGATTTTCAGTCCTGCATTGGGGATGCTAGCTGTGATATAGACAATATATTTGACTAAAATTCAAACTCAATTTCTAATAGATTTTTTTTGTCTGAAGCTAAACCATATAGCTAAATTTATTGCAAAGCACGATAAAATTAGTAGTCCTACAGTGTATTTAAAAAAGACTCGAGGCATTATATAAAAAGACAGGTCATATTTATTGTTTTGCCAAAGATCATTGTCAAAAAGCAGTGGATGAAAGACGTCTCTCCAGAATGCGCCAAAGAATGGAAGCACAACCAATAAACTAATAATGATTACAGAATTTATCAGTGCATAACGAGATACACTTTTTCTATTATAAGTTGCCGTAAGTATAATCAAGCTAAATACCGCGAAGAGAAACATTTTGTCAAAAATGCCCCGTACTTCTTTTAGATGCAGTTTTTCTTTTGTTGTGAGAAAGCTATCAAGTTCTCCCTGATGTCTAAAAAAAGATGCAAGTTCTTTTATTCCGTTTTCAGATCTTTCAATTCCTATAACTTCACACCTATTATGCAGCCCGCAGTTATATTGCATCCACTGAGGCAGATAGAAGGTCAGACTCATAGGTATGTAAAAGGTTAAATAGAGAAGTGAGATGAATAGAAATATAGCTTTGATTCGTCTTAAGACTTTCATTTATTCATTTGGGTCGGGGTCTTTCTTAAGAGACCTTTTAATAACAAGATAACCCGCAATTGCAGCAATAAACGAGCCTGCTAGGATTCCAATTCTTGCCGATACTGCATCGTCAGCAATACTGCTGTCGAATGCTAGAGTGCTTATAAATAAACTCATCGTAAAACCAATACCGCAGAGTATAGAAGTTCCGTAGATTAGCTTCCAGTTTAAATCTGAAGGTAATTTTGCCAGCCCTAATTTAACAGCAACAAAAGAGAATCCGAAAACGCCAATTTGTTTTCCTAGAATTAGTCCCAAAGCTATACCAAGAGGTATAGGTTCAAATAATTTCCCTATAGTCATACCTTGAAGCGATACACCTGCATTTGCAAAAGCGAATAGCGGCATTATACCGAATGCTATCCATGGGTGAAGTGAATGCTCCATCTCTCTAAGCGGACATGGCTCGTCTTCATTTGTTCTAAGAGGGATTGCAAATGCAAGCACCACACCTGCTAAGGTTGCATGGACTCCTGATTTTAAAACGCAAATCCACAGAATGATTCCAACTACTACATAAGCGGCCGTCCTCTTTACGCCAAAAAAGTTCATTGCAAATAAGGTAGCTATAGCTATCCCTGAAAATATTAAGGATGTAGTTGAAAGTTGTCCAGAATAGAATATTGCGATTATCACAATTGCGCCTAAGTCATCAATTATTGCAAGCGTCAATAAAAAGAGTTTTAAAGATAGAGGCACTCTTTAGCCTAGAAGTGCCA
>JAJFGB010000004.1 GCA_021776335.1 Hyphococcus sp.
ATCAGCGCAATGTCTGTGATGGCTTCCGGTCTAATGCGTTGTCCGCGATGCATGGCTTTGCCGTCGGCAAGCGAGTGTTCCTGAAAAACTTCCTTGATGGTCTGAAGATAGAACTCTTCGGTCATGTCGAGGACCGAAAGATACTCATCATAAAATGCGCGATGCATGTCTGCGCTGTCGCCATCACCCTCAACCAGATGCTGAAAATAATCCTGATGCGCATCAACATGACGATCGGAATTCATCGACAGGAAAGAATAGAGCTGCACAAAACCCGGATAGACCCGGCGCATCATCCCCGAATAAGGCGCAGGCACTGTGAAAATCATATTGTTTGCAAACCACTCATAGGCGCGTTCTTGCGACAGCTTGTTCGGCAAGGTCGGCGAGCGGCGCGTATCAATGGGTGAACCCATAAGGGTAATTGACGCTGGGCGGTGCGGGTCATCATCCTCGGCCATAACCGCGGCGGCGGATAACAATGCCGGACCCGGCTGACACACCGCCATAGCATGCACGTTTGGACCAATCGCGCGCATAAACTCGATCAGATAATCAATGTAATCATTGAGATCGAAACGGCCGCGCGACACCGGAACATAACGCGCATCGTTCCAGTCCGTAATGTAGACATCATGATCCGGCAACATCGCTTCGACAGTGCCGCGCAGGAGCGTTGCATAATGGCCCGATAAAGGCGCGATAATGAGAACCTTCGGATCCGGCGCCGCAGAACCACGCGCCTTTTCAAGTGCTGTTTCATCACGCTTGAAATGGAGAAGCGTTGCGAAATCTTTTTTCAGAACCGGCTCGATGGTGACTGGGACAGTGATGCCATCAATGAGGGTCTCATCAACGCCCCATTCCGGTTTCGGATATCGACGCATGGAGTGCTCAACAACATCAAAAGCGGCGGCAACCGAACGGCCTGCCCAGCTATTGGCCATTGGATTAAAGGGAGAACGCCAGAAGCGCGCGCCCACACCAGCCGCGATGCGTGTCGGCATCATCGCCTCGTAAGCCATTTCATACGCCGAATAGAGCATGTTGTTTTGCCGCCCCTAACGCTACTGAACACATCCGCCATTGAACATTTTGTTGCATAGCACAAAATGTTCTGAATTCCCTAAAGGCCAAATCCCTTAAAGAACAAGGACTATGGGCCTTGTTCGGGGTTCAGATCAATGATTTATGACGGCGGTGCAATGTACCCGCTGCATCGCTGTTAATGATATTAACGATTGATTTTATTGATTAAAATACAATTACCGTCAAAAATCGTTAATACTGCGGCGCAACACAGCTGCCAGATCCTGAGGACTTAGACCGCCGAGCATCGCAATCCGCGGCTGACCGGTGCGGTCGGCGATGAAGAAGAACCGGCCATGCTGGACAGTATATTCCAGCGCGCTATCGGGAAGTTGTTCTATCTGGGCAAATAGCTTGTATCCGTTGCGCGCGGCTTTCGCGGCATCCGGCGCGCCGGTCAGCGCGATAATGCGCTCGTCAAACGCAAAATACGCCCGAAGCGCTTCTGGCGTGTCACGTTCTGGATCGACCGATATAAAAATCGGCGCAACCTCCCCGGCCTTGTCGCCGAGTTCATTGAGCGCGGCGCTCATAATGCCCACATCGCCCGGGCAAACGTCGGGGCAATGGGTAAAACCAAAATAGACAAGCATTACCTTGCCCTCAAAATCTTCGTCGGTGACAGGTTCGCCATCTTCACCCACCAGGGCAAAATCGCCCGTGAATTGATCTGACAATTCGATCACCAAATCCGTGGGAACCGGCCCTACGCCTTCCTGACCGCAGCCGGAAAGGCAAATCATCAGGGCAGCGGCTATGGCAATTAGTGGGTGATTCATTTGTTTCTCGCGTCGATTGGTTGCTGTGTTCTTCTAACACCTTCCATTGCCGAGCGCACTCGCGGTAAAAGCGCGCAATGCCGCACGCCCTTGCCGACAGCCAAGCCGCCATGAACGCTCTCCGCGAGCCCGTGCGCCTGCGCACCCTGACGACGATCAGATGGCTCGCCGCCGCCGGTCAAACGGTCGCGATTATCTCGGTGCATTTCGGCCTTGGTTTTCCGACCCCTCTCGGCCTCTGCCTTGGCGCGATCGCAGCCAGTGCATGGTTAAACCTGTTCACTGTTTTGCGCTTTTCGCCGCAACGGTTTTTAAGCGATCGCGAAGCCGCTGGATTTATCGCATTTGATATTGTGCAATTGAGCACGCTTTTGTTTTTTACAGGCGGCCTGCAAAACCCTTTCTCTGTAATGATTATTGCGCCGGTCACTATTGCCGCGAGCGTTTTGCCGTTGCGCCTTACGATCCTGATCGCGTCGCTGGCTTTTGCGAGCATCAGCCTGTTGGCGCTTTTTAACATGGCCTTGCCCTGGGCGCCCGGCGAAACATTAGCACTGGCGCCGGTCTATAAGGCTGGCGTTTGGGTGGCGTTGTCTTTTTCCGTTGCATTCTTTGCCGCCTATGCGCACCGCATCGCCGTTGAATCAGCGCAGATGCGCAGCGCCCTTGCCGCCACACAACTCGTACTTGCACGCGAAGAGCGCCTTGCTGCGCTAGGCGGGCTCGCAGCCGCGGCAGCCCATGAGCTCGGAACACCGCTCGCAACCATTCAACTCACAGCCAAGGAAATGCAGCGAGAGCTGACTGACAATCCTGACATGGAAGAAGATGCTGCTCTGCTGGTGAGCCAGGCTGAACGATGTCGCGATATATTGGGGCGCCTTTCCCGGCACGGCGATGCGGGCGATGCTGTCCATGACCGCCTCAGCGTTGACGCCCTATTGAGAGAAGCCGCAGCGCCATTTCTTGATCTGTCGGGCGGGCCGCAGTTCCGCATTGAAACGACCAGCACTGACGGCGCCGCCGAACCGACATTGCAGCGCCGTCCGGAGGTTATTTTTGGATTGCGTAATTTCATCGAAAATGCTGCGGATTTTGCCGCGCGCGAAGTGTTGCTGGCTGCGGAATGGACGGGGAGTTCGCTGCGAATCTCGGTCCATGATGACGGACCAGGTTTTTCGCCTGAGGTATTGATGCGCCTGGGCGAGCCCTATGTCAGCGCGCGGGCGGGACATCGCACAGATAACGGGCGCAAGGACGGCATGGGGCTCGGCTTTTTCATCGCCAAAACTCTTCTGGAAGGGACCGGCGCACGGGTTGAATTTGATAATCGCCAGTGGGGCGAAGCGGCGCAGCAAGCCGGGGCCAGCATTTCCTCTGAATGGGCGCTTTCTGCACTTTCAGCGCCGCCAATCGCTTGAAAACCCAGATTAAAAAGCGCATCTAGACGCCGAAGATCACGAAGTAATTTCCCTGGATGGCGCCCAATGACGAGGCTTGAAGACGCGCGAACGAGCGATCGCTCGCTGCCGGAAGATACAACACTGTTAATCGTTGATGATGATGAACCGTTTCGCACACGCTTAGGGCGCGCCATGGAAAAGCGCGGCTTTCAACCGATCTTGGCGGCAGGCGTTAGTGACGCTCGCAAGATCGTCAAGGAATTGGCGCCGGCCTTCGCTGTCGTGGATCTTCGGCTTGAAGACGGCGATGGGCTGCAGGTGGTAAACCAGATCAATGACAAGCGTGAGGACTGCCGCGTGGTTATGCTGACGGGTTACGGCAATATTGCGACAGCTGTCGCAGCCGTGAAAGCCGGCGCGATCGATTATTTATCAAAACCTGCCGATGCGGACGATGTTGAAAAAGCACTGCTGGCAAAGCCCGGCGAACGCCCTGCCCCGCCCGAAAACCCCATGTCAGCGGATCGCGTCCGTTGGGAGCACATTCAGCGCGTCTACGAACTTTGCGATCATAATGTATCTGAAACCGCCCGCCGCCTTGGCATGCACCGCCGCACCCTGCAACGAATTCTCGCAAAACGGGCGCCCCGCTAACAATTGCGACAGATAACGTTCAGTTGTTGCCATATGGCGACGAATTGAAACAATGTCGCTTGACCAATTGTTGCGCAACGCTGATTCTGATCGCTCGCCGTTCGCAGCCCTAAGCACATCTGGAGAGATTTCATGCGACATTTGTCGTTTTTCATCGCCGCCGCAATTTTTCTGAATGCTTCGGCCTTCGCCACAGAAATTGATCTGCCCTATGAGCAGTTCAAGCTCGATAACGGGTTAACCGTTGTCGTTCACGAAGACCGCAAGGCGCCGCTAGTGGCCGTTTCAATCTGGTACCACGTCGGCTCAAAGGACGAGCCTCAGGGCAAGACCGGGTTCGCGCATCTATTTGAACATCTGATGTTCAATGGTTCTGAAAATTATGACGGTGAATGGTTCGAGCCGCTCGAAGATGTTGGCGCGACAGATCTCAACGGCACAACATGGTTTGATCGCACCAATTATTTTCAAACCGTACCGATTACCGCACTTGAGCGGGTCTTGTGGATGGAATCCGATCGCATGGGCCACCTTCTCGGCGCCGTTACCGAGGAAAAGCTCAACAACCAGCGCGGCGTTGTTCAAAATGAAAAGCGTCAGGGTGACAACCAGCCTTACGGGCGCGCGGAATATTCCGTTCTTGCCGGCCTGTTGCCGGAGGGCCATCCCTATAGCCACTCAACCATCGGATCCCTTGAGGACCTCGACGCCGCGTCACTTGATGATGTGAAGGCCTGGTTCAAGGAATATTATGGCGCGGCAAACACAGTGCTGGTCATTGCAGGCGACATCGACGCTGCGACAGCGCGCCCGCTGGTTGAAAAATACTTCGGCGACATCGAGGCGGGCCCGCCGCTAACGCAAGCGACCGCGAATGCGCCGAAACTCAACGTCAACAAGACTGAAATCATGTTCGACCAGGTTCCCCAACCGCGCCTTGATCGAAACTGGACAGCGCCCGGACGCACAACCCGCGACGCGGTGCTGGTGCAACTTGCAGCAGAAGTGCTCGGCGGCGGCAAAACATCACGGCTATATCAAAAGCTCGTAGACGAATTGCAGCTCGCAACATCGGCCACATCAAACCTTCAAGGCCAGGAGTTGCTGAGTTTTTATTCTGTTACGGTTGACGCGAAAAAAGACGCTGACCTGGACCGCGTCCAGCGTGAGATGGAAGCGGTGATTGCCGCATTTCTTTCCAAGGGACCGTCGGCGGCGGAACTCAATCGGGCAAAAACCGGCATCAAAGCCGGCCTTGTTCGCGGCCTGGAAAAAGTCGGCGGTTTTGGCGGCAAAGCCGTCACGCTGGCCGAAGGTGCGCTTTATGCGGGCGATCCGGGATTTATAACAACACAGCTCGAATGGCTTGAGGCGGCGACGCCAAGAGAAGTCTTGCGCGCTGCGCGCGAGGTTATGTCCGCGGGTTACTATCAGCTTAATATCCTTCCCTATCCTGAATATTCAACGACCGCGTCAACAGTTGATCGCTCAACCGGCCTGCCTGAAGTGACGACGTCGCCGGATCTTACCTTTCCGTCAATTGAAACGGCCGCGCTCTCAAACGGCATGAAGGTCGTATTGGCCGAGCGCCACGCTGTGCCGGTCATAGAAATCTCGGTGCAGTTTGACGCCGGTTATGCGGCAGACTCAGTTAGCGGCGGCACGCTTGGCGGCGCCTCTTTCACTGGCGCAATGCTTGATGAAGGAACGGCGAAGCGCTCAGCACTAGACATCGCCGAAGAGCTCGAATCTCTGGGCGCAACGCTCGGCGCAGGGTCGACCCTTGATACGACAGGCGTTTCGATGTCTGCGCTCAAAGAAAACTTGCGCCCCTCACTGGATATTCTGGGTGATGTTCTGCGCAATCCAGCCTTCGAAAACGAAGAGATAGAAAAACTGCGCGCCCGGTGGCTCGCAGCCATTGAGCAGGAAAAAGCCAGCCCGGTTCAGCTGGCCTTGCGCGTGCTGCCGCCGGAGATTTACGGCGCCGAACACGCCTATGGCGTACCATTTACGGGCTCGGGCTATGCAACATCAATCAATTCGCTTTCGCGCAACGACCTTGTCGGGTTTCATGGAACCTGGCTGCGCCCTGACAACGCGACAATCTTTGTTGTTGGCGACACATCCCTTGAAGAAATTGTTCCGGAACTCGAGCGCACCTTTGGCGCCTGGCGCGCGTCAGCCGGCGCCATCCCGGCCAAAAACATCGCGACTGTCTCCCGGCCCAACAAAGGCAAGGTGATTATTTTTGACAAGCCTGGCTCACCGCAGTCGCTCATTCTTGCCGGTCATGTCGCGCCACCAACCAACGCTCCAAATGCAATAGCGCTCAACGCCATGAACGATATTCTTGGCGGGCAGTTTACGGCTCGGGTCAATATGAATTTGCGCGAGAGCAAGGGCTGGGCCTATGGCGCCTATACATTCTTTCAGGGCGCACGCGGGCAGCGACCCTATATGGTTTATGCTCCGGTGCAGACTGACAAGACGACGGATTCGATCAGGGAACTGATTAAAGAACTTAATGACTACAAGACGACACGCCCGGCCACCCCCGGTGAATTGCAGCGTGTGATTTTGTCGAATACGCGGTCCCTGCCCGGCGCCTTTGAGACTTCCGACGATGTCTTATCGAGTCTTGTTTCCAGCGCCCGTTACGGGCGGGCATGGAATTATCCGGCAACGCTTAAAGACAAGTATGAAGCGCTCGACCGTGACGATATCAGCGCAGCCGCAGAAGAAGTCGTCCATCCGGAAAGCCTGATCTGGGTCATTGTCGGCGACCGGGAAGAGATCGAAGCTGGCCTTAAAACACTCAATCTTGGGCCGATCGAAGTGCGCGCCCTCGATTAATTCTGGCATTCCATTGATGCCTGATATTTTCTTTTTGATAAAACACCGCCTCGAAGGGGCGGTGTTTTATTAATATAATCAGATAGTTAACTAAATTCCCATGACCCAACGCAGCGCTTTGAGGGCCGCGCGCTGTGGCAGGCCCGAGACACCGGTCACAAAACCCTGATTTGATTAACCATCGCGCGTTCACCCGGCCCCGTTTTTGAATTAAAGTCCTATTCCGTGGGGTTTTTTCTGTAAGGGGTTACTATGGCGCGCTCGCTTGAACGGTCGGTGAAATTTGTCCGGCCCGGTCGCTACATCCTTAACATGTTGTTGTTTGTCGTCGCCGTCGGCGCCGGCGTTTATTATCTCTCGCCGTGGAGCCCGCAACCTACACCGCTGTTGATTGACGCCTTTAACGCCAACCAGGCGCTGAACGGTCTCATCCTCGGTGTCCTCGCAATCGGCATCATTTTCAACTTACGGCAGGCAGGCGTCATCACACCAGCGGTGCGTTGGGTCGAAGCCTTCCGCGAAACTGTCGATCCCGGGCGTTCACGCCTGCCGCGCGCACCGACCCTGATCAGCGCAATGGCAAAGCTTCTCCTCGATGCTGACGCACGCAGCGGCCGTCTGTCTCCGGAGTCGAGCCGCGCCATTCTTGATTCCATTGGCACAAGGATGGACGAAGGCCGCGAGATGGGCCGCTACTTAATGAATTTGCTTGTCTTCCTCGGACTTCTCGGCACGTTCTGGGGATTGCTGCAGACAGTCGATGCTGTCGCGGATACGATTAACGGTCTTGCCACTACCGATGGTGACGCCGAGGATGCAATCACCCAATTGATCGCCAATCTGCGCGAGCCCCTATCGGGGATGGGCACTGCGTTTTCATCCTCACTGTTCGGTCTTGGCGGAAGCCTGATTGTCGGCTTTCTCGATCTTCAGGCTGGTCAGGCGCAAAACCGATTTTATACCGACCTTGAAGACTGGCTCGCGGGGATGACCGAAACCGTGCGCGCTGGCGGCAAAGACGGCGCAAGTTATACAGGCAACATCGATGACGGCGACATGATCGGCGCTATTCAAGCGCTTGAGGCCGCACTTGCGGCCAACACCGAAACCCAAATCAAGGCGCAAGCCGGCCAGACGGCGGAACTTAAAGACGAAATCCGGGCGCTTAATCATACGCTGATCCGTTTCGGCGGCGGAGAGTAGTATGGCGCGTCGCCGCACTCGGAGCGAGGCCAATATCTGGCCGGGCTTTGTTGACGGATTGTCAACACTGCTCCTGGTGCTAATGTTTGTCTTGTCTATCTTTGTCGTGGCGCAATTTTATCTCGGCGACAAACTTGCCAGCGTAAAAGATGAGCTCGCGTCAAAAGACGACGAGCTGGCTCGCCTCATCGCGCAAATCAATTCACTTAATGATCAACTCGGCCTCGCGACAGCTGAGCGCGACCGTCTGCAGGCGCAAGTACTGGCGCTCGAAGATACGATTACCAAAAAAGACGAAGAGCTTGCAGGACTCGGTGTTGCGCTGGCGGCAAGCCAGACGGCGGTCGCCGCTTCAGCGGAAGAACTGGAAGCGGAAAAAGCACTCAGCGATGCGCAAAAGAGTGAGATTGCCACCCTCAATGCGCAGATCGCCGCCCTGCGCCGGCAGCTCGCCAGCCTGCAGGAAGCGCTCGACGCATCAGAAGCAAAAGACCTGGAACAACAGGCTCAGATCGAAAATCTCTCCCAGCGCCTTAACGCAGCGCTTGCCCGCAAAGTCCAGGAACTCCAGGAAGTGCGCTCACGATTTTTCGAAGCCCTGCGAGAAGCGCTCGGCGATCGCACCGATGTCAGGGTCGTTGGCGACCGGTTTATCTTTGAAAGCGATATTCTCTTCGGTTCATGCTCAGCAACACTTGGGCAAGCGGGGATGATTGAACTCAACAAACTCGCTGCAGCGCTGATCGATATACAGGGCGACATCCCAGCTGAGCTCAACTGGGTCCTGCGTGTTGACGGCCATGCCGACGCGTCGCCGCTCGGGCCCTCCTGCAGCACAAAATTCAATTCCAATCTCGATCTTTCTGCTCAGCGCGCCATCGCGGTTGTGGAATATCTAGGCGGCCGCGGTGTTGCGGGACGACGCCTTCTGGCAACGGGTTCTGGATCGACCTCACCATTGGTTTCAGGATTTTCAGCGAGCACACTCGCCCAGAACCGCCGCATCGAATTCAAATTAACGGAGCGATAATCACCGCTGCGAAGGGGGACGACACGTGAAAAAACTTATATTCTCAGGCTTTGGCCTCGCGCTTGTCATTACTGGCGGCGTCTTTGCGCAAACCCGCAGCGCAGACAATGGTGATGCCTTGCAACGAAGCCTTCAAGAAAAAGCACTGCGCATCCCTGCGCGCGAAAGCGCGCCGACATCCAGTGAACAGGGCAGATCTCGCGAGGCGCGTGCGCTGCCGCGTCAGCCTGATTGGGCTGAGGTGCGCGCCGACCTTCAGCGCACCGCCAATGAGGATGCACAGCGGCAAACGCCGCAGCAAGAACTTTCCAGTGTGCGATTGCAACCGACGACAGCGCCGCCGCCGGGCTTGCGCGCTCTGGCCGCTGATCGCCTCGCCAGCGCCGAACGAGAAGAGGTGGGCCGTGTCCTGATTCCAACATTGCTGCCCGCCCATCCGGCAGTTCGTGACAAGCTCAAGGTCTACGGTATGGAAAATATCTATACCGCAACTGCGGATATTGACGGTAATGCAAGCCTTTCTATCACAGGCACTTGCAACCGGGTTATCGGCGGCGATCCTGATGTTGTCGAGTTTCGCAAACGCCTTGCAGAAAAACCACGGCGGCTCGGCGGCGTCGGCGCTGCATATCATATCAGCAGAAATGATTATGGCGTTGATTTGAGTTTTTCGAAATTCGGCTGTGGCTACGTCATGACCATTGAGTGCGGCAATCCAGCTGATGATCAACGATGCGCTGATGATACCTATATCACCGCGCTGGCAGGTTCGATGATCCTCGCCAATCCGGAACGCGCGGGAGGGGAACAATGAACACAATCAAGCATATTCTCCTGACGGCGGCATTCGCTTTTCTGATCGCCGCTTGCGATTCGGGCACTGAGGCCGTCACGCCTGGTGACGATACGCCGCCGGATGAAACTGATACGGATGAACCCGTATTGGATGACGAAACGTTTTTGACCGACGAAACGGGCCGTGTTTTCAGCTATGTGCCTTCCGGCGATCTTTTGCCGGCCTCAGGACCAGGTCATACGGACACGACAATCTATCGGTCGGACATCAATTTCCCCCTTGAAGACGCTGCATTTCTGAACAGCCAGGTCTATCGCTATGGCGGCAGTCAGGGGTCGATCAACGGCATGGATGGCGGGCAATGCCACACCTCGAATTATGACTATCCGTGGCAGGACACGTTTTGCGAATCGCGCTCGCGCAATCAGATCATGTGCCCCGACGGCGGCCATGAAGGCGTTGATATTCGCGCCGCGTCCTGCATTCCTGACACAAGCGCGACCCACTGGGCAGTTGCCGTCGAAGATGGCCGCATCATCGCGCCATCAAGTTCACGTTACACGGTCAGGCTGCAGAGCAATGACGGTACGCTTTACCGTTACATGCATTTAAAGATGGACGCGCTGGCGGTCACTGACGGGGAGTTTGTGATAAAAGGTCAGCGGATCGGCAAAGTCTCAAACGACTTCTTCAACTCAGCAGGCGACCCCGTGCCGACGACTTACCACCTACATTTTGAAATGTACCAGAACTATTCACCGGACGAGGAGACCGATCCGGTTTTTGATCAGGTAAGCCCCTATATGACGCTGGTGAACGCTTATGAGAAGAAGTTGCGCGGAGCGGAATGATTTCAGGGCTGGCTTTCTTCAAGTGTTATTTTTTTGGTCGCTCAAAAACAGCAGGCTCATCGCACCGAGCAGAATGAACCCGGCGGCGTAAAATATGGTTTCCTTTCCCCAGCCATCATAGAGAACACCGCCGGCTATTGGTCCCAATGTTGCGCCCGCACCGGCTGCAAGAGCGGCGATGCCGAACGTCCGGCCTGCCGCGTGCGGGCCTGAGATATCCGCCAGCCATGCATTTTTTGTTAGATCGACGAGCACGCTTCCCACAGATGCGCCTGTGAAAGCAGCGATGATCCAGATAAAGCCGTTTACATGCGGCACTGACAGATAAAGAAACCCTGCCGCAGCAAGGCCTACACTCATCGCCACCGGTCGGCGGAACCTGTTTGTCACGCCGCCAAGCCACACCGGCATCACCGCATAGGCAATGCCGACGGGCAGGAAGGCGAAGGCGAGGGCGGCAAGCTCAAGATCAAGTCTGCCGCGCAGGTAGATCAAATAATAAGGCTGGATGACCGCGCCCGCGAAGGCTGCCAGAAAAACAACAAACAGCAAGCGATAATGTTTTGCCGGAAACCTGAAGTCGCTGCCAGCGCGGATGCGGGTATCCCCGCTTAATGTCTCTGGAATGGCTCGATAAGCGAAAACTACGGCCAGCAATGCAACGATTGCAAAAGTCGAAAAGGAATAAAACCATGCGTGAAGCGGCAGGGCGCCGACCAGGCCGAACCCAATAAATGCGCCAAGCATACCGCCGCGTGTCTGGCTTGCGATATTGCCGCCCATGGCTGCGCCGCGACCATCGGGCTTTGTTAGATCCGCTGTAATCGCATCGGTTGTGATGGAGAGAACTGAAAACCCAAAACCCTGCACAAGGCGCGCAATATACAGCGTTTCAACAGTGCTGCTGAACGCATAAAGAGCATTAGCGCTGAAATAGAGCGCCATCGCCACTATGAAAAACACCCTGCGCCCAAAGCGATCCAGCCCGAACCCAACGATCGGCCGAATCACAAATAGCGATGCTGTGAAAATGCTATAAAGAGCGCCGATTTCCAAACCGGAAGCCCCAAGGTCTTCGGCCCGCAACGGCAAAGCGAAAGTAATAAAAACCATCGGCATGGAAATCATGAAGAGACTTCGCCGAATGAGATGGAGGGAGTTTTTCAAAAATTTTTCCGTGAATCTAAAAAGCGGAACGGGCCGCTAAAACTGATCAGCCGCCAAACGCCACCGCGTTCATGATCCGTCCCGGGAGGAATGCAAACGCGCCAGCGATGACAAGACCGCCGACAAAAATGCCCGTGAAAGATTGGCGATGGTTTTTGAGCCCGGGTCCGCCGCGCAACAAAAAATAACTTCCTTGCACGACACCCCAGATCGTCAAAACAGTGAAGATGTGAATGAAGCTGAACCATTGCGTAATCGGCAGGCCGGGGAACAGCGATGGCCGAATAAAAATACTCGAAACCGCAATCGTCGTCATCAACAGCAACCACACCGCGCCAAGCGTTTTATGCGGCAACGTTCCTTTTGGCGCCGCAAACTGAACGGCCCCAAGCAAAAATGCAGTTATCGCGCCGAATACGTGAATCTGGATGACCAGGGGCGCATCGAGCAACGGTTGCAATGACATAGGTCTCCCCCCGCCTGCCCCGGAAGCGCCCCGTGCGCCCAAACCGAGGCGCGAGGCCGAAAGGCTTCACTTTACTTTGTTTTTTAAAGTTATTTGAGTGTTATGGTTTTTGCAAGGAAAAAGCAACGCAGACACCGATGAGCGTCGCGGCGGCGGCAAACCATGTGAGAGCGTATTCCAGATGGCGGTTGCTGAAATCAAGCCGCGTCGTCCCGCCCTTGGGCCAGTCAACACCATCAACGGCAAAGCTGTCGATGTAATAAGGTAGCGCTTCGATTTGTGCAGCAGCCGCGAACCGCGCCGGATCGCGCACAAACCATAATCCGTCTTTTGGGGGCGTTGACGGCAGAAACCAAGAAGATGGCGGCGATGGTCGCTCCGCATATCGAAAAAGTCCGAACTTTTCTGTCGTCGGTGTCTCTGATGGTCGTGTCGCCGGCAACCCCTTGCTCGCGACCTCCTGGGAAACGAACCCCTGATTCACATAGACGAATTCGCCGAGCGAAGACGCAACAGGCGCAAAGAAAAACACACCCGCAACGCCCTCATGAGAACCGAAAACCATTGCGGGTTTGTTGAAATGAAATCTGCCCGTGAGCGCGACGGGCGTATATTCCATGTCCTCACCTGCCTCAGCCCGCCTCAGCGCATCACCAAACGCAATCGGCTCAGCGCCCAGGTTCGCTTCTACCTTTTCAATCAGGCTATTTTTCCATTCCAGTCGTTTTAGTTGCCAATTGCCAAGGCTAAGTAGAAAAATAAATGCAATAGAGGCGACAATCATCAGTATGGGATGAAAATGGAGTCGTCTGCTGATGATCATGTCGCGGTCACTCTTTAAGACGGCCTTCAGCAGCCTTGTTTGCATATTGCAGCGCGATCAGAGTTGCTTTCAAAGGCCGCAACAATCCGATGATCGCCGCTGCCGCCACACCGGCGCTAATCAAAAATGCCAGCCAGATCGGCGCATACCAAACAAAGCGAGCAACAAAGGCGACAGCCACGGCCAAAAAACCGACAATAAAAATAACGAATACAGCGGGCCCATCGCCCGCATCAGCCTTTGCGTAATCAAGGGTGCATACATCACAATTTTCACGAATCCCGAGAAAGCCCTGAAACAAGGCGCCCTTGCCGCAACGCGGGCATTTGCCGCCAAGCCCGGCAGTGTAGGGCGATATGGACGGATAATCGGTCACCCAGCGTCCGGCGCCGGTGTAAACTCTAACGCGATTTCTTCGCCGCCTTCTGCCTGACCGCGATGATAGGCTTTCGCCGCCGCAATCAAGCCTCTCAAACTCTTGACTGTGCAGGCTTCAAAATCATCATCATCGGATTCGAGATCGCCGTTTTCTATTAGTTCTGTGCGTTTGCCAGCGGGAAGATTAGCGCACAACATCATTGTCAGAATAAAGCGCTGACTCTTGCCGGCGCCATAATAATAGAGATAGGCGTCGTCATTGTCTTCGAGAGACTGTGCGGCAAACCCTCGCCGCCCAATACGACGAAAGCGCATTTCTATAGGGTCCTCGCCGTCCTTATCAAAACGGTATAATCCCGCATCGTCATGGGAAATCATGAACTGTTCGCAGTCCGCGCGATTTGCATCGCCCTTCACCGGACACATCAGATATGCGCCAGGGTCCAACGGCGTTGCATGACCGTTTGCGGCGTCAAGAAGAGGTTCTTCGGAAATGAGGCAACCCATCAGCAACAATGCGCCGACGGCTGCGATTAGTGTCTTGATGATGGACAGAGAGCGCATAACCGCCCTCCCTTTTGTGATTTCAGCTGCAGCTTACGACAAAAGGCCCTGATTGCCGAGCACATAGATAAAGGCAAAAAGGAAAAGCCACACAACATCGACAAAATGCCAATACCAGGCGGCGGCTTCAAAACCGAAATGCCGGTCTACGGTAAAATGACCGGCCATCGCCCGGAACAAGCACACAATAAGAAAGATTGTTCCAATCAGCACATGCAGGCCATGAAAGCCTGTCGCCATGAAGAAGGATGCGCCGTAGATGCCGCCGCCGGAAAACTTGAACATGTCGAGAGACAGCGCTTCGTAATATTCAACTCCCTGGAAGATCGTGAATATCACGCCAAGAATGATCGTCGTGACCAGGCCCTGAACGAGGCCCTTTTGATCGCCATGTTGAACCGCATGATGCGCCCAGGTAACCGTTGTACCGGAAAGCAACAGGATCAACGTATTCAACAGCGGCAAACCCCAGGGGCTCAAGGGCTCAACACCAACTGGCGGCCAGACGCCACCGGTTGCATGGAGACGACCGTCATTACCGATATAGGCGGCGGCGCCTTCAAAGTTCAGCATTTGCGATCCGTCAGCGAGCAAAACCGGATCACCGGCGCCAGGAAACAATGCGGCGCCAAAAAAGGCCCAGAACCAGGCCGCGAAAAACATCACCTCCGAAGCAATAAATAACACCATGCCATAACGAAGACCGAGGCGAATCACCAAAGCTGTGTTCTCGCCGGTGAGGCTTTCCTTAATAATGTCACGCCACCACGCAATCATGGTCAGGAGAACGCCCGCAAAACCCAAAAGAAAAAGCCAATTGCCTTTGAGCGGGAAAACCGGGTCGCCGTCTGCATCGAACCCGCCCAGCACCAGCCCATCCTCGCCCGCGCCGGATTTCATCCAAACAACAGCGCCGATCATCATCGCCGCTGCGGCAAGCGAGCCGATCAGCGGCCAGGGGCTGGGATTTACCAGGTGATAATCATGTTTAACTTCAGCGCCGGCCATGGTTCGCCCTTACTCATAAAAATCTTCGGAATTTGAGGCTTTCTATACCGTCACGGCGGAAAATTCCAAGCGTCGCATGCGGTTGGACCCGCGCTATTCGGCCGCAGTTTTTGGAGGACGGCGTTCTATTGGCTGCCGGCAACCATCGCCGCTGCCGGCGCGTCGTCCCAGCCGAAAAATGTATATGCCAGCGTGATCGTCTGAACGTCATCGAGATTTCGATCGCTGGCAAGGGCCGGGTCAACAAAATAGGTGACAGGCATTGATACCTTCTCACCCGGCTGCAAGGTCTGCTCAGTAAAACAAAAACACTCGATTTTCTTGAAATAGATTCCAGCTTTTGCGGGCGAAACATTAAATGTCGCACGGCCCGTCACCGGCCTGTTGGAAAAATTCTCCGCTTCGTAAAAAGCAAGGCCGGTCGCGCCGATATGGAGCGTCTGAGAGACCTGCTCCGGCTTAAAACGCCATGGAAGGTCATGGTTGACCGTCGCGTCAAAACGGATGGTGATCTGACGTTCGAGCGTTCTGTCGGCAGCAGCCTCAGCGCGCTGCGTCGTGCCGCCCCAGCCCGTAACCTGGCAGAATGCACGATAGGCGGGCACGGCGGCAAAGGAGAGCCCCACCATGGCGACGGCGACACCGGAAATGATGATCGCGGTTTTGCGGTTATGAGATGCGCGGTTCTTCATGGATTGTACGCCGACATGATCACTGCGTGCCCGCGCCGCCAATGCGCAAAATCGTCACAGCAAAAACCAGAATGATAAAAACGCCGAGCCCGAGTGCGATGGAAAGATTGCGCCGGTCGCGCTGTTTTTTTGCATCCGTCGGCAACGCCGTCGTCTGCGGCGCCGACGGGCTTGTTTTATCGACGTCAGACATAAAGGCCGACCAGTTGTTCAATCAATATGGTTGCGAATAACGCGAACAGATAGAGGATGGAAAATCCGAACAGTTTCTTGGCGGGACCGTGATCTTGATCATCAGCGCGCAATACTTTCCAGGACAACGTAATAAACACCGCACCCATTGCGGCCGCAACCACAAGATAAAAAGCGCTCGCCATGCCGATCAGATATGGCGCTGTGCCAGCAGCGGCAAGGATCAGCGCATAGGCAAATATTTGACGGCGCGTTGATCTTTCACCTTTGACCACCGGCATCATCGGTATGCCAGCGCGTTCATAATCTCCGCGCTTATAAAGAGCGAGCGCCCAGAAATGCGGTGGCGTCCACAGGAAAATGATTGCAAACAACACCCATGCTTCAAGCGGCGCCGCGCCGGAAACCGCCGCCCAACCAACGACCGGCGGCAAAGCGCCTGCTGCGCCGCCAATCACAATATTTTGCGGCGTCAGACGTTTCAGCCACATGGAATAAATGACAACATAGAAAAAGATGGTGAAGGCGAGAAGGCCTGCCGCGAGATAATTTGACGCCAGCGCCAGCAACGCGACCGACAGCACCGACAAAAACCCGCCAAAAGCAGCTGCTTCCGCACGCGGCACGCGGCCCGCAGGAATGGGCCTATTCGCGGTGCGTGTCATGATCGCGTCGATGTCTGCATCCCACCACATGTTCAGGGCGCCGGAAGCGCCGGCGCCGACCGCGATCGACAACAGCGCAACAGCAGCCAACATTGGGTGCAGCGTTCCTGGCGCGGCGACCATGCCGACAAAGGCCGTGAAAATGACGAGCGACATGACCCTCGGTTTTAACAGCGCAAAATAGTCCTGCGGCCCCGCGAGGGCGGATGGATCTGTGTTTGCTGCAGCTTCGCTCATGAGACGCGTTATGCCCGAAAGGCAGGACCAGGGAAATAGAAGGATCGCAAAAGAAAACCGTTAACCGATTTTCTCGCCCAGCGCTTTAACCGCGGCCAAACACCGTTCTCATGCCAAAAATGATCAAAATCATCAGCATGAACGAGATAAAATAGGCGAGCAGCATTCCGGCTGACATGGTCATGAAGACACCCCAGCTGGACTCAAGCTGGGAGACCAGCTCACCGCCGCTAACGCCGTCGCCCTGTGGTCGTGGGCCGCGATAGACGCCGCGCAAATAGCCGCCAATGGCAAACATGGTCAGCGCCAGCAACGTCATGGATCCAACCTGCGTTCCCCGGCGCATTGCGAAAGATGCTATCAGAACTGATCCAAACGCGATCACCAGTCCGATCCAATCGCTGCTCAAAAATGTTTCCCGAATGATGCCCAACACATCGTTTAAGATCATCTCAAGCATCATCCCCTCCGCTAAAAGACTTGTTCATACGAAATATCAATCAACATAAAGCAGGGTGGAGGTTGGCCGCAGCCAACCTCAAAAACACACCCAATTCGTCTTTGACTTTTAGTCTAGCCTCTGAACAACAGCGACCGACCAAGGAACAGAACACCGATTGCGACGGCGAAAGTCACGAGATAACCGATCATTGTCGTTCCTGACGTCGCATCGACTGCAGCCCAACCGGCCTCAAGCTGGCTGAGCCATGTTGCTGGGTCAGAAGGCGCAGCGCTGGTGGCGCCGCCATAGCCAATCCAAACCAGCCCCAACACCAACATCGCCAATACGCTGGAGCAAAGAATCTGGCCAAAATTGCGCATTGCGAACAGCGCAATCAATATCGCACCGGCCACCATCGCAAGACCGATCATGTCGCCGCCAAGAAAAATCGTCTCCGCCACGGCCATAATATCTGAAAGAATAACGTTCATCGAACTGCCCCTCGTCACTTTGTTAACGTTCCCTAACCATAGGTTAACGATATTTTTTTTGTGAGGTCACGCTGCACTGCAGCAATTACACAAAAAAAACCCGCCGATTATTCCGGCGGGTTTTTTAGCAGAATATTGCGCAGCTGGCGCCATCAGAATGCCTTGGCGTCTCCCCGATCGAAGCGCGGCAGCTCATTGAACTGATGGAATGGCGGCGGCGACGGCAACGTCCATTCCAGTGTCGTAGCGCCTTCACCCCATGGATTGGCCACTGCTTTTTTCCGATAGATGAAGAATGCGTCAAACATACAAATCGCGAACACAACCATCGCAACCATCGTAACGCCGTAGCCCATGGTCGACACGTTGTTCCACTGGGCAAAGGCTTCGGGATAGTCGACATAACGGCGTGGCATTCCCTGGAGCCCAAGGAAATGCTGGGGAAAGAATATCAGATTAACACCGATAAACATGATCCAGAAATGCACCGCCCCGAGCCACTCACGGTATTCCCAGCCAGTCATTTTGGAAAACCAGTAATACCAGCCCGCGAAAATCGCGAACACGGCGCCAAGCGACAACACATAATGAAAATGCGCAACGACATAATAAGTGTCATGCATATAGTGATCGACACCGGCGTTAGCGAGCACGACGCCTGTCACCCCGCCCACCGTAAAGAGAAAGATGAAGCCGATCGCCCACAGCATGGGTGTTTTAAAGTCGATTGACCCTCCCCACATCGTGGCGATCCAGGAAAAAATCTTGATGCCGGTTGGCACCGCGATGACCATGGTCGCAGCGACGAAATAGGCCTTCATGTTCACGCTAAGGCCCACTGTATACATATGGTGCGCCCAGACGATGAAGCCGACAAAGCCAATGGCGATCATGGCGTAAGCCATACCGAGATAACCGAAGATCGGCTTTTTCGAAAATGTCGAAACAATGTGACTGATAATACCGAAGCCCGGCAGGATAAGAATGTAAACTTCCGGATGGCCGAAGAACCAGAACAAGTGCTGGTACAAAATCGGATCGCCGCCGCCGGCCGCATCAAAAAACGAAGTGCCAAAATTCCGGTCGGTCAACAGCATGGTGATCGCACCTGCCAGAACCGGCAATGACAGAACGAGCAAAAATGCAGTCACCAGCACCGACCAGGCAAAGAGCGGCATCTTGTGCAACGTCATGCCAGGCGCGCGCATGTTAAAAATGGTGGTAATAAAATTAATGGCGCCAAGTATCGACGATGCCCCCGCAAGGTGGATCGACAGGATCAGGAGATCCATGGCCGGCCCCGGGTTCGCGGTAGATGCCGATAATGGCGGGTACAACACCCAACCGCCTGCGAAACCAAGTTGCCCGTTGGCGCCAGCAACAAAAAGCGACAGCGTGATCAAAATGCCGGAAGCGCCATAGAGCCAGAAAGAAATATTGTTCATGCGCGGGAACGCCATATCCGGGGCGCCGATCATGATTGGCACGAACCAGTTGCCAAAACCGCCGATCATCGCCGGCATCACCATGAAGAAAATCATGATCAGTCCATGATAGGTGATCAGAACATTATAGAAATTATATGCCGCTTCGACATTGCCGCCCGTAAAGTAAGTCAGAAAGGTCACACCGGGTTCAGCGAGTTCCATGCGGATGAGGCCGGACATCCCGCCACCGATGATACCGGCGAGAATAGCAAATATCAGATAAAGCGTGCCAATATCCTTGTGATTTGTTGACCAGAACCAACGCACAAAAAAGGGCGGTGTGTGGTCGGCATGGTCGTCCGACCCATGTGCGGCGTTTGCGTCTGCCATATTCGGTTAGCCCTTCTGTCTTATTCTGCTGCTGCGCTGGCGGCAAAGCCCTGCGCAAGTTTTACATTGTCGGTTTCAAACATCGGTTCCATGCCAGCAAGCGCACGCTGCTCGTCAATCCACGCTTCAAATGCAGGGCGAGAAACCACCTCGACAGCGATGGGCATGAAAGCGTGCCTGATACCGCAAATCTCGGAACACTGGCCGTAAAAAACGCCCTCGCGGTCAGCCTTGAACCAGGCCTCATTTGTGCGTCCGGGGACTGCATCGATCTTGATCGCAAAAGCCGGTAAGGCCCAAGCGTGAATGACATCATTCGCCGTCACTGCAATACGAATGGTCTCGCCCACCGGCACGACCACGCGGTTGTCAACTTCGCGCAGATAAAGTTCGGGCGTCGTATCCTCTTTGGCCGCCATATTGGCGATGAAGTCGAAATCACCAAAATCCGGATAGGCATAGTTCCAATACCACCGGGAGCCTGTAATTTTCAGCGTCATCGTCGGCGCCAGGGTGACATCGCCGCGATGATCGACCGAACGACCGCCACGCATAATAACGTGTGCGCCCGCAGGCGGCGGCGCGCTTAGGGTCACTGCAATTTCGGGCTCGCCGAACCCCTCAGTGCTGTAGTCTGTACGACTGCTCAAAGTCCGTGCACCGGACCCATCATCCACCAGCACCTGCAAATGCTCGGGACGCGCAACCAGCCGGCTCGCCGGAAAATCATTTGCAAACACAAAATCAACGGTTTGTCCGTCGCCGCGCACCACGACCTGTTTACCGTCAGGCGTCACGTCCTCAGTGTAGAGGAGGTCAAACGAGAACAGCGCGATAACCAAAAGGACCATGATCGGCAAGCCGGTCCATAAAACCTCAATCAGCGTGTTGTGGCTGAATTTTCGAGGCGTTGGGTTGGCTTTGGAATTATACCGAAGGATCACCCAAATCAGGAGCGCCAGAACAAAAATGCAGATCACAGTGATGATCGGCATGAGAATCACATTGTGAAAAAACTGCACCTCTTCAGCGGTTGCTGAATTCGCCGGCTGCATCCCGACGCCACCGGGCGTGATCTGGGCGCCAGCCAGCGTTATCGGGGCAAAGGCGGCCCAAACGCCAATGCCCGTCACAAGCTTTGAAGTTGCGCCAAATAATTTCTTCATGATTAGATCCTGCTTCGTCACGCCGTTTATCGAGTTTCGATGGTCTTCGAGCTCACTGAGGCGGTCGATACGCTCTCGACCCGCCTCGGGTCAATTAATCTCCGCGCCTTATTAGATGCGGCGCCTCCCGGCGTCATCGCAATATGAACGGAAAAATGGTCGCAGCTGCCCAATCGAGATCCGATCCCGATTCAGGCCTATTATCAGCTTCCTGTTACGCTGGAACGAGATTTGATATAAGAGTGTCAGCTATGGGACGGTTCATAATCGTTTTTGGTTTGGTTTTTGTCAGCGTTGCATATGCTGGCGCTCTTGCGGATGAAGAAGAGATTGGCGCCAAAACCGTCGTCGGCACGAGATACCCGCTCTACATTCAATGTTTTGAGAACGCTCGCGACGGAGAAATCGATGCGAGGGCGCTTGAGCCCTGCAACCGATCACTGGATGAAGAAAATCTGTCGCCCCACAAAACCGCAATTGCCTATGCCAATCGCGGTGTGGTTCAGTTCAATGTTGGCGATTACGAAGCTGCGGTGACCGATTTCACCGCATCCCTCAGGCATGGCATTCATGTTCAAGCCAGAGTTTACGCCAACCGAGGCCTGTCCTACGAGGCTTTGCATTATGATGCGCTGGCGCGCGCTGATTATCAGGCCGCTCTGGCGCTCAATCCCAGGAACTCAACCGCGACGCAACGGATCGAAGAGCTTGATAAACCGCTCTATGACCGCTCAAATCTCCCACGAAAGATCACCGCGGAGATGCCGTCGCCACCGGCTGGCGGGTATTAGGCGTCCCCGAACTGCCAAAAGTGGCCTGATCCGCTGCTTGCGCGCACCGCACGGCGCGCCTAAATCTTCTTCATGAGCGATTCTTTTTTCTTTTCCCGCACCGATCTCGACCGTCTCCAGGCCCAAAGCGTTCTTGATGACGCTCTCACAGGGGCCGATGATGGCGAACTTTATTTTGAATATGCGCAATCAGAGGCTTTTGTCTTCGACGATAATCGGCTGAAGACCGCGAGCTTCAATATCGATCAGGGCTTTGGCTTGCGCGCCGTTTGCGGCGAATCCACAGGCTTCGCTCATGCCTCAGAACTTTCCGTTGACGCCATCAAACGCGCCGGCGCCGCAGTTCAGGCGGTCAAATCCGGTCGCGGCGGCGTCATGGAGGCCGGTCCCGGCCGCACCAACGCCAAACTGTACCCAGAGGAAAACCCGCTCGGCGACATGACATTCGAGGCGAAAACCAAACTGCTGGCAGATATCAATGAATATGCCCGCAGCAAGGACAATCGGGTGCGCCAGGTCTCCGCTTCGCTTGCTGGAGAATGGTCCGCCATCGAAATTCTGCGTCCGGGCGGCGAAGTTGTTCGCGATTTTCGCCCCCTTGTCCGGCTCAACGTCTCCGTCACCGCCGGAGATGGCGATCGGCAGGAAACCGGCAGCTATGGCGGCGGCGGTCGCGAAGGATATGCACGATTTATTTCACCGGACGCCTGGCAGAACCAGGTTGACGAAGCACTGCGCCAGGCATTGATCAATCTTGAGGCCGAAGCAGCGCCTGCCGGCGAAATGGAAGTGGTGCTGGGCTCCGGCTGGACCGGCATTCTCCTCCATGAAGCCGTAGGCCACGGCCTTGAGGGCGATTTCAATCGCAAAAAAACATCTGCCTTCGCCGGGCGGCTTGGCGAACGGGTTGCAGCGCCCGGGGTCACGGTCATTGACGACGGCACGCTTCAGGGAAGGCGTGGCTCATTGACCGTTGATGATGAAGGCACACCAACCTCACGCACGACACTGATCGAAGACGGGGTCCTGAAAGGATATTTGCAAGACCGGCTTAACGCACGCCTCATGGGCGTTGCGCCCACAGGCAATGGGCGGCGCGAAAGCTTTGCCCATCAGCCAATGCCGCGCATGACCAATACATTTATGCTCGGTGGCAAACACGATCCCCAGGAAATTCTCGCCAGCGTGAAGGATGGTATCTACGCCGTTAATTTCGCCGGTGGACAGGTCGACATTACGTCTGGCAAATTCGTTTTTAACTGCACAGAAGCGTATCGCGTTCAGAATGGAAAAGTCGGCGCCCCACTTAAAAATGTCGCTTTGATCGGCGACGGCCCGACGGTGCTGACAAAAGTTTCCATGATCGGCAATGACTTTGCCCTTGATCCCGGCATTGGCGTCTGCGGCAAGGCAGGCCAGGGCGTACCAGTCGGCGTCGGGCAGCCCACCATCAAAATTGATGCGCTGACTGTCGGCGGCGCTGCGGCGTAAACTACAAAATGTTCCGATGGCCAGACGGAAAAGAGTGGCGACTAGCGGCGCTGATCTTTCTCGTATTTGCCATTGCTTCATCATCGTTCGGACTGGCGAGCGGATTATTTAGCTACAAACTCATCGACGATCCGTACGCCCTACTCCGTACTGGCGCGATCGCGCTATTCATACCGGCGCTCTTCGAAGAACTTTTGTTTCGCGGCCCCCTTATTGTGCTGGCTCCACGCTTTGGCGCCAACACAATTGCCGCTTTGGTTGTTGGCTCACTCGCCTTGTTTGCAATCTGGCATCCGCTTAACGCATCAATCATACTCACCGAAGCGCAGGATCTGTTTTTCGATTGGCGCTTTCTTGTTGTTGCATTTTTCCTGGGAATCGCAACGACGATTACCGCCATAAAAACAAGATCAGTTTGGCCCGGCGTCGCGATACACTGGGTCGCCGTGATGCTGTGGAAAGCCCTCCTTGACGGACCCACTTTCTTCTAGCGTGGTATTAATCTCTTGGCCTAAAGGCCAGCTCAGCCATAAAATCTATTGTTTCCGCGCCCGCATCTTCGCAAACTAGATCTTGATGCCCAGTTTTATCACACGCTTTGCGCCATCACCCACAGGGCTCCTGCATCTCGGGCATGCTTACTCAGCATTGCTCGCATATGATGCGGCGACGACGGCCAATGGCCGCTTTCTTCTTCGTATCGAAGATATTGATCAGACCCGCTGCAAACCAGAATTTGAACAGGCGATCTATGAAGACCTCGCCTGGCTTGGGTTGAGTTGGGAAAAACCGGCTCGCCGTCAGTCAGAGCATTTTGCCGATTATGATGCGGCGCTTGACATTCTGCGGGAAAAAGGCGTCGCCTATCGCTGTTTCAAAACCCGCAAAGAAATCGCCGACGAAATTACCCGCGCGCCGCACTTGTCGCCCGACGGACCCGACGGGCCGCCCTATGTCGGCACACCGCTGGCTGCATTAGAGGAACGGTCTTTGATCGCGCAGGGCGACGCTTTCGCCTGGCGCCTGTCGATCAGCGCTGCGCGCAATCTTCTCGGCGCCGCCTTCGAACAATTGGCGTTTACCGAAGAAGGCGCCGGGCCGAACGGTGAAACCGGGCGCATTACGGCAACACCGGAAATCTTTGGTGATCCGGTTATTGCGCGTAAAGATTCCGGCACAAGCTATCATCTTGCGTCCGTCTATGACGACGCGACGCAGGGCGTTACCCATGTGATCCGCGGACAGGATCTTTTTCACGCGGCGCATTTGCACACGCTCATTTATGCACTTCTAGGTTTTCCCACACCGATCTATCGCTGCCACAAACTTATAACGGGCGAGAATGGCAAACGCCTCGCCAAGCGCGACAAATCGATGACGTTGCGGGCATTGCGCGAAAGCGGGCGCCATCGCGAGGATATCCTCACGCGCCTGGAAATTTCATCGCGATAAATTGTCAACATTGACGATGCGGTAGTGACCTGTTTGCGGCCACGAAAGCAAAACATCTTCCAGCTTTGGCCCGGCGCCAATATTGTGAACCACCATCAGTCGCCCGGACGGCGCCAAGCGATCCGTCACGATGCCGATATGCGGCAACCAGCCAGCGTCGCCCCGCAGATTCCACGCAACAATATCTCCGGGCGCAAACGCACTCGGGTCATCACTGGCATTCAGCTTTACCCCTTTACGTGTAAAATACGATTCAAGATTTGGTACGCGCCGGTGATCAATATTGCTGTCAGGGCGTGAAAGGCCCCAGTGGGTCGGATAGGCAGAAAACGCGGTTTTCATATCTTCATGCACGCGCTCCTGCAGATCCACACCAAAGCTGCGCAACGCCCGTATGATAACATCGGCGCAGACCCCACGATCGGGCGAAACATCGCCGCCGGGATAGTCGATACGCACATAGGACGGATCATAGGTGACTTGATGCGTCGTTCGCTCTATGGCGGCCGCTGAAAGCAGCATGCCAAAATCAGCTTCCTGACTATGCGCCGCACCCCTGAGGGCGATACATAATGTCAATAAGACTGAGACGATCCTGGCGTACATCATTGTCATCAAGCCTGCCCAATAAGGCGAGGAAGTGGCGATCCGCAGGGCGCTTTCCGGCGAATTGAGGAAATTTTGCGGCGAAGCGCCCGTGAAAGACCTGCCCTGAATCCCTATATTTAGGAGGCAGAAGGAGGACGCCCCATGTATCCGGACCACCCGCTAAACGACGAACGCGACGTCACGCCAATATCGCTGATATTGAATATTTTCTGGCTTGCCCTGGGCGGCGCATTCGCGGCGCTAGGCTGGTTCATCGCCGCGCTGGTAATGGCGGTGACGATTATCGGCATTCCGTTCGCGAGAGCCGCATTCGACAATGGTGTTTATACGCTGTGGCCTTTTGGCGCCAAGCCCATGGCGCGCGATCGTCTTTATGGAGAAGATATCGGAACAGGCCCGCTTGGCTTTCTTGGTAATCTCATTTGGTTTGTTCTTGCCGGATGGTGGTTGGCGCTGGGCCATTTGGTTGCCGCGATCGGCCTTGCCATCACGATCATCGGCATTCCATTTGCCTGGGCGCATCTAAAACTTGCAGGGTTTGCCTTGTGGCCGATAGGGCGAACAGTGGTGCACAGCGATATTCGCCGGCGTGCTTTTTGACTTGAACGAAGTCGCGCCGTATTGGCACACTGTCACGCGCAGCACTGCAAGCATTGCCCGCAATCACAGCAAAGCGGTGTCACGCAGCATTCGCCACATCTGCAGCATTTTTTTGTAAGACCTTGCGCACCTTCTTCATCGCCAGGTCGGCCTCAAGGGAAAGTTCCGGTTGCTCGACGCCATCAGGCGCGGCAGACCGGGATTTGCCTTCTTTAACCCCGGGCCTTTGCGATGCGGCGCTTTCGGCACGCGCCAAACGCAACAATACTGTACGAAGCTCAGCTTCAAGCGAGCGGCCATTTTTTGCCGCGCGGACACGAAGATGCCGGTGAACCAGCTCCGGCACTTTACGGATCGTAATTGATTTCATTTTCTCTTCCCGCAAATAACGCTCAAGATTACCAGCATATTCAGCATTGAAGCGGTTGCTGGCATTGCCGTTAGACGCAGATTACGCGGCAATGCCTAAATTTCCCGTTAAAGTTGTAACATTCTGACAGAGGGCCGCGCCGTGGCTACAATCAAGACGCCGTCTTCACAAACAGCTTCGTTCCCTCGCTGCGCGTGATCTCAACATTCACGCCCGCAGCGTAGTTTTCACCGTTATCACTTTCAGCAAGCCACAGCGTGTCACCGAGGCGAATTTTGCCCACGCCATTTTCAAACGCCGTATCCACCGTTGCGCGGCGACCGATCTTTTGCGCGCCCCGTTCGTTAAGCGTCAAATGATCCGCTTGTGTCTTATGCAACCACGGCTTCACATAGCGTGGCGCAAAGATCGAGAGCGCGATCGTTAAGACTGCAAATAATATGAGCTGCATTTGCCAGGCGTCCTGCAGCGGCCAGATGTCAAACAGCCCAACCACCGCCGCAGAGATTGCCGGCCACAGAAAATAAGTAGACCCGGTCATCAATTCGATGGTGAGAAGCGCGATCGCAAATACCCACCAATACCAAAACGGCATTGTGCTTAAAAATTCCACAAATCCAGCCATGGAAACCTCCTATGCTCGATAAATTGTTGAAGCGGGGACAGCGCGAATGCGCTGCCCCCCGGGGCTCATACTAAACGCGCGGAACCGAACCCGATTGCGGGTTACTTTGGTCAGCGGCCTGTTTGGCGAGCGCGCCAATGCCGCCGATCGTACCCACAAGGGCGCTCATTTCCGCAGGCAGGATCAGGGTTTTTTGCTGCGGCGATGTCGCAAGTTTTTCAAATGCTTTCACATAGTCCTGCGCAATGAAGTAATTGATCGCTTGCACGTCGCCCTTACCGATGGCCTCAGAAACCATTGCTGTCGCCTTGGCTTCCGCTTCGGCTTCTCTTTCGCGGGCCTCGGCGTCGCGAAACGCAGCCTCTTTGCGGCCTTCGGACTCCAGAATGGCCGCTTGCTTTGAACCTTCCGCTTTCAAAACAGCAGACTGCTTTTCACCTTCAGCGGTCAGGATTTCAGCACGCTTTAAACGTTCGGCTTTCATCTGCCGCGCCATGGCCTCGGTAATGTCAGCGGGCGGCTCCAGATCCTTGATTTCAACGCGCGTTACTTTCACGCCCCAGGGTTGGGTTGCCGCATCAATCACGCGCAACAGACGTTCATTGATGTCGTCGCGGTTTGACAACACCTCATCAAGATCAAGTGAACCGATCACCGTACGAACATTGGTCATCGCCAGATTGGAAATCGCCCGCGTCAAATTATGCACTTCATAGGCGGCGGACGCCGCATCCATTATCTGAATAAAAGCGACGGCATCAGTCGTGACCTGGGCGTTGTCCCGCGTAATGACTTCCTGGGCGGGAATATCAAAAACCTGCTCCATCATATTCATCCGCCGACCAATACGGTCGACAAAAGGCGTTATGAAATTCAGGCCCGGTTTGATCGTCGTGGTGTAGCGGCCGAACCGTTCAATCGTGAACTCATATCCCTGCCCGACGATCTTGACGGCCGAAAACATGAGGATAATCGCCAGCACAACGAATGCCGCAACAAATAATTCAAAACCCATAATCGCCTCCCTTTTTGCGTCTGTCCCTCATAGATTGTGATTGGAAACCCGTTTCGCCAGACTTGAAATTTCAGTTTTTCTCACTATGTAGTTGAAATCACAGCACTTTTCTCAAAATTAGACATCTGCCGAGGGCCGAGGCGATCGCGCAACGCCTCACGAACAAACTATTCGTTAACCAAATGATCCCCCTACCGACTCGGTTAACTCCGGGTTAATGTGCCGACTATGGGTGTGACGTGGAATCTTGGCCGGGCCGCGGGGCTCGCCGCCGGAATGGTGGCGTGTAGCCTGACAGCGGCATTTGCTGAAGTCCCGGCGGCCGTCAACACCGGAAAATCCTGGAAGGTCTATAAGGAACGATGGGATACCGGCGATGAAGCCGGATACGCGGAATTCGTACAAGGCATCGGCCGGTCAAATTGCGCCTCTCTTGAGGCCTGCCTCAAAAGCGACGCCAATCCCTATCGCAGCGATAGCGACCCCAGCTTGCGCGGCGACTGCGCCGACATGGCGTATATTCTGCGCGCCTATTACGCCTGGAAAAACGGGCTGCCTTTCTCGTTCCAAAATGCAATGCGCACAGCGGACGGCGCGCGCGATGATCTTCGCTATTCATCAGGCGGCAATGTCGTCGCGCACCGACGGTCAATCAGGAACGGCGTTCGCGACGCGCATAGCTTTTTGCGCAGCATTGGCGGTGAAGTTTCAACCGCAATGTTCCGCACCCACCCGGAAACCGGCGGCGGGCGATCCTTTGACGATTTCTATCCGGTCGAAATATCGCGCGAGGCGATCACACCCGGAGTCATCGCTTATGACATCTATGGTCATGTCGGTATCGTCTATGATGTGCTTGAAGACGGGCGCGTTCTTGTTGTGGCATCACACCCAGACGAGAGCGTAACACGATCATCTTATGGCGCTAATTTCATGCGTTCCAAACCGGCCCTCGGCGCTGGCCTCAAGGCCTGGCGGCCCGTCTATGTGGAAGGAGCGAAAAGAGACAAAGAAGGCGTGCTCAATGGCGGAGAGATGCGCGCTGACAGTAACGAATCTCTACCGCATTATTCCCTTGAACAATATTTTGGCAATGTGAGACATCCTTCAGGCGTCTGGCATTATGGCGAGTTTGAATTCCGCAACCGGACATTGAAATATTACGATTACGTACGACGGAAGCTTGCTGCGCCGAATTTTTCGTATCACCCTGTCGATGAATTGCGGCACGGGATGCAGGCGATCTGCGGCGCGCTTCGTTCGCGCAAAGTCGCCGTCGACAAGGCGGTCTTGTCGCGCGTCCACCTAAAACCGCATCCCAGAAAGCTCCCGCCCAATATTTTCGGGACTTATGGCGAATGGGAAGAATATTCGACGCCATCGCGCGATGCGCGCCTGAAAGTGAGCTTCATTGAGCTGCGCCGCGACATGCAGCGCCTCGTTGAAGATGTGGAAGCCGGTGCGGCTGGTGTCCATTATGACGGCGAGGATCTCGCCAGCGATTTGATGGCCGCTTATCATCAAGAAAAGAACGCTTGCACATTCACCTATTGGCGTTCCGATAAAACCCGCGTTCGCCTCAATTTCGCCCATGCCATGGAAAGATTATTCGATCTGTCGTTCGACCCTTACCATTGCCCGGAGCGGCGCTGGGGCGCCAGCGGCGCGGAACTGGAAGCCTGCACCGACGATGCGGTCAAGGACCGCTGGTACAACGCCCAGCGCTTCCTGCGGTATCAGGCTGAACGGACTTATGATGTCCGAATGGATTTTGCACTGGATGAGCTGCAGCCGCCGATGCTCGCGAGCCCTAAAGAGGGCGGCCTTGGTGTTGAGGCGCCTGCGGATGCCGATCTTCGCGGCTATCTTGCACGTCTCAACGGCGTCGTCGTGGCGGATGCGGAACGCGCGCCTAATATCGCAGCCGTCTCTCTGAACCGCGATGAAAGCGGTGACACCGCCTCAACATCGTCTCCATAACACCGGTCTGTGCGCCAGAACCTGCGACGCCGAAGGCGTAGTCATGACGGACACATCTTCCTATAGTAGCTTGTAAAAAGGCCTTCCTGATGAACGGATTTATCTTCTTTTTGATTCCCCTCGCTCTCGCTGCAACCCTGATCATTCTTGGGGTCGGCATCTATTCTCTCGCCAGGGGCGGCGCTTTCGCCAAAGAAAACGCCAACAAGCTGATGCGCATGCGGGTCGCTGCACAAGCTGTAGCCATCGGCCTGTTGATGCTGTTTTTATGGCTCGCCAGCAAAGGCGGCGCTTAGGCCTGGGCGATATGCTGGTCGAGAAACTCGTTATAGTCGTGTAAAGCACTCAACCACAGTATGAGCCCCTCGATGAAAGCGCCTGTATCCGCTGGCCCGCTGACGGAAATTGTATGGTCGAGAAATGGGTCGCCATCTTCATCCAAAAATGCACGGCCAGCCGGCTGACTTACATTCCAGTCATTGATTTTCTCGAGCGGAAAGCCGTTGGGCAAATCATATCCGGTAATGAGCAGGAACTCGGTACACCTGTTTACGCCATTGCAGTTATATCCCAACACATTAAATTCATACGCCCGGGCGTTGGCGGACAACTCCGTCTCGCTTGAAACCTCCGCATCATAACCCTGCGCGTCAAATATCGCCGCGACCTCCTGAATGGTCATCCCGCCAGATCGGATCAAACTATTGTTGGAGGTGCTCAAATCTTGGGCGGTCGCCGCTTGGCTCATACCGCCTGCCCAAACCACCAACGACGCAATAATGATTGATCTCATCACGCTCCCCCAAAGTTTCGCAATGAAAATACTATAGGGCGCAATAGAACAGCAACCAAGGCGCCAACATGCATTGAAAGCAAAGGGCCGCCTCGCTATGGTCCGCGCGAATTTTGCCGGGTCGTCCGGTCTACCCCGTTTCGCCAAGCCGCGCCTTATAAGGCCCCAAGGAGCCGTCAATGAAAGTCCTCGTGCCTGTCAAACGCGTGATCGATTATAATGTGAAGGTCCGCGTCAAATCGGATCAAACAGGCGTCGATCTCGCCAATGTGAAAATGTCCATGAATCCATTCGACGAGATCGCCGTTGAAGAAGCGATCCGCCTGAAAGAAGCAGGCGCCGCGACCGAAATCGTCGCCGTCTCCATCGGGCCGGAAAAAGCACAAGACCAAATTCGTCAGGCGCTGGCCATGGGCGCTGATCGCGGACTTCTGATCAAAACCGATCAGGAAGTCGAGCCCCTTGGCGTCGCCAAACTATTGAAGGCCGTGGTAACGGAAGAAAATCCGGAGCTGATCATTCTCGGTAAGCAAGCCATCGACGATGATTCAAACCAAACGGGCCAAATGCTTGCGGCCCTCCTTGGCTGGGCCCAGGGAACTTTCGCCTCCAAGATTGAAAAACAAGATGGCACACTAAACATCACCCGCGAAGTCGACGGCGGCCTACAAACAATCGCACTCAAAATGCCGGCGATTGTCACTACTGACCTTCGCCTCAATGAGCCGCGCTATGCGTCGCTGCCGAATATCATGAAGGCCAAGAAAAAACCGCTCGATGTCAAAGAACCGGGTGATTATGGCGTCGATATCGCGCCGCGACTGACAACGCTAAAAGTCGCCGAACCGCCAAAGCGCGAAGCCGGCGTCAAGGTCGCCAGCGTTGAAGAACTTGTGGATAAACTCAAAAACGAAGCGGGAGTGCTCTCATGACTGTTTTGGTTATTGCCGATCATCACAATGCGGGATTGGGCGATTCCACGCACAAAACTGTCACCGCAGCCCAGGCCATTGGCGGCGATGTCGACATTCTGGTTGCCGGTGAAAATGCCGGCGGCGTTGCAGAGGCCGCCGCAAAGATTGCCGGCGTCCGCAAAGTCCTCCATGCGGATGATGCCCAATATGCAAATCGCCTGGCGGAAAACTTCGCCGCGCTGATTGTATCCGTTGCCGGTGATTACGATGCGATCCTTAAATCAGCCGATACGACCGGCAAAAACGTCATGCCGCGTGTCGCTGCTTTGCTCGATGTGATGCAGATCTCGGAAATTGTCGCTGTCGAAGCACCGGATACCTTCGTCCGGCCGATCTATGCCGGCAACGCCATGCAGACGGTTCAGTCGAGCGATGCAAAAAAAGTTATCACCGTACGCGCCACGGCCTTTAAAGCCGCAGAAAATGGCGGCTCGGCAAGCATTGAAATCGTCAGCGCCACAGAAAATCAGGGCCTTTCTGAGTTTGTCAGCGAAGAACTTACCAAATCAGAACGCCCCGAGCTTGGCGGCGCCAAGATCGTTATATCAGGCGGTCGCGCACTCGGTTCTTATGAAAATTTCGAGCAATATATATTCCCCGTCGCCGACAAGCTCGGCGCTGCTGTGGGCGCGTCGCGCGCTGCAGTCGACGCAGGCTATGTGCCGAATGATTATCAGGTCGGTCAGACCGGCAAGGTCGTGGCGCCGGAGCTTTATATCGCCGTCGGCATTTCAGGCGCGATCCAGCATCTGGCGGGCATGAAGGATTCAAAAGTTATCGTTGCGATCAACAAAGATGAAGAAGCGCCAATCTTTCAAGTCGCTGATTATGGTCTCGTAGCGGATTTGTTCAAAGCGCTGCCGGAGCTGAATGACGCGCTTTAAACAAGGCTCGATATCAAAAAAAAGACAGGCCCGCTTCGGCGGGCCTTTTTTATGATCAACCCCACACGCAAGAACCGGGTCGTTTTACAACGCATATGCCGCAATGATCGCTCCAGCATTATAGGAGCAAACTCATGTCATTTATTGTTTCAGGTCTGCCTGTTGAACAGTTCCGGCCGCTTTTCGGCCTTCCCGATAACGAGCTCAAAAAACGCGGAATCATCAGAAAGACCGCAGACATTAAGCCGGGATATCCATGCCGCGTGACCCTCGAGGATGCAGCCCCCGGTGAATCCGTACTTTTGTTCAACTATGAAAGTCACAAGGCGCAAACGCCCTATCGGTCATCCTTTGCGATCTATGTCCGCGAAGAAGCGCAACAGACGCGCACAGTCGCGAACGACTTGCCGCCAGCACTCAGGGGGCGGCCTATTGCACTCAGGATATTTGACAAGGACGGCATGCTGATCGGCGCCGATCTCGATCTCTCGGGCGGCCTGCCATGCAAAATCAACCAGGCATTCAAAAACCCGAACGCAACCTACATCCACGCCCATAACGCCATGCATGGCTGCTTTGCCGCCGAGATCAACCGCGCGTCATAAACGCCGCCCGCCATGCCGCGGCCTTGCCTCCACATCATGTTGCGGTGCAGTATTCACACCTGCATTCAGGAGTGAGCCATGGCGAAGATTAAAACTATTGGCGTGATCGGCGCCGGCCAGATGGGCAACGGCATTGCGCATGTGTGTGCACTCAACGGATATGATGTTTTGCTGAACGACATTGAGGGCGTGCGCATCGTTGCGGCGCTCGGCATTATCGAAGGCAATCTTGGCCGCCAGGTCGCAAAAGGCATGGTCGAAAGCGGAGCGGCCGCAAGCGCGTTCGCCCGGATCAAACCCGCCAAGGATTTCACATCGCTCGCCGATTGCGATCTTGTTGTCGAGGCGGCGACCGAAAATCAGGCGATCAAAAAAGAGATTTTCGCTGCGCTTTCGAAACTCGTAAACAAAGACGCCGTTTTGGCGTCCAACACCTCGTCTATTTCAATCACAGGCCTGGCCTCCTCAACGGACCGACCGGAAAAATTTATCGGGCTGCACTTTATGAACCCGGCGCCGATCATGAAGCTCGTTGAAGTGATCCGCGGTATTGCCACCTCTAAGGAAACGTTTGAAACAACGAAAACACTGGTCGAAAGTCTCGGCAAAACCATGGCGGTTTCCGAAGATTTCCCCGCGTTTATTGTCAATCGCGTGTTGATGCCGATGATCAATGAAGCGGTTTATACACTTTACGAGGGCGTCGGTTCTGTTGAATCAATAGACACGGGCCTTAAACTCGGCGCCAATCACCCCATGGGGCCCCTGGAGTTGGCCGACTTTATCGGTCTAGACACCTGCCTCGCGATCATGCAGGTGCTCTATGAAGGGCTTGCCGATACTAAATATCGCCCCTGCCCATTACTTGTTAAATATGTAGAAGCTGGCTGGCTCGGCAAGAAAACCGGTCGCGGCTTTTACGACTATTCCGGTCCGGCGCCAGCGCCGACGCGATAATACTATTTATCTAACCAGACTCAAAATATCGGAGACTTCATATGGCCGTTGCACGAATAACCGAAATCATCAGCGGGTCGCATAAAAGTTTTCAGGACGCTATCGAGGTAGGCATTGAACGCGCCAACAAGACTTTGAAAAACGTCGAAGGCGCCTGGGTGAAGGACCAGTCGATGATCCTTGAAAACGGCAAGATCAAAGAATATCGCGTGATCCTGAAACTCACCTTTATCCTGAACGACTGAGAAGTACGTTAAAAAAAACGACCGCCTCCGGGATCCGGGGCGGCCGTTTTATCTTCTTATGGCGCCCGCGTTATTCCTTGTGCGCCACTTCTAATTCGAGAACATCAGGCAAGGTCTGCGGCGCAGCAATCCCTGTCGCTTGCAGCGACATAAACGCCAAAGGTTCTTCTGGTTTCGCGTTGATTTCAAGCGCACCGCCCTTGGCGACAAAATTAGCAACCGCATCGACGTAATCTGAGATGCGCGGATTCATTTGCGCCGCTTGCGCTCCAGAAAGCCGAATCATCGCAGGCGCTGACAATCGCAAATCATCGCCGGATGCACCCATTTGCAACGCGGATAATGCAAAAATCGCATCAAGTGCTTTTTCATCGGTGATATTCAATGAAAAATTCTTGAATGCACCGTGGGTCAAGGCGACATTGCTGTCGCCGTCTTCCTGAGCAGCGGCCATCTTACTCAGATCGAAGCCGGCAAATCCGAGCGACATAGAAAGATCTGCAAGGCCGTCCATAGTGGCTACATAATCCAGATCGGCAACGCCGCTGTCAGCGTTCCAAACCCACTCCATATAACCGTCGCCCTTCACCTCATCGAGGCCATGCTCGTTGAGGATATTCAAGACGGCTTCTTCCGTATCCGGCACATAGGCAGTGAAGTCGAAAACAGCGCCTTTCGAATCTGTTCGGATTTTTGATGGCACAAGCCAGGTAAATTCCGCTGCGCTGATGGTTGCTTCCTTGACCACCGAGGCCCGCTTGCCGGCAATGAAGGTCTCCATATCGGCAGCGTTCATCGTTCCAAGATCAATGAGGTTTTTCGCTGTCAATGGTGGCTCTTCACCGCGCAGCCCAAACGCCAGCAGTCCCGAAAAATCAATGTCGCGCCAGTCGAAAGATTTCATCGTCACACGCTGGTTCTCCGGCGCGATGAAAGCGCTTAACGGGCCGCTCAGCAAAATACCGGCCTGCGGCCCCATGGATTGCCGCAAGGCCGCAAGAGATTCCTCGGTTTGCGACATTTCATATTCAAAATCATTGGCGATAACAGCATCCAGCTTACCGCCGCCAATGCCGACAAAGCGTAAATCCGGGGCCGCAAAGCTGACCGCAGCAGTATCCTCGCCCGCAACAGCAACCGAGATGTCTTTGAAATAAATGCCCGCGACATTTACGGCATTAAAAAGCCGCGCGCCTTCATCGCCAATACTGTCGCCGTCGACGCCGCTCTGGCGAATCTGGAACTTGTCGAACTCAACGCCGCCAATGGTAATTTCCGCTTCAGCGTCTTCATCCGAAAAGCCCTCACTCTTCACGTTGAGAAATCGCACTTTTTGAAACACGGTTTCAAACGGCGCATCCACATCAGTACTTTCAGCTGATTCAAGACGTTCGATCGCATCCATGTCGACGCCGTAAAATTCGGCGCGCTCGACGATAACGCCTTCTCCGTCATCGGCATCGGCAAAACGCAAATTGTTGACCACAGTCGCGCCAAGCTTATCGTCAAAGACAGCACTCCCATATGTCGGCCTTGAATCGTCCGGCATCAGAGCGAACAAAGCGTCAATATCCAGCGGCGCTGCGTCCTTCAGCCGAAATTCGGCATCAAGCGGCGAGGCAGTGTTCGCGCTGGCCGCTCGCTCGCTCGTCACCGACTGCGGAGCATCCGCGCCATCCTTTTGCCCGCAAGCGCCCAATGCAAGCGCGGCGGCAACAGCAAGAAATGTCTTAAGCAAACCCATAATCCTCTCCCTCAACCAAAAAGAACGCATCGCGCCCCACCCGTAACACCGTTCCGTTCTATGCGTATCCGGCATATCCAAGCAAGCATTCACGGCCGAACCGACCGCACAAGCCGAAGCGCTTCCGGACTGGCCCAATCCGCGTCACCGACAAGCCGGCCGATCTCACGGCCGTTGGAATCATAGAGAATACTAACCGGCAGAACATCGGCGCCGCCGATGGCGCTGGCGAGGCGAAGACTTGGATCAGCAAAGAGTTTCAGATTCTTAATCTCGAGACGGTCAAAATAGGCCTGCGCGCCTGTTGGGCCCTGCGGACCGGCAGCGATCGCAACTACCTGAAAGCTTCCTCCGCCCAATTCAGCTTCAAGCGCATCAAGCGAGGGCAGCTCTTTCAGACAAGGCAAGCACCAGGTCGCCCAAAAATTGACCAAAATCGCTTTTCCGTGGAAGTCTGCCAATGCCACGGCTTCGCCTTCTTGCTCAAAAGTGATCATCGGCGCACCGCGCGGCGGAAAGGCATATTCAAATTCCGCCATCTCTCCGCGCAGGAGCACACGATCATGATTAAGCGCCGAGGGCGGCCCGCCCGGACGCGGCTGGACGCTTGCGGCAATAATAAAGTAGAGGAGAAGCACTGCGCCAAGGCCACCCCAAATAAGGAGCCAGAAACGCGGTTGTTTTATGAGTTCCAAACTAATCTCCCGGCAGCCAGAAATCGCACAATGTCAGATAAGACCAAAAAGCAAGAAAACCAAATGTGGGGCGGGCGATTTTCCCGTGGCCCTGCCGGAATCATGGAGGAGATCAACGCCTCCATCGATATCGACAAGAGGTTATGGCGCGAGGACATCGCCGGATCAAAGGCGCATGCCGCCATGCTGGCCGACGCCGGAATTTTATCGGCAGATGACGCCACGGCCATTATTGGCGGCCTTGATCAAATCGCCGGCGAAATTGAGCGCGGCGAATTCGCGTTCTCCGCCGCGCTTGAAGATATCCATATGAATATTGAAGCTCGATTAAAAGATATTATCGGCGAGCCGGCGGGCCGGTTGCACACCGCGCGCTCGCGCAATGATCAGGTTGCAACAGATTTCAGATTGTGGGTTCGCAGCGCCTGCGAGGATATGGAAACAGCCCTTAATGGGCTGATGCGCGCACTGGCGCAGAAAGCAGAAACTCATGCTGATGCGGTGATGCCCGGCTTTACACATCTGCAAATAGCCCAGCCGATTACGTTCGGTCACCATTTACTTGCCTATGTCGAAATGTTCGCCCGTGACGCAGACCGATTTGCCGACGCGCGTCGACGACTAAATGATTGTCCGTTGGGCGCCGCTGCGCTGGCAGGGACGTCGTTTCCAATCGATCGCAATGCGACAGCCAAAGCGCTCGGCTTTGATCGCCCGTCCGCAAATTCCCTCGACGCGGTGTCATCGCGCGACTTCGCGATTGAGGCCCTATCAGCAGCGGCGATCACAGCAACGCATCTTTCTCGGCTCGCCGAAGAAATTGTGACTTGGACATCGCCGCTATTTGGTTTTGTTCGTCTGTCTGACGCCTTCTCTACAGGTTCGTCCATCATGCCACAAAAGCGCAATCCCGATGCGGCAGAACTTGTGCGCGCCAAGACCGGAAGAATTGTCGCTGCACTGAATAATTTGCTGATCGTAATGAAGGGGCTGCCCCTCGCCTATTCCAAAGATATGCAAGAGGACAAGGCTGCAACTTTTGAGGGCGTCGATGCGCTGGCCTTGTCACTCGCAGCGATGACCGGAATGATCAGCGACCTCGAGCCTGATCGCGCCCGCATGCTGGATGCTGCGGGGCAAAGTTACTCAACTGCGACCGACCTCGCGGACTGGCTTGTTCGCGTCCCCGGGATCCCGTTTCGCGACGCCCATCATATAACTGGCGCCATCGTCGCCCTCGCCGAAAACAAACACCTCGCACTCGATGAATTGCCGCTTGCTGATATGCAGGGCGTTGAGCCCCGCATTACGCAGGATGTCTTCGGCGTTTTGTCCGCGACATCTTCGGCAAATTCACGCACGTCTTATGGCGGCGCCGCACCCGTAAATGTCAAAACGCAGGCAAGCCGCTGGCTGAACCAATTGAACAAGGAGTCCTAAGATGCGCGCACTTATTGTCGTAATGACACTGATATTCGCCATTTCTGCTTGCGGTAAGAAAGCGCCTCTGCGCCCGCCAGAAGACCCTGAAACCCTCTTCATCACGCAGTAGAACATTGCACCATTTCGCTTATCAGGACGGTCGACTTTTTGCGGAAAATGTCGACATAGAAACGCTCGCCATCGATATAGGCACGCCGTTCTATGTCTATTCCGAAGCAACTCTGCGGCGCCATTTTCGCGTTTTCGCAGATGCCTTTGCCGACGCTGAAATTCTTGTCGCTTATTCAGTTAAAGCCAACTCGAATATTGCAGTTTTGAAAACGCTCGCAAGCGAAGGCGCCGGTGCTGACGTTGTTTCAGGCGGAGAACTGCAACGCGCACTTCATGCCGGAATTCCACCGAACAAGATTGTTTTTTCGGGCGTCGGGAAAACCAGAGATGAAATGAGGGCGGCGCTTACAGCTGATATATATCAGTTTAACGTCGAATCCGAACCGGAGCTGCGCGCCCTCGGCGATATCGCCGTCAGCTTGAGCAAGACAGCGTCAATCGCTTTGCGGATAAACCCCGATGTCGCCGCCGGCGGTCATGAAAAAATTTCGACCGGCAAGGCGGAGGACAAGTTTGGCGTTCCCTGGTCACAGGCGCGGGCGCTTTACAGCGCGGCCCGGGAAATGCCCGGGATCGCCGTCAAAGGCGTCGACGTTCACATCGGATCGCAAATCGCTGACCTCGCGCCTTTTGAGGCGGCGTTCAAAAAAGTCGGTTCACTCATTACCGATCTCCGGGCTGATGGAAACGTGATTGATCGGCTGGATCTCGGCGGCGGCCTGGGCATTCCTTATGGAAAAGGAGCGGCGCCGCCGCATCCTGACGCCTATGCGAAAATGATCAAACGCGTGACAGCGCCATTAGGCGTTCAGCTTATTTTCGAACCCGGGCGCATGATTGCCGGCAATGCTGGCATCCTGGTTTCCCGTGTTATCTATGTGAAGGAAAGCGAAGAGCGCCGTTTTTTGATCATTGACGCTGCAATGAATGATTTAATTCGCCCTGCCTTATATGACGCCTATCACGACATCATTCCTGTTACTGACCGCGCTGGTCGGGAGTGCATCTATGATGTCGTCGGTCCTATTTGCGAATCGAGCGATCGCTTTGCCAAGGCGCGCGCGTTACCGGAGCTAGAAGCGGGCGATTTGGTGGCGTTGATGTCGACAGGCGCCTATGGCGCAGCGCAAACATCACAATATAATTCGCGGCCGCTTGTTCCTGAAATTCTGGTCAGCGGCGCACAACACGCCGTAATCCGCACACGGCCCAGCTTTGATGAAATGATCGCAAATGAGCATACGCCCGACTGGCTCAGTTAGCATATTTGAATCGACGGCAAGCCCGGGATCACAATTTTAAAACACGACCAGACAAAAGCTTAGAGCGATTAGCCCGCTCTAGAGAACACCTGAGATCAGAAAATTATTATAGACCACCCAGGCATTGCCGAGCGTAGCGATCACGAAAAAACCGAGCACGATCCGATGCGGAAACCACAAAACCATAATGCTGACGATCCCCTGCAGCGCTAGCTTGGCGACAACCCAACCTTCACCTGCATGCTCCATCAGTGAACGCAGGACAGGATTAGCCTCCACGCCGGCGCCAGAAGAAAGCGCAATGACCGTCGAGGCAATATCAGCGACGCCGACAAGATTATAAATGATGACAGCTATCCAAGCGGCTCGACGGTAAAAAACTGAGGCGCGCGCCTGCTCTGCATCTTCCGAGAGCTTTCGACGGCGTTCTACCGAGGTAAGCGACCACACCAACTTGTTTCTCCCAGTCGTTAACCCAAATTAACCCGCAGCGCGCCAATGTGAACGTCTTATAGGATAAAGCGGCGGCAGGCGAAGTCGACGGACCCCTTCAGGCTCTGTATGGTGCAAGAAGTATGACGACCGAGTTGGCACAATCGCGGCGAGCAGCGAAGCGCATTCCAGGCGGCGCGTCGATATTCGCCGCTCGCCTTGTCCTGTTCTGGGAACAGCTGTGGCCGGCGATACTCCCGGCGCTCGCCATTCCGTTTACCATTATTGTGATCAGCCTCTTTGGCCTGTGGGGATTCACGCCCGCCTGGCTTCATTGGGTTGTGCTGGTGCTGTCCGGCCTCGCCTTCGCCTTGGCGCTTTGGCGTGATCTGGGTCCGATGCGCTTTCCCTCGCGACGGCAAGCCCAGGCGCGCCTCGAAGAGGACGGACAAGTAGTTCATGCGCCACTACAAGCCCTCGACGATACGCCGTTCGAAAAAGCGCAATCAAATTCCCCCCTATGGCGAGCGCATATTGCGGCGAGTATCGAGCGGGCGCGAAACGCCAGGCTGGGAGGGGCGAGACCGACCGCCGATGATCGTGATCCTTACGCCTTGCGGTTCACAGCGATCGGTCTTCTCGCCGTGGCCTTCGTGGCCGCAGGCGGTGAGTGGCGAACGCGTCTTGCACTGGGGTTTGATCCGGGCAATGGCGCGCTCGGCGGCACACTCGTCGCCGATCTTTGGATCGAACCACCGGATTACACAGGCAAAGCGCCGATCTATCTGTTGCGCGCAGGCGATGACGCGGCCGGTATTGCCGATCAGGTTAACGCCCCCCAAGGCTCTCGTCTTGTCGCTCAGGTCAATGGTCGCGGACGTCCCCGGCTTGGCTTTATGGCTTCCCGCGGTGAGGAAACCCAAGTCGAATTCAACCGCAAAGCCGGCGCTGCACGCGCGGAGATGACGCTGACCGAGAACGGGTTTTTGCGCCTGCGCCTGCTCGGTAAAGAAGCGCGCTGGCCGATCGGCATTTTCCCGGACGACGTCCCCGCCGTTAGTTTCATTGAAGGCCCCAATGAAACAGACGACGCGCGCCTCGCATTTACCGTCGCCATCGAAGACGATTATGGCGTCGTTTCAGCACAATTCATCATGCGTCTCGATCCCCTCCAGGAGCGCCCACTCGACGCCCCAAACCTTAATGACGAAGCGCTCGCCGTAACGCGCGTCATCGATCTCGATGAAATCTCGGGCGTCGCAGGCGAACGCGGCGTTGCGCTTGATCTCCAGGCAGACCCATGGGCGGGACTCGACGTTCTCGCGCGTGTTGTCGTTGCGGACGGCGCCGGTCAGGCCGGGGAGACGTCGGAAATCGCAGTGAAGTTGCCGACGCGCCAGTTTTTCAACCCCCTCGCCCGCGCGGTCATTGAACAACGCCAGACACTTGCTGTTGCCGCTGAAGACTGGCGACGGGCCGGGCGATCCTTTGATGCGCTCACACTGGCGCCAGAGTTCTTCTTTGACGACATGACCGACTACCTCTTGTTACGGACCGCATTCTGGCGGGTCATGCGGCAAGATGGCGACGGCTTTGACGGCGCCGTCGAGAAATTCTGGCCGCTGGCACTGCAACTTGAAGACAAAGCACTGGAACTGGCGCGGCAGCGTCTGGAGGCGGCGCAAGAAGCTCTGCGACAAGCGCTCGAATCCGGTGCGAGTGACGAAGAGATCTCACGCCTGGTGGAGGAACTGCGCCAGGCGATGAATGATTACCTGACGGCGCTCGCGCAGTCCGGTCAACGCATGGAATCATCGCCATCACAAAACGCACAGCAACTCGACCAGTCTGATCTCGACGATATGCTCAACGCCATAAATGACCTCGCACAATCAGGCGCGACCAACGCCGCCCGTCAAATGCTTTCCGATCTCGAAAACATGCTCAATAATTTGCGCCTCAGCCAGGGCGGCCAGGGAAGCGGAAGCGGCGAGGGGGCCAGCGGTGAGGGCGACGGCGGGCCGGCAGGCAAGGCAGGCGAGATGATTGGCAGACAGCGCGAACTTGCGGATCAATCCTTCGAAAAGGGGCAAACACCCGGCGCTACCGGCAATGACCTTGCGGGGAAAGAAAGCGGCCTTGGCGGTGATCTCGACGCACTGATAGATGAATTGGAGGGGGGCAACGGCGCTGCAGACCCTGATGGCGACGCAACCCGCAAACTGGGTCAAGCTCGTAACGACATGCGTGAGGCCGAGCAAGCTTTGCGCGCTGATGATTTTGGCGCCGCCACCAGCGCCATGGAACGCGCCATCGAAAATTTGCGCGCCGGCGCCGAAGATTTGGCGCGCGAGCAAATGCGTCAGGCGCAAGGCGGACGCGGCGAAGAAGGTCGCAATGGCCGCACCGACCCGCTCGGCCGTTCTGACGGACGCGCCTCAGGTGGTGGTGTTGAAGTACCTGGCGAAAGCGACGCCGGTCGCACTCGCGCGGTTATCGAAGAACTGCGCCGCCGGCTCGGCGAGCAGGGCCGCAGCGATGAGGAAATAGAATATCTGGAGCGCCTCCTGGAGCGGTTTTAGCGCGTGAAACACCCCGAAAGCAGGCGCGCCAGATGGCATCAGCGATACAGAAACTGACGTGACGCCGCCAACCACAAACGTCTGTCGTACCTTTTCAGACGCTGCACAAAACGCGTATAGGGTTTGAATTCGATCACCCCGCGCGAGGCGACGCATGACCCGTCAACCATCCGAACCTGATAAGCCCTCCCGGCGCATTTTGTTAAAGTCGATCACCGGCGCCAGTTTTTTGTCCGCGCTCGGTGCGCCAATCCCGTTTTTGGGCAACCTGCCGACAGGACTTGTTCCTGTAGCGTTGGCGCAGGGGACGAGCAGTCTCAGCCAACAAAAACCTGGCCTGACCGTGCTCAACGATCGGCCGGTAAATATGGAAACGCCGCCACATCTTCTCGATGATGCGGTCACGCCAGCAGCGCGCATGTTTGTTCGCAATAATGGCCTGCCGCCAGCTTCTGTGGACGCGCATAGCTGGAACGTGCGGGTTGACGGTGAAGTTGAAACGCCACTTGATCTTTCTATAGATGATCTGAAAACACAATTTGAAACCGTATCGCTTCAACTGCAAATCGAGTGCGCTGGTAATGGGCGGCGCTTTATGAAGCCCGCCGCACGGGGCAATCAGTGGTCGTTTGGCGCAATCAGTTGCGCGACATGGACTGGCGTGCGGTTACGTGATGTGCTTGACCGCGCTGGGCTCAAAGAAAATGCTCTTTATACGGCGCATTACGGCGCTGATACGCATCTTTCCGGCGATCCGGCAAAACATCCAATTTCGCGCGGCGTGCCAATCGCCAAAGCCATGGAGCCGCACACGCTTATTGCTTTTGCAGTTAATGGCGACGACATGCCGCCGCTAAACGGCCACCCTCTTCGGCTTGTGACGCCAGGCTGGCCGGGCTCATGTTCACAAAAATGGCTGACCCGCATTGAGGTTCGCGACCAAATACATGATGGCGCAAAAATGACCGGACAGTCCTATCGTGTCCCGAGAGCACCAGTACATCCGGGCGCAAGTGTCGCCGACGAGGATATGGCAATCATCGAATCCCTGCCGGTAAAGTCGCTGATCACGGCGCCACAGACAGGCATTCGGGTCAGTACTGGCGATACTATTGAGGTCCGCGGTCACGCATGGGCGGGCGACCTTGACGTCGCCGCACTTGATATCTCAATAGATTTTGGCGCGAGCTGGTCGCCTGCAGACCTGTCCGCCCCAACCAACAAATATGCCTGGCAACATTGGCGTTCGGAAATTCGCCTGCCCGAGGCCGGTTACTATGAAATCTGGGCGCGGGCACGGGATGCAGAAGGGCATATGCAACCGCCGATTCCGCCGGGCTGGAACCCGCGTGGCTACCTCAACAACATGCAACATCGGATCGCGGTCTTCGCCCTGTGACCAAGAGCAAGCGCATTATCAATCGCATCCTGATTTTGGCCGGCATGGTCCTCATTGTGCTAAGCTTGGTAAAATTGTTTGGCGCGTCACGAACGATCACCGACTATCCGACCGCCAGCAAAACCCCCGACCGCATGACCGAGCAGGCCGACGACTGGTCAGGCGAGATCGCCTATGGCGTCACCTACGCCGCCCTCACCCCGTTGGGGGGTGATGAGAACGTTACGGCTGATGTCCGTTTCGATCCGGCAGATGATTATTGGGGCTTACCGCGCAGCGATGGCGTGGATCTCGTCGCCGGCTATTGCAGCGTCTGTCATTCCCTTGCGATAGTCATGCAGCAGCGTCAGGACGTCGAAGGCTGGACCTATCTGCTCGACTGGATGGAAGAAAAACAAGGCATGGCGCCGCTTCTCGCCGATGATCGCGCTGTGATCCTCGCCTATCTCAGCCGTGAATTCGGGAGTCACTAGCCAGCATGCGGCGCCATTGACGAATAATGGAGAGCTGCAGTGATCAAGCTGCGCCAATCAACGGCAATCCGCGTTGGCGACCGCCATCATCCATGCCGTAGCCCACCAGGAAGTCATCAGCACCGGCTTCAAAACCGATATAATCACAGATCAGATCATCGGCATGACCGGTTAGTTTTTTTACAAGGACGCATGTCTTCGCCGACGCGGCGCCGCGATCCTCGACCATGCCTTTTCCGAAATGCAAGGATCGCCCAGTGTCGAGCACGTCGTCGACAAGAAGAACTGTCTTGCCTTCGATATCAACTGAGAAATCTTTTAGCAGCGTGACAACGCCGGATGACGCGCGCGTACCCGCATAGGAAGAAAGCTGCACAAAATCCACATAAGGATCCGCGCCATATTTGTGGAGCGCCCGAACAAGGTCGGCGGCAAAAATAAAAGCGCCGGTTAATACGGGCGCCAGCAGAAAATCCTTAGGCAGATCATCCGCCATCTGGCGCGCCATCTCGTCAATACGGTTTGCAATGGTGGTTTCGTCAAAAAGGGTGCGCATGGCAGGCGGGCTCCGGTTAAGGCCCGCAACATGGCAGGCGATTTATTCGCGGCCTGACAAGAGTTCGCTGACGGGGCTTTTCGCCGGCGCAAAAGAAAGCACCACCTCGGCAACGCCATCAGGCGCTGGGGCGCGCGTTATAAAATCAATTGTCGCGCCCTCCAACACCTCAGTGTCATTTGGGGAAAAGGTCCAGCGCGACAAAAGCTCGCCGCGCGGACCGAGCGCCTCAGCCTGCAATAACGGCGCAGCGACAGCCTCAACGCCCATATTTTTCAATTTGCCGCTGATCTCAATGGTCGGGCCGGCTGTGGACATGGCCAGCCGATGCTGCACATTTTCAATGGCGAGCCCATAGGGATTCGCCTCAATACCAATAATCGCATAGGCATCGGCCGTTTTTGGTGCAATTTTCACGATTTCGTCTTGATAGGCGACTACGCCATAGGCAGCGCCGGCAACCGCAGCGAGCCAGACTGTCCAGCCCAATGCGCGAAACGGCGTAAGCCTGTTTTTCTGGCGTCTCTCCGCTCGTCGACGGGTCGTTTTCAGGGCGCGTGCAAGCGCTTTGGGCGTGACTTTAAGCGAGGTAAAGAACTCCTCGTCAAACTCTTCCGGATCGAACGGGCTCACATCAGCCAGCCGGGCAATCTCGGATCTGCCGGAGCGGCGATCAGTGGGTTCACTATCGTTCGGATTTGATTGATCCGTCTCGCGCCGGCCAAAACCGAGACGACGGTCGCCACGCACCTTATCGGCGCTTTCGGTCTCGGGCGCCGACGGACGGTCAGTCGCCGCATCCGATTTCACGGCAGAGGCTTTATCCACGTCCTCCCAATGCGCATCAACGACTTCCTCTGGCGCGCTCGGCGCTTCGCGCTCTTTGCGGCTTTGATGCTTGATAAAAGGCGGAGCGCCATCATCGACTCCATTGTCATCATCGCGCGTCTGGCTGCGGCCAAAGCGGCGCGCGGCAAATCCAAAGCCATGGAATCCGCCGCGAATTCCCTCACGGTCATCACTATCGTCGCCAGCTTCCTCGCTAGTCCCGTCGCCCTTCACCGTCTCGGCGTTCGCCTCTGGCGCCGGCCCGAACAGCGAATCATCTTCGTCGCCATCATCAATATCATCGGTATCGACGAATTCTCTGCGCTGTTCGTTGCGGCCTTCATATGACTGTCTTGACCGGTTGTTGCGACCCGGCCCGTTTTCCCGCGAAACGTCATTATGGTCTTTCGTGGGGACAGCGCCTCGTTTAGGCTTGATCCCGTCGACGTCATCCGGCGCGCGTTTGGCGGGCGTCAGCTCTTCTATCGGATCAACATCAATCGGCTCCGGCGCCGGCACAAACCAGGCTTCGCCGCAGGAAGTACACCGTACAGAACGGCCCGCGGCGGAAAAACGCTCGTCATCGACATCGTATCGTGTGGCGCATTCGGGACAGGTAATTATCATGTGCGGCCAGAATCACTTTCTTGTTCTGTCTGCCGGGCTTCTGCTCGGTGCGGGGCGGCTAGCAGCCCAAGGGAAAAAACGGCGTGATCGTTGAATTTAAAAATGCGAGCCTGTCCTACGGCGATGACCGTGAAACCCTGAGCGACCTCAATATGGCGCTTGGCGAGGGTGAATTTCGATTTCTGACCGGCCCGTCGGGCGCTGGAAAAACTTCGCTGTTGAAAATGATTTATCTCGCGCTTCGGCCGACCAAGGGCGATTTTTCCCTGTTCGGCGAAAACGCGATGGATGCGCCACGCGAAGCGCTCCCGGCCCTGCGCCGGCGCATTGGCGTCGTCTTTCAGGAATTCAGGCTGCTCGATCATCTCACGGCTTTCGAAAACGTCGCCCTTCCGATGAAGGTCGCCGGTATTAACCAAAATCAATATCGTGAAGACGTAAGCGAACTCTTAAATTGGGTTGATCTGGGCGACCGCATGGACGCCAAACCGGCGACGCTTTCAGGTGGTGAAAAACAACGCGTTGCGCTCGCACGCGCGCTCGTTTCCAAACCGGACCTGATCCTCGCCGATGAACCTACGGGCAATGTCGACCCGGCGATGAGCGAACGCATTATGAAACTGTTCATAGAGTTAAACAAACTCGGTGCGGCAGTTATCGTCGCCACGCACGATCTGCATATGGTGCAGTCGCTCGGCAAACCGGTTTTGAGAATCTCTGACGGAAAGCTTTCGCGGGCGCCTGGATCCGGAGGGGCTGCATGAGCCGGAACAGCGCCCAGATGCCGGGCAACCAAAATGAAGCTGAAGAAGCGCCAAAACGCGGGTTTTTCAATCGCCGCAAAAGTGAGCCGCTATTGCCCGAAGCCGGCGCCGGCGGCGCGCCCCTGACCGCAGTCATTGCGGTGATTTCCTTTCTGGCAGTACTTGCGATGGCGGCGGTCCTGATCATCAACGCCGCCGCACAGGACTGGACCGCATCACTGCGGTCGGAAATAACCGTGCAAATCAAAGGCGCCAACACCGCTGAGATTGAAGCTGGCTCCGCCGCTGCAATGCGTATTCTCAATGAGACTGATGGTGTGATCGATGCTGTCTTGCGCAGCCAGGAAGATACCGCAGCACTTTTGGAGCCCTGGCTCGGCCAAGCAAACGCCAGCGCTTTTTTAAACGTGCCGGCGCTAATAGAAGTTAAAGTGAGTCTGGAGCTGCGTGGCGACCTGGAATTATTGCGTAACCGTCTTGCCGCTGCAGCGCCTGGCGCAACCCTTGATAACCACGCGGGCTGGCACGGCCGCCTGACGACAGCTGCACGATCGGGCCAGGCGCTCGCCTTTACCGTTTTTCTTCTCGTGATGGGGGCCGCATGCGCCATTTCCAGTTTCGCAGCCCGCGCCGGTCTCGCCGCCAATCACGAGATCGTTTCTGTTTTGCATCTTGTCGGCGCCACTGACGATTTCATCGCGCGCGAAGTGCAGCGACGGTTTTTCCTGCTTGGCCTGCGCGGCGCGCTGGCGGGGCTGGCGACGGCGCTGATCGCACTGACCCTGATCGGCGTTGTCGCGCGTACAAATGTCGGGACCGACAGCTTCCTGCCCCAATTCACGCTCGGCGGCTGGATGTTTTTGTGGCTCGCAACGGTACCGCTGGTCACCTGCTTTGTTACCGCGCTGACCGCACGCCTGACCGTCCTGAAGGCCCTGCGGGAACAATATTAGCGCGCGACGGCCTGTCTACCTGCGGACGCGGCCATATGATCCAGGCGACTGGACCCTTACGGCCGTGATCGGTTATCATCAACACCTTAGTCTTCAAGAACGGGAATTGCCGTGCAACGGTTGGTTTTAGGGCTCAGCATCATCGCGTTCTTGTGGGCGGCTGGATTCGCGTCCTTTATAGGGCGACTGCCGTCGCCCAACGCGAGCGCCCCAGGCAAAAGCGACGGTATCGTTGTTTTTACGGGCGGTCCCGACCGGATCATTGTGGGCATGGATATTCTCGCCAAGGGTCATGGCGACCGCCTGTTGATTTCCGGCGTCCATCGCGAGACCTCGCGCGACATGCTCGCAACCTTGTGGACGGGCGCACCAGCGCTTTTTGACTGTTGCGTCGATCTTGGACGCGAAGCGCTTTCAACCGAGGGCAATGCGGACGAAGTCGGCGACTGGGCGCGCGACCATGACTATGGCAACCTCATTCTGGTTACGTCGGAATATCACATGCCGCGCGCGCTCGTCGCAACGCGCGCGCGACTACCTCGTGCAGCGATCACGCCCTATGCGGTCGCCTCCGGCTATCTCAACAGCAAGGGGCACCCGGCAACCTTTCGGGCATGGGGTAAACTTTCCGGCGAATATACGAAATATCTCCTGGCGCACCTAAAGGCGCTTTTTTCTCAATACGGAAATTGAGAGCGTGCTGACGGGGGTGCGTTCGCTCGCCTTCATGGCGTTTATGGTTTTGACAACGCTTGTCCTCGCAACGCTTAGTCTGCCTGTGTTGCTGTTGGGACAAGACATGGTGCGGAGCGTCGCAAAAATCTGGACGCGCGTTATCTTGTCCGGCCTGAAAATAATTACAGGCATATCTCATCGGATCGAAGGCGCCGAAAACATTCCCGAGGGCGGCGCTCTGGTCGCCGCCAATCACCAATCCATGTGGGAGACGATTGCGCTTTACGATATATTGCCGCGACCTGTTGTCATCTTAAGAAAAGAATTAGCGCGCATTCCGATCTATGGCTGGTGGGCGAAACCGTCCGGCAATATTGTGGTCGACCGCGACGGCGGCGCCAAGGCGCTGCGTGCGATGCGCACTGCCGCCCGGGAAAAGATAGCAGCGGGCGAACAGGTAGTCGTGTTTCCGGAGGGCACGCGTATTGCTGCCGGCGCCACCGCAAAATTTCACTCCGGTGTCGCCGGCATTTATAACGCAGCAGAGACGCCCTGTACGCCAGTCGCCCATGATAGCGGCGCCTTCTGGCGATTTCCAGGAATAATGAAAATTCCAGGTGAAATAACGCTGCGGTTTTTGCCGCCGATTGAGTCTGGCCTGGGCCGGCATACATTTCTTGACGCTTTGAAGTCCCGGATTGAGCAGGCAAGACCTGATCTGCAGGACGACAACCAAGAGTCTCGAGGATAATCTGATGACCGTTCAATCAAAGCCGGTTTCACGCCGCTGGCTTTACATTCCCTTTGCCGTCGCCAGCGTTATATTTTTCGCATATTTCGTTCTTTGGCGGATCGGCGCCGGCGAAATGGAAAAAGCGGCGGATCAATGGATCAACGACCAGCGCGCCATGGGATTGGAAGTAACCCATGAGGGTATTTCCCGAGACGGGTTTCCATTTTTTCTCCGCATCAATATTCTTGAACCGATGATTTCAGAGTCTGGCGTCTGGCGCTGGCGCGCCGACGGGCTCTCAATTGACGCTCTTCCCTATGATCTCACCCGCGTCATATTCTCACCAACAGGCGAGCAACAGATTTTTGCGGCCGGATACGGGGAGTGGCGCTTCACCGCCAACAACGCCAAAGCTAGCATCGCCAGCGATAAAAGCCGGGAGTGGGTTTTTTCTGTCACCATTACCGATGCCGAAGCGCAACAAATCGCCGGCAGCGCCAATGCCGCGATCGATAGTCTCATCTTTGATCTGGCGCCCGCAGCCACCGCGCCCACGACGCTCGTCTTAACGCTCGCGGCCAACGGCATCGACATCAATGCAAATGATGCAGCTTTTCATCTCGGCGCACTGCAAAGCGTTTTCGGTCTGACGCAAACACAATTCCTTTTCGGCCCTGATGCCGCAACGCAATGGCGAAATGCTGGCGGCGCACTGATTATTAACGGCCTATTTGCGGAGATTGCAGAGACAAAACTTAACGTCACAGGAGAGATAGGTCTCGACGCCGCCGATTATCCCGCCGGGCTCCTCAATGCGGAGATCATCAACCCCGCAGGCTTGACGAAATGGCTCAGCATGGCCGGAGCGCTCCCCCCTGACGAGGCGGAAGCCGCAAGGGCTGGATTGACCCTGATGGCGATTGCCGGCGGCGGCAAGATCAGCGCACCGGTGGAGTTCAGGGATGGCGCGGCGGAGATCGCGGGGGTTAAGCTCGCTGATTTGCCGCCAGTGCATTAAATAAGACGCGATGACTGAGTATCGAAACCTTTGCCAGCACACATAGTGAGAAACCAGATGCTTAAAACAAAATCCGCCGCGATTCTGATCGCAATTCTCGCCACCACGGCGTGTCAAAGCATCGCTGAGGAAGGCCGCGTCACCATCACGGCGAACGAGACTTTTCAAACAATTAGCGGATGGGAATTTACAACACGCATCTGGGAGATGGACAAGAAAAACAACGCCTACAATGGCGACTGGCTCAACTATCGCGATGAGATTATCGACGGCATGGTCAACACCGCCGGCCTTAACCGCATCAGACTGGAAATACGCAGCGGCGTTGAAAACCCGGTGGATTTTTGCAGCCAGTTCTTCGCCGGAGAATTATCGTACCGCGATTACAAGAAATACTTTTATCAAAAGATCAACGACAATGACGACCCGAACAGCCAAAACGCCGCCGGGTTTCAATGGTCATGCATTGATTATTATGTCGACAATCTGCTGATACCCATGGCCGCCGCGCTAGAGGCGCAAGGAGAAGAGCTTTATGTTGTTCTCAACTATGTCGACTTCAGGCGTCCGCCCCAAGAATCGAACATATCGCATGCGAAAAATCCGGAAGAATTTGCGGAATTGATCGAAGGCGCCTTTGTACATTTGAAAAACAAATACAATATCACGCCCGACGCCTTCGAGATTATTCTTGAGCCTGACAATACAGATGAATGGCGCGGCGGAGAAATAGCGGCGGGATTGATCGCTGTCGATAACCGACTTGCAAAACTGGGTGTCAATCCAGACTATATTGCACCCTCGACATCGCGCACATTTCGCACCTTGTCATATTTTGACGCCTTCGCCCGAAACAAGGAAGCGCTCTCCAAACTATCGGTTCTTGCCTATCATCGTTACGATCCCAAAAGAGCGAGCCGTAACCTTCCAAAAATTCGCGCACGTGCAGAGCGCCACAATTTGCAGACGGCAATGCTTGAATTAACCTACGGCACGATTGACGTGCTCATCGAAGATCTCACCGTCGCCAATGTTGTTGCCTGGCAAAAATACGCCGTGCCCTTCAGACCAGCCTCATTCGACCCGGCACGCAGTGATGAGGAGGGGCTTGTGCTGATCAATAATTTTGCACCACTGGCGCTGGTATTCCGAAATGTACGGCGCGGATCGGTGAGGATCGGCGCAGAAACGAATGACCCTGCGCTCCGCACTATGGCCTTTCGTAATTCCGACGGGCGGCGCGCAATTTTCATTCTAAAAAAAGAGCTGGACGGTGCAAGTGGCGATAACGTAACGATTCACGGCGCACCGCCAGGCGAATACCGACTTGGTTTTGCCAAGCCAAACGAGACAACCGATCTCGGGTTATTCTCTATCGGCGCTGACGGAAAAGCGACCATTCCAATGCCGAGCGCGGGTCTGTTGGCGCTGATTGAAACGAAAACCCGTCAAAACAATTCAGATGATGCGCCCTAGGTCTGCGCAGACAGCGCCCCGATTAATGAAATCAGGGCGCATATTTTTCTGCAAGGCGCATCCTACAACTTCCTGCCCATTTCGGCATGGACCTTGTCAAGCTGAGGATGGTTGATGTCGGCAACAAGCTCCTCGACCACGCCTTTGACGCATCGATCACGTTCCGGCGCATGTGTCACAAGCCGAAAACCACCAAATTCCTCGCCGCATAATTCAATCGCGGTATCATGAATTCGGCTATAGACATGTTCAGTTCCGCTTAATGTCGAAAGTTCGCTTGTCGCATAGCGAAACTCGCGATCTTGCGCATTGGCGGCATTAACCGACAAAACGCTCAACGTCGCGATAGCCGCCAGCATTATCATCATTTTTGTGGTCATGGGTTTGATCTCCTGTTCGACGCAGTCTGGTTGGCTGCGTACCCAGAAGATGGCGGATGATCGGCGTCTTCGGAATCGAGAAAAACGCGCAGGCTCCATGAGAAAATTTCGTTGCTTAGTAGTTGATTGTGCGCCTCAAGCGCCTTTCGCGGTCTCGTTTTTCAGCCAATCAATAACGTCGCGTACAATCGCGCGCCGTTCAGTATTGGGCGTGTGCGCGATATGGTAGGTCTGGCCCCATTCAATAGCAGCCTCAGAGAACTGCACCATCCGGCCGTCGGCAAGGTGTTCACGGACAAGAATTTCTGGAAGCAGCGCCAAACCCTGACCGGCGAGCACCGCCTTTATTCCAACGACAAAGTCTTCGATAATGAAAGTGTTTTTAGCGCCATCGAGATTAATACCCGCAGCGTCGGCCCATATGCGCCATTCATTATTTGAAAAAAGCTGAATGCGCCGCGACGACACAACAATCGAATTCAAATCGCGCGCGCTGGCGCGTGTCAGCAGCGAAGGCGCACAGACCGGCGTCAGAATTCCCTTAGCCAACTCTGTTGAGACGACGCCGTCCCATCCACCCGGACCGTAGCGCACCGACAGGTCGACTTCTTCACGCGCGAGATCGATCAACCGATCGGACGTCAGGATTTCAAGTTCAATATGCGGCAACTGCTCTTCGAAGGCGTCGAGGCGCGGAATCAAAAATTGCCCCGCGAAGGACGCAAGTGTGGAGATGCGGCAAATGTTTGATCGCGGCGGTCGACGGGAAAAGCGCCCAAAAGCCTCTCCCAGCGTAGCGAAAGCGGGTGAAATCGCCTCATTGAGCGCCCTTCCCTCACTGGTCAATGAAAGCCCGCCCGGACGCCGCTCAAAAAGACGAGCGCCGATAATGTCCTCAAGCATAATCACCTGCTTGCTGATCGCCCCTTGCGTAACGCCAAGCTCTTCAGCGGCGCGTGAAAAATTGAGATGTCGCGCGGCAGTTTCAAAAGCGCGAATAGCGTTTAAAGGTGGCAAGGGTCTGGGCATCGGTGCAGTATAGCACAAACGCTATAAAACGCAGGCCCAGACAATCAACTCGAATTTGTGAAAAAGAAACGCTAGCCGTAGAGCGCGCTAAGCGGCTGGTCTTCCGCATGAGATTCCACAAGGCGTGCAAACTCATCAAGATAAATTGCGCCAGCTGCAGTTTTCTGCACCAGCACAATGCGTTTGTCATTCGGATCACGTACGCGCTTGATGAAATCCAAAATTGAAAGCGCGTCCAGGGCGCGCGAGATTGCCGGTTTTGGCACGTTCAAATCTCGCGCCAGGGCACGCACCGTATGCGGACCTGGATTGAGATAAACAGTAAGAAGGATCGACCATTGGCGCATAGACAGATCGGGACCGTCGGCGCGCACCGCGTCACACATCACCTCTCGCCAGCCCGTTAAGATATCTGTTGACGCCATCGTCCGGCCCAACGCCCCGCTTTTACTTGAGCGCCCGCCCGGCACGGACGTCGCTCAACGGCGATTCATGCATCTGTTCGCCGGCAAAGGGCAAGAGGTTCAGGCTTGGTAGCGCGCCGCCAGCGCTTCAAATAACGCGCGAATCGCCTGTGCTTCACCCCCCACAGGGCGGCCCGGCGCGGCTTTTGCCCGCCAGGCATAGATGTCAAAATGCATCCAACGCCCGCCCTCGGGAACAAATTTCTTTAAAAACAGCGCCGCCGTCACCGATCCGGCAAAAGCACCGCTTGGAATGTGGTTCACGTCAGCAACGCTCGACGACAGCATAGAGTCATAACCGCTCCACAAAGGCATCCGCCAGACCGGGTCACTCACCTTCTCTGACGCCGTCTCCAGCGCCGAGACAAGCGCTGCATCATCGCAGTAATAGGGCGCCAGGTCTGGGCCAAGAGCGATCCTCGCCGCACCGGTGAGCGTTGCCAGGCTGACCATCAGGTCAGGCGCTTCCTCGCCGCCGAGCGTCAACGCGTCCGCGAGAACGAGCCGTCCCTCCGCGTCGGTATTGCCGATTTCGACCGTCAGCCCTTTGCGACTTGAGAGTACGTCCGACGGCCTGAAGGCATTGCCCGCGATAGCGTTTTCAACCGCAGGGATGAGCATCCGAAGTCGCACTTTTAGCCCCGCACTCATGACCATCTGCGCCAGCGCCAGCACATGGGCGCCGCCGCCCATGTCCTTTTTCATCAACCCCATGCTGTTTGTGGGCTTTATGTTGAGGCCCCCCGAGTCAAAACAGACCCCCTTACCAACAAGCGTCACTTTCGGCGCGTCCACAGGGCCCCAGCGCAAATCGATGAGCCGTGGCGCAGCCGCTGCCGCCCGCCCAACCGCATGGACCATTGGAAAGTTTTCCGCCAACAGATCGTCGCCGACTATTGATGAAATTTCCGCACCATGTGCTGTCGCGACTTCGCGCGCAGCGCTTTCCAGCGCTTCGGGTGTCATATCGCAAGCCGGCGTATTAACGAGATCTTTTACCAATGCCGCTGCAGCCGCTGCTCGGCGCGCTGCTGCCAGATCGGCCGCCTCAGGCGCGACCAGATGGGCAAGAGCAGGTTTTTGCGATTTGTACCGATCAAATCGATAGCCGCCCATGAGCCAACCCAGACAGGCGAGCGTAGCAGCCTCAGGTGTCAGCACATCGGCTAATGTATAATCGCCCTCGGGCAATTTGTCGGCGGCAGCGGCGTAAATGAATGCATCCGCGCCATCACCAAGCCCAAAAAGAACGCCACCTTCATTGACGAGAAAGGCGCCCGCCTCGCCCTTAAAGCCATTGATCCGCGCCAACTCTTTCAGGCTTGCAGGCGCACCGGAAGCATCAACATCGCACTCCGCTACGCCATAGATCTTTTGCGCTGCATTTGCGGCGCCTTTTTCATATTCTCTTAACAGCTCGTCTCGCATGAATAATCCGTTAACTCACCAATTTGATTGCACATTAAGCATACGGTTAAGCCTTTATTGAATTCCTTTGGCGATGATGCGCAAGACATTCGCTTACTCACCGAGGCACGAATATGGTTTTCCGTTCACTTCCACTGACCGCGAAATACGCTGGAATCGGCGTCGTGGCAATTATGCTCCCAGCTTGCGCCACTGTACAAAATACAAAATCCGCAGCTGGTATCGACAATGGTCAATATCGCGAAGCCATCGGGGTTTACTCGAATTCGGCGGTCGATGACGGTATGGATCCGATCGCAGCAGCGGCTTTCTGGGGGACGCGCTATAACACTGATCAGACCAACCCGGAAGTGGCTATGAATTTTTCGGCGGCGTTGCGCAAAATCGGATCAACCGATGAGGCGGTAGACGTCATGCAGAAAGCGGCAACCCTGCATGAAGACAATGCCGGCATCAGTCTAGAATATGGCAAAGTTCTTGTGGAAACCGGTCGCGCCTTTGAAGCGGTGCGTTATTTAGAAACCGCCTCGGCTAAAGATCCCTCTGACTGGAAGGCCCTTTCCGCCTATGGCGTAGCGCTGGACCAGATCGGGGAGCACAGCGAAGCGCGCAAGAAATATGAACGCGCGCTAACGATCGCGCCGCATTCAGTTACCGTGATGAACAATAAAGGCCTTTCTTTTGCTATGGACGGCAATCTCGGGATGGCCCGCGCCGTGCTGCGCGAAGCCGCTGCTGGCGCCGGAGGCGATGCCCGCATCCGTCAAAACCTGGCGCTGGTGCTGGCGCTATCGGGTGACATGGTCGGCGCCGAACGCCTCGCGCGCTCAGACCTGCCGCCGCTCGTCGCCGATAATAATATTGACGTTTACCGCCAGCTGATGAACCAGCCGGCTTATTGGAGCGAGTATGCTGCTGGCGATGTGGAATTGCCCGCCTTTGACGGGGCGCCGCTTGCTCCATCCAGCCCAACGCCAAAACCGCGTTTGCAGGAACAACCCAAACAGGAAAAAGAAAACAGCGACGGCGCGCCGATCGCCCTGATCGAAGCCGTACCGCTGACCAACGCGTCCGTAATTGATGAGCCCCAGGGCCCTGAAGACGACGGCAAGCAGTAAATTGAAAAAGTTCAGTAGCGTACCATTGTTGCGTATCATACCGCCCCGGTTCCGAGAGCCGGGGCGGTTTTTATTTTCCGTGCCTTTTGACCAGTGCGCCGAAACACCAGCCGTTCCGTATAACGAGCGATTGGCGGCGCCATCTCATGCGTATTTCTTTTCTTCCTGAGCCCGGCGAAGCCGCGTCAAAAATTCGATCAGAAACGCGGTGCTCAAGCCAAAAAGGATCAGGCCGTTGGCGGCCGACAGGCCGGATAATATTCTCCACTGAACAGGCAGCGTAATATCGCCGAACCCCAGTGTTGTGAATGACACGACGGAGAAATAGAGAGCCGGCTCCAGCGTATCGAATGCGCCCACAGCCAAATAAGTCAGCGCCCAGAGCCATACGCCGACGCTATGTCCCGCGAGCAACCAAAGCGTCACCGCAATTGTCGCTATTACAGTCTTGTGGTTGCGTTGAGGCGCAACGAACCACGACCCAATGCGGTTCAATCCGGCAATTGCCAATCCGATGAATGTCGCCTGAACAGTGATCGTCAGCGAAACGACCAATGAACCGATAAAAAGCTGTAATATCATGGCGTGGCTCCCATTCCCATGGACAGTGTTTACCGGCGTCTTTAGAATAGAACCAGCGTAGGTTGTGTGATTCTGACATGGCGCATAAGGCAGGGCGAGAAAAATAATGAACCTTGGGTTTGTGAAACAAGGATTTGTACTGAAAGTCTGCGCGCCATTTATACTCATTGGCGCTGCTGCGTGTTCCAGCGAAGCTGAGGCGCCGCGCGAACCGGGCGCACGCCCGGCGAAGCTGGTCACTGTTGAAGCTGCAAGCAACCGCAGAAGCGCAAACTACCCTGCCGTTATTCGCGCCGCCCGCTCATCCGAACTGACGTTTCAGGTCGGCGGGCAAATCGAGGAACTTGCAGTTATCGAAGGCCAGGATGTTGAACAGGGCAATATCATAGGGCGCCTTGATCAACGCGACTTCCTCAACAATCTCGCGCAATCACGGTCGCAGTTTGAAAACACCGAAACGGAATATCAACGTGCGCGAAGGCTTGTTGCACAGGATGCAATATCGCGCAGTGTTTTGGAGGGCCGGAAATCACAGCGCGACATCGCTCGCGCCGCTCTTGATACTGCTGAAAAGGCGCTCAGCGACACTGTTTTAAAGGCGCCCTTTTCCGGCGGTATCGCCCGCGTCTATGTGGAGCAGTTCCAAAACGTCCAGCCGCAAGAACCGGTCGTCTCACTCCAAAGTTCCGGCGTTGAAGCCATCATTCATATTCCGGCGAGCATCGTAGCCTTCGTTCCCCAATTTACACCCATATCAACAAAGGTGATTCTTGACGCTGCGCCTGGCGTGCTCATCCCTGCCGAATTCAAAGAAGCGTCCGGTCAGGCCGACCCGAACACGCAGACCTATGAGGTGAGTTTTACCTTCACACCACCCGAGGATCTTTTGATCCTGCCGGGCATGACAGCGACGCTTCAGACATTCCTGGAATTGAACAATGGCTCCAGCCTCGCAACCCAGGGCGTATCGGCGCCGCTCGCCGCAATTGTTGCTGAGGGCGATGAAAGATTTGTCTGGATCGTCGATCCTGATGAAATGACCGTGTCCAAACGCACCATCATTGTCGGCGACAGCGTCGGTGAAAATATTGCTATCATTTCAGGGCTCGAAGCGGGGGAAACAATCGTTGCCGCGGGCGGATCTTATCTTCATGAGGGCATGAAAGTGCGTTCCTGGATCAACTAGAACTAACCGGGACAATATTCATGAATCTCGCTGAATTCGCCATCAAGAACCGTTTGATCAGCGCATTGATCATTATCTTTTCGCTATCGGGCGGATGGATCGCCTATAACAACATGCCGCGCTTTGAAGATCCGGAATTCACAATCCGGACTGCGCAGGTCACCACGCAATATCCGGGCGCGAGTCCTGAAGAAGTTTTGAACGAGGTGACCGAACCGCTGGAAACGGCGCTTCAACAATTGCAGGAAGTCGACACGGTCGAGTCCGTCTCATCGACGGGCTTTTCGCAAATCAGCGTCAACATCAAATATGAATTTTCGCGATCGAAGTCTGACCTGCAAGTGATTTGGACCAAGGTTCGAAACAAAATTGATGACGCCCAGCGATCATTGCCGCCCGGCGCCGCGCCGTCCGTAGTTAACGATGATTTTGGCGATGTTTACGGGCTTTATTATCTTCTTACCGGAGATGGTTATACCCCGACGGAATTGCGCGATTATGCGAAAGAACTGCGCAAGGAGTTGCTGCTTGTTGACGATGTGGCCAGTGTCGCCATTTCAGGCGATCAGCAAGAAGTAATTTATGTAGAAGTGTCGCGTGAGCGCGCCGCAGCGCTCGGCGTTTCTCTGAACAATCTTTATAATGCGCTGTCGCAACAAAATTCTGTTCTTGCAGCCGGCGACCTCCTGCTCGGCGATGAACGACTGGTGATCCATCCAACCGGCGAGATCACTTCCGTGGAAGCGATCGGGAACATTATCATCAGCAACGCCGGCGAAGGGCGCACAACGCGCCTGAGAAATATTGCGAATGTCACGCGGGGGTATAAAGAACCGTCTTCGTTTCTCATTCGTTATGACGGTAAACCGGCGCTTGCGATTGGCATTTCCAATGTCAGCGGCATCAATGTCGTAAAGCTCGGCGATGCGATCGACGAAAGACTCGCGGCAATCGAAAACCGTCGCCCAATCGGCATAGAGCTGCACGAATATTACCATCAGGGCAAAATCGTAGATGTGGCGATCCAGGATTTCGCCATGAATGTCGTCGCGGCCCTGGTCATCGTATTTGCCACGCTGCTTATCTTTATGGGTTACCGGTCAGGGCTCATCATGGGCGCCACTGTCCTTTTGACGATGGCGGCGACACTCTTCCTCATGAACCTTGGCGGCGTTCCCATGCACCGCATTTCACTTGGCGCTCTGGTGATTTCACTTGGCATGCTCGTGGACAATGGCGTCGTCATCACCGACGGCATATTGGTTGGCGTGCAACAGGGGCGCGACAAGCTGGAAGTTGCCAAAGAAGTGGCGCGAAAAAATATGAAGCCGCTGATCGGCGGCACCCTGGTGGGCATTATTGCCTTCGCGCCCATCGGATTCGCACCCGGCGCCACCGCGGAATTTACCGGGGCCCTCTTCTGGGTCGTCATGATCGCGCTGGGGCTGAGCTGGTTTTTCGCCTTTACCATCACGCCGTTATTTTGCTTCATAATGTTCAACCAGGAGCAAGCCGCTAAACAGCAGAGCGAAAAAAAGGACGGCACGTTCTTTCGTCTCTACAAAAACTTTATCCGGCAGGCGATCAACGCACGCTGGATTGTCGTTGCACTAACCCTCGCGATTTTTGTTTCCGCAATATTGGGTTTTCGCTTTGTGAAATCCGGCTTCTTTCCTGCATCCACATCACCACAGGTCGTCGTCGATTACTGGCTTCCCGAAGGAACCGATATTGCCCGCACCACACAGGATCTCGAGCGGCTTGAGGCATTCGTTCAGACCCTCGACGGCGTCGAGCATGTGCAGTCACTCATGGGCGGCGGCACCCTTCGCTATATGCTGGTTTATCAATTCGAATCTCAAAACGCCGCCTATGGCCAGCTGCTGATCAAAACCAGAGATTACAAAGAAAATGATCGCCTCATTGTTGAAATCGAAGATTTCCTCAACGAAAATTTCCCCGGCGGTCAGGGCAAAGCGTGGCGGTTCGTTTTAGGTCCGGGCGGCGGCGCCAAGATCGAGGCGACCTTTAAAGGGCCCGACTCTGCTGTTTTGCGACGACTTGCCAATGAAGCCAAAGCGATCATGGCGGCGGACGGCGGCGCGCGATCCATCAAGGATGATTGGCGGCGTCCCGTCAGCGTCATCGAGCCCATCTATTCAGAGAGCAAGGGGCAGCGGGTCGGCATATCGCGCGAAGATCTCGCGGGCGCCCTCCAGACAAACTTCACCGGCAAAGAAGTTGGCGTTTATCGCGAGGGCGACGATCTGATACAGATTATCTCCCGGGCGCCGGAAATCGAGCGCAGAGACGCATCGAACATCAGGGACATACAGATACTCAGCGCCGCGACGGGGCGCGTTGTCCCGTTAGCGCAGGTCATAGACGGCGCGCGCACCATATGGCGTGATGCCCGGCTTTTGCGCGAAGATCGTGTGCTGACCATAAAAGCACAAAGTGACCCGAGAGCCGGTGAGCTTGCCGACGATTTGCTGCAGCGTATCCGGCCGACCATCGAAGCGATCGAACTGCCCGACGGGTACACGCTTGAGTGGGACGGTGAACATGGCGACTCGTCGGAATCGCAGGGCGATCTTGCCTCAACCATTCCTCTCGGTTTTCTGGCGATGGTGCTGGTGGTTGTCTTGCTGTTTAACAAAATCAGACAACCCATCATTATCTGGTCCGTCGTGCCGCTGGGGCTCATCGGTGTGGTGGTCGGGTTGGTCATCACCCAAACGCCGCTTGAATTTATGGGCATTCTCGGCCTCTTGTCGCTGTCAGGGTTACTTATTCAGAACTCACTGGTGCTGGTGGACCACACGGACAATTTGATCAGCGGCGGCATGGCGCGGTTCGACGCCCTCATTGAGTCCGCGGCAAGCCGGTTGCGTCCCGTGACCATGGGCGCCTTCACCACCGTTCTTGGGGTGATCCCGCTCTATTTCGACGCTTTTTTCAAATCGATGACCGTTGTTCTGGTCTTCGGGCTCTCATTCGCAACGCTGATAACGCTGGTGATTACGCCCGTTCTTTATGCCATATTCTTTAATATACGCCGGGACGAGACGGCGTCGGCTTGAGGGAGGCCGCCCCATGACATTATTGAAATCCGCTTTACTGCTCGGCGGCGCACTGGCGATGACCGCCTGCGCATCCATCACATCGCGCGAAGAAGCCGCTGGTTCTGCACGGGGAAGCCTGCCGAAAATTCCAGCCGCCTGGGCAGCAGCGCAAGAGTCCGTCGGCGACGTGGAAGTCGGCTGGATTGCATCCTTCGACGATGAAACACTGACGAAACTGGTCCGCGAAGCGCAAGAGAACAATAAAAACATTCAGGCCGCCGCCGCAAATGTCGAACGGTCCTGGGCGCTGGCAAAACAGGCCGGCGCCGCGCTCTCACCAACGGTCAACCTTACAGCGGGCGGCAGTCAGTCAGGCGGTGTTGACGGTTCCGGACGCGGCAGCGGCAGCGCCAGTCTCGGTCTGCAGGTCAATTGGGAACTCGATGTTTGGGGCCGTGTCCGATCCGGTCAGCAGGCAGCGGCGGCGAGCGCGGAATCAACTGAAGCGGACTTTCTCTACTCACAACACTCATTGGCAGCTGCCGTTGCGCGGTCCTATTTTCTGGCCATCGAAGCTGGCGTCCAGGCCGATGTCGCACGCAATACCTTTGACGCTCTCACGCAAACCAATCGTATCGTAAACGTCCAGCATGAGAACGGTCTCGCAACAGCGCAGGACCTCGCGCTTTCGAAATCTGATCTGGCAACGTCAAAAGCGACATTGGCTGCTGCTGAAGGTTCACAACGTGATGCCTTGCGCGCGCTTGAAGTTCTTCTCGGGCGATATCCCGGCGCCGATCTCGACGTCAGAACATCACTTCCGGCAACGCCGCCGCCACCGCCCGCCGGTGTGCCATCTGAAATTTTGGAGCGCCGCCCTGATATTGTTGCAGCGGAGCGACAGGTCGCCGCCGCCTTCAACAGCCTTGATCAGGCAAAGGCGGCAAAGCTTCCGGCCATCAGTCTCACAAGCACTATCGGCGGGGCCTCAAACGATCTCTCAAACATTCTAAACCCGAGCAATATCGCCTGGACTGTTGGCGGCAATTTGCTGGCGCCGCTCTTTGACGGCGGCGCAAGGCAGGCGCAAGTTGATATCTCTTCTGCTGAACAAAAACAGGCCGTCGCTGCTTACGGTCAGGCCGCGCTTGAAGCGTTCAGCGAAGTTGAAACCAACCTTGATCAAAGCACGGTGCTGCGAGAGCGCGAGACATCATTGAATGAAGCCGCCAGCCAATCCGCAGAGGCGCTGCGCATCGCCCAGCTTCGATATAATGAGGGCGAGTCTGACCTACTCGATGTGCTGACGATCCAGCAGCGTGTGTTTTCCACCGAAAGCAATCTGGTCAGCGTTCAACGCGCCCGGCTGGAACAGCGGGTCAATCTCAACCTCGCGCTCGGCGGTTCCTGGGAATAAAAGCGCGATCCGAAGACATGAAGACCGGTTTTCAGGAGATTCTCTTCGCGAAATGAATACCGGGTTTGCCCAACCCCTCCTCGTCAGGTTGGACGCCTACCAGCGTAAAGCCCGACTTGATCCAAAAGTGAATCGGATGATCTTCTTCGGCAGTGATGTTCCCGAGAGCTGTTAATGGGTTTTGATAAAGGTCGGCTTTCGAAAGACTCGTGGCGCCGGTTTCATCGCCGGTTCCTGCCCATACCGATACGGCCCCCGCCGATTTGGCCAGTTGCATGATGTCATTAACAAGCATTGTGCCAAACCCGCGTCGCTGTGAGTTCGGCGACACCGCGAGCGGATGAATTTCCCAAACATGCTCACCTTCTATGGCGCCAATCCAGCCATGAACATTTTGCTGTTGATCAATCAACACACGACTTCGACATCCAGGGCGAAATGATTCTTTGATCTTATCAAGGCAATCTGCGCGTGTCGGAACCCATGCCGGTGAGAATTTCCGAAAGCACGCACCCAGCGTCGTTGCAGCGTGATCAATAATCGCAACATCCGTCAGCGCCAGAGTTTTTATCTCATACATCACAAGCAGATCCGATCGCATTCCGGCAACAGGAATAATCTACATTCTGCTAGGTGATGATGCCGGGTTTTTCCACTGAAATCAGCACCCTCCTGTCGAACTTATGCCAGAGCTTCGAAATCGAGCGGCCGATATCAGGCATACCCTGGTTCTTACCGCACGGCCGGAGAAGTTGCGTTGTGCACAATTTGACAACATCGCCCCTTCGCGCCGCCGCTTGATCATGTATAAAGTCGGCGGGCAACGTGAGACGGCCGGGGTTCAATGAAAACACAAATTTTGCTGCGCAAGGTCCACCATTGGGGATCGCTGTTCATCATGCTGCAAATGGGGCTCATCATCAGCGCCGGGCTGCTCTTGCAGTTGAAAAAAGAGATCGACTGGTTGCAGCCGCCAACCGTCCGCGGCGCCGCGCCTGCTGCAGTGCCAGCGCAAAGCATGGATGATTTGTTCGCGGCGGCAACAGCTGTGCGTGAACTGGAAGTGACCGACTGGCGTGACCTTTCCCGCGTTGATTTCAAGCCCGGCAAGGGCGTTGTGAAATTCGTCGCCGCCAATAATTGGGAAGCCCAGATCGACACAGCGACCGGCGAGGTGCTGCAGGTCGCCTTTCGACGCTCAGACATCATTGAAAGCCTGCATGACGGTTCGTTTTTTGCCGATTGGGTGAAACTTTACGTCTTCTTCCCGAGCGCGTTGATCCTCCTCACCTTGTGGGGCACAGGCATTTATCTGTTTTTCCTGCCACATGTGAAGCAGTGGCGGAAGCAAATCCGAAAAACGAAACAAGACGCCGGCCAATAATAACACAAGTGATTTTATCACCTGCAAAAATACGGTAAGAACAACGAAAGCTTAAAACTGCCAACCATAAATTTCCAGAAAACTGACTGAGGGGTGTGAAATGCGCTTGTTTTCCATATTCGCTGTTTTGTTGATGATGCTTACGCCGGCTTGCTCGCAAAGCAACGCCGAGGAAGAAGATAAGGGGCCGCTGTCAAGCGCGACATTCGAGGGGATGGAGCTGCGCAATATCGGTCCTGCATTGATGTCGGGGCGCATCGCCGACATCGCAATTCTACCTGATGATCCGGCGACATGGTATGTCGCCGTTGGGTCTGGCGGCGTCTGGAAAACAACCAATGCCGGCACAACATGGGATCCGGTCTTTGACGATCAGACTTCTTATTCGATTGGCGCTATCGGGCTTGACCCCACGAACCCGAACACCGTCTGGGTTGGAACCGGTGAAAATGTCGGCGGCCGCCACACGGGTTTCGGCGACGGTATTTACCGCTCGAAGGATGGCGGAACAAGTTGGGAAAACCTTGGACTTGAAAACTCCGATCATATCTCAAAAATTATTGTGCACCCGGACAATCCGAACATTGTCTGGGTCGCATCGCAGGGACCCCTCTGGTCCAGCGGCGGTGATCGCGGCCTCTTTAAGACCGAGGATGGCGGCGCAACCTGGCAGAATGTTTTATCCGCAGGTGAATGGACCGGCGTTACCGATGTGGTCATTGACCCGCGTGACCCGAACCGGCTTTACGCAGCCACATGGCAACATCATCGCACTGTCGCCGCCTATATTGGCGGCGGGCCGGAATCTGCCCTGCACATGTCCGAAGATGGCGGCGCGAGCTGGACCAAACTTGAAAACGGCCTGCCCGAAGGTCAAAAAGGCAAAACCGGCCTCGCCATATCGCCGATCAATCCTGACATCGTCTATGCCGCTATTGAACTGGACCGACGCAAGGGCGGCGTCTGGCGGTCTGAAGATCGCGGCGCTTCCTGGAAAAAAATGTCAGATGCTGTCGGCGGCGGCACCGGTCCGCATTATTACACCGAGCTTTATGCAAGCCCGCACAAAGCCGGCCGCATCTATCTCGTCAGCAACACGTCGCAGGTTTCCGAAGATGGCGGCGAAACATGGCGGCCAATCAACAATGAATATAAGCATGTGGATGATCACGCCATCGCCTTCAGACCGGATGATCCCGACTATATTATGGTTGGCTCCGATGGCGGTCTTTATGAGAGCTATGACAATGAGAAATCCTGGCGGTTCATCAACAATCTTCCAGTAACGCAATTCTATAAAGTCGCCGTTGACGACACTGAACCCTTTTACCTCGTGTATGGCGGCACCCAGGACAACAACTCGCAGGGCGGTCCATCGCGTACGGATAATCGTCACGGCATCAGAAATTCCGACTGGTTCATCACCCTGTTTGCCGACGGCCACCAATCCGCCATCGAGCCGGGCAATCCGGATATTATGTATGCGGAATGGCAGGAGGGAAACCTCGTTCGTGTCGACCGCACCACAGGAGAGCTGGTGCATATTCAGCCCCAGGCTGCGCCCGGCGATCCGGTCGAGCGGTTTAACTGGGATGCGCCAATTTTTGTCAGCGCCCATGACCCGAAACGGCTTTATTTCGCGTCATATCGTTTATGGCGGTCCGATGATCGCGGCGACAGCTGGCGCGCACTTTCCGGCGATCTGACGCGCGATGAAGACCGCATGCTCTTACCCGTTATGGGCCGGCAATGGTCGTGGGATGCTGGCTGGGACATGCTCGCCATGTCGCAATACAACACCATTACGTCAGTGGGCGAGTCGCCGCTCGATGAAAATATTCTCTATGTCGGGACCGATGACGGGATCATTCAATCGACAAGCGATGGCGGCGCCAGTTGGACGCGCGTCAATGTGGGAAGCCTGCCGGGCGTACCCGCGACGGCTTTTGTCAATGATATCAGAGCGGATCTCTTTGACGTCAACACTGTCTATGTCGCCCTCGATAATCACAAATATGGCGACTACACGCCTTACCTTTTAAAGAGCACCAATCGCGGTCAGTCATGGACATCGATTGTTGGCGATCTTCCTGACCGGCACCTCGTCTGGCGCGTTGTACAGGACCATGTGAACCCGCAGCTGATGTTCACTGCAACGGAATTCGGTTTATTTTTTACCGTTGACGGCGGCGCGCGATGGGTCGAACTCACCGGCGGATCGCCGACAATTTCCTTCCGTGATGTGACGATCCAGCGACGTGAAAATGATCTGGTCGCCGCCTCGTTTGGGCGCGGCTTTTTCATTCTTGATGATTATACGCCCCTGCGCGATATCAACGAAGCTGCGCTGGAAGAAGAAGCCCTCTTGTTTCCCGGCCGGCGCGCCTGGTGGTATATTGAGCGCCACCCGCTCGCCTTTACGAAAACTGGCGCCCAGGGTCACGCCTATTACCAGGCGCCCAACCCGCCCTTTGGCGCCAACTTTACCTATTATTTGAAAGACGATCTAAAAACGCTGGCGGAAACCCGGCAGGAAACGGAGAAAGACAAGCTCGACGCCTGGGATGACACGCCCTTTGTCGGCTTTGACGCCGCCGAAGAAGAGCGCCGCGAAGTGGCGCCGGAAATCTGGCTGACCGTGCGCGACAATGCGGGTAACGTTGTGCGCCGGATTAACGGTCCTGTAAAAAAGGGCATTCACCGGGTCGCCTGGGATTTGCGTTACCCTGCGATGACGCCAGTGGGCGATGGGCCGGGTTATCCTTATGAAGAAGTCACCGGGTATTTTGCAGCGCCCGGAACCTACACTGTTTCTCTTTCCAAACGCGTGCGCGGCATCACCACAGAACTTGTAGGCCCGCAGGAATTTGTCGTTGAGCGCATGCGCGAGGGCGTCATCGCCGGCGCCGATCCGGCGGCGGCCGTCGCCTTTTGGGACCGGCTCGCGAAACTTGAACGTGGCGCTTCCGCTGCAGACAATACGGCGGATAGTCTTGAGAAGAGGATCGACAATCTGAAAATCGCGCTTTCCCGCACCCGTGCAGCGCCTGACGCCCTTGACGATCAATGGCAGGCGATCCGCACGGAATGGCACGATATTGTCGAGGTTCTGGGCGGCAATCAGGCAATGGCGGAAATCGGCCAGGAACCGCCGGCGACAATTTTGTCGCGCATCGGCAAGGTCGAAATCGGCACCTCGCAATCCACTTACGGCCCAACGCCGACCCATATAACGACGCTGGAAATCGCCGAGGCGGATTTCGAGACTGTCCGTGTCCGGCTCAACACGCTGCAACAAACGACCATTCCGGCGTTTGAGGCCGCGCTCATCGAAGCAGGCGCGCCATGGGCGCCCGGCGGTCTTGTTCCAGCGCAATAAGATTTATTCAGTATGCCGGGGCGGCGCTTCATGCGCCGCCCTGCACAGCCGAGCGCAAAATGCCCAGAGTGACGCTGATGTCATGACAAGAACCGGGTGGCGGCCTGGCTTCAAATCATTCATAGACTGACCATGGCAACCAAAATCAATCAGCAAATGAGCGTGACCGATATTGGCATGTTGGTCGCTCTGTCCCTAGTTTGGGGCGGATCTTTTTTCTTTGTTGAAGTGCTGATCAACTACCTTCCGCCTTTGACAATCGTCACAAGCCGCGTGGGTTTTGCAGCGCTTGGCTTGTGGGCGCTTGTTCTCGTGCTCAGACTTCCCCTGCCAAAAACAAGGCAGCACTGGAGCGCGCTTTTCGTTATCGGGCTTTTGAATAATGTTTTGCCATTTTGTTTGATTGTATGGGGGCAAACACAAATCAGTTCCGGTCTCGCGTCGATCTTCAATGCCACGACCCCGTTTTTCACCGTACTGGTTGCAGGCGCGCTGTTGGTCGATGAGCGCATAACAGGACAAAAACTATTGGGGGTTATTCTGGGCTTATCGGGCACCGTCGTCTTGATCGGCCCGGAAGTGCTGAATGGTTTAACCGGGTCTTTCTACGGACAACTCGCCGTTATGGGCGCCGCTTTTTCTTATGCATTGTCGGCCGTCTATTCGCGCCGTTTCAAAGCATGGGGTTTGTCACCACTCATTGTCGCAACCGGACAAGTGACAATGGCCACGCTCATGCTGGCGCCGCTCACCCTGGTCATTGACCAGCCCTGGGGGCTGCCCGCCATCCCCCTGGCGGCAATCGGGGCCGTCGCAGGCTTGGCGTTCTTCAGCACAGTGCTTGCCTATATTCTCTATTTTCGCCTGATCGATTCTGCGGGCGCCACCAATGCGGCGCTCGTGACATTTCTCGTTCCTATTTCAGCGATCCTGCTTGGCGTCACCATTCTTGGGGAAACATTCTCAACCTTACATGCGGCGGGTATGGGATTAATCGGGCTGGGACTTCTCGTGATGGACGGCCGTATATTTAACCTGTTGCGCCGCGCGCCCTGAAATCAATTGCCGCTGATACTGATGGCGCTTGGTTCAGAGATGTTGCTCTCCAGCCTCTTACAAATTCTCCTCAACCGGATCGCCGCCTTGTTTGTAAACAACGCCGCCCTTCATCACAAAGTCCACATTCTGCAACAGGCTGATATATTCCAGAACGTCGCCTTTGACGGCGATGATGTCGGCTTTCTTGCCCGCTGAAACCGTGCCGAGCTCATCTTCAACACCCATCATCACGGCGGGCCAGTAAACCGCGGCGCGGATCACATCCATCACCGGCAGATCCATCACGCGAACAAGCACATCCATCTCGTTCCAGGTAGACTGGCAATGAAACTTCATCGGGATGCCACTGTCAGTGCCGACGAGAAAGACAACGCCGGCCTCGCGCAGCTGCGCAATTTTGCGTTTGAGTGTTGGCTTCCTGAGCGGCGTCAGCCGCGTATAACCAAGCTGACCGGGATTGGCGATTGACGCGCGAATGTCGGCGATGGTGTCATCTTTCAGGCCGCGTTCCCAGCAATCAGTGTCGAGCTTTTCCGGATTGGCGACGGTGCGGTCAAAATTCCATAAGCCCTCAACGGTCGGCGTCCAGTAAAGCGGCCCGCCCGCAATACGGCCCGTCGCCGTACGCTCCTTTAATGCCTCCATAATGTCGGCTGGATATTCGGGCGCGGTGGTCAGGCCCGTATGTTCAAAATTGTCAACGCCGATCTCAAGGCCGACGCGAATTTCATTTGGCCGATGGGAATGACCGACGACTTTCATGCCGCGCTTATGGGCTTCATCGACGATCGCCTTTGCGACCGCGCGCGGCAGCTTGTCCTGATCGATAAGTTTGACGATCACCATGCCCGCGGCGTCAAGCTCGGCGACTTTCCTGCGCGCATCGCCAACCGATCGCACCGGCCAGCGATAGGCTGTCTGCCAGTCTTCAACTTCATATTGCAAAAAAGGCCCGGACATAAAAAGTCTCGGACCCGGAATATCACCGCGGTCTATTCTTTCTTTCACGGATTTCGACGGCGCCAGCGGCGCACCAAGATCGCGCGCCGAGGTAACACCCGCCAGCAACAAATGGCTCGCCGTCGCCGGCATGATTTCATCCCCGAGCCGGTCAAGATAGGTCGCCTGCCAGTGCGGATAATCCGCATGACCTGACAACATCAGATGCGCGTGGCTTTCCCAGAGCCCCGGCAGCACATCCATGCCTTCGGTTGAAACGATCTTGTATCCGTCAGGCACAGCTAATGTGTCGACCGTCCCGACTTTCGTGATCGTATCGCCGTCAATCAAGATAACGCTGTTATGGATCGGCGCGTGACCGAACCCGTCAATCAGACGCCCGCCGACCAGCGCCGTGCGGTCCTGCGCCTGAGCGCCCACCGTTATGGCGATCAACGCCGTGAAAACCAATTGAACAATGCGCAGCATAACCCCTCCGATATTTTTGCGGTAAGTTTAGCCGAAGCGGCAGCGGAAACGAAAGCCGGAAACAGCCGGCCGATGCAAATGTGATCGGCGTTTGGTTGTAGTCTAGTTGAAAACTAACCGGCTTGATCCACCAGTTTTCCGACAGGAAACTAGTTTCAACGCCGGGCGCGCACGTTTTTACTCTCCACGAAGTCTACTATGTGCCGGGAGAGTTCATCTGGCGCATCCCGGGCGACCAAATGACCGGCGCCCTCGACGATTTCGATGCGCGCATGCGGCGCCAAAGATGAAAAACCGGCACGCGCTTTTTCATCAATTGGCGAGCGCTCGCCGCCGCATATAAGCAGGACCGGAAGCCGAAGAGCAGCAACGATCCGCGTCATTTGTTCCGACCGGGAAAGAATGTCCTCAACGATCGGCGAGGCGCCCAGACCGCCCCGCGGTGAAAGATAGGCGTGCGTCAGTTCAGGATCGGGGGCCGGTGTGACGTCTGCCAAGACCAGGCCCGCAACCTCTCCTTCAAGCGCCTCAAGCGCAAGCATCAATGCAAATCCGCCAAGGGAACCGCCAACCACGACGGGGCTTTGCAGTTGGCCAATCATGGCCATCGCATCACCGCCATAGGCGAGAACCCCGTCCTGCGGGCTGCCCGTGCTTTCTCCATGCCCGCGCTGATCGAATGCAACGGAACGAAACCCTCTCGCTGAGAGCATCGACATGACAGGACGCCAGACAAGCCGGGATTCGCCGCCCGCATGCAGGAGTAAAACATCCGGCCCTTCACCCATCGCGTCGCCGACGAGTTCTGCATCAGGCCGCACGAGGTTGAGGGTTTCTGTCATGGCTGACTGCTAGCATGGGTGACGGTCCGGCTAAATGGCGAGAGACAGGCGCTGCAAACCGGAAACCGGGCGGCAGTCAAAACAGGAACCTGAGCGGCCTCTGCCGGCTTTTGGATAAAAGCAGAAATTCAACCGATTCCGGTTGCGGTCCGTTTCGGCGCAAAGCGATCGTTCATCGCGCGGGCCCTCCCGCAATGGCAAGCGCCGCCGCCGCCGCGAGCTTGTGTCTGGCCTGCCAGGGCGGCCCGACTGATCGACCCATCGCCAAAAGGAACGCGTTGATGTCCGCGCAACCGAGCACCCTCGCCGCATCGCTAAAGACGCGCTCGCGGTCGTACCAATAAACGGACCAGCCGCGCGCTTCAGCGGCGGCCGCGAGGGCCTCGCGGTACATGACGGTATCGGCGACGGTCTGCGCGCGGTTGTCCCTGATGCGTTCCTCAATTGTCGGTGGAAGCTCGGGGCATATGCGGATCGCAATGCTTGTAACCGGCATCGGCGCGCTCACGGCCAGCGCTTCAAGACTCTCGCGCGCGCCGCGCGCTGCGGCAACCCGCACGCGTTTCACAAGCGCGATGGCCTCTGCGAGTGAAATCTCCCGCGACCACGGGCTGTCTCGGTAACGGCCCACCGCCCATGACCCTTCATGGTGATGCGGGTGGGTTGGCAAGTCGCTGTCCGTCAAGTCGATGCGGCGGCGATCAAGGAGCGCGCCGTCAGACGCGACTGTCACGAGCACCGCCGCGTTACCATGCTCGGTAACGCCAACACGCGCCGTTCGCTGCACCTGTCCTTTCGCCATGGGTTCCTCCCTCCCGGGACTTAACATAGACGAGAATTCGGTTCAGGAAATGTTCGTTTTTAGGACAAAAGCAGACGCCGGTTGGCTATAGCCTTAACCCCCGTCACTGCGTATCGATCAATTCGTCGCCGCACGCATCATCATCATCGGGATCGGCATCGTGTTTGTCGCGGTCATAGTGACGCCCGGCGATCATCGCGCCGGGAAAGCGCGAGAATAAAAGCTTTTGAAAAACGGTGAAGAACTCGGCGGCGATGACGCCGTCGCGTTCGCAACATTCCATGCGCACCGAGAGGCGGACATTGTGTCTCTCGTGATCGCCGCCGCCTTGATCCCCATTACCGTCATCGCCTGCTATCGGGTTTCCCAACATGGCCCGCCCCCTATTTTTTGCCGGTTTCTTTTCTGTCGGCGCTTACGCCACCGTTAAAACGCCGCCAGTCGCCCGGCGTCATGCGCATCAATTCCTCATCGGTCCGGGCGTCGGTTTCCACATCGCCATAATAATGCTCGCTGTCATATTGGCGGCTGAGGGTGAGGGCGCAGGGAAAGCGCGCGCTCAAAATATTCTTGAAGTCGGTAAAAAGCGCCGCCGCGATGCGGCTGTCGCGATCGCAGCACGCCAGTTTAATGGAAAGCCGCGCATTGCGCCGGTTCGGGTCATTGTCCACAGAGTCATTGTTCAAGGAATCGTTGTTCAGGACATCGTTGTTGATCGACCCGTTCACAAATATTCGCCCCTGTTTTTTGTTGCGCGTGTTTTATTGCACGCTTATTCGTCCCCGCATTGTTATTCGGGGATTGTTTCCGGCGTCAGCTTGATCCGTACAAATATCGATACATCAATAATACACAATAAATGACGGCGCCATGTGTTATAATACATCTCTTGTGTTTATTTTCGAAAACGAAAATTATGTATTTGATTACATGGTTTTCGGTTTCGCGAATTGCAAATCGCGAATTCGTGGAAATCAAGAAACGATTCGGACTGGCCGTTCAGCGGCGCCGACGGGCGGAAGGCATCTCCCAGGAAGAACTGGCGATGCGGATCGGCGCTGACCAGGGTTATGTAAGCCGCATCGAAGCGGGTCAAATGAACGTGACGCTGGAGACGGTCGAGGAGTTTGCTGAGGCGCTGGGTCTCGACTTTGCCGACTTCTTTGACCTCGTCAAACCACCCGGCGGCACAGACTGATCCGCAGCGTCAACGGGCAAAACCGTCAGCCCGGAGAGGCGCACTGCAACCCCATAGGCCGGTCGCCAATTCGGGCGGCGCGGGCTAAGCTCAGCCCATGATGCTATTCAAAAAACCCTCATGCTGAGCCGCCTGCGCTCCATCGGCCCCGGCGCGCTCACTGCCGCCGCCTTTATCGGCCCCGGCACCGTGACAACCGCCACCATCGCCGGCGCCGCGCATGGCTATGCGCTGGTCTGGGCGCTGGTCTTTGCGACCATCGCAGCGATCATCCTGCAGGAGATGGCCGCGCGCCTTGGCGTTGCGGGGCGGCTTGGCCTTGGCGAGGCGATCACCAGCGCTGCCAAAACGCCTGCCCTGAAATGGGCAGCGGCAGGGTTGATCATTGCAGCGCTCTTTGTCGGCAACGCCGCCTATGAAGGCGGCAATATCGCCGGCGCTGTCCTCGGCGTTGAAGCCGCCCTGCCCGAGACCCTGCCGCGCGCAGCGATTGCCGGACTGATTGCCATGCTCGCCGGGGGCATTCTTTTATTCGGCGGCTATCGCGTCATCGAGAAATTTCTAATCGGCGCGGTATTGTTGATGAGCCTCGCCTTTGCGGCAGCCCTTGTCGTTGTCGGTCCCGATTGGGGCGCGCTTTTAAAAGGCGCCGCGATCCCGTCGATCCCGCTAGGCGCTCTGCCTCTCGTGATCGGCCTCATCGGCACAACGATCGTTCCCTATAATCTTTTTTTACACGCAGCGGCAGCGCGGCGGCGCTGGACCGATGCGTCAGGCCTTGGCGAAGCGCGCTTTGACACGCGGCTTTCCATCGGTGTCGGCGGTATTGTTTCAATCCTTGTTCTCTCGACCGCGGCGGCAAGCCTCTTTGGAACCGGCATTGCCGTTGCGAATGCCGGCGACATGGCGCGCCAGCTCGAACCGGCTTTCGGCGCCGGCGCTACATACCTTCTCGCCGCTGGTCTTTTCGCCGCCGGTCTTTCTTCGGCGATTACGGCGCCCCTTGCGACGGGCTTTGCCGCGGCAGAACTTTTTGGCTTTGAGAGCGATCCAAAGGCGCTGAAATTCCGTCTTGTGGCCGGCGCCGTCCTTGTTATCGGCGCCATTGTCGCCATGACCGGCGCCAGGCCCATTGAAATTATTCTCTTTGCGCAAATCGCCAACGGATTATTGCTGCCGGTAATCGCGGTGTTTTTGATTGTCGCGGCAAACAGCAAGAAAATTCTCGGCGCTTATACTAACGGAACGCTCGCCAATGCCGCAGGCGGCATTGTGGTGTTGATTACCGCCGGGCTCGGCCTGCGCGCAATCCTGAGAGCGCTGGGCCTCCTGTGAGCCGCGTCATCGATCTCAACGCCGATATGGGCGAATATGGCAATGACGCACAGCGCGACATTGAAACCGCGCTGATGCCGCTTGTTTCTTCATGCTCTATCGCCTGCGGCGGTCATGCGGGCGACGGAAAGACGATGATGGCCACCGCACGCCTTGCGCAACAGCATGGCGTCAGCATCGGCGCCCATCCCGCCTATCCCGACCGCGACGGGTTCGGCCGGCGCAGCCTTTCCTGTGACCCCCATGTGCTGACGAAAGACCTCGCCGGGCAGATCGCCGCGCTGAAAGATATTCTTGATACGGAAAAGATCGCGATGGGCCACATCAAACCCCATGGGGCGCTCTATAATGACGCCGCAAAGGACGCCGCGCTTGCCGATTGCGTTATCCGCGCTGCAAAGGCCGCGGGCTCGGGCGTCATCATTGCCGGCCAGCCCGGATCCAAACTTGAGGCGGCTGCCAAAGCCGCGGGATACGCCTTTGCCGCCGAAGGATTTGTCGACCGTCTTTACCAGGCGAGCGGCGCGTTGACGCCGCGCAGTGAACCGGGCGCCATCGTCGCGGATATATCCGCGCGGGCGCGTCAGGCGCTGATGATCGCCCGCGGCGATGCCTTAGAACTGGCGGAAGGCGCATTGAGGCTTGAGGTTCAAACCCTGTGCATTCATTCCGACAGTCCCGGCGCCGTTGCAACAGCAAAAGCGACGCGTACGGCCCTCGAAGCGGACGGATTTCAGATCAGGGCTTTTGCATGAAAGACAGTCCTGATTCTGGCGAAAAAACGACACCGATATTTGAGATCAAGCCGTTTGGCGGCAATGGCTGGATCGCAGAATTTTCGGACAGCAACGACAATATCGCCGCAGCACTCTTTGCTAATGCCGTCGCCAGGAAACTGCGCGAAGAGACCGCGCCCGCAGCCGTCTTTACCGACGTGGTTGCAGGCATCAACAGCCTTACCCTGCGGTTCGATCCGGCCCGCGCCGATGCAAAAGAAGCCCGCGCGGCGCTCGCGGACGCCATCGGCGCAACAGCTTTTAACCAGACGTCCGGCGACACAAAGCCGATGGAAATTCCGGTGTGTTATGGCGGGGAGCACGGGCCCGATTTTGATGATCTGTGTACGCATCTGAGCCTTACTGCATCACAACTGATCGAGGCCCATGCAACGCGCGTCTATCATGTTTTGACCCTCGGTTTTGCGCCGGGCTTTGCCTATCTCGGGCCGCTCGATCCGGCATTGCACACGCCACGCCTTGATACGCCGCGCCCGCGGGTCGAACCCGGCGCCGTTGGCGTTGCGGGCGCTTTTACCGGCGTTTACCCCCTCGTCTCGCCGGGCGGCTGGCGCATTATCGGACGAACGCCCGCGCGGCTTTTTGATCCCAAAGCGCCGTCGCCTTTTCTCTTTGAAGACGCCAGCACAGTGAGGTTCGCTCCGATAACGGCGTCTGAATTTTCATCCCGTGGAAAAGCCGGGCCATGAACGCCATTGCGACAATTTTAAAGCCTGGCCTTCTAACGACAGTACAGGATTTCGGACGCCCGGGCCTGCGCCATTGCGGCGTACCGCAATCGGGCGCCGCGGACCGGTTTTCATTCGCCTGCGCCAATGCCGCCCTCGGCAATCCGCCCGGCGCGGCGGCGCTGGAAGCAACACTGACCGGTCCAACTTTGCGGTTCGACTGCAATCTTTCCTTTTGCATCACCGGTGCGGAAATGAATGCGTTGTTGAATGACAGGCCGGTCGCGGCTTATACGGCGATTGACGCACGACAAGGCGATGTTCTGTCGCTTGGCGCCGCGCGGATCGGCGCGCGCAGCTATATCGCCTTTTGCGGCGGCCTTACCGGCGATGATTTTCTCGGCAGTTTTTCAACCTATCCGCCGGCAACGCTTGGCGGCGTAGAAGGGCGCGCGTTGCAAAAAGACGATCGTCTTTGCGGCGCCAGCCTTACGGGTCATGCGGTTCGCACGATTCCCCAATCGCTGAGGCCGGTGCTGACCCATGATTTTATCCTGCGCGCCTGTGTTGGTCCCGATGCGGCGATGATTGACCCGTCGAGCCTTGAGAAATTTTTCGCGACCGCCTTTACCGTAGACCGGCGCGCCGGGCGCATGGGTGTAAGGCTCAATGGGGTTAATATCGCACTTGCTGACAAGCGCCCCATGACCAGCAGCGCCGTCTTTCCGGGCAGTGTGCAATGTCCACCCGACGGCGCCCCGTTTTTATTGCTCGCCGACGCCCAGACGCTTGGCGGCTATCCGCGCATCGCGCAATTAATCACCGCAGATCTGCCCCTGGCCGGGCAGATCCGCCCCGGCGACCGCGTCTGGTTTAGAAAAGTGAGCGAAGCGGCCGCCCGCGATATCACGCTGCAAAAACAGGCGCTGATCAGCGCCAGCCTGCCGGAATTTTCTTTTTACTGAGGCGGCTCCGGAATGTGGGCCGGCTGCGACGCCGCCCTGATTTCATCAAGCCACCGAAAAAGGACCACCGGGGGCCAGAACACGAGCGGGCGCGTGTGTTTCAATGCACTGAAAAATACTGAGCCTCCCGGGGTTTTGCAAGGAAGCCACAGCGTATCTGCCCGGAACGCCCAAATTGGCGATTTCCGCGCTTGACAGAATGGCCCCGGAAGGGCGCCATAGGGTGGGTATTGCGGGGCGAAAGCAGCAGCGGGGAACACTCATCGTGAACTGGCGAATGTTGATGCAATGCGCGGGCGCAATAATAGCGGCGTTCTCGCTTTTTGCCTGCGCTTCGGCGCAACCTCCCGGCGATGAAACGCCGACCATCATCGCGATCGGCGATCTCCATGGCGATTATGACGCCTATGAAAGCCTGATGACCGAGGCTGGCCTCATTGACCGCCGCGGTCGTTGGGCAGGCGGCGACAGAATTTTTGTGCAGACTGGCGATGTGCCCGATCGCGGTCCGGACTCCTTAAAAATTATCCACCACCTGCAAAGACTGCAGCGTCAGGCGCTGCGTAAGGGCGGCAACGTTATTACGCTGGTGGGCAATCATGAAGCGATGAATGTCACCGGCGATCTGCGCTATGTGCATCCCGGCGAGTATGAAGCATTTAAAGATAGAAACTCCCGGCGCCTGCGCGACGCTGTTTATGAAGCTAACCGCGAAACGATTGAAGCTGCCTCGCTCGAACAGAATTCGGCGCTCGCCAGCAATGAAATCAAAATGCAATGGGAAGCCCAAACACCGCTCGGCATGATTGAACACCAACAGGCATGGCGTGTGGGCGGCGATGTTGGCGACTGGATCGCAGCAAATCCCGCGGTCGCCATTGTCGGCGGCAGTTTGTTTGTTCATGGCGGGATCAGCGAAAAATATGCAGAGCTCTCAGCTGCCGACATAAATCAGATGGTTACTGAGGCGCTCATCGCACACGATGTCGATCCCACAAGCATCATCAATGATGAGGCGGGGCCCCTATGGTATCGCGGTCTTGTTCGGCGCGAGGAAGCGGCGACAGGTGAGGAAGAAGTCACCCCGACATTATCCGTTGAGGAGGAAATTGCGCTTGTACTGAGCGCGTATGATGTGGATCACATCATCGTCGGCCACACGCCTTCGCTGACCGGCATCATCGCCTCCCATGACGGTAAATTGGTCCAGATCGACACCGGTATCGCGCGCTATTATGGTGGCGCGCGTTCCTTTTTGCGGATAGAAAACGGCGTTCTTTATGCCCACGATAATGGCGTTGTGACACTGATCGGAGACACACCATGAAAAGATTATTTTGGATATGTGTTGTCCTTGCGTCACTTCACGCGGCGCCGGCAAATGCTGCCGATGTAAAACCGTTATTTGCCGATGACGGCATTTTAAAAATAGAAATCACAGCGCCGATCCGCGATCTTGTAAAAAATGCGCCCGATACGACCGACCCCCACCCGGCAACACTCACGCTTCTCGGCGAGCCAAACGAGGCCCACGCGATCGCACTTTCCGCCAGAGGCAATTCACGGCGCGATCCGATCGTTTGCAAATTTCCACCCTTGCGCATTGCCTTTAGCGAAAAGCCCGGCGACGCTTCCCTGTTCGGTGGTCAGAAACGACTCAAGCTTGTCACCCATTGCCGCCTCTCCCGAAGCTATCAACAATACTATCTGCTGGAATATGCCGCCTATAAATTACTGAATGTGATAACGCCGCAAAGCCATCATGTGCGCATGGCGGAAATCAACTATGTCGAGGCGAAAAGCGGAAAGCTTTTATATTCCCGCACAGGATTTTTTATTGAAGACACGGACGATGTCGCCAAACGCAACGGGATGAAGGAAATCGATGTCGCCGATGTCGATGTCGGGCAGCTGGACCGGGGCGCCGCAGCGCGTTTCGCCCTGTTTCAATATATGATCGGCAATCTCGACTGGTCGATGCATAATGGTCTTGCAGGCGAAGATTGTTGTCATAACACCAAGCTTATCGGCGATCGCACCGCGCCCCTGCAGGGCCTCATTCCGGTCCCCTATGATTTCGATTACTCAGGCATTGTCGATACGCCCTACGCTATCCCGCCGGAAACAATCGACATCCGTTCCGTGCGCACGCGGCGCTATCGCGGTTTTTGCGACCATAATGAAGAGCTGCGCAACGCTGCAGCGGCGTTCAGCGAAAACCGTGAGGCCATCCACAATGTGCTGGACAGCATCGAAGGCCTCGACAACAGCCGGAAAAACAAAACAACGCGCTACCTGGACAATTTTTTTCGCAATATTGCCGATGAGGACAAACTCCGAACAATGTTGCTGGATAATTGTCGATTGTAACCTGGTTTCGCGGATCGCGTTTTTACACCGGAAACCCGCTGCCGCTTTTCCTGAAAATGCGCAGCTCAGTCCACAGATTTGTAAATTGTCAGCGCGCCGGGCAGACGCATCGTTCCCTCATCAGCAATGACGAGTGCGCCTGATGGCATGATTGCTATTCCCTCAGCCTGGGGGTGGGCCGCGGGCGCAAGGGTCTTCTTGAGGAGCAATGTTCCGTCCGCGCGCACATTCAAGAAAAGCTGGTTGCGCGCAGACAGAATAAAAAGGCTTTCGTTCTGTTCACGCCATTCGATTGCAGACGGCCTAAATTTTTTACGCTCCTCCGACGTCAGCATTTCCGACAATGATAGATTAAGCCACGGTGCGCGCACTGGGGTTCGTTCATCGACGCTCCATTTGAAAACCAGAAGGCCGCCTTCCAGCGCCGGTTGATGTGATGTCTTACATATCAACAAAAACTCTGCAGGCTCTGGGCCTGGTGTGATCCCTTCAACCTCACAGAATTCCCCAGCGCCCGTGTCAAAAATATTATAGCGCACGCGGCCACGATGAGCGCCGATCGGCGCCTCAAAGACAAGGCCTGTGCTGGTGACGAGATAGATGCGCCCATCGACGGCTGCGACGCCTTCAAAATCGGCCTTCACGGTCGGGTCGCCGAGCGCGAAGGCCGCGGTGACGGCGCCATCGGTCAGCCCTATTTCATAGATGATGCCATGTTCATCATTATGTGCGTATACGGAATTTTCAGACGCGGCGGCAAGACCGGATATCTCTGTAAGGCCGCGAGCCATTTGAAAATGAGCGCTGACGTCATCGAATTGAAACGATTGCTCCTGCGCAGACACATCAGGACAAAATGCGCAAAACGCCCAAAACACTGCCAGCGCTGATCCTATCGGCCGCATCACTTGATCTCAGCCGGCTCGCTGTCTTCGTCCACGGTGCGAGCCTTGGCGTGCGTTCTCCGCATATAGCGATGGGAGCCTTTTCTCGCGCCAAAATCAGTGGCCCACAAAACCAGAAAACAGAAATTAAACGCCATCGACATGATGACGGCTATTTCCATAGCGCCAATCCCGGCGGCAAGCCCAATACCAATCGCCAGTAGAATATATAAGGCATCCCCGGAGCTCTTCAGCGTATTGCGAAAGCGAACGCCCCCAACAATCCCGGCCAAGCTGAATGCAAGCGCAAGCGAATTGTGAACAATAATAACGATGCTGGTCACAGCGATTGGCAGTAGCAAGATCGTTTCCACAAGAGACTGATCATATTCATCGCGATTGCGGATCGCCATATAAGTCCACGACACCGGCAAGACTGTCATGATGGCGCCGATCACAGCGATCACTAACCAAACCAGACTATCGCCGAGATTGGATACGCGCGTCGCGCCAATTTCAATCGACTCGAAAGGATCACCACCCGGCCCGCTCAATAATGTTTCAGCGCCGCCGATCGGCAAAAACTCTTCAAGGCCCGGAAACAGCTTCACGCCCGCAAACACCACAGCGCTCACGGTGAAATAATATATCGCCAGCCGAAAAAAAAGATGGGCTACCCGCATAATTTCCCCGCATGGCGCCAGCTTATTCGGCGCATTCCAGACGAGTGCTGAACATAGGCTGATGCGGGATCAAGCGCAAAGGGCGGGGCTTAGGGGGCAGCGTGGGCGACAGCGCTAAAATTCAGCTTTAACGCCCGCAAAAAACCGGCGGCCAATGGGGTCATAATGTTCGAAGTAAAACCCGTTCGGCGCGCCTGCGACGATCGGAATATCGCGGTCAAACAGATTTTCAGCGCCTGCGTAAATGATCGCATGATCGCCAGCACGCCATTGCACCGCCATATCCACATAGGTCACGGCAGGGGCCTGAACCGACGGATCATCAACCATAAAGCTGACCGCCTTGCCGCGACGGCGCACTGTCCATACGGTTTTGAGCGTATCAGTGCCCAGGCTTGCTGTTGCGTGTATCTGATGCCGCGGAAATGCAATGAGCCCTTCTCCGATTCTTTCTTCATCATCCAGCAGTTCTTGAGTCCGTACACGGTGAATATATGTATAGAGAACATCCAGCGCGAACATATTCACCAAAGGGACACCATCAAACTCAGCCAAATATTGAAGACGCGCATCCAATCCGCTCGTCAGCAACATACCGCTGTTTACCAGCGTTGTTTCAACTTCAGTGATTTGTCGCGTAACATTGTCGCGCTGTATAAAGCGACGCCCAGTAACCGGGTTAACGCCGCAAAGGAAATCCTGGAGCCCGACGCTGTTATAGCATTTGTTAAGCGCGCCCTGGACGTTAAAAGACGCAGCGGCGTCCGTGACCCGGTGACGGCGCCAATCAGCGCTGAGCGTTAATATGCCAGGCGTTTCAGGAATGAGCGCGTGAATATCCGCGCTGACGCCAAACAACCGAGAATTTACCCGCTCTTCCTGCAACGTTGGATTGCCTGTATATTCTTCGAAAGTCAGCTCATTCGTCTGGACAAAACCCGGGCCGACGCCCAACCCCTTTGAAGACATACAATTCGTTGCAACTTCGCCAGTAAGGGCGCCAAAACTTGTATCGCAAGGATCAAAAAACACACGATTGAGGTTTGGGCCGGCGGCGAACTGCTCCATGACATTAGGCGCCCGCCCACCGCGAAATACATTGGCGTAGAACTCCACACCATCGATCGGCGACCAGCGCGTGTTACCGCTAAGGCTGGAAAACTCACTGATGCCTTGCCTGATCGTGAGCCTATAGGCGCCGCCTATTTCAAATAGCCGCGTCCAGGGGGCGTCGACGACGACCGGGAATATCCCGTTCACATAGGCTTCGGTGAGCGCAATTTTTCCGAACGAACCCGGTATGGAGAATTCGCCCAGCCCAACACCGTCACCGGAAGACAGAAATACATCTTCCAGCCGTTCACGTCTGTGTTCGAGCCCGGCGGTGAGGTACCCTTGTTCATCTCCACGTTCATATATCGGCCCACTAAATGTTATTTGCGCAATCTGCTCTCGCGTTTTGATCACGCGCTCACGTGGATCAGCAAGAATAAATGCTGCCTGTTCAGGCGTGATCATTGAGGCGGCAAATATGTTGATCGGCGAGCAGGCGGCTACAGCTGCACAAGCTGTCGCATCAATTGCAGTCGCCAAACGGGCGGCGTCGGCGATACCCGTTGCGGTGTCCAGTGTTCGGTTGACGCCATATTGGTAGGAAACATCATATCGCCATTCCCCGCCCAGCGAACCTTCAATGCCGCCTGCGACCTGAAAAGTTCGCCTGTCGATTTCCCGCCGCCGCGGGCCAAGCTCAACAAATCGGCGCTCCAGTAAAAACCCTGAAATCGGCGCGCCCGCTAAGGCCTCCGCTTGAGACAATAAGCCGGCCGGCGCCAGAGGATCGCTCGCCGATACAAATATACCGTCGCCATATGAAGTATTTGTTCCCCGGAAAATCGAGACCGGCGCCGACGCAATTTGTGTTGAGACTTTTGTGTTCGCAACATGAACTTCCGCATAGGCAGTATGAGACGACGAGATGTCGTATGCGCCTGTACCATAACCAATCACACGCTCTATCTCGGGCAGAGCAGAAAAATCCGTCAGCCAATTGTAAAGTTGATCAACCCGGCCCTCAAATGGCTCAAAACTAAGCCCATCCGGCGCAATCGCCTGCCGATCAGAACCGCTAAAAGACACCGTGCCGCCTGATTGCGTGACGACGCCTGCAAGGCGTGGGTTGGGTGTGAAGCTACTGCCGCCGAAACCTGGCGCGAAGTCGGCGTCAACGCTAAACCCGCTCTGGTGGCCATTTAATGCAAAGCCGTAAGGCGACGACAGATGCGATCGTTCTTGCGCTAATAGCGAAGGCTCTGACGCGAATGTTGCACCAAGTGCAATGCGGCCGCGATCATCATTAAATCGCGTGCCGCCCAGCAGCGAAACGGAATATTCTTCGGCGTCGCCCCGGTCCGAAACACCGCCGTCAAAAGTGATAGCGACACCATCGATATCCTCACGCGTAACAATGTTCACGGCGCCGGCGACAGCTTCCATGCCAATCGCCGCGCCCGCGCCCTGATTGACCACCTCGATTCGATCAACAAAAGGCGCCGGGATCGAGTTGAGATCAACGCCCAGCGTTGTACCATTGCCGCCGCTGGTGCGGATATAGCGTCGGCCATTGACCAGCACCAGTGTTCGCTCCGGCCCGAGCCCTCGCAAATCCGCAAGGTTAAGCCCGCCCGATGAAAGCAGCAAAGCTGTATTAGCTGATGACACCGATGAGACCGTGGCCGGCAGCTCAAATATAGGTTCCGCAATATTGAGCGCCCCATTGAGGCGCATCTGTTCGCCGTCAAGAGTATAGAGCGCACGCGTACCTGCTAGATGGCTCGGTGCGCGGTAACTCGCGGTGACAATGATTTCGTCGCGGAGCGGTCGCTCTTCGTTGTCATACCTGTTTGCGTCTGGAACGCGCTCAACATGATCGTTTGCGTCCAAAAGATCGGTAACAATAACCCAAGTGTGGCTGTTCACCTGTCTATAGTGAAGGCCAGCATCCGCCAATAAAATCGTCATGGCTTCATCCGCCGTATAGGCACCTGACACAGCCGGTGACTGGCGCCCCCCAACAAGCCTGTTGTCGAAAATGACGGAAATGCCTGACTGTGCCGAAAATGTTGTCAGCGCTTCAGCGAGATCACCTGCCGCGAACTGAAATTCAGTTTCACCGACGGCAAGCTCATCCGACGCATCAGCATCGGCAACCAGCACAAATATGCTCGCCAGCGCCACGCAAATCATCGCGCGCAAAAAGCAGCATATGTCAGTGCAACGATTAACCATTCGGCAGGAGAACGATTTGGCCAGCGGCATTATTTTCCGCACGAAGAGAAAGCGCTATTTTCAGGGCTTCCACCGTTATTGTCTGATCCTTTAGGTCAAACCCGCCAGTCACCGGTATATCGCGGAGGCCTTCGTCGCCGAGCACGAATTCCGCCGTGTAGTAACGGTTCAAATCCGCAATCACAGCGGATAATGGCTGATTTTCGTAGAATGCTTTCCCGCGTAGCCAAGACGTGACAGCGTCCGGGTTAAATGTACGAACGTCTTTGCTGCTGCTGAGGGGCGTAATCACAGTTTCCTGACCCGCGATAAGGGTCACCGCAATGTCGGTTGTTTTTCGGGCGCCTTCTATCAACGCATCGACCTCAACCACACCGGACAAAACCGACACGATTGTTTTTTCGCTTGTTGCCCGAACATTGAAGCGGGTTCCCAAAACGCGCGCCTCAGCTGTTGTTGATGAAACAACAAAAGGTCGGGCGGCGTCACGAACGACATCAAACATCGCTTCCCCGCGTGCGAGCGAAACTGACCTTTGGTTATCTGAAAAACTAACTTCCAGAACGCTGTTGGTATTCAATGAAACAGAACTGCCGTCTGCCAATGTGACGATCGCTGTTTCACCGCGCGCCGTTGCGTAGCGATCAGGTCCAGACTGCGAATTCGTCATGACGCCAAAAAATAACGCCGCTGCAGCAATCGACGCAGCCATCGCTGGAGCGGCGACAAGCCACGACCAGCGGGAAGAACGCTCATTTACGGAGGCGATCAACTCGTGTTCCAGCGCCAGTGCGGCGGCGGCATCATGGGCCTCCGACGCGAGATCCGCGACTTCGATATAACCATCAAAAGCCTCTTGGTGGCGAAGGTCCGCCGCCAGCCATGCCTCGAGCTCTGTCTTGTCGTTCGGCTCAATCATGCCGGAAAGCATGCGCGCCGCCCAACGCGCTGCATTGTCGTCAATTACTTGACTTATATTCCCCTTCACAACTCGGTCCCTTCTACTCTTTTTGTTGTTTCAACTTTTCCGCCGCCGGTCTGGAACTGGCGGAAAGGTCACTATTTTCTCTCCCTTAGTTCGCTCTGCATTCAGTGCAAGGCGCAATTGTTTGAGTGCTTCGATCATGTATTTTTCAATACTGCTCTCGGAAACACCCATCGATTTGGCAATCTCTCTGTAGCTGAGACCATCAAAGCGATTCATCATAAAAGCCTGTCGCGAACGGTTCGGCAGCGCGTGGATAGCATTGAGTATCAGCGCAACATCTTCGCGAAGGCTTGCGTGTTTTTCCGGGGACGGCGCTAATGAAGCGACATTGTGGAGCGCATCGTCTTCCTCAAATTCACTCGGCGTGACGTGACGACGATAAAATCGATTGCGCCGTTTTATCTCGTTTAACGCCAGATTGCCTGCAGCTTTAAATATCAGCGCCCGAGGATTTTCGACTGTTGCTGTTTCGGCAAACGCCCACACGCGCATGAAGACGCTCTGTGCAACGTCACGCGCAGCGTCTGAATCGCCAAGCTTTTTGGTTAACCACCGAATGAGCAGCTTTTCATCGCGGCGTATGGCCTCTTCGATAAGGTCGCGTTGCTCAGGCGCCATGGACACCTGCCTCAAAGTCGCGACACGGCTGACCCTTGTGCTGGTCGCCCCGCTGCGCGCAATGCTGTTTTGTGACGTACCCAATCACAACCTTGCCCCGTTACGCTGGCAGGCGAGTTTCGCCTGCCTACTGGCAAGACTACTGCAAGTTTCACGCAGCAGCGCTCACCCGATCACATTCACAACAGCAGAGCCCGATAAATGGTCGATTCGTCGATTTTATCGCCAATTCGATTGAGGAACTTGCCTCACCGGTTGTCTACTGTCTGAACGCGCGGGTTACTCCTCCGAGGGCCAACGTGTTTGTACCCGAGAGCCAGGGAGCATGGCAGTGCTTCCTGGCGTTCTCGCGCCGGACTTTAAGCGCAATAGCGTAGGTCTAGCAAGGAAAACGGACCCAGCAAGAACGCGGTGAACAGGCGCGTTTAAGCCTTTGCTCCAATTATGTTGCTTTTACGCAACACCCTCAATCTGCTTACCAAAATGACCTGAGGACCATAGCCCCCTCCGCTGTCTCAACACACTGGCGGACTGGGCCGGGAGGGGCGCGTTTCTATCCGTGCGTTCGGTTTCCAGCGTCGTCAGCGTCAACATCAAAAAAAGAGGGATATCCTTATGTTAGATATGAAGAATTCGCGTCTCAAGGGCCGGCTTCTCAGCGCCTCGATGCTATCCGGCATCGCTGCACTGAGCGCTATGCCTGCACAGGCGCAGGACGGCGATGATACGATTGTCGTATCAGGCACACGCATTCAGCGTAATGACCTGAAAGCGCCAAGCCCTGTCACCACGGTAAGTTCTGAGCAGCTGATTTTGACCAACACGGTCAACTCAGAGCAGTTCCTGAATACGCTGCCGCAGGTGGTTCCGTCATTTGACCGAACATCAAACAATCCTGGCGACGGTTCAGCGCGGGTTTCCTTGCGCGGTCTCGGTACTGCCAGAACGCTGGTTCTCGTTGACGGCGCGCGTTTCGTTGGCCTTGGCCCGAGCTTCGTTGTCGATCTCAACAACATTCCGTCGGCTCTGGTTGAGCGGATTGACGTTGTAACCGGCGGCGCTTCTGCTGTTTACGGTTCCGACGCTGTTGCCGGTGTTGTCAACTTCATCCTGAAGAAAGACTTCGAAGGCGTTCAACTGGATGTGTCGCACGAACTCTCAGCTGCCGGCTGGGATGCGAACACGACCAACGTAGCGATCACGGCAGGCGGCAACTTTGCCGACGGTCGCGGTAATGCGGTTGTTTTTGCTTCTTACACAAATCGTAAAGAGCTGTTTAACGCCGCTCGCGATTTTGCGATTCCTACATTCTTTGACCTCGGCGCAGGCGCAACACAGTTTGGCGAAGGCGGATCATCAAACCTTCCTGGTGTTCGCTTCCGCGGCGCGACCTCGTCGAACTTTAACATTGCTCCTGAAACCATTGACCCGCTTTGCGGCGCAGCCAATGTGAATTCATGCTCCGGCTTCTTTAACGCCGGCGGCGCAGGCGCATCAGGCATCATTCGCGGCATGCGTCAAACGGGCACGCAAACCGATCTCTATAACTACTCGCCGCCGCTCTACCTGCAATTGCCGCAGGAGCGCTACAACATGACCGCGCTGGCGTCTTATGAAATCAATGATCACATTGAAGCCTATATGCGTGGCGTCTTCTCGCACACGGTTGTCGACAGCCAGCTGGCCCCGACACCAACGGGCGCTATTCCGGTAACGATCAACATCGACAACCCGGCCATTCCGGCAGCGTTGCTGGCGCTGATCACAGCCGATACCGGCTCTTATACAGGCGGTCCAACGGCCAATATCCGCTTCCACAAACGCTTTGAGGAAGGCGGCACACGGAACTCCTTGCGGACGACCAATGGCTTCCAGATTCTCACCGGGTTCCGCGGTGATCTTAATGATCAATGGTCTTACGACACGTTCCTCAACTTCTCACGGTCGACGGTCTCTCAGATCCAGACCGGCAACGTATCGCAATCAGCAATTGTGGCGGCTGTCCTTTGCGACAACGGCCCGACAGCTTCTGCAAACCCCGCCTGTGTTTCAGGCGGCGGAGCAACGCCGTATCTCGATATCTTCGGCGGCCAGGGTGGCTTCGACGCGGCGTCGACCGCCTTTGTCTCCCGCACCGGTGCACAGTTCGACGAAATCGAGCAGACCCAGTGGGTCGGCACGCTTTCAGGCGATCTCGACGGTCTGCGGTCGCCTTTCGCTGAAAATGGCGTGGCGCTGGTTGTTGGCGCTGAATATCGCGAACTATTCGCGAGAACAATTCCTGACTCAGTTCTCGGCCCGGATGTTCGCGGCTTTAACGCCTCGCTTCCGGTTCGCGGTCGCTATGACGTCTATGAAGGCTTCGGCGAAATTCAAATCCCGATCGTTACGGATAAGCCTTTCTTCGACAGCTTCGTGATCAACGGCGCGTATCGTTACTCCGACTACTCGATTGCAGCAGTCGGCGGCACGCATACATTTGCTGTTGGCGGCGATTGGGCGCCGATTGAGGAAGTTCGTTTCCGGGCGCAATTCCAGCGCGCGGTTCGTGCGCCGAACATCGCGGAACTGTTCGCGGCGTTTTCGAATGGCTTCCCAACGGCTCAAGACCCGTGCTCCGGCGGCTTCGGCAGCTTCTCGCCTGCAACGCTTACGTCGACCTGTACGGCGACAGGCGTTCCGGCGGCAAATATCGGGGCTGGCTTCCAGTCTAACGGTCAGATCCAGATCCTTGGCGGTGGTAATCCAAACCTCTTCCAGGAAACGGGCGATACGCTGACCATCGGTATGGTCTGGCAGCCTTCGGCAATTGAAGGTCTGACCCTCCAGGTCGACTATTATGATATCTCCATCAAGAACGCGATCACAACGATCCCGCTACAGACCGTTCTTAATGAGTGTCATATCACCAACATTGCCAGCCAGTGCGCAATCATCGGCGCAGCGCGTAATCCGGCAACCGGTGAACTCGGCGGCTCGCCGGCGACTTCTCCGCGTCTTGGCGCTGTTAACGCAGGCTCCATCGACACCAGCGGTATCGATGTCAACGCCAGCTACTCCATGGACGCTTTTGGCGGCACGCTCGGGTTCCAGTATTACGGTACCTACCTGCTGACCAACACCTTCCAGTCATCTTCGACTTCTCCAGTCGTTGACTGTGCTGGTTTCTTTGGCCCACAAGTTTGCGTCTCCGGCACCGAGCCGGTGCCGGAATACAAGCACACGGCGCAGGTCACCTATCTTCAGGGTCCTCTGACCGCGAGCATACGCTGGCGCGCACTCTCCGGTGTTGATTCAACTGTGACAGGTCTTTCGGATCTTTCCGATGACATCGGTTTCTTCAACTATATCGATGTCACGACCCAATATGCAGTCAATGAGCATCTCGACCTGACGGTTGGTGTCAAAAACATCACCGGCAAGGACGTGCCGATTATTGGCTCGACTGTTAACGAGCAAGGTAACACCTGGCCGGCGACCTACACACCATTTGGTCGTCAGTTGTTCTTCGGCGCATCGCTCCGCTTCTAGGCGACAAACCGATACAGACTACTGGAAACGGCGGGCCTCGGCCCGCCGTTTTCTTTTGCGCGAGAATTGCGTAAGCGTGTCGACATGGACAGTCAGGATGACAAGCGCCTCGGCGCCAAGGCACATTCTCCCGATCATTGGGAAAATTACTGGAACGGCGCGGGCGATCAGGGCGATGCCCGAGATGCCGCTGTTACCGGGGCTGGGCGTAGTGAAGCGTTTCAGTCTGCTTGGCGCCTGTTTTTTGATCATATCAATATCGAGCAAAATGACGGCGGCATGCGTCTCATGGACCTTGCTTGTGGCGGCGGTGTGGTCACAGACAACGCCATATCCGTTTTGACGACACCGCGACTGGCATGCTCATGCTTGGTGGGCGTTGACTATTCTTCTTCGGCAGCACGCAGATATTCAGTGAAATTTAGTCGATCAGGCGCTGCACTGGCGGTCGGGGTCGTAGGCGACGCGTTGGCGCTGCCATTTGAATCCGGATCTGTTGATGTGGCGGTCAGCCAGTTTGGGCTTGAATATGCGGGCGCCGCCGCCGTCGCTGAGGCGAGCCGCCTGGTGGCTGTAAAGGGCAGGATTATGTGTCTGACGCATTACCAGTCCGGCGCGATTGATCGTGAATGCCGCGCAAATCTACGCATCGCTGACGCGATTATATCCAGTGATACACTGGGAATTGCGCGCACGCTTTTCGACAAACCTGAAGCCTCTGGGGCAGAGCAAAAACTAACTCATGTATTGCAGAGTCTGATCGGGCTCGCAGATGAAAGCCCGGCCTCTGCGGGCAGTCGGTTATTGACGAGGTTGCGGCTGGATTTGACCCGGTTGGCGGCGCGCCGCGCTGCATTCTCGCCCAACGAAGCCATTGGCTGGATTGATGCAAATGCAGCGGAGATCTCCATGTACAGAGATCGAATGCAGTCAATGACCGGTGCGGCGCTTGAGAAAAAACAGATCAGTGACGTTGTAGAGCAATGGAAAGCAAACGGTTTGGAGGTTGAAGAACCTGTCGCAATTGAAACGGCGGAAGCGCCCACGCCGTCGGCCTGGCGCCTAAGCGCACGACGCCCTGAAAATTAAAGGGTGACTGAAAAGAATTCCTGGTCAAGAATCTACGATTACGACAAGGGCCCGTTTAATATGTCGCCTTGTTTAATTTTCGGCATCCGAAGTCAGCGCCCCGGTTTTGAGGTCGACGCCGGCTTGCTGGAGCGAAGATTCAAGTGGCTTCAGAAATTCCAAATAAGGGTCAGTTGAGTTTAAATGCTCTGCGGAAGGCGGTTTTCGAACCTGAGCCGCGCTAAATGTAATGACGGCGCGTTCTTCCTTGTAATATTCAAGGCAGTTCGCGTCCCATTCAAGTCCGCAAAAAGCAATTAATCGTCGCAATTCATTTTCGAAATTTACGACTAAGTCCTCATACTGAATGAATGCCATATTTGGGCCCAAAGTATTCGACCAATGGGCGGTAATGCGTGAATGCTGGCCGTAATAATGGCCGATATCAACAAGCGAATTTGCGAACTGCCAGGGCCTGGCGAAGTTTCGCCTGAAGATCGAAAAACCAGTTTCCATCGGATTGCGCCTTATGTGAATGATGCGCGCTTCTGGGAAAACGTGCCGAATAAGACCGACGGAAAGGAAATTATTTGGTTGTTTGTCCGTGACGAACGAGGCGTTGCTAATGCCATATTCGCGATACTGATCGAAATATTTATCGCGAATGGCGTCAATAATACCTTGCGGGATCTCGCCGCCATTCCAGCCAGATTCCTCTGCCCATGCGCCAAATTCCCTATGGGCAAAGGGCATGACGGGTAATTCCCCCGCGCAGGCGACGTCTTTGTGCGCAGCCAGGGCGCTTTCCAGCAATGTCGTACCGGATCGCGGCATGCCGACGATGAATATCGGTGTGGGTCGTTTGGCGCGATCAGCGTCTGTCCTGGGCGGGTCATAATCAAAAACACGCACAAGGCGATCCACCGCCTTTTCATGCATGGCGGCGTCATAACGCGCGTCGGCGTCTGTTTCCGCTACCATCAATTTCAGGCGACTGGCTTCTGCCCATGCGTCAAATGCCCCGTTGCGAATTTTGTGACGATGCAAAGCATCGCCAGCGGCAAACCAGCATAGCGCTCGTTGTTCGGGTTGCAGGCTTTCATCGCGACCAAGCGTTTTCAGCTGCTCTGTTTCCTTATCGGTCAGGCGACCGCCCGCCGCTAAGGCCAGCTGACCATAGGCCTCCACATTCTGTGGATCGGCCTCGAGCGCCTGACGTGAAAGCGTTGCTGCTTCTTCGAAGCGTCCAAGGAAGGTCATAATCCGTCCAAGCCCTGCCTTCGCCTCGGAGTGATTGGGCTCCACAGCCAGTGCGTGTCGAAAATATTCCTCCGCGGTGTCTAGATCGCGGGCGCTCAGCAAATAACGGCCAAGGGTTGAAAGATGTTCGGCATTTGGCGGGGAGGCGTCAGCCAAGGGTTTGTAAGCCTCGACCGCGCGCGCGTAAAAGCCCGGTTGAGCATAGGCAAAGGCGAGTGCAACGCGGGCAGCGTCTTCGTCCGGTGAGGCTTCCAACCACGCTGACGCCGATTCGATGAGCCCATCCCAGTTGCTTGTTTGACGCGCAATATGCGTACGCAAGCGCAGCCCATGCGGATGACCCGGCGCAAATTTTTCAAAGCTGTCCAGTGCTTCATTGGCCCGTTCGTAGTCACCGGTCTCATAGCAAGCGCCGGCCAAGCGTAATGCGAGCGCCGGGTGATCTGGGTTGATCGAAAAAGCTTTGGAGAGCGCATCGGCGGCGCCCGAAAAATCACCTTGTTTGCCGCTCAAATCACCAATTCGGCCCCACACTTCGAACTTTTCCGGCGCGAGAACAGCGGCTTGCTCTGCTGTCAGGCGTGCTTGCGACAGGTCGCCCCCGCACTCATCCAAAATCGATTTATTAAGAAGAAACCGCCAATTATCGGGCGAAGCAGTGAGGGCTGCAGCGATCAATTGGCGCGCCTCTTCCAGCTGGCCAGTTTCAGCGAGGCTAACGCCGAGCAGGCTCATCGCGTCAACATCGTTCGGATCTGCTGCCAGCAGTTGCCGGCACATTCCAATTGCCGCTTGGTCGTCGCCATTGAGGCGTGCGGCCGAGGCTTGATCCAGTAGGCCGTTCGACATCTATTCATCCCCAAGCTTGAAACAATCGGCAGCCCAACATCGCCGAACAAAAAACCTGCTGAAGCGTTTCGCCGCGCATGGGCCGGTTGCATGCACATAGCTTATTGGTCCGCGCTGCGTCCAGAAGCCAGAGCGCATCCGGGAGATTTGCTGATCCGCCAGACAGTTTTCGAGAGCATGTCGGATGGTTTTTTCCGTGTTGTGGTTGAGCGCGAATAACAACGGTTTGCCTATTGATATTGGTCTCAGCTATGGGCGCAGCCGGCTTGTAGAATTTAAAAAATAGATTATATGTTGGTAGAGTATCGATAATATAGATTTATGTTGAGGCTGCCAAATGACCCCGCTGCCGACATTACGTCAGCTTCAGTTCTTTTTAGCGCTTGTGCGGAGAGCTTCGTTTTCCAAGGCGGCCGAGGACTGCTTTGTTTCGCAGTCGACGCTCTCCTCCGCCATCAAAGAACTTGAAGGGTTGCTCGAACAGCAATTAGTGGATCGATCAACGCGCAGATTCGCTTTGACTCCAGCTGGCGAGGATATCGCTGCACGCGCTTCTACACTGATTGCATTAGCAGAAGACCTCGCTCGCTCGGCGCGTGACCGGCAGCCGTTGGAGGGGGATTTTCATCTGGGTGTCATTCCAACTATTGCGCCATTTCTGTTGCCTCGTGCAACGACGTCTCTGCACAAGGCATATCCCAAACTCGATCTCTATGTGCGCGAAGATTTGACGGCGGCGCTGGCTGAGCGGTTGAGCGCCGGCCTTCTTGATGCAGCGCTGATTGCCTTTCCCTACGAGATTCCCGGTATCGATATGATCGAGGTTACTAAGGATTCGTTTTGGTTTGTTTGTGCACGCGATCATCCCTTTGCGCGAAAAAAAACAATCAAAAAGGAAGAGCTGAAAGACTGTGATTTGCTGCTGTTAGAAGATGGTCATTGTCTGCGAGAGCACGCAATCGATGCATGTAATCTGGTTGATCGCCATGCAGCTGCATCATTCGGCGGGACCAGCCTGTTTACACTCGTCCAGATGGTGCGATCTGGACTGGGCGCCACCCTGTTGCCAGATATGGCGGTCCGGGAAGGGTTGGCGAAAAACGCCGGTCTTGTCTCGATACCGTTTGCCAATCCGAGACCCTCCCGCAAAATCGGTATCGCCTGGCGACAAGGGTCCGGACGCGGCGAAGAAGCTGCCGCTATCGCGCAGGTGCTTTCAGGGCTTTTTTAATCGAGCGGTTTCAACGTCAGGCCGGTTCACGCAGGGTGCTTGATATCTGCGATTTTGCCGTTGTCGGAAAGCATAATGGCAATTGGCCGGGTTGATTGGAATTGCGTCAGAATAATCATAACAGTCACAGTAATTGGGACGCTGAGAAGGAGGCCGGCAAAGCCCCATAGCGATCCCCACACGCCAAGAGAAAACAAAATCACAAGCGGACTGAGATTAAGTGTGCGTCCAATAATGCGCGGCTCAATGCCATTGCTCATTACTTGTTCAGCCCCCACGAGACTTACAAGTGCTATTAACGACATACGAACGCCGCCGCCGTCAGGCTGCACCAGCGCAAGCAAGACGGGCAGGGTGATCGCGGACACTGCGCCGAAGATTGGTATGTAGTTCAATACAAAGATCAGGAGTGCCCAAAACCCCGCAAATTGAATGCCAATCGCCAGCATGATTCCATAGCTGATTGTGGCTGTGACAAGATTTGAGGCTGTCTTTACAGTTATATACTGACGCACCATCACGCCAATATCGCTGATTGTTTCATTGATAACGCGCCGCTCGTGCCGGTCGGCGCCCAGCAGGCTGATTTTGTTGAAGATGCGACCACGTTCTATCAGTATAAAGACGAGGTACAAAAATACCGTAATAAATGTCAGGAAGTTTGACGTCAGTCCGCGCAGGCTTCCGGCCGCTTGGGACAGAAGCGGACGAATGAGATCAATTGCCGCTTCTTGAATCTGTTCGACGCCGCCGATCAGTTCAGGAGGCAGAAAATCAATTGTTCGGACGAATTTAAGCCCGTCTTCAATGACGCTGCGCAGACTGGCCTCGTAGCTTGGCCATTCGTCGAGCAGGGTTTCAACGTTCGATTTGATGATTTCCACAAAGATCACCACGCCTGCGCCAATTATTACGAAAGCGACCACATAGCCCAGCCAGTTTGGCACATGTTTGCCAATAAAGGGCGTCCGGCGAACGTTCTCCTTCAGCGTGAAAATCAGAAAACATAGAAAACCAGCGACAACCAACGGGATCAGGACGCCGCGCCCGACATAGGCGATCAAACCGATCAAAACCGTGATCGCTAGGCCGTAAAATGTTCTCGCCAAACCCCTGCGTCTGTCGGTCCCGGACATGATTTTCTCCTGCGCAATCTCTGGATGGCGGATAGAGCGATTTGCCGCCTGTCGCCAGTGATGCTGCTGAAACAGCATCGATGAGCCCTCGCTTCCAACCGAGAGAGCCCTTGGTCAGGGACATATAGGTGTGACCAGTGCCGATCGATCAATAAAGCGACGGTTTGGGACTTCCGGCCTCGTCGATTTAGCTGACGCCCGAAGTATCGTTTTGGGATATGATTGGTTGATCGCGCTGATTTTTGTTCTTGGAGCGGAACGGAAAGAACATTTGATCGATATAGTTGTCTGGCACAGGGGTATCGGTGCCATAGCGGTTCGGCGCGCAATTTTTGGGCATATATGCGGTGCCGAAGAGTTTGTCGATTATGGGGAGCTGTCCCGCGAAGTTTTTATCGAGCGACTCCGGTTCATTCGCATGATGCCAGTGATGAAACTCCGGTGAGGCTGCAATCCATCGAAACGGGCCGAAAGGGATATTTATGTTTGAATGGACCAGCAGCGCCTGCCATTTATACAAGAATAAGAACGCAACCAGAGCTTCGTTCGAAAACCCGATGAAAAAAACCGGCGCAAGAGTCGCCATTCTGGTTAAAACCTGATCGATCGGATGAACGCGATGGGCCGCCAGCCAGTCCATTTCTTCGATGGAGTGGTGAATGGCGTGTATGCGCCATAGAGATGGGTACTGATGAAATAATCGGTGAACCCAGTAAAATCCCAAATCCGCGATTATCAGAATGATGAATACCTGCAAGGCAAAATGTTGGCCAGCAATAAAGTCACGCCAGGCAGCCGGAAAGTATTCTTGACCCAGGGCAATGCTGGCGACAACGATCATGATGCCGCCCGCGCGAATCAAAAGCCCTGAAAAAACTAAATGAGCAATGTCAACGCGCCATAGCCGGCGAAGAATCTTTTGATTTCTTCGTCGTGGCCACAACCGCTCAAGTGGTATAAAAATCACTGCGATCAGTAGGTATTTTGCAATGTCGAGGTTTTCCAAGGCGGCCTCACGCATAGAATATCAAATACGCATTGGCGGGATTAACCGTTAATTATCAATTACCCTCCAAGATTTGTGTCGTCGCAGAGGGCGGCATTCGCGCCAGTCACACGGGACTGTTCCGTAGGCTGTATTATAGAAATAACTCAACCGCAGAGAGCGCATGCAACTCCGACGTAATAGCATTATGGATCGCCTCGAGCAGGGTGTAGTACTAATTGTCTACGCCATGCTGGTGTCTCGCATATGGCCTGACGAGATTTCACGTGAGGATCTCGCGCCGATATTATTGTTGATTTCGGAGGGCGCAATTATTGTTCTTCTCGTTCTACGCAGGCCCACCGAAAACATTTCAACTCGCCCTATGGATTGGCTCCTGGCCGCGGCCGGTACTTTTTCGGTTTTGATGGTCAATAGCAGCGGAACACCTATTGCACCTGAACTAGCCGCGCCGCTTATTTTTACCGGTATGGCGGCGCATGTGTTTGCGAAATTCAGTTTAAGACGTAGTTTTGGGTTGGTGGCGGCCAATCGCGGCGTCAAAAAGGGTGGCATGTATGCCTTTGTACGGCACCCTATGTATGCCGGCTATATGGTGACGCATATAGGCTATCTTCTCTATTCGCCATCGCTGTGGAATTTGATGATTTATGTCATCGCGTGGGGGCTTATGATTGCGAGGATAGCAGCGGAAGAAAGAATCTTGATGCAGGACGAAGTATATCAAGACTACGCACGACAAGTGCCATATCGCCTCGCACCGCGAATTTATTGACGCAGTGAAGTCCAATTCGATGGGTGGCTTCTAGTCTTATCAACGCGGCGCTATTTGCATCCGACGCTGGATATTCAGACCAACACGCTCGACCAGGCGCGATCAATGGGGCATTCTTGCTGAGGCTCAATTTGATCACCTAGAGCTTTGTGGATTTTTATAACGCTGCCTCTTGGGACCGGGCCGAATCGACGGTACCGGAAGGCGCCGCAGTGAGGTCTAAGCGCATGATTGCCTGGGATACCGAATGGCGAAGCCCGTATGAGGCATTCGCGCCATTATCAGGCGAGCCGTTTGCGCATCTCCTTCATGGCGGCGATTTATCTGACGACGCTGAATGGTCAATTATCGTTGCGTTTCCCGATAGCGTCGTCCATGCCGGAGACGGGTTTGGCCCAAACGATCCATTTCAGTTATTGCAGGACTGTATTGATGAGCGGTCCTGCAACGCGCTCAGGCAGCGCGAGGATTTACCATTTCTGTCGGGGCTCGTTGGTTATGTAGGCTACGAGACGGCGCGCTACCTGGAATCCTCATTAGAAATGCCGCCGTCGCCATTTGCTTTGCCCGATATGGCGTTCGGCGCCTATGACGCGGCCGCTTTATTTTCAAGACGAAAGCAATGCGCCTATATCACGGGTCGTGACGAACGGGCCTGCCGGCGTTTGCGCAATGCACTGGGTAGGGACCCGTTGCCGCCAGAAGATCCGCATCAATTTGGTCCTTTGAGTTCAAATTTTACACCGTCCGGTTACGAGACGGGAATTCGTGCGACCATCGAAGATATTCTTGATGGGGATTATTACCAGGCAAATATTGCGCACCAGATCAACGTTTTCGCGGACGGCGACATCGATACGTTCGGATTATTTCGCCGTCTGGCGAGCAGGAGTGATGCTTTTTTTGGTGCGCTTCTGCAATTACACCAGGGCGCCATTCTATCAAATTCGCCGGAGCGATTCTTTCATATTGGTTCCAACGCAACTGGCGCACGGCGGATTTTATCCGAGCCGATCAAAGGAACCCGTCCGCGTGGCGTTACACTGGCGGCCGATCAAGTGCTCAGTGATGAATTGCTAGGTGATCCCAAAGATCGCGCGGAAAATATTATGATCGCCGATCTGGTGCGCAACGATCTGTCCAGGGTTTGTTGCGATGGTTCAATTCGCGAGGAAGTAATTTGCGAGTTGCTAAGCCTTGCAAATGTTCACCACCTTGTATCGCGAATCAGTGGTGATCTGCGGGCAGAAGTTTCAATGATGGATATATTTGGCGCATTATTTCCGTGCGGTTCTATCACCGGCGCCCCCAAAATCGAAGCAATGAACGCTATTGCAAATACCGAGAAAACCGGCCGCGGGCCTTATTGCGGCGCCATTGGCTATGTGGATGATCGGGGTGTTGCAGATTTCGCGGTCGCGATTAGGGCAATGATCGTCGATGAGGACATGCGGAAGCTTACCATTCCCGTCGGCGGCGGCATCACGTTGCGATCAGATCCTTGCAAGGAGTATGTGGAAACCATTGTAAAAGCATCTGCGGCATTGGAAGCGATTGGGAAATTGCCTCAGGAATTGCTATGATCCTGATCATCGATAACTATGATTCATTTGTCCATAATCTTGCGCGCTATGTGCGTGAATGTGGGCGGGAGGTTGTTGTTGTTCGAAATGATGCACTCACCGCCGATGCGTGTTTGTCTCTTGCGCCGGCGGGCGTTATTATTTCTCCTGGGCCGAAACGCCCCGCCGACGCAGGTATTTCTATGGCGTTAATTTGTTCTTTGCCGGAGGAAACACCGCTTCTTGGGGTCTGTCTTGGGCATCAATGCCTCGTAGAAGCATTCGGCGGCATAACGCGTCGCGCTTTGAGGCCGTTGCACGGAGAAGCGAGTAATATTCGCCATCATGCGGCTGGGATTTTTCAATCCGTTCCCTCTCCGACACCAGCCGGTCGCTATCATTCCTTGAGCGCTGCACCGGGGCGTAATTCTGAGCTCGAAGAAACCGCATGGAGCGAAGAAGGAGAGGTAATGGCAGTCGCACATCGGCTTCGCCCCTGGTTTGGTGTGCAGTTTCACCCGGAGTCATTATTGACCCCTCACGGTAAGAAAATAGTCGCGAATTTTTTAAGCTATTGTGATGCGGAAAGCGGCTCATGACCTTTTGGCTCGACGGCGAATATTTTGCGAATCCCGCGGCAATCAATATCGCTGATCGCGGGTTTTTGCTTGGCGACGGGGTTTTTGAAACCATCCTGGTTGTGAACGGCATTCCTGCGTTCTGGAGCGCTCATCTCGAGCGCTTGCGGACGGCGATGGCGGCGCTGCAGTTGAATGTTGAAGTTGATGACCTAACAATCGACGTGATCCTTGAATTGGTTGCGCGGAACAAATTGACCAAGGAGCTGGCCGCAGTGCGCATCACTGTGTCGCGCGGTCCGGGTCAACGGGGACTGCTCATTCCCACCGGCGAGCAAGCCAAGCCTACTATTCTCGTGACCGTTTCAAAATATCACCCGCCAAGCATGGCGGCGCCGGTGCGGCTTGCAGTCAGCAGTTTTGTGCGCAGTGAGCAAAGCATTTCATCCCGCCACAAAACGCTTAATTATCTCGATAATGTGCTGGCGCGCAACGAGGTCACTGCTCTGGGGTGCGATGATGCGGTGATGTTGAACAGCCGGGGCCGCGTCGCGTGCGTTTCCATGGGAAATATTTTTTTGCTCAGGGATGAAAGCGCCGCCGCAACGCCGGCTGCACACGAAGGAGCGTTGAAGGGTATAGTGCGAGGCATTTTGCTTGAGGGCGCCTCCCAGGCTGATCTATCAATAGAGGAGGGCGCAATTGAGCCCGAGGCACTTGCGCATGGCGGGCTTTTTGTCACCAACAGTCTTCTTGGCGTCAGACCGGCTTTTATCGTCAGCCCGGCAGCCGCGCCGTATCCCGAGGCAGACAAGCGCTTGCGACGGTTGCAATCATGGTATGAGGGTATTTTGAACGATGACCTCAAGCAGCGGGCGAGCGACATTTGAAACCTTTCCTCATTTCAGAAACGCAAATCGCACGGATCATCGGCGCCGCTTTGGCTGACGAGTTATCCCGGCGTTTCAACCGTCATTTCGATTTTGTGACGATCGCATCGTGGTCCCATGACACTTTGCTTGGCGGCGACGGCATCGCGTTGACCGACGAAGAGAAAGGCGAATGCGCTCGCCGCGTAGCGGAAATATTTGGCCTCGACGGCGATTTTCTGACTGAATTTTCTGCGCAGAGGATTTCAGACTGGGCGCGCGAGATTTCGCAGGCCATATCAGAGCGCCTCACCAGCTTTTCCTTCAAATCAGCGGCGCGTGACGATCGCAGTGCTGCTCACACACATGCCGCGGCGGAGATTTTCCAGGATGCGGGCGCGGCGGCGGGCCTGTTATATGGTCGCCGTCGCCTTTTATCGTTTGTCGCGCCGCATAGCTTGCTTGGTTTTGAGTTGACCGTTTTGACACCAAATCTACTTGATATTGAAGCCGTCGATGCGCGCGGCATGACGCCGGAAAAATTATCAAGCAGCCTTCTTTTTGGCGACGTTCTCGTCGCTACGCCGACATTGTGGCGGTACATGATGCGGGAAAGCCTCAAAGCGCCGGACAATACCATGGCTGTTTCGTTTGGAGAGCCGATGACAGCAGACCTGGCGACCGAGATGCGAAAAAGCGGCTTTGGTGTGCTGCGTGAGCTTTATGGGTCTACTGAGACTGGTCTGATTGGCTGGCGCGATGCACCGACAGAGCCTTTTGTCATGTTCGATCACTGGCGGCGTGAGGGTGATCTTCTGGTGCGTATTACGCCGGAGCAAGGCGGCAAGCACACGCCGGCGATGGATATATTGGACTGGACGGGCGCGCGCAGCTTTAGCCTTGGTGGGCGGCGTGACGGTGCTGTGCAAATCGGCGCCGTTAACGTATTTCCAGACGAAGTAGCAAATACACTGCAGGGCCATCCAAAAATTGCAGCTTGCTCGATTACTGTCGGTCGAAGCGGCGATGGCGTCAGCCGGTTGATTGCACATTTGCTGCTGGAAAAGGAAGCGCCGCCTAACGAACAGACAGCACGTGAAATCGACAGTTGGTGCCGGTTAAACTTGCGCCAACAAGAGCGACCGCGAATCTATAATTTTGAAGCTAAGTTGCCGGAGAAATAAAAAAGGCCCCGCCATTGGCGAGGCCTTAAAAAGGAAACAGTGTACCCTAGTTTTCGTCTGTTTGGTCCGCGGAGTCGGCAGCGCCTGCTGCCTGGCTGAATTTGTTCAAAACCTGGCTGGAAACGCCCGTGAAGCTGAGTGGGTCATCGCCTACTGTGATCGTCGCCTCACAATTGGTTGTGCAGTTATAAGTCGTGCGCGCCGTGCCGCGATGAACGGTGAGCATGTCGCTGCTCGGCGAGCGCACCCGAACGATTAGGTTTTCAAACGTTTCACCATCCTCATTGAAAATATAGATGTTAGTGAGACCCGGCGCCTTGCCGAACATCAGTAAATTTTGACTGTCCTGCACTGTAACATCTGCAATTGATGGATTGCCGACTACAATTTTTTGAGCCGGGTTTTCTAGTTTGAATGGCCGCACCTGATCCATGGTCAACCAAATCTGACCAGCTGATGCGCTTTGCGCCATAATGAAGAAGACTGCAATTGCGGAGAAAATCGTACGCATTGGACATTCCTATGAATTTTTCATGGCTGAACCTATCGGGGATGAGTCAATGAAGGTTTAAGGAAGCCCCGGGCATTAACCCAAAGTGTAGATATTTAAACGCCGAATTTTACCAGGCTTTAAGCCGTGAGTGCTAACCAGCGCGTTGCTGCTGGAGAACCCCATGTCTGCAACGCCGATCAAAAACACCGCGCCAGCGGATGAATTCGCTGAAGCGCTTTCGACCATGTCGCCATTTCAAGACCTTTCGCCGGTAGTGCGCGAAAGTTTGTACGAGACCAGCGACAAACGCCAATACAGCGCCGGGCAAACGGTCTATTCTCTCGGTCAATATGATGGCGGAGAGTTTTTCATCGTTATGGCCGGAAGGCTGCGCGTCACCCTGGTCGATGGTGATACCGGCGCGATGATAATTGAAGAGTTTGGGCCAAAATCAATATTCGGCCTTGAATTCGCGTTGATCGAAGATGGCGCTGATCTTTGTCAAAGGCTCGCTGTTACCGCTGAAGAAGATGTAGATATCATCGCTGTTGACGCCGCGGCATTTCGATTGCTGGCGAATGGCAGACCTTCCTTGATGCGCAACATAGCAGTTTATTTCGCGAATGGTTTGTCCGCATTGAGATTCAAAGCGCCGGCGATCGATCAACCGTCAGAAAAACAGGTCTATGCGGCATTGCTGGAATTTATCGAGCGTGATGCGGTGACCGGGCAGTGGCGTATTCCAAAGATGCCAAAACACCGTGAATTGGCGCAGCGGGCGGGGGTTGATGAATCAATTGCCGCTGCGGCGGTGGCGGAATTGATCCAAGACGAGGTGGCTCTTCGTGATTATCCGGGTTTGATTGTGATCAATATTAATGAGCTAGAACGACTAGCAAAAATATAGTAAACAAAAATTTACCATAATATCGGTATACGGACGAAAACTTACACAACGTTCATTCTTTATTTACAGATCAGCGACATGATGTAAGGAGTTGAAGAGAAATTTCTTCAACGGTGCAAGTGAAAAGTAAGCAGGAGTCGACAAATGAAAGCTCTAATTGAACGATTTAAATCAGACGAAGAAGGTGCAACCGCCATCGAATATGGCTTGATCGCTGCCCTTATTGCTGTTGCAATCATCGCGGCTGTACGTGCCGTAGGTGGAACGCTCAGCACAACGTTTGACGCTGTGGATACAGGCCTTCAGTCTGCACCATAAACCTTTCGCAGCAAATGCTGTGTTCGGAAGTGAAAAAGGGGACCGAAAGGTCTCCTTTTTTGTTTATGTCTAACGGATCGTTAAGAGCCAACGGCATACCTTCTCCACCGTTTGTTGAGTGGAGAGCTCTGCGTGATTGCATATCTGGTATTATCCATACTTCCCGCCGCACTGCTGATGGCTGCGGCAAACGACTTGTACGAATTTAAAATACCAAATTGGATTTCTATTGTCCTTATCTGCGCATACCCAGTCGCGGGTTTGGCTGTGGGGGCGTCACCCAATATCATTTTCGAAGGGTTTTTGATCGGCGCTGCGGCGTTAACGGTGGGGTTTGCCTTATTTGCCGGGAAGATCATCGGCGGTGGTGACGCAAAGCTCTTTGCCGCGACAGCGCCCTGGCTCGGTCTTGGCGGCCTCGGCGTATTTTTGTTCAACACAGCTTTGGCCGGATTGGTTCTGGCTATTGCGATGACGGCATTTCGTCGGTCGCCGCTATTGCCTGTTTATGCGCATGCGCCGTGGCTGATCCGGTTGCATGAACGAAAGAGTGACTTGCCCTACGCCGTAGCGATCGCCGCGGGCACACTTCTTAGTTTTTCACAAACGCCATTCTTCCAATTGGTCTTTGGCGGTTAACAAGGTCGGTTAACATAGTTTTGAGGACTTTCGAGCACGATAGAGACAACAGTTTTTTCGTCGTGCCGTGAGTAAGGGTCAGGTAGGTTCAAGATGAATACAAGCCGTATGATAATACTGGGCGTTGCATTAGTGGCTGGCGTCGGCGCATTTTTCTTGATGCAGGGAAACTCTGCAAATGTCGCTGTTGAGCGCACGGTTGAACCGATTAGGGAACAAACTGTTCGCGTCCTTGTTTCCACCCGCGATATTCAGCGTGGCGAGCGCATTGCGCTCGAAGATACACGTTGGATTTCCTGGCCCAAAAAAGCAGTGCAGCCGAGCTTCGTCACCGATGAAAATCCGGAAGCACGTGATCAATTAACGGAGGCTGTCGCGCGGTCGTTGATCGTCACTGGCGAGCCAATCGTTAATGCAAAACTTGTTAAAGCAGATTCGGGTGGCTTGATGGCGGCAATCATAAAGCCAGGTTTCCGCGCTGTAACATTACGTGTGTCGCCAGAGACTTCGTCGGGCGGATTCATTCTGCCGGGTGACCATGTTGATGTGATGGCCACTATCGATGCCGGGAATAGAAGCAAGACACGCTTGCTGTTTCGAAGTGTACGCGTTCTTGCCATAAACGCGGTTTATTCCGAAAATTCAGAATCGGCAAACATCCCTGCTTCAAATGCAACGCTTGAGCTTGCGCCTGGTGATGCGGAAATATTCATGAACGCCCGTTCGAACGGGGCGTTGAGTTTGGTGTTGCGCAGCATCTTCGTCCCCGAGGGCGATGTGCAAGCCAACGATAGTCGCCCATCTGGCGTCACGGTTATCAGATATGGCCGGTCTTAATATGAAATTCGATCAGGGGTTTGAGATGACACTAGCAGCCAACGCCATCAAGGCCGCAGGCGCCTTCACCGGAAAGTTTCTGGTGATGGCCTGCATCGGCGCAATCGCGATATCGGTCACGTCAGGGTCGGCGCTCGCACAACGCGGGTCTCAACCAGTCGCGATCGATATGGGTGGCGATAGCGCGGTTTCAAAAAGTATTGTCTTGCCTTTGAACAAGGCGGCGATTGTCGAGCTGCCTCATGCAGCGGCTGACGTATTGGTATCCCAGCCGGGCGTGGTTGATGCAGTGGTGCGATCGCCGCGGCGCGTCTATCTGCTTGGTCTGGATGTCGGCGAAACAAATGCATTTTTCTTCGATGCGCAAGGCCGACAGATCTTAAACCTGGAAATTCGGGTTGAGCGCGATGTTGACGCACTGGTGGACCTGATGCGCCGAACAATGCCCGACAGCCGCATCGAAGTGGAAGCTCTCAACAACAACCTATTGCTGCGCGGCACAGTTCAATCTCCAAGTGATGCTGCGAATGCAACAGAGTTGGCAGGGCGATTCATCGGTGATCCCGAGGCGGTCGTGAATATGTTGGGCGTGCGTGACCGTGAACAGGTTATGCTCAAAGTTCGAATCGTTGAAATGCAACGCCAGCTGGTGAAGCAGCTTGGGGTTTCCACCAGCGGCACGGTGCAGTTGAGTAATTTTGCCACCACGCTCGCCACTGGCGGGTTCGCTGGCGGCGGCGTCGCCGCCAACGCGCTGAATGCAACAGTGCCCACCGCTCTTAATCGAAACCCCCTCGGTGATATTTCAGAGCTCGACGCGCGGTTTGAGGCGCTGGAGACGAATGGATTGATCCGTATACTTGCAGAACCGAATCTCACAGCGGTTTCTGGCGAATCCGCCAAGTTCCTCGCGGGCGGTGAATTCCCAGTGCCAGTAGGTCAAGAGGACGGGGTGATCAGTATTGAATTCAAAGAGTTTGGTGTCGGGCTCGGATTTTCACCGCTGGTGTTGAGCAAGGGCCGGATCAACATGAAGATATCTACCGAGGTCAGCGAGATCACCACTGAGAATGCGTTTTTTGCGCCCGGCCTGACAACTGTTGATGCGAACGGAAATTTGGTAACAACGCCTGGCTTGTCTATACCCGGTCTTTCAGTGCGAAGAGCAGATACCGTGGTAGAGTTGCCAAGCGGCGGCAGCCTCGTTATGGCGGGCCTGTTACAGGAAGATATGCGCCAAACGATCGAAGGCGTGCCAGGCATGAAAGATGTGCCTGTTCTTGGGCAATTGTTTCGCAGTCGTGATTACACGAACAGTGAAACTGAGTTGGTGATTATTGTCACACCATATCTTGTCAAATCGACACATGAGTCGAATCTACGTGATCCAGACGAAGGTTTCGTACCGGCAAGTGACCTGGATTCGATCCTGACGGGTAAATTATTTAGCACCTACGGTTTGGCTGGCGCTGGCGTTCGAGAAGCATCGCTGCAGGGCCCTATGGGTTTCATCCTGGATTAAGAGGAAAGAAGTTATGTACCGCAAAGTATTCAAAAACACGCTCCTTTCCACAGCATTGCTGGCGGCGACCGCCTGTGTAGGCGGCTTCAATGGCCCTCAACATGCGATGACTGTTCAGGAAACGCATCCGATTTCCGTCGACAGCCAGACTGTCACGCTCACGATTGAGAGTGACCCCTCAACGTCCGATGTTTCAAGTGTTGATCACGCCCGGTTACGGGCGTTTGCAGAGGCCTATATGCTCGATGGTCACGGGCCTTTGACAATTACGGCGCCCTCGGGAACCGGTGGTGACCTTGACGGTCAGGAAGCTGCGGCAGATATCCGTCAAGCGTTACATGAGGCTGGCGTGCCATGGTCTGCACTTGCTGGCGCCACCTATCGAACAAGCGGCGGCTCAGAAAATCCGAAGCTCATTATATCGTATACGCATTATGTGGCTACGCCGAGCGAGTGTGGGATTTGGACTGATGTCCGTTCGCGCGACTACAGAAATTTGCGCACGCCAAATTTAGGTTGCGCAACAATGAATAACTATGCCGCAATGATTGCGGACCCGCATGAACTGATTGCACCGGCTGGTACGGACCCACGTGACGGCGAGGCGGTCGTTCGCGGCATTAACGCCTATCGTGCCGGCGAGGTTACTGCGTCAGAAGCAGATGAAACGATCGACGCGGGAACGGCCAATTAGAGTATTGGCGCATGGACTTGGGGATGCGCAGGGAGAATATGATGAAGAACGCTGCTGAAACAGCTTATCAAAAAGAAGAAGACGAGGAGGGTGTCGCCGACGGCGCGGCCAGTCTCGGCGCGGATGGCGGGCCTACACAGGTTCCGTCCGACGATTTTGACAGCGATCTGGATGCTCTTGGAGACGATGAGTCGTGGCTCGATGAGGAGCTGTCCGAGGAAGAACTTGCAGCATTGAGCGATGAGAGTTTTGCGGACGAAGATTTCAGCGACGAAGATTTTGACGATGCGGAGTTGGACGGCGCTGAGTTGTCCACGGACGAGTTTTTGAGCGATGACATTGATGCCTCACTTGACGTTGACGGTGAGCTAAGCGCTGATGTCAGCAGTTTCGAATATAATGCGGAGGACGGCGATACCGCAGAGGAATACCAGGGCGCTGAGGCAGAAAATGTTGAAGCGCCAGATCCTGGTGATGTGGGAGGGCCTGATGCATCCGAGACGGCAGGCGCGCTTGTCGCCGCCACAGGCGTAGCGCTTGACGAAGGGCCTGTCGGTGAGGAAATGACCGACATTGGCGACAGTGATGTCGATCATCGCCCAGTACCAAGAATTTCTATTCATGCCTTTTGTGAAACACCACTGACAACCGCGCTGCTGGAGAAAGCATCTGTGGATCGTCGCCTATCAAAAGCGCATCTGACTATCCATATGGGCGGTCTCAACAAGGCGATCGATCAATTTCAATCTGCCTCAACACCAAACCTGATTATTCTGGAGACGCTTGCCAGCGGCGCAGAAATTTTCGCTCAGTTGGGTGAGCTTGCGGAAGTTTGTGACCCTTCAACCAAAGTTGTGATCGTCGGGCATGTCAATGATATTATCTTATATCGTGAATTGATCCGCCAGGGCGTGAGCGAATATATCGTTCGACCGCAGTCGCCATTGCAGATCATCAAGACAATTGCTGATCTCTATGTTGACCCCGCCGCTCCACCAATCGGGAGAACAATTGCATTTGTGGGCTCGCGTGGCGGCGTTGGGTCGTCATCAATTGCACACAATATTGGTTGGTGCACATCAGAGGAATTTCAAAGCGATACGGTTATTCTTGATCTTGACTTGCCATTCGGCACAGCAAGCCTTGATTTTGATGAAGAAGCATCGGCTGGCCTCGTTGAGGCTCTGACCGCGCCGGAACGCCTTGACGATGTGTTGCTGGACCGGCTTTTGCAAAAGCATACTGAGCACCTCAGTTTGTTTACCGCGCCGAGCCTTCTGGATCGTGAGTTTGATATCGACGACCAGGCATTTGAAACAGTTCTCGACACTGTGCGCGGCACTGCGCCGACGGTGATTGTTGATGTTCCTCATGTGTGGACAAGTTGGTCAAAGCGTATTTTGACAACAGCAGATGAGATTGTCATCACCGCGACGCCGGATCTCGCGTCATTTCGAAATACGAAACAGCTAGTCGATATTTTGAGCAGCGCACGCCCGAATGATTCGCCTCCGACTCTTATTTTGAACCAGGTTGACGCAAAAATGTCTGCTGTCCAGCCTGATCAGTTTGAGGAGCATGTTGGCATCAAGCCAGCACAGGTCATCGCTTGGGAACCACAACTTTTTGGCGCAGCGGCGACCAATGCGGCGCCGATTGTCGATGTGGGTCCGAAGACGAAAACGGCGGTTGCCTTGCGTGAGCTCGCTTCCCAGCTCCTTGGCCGTAATGAAGCAAATATTGCCCGGCCGAAATTCAGCCTTGTCGGCATGTTTAAGAAGAAACGGTAAAAAACGATGTTTGGACGTAGGACAGGTCCAGCCGGAGCACCGGCAATGCCGGCGCCGGCGCCGGCGCCAGCGCCGGTCGCGGAAAAACCCGCACCGAAGCCGGCGGCCAAGCAAGCGCCGAAACCGGCGGCCAAAGCAAAGGTGAAACCGGCGCCAGCCGCGCCGCCGCGCGTCGCCAAGCCGGCGGAGGACGCCGCCGCACAGGTTCAGGCTGTCGAAATAGGCGGCCGTAGCGATCAGTATTTTCAGACGAAGACGACGATTTTCAATGCGCTTATCGATACTATCGATTTGTCACAGCTGGCGCAGCTCGATACCGAGTCTGCAGCCGAAGAAATACGTGACATCGTCAATGAGATCATATCGATCAAAAACGTCCAGATGTCGATCGCCGAACAGGAATCGCTGTTGCAGGACATCTGTAATGATGTTCTGGGTTATGGACCGCTCGAACCCCTGCTCGCAAGAGACGACATCTCTGACATCATGGTCAATGGCGCAAGTCATGTGTTTATCGAGGTAGGCGGCAAAATCCAGCTTACAAATGTGCGGTTTCGCGACAATGCCCAGCTGATGAATATCTGTCAGCGAATTGTGAGCCAAGTTGGCCGTCGTGTTGATGAAGCAAGTCCGATCTGCGACGCACGTCTGCCGGATGGCTCACGCGTCAATGTTATCGCGCCGCCACTGGCGATCGATGGCGCCGCACTCACCATTCGTAAGTTTAAGAAAGATAAGCTGACCATCCAGGATCTTGTGAACTTCAGTTCAATATCTCCTGAAGGCGCGAAGGTTCTTGAGATCGTTGGTCATTGTCGCATCAACACGTTGATCTCCGGTGGTACAGGTTCAGGGAAGACGACGCTTTTGAACTGTATGACCGGTTTCATTGAGCTGGACGAGCGGATCATCACCTGCGAAGACGCCGCGGAATTGCAACTCCAACAACCGCATGTTGTGCGGCTTGAAACACGCCCCCCGAACCTTGAAGGGCAGGGCGAGGTAACGATGCGCGATTTAGTTAAAAACTGTCTGCGGATGCGCCCTGAGCGAATTATCGTTGGTGAGGTCAGGGGACCGGAAGCGTTCGACCTGCTGCAGGCTATGAACACCGGTCATGACGGATCTATGGGTACGTTGCACGCCAACAGTCCACGTGAAGCGCTGCAACGTATTGAGTCCATGATCACCATGGGCGGCTACAATTTACCGTCAAAAACAATCCGTGAAATGATTGTTGGCTCCATCGACGTTGTTATACAGGCGGCGCGCCTGCGGGATGGCTCCCGGCGTATCACGCATGTGACTGAGGTATTGGGAACTGAGGGCGACACAATTATCACTCAGGACCTCTTTATCTACGATATGGAAGGTGAAGACGAGAACGGTGCGATTGTCGGCCGACACAAATCAACAGGAATCGCGCGGCCGGCATTTTGGGATCGCGCCAGATATTACGGAAAAGAAGCTGAACTTGCGGGCGCATTAGACGCCGCATCGGAGTAAGCGCTCATGGACCAAAGGATTCTCATTGCGACTGTCCTTGGCCTGCTGTGCTTCGGCGCGCTTGCATTTGCGTTCTTTTCGCCGACGCCGCAGGACAAGACTAAAAAGCGCCTGGCTTCTCTGAAAGAAAAACGTGTGCGGAGTGTGAACTCCGTAAACACTGAGGCGCAAAACAAACAGCGTCGCAAGAAACTTACGGCTTCGCTGGAACATCTCGACGCTAAAACCAAAAATCTCAAAAAGAAAAAGCGTGTCACGCTGGACCAGCAACTGGAACAGGCTGGCTTGCCGATCACGCAGCAGCATTTTTATATCGGATCGCTGATAGTGGCGCTGTTTTTCGGCTTGATTGGCCTGATCTCCGGTCAGCAGCCCTGGGTTACGGGTCTTCTGGTGGTGGTCGGCGGTTTGGGGTTTCCGAGATGGATCGTCAACTTTTTGCGCGGACGGCGTCAGAAGAAGTTTGTTGGGGAATTTTCGGTAGCTATCGACGTGATCGTGCGCGGTGTGAAAACCGGATTGCCGGTCAACGAATGCCTTAAAATTATCGCGAGAGAGGCCCAGCGCCCGGTATGCGATGAGTTTCACATGCTGGTGGAAGGGATGCGCGTCGGCATGACCATGGAACAAGCGCTTGAACGGATGTTCGAACGCATGCCGCTTCAGGAAGTCAATTTCTTTGGCATCGTGCTGCTCATTCAACAAAAGACAGGCGGTAATCTGGCGGAAGCGCTGGGCAATCTTTCTGGCGTTTTGCGATCGCGCAAGCTCATGGAAGGTAAGATTAAGGCCCTTTCCTCAGAGGCGAAAGCTTCTGCCTATATTATTGGATCGCTGCCATTTTTGGTGATGGGGGCGGTTCAGATGTCAACGCCGGACTATCTTCAGCCGCTCTTCACAACACGCCCCGGCAACTTCATTCTGATTGGTGCGGGTTGCTGGATGTTGATGGGCATTTTTGTGATGAAAAAAATGACGCAGATAAAGGTCTAGGGCGCACATCATGGATGCAATCATCAACGCCGTAACAGACCGTGCTTTTCAAGTTGCACTGCTCGTCTCGCTCGCGGCAATTGGCACTGTTTATACCGTGCTGGAGCCATTTCTTATCAAGGATAAGCTAAAGGAGCGGATGAAATCTGTCGGCTCCTATCGCGAAGGTTTGCGACAGGAACAGCGCGAAATGCTGGCCCGAAAGGGTAGTCCAAAATTGCGGACGAACTCACAGGGAATGTTGAAGGAGCTGGTTGAAAACCTCAAGCTTCTGGAAGTGTTCGACGCCGATAGCGCAAAGAAAAAACTAATGATGGCGGGTCACCGCGCCCAACGGGCATTGTTTGTGTTTATGGCGGCGCGGATTGGTCTTCCTTTTTTCGTGGCGATCCTCGTCGCTATTTATGTCTACTTTCTCGGTGGTTTTGAACTCGACAGTTTTGGGAAATTGCTGGCGACTTTTGCCGGGTTCTTTGTGGGCTTTTATCTGCCCAGTATCTACATTTCGAATGCCGTCTCAAAGCGCCAGCAGGCGATACAGTTGGCCTGGCCAGACGCGCTGGATTTGCTCCTTATCTGCGTTGAGTCCGGGATGTCCATCGAAGGTGCGCTCCAAAAAGTCGGCGAGGAAGTCGGCTCTAATTGCCCCGAGCTTGCAGAAGAATTGGGTTTAACGACAGCGGAGCTCTCCTATTTGCAGGAACGTAAGCAAGCTTACTCAAACCTTGCCGAGCGTACTGGTCTCGATACCGTAAAAGGTGTTGTAACGGCGCTGATACAATCAGAAAAATATGGTACACCGTTGGGTTCATCTCTACGTGTCATGGCCACTGAAAGCCGTGAATTGCGTATGCAGGAAGCCGAAAAGAAAGCCGCAGCATTGCCGCCGAAACTGACAGTGCCAATGATTGGCTTCTTCCTCCCTGTTCTTTTCGCGGTTATTATTGGCCCTGCCATCATGCAGGTTATGGGTTTGGAATAAAGCCAGCACCGCTGATGCAAAAAAGCGCCATTTCAGAATCAACAAAATTTACAGAACAGAATTCGACGATAGATTTTTGGGGCGGCGCGTTGCGTCACACTGCAGATACCAGCACACATTTTGTATTCATGCGCCAGCGTGAGCAGTAGCCGATACCTCAATCCCCTGCGATTTGATCGAGTGCTTCGTAAAGCGGTAATTCTCCTGCAGCCACTTTTGCTCGTGACGGCGCTGTCTGGCCAAGACGAGCGCGATAGATCCAGAAATTTGTCAACACGGTTTCAACGAAATTGCGGCTTTCCCGGTTGGGGATAGACTCGATAAAGAGCAACGGGTCATCAATTTCCATCTTCCGTTTCCAGCGCCGCAAATTTCCTGGCCCGCCATTATAAGCGGCAGCAAGATGAAACAGATCGCCGTCAACGGCATTGTCCATCAGGTAATTCACATAGGATTGGCCGAGTTTGAGATTAAATGCAGGATCGTAAAGGCGGTCGCGACCCCGTCGTTGGCGCAGTGACCGGTCTTTCGCAATATAACTTGCCGTTCGCGGCATTAGCTGCATCAATCCGCGGGCGCCGACGCGGCTCGTGGCATCGGTCTTGAATTTCGATTCCTGACGCATCAACGCATAGAGAAGTGCGCGATCGACTTTGAACCCGCCCTCAGGCGTATAGGTAGGCACCGGGAACAAGCCCGCCTCACGCCGCTTACCGCTGCTGGCGAGCGCTATGTCGATTTGCGCAGCCGGCAAATCGAGGGCCGTTGCAACCGCTAGAATATCATCATCCATTTCAGGCGGCAGGTCGCCGTTCGTCCACCTCAATTCCAGATCAGCGTCATTCCTGCGGCCGGCTTGTGCAAGCGCAGCGGCGCGGCTCACGCTTGGTTTTTCGGCCGCCAGCCTTTCGAAGCCGGTGGGCGTGATTACAGGCGTTTCCCAATTATAGTCATGGTCGCGTCCCAGTTGCGCCAAGGCGAGCTGGCCGTAAAAGGTAAATGGATGGGCGGCAGCGATCTCAAGATTTGGGGCGAGGTCAGCATAGGCGCCGCTGGCGAGAGCGGTGCGTGCGGCCCAAAACCCTGCTGCTGAGCGGAGGCTGTCTTCCTGATACGGAACAGCGGCCATTTTTGTAAAATGGCCATGCGCGGTCGCAGCATCGCCGCTCCGAAAAGCAATTAAGCCGCTGATCCAATGCGCGAGCACGGCGCTCTCGCCGTGTCGCGCCGCGGCATCTTCAGCGAGCGTTTTCGCGGTGTCTACATAACCTTGATAATAGAGGCTGGCCGCAATCCATGAACGCATGCGGGCATGTTGTCGCTCTGTGATAACGTCGCGTTTAAGGTGCCGATCAATTTCCTTGAGCGCCTGCATGGCGCGGTTTTTGTTTGAAAGGAATCTTACGCGGCCTTCAATTTTGCGCAGGCGCGGTTTGCTCGTTTTCTGATAGTCGGCGATGAGATCAGGGTGCAATTGTTTTTCGGGCGTCGAACGCCATTTGCGCGCAATCGGACGAACCGGCGGTGTCGCGTTGCGTGGTCGGCGTTTTCTGGCAAGGCGGTAAATTTTATTCGCTTGCGGATGATCGGCGTAATAGGCCATCCATCGCTTTAACTCGGCATAGGTTGAGCGGTAGGCTGTCGGATGCATGTAGCGTTGAAACTGAACATAGCCGAGCAAGATGTCGTTTTCGATCTCGCCTATTTTAACGTCGGCAGCCGCCCAGCGCCCAGCATCCTGCAGGGCAAAGATTTCTCGATAAAGCGTCGCGTCCTGATCACTTAATACGCTAGTGATTTCAGTGTGTTGCGGGGCTTCTGGCGCCGCCGCCAGCGGTGTGATTCCCGCTGATATACTCAAAAAAAGCGCCACCGCAGCGCCACGAAAAAACAACACCATTATAAGAACCTGATTGTTACACCAACATCGACATCTTATTGCATTATCCAGCAATTATGCCCGGCGTCCATGTGTGAAAAGTTATCAACCCCGTTACACAGCCATATTGCCGGTAACAATATCGAAAGGCCGGTTAATCTTCTGTTAACCTGGCTTGCAGCGAAAGAAGGTCATGCCACGCGAGGCGTTTATTGGCTGGTTGGCGCAACAGAAATGCTGGATGAAAGATTGGCATAACCGGAATTGGCGTCCCGTCACTCGTTTCGATTTCACGCCACACGCCGCGTGCGCGCATGATCCCCTTGAGCCCAAGCAACGCTTGTGTCGGCGCGCCGCCGGCAAGCACGAGCGCCTTTGGTTTGGTGATATCGATCAAGCGATCGACAAACGGTCGACAGATCGAGGTCTCGATTGGTGTTGGGGTACGATTGCCCGGGGGACGCCAGTAAATGACATTGGAGATCAGCACATTTTCTGTTCGTGAGCGGCCGATTGCGGCGAGCATTTTGTCCAATAATTGACCAGCGCGCCCAACAAAGGGCTTGCCAATACTGTCCTCATCGCGTCCAGGCGCTTCGCCGATCACCAGGAGATCGGCGCCGGGTACGCCGTCAGCAAAGACCGTATTCCGAGCGCCAGCCTTTAGGGGGCATCCTTCAAAGTCTAAAACAGCGCGTTCGAGAGCTTCAAAACTATCACAGCCGGCAGCGATCGCTTTTGCCGAGGCGATTGCTTCATCAGCCGGGACAGCCAAAGTCTGACTATCGAAAATGGGTGTCGCAACCGGACCAGCAGATATTGGCTCGGCGCGCGGCTTAGGCGCTGGCGAACGTTCGGTTTTGCCCCAAGTTTGAAGGTCCGCTGGTGCTGCAGCAACGGCTTCGTCGACGCCCATTTCGGCGTACCAGCGCAATATCGCCCTTGCGGCGTCTTTTTCGGAATTTTCCATGGCAAGCGCCATTCTATCAGGATCGGCGCCCTAAACAGAAGATGCGATTAGCATTTGCCCAAGGTAATATAGTGGCAGCCCCCATAGCCTGTTGAAAAAATTTTGTGCAATAAACTGGTCGCGCGCCACGGCAAGATCTGAAATCGCGAAAATCACGGCGCCGCCAGCGGCTTGCCAATAGGGCGCGTGGTGCGCGTCGGGCGCCGCGCTGAAACTGGCAGCGACCATCAGGGCAATGATTGCCGAATATCCTGATACGGGCCATTTGAACGCTGCGAGGTGAGGCCAGAGCTGACGAAGAAAGATGGCTGCTGCTGCAGACATGCCGGCGATCGCAATCAGGGAATGGCCGGAAATTCCGTCGGCGCTGGCGGCAAAAGCGAAAATATAAGCGCCGTGACCCAGGGCAAAGGCGGCCATTCCTGCAAGAAAGCTCTTTTCGCCACCCGGGATCAACAACACGTCACCGGCAAAACACAGTATAAGGCCAGCAAGAATAAGCATGCCGTAGCCGGTTTCTGCGGCGCCAGACACCAGGGCAAACACGATAAAAATGGTCGACGCCGCCGGTTTCATGACCCATTTCAACGACCGGAGACCGTAAAATTCGGCCAGCAATAGGCCGCAAACGCAAAGGGCGCAGGTGGCTATGAGGGCTATGCTAATCATCAGCGCTTCCTGTTCGGCCTGTGGCCCCGTTGATATTTGTCGCACACTGCATTGGTATCTTTTACGCGGCGTCTGTCATCATGGCTTTTTGAGGTGATTTTTGCCAGAAACGCGCCTTAGCTGACAGGCCGGAAAAAGAAAGAGTCGTCAATGGTCAACGAAACCCCCGAACGGGAATCCATGGAATTCGACATAGTCATTGTTGGTGCAGGTCCTGCTGGTCTTTCAGCAGCTATCCGGCTGAAGCAGCTTGCCGTCGAAAAGGGCAGCGACATCAACGTTGTGGTCGTTGAAAAAGGCTCTGAAGTCGGCGCGCATATTCTGTCCGGCGCCGTGCTGGATCCAGTGGGGCTGGACCAGTTGTTTCCAGACTGGCGTCAAATGGATGCGCCGATCGAGACGTCTGTGGTATCCGAAAGTTTCAAGCTGATGCACGCTTCGGGATCGGCGCCGCTGCCGGTTTTTGCGATGCCGCCGATGATTAAAAACCATGGTTGCTACATTGTTTCCATGGGTAATGTTTGCCGCTGGCTGGCAGAGCAGGCTGAGGGGATGGGCGTTGAGATTTATCCAGGCATGGCTGCGTCGCAGCTTCTTTATCACTCTGATGGCGGTGTGCGCGGCGTCGTTGTTGGCGAGGTAGGTGTTGGCAAGGATGGGCAGCGCAAGGGCGGCTATGAACCAGGCATGGAGCTTGTTGGCAAGTATGTGTTTATCGCCGAAGGCGTACGCGGATCGCTTGCTCAAGAGCTGCTTGCAAAGTTTGACCTTGATGCCGAAAGCGACCCTCAGAAATACGGCATTGGTCTGAAAGAAATATGGGAAATTGCGCCGGAAAAAAGCCGGCCGGGCCATGTGCAGCACACATTCGGCTGGCCGTTGAAAGACGACACCGGCGGTGGCTCGTTTTGCTATCACTATAATGACAATACGATCGCACTCGGCTTCGTTGTTCATCTAAATTATAAAAATCCCTATCTATATCCTTTTGGGGAGTTTCAGAAATTCAAAACACATCCTGAAATCGCGGAACTTCTTGAGGGCGGCAAACGGCTAGCCTATGGCTCGCGCGCCATCACCGAAGGCGGTTATCAATCCGTACCCAAATTGACATTCCCTGGCGGCGCTTTGATTGGTTGTTCGGCGGGCTTCGTCAATGTTCCACGCATCAAAGGCAATCACAATGCCATGCTGACGGGCATGATGGCCGCACAAGCAGCTTTTGACGCGATTGCGGCTGGCCGTGAAGGTGACGAACTGACGGCGTACACAGACGCGTATGATGCTTCCGGCGTTAAGGCTGAGCTAAAAAAAGCGCGCAACGCAAAGCCGCTGTGGACGAAATTTGGTACGCTGCTCGGCGGCATTGCCTTATCCGGTCTCGATTTGTGGACGAATTCAATCGCCCCGGGCTTTTCCCTGTTTGGCACGCTCCATCACGATAAGACCGATGCTGCGGCGACTGAGCCGGCGGAAAAACACGCGATCATTGACTACCCCAAAGCCGATGGCGTCATTACCTTTGACCGTCTCACCAATGTGGCGTTTTCCGCGACAAACCATGAAGAAGATCAACCCGCTCACCTGAAACTTAAGGATCCTTCAATCCCGATAGATGTTAATCTACCAATCTATGCCGAGCCCGCGCAGCGTTTCTGTCCTGCGGGTGTTTACGAGGTGATTGCAGCTGAGGGAGGCGCAAATCCGACATTTCAGATCAATGCGCAGAACTGCGTTCATTGCAAAACCTGCGATATCAAGGACCCTTCACAAAACATTGTCTGGACCACTCCCGAAGGCGGCGGTGGGCCCAATTATCCGAACATGTAAGGAGCGCCGTTTTGCGCGTTAGAATTTTATCATGCATTTTTGCGGGCGCAGTTGCGCTCACCTCTGGTTGCGTTCGTTATGCGCCGGAAGAATCCGTTATCGGCGATTATCTGTCTGGCCGATTGGCAGCGCGTGAAAATGACGTCAATGCGGCGGCTGCCGCTTTTGCCGGCGCGCAGTCGGAAGCGCCGGGCGCCAAACAAATTTTGCGCGATGCGTTTTTCTTCCAGCTTGCAGCCGGCCGCGTTGAGGCGGCCATACCGTTTGCTGAAAAGCTTGCCCGTGATCCGGACAGTGGTGATGACGGACTTTCCCGGGTTGTTCTTGCGGCTTATGCTATAAAATCTCAAAAATATGCAGCGGCGCGACGTTATCTGGATAGCGGCGTTGAGACAGGCTACCTAACCGCACCTTCGATCATCATTGATGCGTGGGCGCTTGCCGGCATTGAAGGTCCAGACGCCGCTTACGACTTGCTGGACAAGACAACGGATGAAACATTTCGCGGCTTTAATCCGCTGCACCAGGCGCTGCTGGCGGAAAAGGCCGGCCGTGATGACGATGCGCGCTCTGCGCACCAGCTTTCTGTGATGACCTTTGGCGGACCGATTGGGCGCGCCGCGTATGGCGCCTTCCTTGAGCGCGCCGGCGATACTACGGCTGCACGAGAGTATTACGAGTTGCTGGCGCAGAATCCGGGCCCGGGCAGACAAGCAGCACAACAGGGTCTTGTGCGGATCGATGCTGGCCGCGTGAGCAGTGCATTTGCCGATACCAGCCCGACCCAAGCTACAGCTATTATTTTTTATTCTCTGGGCGCCGCGATTTTAGAACAGGCCGTCAATCAGAGAACCGCCGCTCAACAGGCTGGCTTTAACGTTGGCGCGGCAAACTACAATTTACCTCTCGTTCTGACCCAGGTTGCACTTTATCTTGATCCGGCGCTGGATGATGCACAGCGTTTCGCGGGATCGATATTGAATCTGTATGGCGATTACGATGGAGCAATTGAAATGCTTTCACGCATTTCGCAGTCCTCTCCATATTATGAGCTTGCGCAAATCGAAATCGCAAACAGTCTTATGGCTCAGGAGCGCGATCAGGATGCAATTTCAGTTCTGCGCGTAGTCGCACGGCGAGATGGGGGTGCTCCAGAAGCGCTTTTGGCGCTTGCAAATCTTCACGCGTCAAATGGTCGACCTGACGATGCCATAAAGGTTCTGGATGGTTATATCAGTGATTTGCCAGCCGACCCCGATGAGGATGTTTGGCGGTTTTATGTTGCGCGTGCGGCGTCACTGCTCGAAATTGACAATTGGGAAAGCGCGGAGCTGGATTTAAAACAGGCGGTCGAAATTGCACCGGCACAGCCCGCAGCGCTAAATTATTTGGGGTATTCTTGGGCGGAGCGCGGCATCAATCTCGAAGAGGCATTTGAGCTGATTGAAAAGGCGGTGTCGCTGCAACCCAATTCCGGCGCCATTATCGACAGTCTTGGCTGGGCGCGGTATCAGCTCGGCGATTACGATGAAGCGGTAGGGCATCTTGAGCATGCCGCATCGATTGAACCCGGCGATCCAACTATTACCGATCATCTCGGTGATGTATATTGGCGTTTAGGTCGCAATATCGAGGCGCGCTACCAGTGGCGCCGCGTGCTTGAACTTGAACCGGGTGAAGATCTCGAAGCTGCAATTGAAAACAAGCTGGCAGAGGGCCTTCTGGACGTTAGCGCCGACCAAAACGAATGATTTTTGAAACTGCGCCAGCCAAGATTAACCTCTATCTTCATGTTGGTCCGCTGCGTCATGACGGGCTCCATGAGTTGGCGAGCCTGTTTGTCTTTGCTGAGAGGGGCGATCGGGTCGGCGTAAGGCCGGCGCCGGACTTGTCCCTCAATGTCGAGGGCCCGTTTGCCGAGGCCCTGACCGACTTGCCGAACGAAAAGAACCTTGTCTGGCAAGCGGCAGCGCTGCTGAGAGAAAAAACTGGTATTCGTAGTGGCGCCGAAATCTTGTTGCAAAAAAACCTCCCGATCGCATCCGGTATCGGTGGTGGATCTGCCGATGCCGCTGCAGCACTGCGCGCGCTGGCGAGGATGTGGCGGCTTGATGTCTCACATGAAGAGCTTCTTGATCTTGCATTTAGTCTTGGCGCTGATGTGCCGGCATGTCTGCGCGCTGCGCCGCTCTATGTTCAGGGGGCCGGCGAACAAATAAAGTCGGGCCCTCCGCTGCCGCGTTTGTGGGTTTGCCTCATCAATCCCGGCATAGACATGCCAACCGGCCCGGTATTTAGAGCTTTTGACGAAGCCCATCCCGCACCGATGCCGCCGGCGGGCATTCTGCTTAAGACCGATGACTACGAAACGCTGATTGCAGAACTGAAGTTGACGCGGAACGATCTGGAACCGATCGCCAGAATGCAGGCCCCGGAAATCAGCGATGTAATAGATTTCCTGGCCGCTCAACCCGGCGCCATGATCGCCCGCATGTCCGGGAGCGGGGCAACGTGTTTTGCCCTATTTGCCTCCGCAGCGGACGCCGCCAAAGCTCAAGATTGTGCGGAGGCGAATGGGTGGTGGGCATTGGCGTCGCCGCTTTGCATGGGTTAAGACGCGGACGCATAACGAGGGCGCTGTTCGGGCGCGTGTGAAATACAGCTATGACTCAATCTCTTGATGGACCCTTGATTACGGCCGTCGCGGCGTGGATTGTGTTTCTGATTTCGCTGACCGGCAGCCGTTTTGCCTCCCGTTCAGAAAAACTCCCCGATCATCCGAACCATCGGTCCAGTCATCAGCGCGTCACATCAAAGGCGGGCGGTATTGCTATTATTGGCGCCTGGCTTGCGGGAATGTTTGTCATCGGCGCATTTTCCGGTATTCCCGATACTGCAAGGGAAGCTACGCTATTAGGCGGTGTTGCTCTGCTTGCTCTTGGCCTTGGCTATGCCGATGATCGCCTGCATTTATCACCGTTCTGGAAATTGATCGGGCAGTTTGCCATTGCTGGGCTGTTTGTTGCGGCATTTGCGCCGCTTCGATCAGCGCCAATCCCGTTTTTTGGTGACGTTGATCTTGGCGGGATCGGGATATTGGTGACTGTGCTCTGGATTGTAGCCTTTATGAATGCATTCAATTTCATGGATGGCGCTAATGGTCTTGCTGCAGGCAGCGCGGTCGTCGGACTTTGTGGTTTCTGCGTTATCGCAAGCTTTGCCGGCACGCCCTTTGCCGCCATCGCGTGTTTTTTGCTGGCTGTCGCGGCGATGGGGTTCATGCCGTCGAATTTAAATCGTGGCAGGCTTTTCATGGGCGATAATGGCAGCCAAGCCGTGAGCTTTCTCATTGCAGCCGTTGCTGTGTTGGCGGCAAATGCATCCAGCGGTCGGATTAGTGCGCTGATTATTCCAGTCATTTTTCTGCCGCTTCTATTTGATGTGTTCTGGACTCTTTCAAACAGAACCTTGCGTCGGCAGAATATTTTTTCTGCCCACCGGGAGCATTTGTATCAGCTGATGATCAGAGCTGGCGCCTCTCATATTCGTGTTGCAGTGATTTATATGACACTGACGGCGTTATCGGTTGCGACGGCGATAATAATGTTGACGCTTTCGCCCGCGTTTCAGTGGATTGCTCCGGCAATATTGAGTTTCTTTTTTGCAATGGGCGCATCGCAAATTCATGCAAAGGCGCGACGTGATGGATTGTTTGCTGATGGTGAAGGGCGCCGATCGCAATCGGACGCGTCAGAAGCGGCGAAGCACGCTGTAGACTAAATGCTGTCATATCCGCCGAAGAGCGTACGCGACATTTTAATTTGACAGGACGTCAGTTTAAAATGCTCTTGACACAGATGTTTCAACCAACTCCGCGAGCGCAGCGGAAAATTCATTTTCCGGCGCTTTCGATAGATCATTTAGGGCATGCGCTGCGTAGCGTTTTGCGCAGGCGACCGTATCGACGAGTGCATCGTCGCGCTCCATCAGGGCGCACGCTTTTTCCAAATCACCATCTTCCTGCCGGCCGTCTGATATGACGCGGCGCCAGAACGGTTTTTCGTTTTCCGGCGCGCGTGCGACTGCGTATACGAGGGGCAGGGTCATCTTTCCCTCACGGAAATCGTCCCCGATGGTTTTTCCGAGGTCGGATTCAAACCCGTCATAGTCGAGCGCATCGTCGATGAGCTGATAGGCAATGCCGAGATTTCTTCCATATCCGCGCAGAGCATTCTCTTCGGCAGTTGTGCATCCAGCGATAAGAGCGCCGGATTGCGTTGCGGCTGCGAACAAGGCCGCAGTTTTTGCTTCTACGACAGAAAGATACATGTCGATTGTTGCCGCAATATTTTTCTGTGTCGTTAATTGCAACACTTCACCCTCGGCAATGATGCCCGAAGCGCGTGACAATACCTGTAGAACGCGAAAATCTTTCGCTGCAACCATCAATTCAAAGGCGCGTGAAAAGATAAAGTCGCCTACAAGCACGCTTTCCTTGTTGCCCCAAATAATATTTGCGGTCTTTGCGCCGCGTCGCAGTGCCGAAGCGTCGACAACGTCATCATGGAGAAGCGTTGCCCCATGGATGAGCTCGACGGCTGCCGCCAGCTTCACATGATGGTCGCCCTCATAATCAAACAGCCGCGCTGCTGCGAGTGTGAGCATCGGTCGTATACGTTTGCCGCCCGCGTTTATGAGATGTCCGGCGAGATCGGGGATCATCGCCACAGGCGATTGCATATGGGCGAGAATTTCCTGATTAACGCCTTCGAGCCCAGTAGCCGTCAGTGCGCGCAACGTTGCCACAGCGCCGAGAAAATCCGGCGCTTTCTTTGAGACCGTCATCTCGCTGGTTGTCGCCGCCAGACCCAATGTGAACGCCTTTCAGATAAGGTGACCAGTAATATAAGATTGGGCATTGCCCGCGTTCGGGTCAAGCATGCGCGGGCGCGACCATTAGCGTCAATGCCGCGCAGTAATATTGGTTAATTTCAAAGCTCTGCGATTGAATAAACGAATTATACCGCCTAACTGCACGCAATGGCGAATTTACCTGATCAAATCAAAGCAATTTGGCGCGCTATGCCGTTTTTTGGCAAGCAGAACCCTCTCGTGACTGTGATCGAGCTTTCCGGCGTGATCGGCGCTGCAGGGCCCGGACGTAAAGGGCTTTCGCTGCAGCGGGTCGAAAAGGCCATTGAGGCGGCATTCAAGCCGGGCGGCCTGTCAGCAGTTGCGCTGGCGATCAATTCTCCCGGCGGCTCGCCAGTTCAGTCACGCCTGATCTATGGCGCCATCCGCCGCTGCGCCAAAGAAAAAGGTGTTCCGGTCCTCTCTTTCATTGAGGATGTGGGCGCTTCCGGCGGCTATATTTTGGCGCTGGCGGGCGACGAAATTTATGCTGATGAGAGTTCAATTGTTGGCTCAATTGGTGTTATCGCTGGCGGCTTCGGGTTTGTTGACGCAATCAGCCGCCTCGGCATCGAAAGACGCGTTCATACAGCCGGCGCCAACAAGGCGATGCTGGACCCTTTCAAGTCGGAAGACCCAGATGACGTTGCGCGCCTCCAGGAAACGCTCGACGACCTCCATATACAATTCACCGATCTGGTCAAAAGCCGCCGATCGGCAAAGCTTGTCGAAGACAAGGAAATTTTCTCAGGAGCCATCTGGACGGGTCCGAAAGCCCAGAAAAAGGGGCTTATCGACGGAACCGCTCAGCTCGGCGATTTTTTACGCGCTCGCTACGGAAAAGATGTTAGAATTAAGCGATTGTCGTCGGAGAGCAGCTCATTATTGAGGCGACTGTTATCTGGTGGTGACGCGCAGGCATTGCCCGCGACGTCATTAATCGACGCAGAGGCCTTGTTGGAAGCGGCAGAGCGCCGCGCAATGTGGTCCCGTTTTGGACTTTAGATTGCGGCGAGAAAAGCGGAGGAAATTAGGATGGGCGCAGTTACTACTCTGGTCGCGACGGTCGCCGCTGCAGCGGGCGCAGTCGCACTATACCGTTTTATTGATAAACAGTCGCGCGATATTCGCGCTGTCTTGTCCGAGGCAAAGAAACGCGCTGACGTACAACGGTCGAAAGTTGTCATTGACTACGAGCGCGATCCCGACAGTGGCGTTTACAAGCCCAAATCTTAAAATGCTGATTATGCCTCGCTGAGGAACGTTACCGCGATGTGGCGCTGATGGGCGGCACGGCGGTGTTCGAAAAGATATATTCCTTGCCAGGTTCCGAGAAGCAAACGCCCCTCTGAAAATGGGATCGTCAATGCTGTGGAGGTCAACGCTGATTTGATATGGGCGGGCATGTCGTCCGCACCCTCAGCAACATGACGATAGGGGCCATCGTCGGGAACCAATCGATCAAAATATGCGATGAGATCGCGTTGAACATCAAGATCGGCATTTTCCTGGATGACCAATGAGGCTGACGTGTGTTGCACAAATAGATGCACCACGCCGCTTTTGAATGAGCATGATGCAAGGGCGCTTTCAACGTTTCGTGTTATGTCCACGAGCGCCCGCCCGGGCGTATTGACGATGATGATTTCAGACACGAGACGATATTAACGCCGGTAACTTCAAAACGGAATGATTGGCTGTTTATATTTATTTTGCGGCGAAGGTGTAAACAAGCGATACTTTACGTCTTATCGGTTTGGTCCAACTATCCGCGGGGCGATTTTTTGCAGGGCATTGCGTTCATTGATCTGGAGGCCTCAGGGCTAGGCGCCCGGTCATGGCCGATTGAGGTCGGTTGGTGCCGCCCCGACGGCGCGCCGCAGTCTTTTCTCATCAAGCCTGCGCCCCATTGGGAGATGGACGCATGGGATGAAAAGGCCGAAGCGCTGCACGGGGTTACGCCTGCCGTTTTGGATCAGCGAGGCGATATGCCCAAAGCGATCTGTGCGGCGCTCAACGCTGCGTTGACGGGTCTTACAGTGTATTCTGACGCGCCCGACTGGGATGGGTTTTGGCTATATCGTCTGTTTGAAGCGGGCGGCGTCAAACAGGCTTTTGTGCTGTCGGAATTCAGCGAAATTCTGTGTAATATTGCGCCGGCGGCGTTGGGTGGTCTGGTTGCACAAGCGTCGAAGATTGCGCCGCACCGTCACCGCACAAACGATGACGTTTTGCATATGAAGGCACTCTACGAGCTTGCTGTCGATGGCGATTGATTTCTTTCATTGCACCGTCACATTGGCGCCATGAAGAAAAACGATATGATGGGCGCTGCCCCGGTCCGGATGGCGACGGATATGGATGGCGGCGCGCTTGCCGGTTGGCGCTGGCCCAATGCCCAAAAACCGCCATTACTGTTTTGCCATGCGACAGGGTTTTGTGCATCCGTGTACAAACAGATGTTGCAGGCGTTGAGTGCGGATTTTGACATCTATGCGCTCGACTTGCGCGGGCACGGCCGCACCGAGTTGGCTGCTGACCCTGACCAATTGCAGTCGTGGAACATATATGCGCGCGATATTTCCCAGTTTCTAAACGCGCATAAAAGAACGAACTGGATCCTTGCCGGTCATTCCATGGGCGCTGTTACGGCTACGATGGCTGCGCGTGGGCGGAATGATATAGATGCCTTGAAATTGATCGAGCCCGTTGCGATGCCGCCTTTGCTCGCCTATGCGGCGAAACTGCCGATCTGGCCTTATTGCGCCCGGCGCTTGCCGCTTGTGCAACAGGCCGCACGGCGTCGGTCACACTGGCCTGACCGCGCCGCCGCCCAGTCGTCTTATGCGCGCAAAAAACTTTTTGCAGGCTGGTCCGAGGGGGTGTTGTCCGACTATCTTGAAGACGGGCTGTGCGAGGACGGGGAAGGCGTTAGCCTTGCTTGTGCGCCGCGCTGGGAAGCGGCGACTTTCGCTGCCCAGGCCAATCACTTCTGGAAAGCGGTCGCGGATGCGCCGGCTGCTGTTTCGGTTCTCGCCGCAGATCATCCCTCTACAACGACCGGCTCCGTTGCGAGAAATCGTTTCAGCCGATTTGGGGCGTCTGTGGCGCTGGTTGGGGATGTCAGCCATCTTGCGCCCATGGAAAATCCGGATTTGGTCGCCAAATTTGTCTTGAACGCGCGATATGACGCGTAGAAATCAGCCGACTATGGTCCGGATAGGCTTGGACACTGGCGGGCTTTTTGCTACTCGTCCGCGCGGATGGCGGGCCAGTGCGGCCCTGCGGCGCGAGACTGCGCTCAAAACCAGTATTTATGGGCCAATTTTATAGGAGAGGCTTAATATGAGCGAAACAGAAAGTGGTCCGCAGGTAACCGGGAAATTGTTCCTTTTTGAGCGCCCGGAACTCATGACCAAAGAACAGCACGGTGAGCTTGCCTTAAGTGCGCCGGCAAAACGCTATCAGTTTTGCTCGAATGTACGGGCAATCCCGATCACGATCAGCGAAATCCCGGCGGCGATGAAAGACTATCCGGTCGTTTTGATGTCAGCTGAACAGCCGATCCCGTTGGCGATCATGGGCCTTGTCGACGATGTTAACCTGTTTGTTGATGAAAACGGTGACTGGGAAGAAAACCGGTATATTCCGGGCTATGTGCGTCGATATCCCTTTGGTATCGCGGCGGAAGCCAGCGGTGAGCGCATGGCAATCGTTATTGATGCAGGGTTTGAAGGTTTGGCGCCGGGCGGCGAGGCGCCGTTGTTTGAAAATGACGAGCCAGCCTCAAACACACAGACCGCGATCGAGTTTTGCAAGACTTATGAACGTGATCGCATCATGACCGAGGAATTTACAAAACGGCTTGCGCCTTACGAGATTATTCACGGCCAGACGGCGCAGTACACGCCACAAGGCGCTGCAGAACCGCAAGCTTTTGCTCAGTATTTTGGCATAGACGAAGAAAAATTAAACGCGCTGAGTGACGAGCAGATTCTCGAATTGCGCAAATCCGGCATGCTGCCGATCCTCTACGCCATGATGATGTCTTTGGGTAACTGGCGTACGTTGCTGCAACGGCGTGCTAAGCGTTTTGGCCTCACCGAAACGCAGCTGCTGAATCAGGCTATCAATTAAGAATATATATAATTGAAATGTACGAATTGAGGGCCTGCCGCGTCAACGCGCTGCAGGCCCTTTTCACATTTTGAAGAGCGGTTGATAATTGTTCATGAAATTGATTGGCGCGCAGGGATTGCACAGGTAACTAATCCATATGATTTTATCGCGCCTGATATCTGTTTTGGCGGCCGTTTTTGCCATTGGTGTTACCAGTGGGGCAGCGGCGCAAGCCCGTGTCGATACCGATTATACAACGACAGAAATTATTCTGGAGACAAACGGTTTTGTACCAGGGGAAACAACATGGGTCGCTATCCGCCAGGAGGTCCGGGACGGCTGGCACGTATTTTGGACCAATCCCGGCGATGCGGGTCTGCCGCTCGCTTTGAGCTGGACGCTTCCCGAAGGGATTGAGGCTGGCGATATTCTCCACCCTGTTCCTGAATTTATTCCGGTCGGCCCGTTGGCAAGTTTCGCTCATGAAGGAACGCCAATATTTTTAGTGCCTGTGGTGGCGCCGGACAATCTCGTTGCTGGTGAAACGGTTCGTGTCGCCATTGATGCGACATGGCAGGCTTGTGAGGACATTTGCGTTCCTGAGGACGGCCGTTTTGAATTTGTTGTTCCGGTTATTGAACCGTCGCAAAGCAAAATGCAGAACCCGACGGTTTTCGCAGCGGCGCGTGACGCGTTGCCGGTTCCCTTGGATGGCGAGGCGACGTTTAGCGCACGCGATGAATTTTATGTTCTGGAATTGCCGCTGATTGACGGGCTTACGGACGACAGTGTTTTCTTTTTTCCGGGACTTGAAGGGCTGATCGAGCCAGCGGGCACACAACGCGCGATTGTTGCGAACGGGGTCATGTCGATCACCATGACGCCGGGCTATCTGGAAGGTTACGCGGAAGATGCGCTTTACGGTATTCTGACATCTTTGGATGGGAATGGTGCGCGCCGCGGCATTGCGCTTAACGCGGCAGTGCCTGAACCAGTCGTCAAGCCTTCCCGTAACGCTTCGGCGCTCAACGCTGCGGCGGCGGCGAATGTTCCCGTTCTTTTGATGATGGCTTTTGCGGGCGGGATCATTCTCAACCTTATGCCATGTGTATTTCCGATTCTCTTCGTAAAAGCCGCAGCTTTGATGCAAGCTGCCGGAGAAGATCGCGCCTCCATTCGCCGGCATGGGCTTCTTTATGCAGCCGGCGTGCTCTCTACGTTTCTCATGATTGGCGGGTTGTTGCTTGCGCTGCGTGCAGGCGGTGAACAGTTAGGTTGGGGTTTTCACCTGCAATCGCCAGCGGTTGTTGCGCTTTCCGCCTATGTTCTGTTTCTGGTGGGGCTCAATCTTTCAGGCGTTTATGTTGTTGGGGAGAGCTTTGCTGGAAGCGGGCAATCGCTTGCTGGTCGTGGCGGCGGGCTTGGTTCCTTTTTTACCGGCACGCTGACGGTGGTTGTCGCTGCGCCCTGCATCGGCCCTCTTTTGAGTGCGCCGTTGGGCGCGGCTCTTTTGCAGCCAGCATTAGTAGGGATGGCGATTTTCGCGATGCTCGCCTTGGGACTTGCGGCTCCCTATCTTGCTTTATCGTTCTCGCCGGCGCTTGGACGGTTATTGCCGCGTCCCGGCGCATGGATGAAGGTCTTTAAGCAGGCGCTTGCCTTTCCGGTGTTTGGCGCCGCTGCGTATTTTGTTTGGGTGTTTTCGCAGCAATCCGACGCTGCCGGGCTTGCATTTATTTTGTCGGGCGCCATTTTTCTGGCGCTGGGCGCCTGGCTTTTTGAGATCAGCAAAGGGGATGGAACAAGGGCGCTGGTCCTTCGCATATTATCGGCGCTCTTTGCGCTGGCGGCCCTTGCGCCGCTGTTGCGCCTTGAACCGATCGAGAAATCGACGGGCGATAGTGAAACTTATGGCGCCATTGCAGCCGAGCCTTATAGCGCCGCAGGACTTGACGAATACCGCGCTGCGGGTGTGCCGGTGTTTCTTGATTTCACGGCGGCTTGGTGTGTGACCTGTCAGTTCGACAAAGTACGCGTATTTTCAAGCCGTGATTTGGCGCGGGCCTTTGACCGGAATGGCGTTGTGTTGATGGTTGCAGATTGGACGGTGCGTGATCCAGAGATTACGGCGGCGCTGCAATCTTTCGGGGCCAGCGGCGTGCCGCTCTATGTCTATTACCCCGCCCAGGGGGCCGCCGAGATTATGCCCCTGCCCTTAACCCAAAAAGCCGTGATGGCCGCTATTGCTGGGCAATGATCTAGACACTGTTATCGCGCCTGCGGCGCAGGACCACTGCCAGCCGCGCTCGCGAGATCGGCGCGCAGAGCGCCTGCGAGATGCTCGCTTTCCAGCGCTTTTGCGCCGAATATGGCGGATATGGCGGCGATAGCAGCGAGGCTTGAGAGGGTCCGGCGTAATAGGAAGCGCGCTCGCGGTGTGTTTGTCATAATTGGTGAATATCAGTTCATCGTTAAAACGCGTTGAGGATAACGATTAAAATCCCTATCACCTCTAGGGAAACTCAAGACGCGGAAATCAATGACCAAAATATCGCACTCAGCCGAATGGCAGGCGCTGGCCGCAGATGCGGAGGCGCTTGAAAAGACATCCATGCGTGCGCTCTTCTCGAATGATGCTGGCCGCTTCGACCGCTTCTCGATTGAGGCGGCCGGGCTGTTTCTGGATTATTCCAAGAACAAGATCACCGATGAGGTCGTCGGCCATTTGATCGCCCTTGCCGATGCTACCGGGCTTGAGGACATGCGGCGGCGGATATTTGCGGGCGAGCACATCAATGTGACCGAAGATCGGGCGGTTCTTCATGCGGCATTGCGCGATTTTTCCATGCGCGCCTATCACCTTGACGGCGAAAATATTTCGCTGTTGGTTCGTCGCGAGCTTGAGAAAATAAAAAATTTCACAGTCAGGATTGTTAGCGGCGCCGATAAAGGGTTTTCCGGTAAGGCCCTCGACACTGTCGTCAATATTGGTATCGGCGGATCTGATCTCGGCCCGCATATGGCGGTCGAAGCCCTGCGGCCCTATTGGATCGATGGACGGCGAACTTTCTTTGTTTCCAATGTCGACGGCCAGCAGCTTGTTGATACGCTGGAGCAAATCGATCCCAGCCGAACACTTTTCGTCATCGCGTCAAAAACTTTCACAACCCAGGAAACGATGACGAACGCGAAGAGCGCCAGAGACTGGTTTCTCGCGCAGGGCGGTTCTGAAGGCGATGTTGCAAAGCACTTTGTTGCGCTGTCGACGAATGAAACTGCAGTAGAGGCGTTCGGAATCGATAAGGACAACATGTTTCAGTTCTGGGACTGGGTTGGCGGGCGCTATTCGCTTTGGTCGGCCATAGGTCTGTCGATTTCACTTGCGGTCGGGTTTGATAATTTTGAAAAACTCTTACGCGGCGCGCATGAGATGGACGAACATTTCCGCAGCGCGCCGCTGCGCCAGAACCTGCCCGTGATGATGGCGCTGACCGGCATATGGAATCGCAATTTCATGGGCGCAGCCGCCCATGCAATATTGCCTTATGATCAGCATCTTTCGCATCTGCCCGCCTATTTGCAGCAAGCGGATATGGAATCGAACGGTAAAGGAACAACTGCCGATGGCCAGCCTGTCGCGTGGGCCACAGGACCGGTGATTTTCGGCGAACCCGGCACCAACGGACAACACGCTTTTTATCAGCTTCTTCATCAGGGAACAGATTTAGTCTCGGCCGATTTTATAGCGCCGGCAATCAGCCAATCTGCGCTTGGCGATCATCATGAAAAATTGCTCGCCAATTTTCTGGCCCAAACAGAAGCGCTGATGCGTGGCAAGGCCATTGACGAAGCGCGGGCTGATCTAGCTGCAGAAGGCAAGGCGCCCCCGGATATCGATTTGCTGGCCCCCCACAAAGTTTTTCCCGGCGACCGGCCGTCCAATTCCATCTTAATGGAGAAGCTAACGCCGGAAATGCTCGGCGCACTGGTCGCTGCTTATGAGCACAAGATTTTTTGCCAGGGCGTAATTTGGGGTGTCAACTCCTTTGATCAATGGGGTGTAGAGCTCGGCAAGGCATTGGCAAGTTCGATCCTGCCGGCGCTCGGCCCTGAAGGCGAAGAACAACCGAAGTCGACCGGCCATGATGCGTCAACCAATGGACTTTTAGACCGGATCAATAATGTTCGCCATCAGAACGGATAGAGGTCAGATGTTTCATCTGCGCAATATTAGTTTTGTCATCGCCGCACTGTTCACTCTCTGCACAGTCGCGCATGCACAATCCATGGCCCATGCAAAAATTCAGACCTCTATGGGCGATATCATTGTCGAGCTATATCCTGAACAGGCGCCGGCGACCGTCGCCAATTTCCTGGAATATGCAAATGCCGGGCATTACGACCGGACGCTTTTTCATCGTGTCGTCAAAGACTATGTGATTCAGGGCGGTGGATATTCGCGGCTATATACAGAGCGCAATACGCGCGATCCCATCCCTTACGAAGGCGACAAGGGACTGAAGAATGAGCGCGGAACCATCGCCATGGCACGTGGCGATGATCCCGACAGCGCGCAGGCTCAATGGTTCATTAGCCTTCGAGACAATGAAAGGTTTGACCATCGCGTCACTGACCTTGGCCCAATCTATGGCTATGCAGTTTTCGGCCGCGTTGTAGAGGGCATGAGTGTCGCCGACGTGATCGGCGATGTTGAAATCGGTGAAGCAGGTCCCTTTGACGATGAAGTTCCGTTGGAACAGATTTTCATCCAGCGTATTGATCCGGTGAGTTGGCCGGCGGCTGAGTGAGGCAAATTGCTCACTGATATTGTTGCTCTTTGCCTGGCTGTTATTGCTCTCCTTGGATCGCCGGGCCCGGGACCGCTGGCGCTGGCTGGCGTCGGCGCCGCCTTTGGGCCGCGACGGGGCGCGCCGTTCCTGTTCGGCATTCTTGCCGCCATTATCGTTGTGATGCTGCTCACGGCTCTGGGCGCATCAACGTTGTTGGCTGCGTCGCCAAAATTACGCGTCGTTGTACAGCTTCTGGCGCTCATTTACATTGTTTACGTTGCCTGGCGCATTGCTGGGGTTGCCGCGTTTACCAGCGGGGAAGAAGAAACCGCACCTTCATTCGCAGATGGTTTTCTCCTCAATATCCTCAACCCAAAAGCATATGCAGCATTCACGGCTATTTTCGCAGCGTTTTCCATTACGCATGTCGAGCCGCTCATATCGGCGGGTCTCACGGGCGCGGTCAGTTTTGTTTTGGTGGTTGTAATCGATACGGCCTGGCTGGCGGCGGGTGCGGGGCTGAGGCCAATCGCTGCTGATCCGGTACGTGGGCGCCCGTTGCGCATTGGGTTTGCGGTGATGATGGTTGCGGCTGCAGCTTATGGACTGACTCGTCTCTAGGAAGGCTCCATTGCCCCGTTTGGCGGCATCGGCTAGACCGCCTCAATAAAGCGAAAAGATTATGGCGAAGAAACAAAAAACATTCCGGCCCAAAGCAAGAGTTCCACGCGGGTTTAGAGACCGTCTCGGCGAAGAGCTTATTGCGGAACGCGAGATGCTGGCGCGTATCAGTGTGATTTATGAGGCGCATGGCTTTGATCCGCTGGAAACGCCCACCCTTGAATATACCGATGCACTCGGCAAATTCCTGCCCGACGTGGATCGACCGAATGAAGGCGTCTTTTCGCTGCAGGACGACGATGATCAATGGATGAGCATGCGTTATGATTTGACAGCGCCGCTCGCCCGGTTCGTTGCAGAAAATTATGACGGCCTGCCGAAGCCCTTTCGCCGCTATCAGGTTGGTTCTGTCTGGCGCAATGAAAAGCCGGGCCCAGGTCGGTTTCGTCAGTTTACCCAATGTGATGCGGATAGTGTTGGCGCTCCGGCGCCTCATGCGGATGCAGAAATGTGTGCGCTTTTCGCAGAAGTGATCGAAGCCGCAGGCGTTCCAAAAACTGATTTCATTATTCGCGTCAATAACCGAAAGATTGTTGACGGGCTATTTGAAAAGCTCGGTCTGGCGAGTTTGGAGGGCGGTCAAACGCGCCTCAATGTCATGCGATCCATGGACAAGTTCGATCGGTTTGGTGAAGAGGGCGTGCGGTTGCTGCTCGGGCCGGGGCGAAAAGACGATAGCGGCGATTTCACCGAAGGTGTGAAATTGTCGGACCCCAACATCGACGCTGTGATTTCGTTTCTGACGTCGACTGTGGAGGGCGCCGGTCAGCAAACCCTCGATAATTTGATGTCGATATTAAGTGAAACCGATAGCGGAAAGTCGGGCATTGACGAATTGATCGAAATTTCGAGGCAAATACCTGACGCTTACAAAGGTTCCATTGCTGTCGATTGCTCGATCATTCGCGGTCTTGAGTATTACACAGGGCCGGTTTTCGAAGCGGATCTGACTTTTGAAGCGACAGACGAAAAGGGTCGGCCCGTGCGTCTCGGGTCGGTCGGCGGCGGCGGACGATATGACGGGCTTGTGAAACGATTTAAGGGCGTGGAAGTTCCTGCGGTTGGTATTTCGGTCGGCGTGTCGCGCTTGCTTGCAGCGCTGGCTCTAAAAAACCCTGAAAGCGCCAAGCCGAAAGGGCCGGTTGTTGTGCTCGCTCTCGAAGCCGATCAAATGCCCGCTTACCAGGAGATGGCCGCAGAATTGCGCGCCGCAGGCTTGCGCGCCGAAGTTTATCTCGGTGGCTCGAATTTCGGTAAGCAGTTGAAATATGCAGACAAGCGTGCAGCCCCCATTGCTGTTATTCAGGGTGAAGATGAGCGGACCAAAGGTGAAGTCACGATCAAAGATCTCATTCTTGGCGCCGAGTTATCGAAGAAGATCGAGGACAACGCAGAATGGCGCGAAGAGCAGCCAGCGCAGTTTGCGATTAAACGCAGTGAGCTTGTCGAGGCTGTGAAGAAAACGCTAGCGCGTCACGCCTAGGCGTTTCCGGGCGATAAATCGGAAACCGCTTTATCTCGAGCGCGCCTTAGGCAAACAAAATCAGAACGCCTGTTATCGTCAATACCGACAGCAACGTCGTGACGCTGATCGCGGCTGCGATTTCCGTCTGGTAAAGATCATATTGGCTCGCCATAATAAATGACCCGACCGCACATGGAACAAAAACAAAAAGCGCAAGGGCACCGAAATAGGCAGGATCGCTAAGCCCTAAAATATGCGCAACGCCGAGCGCGATAAATGGCAACGCGACCATTTTGATGGCGACAATTGAGGCGACACGCCCCGCGACCGCGCCAACAGCCGGGAATTGATGGGTCGCCAGAAACAACCCGAGCGAAAACAGCGCCGTTGGCCCGGCGGCGCGGCCCAGAATATCAAAAAAGGATTCCAGTGGACCAGTCAGTGAAAGCCCGAGCGTGGAGAATAGAAACCCGGCAGAGGCGCCTGCGACCAGAGGATTGCGGAAAGGGTCGGTAATGAGTTTTACAGCGCGTTTTGAAAGCGTCGTCGTATTGGTGCGAGGCGTCATCAAAGCAGCGCCTATCGCGATAACAAAGATGCCTTCCACCAACATCAGAACGACAAAGGGGCGACCCCAGCCTTCGATTGTCAGCGCAATCGGCAGGCCGAGAAAAACCGCATTGCCCAATGTCGATGCAAAGCCATGGGCGCCGGCTTCCTCTTTTGTCAGGGGAAAGAGCAATTGCGATAAGAAATACCCGCCAAAAATTGCTGCGAATGCTGCAACTCCATAGGAGAGCGCGAGAGATATATCCACAGCGCCCGGTGGCGCTGTTCCCGCCGTCAAGCCGAACAGTGCTGCAGGCATGGCAAATCGGAAAACGAATTTATTAAGCGCCTGAGCTTCGCCACCTGTCATCAGCTTAAAGCGGCCGGCTGCAAGGCCGGCGGCGATAATAGCGAAAACCGGTAAAGCGAGGTCGATAACGGCGGACATGGAAGCGGCCTTGGGGTGAGGTGATTGCTTCAGTCTGTCGGGCGGTTGGCCACAAGGGTCAAGCGCCGTGCGCGGTCATGTTGAGTGGCTTAAAAAAGGGCCGGACGGGTGATGAAAGCCTGATCTCCCGGGGGCTGGGGGCGATGGTTAAAACCGGAAAGCCCTGCTGTCACCCGTCCGACAGCTTGAATATGACGCTGGAATTGGGCGCTGAGAGGGATCAATTAAGGCTATTTTAAGAATAAAGCTCGCCCAATGGTTGTGTTTCGGCGCCGCCGGGGGCTTGCCTCCGGGTCTGGTCCAAGTGAGAATTATGTCAATGCGTTCCAGCCCACCATCAGCGCCTCGAAAACCCCGCGCCGAACCTGTCGCGTTCACGCGCTCCGAACTGACCCGCATTCTTGGCGTTTATGGCTATTTCGTTGCTGCCGGTGATTGGCGTGATTATGCCATTGATTGTCTGAGCGACGCAGCAGTGTTTTCCATTTTCAGGCGCGCATCGGAGATGCCGCTCTACCGGATTGAAAAGCGGCCAAAGCTGGCGCGCAAACAGGGCGCCTTTGTTGTTGTCTCTATGTCGGGCGCTGTTTTGAAACGCGGCCATGATCTGGGTCAGATATTGCGATTTTTCGACAGGCAAAAACTAAAGCTCGCGCCCTAGACCGGTCCCTACTGCAATTGTGTAATCGATCGCTGATCAGCGTTTGTACATGCTTTATATGTCTCGACGAAAACATGACGTTGGGCATGGCTGCCGCCAATCTTTTGTAAGCGAGGTAAGACCGGCGCCAGTTTCGCGCTGGCTTTCTCATGCCGGCCTGCGACAAAGTCAGCGAGGCTTTCAGCCGCCGGTACGCAGACATCACGCCAGATGACGCCGGACTCACTGCCCGATTGATTTGCATGATTGCGCATGGATGCCAGAAACTGGTCGGCTTCGCCATCATCGCCGGCGCGCGCCAGGGCATAAAGATAGTGAAGGTCATGAAACGGAAGAAGATGTTCACCGGCGCGCTTGCGTGCTTGCTCAACGACTGGCGTCCAGCGATCGCCAATATCGGCGCCACGCAATTCCAGCCGCCAGAGCATTGAAACGGCGCCGATTTGTTCTTGCGGGAATTCCGGCCACTCGCCCCAAAGTCTTGCGTCGTAGATCGCGAGCGCTTCGCCATGCTCGCCCAGCGCCAATCGGAACAAGGCGGCGTGCCACCAATTGTGGTCGCGAATAAACGTTCCTTTTTTCTCCCAGGTGTGCGCGCAATGGTCGAGCCAGCGCGCGCCCTCTTTGGCGCGGCCTTCGGTCTCCATGACATGGGCGACGGCGTGATGCGCCCATGCATCGTCAATCGCGATCTCTGCGGCGCGCAGCCCTTCTTTTTCAGCTTCCCGCAGGCGGTGATTTTGCTCGAGGGCAAATGCGATCATGCCATGAGCGTAAGGCGCGCCTTCATGAACAATCGCAGCGCGCTGACCAAAGCGCAAAAGCGCCGCCTGATCGCCGAGATTAAAGGCGTGATATTGACCCCATTTGATCGCACAAAGATCTGCGGGCCAGCGGACGGTGAGCTCATCAAGACAGGTGAGCGCGCCGGCGAAATCCTTTTGCGCCCACGCGCCGACAGCAGCGCAAAAAAGCTGCTCGCGCTCGTTCGTGACATTGGCGTGCGCATGCATGCGCGCAAGATAAGGTGCAGCAAAATCCCAGCCCTCGGCGCCCTCAAACGCCATATGAAGAGCTGCTGCATGGGCGTTGAGGAGGGGCGCGCCCGGGTTTTCATCGGCTATTGCAAACAGCTCTCGCAAATTTGCGCCATAGCTCAAAAACTCGGCGACATAGCGGTCATAGCCGCGTACGGCGTCCGCATCTGCGCCGCTGACCGGCAAGCTGAAACAATCTTTTATACTCATGATCGGGACAATAAGGACCTGTTTGAGAGAGGGCAAATCGCGTTCACTGACATTCCATCACGCAGGCGTCAGAAAGGTGCATCAGAAAAAACCCCCGCGTAACAGGGCGGGGGTTTTTCCGGAACTATTTTTTGACGCTAATCACGCATGATTCCAAGAATATTCAGGATGTGGATGAAGAGCGTGACGAAGGAGCCATAAAGCGCAAACGCGCCGAAGATCGCTGCCCGGTCATTTGTTGCGCTGCCGTCACGATACATCGACTTGATCATCTGTGTTTCATAAGCCGTCACCGCGGAAAAGATGAGAACAACCAGTGACGATGTGATCAGACTCATCATGCCGCTTTGAAAGATGATCGCGTTGACGACGATTGCGATGAGCAGGCCGATCGTGGCCATAAAAAGAAAGCTCGCCCAGCCGGAGAGGTCTTTTTTCGTCGTATAACCGTAAAGGCTCACAGCGCCGAAGACCGATGCGGTGATGAAAAATGCCTTATAGATCTCCTGCGCGGCGCCTGCCTGTTGGAAGGAATAAAGCATTGGTGCGATGAGAACGCCCCAAAGCGCGGCATAGGTCCAGAACATCGCATGGGCGGCGACTTTCGAGCCGGAGAAAATCACGCGTGGCGCAAACCATCCCATGCCGAGGATGCCCACAAAGGCGACCCATTTCAGCGGTGATAGAGCGATCTGGAGGGCAAGAGCCTCGTTGCTTGCAATATACATCGAAACAAAGCCGGTGCCGGCGATGGCCAGCGCCATATAATTGTAAACGCCAAGCATATATTGGCGCAGGCCCTGATCGATGGCGACGCCACCGGCATCCGCGACAGAGCCGCCAAATTGTCTGCGTGGTTCGTTCATAAAATCAGTCCTTTGCATTCACTCGCCGGGTCTGTCATCAGCCCGCAATTCACTAGGGTAATATCGGGGGCTGCGGGCTCGCGATCAAGAGGCGAAAGCCCGGATTTCGTCGATTCTTGGCGGGCGTGATTTACTCTAAGATGCTTAATTTCTTTAAGAAATCCACAATAGGGCGCGAGATTATCCGGCCATAACGAAACGTGCCGCGAAAAACCCGTCCATTCCACCGGCGGTCCCAAGCATTGAGGGCAACGTCCGTAAATCACCGTCCCGTGTGATCGCTTCTGAAAGGCCGCCGATTTCGTCGGCCGTCACCGCACGCCGCGAAAGCGCAGGGTGGCGTGCAAGGGCTTCCCGCGCCTGATTTTCACCTTCTGCTCGCTGCAGCGAACAGACGCAATAAACAAACACGCCGCCTGGTTTTAACATCGCCACGGCGTGATCGATCATTTTTGCCTGCAATTCAGCGAGGGCGACAACGTCGGTCTCGGATTTAGACCATGGGATATCGGGATGACGGCGCACAGTGCCGGTCGCGGTGCAAGGCGCGTCGAGAAGAACCGCGTCAGCTTTTTCAGACGGGGTCCAGCGCAAAACATCTTCCGCAATGGTTTGTGCAGTGAGGCCGGTGCGCTGGAGGTTTTCGGTGAGCCGCAGCAATCGCGTCTCTGATTTATCAATGGCTGTCACCACGCCGCCACGCGCGGCAAGTTGTAGCGATTTACCGCCGGGCGCGGCGCATAAATCAATGACGTGCTTTCCATCAATATCTTCAAATAGCTTAACCGGCAGGCTGGCGGCCGCGTCCTGCACCCACCAGGCCCCTTCGTTGAAACCATCCAGCGCCGTGACGTCACTCACGCGGCTCAGGCGGAGCGATCCCGTCGGCAATGTTTCCGCATTGAGAAGGTCGCGCCATTTCGCGCTGTCTTCAGGATTCTTCAGCGTCAAATCAAGCGGCGGCTCCAAGCGATGGGCTTCTGCAATGGCGCGGGTTTTTTGCGGGCCGTAATTGCGTTCCCAGGCGCGCCAAAGCCAGGCGGGGGTGTCGGTGCGGGCGGGCAATTTGGCGAGCGCCGATGCGCCTCTGTCACTGATTTTACGCGCCACCGCGTTGATGAGTTTGGCGTATCCCGCATTTTCGCGGCGTTCACTCGCAACGGAAACAGCTGTTGAAACCGCCGCATGGGGTGGGGTTTCCAAAAACAGGGTCTGCGCAGCCGCCAGGCGCAATATATCCATGACCCGCACAGCTTTTTTCGGCAGCGGGCGGTCGATGTAGGCGCCGATGATGTGATCAAGTGACCCACGTCGCCGCAAGACGCTGGTCGCCAGGGCGCGTGCGAACCCGCGGTCTGGTCCTTTGAGTGCATCAAAGGACCGGCAGGCCCCAAGCGCCTCGTCAAGGGTTTGTCCGTCGCGGATGAGTTCAAGGATATCAAGCGCGGCGCGGCGCGCATCAAGGCCGTCCGGCGGACCGGCGGAGGCGGTTTTTTCTTGTGGATCAGTCATAAGCCCCCGCGTAAACCACGGGGAGACGTGAATGTCACCAAAAACCGTCTTCTGGCGGCGCCGCTATTTTTGAGCTAGAGTGGCGGCGGGCGGAGATTGCTCATTTTGGGTATTGTTTGGGGAAGGCGAGGGTTATGAAAAATACAATTGCAGTGATTTGCGCTGGTATCGCGGCGCTTTCGGGTGCGTCCGCTCAACAGGTCATTTCGAGCCCGAAGGTCATGATCGCGAATTTTGACCCAGCAACGCTGGGGCCTGTTCTCAGCGAGTTGGGCGTTGTCTGGCAGACTCAAAAGACAGAAAAAGGCCAAACATACATTGCTGCAAATGCTGGCGGCGTTATCAGTTTCATCCTTGCCCCAACTGCCTGCCGCGTGAACGGCGCGACGGACTGTGTCGGGCTTAACATGTTGGCGGTCTTCGACGGCAACCCCAATCCACAAACCGTTAGAGCGTTTAACCACCGCTATGCATTTGCCAGCGCGGGCATTGATCCGTCCGGATCGGCCTATATCAGCCGGTATGAGATTTCAGATTATGGCGTCGCACGCGGCAACGTCGCGACATCCATTCAGGTTTTTGTCAATCAGGCAGTGTTGTTTGGATCCGAGTTGGAAACAGCGCGGCGCACCGTGAGCCTTGAGGGTTTCGCGGATGATCTTGCGGCGAAAGAAATGAACCGTCAGGCGCTCGTCAAGATGACCGGCGTTGAGATCCATGCGGCCAATCCCATTGACCGGCATCAGTATGGTCTTGAGGAAGGCGCCCTTGCGGTACGTCAGTACATTCGCGACAAATCGGCGCCGCGCAACAAGATCGATAATATCACGGAATGAATTGGGCGGGTATTTGCCGTTCGGTTTAGCGACATTGTCGCCAGATGATTTCGTTGCAGGCCGGAAAAATGGCGGAGTACGTGGAAATGCTTCCGAGTCAATTGTCGACGGCAATGGCCGCGCCGTCAGTTCCATTGAGTTTTAACTAGTGTTTTTCGCGTCTGTACGCGCCTCTTTAGTCTGTGCCTGCCAGCCGCCGCGCGATCGAATGCAGAATTTTCCTGGCGTAGCTTCCGACGAGCCTAATTTGCGATTTTACGGAATAGGCGATGCCGAAAAGCAGCCACCCAAATACGAATAAACCTGAATAGTGCAAAGTCTTCAGCATCGTATTTTGGTATTTCATATCGATACGTGTGAGACCCTTGTCTACCGAAAATTTGAAGAAGCATGAATGGTCGTTGCGATATTCCTGACCATTCACGCGTACTCGCCACATATTGTCGTCATGCATTGAGTAAACTAAATCACCAGAACGTTCGCTCTCAATGGTAAAGGACTGCTTATTGGCAGTATACTTTTGTACGGTAAGCCGCAGGCTATTGCCGCACATATATGTTTCTTCGGCTGTCTGCTTGTCTCTGGCGCATTCCAGATTTGCATCGTCATTCAGCCAACGAAATACTGGCCGCGTTACGCCAATCCAATCAAGAAGTTCGGAAGTTTCCGTTGTGTCTTTGCGAGCTTCGTCGACTTTTGCCTTCAGGCAACGAGGCATGGCGCCGGTCTCAAAGCCCGCGACGAGGTGACCGTCTTTTATGGGTAACGGGACATCTTTTTGATGCGCCGGCAATTGATTGGGAAATTTCGTATGCCCTAAGGAATTATTCTGGCGGAAAATATGAAACTGGAGATTGTGAAACTCATAGTTATTTTTCTCGGCCACAGAAATCACTCTGTTGACGCGATGGGACAATTGAATGTCGGGCCTGCTCAGCGCAATTGTTAGTGCGTGCACGTAAAAGAGCTCAAGCACGATTAGGCTCAAAATAACATACATTCGCGCCTGTGTTGGAATACACAAAAATATACCCGCCGCCAGCGCGGCGGTCGCCAAGGCGAGCGGCCACTGCCCGATAAGGATCATTGCGATTGCGGCGCACGATGTGACAAGAGATATTTTTTTGAGGCCAATATGAGAGCCGCTGAATGTCGATGTCGATAGCGCCAGCGCGCCGAGAAACAACAATATTACTTTCAGCGGTCCCAGCGAAAAATTGTAATACCGAAAATCAATGAGCTTCCTTGCGCCATCGGGAAGCCAAAGAATAACGCCAGGATAAATAGCATAGAGAAAAAGTGGAACGGCAGCGCCGAACAGCAATAACTGTCTACGGTTTCGAACGTCCAGTGAAGATACCAGATAGATGAAAAGAACAAGAAATCCCACGCCAAAATAACCACCAATGTCTCTGGCGATGTAAAACTGCTCATCTCCCTTTCCGACTGTCAGCGGGTTCAATGCTGAAATTGTCATGCTTTTGGCGTCAAGATTGGTTTGATAATTCTTGATACGTGTTTCAAGCCCGCTTTGTCCCTGCTCAGTATTGCTTGAGGACAAATACCCGCCTGTCGTTCGCCCTCCGTAAAAATTATCGTCTTCATAGAGTTTGAAATTGCCATGAACGGTAAGGACAAAAAGGGAGGCCAGCAGGCCAATGGGAATCGCGCGTTTTAAAAACGCGATTTTTCCAAGCAACCCAGCGCCCAAAATCAGTAAGGGAATTTCCATCATGATGAAGCCGATAATTTTTGCTCCCATGAGCAAACTGACGGCGCTTGCGGCAAGAAAGCTGACGTTTAGCCAGCTTGGGCTCCTGTAAGCTCTGAGTATGAAATATGTCGTCCATAAGCCAAAAAAAACGATATCAAACGGCCAGCTCTGGGTGATCAGTGGGAACGAAAGCAAAATGATGAGAAAGCACAAAGACGATGCTAGGTCGCCTAGTTTAAGTTCGCGTCCGATCAATAGGCAGGCGCAAAGTAGCAGCAATGTTTCTACTAATCTTGATGCGGAGTAAATGATCGCATACGGGATGGCTACATGGAGAATGGAAAGAAGCTTGGCGATTATTGCATCTATAGAAAACACATAGTGCATGTGAAAGCCGGGCTGGACTTGTTGACCTGCATAAAGATATGGATTCCAGAATGCGGGCTCGCCATGCTTTATTTCATGATTGGCGATGTAGTAAACAATATCGTATTCCATCAAAGCGTCACCGCCGAGGCGAACGACAAAATAGACCGCTAAGCTATAGACAATGCACGCCGAAATCGCGGCGGCGATTCCCACATTATCCTGATTGTTTAGCTTGAGGCCTCTAAGGAATTTTATTCCGGTCGTCATACGTAATCACAAATTTAAAGCCGGCGGCGCGGGTATTTTCGAACAAGCGAGCATGATAGGCTCGTTTCGTGACGGGTGGCCAGCTGTTACGTTTGTCCGTCGTAAACGAGGGGCAAAGATGTTCGGGGCGGCGGCATTTGCAGATATTTACTCGGACGGGGTTTTTGATTGCGCCGCAAATCGTTAAGGCCTGATGCGGGTTTCACGATATAGCGCAGATCGCCCGGGCTGTGATTCAGTCAACCAATGACTTGGCGTGCGGTTTTGGGTATCACCCTTATCGGCTGTGCTTACAAGCGGCTAAGTTTTTGATGCGCTCGGGTGCGTCCAGCCTTTGAGGATGTCGCCGGAAAATATGAAAGTGACGATGCATGTTTGCCTACAATATATCTTTGGCGATCTTTGTTATCAGCCTTGGCTCGTTGGCCATATCACAGACGATAGCTAAGTGGCGATTTATGAAACTTAATCCTGATGAGGCCGGCGCTGCGGACAAAGTGGAGTTTATCACTCATGCGGCTTCGGATAGCTGGCTTTGGTTAGCCGGCGTTCTTGTGATCGTCAGCGCGGTTTCATGGTATACGGCGCTCAGTCGTCTTCCATTATCTCTTATGTTGCCGGTCGCCGCGATAATTGCACCGACCGGCGCTGTTCTTGCCTATCTATTTCTAAAGGAGCCGCTTAGCGGCGGGCAGGTGGGCGCGATTTCACTCATATTCATTGGCGTTGTTTGGCTTGGGTTCCAGCAATGACGAATAGGCCGGATACAGGTGAGTTGCAGGTCCGGCTGAAGGCTTTCATCACATCCCTTGACAGGGATCGGCTAGTTGTCGCGGCGTCAGCGGCAGACGGCGGCGCACCGGATGAATATGCAAAACAGATTGACACCTATCTCGGTGAGGCGGCGGTCGCCCTGGATTTGGTAGGCCCAACGTTGAGCCGCGAACCGCGTCTCCTTGAAGTCGGCTGCGGCATCGGTGTACTGACGGCTTTTCTAAAAGCTGAGGGATTCGATATCATCGGTATTGAGCCGGGCGCCGCCGGCGGTTTCGGATTCATGCCGTCAATGCATGCCGCCATCGCCGAGCAGCTTCCCGCCGATGAGCGCCCGACAATCTTGCCCATACGGGCGGAGGCCCTGAATCTCGAAAGACATGGCGCTTTTGATGTCGTTTTTTCAGCTAACGTGATCGAGCACATCATGGCGCTGGAAGAGGCTATGGCGGCCATGAGCAGTGTGTTAACCCCCAATGGAATGATGAGGCATCTTTGCCCAAATTATCATTTCCCTTTTGAGCCGCATCTTGGCATTCCCCTGATGCCTTGCGCACCCAAATTGACCCGCTTTGTTTTGCCGGCGGTGATAAAGCGCAACCAGCGGATATGGGATACGGTGAACTTTGTCACCGCCTCGCGCCTGGGTAGACTGGCCCGGCAAAATGGCCTCAAAATGCGGATGGAAAGCGGTGTGATGGCCGGTTTTTTTGCTCGACTGCGTCGGGATCCCATATTCGCTGAGCGTCATAGTGGTTTCATCAAAAACATCGCGGCCACACCGCTTTTGGGTAAATTGATCGAGGGGACAATGCGCATTTTGCCTTCTGCCCTGGCAACGCCGATGATTGCTGATTTATCCCATCGTAAACTGCCATAATTGGCTATAACCTCATCGAAGCGGTTCATGTGAAAGTGGGCTTGTCTTTTCATGAGACAACAAGATATCTGATGCGGCTTACGACCACCTGGAATGCAACGGCTGCGGTGTCAAAAGGGGCTAAGAAAGTTTGATGTCGGTAAAATCGACCCATAGTTTGGACAACGTCATTGTTACAGGCGGCCTCGGCTTCATCGGCAAGCATTTTGTTCGCCGTTGTCTGGGGCTCGGCTGCGTCGTTAGAAATATCGACAAGGTGAGTTATGCCGCCGATCTGATGACGAAGGCGGAATTCGAAAACCACCCGAATTATCGTCTGATGCAGGCCGACATCGCCGATATTGATTATTTGCCTGAATCCGATGTGATTGTGAATTTTGCGGCTGAGAGCCATGTAGACAATGCTATCACCTCGAACCGAAAATTTTGCGAGACCAATTTTCTTGGCGTGCAGAATTTATTGGAATTGGTGCGCTGTAAGCAGCAATTGGAGCGCCCTTTGTTTGTGCAGATTTCTACGGATGAGGTTTATGGCGATATTTATGTCGGTCAGCATTCGGAGAGTGATATTCTCGTCCCATCCAACCCCTATTCGGCGACCAAAGCCGCTGCGGACATGTTGGTGAAAAGTTGGGGGCGAACATACGGGATTGAGTGGAATATACTGCGACCGACAAATAATTACGGAGAACATCAGTATCCAGAAAAACTAATTCCGAAAAGCCTTTGGCGAATGAAGCGCGGCCAGCTGGCGCTGCTGCACGGCGATGGCAGCTATGTTCGTTCCTGGCTGCATGCAGAAGATACGGTCGACGCTATTCTGGCCGTTATTGAAAATGGTGAGCGCAACAGTATCTATAATGCCGGCGGCGCAACCGAACTGGAAAATATTGAGGTGTTGCGCGCGATCGCTGGCCATCTTGGCGTTCCTGAAAATGAGGCGTGGCAGACAACGGAAGACCGGCTTGGGCAGGATGTTCGTTACAGTCTTGATGACGGCCGATTGCAAGCGCTTGGGTGGAAGCCAGCCCGTCAATTTCATGATGAATTGCCTGTCATCATCGACAGCTTCGATTTCAAGCGTTTTGCGTAGTTGAATTTCAGTGAAAGGAAGCGGCGCGAGATGAAGGTCGACTTTTATCGCCATGGCCTGACGGCGGCTGACGCCAGCGCCGTTGCATCGGTGCTCGATAGCCCGTTCCTCACAACCGGCTCGGTGAGCCGGCAAGTCGAGACGCAGTTATGCGACTATTTCGGGACGCCCCATGCATTACTGACTTCCAGCTGGACCAATGGCGCGCTCGCGACCTTGTTGGCGATGGGCGTTGGCCCAGGGGACGAAGTAATTGTTCCCGCAATGACCTTCATTGCAAGCGCCAATATCGTTGAACTGCTTGGTGCAAAAACGGTGCTCGTCGATGTGGATCCCGGAACATTGCTCATGACGCCGGAGATTGCTGCTGCGGCAGTAAGTTCACACACGAAAGCGGTCATTCCTGTCCATCTTTACGGACAGATGGTGGATATGGCCGCTTTGCGCCAAAACCTTGATGAGGCAGCCGCGCCGAACCAAAAAATTTATATTCTGGAGGATTGCGCCCATTGCTTTGAAGGGCGTTTCGATGGTTGTCGCCCCGGGACATATTCGGATGCGGCCAGCTTTTCTTTTTACGCCACCAAAAATGTAACCTGCGGCGAGGGCGGCGCTGTTATCTTTCGAGAGGCCGGGCTTTACGAGCGGGCGCTTGAAACTCGAATGCACGGGATGACCGCTTCTGCCGTCGACCGTTTTAAGGGGGGCCGGTATAACCATTGGGATATGACCCGGTTGGGCGTTAAGGCAAATTTGCCGGATCTACTGGCCGCTTTGCTGCCATCACAAATAGAAACCATAGATGGGCGCTTGCCAGAACGCCAAGCACTCAGCGAGCGTTATCGGGAACAGCTTTCTGATACGCCCATTCGCTTGCCTGGCAGGAGCGTCAATAGCCTTGACGCATGTCATCTGTTTGCCATCGGTGTTGCCGAAGGCTGTCGTGACCGGGCCATTTTTCTACTCAATGACGCCGGCATATCCGTCACGGTCAATTATCGTGCGTTACCGGAATTGCGTTATTATGGGGACCGTTATCCAGAAGCGGCGGAGCGCTGTCCGGCTGCCATGGCATGGGGGCGACAGACTATCAGCCTTCCCCTTTATCCCGGACTGCCGCGAGAAGCCCAAGATTTTGTCATCTCGGTGTTGAAGGAAAAGATTGTCCCGCTAATGAGTAAGGAGCGGTAACTGTCGGGTGATTGTGCCCACTAAAAAATACCAGGTCACGGCCCGCGACAAAAATCGAGACAGAATTATGGCGACAGGAACAATCCGATCTTACGGGGTTAAGGAACAGGCCCCCTCTGGGGACGAAATTTCACAAGCAGTAGAGAGCCTGCGCCTCGTCGGGTACGCCGTCATCGATAGCGGTTATTCCCCCGCGTCAAGAAGTGAGATCGCAGACGCATTTTCGCGGGCATATAAAATTCAGCTCGAATTGCACGGGGGAGGCGAGGCGCTCGCGCAAATTGACGAACATAATACAATCCGGGCCCCGCTTGCATATGAAGACGCGTTTGTTGACCTCGCGTGCAACGCCAACATTCTAAAACTCGCCAAAATGCTGTTTGGCGGTTCACATATGACGGGGACCTATGTTGTCAATCAGCAAAACGGCGTCATCAACCCGCGAAAGGGAAACGCTTATGGTCAATCCGCGTTTCATCGCGACCTTCCCTATCAGCATTTCGTGACATCACGCCCGATCGCGTTAAGTGCGCTTTATTGTGTTGATCCGTTTACCGCTTCCAATGGCGCGACTTTGGTCGTGCCTGGCTCGCATAAGGAAGAAAAATTCCCATCGGCGGAAACGGCAAACAAGATCGCGACACCGATCGAAGCGCCGGCAGGGTCTTTTTTGGTTCTCGACAGTATGATCTATCATGCGGGCGGTACGAACAATACCGAGCGGGACCGGCGCGCGGTGAACACTGTCTATAGTTTGCCACTGATCCGGCAGCAGATAGAACTTGCCGGTGTGGTTGGAGAGGGGCGCAGCCTTAGCGAGGATGCGGTGCATTTGCTTGGGCTGAATTATCCGTCAGTTGGCAATATTGACGAATACTATCATAATAAACGCGCCAAGATCGCCAGAGCCAACAACAAAAATTAGCACCCAACCGCGCCTCACTGTTGGCGTGCGCAAAGAAACCAAAGCCAACAATTTATGTCCAGGACAGTCGTCATTTTGCAATCGAACTATATCCCATGGAAAGGATATCTCGATTTACTGAACGCCGCGGACATGTTTGTTATCTATGATGAGGTGCAGTTTACAAGACGTGACTGGCGCAACCGTAACAAAATTGTTCTGGACGGCGAAACTAAATGGCTGACAATTCCCGTCGACAGCAAGGGAAGCTATCTTCAACCAATCAACGACATCAAAGTTTCTGACCCGCGCTGGGCTGAAAAGCATTGGGCGTCTATCAAGCATGCTTATGGCAAGGCGCCATTTTTTAAAGAATACCGAGATCATCTCGATTCCATTTATGAGGCGGCCGAAGATTTTACACTCCTTACGGAGGTAAATGAGCTGTTTTTGCGCGAACTGGCGTCTTTGCTCGACATCAAAACAGAAATTTCACGCAGCGACAGAGTGGAGCGCCAGGCCACGGCCCCCGCCGAGCGTCTGATAGAAATTTGTCTTGCCCATGGGGCGACTACTTATCTTTCCGGTCCTGCAGCTAAAAGCTATATTGACCCTGAGCTTTTTGAACGCGCCGGTCTGCGTCTTGCCTATGCTGACTATTCAAACTATCCGGTCTATGATCAACGCAGCGATGCGTTCGAGCACGGGGTAAGCATCATAGACTTGCTAATGCGCGTCGGTCCTGAGGCTGCGAGCCATTTAAAATCGGCAAAAAGTTCGGCGGGGCTTATGGAATGATATTGTCCCTTCGATCGATATAAAGTCCCGCCTTGTTCTGGGTTTGATTTTCACCTGTAACTCGCACAACATGATTTCTGGTTTTTCTGTTACATTCATCAGCAACGAAAACATCTATGCGCATTTCCCTCGTCACGCCCCTTTTTAAGAGCGAACCCTATGTGGAAGAGCTTTATCAACGGGCTGTCGACAGTATCACCGTACTTACCCACGACTATGAAATAGTTTTTGTCAATGATGGCTCGCCGGACAAAAGTCTCGAAGTCGCAAGGCGACTGGCTGCCCGTGACCCGAGGGTCACCGTCATCGATTTATCACGCAACTTCGGACAACATCCGGCGCTGGTAACCGGGCTACGGGCCGCAACCGGCGATTTTGTTTTTATCTGTGACAGCGATCTTGAAGAAGATCCAAAATGGATTATTCCGTTCTACGAAACGATGCAGGAAAAAGAATGCGATGTCGTTTATGGCGTTCAGACAGCGAAGAAAGGGGGCTTGCTCTATCGGGCGGCCCGCCGCTTGTTTTATGGTTCGCTGGTTCTTCTCTCAGGCATTGATTTTCCAGGAAATATTACAACAGCGCGGCTGATGAGCCGACGTTATCTTGACGCCATGCTGGAGTATCAAGAGCGCGAATTGTTTGCCGCAGGAATCTGGCACATGGTTGGATTCGATCAAGCGCCCTACCAAGTCGCCAAGCAGGGTACCAGTGCAACAACCTACCGCATTGGCGCTTTGGTCAGCAATTTTGTCAACGCCATAACTGCGTTTTCGACGCGCCCGCTTCAGGTCATCTCTATCGCCGGAATAGTGCTCTCCGCAACAGCGATGGTTTTCATTGGCAGCCTGCTCTACCGAAAATTGATTTTAAACGCAGCGTTAGAAGGCTGGACCTCAGTGATGGCGTCGATAATGTTGATTGGCGGTATCTTGCTGTTTTTCAACGGGATCATCGCGATTTACATCGCCAAAATATTCGTTGAAGTGAAGCAAAGGCCGGTTGCGAGTGTTCGAAGCGTCATTGGCGGTTCAACCGACAGTAAATACGAAGCGTCACGGCCACAAAGGGCTCAACAACCGCACCCGCCTGATCCACAATCTTACAACAGTATCGTTCAGCACTATGAGCGCTGCCTTGCTGAGCATGGCGATGGTTCGCGCGCTGTCGACTGGAACAGTGAGGAAAGCGCTGCTGTCAGATATGATGTGATGCTTGATCTTCTTTCTGCTAAGTCGGGACCTGTTTCATTGCTCGATTTTGGTTGTGGTCTGGGGGAATTGAAACACCACATTGAGCGTCGAGGGCTTTCCCACGTCCAATATGAAGGGCTCGATATATCCCAGGCCTATGCTGACGCCGCACGCGAAAGATTGCCTGGGACAACCATACACTGCGTTGATGTGCTAGATGGCGCTGCTCATCTTCCTGACTACGACTATATTGTTATGAACGGAATTTTCACGCGCCGTGAAAATCTTTCTCATCGTGAAATGCTGTTATATATGGAGCGGCTGACAAAGCGGCTCTTTGAGAATACACGGCGGGGCCTCGCCTTCAATGTGATGTCGACATGCGCGGACTGGAAGAGCGATGAACTTTTTCATCCCAGCTTTGACGAACTGGCTGAGATGATTTGTGGGTCGCTGTCGCCGCAGATGACGTTGCGGAATGACTATGGGCTTTACGAGACGACTTGCTATGTTTATCGAAAATCCTAGTATTAACTTTTAGTCCAACCAGATAAGTGGATAAGTGACAAACAAGCCCATCATCATATTCGGCCTAGGCGAATTGGCCGAAGTTGCAAAATTCTACTTTGATAATGATACGACGCGGAATGTGGCCGGGTTTTCAGTAGACGGCGCACATCTAAAGGAAGACCGTTTTCATAAACTTCCGGTTGTTGCTTTCGAAGAGGTAGACACCGCGTTTTCATGTGAAGAGTATGATCTGTTTGTCGCCATCGGTTATTCAAAGGTCAACGGCCTGCGCCAGGAGAAATGTTTGGCGGCCCTCGACAAGGGCTATCATTTGGCAAGCTATGTCTCTTCGAAGGCGACGGTGTTCGATGATTTGAGCCATGGCGATAATTGTTTCATCCTTGAGGACAATACCATCCAGCCCTTTGCGAAGGTCGGCAGAGGCGTAACACTCTGGAGCGGTAATCATATTGGGCACCACGCAAGCATCGGTGATTTTGCGTTTATTAGCTCTCACGTAGTGATATCCGGCGGCGTATCTGTGGGCGAGCGCAGCTTTATGGGTGTGAATTCAACAACCAATGATCACATAGCCATCGGCGCGCGCTGTGTCATTGGATCAGGCGCCATTGTTACGCGCAATGTCGATGATGAGGGCGTCGTGCTGGCCGAACCCGGAAAGCTTTCGAAAGTTCCAAGTTCAAGACTAAGGAATCTATGACGTTAAAGGTAAAACGTCTCGGACGGATATTCGGCGCCGAAGACGGGCCGGACTGGATGTGCAGCCATGCTGCCTATGCCGCCCCGCTATTGATTGGTGCAGATCGTCTGAGGATTTATATCGTGGCAAGAGACCAGGATAATCGCGGCAGCGTTGGCTTTGTTGATGTGAGCGCGAGTGATCCAACGCGTTGCCTGGACGTATCGCAGCACCCTTGCCTTGAGCCCGGAGCGCTTGGCAGTTTTGATGACAGCGGCATCTCCATAGGGTCCGTCAATCGCATTGGCGATGAAATCTGGCTTTATTATATGGGTTGGAACAAAGCCGTGAATGTTCCGTTCCGTAATGCGATCGGTCTGGCCGTTTGCAGGGACAATAAGGGGGATCGGTTCGAGCGACCCCACAAAGGGCCTTTGCTGGATCGCAGTCGGTATGATCCTTTTACTATCAGCTACCCTTTTGTTGCGCCGCCGGAGGAGAAGCGCGACGCCTGGCAAATGTTTTACGGTACAAATCGCGCTGGTGGAGACAATGAAGAAAATATGCAGCATATTCTGACCGATGCTGCTTCAGATGACGGCATTGATTGGCGACCGTCAGGACGCGAAGTTGTATCTCTGGCGCCTGGCGACTATGGCCTCTCGCGGCCCTGGCGTATCGACCTGGCGGGCCGGCGGCTTCTGTTTTACTCGATCCGCCGCAAAAAATACACGATCGGTGTTTCTGAATTTGATCAGGGCGAGGGCGAGTGGAACAGGATAACCGGCGATCTGCTGGGGCCTTCTGACGCGCCATGGGAAAATGAGGCCTCTTGTTATCCTGCAGTGATAAAGGTTGAAGACAGGGTACTGCTTTTTTACAATGGCAACGATTACGGTCGCACCGGCCTGGGGGTCGCGGAGCTGACGGACGGTTAATGATCCGCGCCGTGAAAAATCCTTCGTTTTAGGATAGAGTTCTTGACGCCGTCTTCCTGATTGTGAAGGTTGCCAATGCCAACAGCGCCTACCGTTGCTAACGGATGTTCTGCAAAAAGAGCTCTCCGTTCTGACGGCCCCCCCTCAGGCTTTGAGCGCCAGCGCCTTGCCGCCGCGGGTCATGACGGCGCCCATTCCCAAAACATATGCGAATAGCCAGACCAGTGCGCCGAGAAACGGGATTAGCCCGACAATCACCAACGCGCCGGCCGCCAGTGCTGACCAGGCAATACGTGCGCCGATCCCGGGGTCTCCGCGACCACCTGCTATTGCGCGGCGTCCCTGCATGCCGATGAAGTAGACAAAGGCGGCGATCGCAAGGGGCGCTGCTGCGAGATAGATGACGCCGATCAGCATAGCCAGAGGGACACCCAAGACCGTTGCAAAAAGCAACGCAATAATAGCGGGGGCCGCCGCAACGATCAAAAAACCAACGCCCAGCGTAGACAATGGTTTTTCGCCAATCATCGCGGCAGCGCTGTTCATAAGGCTGGGAAGTGTGAGAGCAACTATTACAACAAGAAGGCTCATGCCAATCAGAAATGCGAGCGCGAACACTGCTATAGTGGCTGCTGCGGCGATGCCCCATTTTTCCATGTCGGGCCGTGTTGGCGATTCAAGTTCGATGATCTCGCCGGTAATGACGGCGTCCGGCGAGATGTCGATTTTTTCTGCGCGGTGACGCAAATCGCCGCCAATGCGTGTTTCCGGACCGATAACGATTTTATCGCCGACAAGATGAGCGTCGCCTTCGACGCTGGCGTTCAGGCGAAGGTCGCCGGCAGCGGCGCGCAGTTCACCGCCAACAGCTGCGTTTATATCGACATCACCACCGCTGAGGACTGCGGATCCGCCGATGTTGAAGTCTGCCTGAACGTTCAGATCGCCGCCCGCGGCGACAAGGTCGTCTGTGACTGTGCCACTGATGAAATCGATATCGCCTCCTGCGGCAATAAGGTCATGAAAAGCGACATCGGTAATAACAATATCGCCGCCCGCCGCGATCATATGATCAGCCTGCGCCTCGTTGATCGTTACGTCCCCACCCACCGCGAAAATATCGTCGCTCGACTTGGCGGTGACGTTCAAATTCCCGCCCGCGAAGAATGCCATGTCGGGAAATACATCATTCGCATCAACATGATCGCCTGTTCGGGTTTCAATCTGGGCCATGAGTGCGCCGGCGGCAAACAACAAAATAGCTGCTAGCACGATCATGAACAAAAGACGGTGTGTAAAACGATGACTGAGGGCCATGGGAACTCCTCTGATTTGGCGAGCGCATGCCGCGATATTGCGAAGACGCGCAAGCTTTGCTGGGCATCGTGCCATCAGCAAGCCTTTGCGCCTTTGATATGAATCAACGCGTAAAAGTTTTTGAAAGGACTTTCACGTTACGGAGGTTTTATCGATCACGAAGTGCGGCCGGTGTCGGCCGGCTGGGCAGGAATTCTCGCTGAATAATAAAAAAACCAGGGACCAGGGGCAGCCAAAGCGATAGCCCGCGATAAAGAAGCGTCGCCGTTAAGGCCGCTTCAACCGGAACGCCAAAGACTGCCAACGCCGCGACCATGCCCGCCTCGAAAGTTCCTAACCCCATGGGAATGGGGCCGAGTGTTGCTGTTAGCGACGCAATTACAACGCCAACAAAGCACACGCCAAAAGCAGCTGGCTGACCAATGGCGATGAAAATAATATACAAAGTTAGGCCATCCAATACGCGCACTAAAAACTGCAATGCGGCCGCCTCCGCCAGCAATCCGGGGTCCGATACTACTTGCGTGATTGCGGTCGACGAAAGTTTGATCGCTTCGCGCATACCTGGAATGCGCAAAAACCAGTCACGCATAAAAAGGGGATGAAAATAGGTAATCGCTGTTACCAACATAACGAGTAAAATGATAATGAGAAAAAACACGCCGGCGCCAATTGACAGGGCTGTCACGCCACCGCCGACAACGGACAAAGATATCAGGCTGACGATTGTGGCGGTTAAGAATGCAGCAAAAAATCCGACTGTTGTGAAAATGAATGTAGCAAAAGCTTGCTGACGCGGAACGTCTCGCCGTCCCAGAGCATGAAAAAAGAACAGCGCCCCGGAGACCCCGCCGGATGGCAGCGCTTGATCGGCGAAGAGTTTCGCAATCGCTAGTGGAAAAAGACTGAACAAGGACCTGTCCTGATAAATTCGGATGAGCACGCGCCTCCACACGAAAGCAATACAGAAATAGGTGGCGATTTGAGATACAGCCGCCAATACAAGCCATGATGGTTTCGCTTGTGACATCTGTGTTGCAAAAGCGCTGATCTCTCCAAGGTTGATAACAACGATAACGACCGTGGCAAGCGTGAGTACGCCAACAATCAACAACGCCACGCGCGGTCCGCTAAGCGATAAGTGCTTTATGTCGCGGGCGTCGCTATGCGCTGTTTTATTCTGATGGTCGGGTCGGGGGGGCGGTTTATGCATTTCCGGTTGGCTTGGCGATATCTTTTCAGAAGTGTTGACGCCTGAGAGCTCTCCCTTGAGTTTAGCCGCCTGCGAATGTAGCCGCCGCAGATGCGGCTCCTGCGATGGCGACAACAATCAACGCGCGCGCTGCGTGGCGCATCATGGCGGCGCTGCCGGCGATAGCGGTTAATCCGATTTTGACCAGCGTATTCGTAACGACGGCAACGATAATAGCAATCGACGCTACCTGAAGGTCGAGGCCGTCCCGGGCGAAGCGGCTGACGGAAAGCGTCAGCGCATCGACATCGGCGAGCCCAGATGCAAAAGCGACGGCATAAACGCCTTCCGGACCGAAGGTCGCTTCCAGCCATCGCGACGCCAGCATGATAATCGATAACAAACCAGCGAAAAACAATGCTGGCACAAGTTCCAGCGGATTCGCGACCTCTGGCGTTTCGGCGATCTTTTTCGGCTGTTGTTTCAATTGAAACGCAGGCAACACAACACCTGATAAAATCATGACAACAACCGGAGTCCCGATGCGCGGCAGCAATGGCGGCCATACAATACCGGCGATTATCGCAACACGCGCAATCATGATGGTTGTTGCAATAATTATGGCGACAGCGAACGTGCTTTCCAGCCCCGGCTGGCGCCTGCCCATTCGGGCAAATGACAATGTTACCGCCGTTGAAGAAACAAACCCGCCAAGAATCGCAGCGCCCAAAATTCCCCGGCTCGCGCGAAAAACGCGTACGCTAATATAGCCCACGAAAGACAACCCGCTGATCAACACGACCATCAGCCATATCTCGAATGGATTGATGGCGTCATAAGGGCCGAAGTTTTCATTTGGCGCCAACGGCCAGATCACCGCCGCGATTAGCAGAAATTGCAGGGCTGCGAATATTTCCGTTTGATCAAGCCGGCTGACAAATCGGTGAAGCCGCTCTTTAACACCCAAGACAAGGGCGACCGAAACAGCCGTCGCGGTTGCGGGTACGAATGCGCCCGCCGCAGCCAAACCGCCGCAGCCATAGGCCGCAAAACCTGCAAAAATAGTTGTAACGCCCATGAATTTATCGCCATGGGATCGGCGCCAATAGGCGATCGTCATAACCACAAGCACAAACACCAAGCCCGTCGAAAACAGGCCCGGAAATCGTTCGTTAAGAATCCCCGCAACCCCGCCGCTGAGGCTGATCAGCCCGAAAGTGCGAACACCAGCCGGTCGAGCACCGCCTTCGTGGTCACGTTCTCGCCATTCGCGCTCGACGCCAATGATAAGACCAAGCGCTAATGACAGAGCGAGCATGTATATCACATTGAGATTATCCGCGTCATTCACCAGGCCGCCAGTGTCGACGGGCATCGCGAAAATGTGCATGTCTGAGCTTTCTTAACGCAGGCTCTCATTCCGCCCGCGCACCATAGGAACGCATGCGAGAGAGCAGGCGCTCGATCTGTTTAGGGCTTAAAATATCTACGGCGCCGACAAGCGTATCCCGGATCGGTTTGAAGCCTGACATAGCAAGAATGCCGTTTTCAAACGCCTTCACGCCATGCGCGCCGAAAAAGACTTTATAGGCAGCGCTCGGCATGCCCATGGTGACAACAACGCGTGCAGATTTTCCTTTCAGCATTTTCCGCGGCCACCCGCCGCTCTCCGATTGCTCTATCGCAAATTCATGTCGCGATATTTGTTCAAAAAAAGCTTTGACCAGGGCCGGCATCGTTCCAAGCCAAAGCGGATAAACAGTAACAAGGTGGTCGGCGGATTTTATTATCTGTTGTGCGTCAACGATTTGTTGTGGCGGCGGTTCTTTAAAATCATCAGGGTTGTGAAGAAATGGAATGTCCATTGTCGCCAGGGTGATCTTTTCGATGCTTAGTCCTGCCTCCTGGGAGCCCTGCTCATAGGCATCGGCCAATGCATGACACAGATGATTCTGTTCCTCATGAGGGTGACCTTGCAAGAGGCATATTTTCTTTCGATTGGCCATTTCCTAGCTCCAGTGCTTTCTCAAGCGTTGTTCAAATCATGTCTCGCGCCTGCGTTCAGTATGTTGACGCATATCAATTCTTCTTCGCAAAAGTTGGGCATTCTGGCGCTGGCGCATTTCTGGAAAGCCGGGAACCACTTTATCTCGGAAACGCCCTGGGAGTTTCGTAGATTGATCGGCAGGTATTTATGTTGATGCCTAAAAGGAGGACGTGGTTTTTTATCGCTGATGGCGCTAAGGCCCGGCTATTTGAAAGCTCCGGCTTTCGCGAGCCATGGCGTCTTAAAAACGAATGGCGGGAAGAAACTGCGCGCTTGCCAGCCCGTGACCTTGAAAGCGAAAGGCCGGGGCGCGGCCATGCTATTGGGTCCGGCGGTCGCTACGCAATTGAAAAAAACTCCAAACACGATGCTGCTGAAAGTGAATTCATCAGAAGCAAAACAGAAATCATCAATTCTTCGCTTGAAGAGTACGATCAACTCGTTCTTGCGGCCTCGCCGGGCGTGCTTGGCGAGATGCGAAAATGCTTGTCCGTCGAGGTCACTGCAAAATTTATCGGCGTGTTTGACAAAGACCTCACCAATATGCCCGATCAACAGCTTCACGCATATTTCGAAAAACATCTGGAGCGCTGGTAATTTAACTGGCTGAGCTGGCCTCGTATCGTTGGCGCTGCAGTTTTTCAGGGCGGGGACGCTTTCGGTGGGCGACTATGTGAGCGGCGCGCTGCGACACCAAACCAAATTCGCAGGTGAGAGTTGATGCAGCTCAATGATTTCAGTAGCGCCGTCTCTAGTTTGGTTCTGAGTTTGCGCTGACGCATATGGCCTCGCATGTGCTTTGCCCTAGCGCATTTTCGGAAAAGTGAGGCCCAATTTTCCGATAAGAAATGCGCTCAAATAAAAGACCAAAAAGGAGAAAATAGATGCTGGTACGCGAAGTCATGACAGCAGGCATCCGCATTGCCGAGCCGGAGGAGAAACTTCCCCATGCCGCAAAAAAGATGCGCACACAAAACATTGGAGCGCTGCCGGTCGTCGAAAACGGCAAGCTTGTCGGCATGCTTACGGATCGTGACATTGCGATTCGCGCTGTCGGCGCCAATAGAGACCCCGCAACTACAGACGTTCGCGAGGTGATGTCAGATGAGTGTTTTTGGTGTGCGGAAAGCGAGCAGCTTGATGATGCGGTCCGAATTATGGAGTCCAATCAGGTGCGACGTCTTCCCGTCATGAATAACAAAAGAGAAATTGTCGGCATGCTCAGTATTGAAGATGTGGCCGTGCATGCGCCGGAATCTCTTACCGGTGAAGTGCTTAAAGCTGTTGCCACAAGAAAGCACGAATTGGCGAGTATTTGACTCCAGTCAACAAAATGCCGCCTCTAAAACCATTTTGCTTGTGTCCGGCTGCAAATGAGCTCCGCGCGCATTGAACGACGTCCCTGATATCGACCACGCCAGGCTCACTCTGACGCGGCCAAGTAATTTTTCATTGCCCTGACAATTTTCCGATTTGCATCGCCGCAGCGTTCTTGATCCGCGTCAATGTGCGTGAAGCGTCAGTTCATCATACTTCAGAAAAACAAGGAGCAGTGATATGGCGATCAAAACCATTCTTGTGCCAATGCAGACAGAAGCTGCCGCGACGGAAGCATTGGAGCCGGCCATTGTGTTAGCGAAGGCGTTGAACGCGCATGTTGTCGCCCACCATATCAGGCAACGACCAACGCTCGCGGCGCCGTCCGGGTATGAGCCCTTGGCGGTTGCTTATATTCGGGAAAATTCTGATGAGTTCGTCAAGGAGCAGAACCGGCACAGTGAAGCGTTAAAGGCAGAGTTTCTCGTGGCGTGTGAGGAGCAGTCGGTCCGCGTGATCCTGCCGGAAGAACACGCGCATAATAAAGCCGCCAGCGCATCGTGGCGGGACGAAGAGGGTAACCTGCCTTATGATGTTGCACGCGCTGCTCGTCTGGCGGATCTCACGGTTTTGCAAGGATCAGGCGAAGACGCCTCAATGTCGGAAATTGCACTTGCAGAGGAAGTGCTTTTTCAATCCGCCCGCCCGGTTTTGATTGTGCCAAATGAAGGGCTTCGAAAACTTCCGGAAACGATTGTCGTGGGTTGGGACGGCGGGCTGGAAGCGGCAAGGGCGATGAATTCAGCGCTGCCGGTCTTGCAGCAAGCGCGCAAGGTTATTGTGTTGACAATTGACAAGCCAAAACTAGCCACGCCTGACGCCGAAAGCGCGGCGGCCTATCTGTGCATGCATGACGTTAACGCCACTTTTGACGAAGTTTCGCGGGTCAAGGAAAAGAAAGAAACTGTATTCTATGAGGCGGCGCGTGACAGAGGCGCCGACCTTCTCGTTATCGGGGGGTATTCCCACAATCGCTGGCGGGAGACAGTGCTTGGAGGGTTTACGCGTTACATGCTTCGCCATGCAGACATTCCGGTGCTATTGGCACACTAATGAATTGGTTCGCCGGAATTTGTACTCTGCGAATTTTGGCGGCGCCTGACGATAGATCTGCTGATTAATGCCGGCTGACGGCGCCTCATAAGACAGCAGGGCTTCTCCAAAACGCGTAAGAAGCCCTGCTGCTGCGCGCGCCTCTATGGGCGGGGCAACGCGCCGCACGAAGCAATTTCTAATTTAGTGCGCCGCGCTGCTTCCATGGGCGATTTCATCCAGGATTTCATCATCTGGTATGGAAAACACGCGCGCTGAAGGCATAATGATTACGTCTTTTTTTCTGAGCTCGGTCAGGGCGCGACAAACCGTTTCGATGGTCAGACCAAGATGGTCAGCAATATCCTGACGGCTCATTGCAAGCTGGATATTGTCTGTTCTGCATTGCTGGGATGAAAGCCGGATGAGGAACGCAGCGACCCGCTGCATGGCGCTCATGCGGCCAAGCATGACCATTCTTTCGCGCGCGTGGTGGAGCCGCGTCATCAGCGTGTCCAGAAACTGGTGTGAGAGTTCGGGTGATACCGAAACCGCATGAAGCAGGCTGTCGCGAGGATAACAACGGACGGCGCAATCGGCTATCGCCTCGGCGGTATGCAATTGCTCGTCTAGTTCGGAAATACCGAAAAGCTCCCCAATACCGTAAAAGTCCGCGACTTGACGGCGGCCATCTTCGAGGGTGTTGTACTCTTTAACGACGCCGGTCACGACCTGATAGCAATAGGGCGCTGCGTCGCCTTCGACGAAAATAGTTTCGCCGGATTTATAGCGCCTGACATTGGCGCTTGCGGCAAGCCCGGCGATCTCAAGCTGCGGCTGGGATGTCGCCGATGTTTTCGGATCTCGAAGTTCACCAAGATGTTGGAGTGCTGACATAACCTACCCCTTTTGCTTGAAGCTGCCCTGTGCGCTACTGGGCTAAGATATGCTCAAAAACCCTGATAAGGAGTTGGGACGAATACCTAGGGTGGTGTTAGTTGAGAGCTGGGCGCACTGACGCCCTCACAGGAAAATGTCGTGGAAATTCGCTTTGAAACGCTGCGGCGGGGTGTTCTTTCAGATCGCTTGGGCGCCCCGCTCTTTATGCCCCTAAGTAGAAATACGTAGATCGATAAAGCAGGTCAGGGCGCTGCGACAAATTTCAAAAGGTCGCCAATGAAATAAGCGGCGGCAGCTGCAAATAGACCAATCCCAAGTGTTTCGAAGCCGGATATCCACCAGCGAACGGTTGACCATTTCGATTTCAGCGACCCGATGGCGAAGAAGACCGCCGCGGTAGCGATTGTTGCGATCGTGAAACTGTAAGGTGCGCCGATCAGATAGGGGATAAGCGGGACGGCGCCGCAAATCACGAAAGCGCCAAATGTGATAAGCGCTGACATTTTGGCCGGGCGCTCGACGGGCGGGGCGCCAAATTCTTCCGCGAGCATAAAATCAATCCATCTTTGTTTATCCGCCGTAATGATGGCAACGGCACGGTTAAGGTCCTCACCTTCAAATCCTTTGTTTTGAAAAATCTGTCGAACTTCTTCGCGTTCTCCTTCGGGGGTTTGCTCGACGTGACGCTGCTCCATTTCTTTCAGTCGGCGATAGTCGTCATTTTCCGCTTTGACACCGCTGAAATTTCCCGCCGCCATCGAGATTCCATCGGCCACAAGATTTGCAACACCGAGAATGATGATGATGCTGTGTGAGAGCCCTGCGCCGGCGACACCGGCAACAATAGCGAATGTGGTGATGGCGCCGTCGATGCCGCCAAGCACCCAATCGCGCAAATAGCTGGGCTTCGGCGGTTGGGAAAGGCGCTCGGCGATTGCCTCGGCGGTGTGCGTGTGTTCGAGATCAGTGGCATCGTGCGGCATGCTGCGCCTTTCATGATATTGGCGAGACGGGAAGGGAGCTCAGTTCTGGGGGCAGGTCAAATATCAAGCGCAACGGCCATGCGCACGAGCTCGGCCAGGCTTCCGGCGTCCATTTTGAGCATGACATTATGGCGATGCACTTCCACGGTACGCGGGCTCAGTTCAAGAGAACGCCCAATTCCCTTGTTTGTCCCGCCATCGACAATTGCTTGAAACACGTCGGTTTCTCGGGGCGTTAGTGACTCAAACTTGTCACGGAGCGCTGGCGACGCGCTGCTCACCAGTTTTGGAACTGGCCGCGCCATGGAGAGTGCCCGGTCCAGCGCGGTTATGACTTCATCAACGGTGAATGGTTTCTCAAGGAAATCGATGGCCCCGTTCTGCATGGCGCGGACAGCCATGGGTACATCGCCATGGGCCGTCATAACAATAATCGGTAGTTCCACGCCCTGTGCGTTCAATCTTTCCTGAAGCTCCAACCCCTGAATACCTGGCATGCAGACATCAACCAGAGCCGCGGCGTTTTCGATGTCGAGATCTCCCAGCCTCGATAGAAAATCGTTTCCGGAATCGAAAATGGTCACAGCGTAGTCAGCTGCTGTCAACAGCGCGGCAACGCCACGCTGCACGGCGACATCATCATCGACGACGAATACTGCTCGGCTATGGGTTTTGTTCTGCATCGTCATGTGCCTCCGGCGGCAATCGGAATATGAACACACAGCCTGATGGTTTGTTGTCCGCTACCAATAAATCGCCTCGATGCGCGTCAATAATCGACTTTGAAATCGACAGGCCAACACCGAGCCCATCTTCCTTACTCGTGACAAAAGCTTCAAACAGACGGCTTTTCAATTCTTTCGGTATCCCGAAACCGGTATCGGCGACCTTGACCTCGATCAATCCATTTCGGCGTTCGGTCGAAATCGTGAGCTCTTTCTTCGGGCTGTTGTGCATCGCATCAATGGCGTTGCGGACAAGGTTTGTGACAACTTGCTGGATTTGGGTTCGGTCCAGCTGCGCCGCGCCGGCATTGGCCTGAAAGTCGGTTTTGACGCTAATGCCTTCAGCCTCGGCGCCGATCACGGCGATCGCGCAAGCCTCCTCAACGACTTTGTTGATGTCGTGAAGGCTTTTCGCTGTTTTGCGCTTGCGCACAAAGTCTCTCATCTGCCGAATAATGTCACTGGCGCGGCGAATTTCACCGACCGCGTCGTCAAGAAGGGCGATCACGCCGTCTCGGCCCGAGAAATCAACTTTCTTGAGTGTCAGGGCGGCCGCGCCCGCCAAACTTGCTGAGGCTGTGAGCGGTTGGTTCAATTCATGGGCGATTGATGTCGCCATCTCGCCCATCTCGCCGACACGCCCGGCATGTTGAAGTTGCACCTGCGTTTCTTTCAGCCGGCTTTCGATTGCCGCCTGGCTGGAAACATCTTCAACAAAGCCAACAAAAACCCGACTGCCGTCTGCGAATTCCGTGACATGCAATATCGCAGGAAAGATCTCGCCACTCTTTCTCTGCGCCTTGACCGCCCGCGCTTTGCCGATGATGCGGTGTTCGCCGGTTTCCAGATAGCCGCGGATATAGCCGTCATGGGCCGACCGGTCCGGTTCGGGCATAAGAGCATTGATATTGCTGCCAAGAAGTTCAGCTTCTTCATAGCCAAATGTTTTCTCGGCTTCGTGGCTGAATGTGAGAATGTTTCCTTTGTCGTCGATGGTGATCACCGCTACAGGTGAGGCGTCAATGATGGAGCGTAAAAACGCCTTGCTTTCTGAAAGCGCGACTTCGCGTGATTTCGACTCGGTTATATCGATGCCCGTCGCAAGGATGTAAGCGACTTCGCCTTCCTCGTCGTTGAGGCGTTGGTTGGACCATTCAATAAGACGCCGTTCACCTTTTTTCGTCTTCCAGTAATTGACAAAATGCGTTGGCGTGCTGGCGCCGCATGTCTCCTCAAAGATGGTGCGCACAGCCTCAATTTCTTCATCAAGAATCAAGAATTCCCAGATTTTTCGGTCAAGGATCTCGGTTGCAGCGAAGCCGGTCAGCCGCTCGCTTGCTTCGTTAAAGCGAACAACGGCGCCATTGCGATCAAGGACAACGATGGGCGTTTCGACGGTTTTCAAGATTTCGTCTTCGAGAGAACCATCAAAGCCGGATAATGCTGAGCCGCGCATCAAGACCTCTTAAGCGCCCCACATATCCGGGGCGGTTGGGGCCAACAGAAAATAGCAATATGACTTATGCGCCCGTGGCCAATGTCATATCCGAGGACCTGAGGCGCGACAAGTTGAACCATAAAGGGGGAATGAATGCTGACGCCCTTTGCAAGATCATATGCAGGAATAATGTTCTATGAGCGTGAAAGCGCCTTTCGAATTTCTTCCGGTTCGAAGCGCGGGCCCGCCACGATCCGTCCATTGTCCAGAAGAAAAGTCATGGCAAGTCCTGTCTCAACAGAGGCCTGCAGCGTTTCACGCACGACCTCTGCCGTATAGGTTGTGATATGCGTACACTCCACCTCAACGTCGTTGATGCGCATCCCGCATACACAATTATCTTCAAGCATTTTGAAATCCGGTGTGGCCCCGCCACTCAGCGTGATTTTCTTGATTGGTGACGCCATGCCTTTTGCATGAACGGCCTGAATTTGGATCTCAAAATTTTCCTGGGCGCTGCCGCTGTCATAAACAGCCAGCCGTGCCGAATAGTCCGTGACGTCTCGGCTCGTATCAAATGCCGCGCATGTGCTGGATTTCGAATAGACTTCAGGCTCTTCGCCATTTTCCTGTGCGCCAGCTGTCACCACAAGAAGAGTGATAAAACCAAAGCAACGAAACGCAGAAGCCAGCGAATTGAACATAACGCTCTCCTGTTTTGACCGCATATTTCAGGATTTCGGAAATGAGGGCCTTGATTTCGCTCAATAGATGAGAAGGCGCGCGGCGTTTTGTCAGTTTTGCGCCATTTGATTCGCTTGTCGGATCTTTGACGCAGGGCATTGATTTCGATCAATTTCTTACCGCGACTCACGCTACACAGCTTCTGAAGCAAGCGCGTCGGGGGCCGTCCACCTCCGGTTGCGGCAGATAAATCAGAGCGGGGATATCCATGACAGAGCAGCGAGCAACTCCACAGGGGCTGGGGACTGACGGGATGCTGATCGCGTCCTTTCTTGGGCTCGGCGTCATATATTGGTTGTTCATCCTTGCGCGCGCCGCCGATCCATTGATCACATTTCACGCTTATGTTTTCATACTGGCCTTTATCCTGGGGCTATTCGGCCTTGTCATTCGCGCGACAAACCCGCCATCCGACGGCCGAGGCGCTTACGCGATGGATGTCGTTAAAGCTGGCGTTTTTGCGTCGGTTTTCTGGGGTATTGCTGGATTTCTGGTTGGCGTAGTCATCGCCTTTCAGCTCGCCTTTCCGGAGATTTTTTACTTTGAAAACGCGCCATGGACTAATTTCGGGCGCCTAAGACCGCTTCATACTTCGGCAGTGATTTTCGCCTTTGGCGGTAATGTGTTGATCGCGACATCGTTTTATGTGGTGCAGCGGACCTGCAGGGCGCGTCTTGCGGGCGGCCTTGCGCCCTGGTTTGTGTTTTGGGGATATAATCTTTTCATTGTCATCGCGGCGACCGGCTATCTCATTGGTGTTACGCAATCGCGAGAATATGCTGAGCCGGAATGGTATGCGGATCTCTGGCTGACACTTGTTTGGGTCGCCTACCTGTTTGTTTTCCTTGGAACGATCTGGAAACGTAAAGAACCGCATATTTATGTGGCGAACTGGTTTTATCTTTCCTTCATTGTCACGGTCGCGATGTTGCATATCGTCAATAATCTGGCGATGCCGATCTCATTGGCGAATTCCAAGAGTTATTCATTGTTTGCAGGCGTTCAGGATGCGCTGACGCAATGGTGGTACGCCCATAACGCCGTCGGGTTTTTTCTGACCACCGGTTTCCTGGCGATCATGTATTACTTCATTCCGAAACGCGCCGAACGACCGGTCTTTTCCTATCGTCTTTCGATCGTGCATTTCTGGTCTCTGATCTTCATCTATATCTGGGCGGGGCCGCACCATCTGCACTACACCGCCTTACCTGAATGGGCGCAGACACTCGGCATGACATTTTCGATTATGCTGTGGATGCCGTCCTGGGGCGGCATGATCAACGGTCTCATGACCCTGTCGGGCGCATGGGACAAGCTTCGCACCGATCCGGTCTTGCGTATGATGGTCGCCTCTGTCGCTTTTTACGGCATGTCGACCTTTGAAGGCCCGGTGATGTCGATCCGCGCCGTCAATGCGCTTTCCCATTATACGGATTGGACCATCGGTCACGTGCATTCCGGCGCGCTTGGCTGGGTTGGTTATATCAGCTTTGGCGCCCTCTATTGTCTGGTGCCGTGGCTTTGGAAACGCAAACGTCTCTATTCCAATGCGATGGTGGAGTGGCATTTCTGGATATCGACGATTGGGATCGTTCTCTACATCACCTCGATGTGGGTTTCCGGTATTACCCAGGGATTGATGTGGCGCGCCTATAATGAATTTGGCTTCTTGCAACATTCATTTGTTGAAACTGTACAGGCAATGCATCCCTATTATGCTATTCGGGCGTTTGGCGGGACGCTGTTTCTTATCGGCGCGCTGATCATGGCCTATAATTTGTGGCGTACTGCGCGCGGCGATATTCGCGCGGCGGAGCCGCAGCCGCAGCCGCAGCCGCAGCCGCTCGCCGCATCTGTGCCGGCATTATAGGGAGGGCGCTATGTTGAACCGGCATGAGTTTTTTGAAAAGCACGGCATATTCCTCACGATCGGAATTTTGATCGCGGTTTCTATCGGCGGTATCGTTGAAATCGCACCGTTGTTTTATCTCGAAAGCACGATTGAGAAGGTTGATGGCGTGCGGCCTTATTCGCCCCTCGAGCTTGCGGGCCGCAATATCTACGTGCGTGAAGGTTGCTATACATGCCACAGCCAGCAGGTGCGGCCATTGCGCGATGAAGTCGAGCGCTATGGGCATTATTCGTTGGCCGCTGAAAGCATGTATGATCACCCGTTTCAATGGGGGTCCAAACGGACCGGGCCTGATCTCGCGCGCCTCGGTGGTAAATATTCTGATGAATGGCATCGCCAGCATATGCAGGACCCGCGCAGCCTGGTGCCGGAATCGGTGATGCCGCCATATGCATTTCTATCCAGGAGAGCGCTTGACTACCGGAGCATCGAAGGCGCGTTAAAAGCCAATCGCGCTGTGGGCGTACCCTATACGGATGAAATGATTGAATATGCCGTGAGGGATCTCGAAGCGCAGGTTGATCCGTTTTCCGCTAATTATGATGCGCTGCTGGCGCGTTATCCCAAGGCGCAAATTCGCAATTTTGACGGCGATGCGCGGCAAATCACCGAAATGGATGCGTTAATCGCATACCTGCAGGTGCTTGGCGTCATGGTTGATTTTGAAGAATACCAGGCTGAAGAAAATTACAGATGAGGCAGCGCGATGTATGAGTTTTTAGCGGGCATTGCCCAGACCTGGGGCCTGTTGGTTTTTGTTTTCGCATTCATTCTTGTGCTGATCTACGCATTTTTGCCTGCCAATCGCCAGGCATTTGATCGCGCAAGACGCATTCCCCTCGATGAGGATCAAGAGCACGATGGCTGATCAGGATATCGACGAACATTCAGGCGTGGAAACGACCGGTCATGAATGGGATGGCATCAAAGAGCTGAACAATCCCCTGCCGCGCTGGTGGTTGATTGTCTTTTATATCAGCGTGATCTGGGCCGTGGGTTATTGGGTCTTGATGCCGGCATGGCCCGGCATTTCCGGTTACACCAAGGGGCTGCGCGATCATTCCGAAAGAGCCAATGTCGCCGCCGATATCGCGGCGCTGGATGAGGCGCGCGCCGAAGCGACACAGCGCCTGATCAATGCGCCGTCAATGCAGGCGATTGAAAATGACCCAGGGTTGCAGCAATTTGCGCTCGCCGCCGGCAGGTCTCTCTTTGGTGATAATTGTGCGACCTGTCATGGTTCCGGCGGGCAGGGATTTCCCGGCTATCCCAATCTCAATGACGATGCCTGGATTTGGGGCGGCGCGCTTGAGGATATCAAGACAACGATTGCCTATGGAAGGCGATCTGATCATCCGGAGACAACCAATACCATCATGATGGCCTATGGCCGCGATGGATTGCTGCCCGCTGATGATGTGAGCGACCTTACCAATTATGTGCTCAGTCTTTCCGGTCAGGATCATGACGCGGCGGCGGCGCAACGGGCGCCGCAGATTTTTGCAAGCCAATGCGCTGTCTGCCATGGCGCTGACGGAAGCGGCGATCGTGCGCAGGGCGCGCCGAATCTGACCGACGCGATCTGGCTCTTTGGCGGTGATCGCGCGACGATCTATGAAACAATCTGGAATGGCCGCGCCGGCGTTATGCCGGCCTGGGAGGGCCGCCTGTCAGAAGCGGAAATCACCGCGCTGGCCGTCTATGTTCATTCCCTTGGCGGCGGCGAGTAGATAAGCCGCCGTCATATTGTTGGAGTTTTAAATAATGGACGCCGATCCTGCATCGCGATCCGGAAAGTCGGTTGGCCGCACGGGCGACATAGAGCGCTTCGAGGTCGAGGCGATCAATGCTGCAGAGACACGGACGCTCTATAGCGCACGTACGCAGATTTATCCCAAACGCGTTCAAGGCGTTTTTCGAAAGCTCAAATGGTTTATTCTCGCAGCGACGCTCGGCCTTTATTATCTCTTGCCCTGGGTGCGCTGGCCGCGCGGCGTTAACGAGCCGGACCAGGCAATTCTTGTGGATTTCGCCGGACGCCGGTTTTATTTCTTTTTTATCGAGATTTGGCCGGACGAGCTCTATTATCTGACCGGGCTTTTGGTCATCGCTGCCATGGGAATATTTCTGTCGTCCGCTTTATTCGGGCGTGTTTGGTGCGGCTACTCCTGCCCACAAACTGTATGGACGGATCTATTTGTTGCGGTGGAGAGATTTATCGAGGGCGATCGCAACAAACGCATCAAACTTGATAGGGCGCCATGGTCGTTCGATAAAATTCGAAAGAAAACTGCCAAACATTTGATCTGGATTCTGATCGGCATGGCGACAGGCGGCGCCTGGATACTTTATTTCCATGATGCGCCGACAATTGCGCGTGATTTTCTTCGCGGCGAAGCGCCGTTTACAGCCTATTTCTTTTTCGCGCTCCTGACGCTGACAACATATATTTTCGCAGGCTCTCTGCGCGAACAGGTCTGCACCTATATGTGCCCATGGCCGCGCATTCAGGCTGCGCTAACCGACGAAGAAACACTGGAAGTCACTTACAAAAAGGACCGAGGAGAGCCTCGCGGCGCCCATAAAAAAGGTGATAGCTGGGATGGTCGAGGCGACTGCGTCTCGTGCCGGGCCTGCGTTGTCGCCTGTCCCATGGGTATAGATATTCGCGACGGCGCCCAGCTGGAATGCATCAATTGCGCGCTTTGCATTGATGCGTGCGATGAAATTATGGTGAAGGTCGGACGGCCAACGGGTCTGATCGCCTACGACACTGACGCGAATATGGCGCGCCGCGAGGCTGGATCGGCGCCGACGATCAAGATTTTCAGGCCGCGGGTTTTTGTCTATGCAGGGGCTTTGTTGCTCACTGCATTTGTGATGGTTGCGGCGATGTCATCGCGCGCGACGATGAACGTCAATGTTTTGCGCGACCGCAGTTTGCCTTTCGTGATGTTGTCTGACGGATCGGTGCGCAATGCCTATACCGTGAAGATCGTCAATCGCGATAATGTCGAACGGATATTTCAGATTGATGTCGACGGGCCGGAGGGAATGGCCGTTACCGCCATTGGCGAAAAGCCGGTGGAGAATGCTCTGGAGGTCGCAGCTGCCGGCGACGCCGTTCGGTCATTGCGCATGTTTATCACGATGACGCCGGAAGCGCTTGGGTCCGCATCAATGCCGGTTACCATCAGTGTCTCGGATATCGAAACTGGAGAGGAAGCGGTGAATTCGACGGTCTTTCTATCGGGCGACCGATGATGCCAAAGGGCGCAGGCATAACCGGTCGTCATGTTTTCTTCATGCTTGTGGCTTTTTTTGGCGTTATCATTGGTGCGAACGTTATCTTTGTCAGCATCGCGCTAAAGAGTTTCCCTGGTGAGTCCCAAAAGAAATCATATCTTCAGGGGCTTCAATATAACGCCACGCTGACTGAGCGAGCAGCTCAGGAGCGCCTGGGCTGGCGCGCGCAAATCATCCGCGTGGAACGGGCAGGAGCGGGCGCAATTATAGAGATGCGGCTCTCTGATGCGCGCGCTCAACCGTTGCACGTCATGGTCACTGATGGGGATTTGCAACGGCCGACGCATCATCGCGAAGACCAGCCAATAGCCTTTGTCGCATTGGGCGACGGCGTTTATCGCGGCGAATTGGAAGTGCTTGCGCCGGGCGTTTGGGAGTTCGCTGCAGTGGCGACGAATGCGCGCGACGAAGTGTTTGATATTCGCGCACGGATCACCATCCCATGAGCACGGCAGATATTATTTCACCTGAATTTGCGGCCGCCGATGCGCCGTCATTTCCAGATGATGCGCGCATTGCGGATCCGGCGCCGTTTGTGAGGTTTTTACCCGACGGCACAAAGCGACTGGACCTGTCCATCAGCGGCGCCCGATGCGGCGGGTGTATTGTCAAAATCGAAAATGGTCTCGGCGCCATGTCCGGTGTGGAGGCGGCGCGTCTCAATCTCTCGACCGGCCGGCTTTGTGTCACATGGCGCGGCGACAGAGTGGCGCCAAAGGCGATCGTCGCCAAAATCACTGATCTTGGTTTTCGCGCCACGGCTTTTGATCCAGTGGCGGCGCAATCCGAAGAGGACAGCGAAGGTAAATTCCTGCTGCGGTGTCTTGCTGTTGCGGGGTTTGCGGCCGCGAATATCATGCTGTTATCGGTTGCGGTCTGGGCGGGTCAGGACGGCGAGATGGGGCCGGCGACACGCACCATGCTGCACTGGGTTTCTGCCGCTATTGCCTTGCCGGCGGCTGCCTTTGCGGGGCGTCCGTTCTTTCGATCTGCGGCGGGCGCGCTTAAAGCGCGTCGCGCCAATATGGATGTGCCGATTTCACTCGCGGTGATTCTGGCACTGGGGATGAGCGTCTATGAAACGCTCAATCATGGGCGTGATGCGTATTTTGACGCGGCGGCGATGTTGCTCTTTTTTCTGTTGATTGGCCGTTACCTTGATCACCACCTGCGCGCGAAAGCCCGAGCATCGGCAAAAAAGCTTTTATCGCTGCAAGCGAGCGTCGCAACACGACTAAAGCAAGACGGTGATGTTGAAGTCGTCTCCGCACGCGACATTGAACCTGGCGATCAAATTCTTTTAGCGCCGGGTGATCGTGCGCCTGTCAATGGGTGCATCGTCGACGGCGGTTCCGATGTTGATATATCTCTGGTGACGGGTGAAAGCGCGCCGGTCTATAAAAAAGCCGGGGACAAACTTTACGCGGGCGTTCTCAATCTCTCGTCGCGCCTTATTCTGGAGGCGCGGGCAAAAACCGAAGATTCACTGATTGCAGATCTGACGCGTCTCATTGAGGCGGGCGAACAGGCCAAAAGCAATTATGTGCGCCTCGCGGATCGGGCGGCGGCGCTTTATGTGCCGCTGGTGCATTCGCTGGCATTACTCACTTTTGCCGGCTGGTTTTTTATCGGCGATGCAGGCCTGCGCGTCTCGATCATGAATGCGGTCGCCGTGTTGATTATCACCTGTCCATGCGCCCTTGGCCTTGCGGCGCCAGCGGTGCAGGTCGTCGCGACAGGGCGGCTTTTTCGTGAAGGCGTACTTGTCAAATCCGGCGATGCGCTGGAACGGCTTGCGGATGTTGATGCGATTTTCTTTGATAAAACCGGCACGCTGACCCTCGGGCGCTTTCGCCTCACCAATCGTGACGAGATCCCACAATATATGATGAAGAAAGCGGCGATGCTGGCGCGCGCAAGCCGTCACCCGCTCGCACGCGCGATTGCTGAAGCGGCGGGCATCGGGCCGCTTGCAGAAGGCGCGACGGAAACACCCGGCTGCGGCATTGAGGGCGACGTCCATGGCGTATTGGCGCGATTGGGCCGCGCTGAGTGGGTCGGTGGTAATGGCGATAGTGTTGGTGGCGCGGCGGGCGCAACCGAGACCTGGTTTCAAATAGGCGACGCGCCGCCGGTGCGGTTTTTGTTCGAAGATCTCATGCGCGCCGATGCGCGGGAAACCGTGCGTGCATTCAAAGATAGCGGTGTTGTGGTCGAGATGCTCTCCGGCGATCTTGCAGCACCAGCGCGCCATATTGCGGAGGCGGCTGGCATTGATCAATGGCGCGCCGCGCTGTCGCCGGAAGACAAAATTGCGCGGCTCGACGAACTTGGCCGCGCGGGTATGAAAGTCGCGATGGTCGGAGACGGTCTCAATGATGCGCCGTCACTTGCCGCAGCTCATGCGTCACTGTCGCCAGGCTCTGCCGCAGACGCCAGTCAGGCCGCTGCGGATTTTGTGTTTCAGGGCGACAGTTTGGCGCCGGTCTTTGCAGCATACGAGATATCAAAAAAAGCGCGCCGCCGCATGGTTGAAAATTTTGCATTCGCGGCGCTCTACAATGCCTGCGCCATACCGTTGGCGGTCTTTGGCGTGGTGACGCCGCTAATTGCGGCGCTTGCAATGTCGGGTTCTTCGATCATCGTGACGCTCAATGCGCTGCGGTTGGCATCGGGCCCGAGGAAGGCGCGCGTGCAATGACCGCGCTGTTCTTCCTGATCCCGATTGCGCTTTTTCTCGGCGCAGTGGGCCTGGCGGCGTTTATCTGGTCGGTGAAATCAGGACAATATGAGGATCTCGACGGCGCAGCGGAGCGCGTCTTGAACGACGATGATCTGGATGAGGAAGACGCACCGGAATAGGCGTGCTTTCAGAAGTGTCGGCGATAGCGTGAGGGAAAAATCAGAGGTTTTTTTCGGACTGCATTTGCTTTGCAAATGGTCTCGAAAAATGGTGGGCGCACCGGGTTTCGAACCTGGGACCTCTACCATGTCAAGGTAGCGCTCTACCCCTGAGCTATGCGCCCGACCGGGGCGAGGCCCCGTTCGAAGACCGGCTCTCTAACGAGAAATTTCCGAAGTGGCAAGCCGGGTGGGCGCGGGCGCCGTCAGGCGGCGATGACGCGCTCGACTTCCTGCACGAGGTCTTTCAGATGGAAGGGCTTGGACAGCACCTTGGCATCTTCCGGCGCCTGATTGGCGGCGTTAAGGGCGACCGCCGCAAATCCGGTAATAAACATGATGCGCATTTCCGGATCGATTTCAGCGGCACGGCGCGCCAGCTCAATCCCGTCCATCACCGGCATCACAATATCAGTGAGCAGGAGGTCAAACTCCCGTAATTGCAGCTCGGTCAGGGCTTCATCGCCCTGCGCCGCATCAATCACAGTGTGCCCAGCCCGCTCCAGCGCCTTCTTTAGAAAGCGCCGCATCGACTCATCGTCTTCCGCCAAAAGAATCGCCGCCATACTCGCCAAACCCTTTTGTTGCCTATTCGACCTGTTCGAGAACGGGAATCAAGGCGTTCCCATTCTCTTTTCCAGTATGCCCCATGCAATATACACTCCGTTAGGGCGAGTAATATGCCCGGCGGTCTTAACGTAACCTGCAAGATCGCGCTAACATGCCCCAACTTAGGTCGATTTCAAGACTGGATCGTTAATGCCGGATCAGGATCAGGAACTTACTCCCTATCACAACCGCGCCTCTATTGAGGTGTTGGCGCCGGCCGCGCTGTCTTCGCCAATTATTTTCGCTTCTCCCCATTCCGGCCGCGACTATCCTCAGGAATTGCTTCGCATATCCCGGCTAGACCGCCACGGGCTCCGCCAGTCCGAAGACAGCTATGTGGATCTCTTGTTCGATGATGCGCCAGGCGCTGGCACACCCTTGCTGCGAGCGCTGTTTCCGCGCGCTTTCGTTGATGTTAATCGGGCGCGCAATGAGCTGGACCCACGGATGTTTGCCGATATGCTGCCCAAGGACGCAGATACGCGCTCCAGCAGGGTGATCGCCGGACTGGGGGTTATTCCCCGGATCGTTGCCGATGGGCACGATATTTACGCCAGAAAGCTCTATTTTATTGAGGCGCGGCGGCGCCTGGGCGCCTGTTACGACCCTTATCATCAGGCGCTTTCTCAACTTATTGACGAGGCGCGCGCCCAGTTCGGTTGCGCCATTGTTATTGATTGTCATTCCATGCCGTCGGCTGGCGGCGCCCCGTTCCGAGAGGGTGAGCCGCGCATTGACTTTGTCCTGGGCGACCGATTTGGATCGTCCTGCGCCCCGTCGGTAACGCATCTGGCGGAGGAAACCCTTTGTGGACAAAATTACGAGGTCGCCCGTAATGCGCCCTATGCTGGCGGGTTTGTCGCCTCATCCTATGGCCGGCCAAAAAGTAACGTTCATGTGCTGCAGATCGAGATCAACCGGGCGCTCTATCTGGATGAACGTCGCATTGCCCGGACCGAAGGCTTCGAGGCGCTTCGAAAGAATATGAACACGCTGATCGAGAGATTGGCGGTGTTGCGGTCCAATGACCTCTGGGCGGCCCAGGCTGCAGAGTAGCGGCGGCTGAATAGGCTCCACAAAAAAGGCCGCGGGACGAACCCGCGGCCAAGTCATAGGGAGGAAACGCCCAAAAATTGGGCAGCAGCGACAGGATCGCTGCGAGGGCGAGAATAAGCTCGCCAATGTTGCGTTGCAACAATATATTGCGGCGCAACAAAAGTTTTTGGTGTGAATGCAGGCTTGTTTGTAAAAGCAGCTTTATTGGCTTACGCCATTCCATCTTTTTCCACATCGACAAAGGGATCCCATGAGCGATCGCGACACCATCAATGCAGCGAAATCGGAGAAAAAATCGGAAAAAAAGAAAGGCGCTCTAAGTCGCCTCGGTTCCGGTGTCGGCCGGTTGACCCGGCCCAAGCAGCGTTTCGATATGCCGAGTGGTGACAGCGGGTTGAGGATTGTCATTGCAACCGATGCATGGAAACCGCAGCTCAACGGTGTTGTGCGAACGCTTGATACGCTGGGCCAGATTCTGACCGGTTTCGGTAATGAAGTTCTCTATATTACGCCCAATGAGTTCAAATCGATTCCCCTGCCGTCTTATCCGGAAATTCGACTGTCGCTGATGCCGAACCGGAAAGTCGCAAAGATAATTAACAACTTCAAACCTGATGCGATCCACATCGCCACCGAAGGGCCGATCGGCCGCGCATCGCGGCGCTTTTGTAAACGCCGACGGTATCCTTTCACCACAAGCTTTCACACGCGCTTTGCCGAATACGCCAATGAGCGTTGGAAGCTGCCGACAAAATGGGGCTACGCGGTGCTGAAGGATTTTCACAAAGATGGCGAGACCATGATGGTTGCAACGCCGGGCTTGGTGGAAGAGCTTAGTGAACGCGGTTTTGTGGATATGAAACTTTGGGCGCGTGGTGTCGATCTTGAGCAGTTTACGCCGGGCGACCGCGCTTTGCTGGATTGCCATGAGCGCCCGGTTTTCCTTTATGTGGGCAGGCTGGCGGTTGAAAAAAGCATCGAGGACTTTCTCCAGGCCGACTTACCGGGCACTAAAGTTGTCGTCGGTGATGGGCCGCAAAGAGAAGAGCTCGAAGAAAGATATAAGGATGCGGTTTTTACCGGGCCCAAATATGGCGATGAGCTAACCAAATATTATCAGGCAGCGGACGTATTTGTATTCCCGTCGCGTACAGACACATTCGGTCTGGTTAACGTAGAAGCGCTGGCGTGCGGCGTGCCGGTCGCCGCCTATCCCGTGCGCGGGCCGCTCGAAATACTCGATGGCGCCCCGGCGGGTTGTGGCGCCATGGATGAGAACCTCACCACGGCCTGTCTCAAGGCTTATGAACATCGCGACCCTGAGGCTTGCCGGCAATGGGCGGAGAATTTTTCCTGGGATGCAGCATCGCGCCAGTTCATCGCCAATCTGGAAACGCCGGGATTTGACGATCAGTTCTGGCTGCGTTCAGCGAAAATGATCGATTAGGGCGTGATCAGGAAAAGTGGTTACCGGTTTTCCGGTTCGATCACGCGAAAAGTATAATTCTGGTAGGGCGTGATCAGGAAAAGTGGTTACCGGTTTTGGCGCAATCTCGCGAAAAGTAAGATGCCAGAGCTGAATCTGCCCCAATCTTGGGTGGTCTTGCTCTAATAAACTTTACTGTGCTGAAATAGCACATCTCTTGGGATAGGTTCCCGCATAAGGCGTTTTCCTCGCCTCGCGCGGGAATGCGGCTTGGCAGCGCGCATTTCTCGTTGAATATTTCCCTTCAATTTCCGCTGCTTATCCCGCATCTGGCGAAGCCTCGACATGTTTTTCGCCCCAGCGGCATGGGCCTTGCGTTTCCCCCCGTCGGTAGTGGGCAATCACGATTTCAATGCGCTCGCTGTACTGTGGAGAGTAAACGATGATGCACCCGATCGATATTCATGTAGGCCGCCGGTTGCGCCAGCGCCGCCGCCTGCTGGCGTTGACCCAGGAGAAACTGGCGCAGGCGGTCGATATCCGATTTCAGCAGATTCAAAAATATGAAAGCGGCGCCAACCGTATTTCAGCGTCGCGGCTTTGGTCGCTGGCGAAAGCGCTCGATGTTTCGGTTGCCTATTTCTTTGAAGGTATGAATGGACACGAGCCGACAAGTGAATATGAACTCCATGGCGAGTATGGCCTCGCCACAGCGCCTGCGCAGGACGTGTTGGAAGATAAAGAAACCATCGATCTTGTGCGCTATTATTACCAGCTCAACAAAGAACCACGTCGTCGGTTGCTCGATCTCGCCAAGGCGATGTCCGGCAGCGAATAAAACCTATCCCTCCTGACCGCATTCGCCTTTTATTGAATGCGCTCTGACTTGCACACATAGGCGGCGATCTTCATGATCGTCGCCTATGTCATTTTCAGAGCAAGAATTGCGCGACTACGCCGCCTTTGCCGAAGGGTTGGCTGATGCGGCGCGCATCGAAACGCTGCCGCGGTTTCGCGACGGTGTGAGCGTTTCAAACAAAGCCGGCGCCTCATTTGACCCCGTAACCGATGCTGATCGGGAAGGTGAACGGGTCCAGCGTGAGATGATCGCAAAAACCTATCCAGAGCACGGCATCATTGGCGAAGAGTTTGGCGCTAGCAATCCTGAGCGTTCATGGCGTTGGGTGCTGGATCCCGTGGATGGGACACGTGCTTTTGTTTGCGGAATTGCCTCATGGGCGACGCTGATCGCTTTGGAATATGATCAAAAACCTGTTCTTAGCGTTATCGATCAGCCGTTCACGGATGAGCGCTGGATCGCAACGGGTGGCAAAACCATATTTCGCCGGGGCGGCGCACTAACGGCCTGCACCACCAGCGGTGTCACCGACATATCGACGGCGCGTATTTCCACATCGGATCCGCGGCCGCTTGCTTATTTCAACGATCAGGAGGCGGCAGCGTTCGCACGCGTTGCCGAACATGGGCGGCTCGCGCGATTTAGCCTTGACGCTTATGCCTACGCTCTTCTGGCGCTTGGCGAGTTCGACCTCGTCATCGAAGCCGGCCTTCAGCACCATGATTATGCGGCGCTGATCCCCGTGGTCGAAGGCGCCGGCGGCGTCATCACCAATTGGCGGGGCGAACCAGTCGGTTCTGATGATCGCAACGAAACGCTCGCTGCGGCAACGCCGGAATTGCACGCAGCAGCGATGGATGTGCTGGGCGGGTAGGGTGCTTTGACCAACGCTTTCACCGTCTTAATTTGACGGATTGGGTTTTGCGTACAGTCCGAACGCCTGCATTATAGCTTCGCATATCGAGGGTGAGATGTGAGCGGACCTGATATTGATACGGATGAAAAAAACGCTGTCGGCGGGATCGACAGGTTTGTTTTAAATATCGCACTCGTTGCGCTGAGCGTATTTCCAACGCTGTTTGCGATTATCGCAATGCCTTGGCGAATAGCGCCGCTTTTGTTGAAACAAGAACCGGACGGACGGCGCGGCATGCTGCTCGGCCCCGGCATTTTCTTTGTCGCCTCAATTACGGTGACCATGCTGGTGTCCGGCCTCTTTGCAACGCCGGAAACCATGGCGAGCAATACTGGATTAATTGGCCCCGCTTACTCAAAAAGCGTTAGTACGGCGGTCACCGGCGGTGACGCCTGGCGCGTTGCCGCCTTGATTGGTCCGATATACGCCTTGGCGGTGGTGATCGGCGCATTTAGCAGCTTGCTTCGCCGGTTTTTGACGCCCGCGTGGACGCTCAGTGTGAGTTTGCGCGCCAGTTTTTATCAAATGGCGAGTTCGATCTGCTGGATCCTTTTGACAAGTACGGTCATTGACACAATCGGTCTTATTGGAAACCAGGAATTGTCGCGACAGCTCTATATGTTAAATGCTGCGCCTATCGTGATTTTGCCAATCTGGCAGTATTTCTGGTTTTTCAGACGGGCTGGTGATGTATCGCCGCCGCGCGCTGCAGTAATCGCGGTTTTGATTTTGGTCATGATTGCGGCGTCAATTTTTCTGATCGACTTCATTACATCCGTCATATCAGCTTAGACTAAGCTGAAGTTTTTTGATTGTGACATTTGACGATGACAGCAACGCTTATTCTTGGTGGCGCCCGTTCAGGAAAAAGCGCTTATGCATTGGAGTGCGCTGAATTAGCGGCAGATACGAGGGTGTTTATTGCAACGGCGGAAGCGCTTGATGAAGAAATGGCGGCGCGGATCGCGCATCATCGTGCGGAAAGACACGAGAGTTGGCAAACGATAGAGGCGCCGGTTGACCTTGCCGATGCAATCGCTGCGCATGGCGATCACGATAATGCTTTGCTGGTCGATTGTTTGACCCTTTGGTTATCGAATGTTGTGCATCATGAGCGCGATGTGGAAATCGAAACTGCAGCGCTTGTTGCGGCAATTGAGAATATTACGGGAAATATTTTTCTCGTGTCCAATGAAATCGGGCTCGGACTTGTGCCGGAAACACCGCTTGGGCGCAGCTTTCGAGACGCCCAGGGCAGACTTAATCAACGCGTCGCTGCTGTGTGCCATGTTGTTGAGTTTATCGCGGCGGGCCTGCCCATCAGGTTAAAAGGCTAAGCGCAGCGGCGAGGCGACTCTCTGAGGTTTCATCCGGCGGCAACCCAATGCGCAAATGGCGCTTTGTCCACTCAAATCGCCGCACATAAATCCCCTGCTGTGCAAGTTGCGACCAATGGGCGGGCGCATCATCGGTGTCAACAAAAGCAAAGAGGTCTGTACCGCCGCAAATTGTGAGGCCCGATTCTGATAAAAGTGTGTCCAGCCTGGCGCGGGCTTTACGCAAACGCTTTCGTATCTCTTCTCGCCAAACAACATCGCGATAGGCGTCTGATGCGATTTTCAGAGCGGGCCCGGAGATACTCCATACGCCGAGGCGCTGCGCTAAACGATCCAGTATATCCGGCGGCGCGATCATCGCGCCCATACGCAAACCAGCAAGACCGTAAAACTTGCCCATGGACCGCAATATGATCAGCCCTTCAGCGCCGCCATAGGGAGCCACACTCTTCGCGGGCTCAAGATCTGCGTAAGCTTCATCAATGATCAGCCATCCATTGCGGGCGGCAAGAATGCTGCGCGCAGCATCGACTGCAGCCGGTGCAAAGCTTCTGCCATCCGGATTGTTGGGATTGCAGAGGACAACCGCATCGGTGCGATCAGCATATGACAGCGGATCATCGGTCTCTACGATATCGCAGCCTTGCGCCGCCCAGATGTTTTTGTGGTCGCTATAGGTCCGGGAGAGAATCGCAATCTTTTGTGGTTGAATGAGTGTCGGCAAAAGGCGGATCAAAAGCTCACTGCCGGGCCCGGGCAACAGACTCGTAGGATGAGCGCCGAAAGCCGCCGCCATCGCCCGCTGCGCAGCGTCAAACGCTTCCGCCGTCGGCAGGCGGTTTATAACTTCACCGTGAATTGCCTCTGCGGGCCAAGGCCACGGATTGATACCGGTCGATAGATCTATCCAGGGCTGCACGGCGTTTGGGAAAGTCTTGCGCATATGATCAAGGCTGCCACCATGGAGAAGATCACGGGTCATGATGTTGCGCCGATGAAAAGGATTGATGCGAGCAACAAGGCGCCAATGCCCATGGCGAAACTATAGAGGCGAAGCCCATTTTTTATATCGCCAGCTTTTGGATCGCGTGCGGCGGCGTTGAGCCAGGCATCTGCACTCATTTTGTCACCATAGCGTCGCGGACCGGAAAGGCGCACGCCAAGTGCGCCGGCCATCGCAGCTTCAGGCCACCCGGCGTTCGGTGAGCGATGCCGGCGACCATCACGCACCATTATTTGAAATGTCTTCCAGTTAAAACTCGCCATGCTGAAGAATAGCCCGGTTAGTCGGGCGGGAACGAAATTCACGAGATCGTCGAGGCGCGCTGCAAAACCGCCAAATGCGCCATAGCGTGCAGTGCGATGTCCAAACATTGAATCAAGCGTATTGATTGCTTTATAGGCTGTAAGCCCGGGCAATCCGAAGATCGCGCCCCAAAAAAGCGGCGCAATAACGCCGTCCGATGCATTCTCTGCGAGGCTTTCAAGACCCGCTCTGGCGATATCGGCCTCATTCATTTCATTTGTGTCTCTGCCGACGATATCTGCAACGGCGCTGCGCGCATATTCGATGTTGCCTTCGCAGAGCGCGCGAAACACCGCCAGAACATGGGTATAAAGACTGCGCGATGCGATCATGCTCGATGCGAGGACAGCTTCGATCGCTGTTCCCGTCCCTGTATCGGGAAGAAAATGACTTGCCGCTGCAGCGACAAACGCCGCCCCGGCGATGACGACCAGGCTGCTTAACGCCCCGGCGCTGTAGCGCGCCTTGTGTGACCAGGTTAGCCGGTTGAACGCACGCTCACATGTAGTTGCTGACCGGCCAATCCATACAACGGGATGACGAATGCTCCGAAAGAGCCAATCCGGCCACCCGAACAAGGCCTCGATAGCCCATGCGGCGAGCATCAATCCCGCGGAGAACATGAAACGCTAGATTTCACGGCGCCGCGCCTGGCGACCAGCCGGGTTGCCGTGCACGGGAAAACAGCGCGTCGATATCAAGCGCGGCTTCAAGACCGTCTGCGAGTGAATTAAGTGCAGCCTCGACTGCTGCATCGTATGCTGTGGTCGATGAAACACCCGCACGCATTCTTTCCAGCCATCCGGCGCGGAATTTATCGCTGGTAAAAAGCCCATGTACATAAGTTCCCTCAATGCGGGAATTTTCGCTGCGGGCGCCGTCGAGATCGCCATCAAGCACCAGCATCGGCCGCTCGAGATCGCGGCCAGAGGTTTTGCCGGTATGAATTTCATAACCGGCAATTGGTGTTTCGGCGATCGAGCATCGGCCCGTCACTGGTTTGACCGTCTTGTCGTCCGACATGACGGTTTTTATGCGCAATAAGCCAAGCCCGTCCGCGCCGCCTACATTTCCGTCGGTTCCGTTCGGATCGTCGATGCGGTCGCCCAACATTTGAAAGCCGCCGCAAATGCCGAGCACATGACCGCCAGCGCGCGCATGGGCGATGATGTCATGATCCCACCCCTGCGATCTCAGAAATTCAAGATCGCCAAGGGTCGATTTTGTTCCGAACAAGATAATGACGTCGATGTCTCGTGGTATCGGTTTGCCTGGCGCTATCCATTGAAAATCGACATTAGGTTCAAGCAGAAGCGGGTCCGCATCGTCAAAATTGGCAATCCTGGAAAGCATCGGAGCTGCGATACGGATCTTTCCGTCGTTTCGTTTTGTGGGTGTTGTCAGCGTCACGGCATCTTCCGCCGGCAGACGCGCTGTTGCGTCAAGCCATGGGATTACGCCAAAACAAGGCCAGTCTGTTCGCGCTTCAATTTCCTGAACGCCCGCCGTAAACAATGCGGGATCACCGCGAAATTTGTTGACGGCAAAACCGGTGATCATCGCTGCATCATCAGGGTCGATTACCGACTTTGTCCCAACGACGCTGGCGATAACGCCGCCTTTTTCGATGTCGCCAACCAGAAGAACCGGAACCCCGGCTGCGCGGGCAAAGCCCATATTGGCAATATCGCGATCGCGCAGGTTGATTTCGGCGGGGCTGCCGGCGCCTTCGACCAAAATAAAATCATAGTCTGCCGCGAGCCGATTAAAACTTTCCAGGACGGCGCCCAGTAGTTGATTTCTCTTGGCCATATAGTCCGCCGCCTCCAGAACATCGATGGCTTTTCCGTGAACGACGACCTGGCTGGTGCGATCTGACTGGGGCTTTAACAACACCGGATTGAAATCCGTATGCGGTTCAAGGCCTGCGGCTTTCGCCTGCAGCGCTTGTGCGCGGCCGATTTCGCCCCCATCAGCGCAGGCAGCTGCATTGTTCGACATATTCTGGGGTTTGAAGGGCGCTACCATAAGGCCGCGACGCCTGGCAAGGCGGCAAAGGCCTGCAGTGATGACGGATTTTCCGACATCAGATCCGGTCCCTTGAATCATCAGCGCCTTTGCAGTCATAGGGCTCCGTCGATTTCAACGCGCAAACCGTCGATATGCGACTTCACGCCATAAAGATCGGCAAGGCGTTTTTCAGTCAGCGTTTCTTCGGGTGGGCCGTCGGCGATAATCGCGCCCTCGGCCATCCAGATCAGACGATCTGCATAGCGCGCCGCCAGGCCAATATCATGGAGAACGACCAGCGCGCCGCCGCCATCGCGAACAAAATTTTCGATTAGATCCATGACTCGGAACTGATGGCGCGGGTCGAGGGCGGCAACGGGCTCATCGGCAATGAACAAGGGTGTTTGCGCCGCGAATGCCCTGGCGCAGTGGACGCGGGCAAGTTCGCCGCCAGACAACGTATCGGCTTTGCGATTTGAAAGATGATCAATATCGCAAGCAGCGATCGCCTTATTGACGGCATCGGCGTCAGCGCCCTTCAGGCGGCTAAGCGCTGCGCCGTGAGAAAACCGCCCCAGGGCGACGATGTCGCGCACCACGCTCGGCCAGGCGAGCGGACGCGTTTGTGGCAGGTAAGATAATTTAAGCGCGCGTGATATCGGATCGAGCGTTGCTGTCTCAGCGCCGCCTAACGTCGCAGCGCCGCCAGATTTTTTTTCTAGGCCAAGTGCGGCGCGCAGCATTTTAGTTTTACCGGCGCCGTTTGGTCCCAGTAATGCAACCATTTCACCAGGATTCAATCTAAACGAAACCTCCTTGACCAGCGCTGCATCGCCAATCGCAACGCTTAAACGGTCGACAACAAGCTCAGTCACTGGCCGCCCTCCGTTGTGCAGCGATCCAGGCAAATGCCGGCGCTCCGATAAGTGCTGCAACCACGCCGAGTTTTAGCTCGGAACTGGTCGGCAGAACACGAACGGCGATATCGGCGAGAACAAGGATAATGCCGGCGAGGAGTGCCGACGGTAAAAGTGATCGCGCGGGGTCATGGGCGACGAAAGGCCGAACAAGATGCGGCGCCACGATGCCGACAAAACCGATGGCGCCTGCAATGGCGACCGCAGCGCCTGCGGTCAGCCCGGCGCCTGTAACGACTGCGATCCGCAGGCGTCGAAGGTCGACGCCGATCCCGCTTGCAGCTTCTTCGCCGAGCGTTAGCGCAGAAAGACCCCGGCGGTTGGCAAACAAAATAATCAGCCCGGCAAACAAAAACGGCGTCGCCATTTTCAAATCATCAAAACTGCGATTGGCGACTGAGCCGAGCATCCAGTTGATCATATCCGACAAGGAAAACGGATTGGGCGCCAAATTCATCAAAAGGCTCATTGCGGCGCCCGCAAAACTTGAAAGCCCGACGCCAACAAGGATTAACGTGACAACCGATTGTGTTCGAATGGCGACGAATGAAATCAGCGCTGTGGCGGCAAGAGCGCCAAGAATGGCGGCTGCGGGCAGCGCCCAGGGACTAAGCGCGGCGAAACCATAATAAAGCGCGAATGTTGCGCCAAGCGAAGCGGACGCCGATACGCCAAGAACGCCGGGCTCTGCAAGCGGATTGCGCAACAGACCCTGTAAGGCGGCGCCGCTGGCGCCGAGTGCGGCGCCGACGATAAAGGCTGCAAGCGCACGCGGTAATCTTATTTGCCAGATGACGAGCGTATCGCCAGCGTCCGCGAATCCGAAAAGCGCGGCGATGACGCGCCCCGGTCCAAGTGGTGTCGAGCCGAGTAAACATGCAGCGATCAAACTCGCCAGCGAAACAATGACGAGAACAGGTATGACGAGGCGTTCTCTATTCATTGCCTGCACCCTTTGCCCGTCCGTTTGCAAGCGCTTCCACCGCATCCATCAGGAACCAGCCGCCGCAAGCCGTCCATGCGCCGTTCAATGAAACCCTTGGCCGTTCGCGCAATTGCGCGCGCGCGATAGGATGCGCCATCGCGCTCCACGCATCAGGGTGATTGGTTTTTGCGTCAAAAAAGGCGGTTGCAACCATATCCGGCTGTTCATAGGCAAGCCGTTCCAGGGGAAGGGATCGCCAGCCGGGCTGTTCCTGGAAGTTATCAAGATTGGCGGCGCGCAGCATCTCATGCACCAACGATCCCGGTCCCGTGGTGACGCCGGCAGGCGTCATATAAAGCGCCGTTCGGGGTTCATTTGCGCTGAGCGCCTCAAGGCGGGCGTTCATCTCTGCAACAACTAATTGTCCTCGTTCCGGCTCGCTAAGCCCTTCGGCCATTTCCAGTATGACGCGCTTAACGCTTTCAATGTCGCTCGCCCAGCCAACATTAAGAACAGGAACGCCTGCGCGCTCGAAAAATGCCGCGGCGTTCGGTCCGCCGCCGTATGATCGAACGACGAGATCGGGCTTTAAAACAAGTGCGTCCTCAGCAACCGGGCGCACAACCGGAACGCCGGCTGCTTCATTGCGCATATAGGAAAAATCTGCGTCCGCATCCGGCGATACGGCTAGAATTCGGTCGCGATCAACCAGCTTCAGTACGAACTGATCGGCGCAAAAATCAAGACTGAGGATGCGGGTCGGGCGGCTGGCGGGACGATTGTCAGCTTCAGCGACTGGCGCCGGTCCGCCGCATCCGGCAAGCAACGCGAACACTGCGGCCAAGAAAATCAATCGTCCCGCAAGCGCCATCTAGAACCTCGCCCTGACGCCGCCAAAGACGGATGCGGGAGCAGTGCCATAGCCAAGATTATCCTGATAATCCGCATCGGTTGCATTCTCGACACGTGCGAATAATTCAAGCTGGTCACTCACCGCATAGGCTGCGCGGACATTTACGAGAACAAAATCATCAAGCACTGCAGCACCGTCGATCTCTTCGCCATTATAGGAAACGCCCACAGAGAGGGTCAGCCGATCAACAGGTTGCGCTGATAATTCAATGCTAATCCGATCCTCGGGCTGATTTCCAGCGGCGATAGTCGTAGAGAGATTAACCGCATCCGTATAGGTATAGCTGGCGGCAAGGGTCAGCCAATCATAGATATTGGCGTCGAGCGCAATCTCGACGCCTTTGGTCGAAAACTCCTGAATATTGACAAACGTGAAAGCGGAAAGATCAAACGCGATCAGATCATCGATCTTTTGATCAAAATAGGTAGCGCTCAAACGCGCCCTGTCGCCAAACAGCGGTTGCTCAATGCCGATATCCCAGCCATCGCTGAATTCCGCAAACAAGTTTGGATTAAAGCCCAGTTCCCCGGCGGTCGGCGCACGAAAACCTTCTGCAAAGCTGCCGCGTAAGATTGTCTTGGTCTGCGGTATCTCGATTGCGGTTGAAACGCTGAAGGTTGTTTCATCGCTGAAGTCGGAGCTTGCATCGTGGCGCACGCCTGCATTGAAAGTTATAAATGATACAGGTTGAAGCTGAACGAGACCGAAGCCGCTGATGGTTTCAATTTCCTGATTGCCACCAAATCCAACTGTTACTTCGGATTCCTGTTCGTCATATTCGGCGCCGGCAATGATCGATATCCAGTCAGCGGGTTTGATCGTTCCCTGATATTCATAGGAAATTCGTTTGCCGAGGGCGTCAAAAGTCGGCGTGCTGCTGGAAAGATTGAGCCGGTCATTGCGCAAATAGGTTATCGACAGCCTGTTTTCCAGTAAACCTTGAAATGCGCTGTGCGTTGCGAAGCCGGCAATGGAAAATTCTTCGCTCTCTCCAATTTCATCTGCGTCGACGGGACCGCCAGAGAAACCATCGAACTCGTTTTCGCTGTTCTGATATTGAGCGACAAGTTCGAAAGTGAGATTTGCAGCGGGCGCAAACCGGCTTTTTGAGGATATGGTAGTATTTTCAAATCCGTCATCTTCAACATTGCCGTTCGCCTCGTCTGCCGACGAAAACCCCTTGGTCGTCACGCCGCTGATTGTAATTCGGCCCGATGCCCGCTCATTGCCAGCGAGAAGACTTGCCGCGCCGCGATAGGTTCCAAAGGACCCGCCTTCAATAAACGCCTCTCCCCCAAGGCCTTCCCGGCCATCCTTGGTGACGATGTTTATGACACCGCCAATCGCATCGGAGCCATAAAGCGTTGATTGCGCGCCGCGCAGCACTTCGATGCGTTCGACGACCGCGGTGTCGAAATTGGCGAAATTAAAACTGTTGCCGAAGGAAGAGGGATTGTTGAGAACGACGCCGTCCTGAACGACCAGCGTTTGATCGCTCGGCAATCCGCGCAGGGAAACGCTGGCGAGCGCACCAAAACTACCGGACCGGGTTACTTGAACGCCGGGCACGCTGTTTAATACGTCGAACAGAAAATGTTGTTGACGGATTTCAATTTGCTCTTTGCTGATGACGCTGACCGATCGGCCGATCTGGTCGAGCGGCGTCTCAAAACGCGTGCCGGTGACGATGATGGTGTCGCGTGCGTCGGTATCCTGAGCCGAGACAGGCTGCGCGATAGTCAAAAGCGGCGCAGCGAGGATCGCTGCCTTTAGTGTTGGTGAATTGTAAGCCATTAAAAACTTTCCCGATCCAGTCCCGCCGCCCGGCCGGGACCAATTGATAACGACATGTCTGACCTCACCGATAAGCCGGTGCAGGCGGTCAGGCCCTTTTCAGGTGTCGTTTCAAAGGAAAGTCATCAGGCTTTCCCGCCGACAGAGAACATTTCCCGGTCTCCGGACGAACGACGCGATGACAGGTCTCCTGGCTTGCCGATCAGCGCTTCGGGCCGCCTTCCCAGGAAATAATTTCCCAGTGGCTTGATTGGCCTTCAGCTCCCGGCTGACAGTTGCGGGTACAGCCCCGGATTTTCACCGGGTTCCCTCTTTTTGGCCGTCTTCATGACGGCGCCATCTATGATTGCGTATCTTGCAATCAGGGAGGTTTGTCAATGAAGCGTGAGCGCCGGGCGCTCTGGCGCGATGCTTCTAAAAGTCGATGCCGCGCTGCGCTTTGATGCCGGATTTAAAGGGATGCTTGACCTCCCGCATTTCGCTGACGAGATCCGCATAATCGCAGATCTCCGGTTTTGCATCCCGGCCGGTCAAAATGACGCTGGTGCGTGTCGACCGGGCCTTTAGGCCCTTAAGCACCGTTGCTGCGGAAAGGTAATCATAGCGCAGCGCTATATTAATTTCGTCGAGGACAATCAGATCATAATTGCCGCTTTCCAACATTTCGCGGGCGCGGGCGAAAGCGGCCTCGGCCGCCGCGATGTCACGCTCCTGATCCTGGGTCTCCCAGGTAAAACCTTCGCCCATTGTGTGCCAGTCGATTTGATCCGGAAATTTATTGAAGAACTGACGCTCACCGGTGATCCAGGTGCCTTTTATAAACTGCACCACGCCAACGCGGTGACCCCAGCCGAGTGCGCGGATGATCACGCCGAAAGCTGAGCTTGATTTGCCTTTGCCATCGCCGGTGTGAACGAGAATTAAACCGCGACCTGGATCTTGTGCTTCGGAAGTTTTCTTTTTTTGCTCAGCCTTTAGGGCCTGCATATCTTTCTTATGCTGATCATTATCGCTCATAATGCGCTCCTGATGAGGCTGTCGGGCAGGGTGATAGCGCCGCCAAAATCGACATGGGTTGAAAAATCATCGGCGCTGTCGCCGTCTGACAATGCGGCCTTAATGACGCCTGCATGGGTAATCAGAATATGTCGGTGATCGCGTGTGCCATAATCTGCAACCGCATCACCGGTCCGGTCACGCAGCATCGCAACGCTTTCGCCTCCATGGGGGCGGGCGTTTAGAAAGTCTGCCGCCCAGGCGTCGAGTTCGATTTTTGGAATATCCGCCCAGCGCTGTCCTTCCCAGGCGCCGAAATTCATTTCCTGAAGGCGGATGTCCAGTTGCACCGTAAGGCCGCGCGCCGCGGCGATATAGTGTGCGAGTTTTTGGCAACGGGTGAGCGGGCTGGAGATAATCACATCTGCTTCTGGCGCAGCCTTCAAAACGATACGGGCTTCATCCTCAAACGTATTTGCAACATCGAGATCCGTGCGCCCGTAACAGACGCCATCAGCCAATTTTAGTTTTGTGTGGCGGATCAGCGTCACACCCATGCGACAAGCCCTAAATAAACGCCAATTTCGCTCGTTTGCTGTACAGCGCCAAGTGTGTCGCCGGTATAGCCGCCAAGCTTCCGCTCGAAAATTGCGCGCATAAAAACATGCCCGGCGCAAAGACCGGCTGCAGACCACAAAGCAGCGGCCGGCGAGAGAAAATAGGCGATGACCGTAAGGCAAAGGGCGGCGGTTATTGTCGCCACCGTAAGACCGGCGCCGCTGATCCCTTGTGAGGTATGTTTGCCAGCGCCCTCAGCGCGAACATAGCGACTTGTCGCGATCACGATGACGCTTGAAAATCGCGACAATCCGTGCGCCGCAACGAGGCCGATAACAATTGATTGCGGCTCCAGTGAAGAGAGCGCTGCAATTTTTATCGAGAGGGCGAGTATCAACGCAGCGGCGCCAAATACACCGATCCTGCTGTCTTTCATGATGTCGAGCGCGCGATCCTTTGAGGCGCCGCCGCCGATCCCGTCAAATGTGTCGGCAAGACCGTCCTCGTGGAATGCGCCGGTTAAAAAAAGACCTGCTGCTGTCGACAAAAGGACGGCAATAAGAACCGGCAAGATGAGATGGACGCCATAGAAAACGCCGGCGCTGATCAATCCGACGATCATGCCGATCAACGGATAGTAACGTGTCGCAGCGGTGAGGCGTTCCGACGTAAATCCCGCATCGCGCGGCGTCGGCAGGCGTGTCATGAATTGAATTGCCAGCAGGAAAACCGCAATCTCGCTGCCGATTATTTTCTTCATGCAGGACCGCTGACCTGTGCGTCGTCAAATGTCGCCATATCATTCAACATAGCGGCGGCGGCCTTAACAAGCGGCCAGGCGAGCAGGGCGCCCGTGCCTTCTCCAAGACGCATACCAAGATCAAGCAATGGATCGGCGTCGAGCGCTTTTAATATGAGACCATGCCCGACCTCTTTTGACCGATGTCCATATACGAGGTTTGCGCTGATTTTTTCGTCGAGCATCTGGGCTGCCAGCGCTGCCGACATTGCAATAAAGCCATCGACGATAATCAGTTTGCCGGCGGATGCGGCGCCAAGCATCGCGCCTGCCATCATGGTAATTTCAAAGCCGCCATATTCAGCGAGCGCGTCTTCGGCGGGCAATATGTCGGCGGTTCGTTTCGCGGCTTCTTCGAGGAGGGTGTTTTTGCGTGCAAGTGTATCGTCGTCCACGCCGGTGCCGCGCCCGATCAGCGGCGCGAGAGGCAGTCCAAGAATTTTGTGGGCGAGCAGGCTTGCGGAGGATGTGTTGCCGATGCCCATTTCGCCATAACAAACCGCATCAGTTTTTTCACCGGCGCCAATCTCGCGCCCCGCGGCAATCGCCTCATCCCGTTGCGATGCGGTCATTGCCGGTTCGACAATTGCATTTGCCGTGCCGGCGCCGATGCGGCGTGCGACAAGCGCCTCATTTAATATTGGCGCGCCGGCAACCCCCGCATCGACAACTTGGACGTCGATATCAAGGGTATTTGCAAATATATTGGCGGCGGCGCCGCCTTCCAGAAAATTAAAAACCATCTGGCGCGTTACTTCCTGGGGAAATGCCGATACGCCCGCCGACGCCATGCCGTGATCGCCGGCAAAGATCGTCAGGCGGCAGCTTTTCATTTGCGGCTTTAGCGTTCCTTGCAAAGCGGCGATCTGAAACGCCAGCGTTTCAAGCCTTCCGAGCGACCCGACCGGTTTTGTCTTGGTGTCGATTGCGCGTCTGATCTCGTCATGGAACGCGCTGGAGGATGATAAATTAGGTGTCATCCTCTTTTGGTATTTGGTTCTGAGGCAGACCGCAAAGGAAAAGCGCCGTCCATCAGGTTTAATCGCGGGGTTGGGCGTCAGAGCGCCCCTAAGCGTGGATTATGGTTTTCGACATTATGAACCAGCTTCAAAAAACCGGTGCGGTAAATTCATCAAACGCCGTCCAGTATTGATCGCGTATCTCGTCGCGCTCCATCAGAATTTCATGTAGCGCGCCTTTAACGGTGACGCAGTCAATGGCGCTGCTCGCAGCGGCAAGCTCGCCGTGATCTTTGGAATCAATGAGAGAATCGTTTTCCGCTGAAATGATCAATACCGGCGTTTTGATGTTGGCGAGGCGTTCCGGATTATGAATATCGTCAACGGCTTTGATGGCGGCGTTGAGCCAGCCATAAGTCGGCGCCAGGATACAGGCATTGGGGGCCGCGGCCTGGAGTTCCCGAAACCGCTCGTGGCGCTGGGGATCTGATGTCAGGATATTGCCTTCAAATTTCAGGGAATGTTCTTTGACGCCGGCAATCGATTGACGCGATGCGCCAAGATTGCACAGGGCGCCCGCCATGGTGCGCGTATAGATGCGCATCGGCGCGCTTGCGAAAAACCGCGTCATTGGTGCGCATAATACGGCGCGTGAAAATTTGTCATAGCTGTCTGCGAGCAGCGACAGCGCCGGCATGCCGCCCATGGAATGGGTCATCAAAATATGCGGACCGTGAAAACGCGGTTGCACATGATCTTCAAAGAAAATCCGCAAGTCTGATTTGAATGTGTTGAAATCGTTGATGTGGCCTTTTTCCGACACCGGCAACAGGCGAGAGGAAAGCCCCTGGCCGCGCCAGTCCATGGTCGCAACCGAAAAACCACGTTTGCGCAAATCTTCGATCACTTCAAAATATTTCTCGATAAACTCGCACCGGCCGTTCAACAACGTGACGCAGCCGCGCGCGTTTTCCACCGGAAATAAGGCGGCGCGTATTTTGGCGCCGTCAGCGGTGTCGATATCGAAAACTTCTGCGCCTTCTGGTACGGGATTTGATGGGATACGAATGAAGTCGGTCATCGCGCGCCTTCCATTTGTAAGCGCGCCATCACGCTCATATCGCCGGAAATAGTGATGCGCCCAGAAACGAAAGCACTTCCGAACGCCCGTTCGTTTTCAAGGGCGCGCAAAAGCGATTCGCGGGCGCCGCGCCAGGTGCAATCTGCGGAAGCATTCTTCGGCGCATTCGTCGATATCGTTGGCGGGTTTGACCGACCATCAACCCAGATCATGTGGCCACCATCCGGCGCCAGCTGAAGAATTGCGCCAAAGGGCATAGCAAATGTTTTTGCCGCCAGTGCTTTCATTTCTTCGTCGCCGTTTTTGTCGGGCATAGTTTCCTATTCCAAAAGTGCGCCGTCGGCAGCGACAGGTTTGCGAAACTTCAGCGTCATCCGGTCACTTTCACCGATGGCGTCGTAGGTTGAATGATCGAAATCTGGGTCTTCTGCGCCGCGTATTTCCGACTCGCGACGAACCGGCGGCAATGTCCAGACACCAAACGGATGGTCCTTAGTGTCAGCCGCATTGGCGTTAATCTCTGATGACGCCTCAAAATCAAAGCCGGCCCCGTTCGCCAGTGCAATGACATCGGCTTCGTAGAGATAGCCTGATGACCCATTATCCGGCAGCTCGGCGCCATCGCCGCGATGGTCCACGACACCCAGTATGCCGCCGGGTTTGAGTGCACGGTAGAATTTCGCGAAATTTCCTTCAGCCCGGTCATGGGTTGTCCAGTTGTGGACATTGCGAAAAGTCAAAACTGCATCGGCCGATCCGGCGGGCGCGATGTCTTGTCCATCGCCGAGAACGGTCATTTCAACGTCGCCATAAAGCGCGGGCTTGCCCATATAGGTTTCCTCAAATCTTGCGATTGATCGAAGGGTGCGCTCGCTGGCGCCCTCGCGTGAAAACCCCGCTGCGTAATATTTGCCGTCGCCTGTTTTCAAATAGGGTGCAATCACTTGCGTATACCAGCCACCGCCCGGCCAGATTTCAACAACGCTCATGCCAGGTTCGATATCAAAGAACAAAAGGGTTTCGCGTGGGCGGCGATATTGGTCCCGGGCGCGCTCTTCTTGCGTCCGGTGGGCGCCAGCGAGCGCGGCTGCCAACAGCGCACTGTTATTCGGCGTCGCGGCCTCGTCTGCGGCGGCCGGTCTGTCTGAAGCGGTGTCCCCTCCGCAAGACGACAGGGCTGTTGCGCCAATTAACGCCAATATTGCGAATCTGATTTTCATTATGTCGCTCCCGTCCGGTATCCCATCACTAGTGGGCGGCTTTGTATCACGCTTCTTCGCGCGGTCCATCGGCGGGTTTTTCACGATCCGCTTATGATTCTGGGTCTTGAAACCGAAAAATCCACGCCTAACTGAATGGGCGACGGAGGCCATACGGCTCCGTTCGCGCCTTTCCGGCCAAAGTGGCGGAGCCGGGCGTGATGTTAACCTCGCTTAATGAAGGAGGACTTCAAATGCGCACATTCGACTTAACTCCCCTATATCGTTCGACGGTTGGATTTGACCGCGTTTTCGATCTGCTCGACACTGCGGGCAAGGCGGAAACCGGTGGTTATCCCCCCTATAATATTGAGCGTCTTGACGATGATGATTACCGCATCACGCTGGCGGTTGCAGGTTTCAGCGACGCTGATATCGACGTCGAGATTCATGAAAATACGCTGACGATCACCGGATCGCGCCAGGACGCCGATGAGGGTCGTCAATTTCTACATCAAGGTATTGCGGGCCGCTCCTTTGAGCGCCGGTTCCAGCTTGCTGAACATGTGAAGGTCGCCGGCGCCTCGCTGGTCAATGGATTGCTCGATGTTGAGCTGAAACGTGAAATCCCTGAGGCTAAAAAGCCGCGCAAGATAGCCATAAATGGCGGCGATGCGACGAATATCAAAGTGCTGAAAGGCGCTGACGCCGCATAAACAGGCGAAAATACCCGAGAAAATTCCCTCCAGACTTGTATCTGGGCGCGACTTTGGTCGCGCCCTTTTTTATTGGCGGCGGGCTTGCTACGATTGGGTCGGCGTCGGCTATCGTTGTTGAGTGGACGCGCAGCCGGGATTTGGGGTTATGCAGGGTTCAGTGAAGTTTGTTATCGCTATAGTGTTTGCGTCAGCACTGATCGCGTGCGCCAGCGATGATGGTTATCGCACTGGCGGGGACCGGTCGATATCAATTCCCTATGATCCATATGATTTTGATCCTGATGACCTTCTCGCCGAAGCGCAGGCCCATTGTGGCGCTTACGGATTAAGGGCGCGCTCTGACGGCGAAACAGTTGATCAGCAATCAGTGCGCTGGCGCTATCGTCACTATCAGTGTGTGTAACGTCAGTTTTTGATCAGGGTCGTTTTAAGTCAGCTCAACCAGCGATCAGGGCTTTTGCCTTGTCGTAGATTTCTGTGTTTGCAGCGAGGATCGATCCCTCGGCCAAAAATCTGTTACCGCCGTCAACTTCGCTGACCATGGCGCCGGCCTCGCGCGCGATCACCGCGCCAGCCGCAATATCCCAGATTTGAAGATCGCGTTCCCAATAGGCGTCATACCGGCCGGCGGCGACGAAGGCGAGATCGAGGGCTGCTGATCCGAACCGGCGAACGCCTGCGGTTTCTTCCAATACACGATTGGTTTCCTCAAGCGCTTGCGCCCGCCCGGGTCGGCCTGCAAAGGGCAGCCCGCAGGCAAAAAGACATTCACTGAGATCCTGACGGCCGGAAACGCGAATGCGCCGGTCATTCAAATAGGCGCCTTCGCCTTTTTCCGCCCAGAACATTTCATCCGTCAACGGGTTATAGACAACGCCAGCATAAGGTTGACGGTCTCGTTCAAGAGCGATTGAAATAGCAAAATGCGCAAGGCCGTGAAGGAAGTTTGTGGTGCCGTCGAGCGGATCGACAATCCAGCGATTGGAATTGTCAGAACCTTCGATTTCGCCACGCTCCTCCATGACGAAACCGTATTTCGGTCGGACCGCTGAAAGCTCCTCGAAAATGGTTTGCTCGGCTTTCAGATCCGCCTGGCTGACGAAATCCGCCGCGCCTTTTCTGGTGACCTGCAGCGCCTGAACCTCGCCAAAGTCGCGCGTTAACCCGCGCGCTGTCTTGCGGGCGATATTCATCATCACGTTCATGAGCGCTGAGGCGTGGGCCATAGTGACTATTTTCTCTTGGATGGGCGGCGCACCATACGCACGGGCTGCCGATGCGCAAGAGCGCCAGTGGCGAAATATCGCTTCGCCGGGTGAACTGGGTTAAGGCGGGTTGCCGTAAATTGTTTGGTCCATGCCTGAAACGCCACCGCCACCAATGCCAAAGCCATCGACAAATGGGCAAGGCGAGACCCTGACCGGCCGCGTTGCGCGCGGCGCCGCCTGGATATTGGGCGCTGGGCTTTCCGCCAGGCTGCTTGGCGCCGTCAACACAATCATTGTGGCGAGGCTTCTGGCGCCGGGCGATATCGGGCTTGTCGCTGTTGCAACCATCGCCATGCAGTTGCTGCAGGGTTTTTCCGATATTGGCGTTTCCCAGGCGGTGGTGAAGTTCCGCGACGCCGATCGCGATGATCTCGATACGCTGTTTACGCTGGCCGTCATACGGGGGTTGCTGATTGGGCTCCTGTTGGCGGGTGCGGCGCCGATAGCTGCGGCATTTTATGGAGACCCGCGTATGTTGCCGGCGTTTCTTGGGGTTGCAGCCTTCCCGTTGATCATGGGTTTCATCAATCCGCGCTTTTTTGAATTCGAACGCGATCTTCAATTTTCCCGCGAGTTTGTAGCAACGATTTTGAACAGACTGGCGGGCGTTGCAGTATCGATCACCATTGCCGTTATTTTTCGCACTTATTGGGCGATCATATTGGGTATGCTCACGGGCGGTGTTGTTCAGCTTGCCCTTTCTTACATGCTGCGCCCGTTTGCGCCGCGGCTGTCTTTTCGTTCTTTCAAGAAAGTGTTTGGCTTTTCGAGCTGGCTGGCTGGCGTCAGTTTCATGGCAGCGCTTAATAATAAGCTCGATGTACCGATCCTAGCGCGAATCGCCGGCGGTGGCGGCGCAGGCGTTTATTTCATGGGATTTCAATTATCGGAAATGATTACCGGGCAATTTGCGGCGCCGCTCACCCGTGCGCTCTATCCCGGCCTTTCCGAATTGCAAGGCGATATCGAACGAATGCGTCAGGCGTTCCTGCAGGGTGTCGCGGCGCTCGGGGCGTTTGCAATGCCGGTTGCGTTTGGGTTTGCGTTTGTTGCGCAGGATTTAACAAATTTATTGCTTGGCGCCAAATGGGCTGATGTTGCGCCAGTCATACAAGTTCTGGCGCCGGTTGTCGGCCTGCAATCGCTTTTCTTTGCAACGCAGTCATATGCTGTTGCACTTGGTATGACGCGGTTGGTTTTTTTCAGGGAGCTTATCTTTTTTCTCGTTCGGTTCCCAATATTCGTGTGGGCTGCCATCACACACGGCCTTCGGGGGGCAGTGCTGGCCGCCGCCGTACTTGGCCTGTTTCATGTCATTCTTAATCTCGCCCTTTATGCCCGGGCGAGCGGCCGCCCTTTTTGGGAGCCGTTGGTAAGCGCGCGGCGCTCCTTTGCGGCCGTCGCCTGCATGTCGATCTATTTCCTCGTTCTTCGACCTGTTTTTCCGATGGTGTCGGAAGCGTCGCTGATTTTGCGGCTATTTGCCGACATTTTGATCGGTGGCGGCATCTATCTAATCGCCCATGGCGGTTTGTGGGTGTTGGAGGGGCGGCCTAACAGCATCGAAAGAAACATACTGAATGTGATTGTCGCGCTCACGGGACGCCCCTCCAGAAACTGATCGCCGCGACTGCATCTCGTTGTTTCTCAGCCCGTCCCGCTCCGCTATGAATGCGGCAAAACACAACACCTACAGGGATGAGACAATCATATGGGAGAACCTGCGCCGCTAGAGCCGAACCAGCTCGCTGCCGCCGCCATGAAATTGCTGATCGAGGATCCGCTCTTCAAAGTGGGAGAAGCGGAAATCCGCGGCAATACCTACCGTGTCTTCGAAAATGCGCCGGAAAATTTAAGAGCGTTCTTTGCCTATGGCGCACGCCATGGCGAGAAAGAATTCCTCCACTATGAAGGCGAACGGCTGACTTTCGCGGAAACCTGGCGGCGCGCCTGCCGCCTGGCGAATGCGCTCCAAAGTGAGGTCGGCGTAAAGCAGGGCGATTATGTCGCGATCGCCATGCGCAATTTCCCTGAATGGTGCATCGCTTATATGGCGATTATTTCACTGGGGGCCGTGGTTGTGCCGCTCAACGCTTGGTGGAAGACCGATGAGTTAAAATACGCACTTCAGGACAGCGGCGCGAAAACCGTTGTCGTTGATCGTCGGCGGCTTGATTATCTTCGTCCTTTAAAGAGCGAACTTGGACTGACCCTCATTCTGGCGCGAGAAGAAGGTGAGGGCGCGGACTATCATTATAAAGACCTACTCGCCGGATCTGAGAACGATACGCCGCCCGATGTAGATATTCATCCCGAGGATGACTTTTGTATTGTTTATACATCAGGATCGACCGGAAGCCCGAAAGGCGTTGTTCTTACTCATCGCAGCTGTATATCGACGATTTGCTCCTGGGGGTTTATAGCAACGGTATTAAAAGAAGCGCGCGGCGGCGTCAGCTTGTTTGGTGACGATCCGGGCATATTGTTGGCGGTGCCATTGTTTCATGTCACCGGCTCCCATTCTATTTTCATGCTCTCCTATCTGGTTGGGCGCCGGGTCTCAATTATCTATCGCTGGGACCCGAAGGAAGCGGTCAAAATCATCAATCAGGAGAAGCTGACAAATTTTGTCGGCGTGCCCAGCCAGTCTTTTGAGTTGATTGAGGCAGCCGGTGAAGATGGCATGCCGTCGCTCATTGATATCGGGGCTGGCGGCGCAAAACGACCTGCCGATCATGTCAAAAAACTTGCCTCAGCCTTTAAAAAAGCCAGCCCGTCATCCGGTTACGGATTGTCTGAGACAAACGCTTTGGGTTGTGTGATTTCGCTCCATGATTACCAAAAACGCCCTGATTCAACCGGAAGACCGGTGCCGCCGCTCACAGATTTCAAGGTTGTTGTGGATGGCAAAGAGGTTCCACGCGGCGATGTCGGTGAAATCTGGATCAAGAGCCCGGCCAACTTCAGAGGTTATCATAACCGACCGGAGGAAACAGCAAAGGCGCTAACGTCGGATGGCTGGTTTCAAACCGGCGATCTCGGCAAAATGGACGAGGAAGATTACATTTATATCGTTGATCGCATTAAAGAGCTGATCATCAGAGGCGGCGAGAATATTTCCTGCCTCGAAGTTGAAAACCATGTTTACGAACATGACGCGGTCGCGGAAGCGTCAGTTTTTTCGGTACCGGACGAAATATTGGGCGAGCGCGTCGGTCTTGTTGTCTTTCCAAAAGAAGGCGCTGAGATTGACGCGGGTGAACTGCGCGAATTCATTGCAAAAGATCTGGCAGCGTTCAAGGTGCCCGAGCGAATTTGGATTTCACCTGTACCATTGCCGCGTCTCGGTACAGCGAAATTCGACAAGATTATGATTAAGAAAGTTGCACTCGGACAACCGCCTGCATTGTCTGTCTAAGTTAAGGAGCGAGCCATGAGCGATTTGGAAGTTTTCCGCGAGGAAACGAAGGCCTGGCTGGAAGAAAACTGCCCAAAGGAAATGCGTGACGGCGCCGGCGGCGAGGAAAATATCTGCTGGGGCGGGATCAATTGGACGTTTCAATCAGAGGCGCAAAAGATTTGGCTGGAGCGCATGGCGGCGAAGGGTTGGTCAGTGCCCGCATGGCCGAAGGAATATGGCGGCGGCGGTCTTTCGAAGGAAGAAGTGAAGATATTAAAGGCGGAAATGCGCGCCATAGGCGCCCGCTCGCCGCTGGAAAGCTTCGGCATATGGATGCTTGGTCCGGCGCTTTTGAAATATGGGACCCATGAGCAAAAACTGCACTTCCTGCCGCCAATCACACGCGGTGAAATTCGTTGGTGTCAGGGTTATTCTGAACCCAATGCCGGCTCTGATCTCGCATCGCTGCAATGTAAATGCGAGGATACCGGAGATCATTGGCTGCTGAACGGGCAGAAAATTTGGACTTCCTATGCGGACGAGTCTGACTGGATCTTTGTTCTGGTGCGCACTGATCAAACGGCGACCAAGCATAACGGCATCAGCTTTATTCTTGTGGATATGGCGGCGGAAGGCGTTTCAACCAAGCCGATCAAACTGATCTCCGGCAAATCGCCATTCTGTGAGACCTTCTTTGATGATGTGAAGGTTTCCAAAGAGCACGGGCCTGGCGTCAACGCGGTGGTTGGCGATCTCAATCGCGGCTGGGATGTGGCGAAATATCTGTTGACCCATGAGCGTGAGATGATTTCAGCGGGCGGCGGCGGTCTTTTGGGTGGTCGCGGGCTTGGCGAGGTTGCGGCAGCTGAGATTGGCCTTGAAAACGGCAAGCTTGCCGATCCGATGCTGCGGGCGAAAATTGCACAGGCTGAAATTGACGGCTGGGCTTTTTTATTGACCCTCGAGCGGATGAAAGATGAAGCAAAAGCCGGACAGGGCGTTGGCGCCAATTCCTCCATGCTGAAATATTACGGTACGGAATTTAACAAACGCCGGTTTGAATTGATGATGGATACGGGCGGTTCCGACGAGCTCGAGTGGGAAGGTGAGCGCACCAAAGACGGCAAGCTTGCTAAGAATTGGCTCAGAACCAAAGCCAACTCCATCGAAGGCGGCACGTCGGAAGTGCAGCTTAATATCATTGCAAAACGCATTCTCGCATTGCCTGGCGCGTAAGGAGTAATCTATGCCTCTCGTCTTGACCGAAGAACAGGAAATGCTGCGCGATTCCGCGCGTGGGTTTCTCGATGAAAAAGCGCCCGTCAGCGCACTCAGGAAATTGCGCGATAATAATGACGACACCGGTTTTTCGCGAGATCTCTGGAAGGAGATGGCGGAGATGGGCTGGGCCGGCATTCTGGTTGAAGAAGAGTTCGGCGGTGCTGATTTCGGCTTTGTCGGCGCAGGCGTCATCGCCGAAGAGATGGGCCGCAGCCTTACGGCATCGCCCTTTCTTTCAACCTCGGTGCTTGCGGCGACGGCGCTTAGAAAAATTGCCAGTGACGCCCATAAGCAGGAATATCTGCCAAAGATTGCCGGCGGTGAGATGATTTTTGCACTGGCGGTTGATGAAACCCGCAAACACGGACCAGCAAAAACTGCCATGAAAGCGGAAAAATCCGGCAATGGATTTAAACTTTCAGGCGACAAGACCTTTGTCGCCGACGGTCATGTCGCGGATAAAATTATCGTCGCGGCACGTTCCGCAGGCGCGCCGGGCGAGCAGGACGGGCTGACGCTTTTTCTGGTGGATGCGCAGGCCAAGGGCATAGCGCGAGAGCGCACGCAAATGGTCGATAGCCGGAATGCAGCGCGGTTTAATTTCAATGGCGTGGAAGCTACCGGTGATGATGTTATCGGCGAGGTTGACGGCGGCTATATGGCGCTTGAGGGCGTTTTGAACGCCGGCCGCGCCGGGCTTGCCGCAGAGATGTCCGGCTCCGCACAACAGGCGTTTAAAATTACTGCCGATTACCTTAAAGAGCGCAAGCAGTTTGGCGCCGAGATCGGGTCCTTCCAGGCGTTGCAGCACCGCGCCGCCCATCTATATTCTGAAATTGAACTTGCAAAATCAGCCGTTTTGAAGGCGCTGCAAGATCTCGATGCTTTTTATGGTATGGCGGGGCCAATCTGCTCCCTTGCCAAGGCCAAAGCCGGCGAGGTCGCCAAACTTGCCAGTCAGGAGGCCGTGCAAATGCATGGCGGTATCGGCATGACTGATGAGTATGATATTGGTTTTTATATGAAGCGCATTCGTGTCGCGCAGGAAATGTTTGGCGATCCGGCCTTCCATGCAGATCGCCTCGCGCAGATGCGCGGCTATTAAGGAGACAACAAAATGCCTACAGCAACAGCTGACACAATTGCCGATTTTGTCGGCGCCGTCACCGGTGTTTCCGACTGGTCCGTGATCGATCAGGACCGCATCAACAAATTTGCCGATGTGACCGAAGATCATCAATTTATTCATGTGAATGAGGAAGCCGCGAAGATGACGCCCTTTGGCGGCACAATCGCCCATGGCTTTTTAAGCCTGTCGATGTTGTCAAAACTGGCGGTCGGCTGTGTCATTGTGATGGACGGCGTCAAAATGGGCGTCAATTACGGCTTTGAAAAGGTTCGGTTCGTTGCGCCCGTGAAATCCGGGAAGCGTATTCGCGGCCATTTCACACTGATGTCAGCGGATCAAAAAATGCCAGGCCAGTGGACATTTAAATATGGCGTTAAGGTGGAAATTGAGGGCGAAGAAAAGCCCGCGCTGGTTGCTGAATGGCTGTCCATGCAGTTTGTGTAGGGAATAAAATAGTATGACGATCAATTATGACGGTAAAGTCGCTATTGTGACGGGCGCCGGCAACGGTCTTGGGAAATCTCATGCGCTGGCGCTGGCGGCCAGAGGCGCGAAAGTCGTGGTGAATGATCTTGGCGGCGCCCGCGACGGCACTGGCGGATCACTTTCGGCGGCTGAGGAGGTCGCTGCGCATATCAATGCGTCGGGCGGTGAAGCAATCGCCAATGGCGCTAATGTCACCAAGGACGACGAAGTCGCCGCCATGGTGAAAGCGGCCATGGATCAATGGGGACGCATCGATATTCTCGTGAACAATGCGGGCATATTGCGTGACAAGAGTTTTGCCAAGATGGAGATGGCGGACTTCCGCTTGGTGATTGATGTTCATCTTGTCGGCACAGCGCTTTGCACCAAAGCGGTATGGGCGATCATGTGCGACCAGCAATATGGGCGCATTATCTGCACCTCAAGCCCATCCGGGCTGCACGGTATTTTTGGGCAGGCCAATTACGGCGCTGCCAAAGCAGGCATGATCGGCTTTATGAATGCGCTGCATCTTGAGGGCGCCAAATATAACATCAAAATCAATCTGCTCTCGCCGTCGGCGAGAACCCGCATGACTGAAGATCTCGGCATACCTGAGCCGATCCTGGAACAGATGACGCCGGAGGCGATTACCGCCGCCATGTTGTTCCTTGTCAGCGATGAGGCGCCCAGTCGTGCGATTGTGAGTTGCGCCGGGGGCGGTTACGCCCGAGGTTATGTGGTGGAGACCGATGGCGTTTATCTGCCGCCGGATGAGCAAACGCCGGAAAATATCGCGGCGCATTGGGACCAGATATCATCCACCGAGAATGTTCATTATTATGACACCAGCGCCGGCCCGAATATGAACTTCGTCGCCAAAGCGGCGGCGTTCGCCGGGGCAAAGTAAAGGAGGCGCGTCATGCGCACCGTTGCTATCCTAGCGTTGCTTTTTGCCGTCAGTTGCGCACCTGCGGAACACCAAGAGATGGAGATGCCGGCATCGCCCAACAGGGAGGTGTTGCTTCAGACCATTGACGATTTCTTTATTGCGCTTGGCAGCGGTGATGCCGATGCTTTCGAGGCGTTGCATTCGCCTGGTGCAACCAGTGTCATTGTCGCACCGGAAAACGACGAAAAGGTCCGTTACCGCACGATTGCGCAAGCGGTGACTCAAATGCACAGCGCCGATTTTCCGAAAATCCGTGAACGTTACTGGGACCCCATTGTCCTGGAACGCAGTGGTCTTGCGCTTGTCTGGACGCCTTATTCAATTGACGTTGATGGCGCCCGCCTTCATTGCGGCGTCGACGTCTTCAGCCTTTCGAAGCACGATAGCGGCTGGAAAATCGACAGCGTCAGTTACACGATGGAACCAACCGCCTGCAACGAAATCAAGCCGGGCGAGGCGTCACGCGTCCGTCCTGATTTTAGCGTCCTCGACGCCAAGGAGAACTAAATGAGAGAAGCTGTCATCGTTTCAACTGCCCGCACGCCGATAGGTAAAGCCTATCGCGGCGCTTTTAATGCGACGGGCGCACAGGCGCTTGGCGCCCACGCCGTCAAAAACGCTGCGGAGCGCGCGAAAGTCGACTTCGAGGAAATTGAAGATGTTGTTATGGGCTGCGCTTTGCAGCAGGGCACGGCTTTTCAAAATGTCGCCCGCCAGTCAGCGCTGCGCGCTGGTTTTCCCATTGGCGTATCAGGCATGTCCCTCGACCGCCAATGTGCAAGCGGTATGATGGCAATCGCCACGGCCGCCAAGCAGGTCATCGTCGACAATATGAATGTCGCGATTGGCGCCGGCGTTGAATCGATTTCAACAAACCAGACCAGCGATTTATTTGCGCGACCTGATCCATGGCTGCTTGCCAACAAGCCGGCGGCCTATATGCAGATGATCGAAACCGCAGAGGTTGTCGCCGATCGCTATAAGATCAGCCGCGAGGCTCAGGATGAATATTCCCTGCAGTCGCAGCAGCGCACCCATGCTGCGCAGCAGGCGGGTAAGTTCGACGATGAGATCGTCGCGATGCCGTCGGTGATGAAATTCAAGAACAAGGAAACTGGCGACGTCTCCGATGTTGAAACGACGCTGGAAAAAGATGAAGGCAACCGTCCGGAGACGACTCTCGAAGGGCTGAGCGGATTAAGGTTGGTTTTTCCGAGCGGACTGGTCGTCAAGGAAGGCAAGAACATCACCGCAGGCAATGCCTCGCAACTTTCAGACGGTGCCAGTGCCGCCGTATTGATGGAAGCAAAGATCGCTGAAAAACGCGGTCTTTCCCCACTGGGGATATATCGCGGCATGGCGGTCGCGGGTACCGATCCCGATGAGATGGGCATCGGTCCTGTCTATGCGGTGCCGAAACTTCTCGAAAAAACCGGCCTCAAAATGGATGATATTGGTCTTTGGGAACTGAATGAGGCGTTCGCGGTGCAGGTAATATACTGCCGCGATAAACTTGGCATTCCCAACGAGAATTTGAACGTCAATGGCGGCGCTATTTCGATTGGCCACCCCTATGGCATGTCCGGCGCCCGCATGGTCGGGCACGCGCTCATCGAAGGCAAACGCCGCGGCATCAAATATGTTGTCTGCACCATGTGTGTGGGCGGCGGTATGGGTGCTGCAGGTCTGTTTGAGGTTGCTTAATGTCCGGCGTTTTCGTCAATGCCGTCTATCCGGGCGAAAAACAGATCAAGGAAATGCAAGACGCAGGTCCTGACGGTCCCATTGTCATGGTCAATCTGTTGAAGTTTCGGGATCGTGCAAAATACAGCGACGGTCGTGAAACTGATCTTTCTGGCCGCGAGGCCTACGATCTTTACGCCCGAGATGTGATGAAGCTCGTCGTCGACTATGGCGGCAACGTTATTTTCGCCGGTGATACTACCTTTCTCGCGCTTGGTGAAGCGACGCCTCTTTGGGATGAAGTTGCGCTGGCGATGTATCCAACGCGCAAGGCGCTGTTTGATATGTCGACGTCGAAAGAATGGATGGCGATCGCGGTTCATCGCGAAGCGGGTCTTGAAGGCCAGCTCAACATCGAAACAACGCCTAGCTTTTTACCGACATTTGCGTGACTAAAGGCCAAATGGCGCCGAATTCTTACTTCCCGCAGGTTTACAAGCTCGCCGACGATGTGCCGAAGGGCTGTGTCGCCAGCTATGGCATGCTCGCGAGCTTGCTGCCGGGTGTGACGGCGCGCATGGTTGGCCGGGCGCTGGCGCATCTTAAAGACGACGCCAAAACGCCCTGGCACCGGATCGTCAATTCAAGCGGCGCCATTGCACCGCGTCCCGGCGCGGCGGAGCAGCGCGAACGCCTTAAGGCGGAGGGGATGGCTTTTCGCAAAAATGGCCATGTGGATATGAAGGTCTATGCTTGGTCAGGACCGTCTCAGTGCTGGATAGAAAAAAGCGGTGTGGACCCGATTGTTGTGATGGAGATAATCTCTGGTTGGCGTCGTCGAGGATAAATCATGGGTACAGAAAAATTCACAATCGGCTTTGTTCTTTTTCCAAATGTGACACAGCTCGATTTTACCGGCCCGTTGCAGGTCCTGTCGCGATTACCGGGCGCTGAAATCCATCTTGTTGCGTCGTCGCTGGCGCCGGTGACAACGGACGCGGTGCTGACGCTTAACCCGACCTGCACTTTTACTGATTGTCCGCCATTGGATCTCATATGCGTTCCCGGCGGTTTTGGCGTAGACGACGCGATCAATGATCCTGAGCTCATGGGTTTTATCCGTCGTGAAGGCGCGCGGGCGAAATATGTCACGTCGGTCTGCACCGGCGCCTTTGTGCTGGGCGCGGCCGGATTGTTGAAAGGAAAACGCGCGACGACCCATTGGGCCTATCATGATGAGCTTGGAAAAACCGGCGCAACTCCCGTGAAAGAACGCGTTGTTCGCGACGGCAATGTGTTTACCGGCGGCGGGGTGACGGCCGGGATCGATTTTGCTCTGATATTGGCCGCTGAGATCGCCGGGGGTAACATCGCTCAGGCAATTCAGCTCAGCCTGGAATATGACCCTGCGGCGCCCTTTGACGCCGGCTCGCCGCAAAGCGCACCGGCCGATATTCACAAGACGGTGAGTGATCGTTATGCGTCACGCCTTGAAGCGTTCCGCAGCGCGCTTGCGCGGTCGATGGGCGAACCTTAAGCTTTGGTTAAACCGGTTTCCGCAGTTTCGACACAATCTGTGTTATGTTATGCGCTGGAACATCGGCGCACGCCGCATATCGGAATTAAGGAGAAAGATAATGAAACCTGTTTCTGTCACGCACACGATCCTTATGCTGATCGCGGCAATGATGACGTCCATTGGTATTGCAAATGCGGCGTCACAGGAAAAAATAGACCGGCGGACGAATGAAGCGCTGTCGGAATTCAGATCCGAAATCAGCGGCGCCGATGCGGTATTGTCGAAAGCGGTGGGCGTATTGGTGTTTCCACGGATCACAAAAGGCGGGTTTGGCATCGGCGGTGAATATGGCGAAGGCGCCTTACGCATTGGCGGGAAGAGCGTCGCCTACTATTCCAACGCGGCAGCTTCCGCTGGCCTGCAAATCGGTTTGCAACGGCGGCGTCAAATGTTGGTTTTTCTCGACCAGACGGCGCTTGATAAGTTTCGCGCCAGCGATGGCTGGGAAATTGGCGTTGACGCTTCGGTGACAGTGATCACCGTCGGCGCTGGCGGATCGATAGACACCAAACAATTGAACCAGCCGATTGTCGCCTTCGTCTTCGACTCCAAAGGTCTAATGTACAATCTTTCCCTTGAGGGCACAAAAATTAGTCGTATTCACGACGATTGAGCGCCGAAAGCTGCAGTATGAGACTTTTTCTTGTTTGCTTCGTCGGTCTTGCCGTTTTGGCCTGTTCGCCGCCGTCGCAGTGGCGGCTCTTACTAAAGCATGATCGTGACGGAAAAGTATTATCTGGCGACGTTGGGGAACTAATATCCGCCGTGAGACAGGGATGCGATCTGCGTGTCGCCTGGGGCGCTCGGCGCAACGCGGATCCGAGCAGAACAATTGAGCACGTGTCGACGCCAATTTGGGTTGCCGTGAGAGACGGGGCCGTTGTTGAAGTGCAGCTCGACGACTTCGTGATCAATCTGTCGGTCCTGGGCGAGCCAAACGAGGAACACCCGGCTCGGGAGCGTTTCGGCGGGACTGACAAGGCGGTGATGTGGCGCGCAAACTTTAAGACTGACGGGACATTTGATGCTGTCTGGTATGATCCGATCACTGGCGGGCTAATTACACGCGTGCCACAACGCCATGGCGCCAGCTGGTTCGCAGATTGTGCGCCCGGCGTCACTCAGCCGCTATATCCCGCGCAATAGTTTTTTTCGACGACTAATCCGTCACGCGGCGTCAATCGCCGCCAGATGCGCCGCCTGCTCCACTTCACTTAGAAACGAACCGCGAAAGCTGTTTTTTGCCAGCGTGCGGATATCGTCCTTGCTAAGATCAAGCGCCTCGATCACTGCTGTAAAATTATCCATCATGTAACCACCGAAATAGGATGGGTCGTCGGAGTTGATGGTCGCACGCAGACCGAGATCGAGCATCTTTTTCAAGGGATGGGCGCGCATGTCATCGACAACGCATAGTTTGAGATTGGATAGCGGGCAAACCGTCAGTGTCATTTGCTCTTTGGCAAGGCGTGAGACGAGCACATCATTTTCAAGAGAGCGATTGCCGTGGTCGAGCCGGTCAACCTTCAAAAGGTCGAGCGCTTCATATACATATTCCGGCGGGCCTTCTTCGCCGGCATGCGCAACGAGCGCGAAGCCCTGCTTGCGCGCGGCCTTGAATACGTTTTCGAACTTCGACGGCGGATGGCCGACTTCTGATGAGTCGAGCCCGACACCCGCGATTTGATCAAGATGGGGCTCTGCCTGCTTCAGCGTTTCGAACGCCTCTTCCTCGCTGAGATGGCGTAGAAAACACATTATAAGTTTTGATGTCACACCAAGGCTGTGTTCACCTTCGGCCAGGGCGCGCGAAATGCCATCAACCGCAACGGAAAACGGCAGGCCGCGTTCTGTATGGCCTTGGGGGTCAAAGAAAACCTCCACATGGCGCACATTATCCGCGCGAGACCGCTTCAGATACGCCATGGTCAAATCAAAAAAATCTTCTTCGGTCTGCAGAACACCCATGCCCTGGTAATAAATATCGAGAAAATCCTGCAGATTGGAAAAATCATAAGCCGCGCGGATTTCTTCGACAGAATTAAACGGAATGTCGATCTTGTTTCGCCGCGCGAATGCAAACATCTGCTCCGGCTCCAGCGAGCCCTCAAGATGAAGGTGTAATTCAGCCTTTGGCAGCGATGCGGCAAATTCAGTAAGATCAGATGTCATGCGGTTTTTCCTCGAATGAATTTTATGAGAAACAATATGCCAAGCGCAAGCAGCGACATCAGCGCGAGTATCTGGGAAGGAAAACCGGAAGCCCATTTAAGGCTGGTCATCGCCTGTTGAAGCGAAACGACGCTTCCGGTCTCGCCGCCGCCACGCACCAGGATTACCAGCAGCGTGTTTTCAATAAATTCTGCGACTAAACTAATACCCGGCAATAAAAGGGCAAACCGCATTGGCGTTGCGCCGAAGCCAAACCGCTTCAACGCCAGAGCAATGATGGATGTATAGGCGAAAAAGCTGAGTATGGCATAGGGAATGTCGATCGCCTGAAACAGTATATAATCGCTCTGCAGGCCGAAGAGCTGCGAAAACGCTTGCGCCGGTTCACCATCCGGAAAGCCAAACATTTCTTCGGGAAGGGTTCCGACGGATTGCTTTGCTTGTTGATAGCGCCCTGAAGGGCGAAATATCCAGAACGAATAGGCAAGCAATGTGGCAATTGAAATTAGCGAACGCGCCCAGCTCGCGGTCTCAATTTTTTTTTCGATCCAGCCCTGCATGCGCCTGCTCCGCCTTTAAAAGGGCGCGCAGTTTAACTTGAAGTGTTGGCAACGCAACTCATACCTGACAGCGAGAGGTTGGTTGTGTCGATTACCGTCCGCCCATGAAGAATCGCTTCACAGCGCCCGCCGCTGCGGCAAGGCCAACGAAAATGACAACCATAAATTTTTTGCCGAAAATCAAAAGTGCTGCAAGCAAGCCTGTTTTCTGTGCGATCGCCGCGCCGCCGACCAGGCCGGCGATGCCATAGGCGGCTTTTTTATCAACCCCGGGTTGATACTCCGCATAGGTTGATCCTGTGTCGAATTGCGCCATTTGCAACACTGACGGCATCGATTGTCTGATCTGTGATAGCTCATCCATTGTGGCGATGAAGCCAATCACGAGTGCGCCATTGCGACCGAGAACACGAATGTCATAGTTCAATGTGTTAACGTCCTGCTCGCCGAATTTCATTTCCTTCGCCCAATAGAGCTTGTGTGTTTCTGGGTTGTATGTCGGCGTTTCAGCCCAGCCGATCATCTCGATCGGATCATATCCGTTTTTGGCGCGCCATTTGTTGTCATCGCTTTGCGATTTTTTCAGATCCTGCATCATCTCGGCATAATCGATTTCATTGGCGTCTTCATCGCTGACATAGCCGTCACCGCTGAATTGTACAGTGGCGCCCCATGTGCTGTAATCGAGCGGTGATGCGCCGGCCGGAAAGATCATGCCCAACACGGTTTCGTCCGGCGGGTTACCCCATGCATCCTCCAGGACAGCACGAGCATCTTCAGCACCGAGAAAGTAATGTGACGAAGAAATATTCAGCGTTGCTTTTGCTTTTTTTAAATCAACGACGCCTTGCAGGGGCGAGAGTTCGGAAAGAAAAGCGTCGATATTGGCGCTTTGTTCGGCGTCCAGTTCCTCGCCTTCGGATGGATGGTAAACAAGCGCCGGCGCCGGATTGGACGCCAATGCGATGGAATAACCCGTTAGCGCCGCGGTAAATGCCGCTGCTTTCAAAATCGATTTCATGATCGTTGCCCCGCCTGATGCCGCTATGCGGCTAATTATAAGGCCGTGTTGCAATGATTTCGCAAAGGCGATTGGTCCAAATTTATTTATCTATTTAAGAATTGTTCAGTGCGCCAGTCGAGGGCGCGTAATGCTCAGTGTCAGTACGACGTTTGCTGAAACAGGTCTGCGGTTGACCTGCAATTGTCGGCCGGCAGGCCGGGCTAAAACAAAACGCCTTCCTTGAAGCCGAGGCCGTCCGTATCGGCGAATTCTGCGCGCCCGCCTTTCTTTTCGATGTTGAAAGCCGCCTTCGTAAATGCGTTGTAGTTAGGGCTTTTTATATTATCGACGGCGATGAACTCCGCGCGCGCTGCGTTATGCGTAACCTTGAGGTCGATATAGCCATGATCTTCGCCAGAAATATAACGGACACTCTTATTTTTTTGATTGGTGAGAAGGGCATATTCAGCGCCCTTGCCGCCTAAAAACTCTTTGCGATAAGGCGAGGGGGACGAAACGGAATGGCTGCCGAGTTCGACGCCCATATGGGTTCCGTCTTTGGCTGTAAGGTCGTTCGCCCACCAGGTATGGGTGTCGCCGGTGATGGTGATCATGCCGTCATCACCGCTTTCTTTGACCATTTCATAAAATCGCTCACGCGCCGCCGGGTAGCCATCCCAGGCGTCGAAGTTAGTTGGCAGTCCAAGTGTCGATGATTTAACAAAGGCGCGCGCCTGGTTCCATTGTTGCTCAAGTGCGACGATATCTTCTTCCGTCACATGAGGCGTCAAATCCGGCGCGATAACTTCCGCCATGATAATCTGATTGGCGAGTAGTCGCCATGGTTGTCCGGCGCCGACGGAAGAGCGAAAGGTGCGGTCGAGATAATCGATCTGCGCTGCGCCCAGCATTTCGCGTGTTTCATCCCACAGAATTTCGTTCTTAAAGCGTTCGACGTCCTCCAGTGTTCGAAGGGTGGGAATGACATCGCCATATTCAAATTGTTGCGAGCGCGCCATCAGTCGCGTTTCAACGGCGGCAATGGTTAAAAGGTCACCATAGGCAAAGGATCGGAAAAAAGCTTCGGGCGTGCGTTCTGGTTCGCGTACCGGCATCCATTCATAATATGCTTGAAGCGCTGCGCGGCGTCGCGCATTCCACTCGCCTTCGGTTGCCGGTTGATGATTTTCCGCGCCGCCGCTCCAGGAATCGTTGGAGGTTTCATGATCGTCCCAGATTGCAATTATTGGATGGGCGGCATGCATGGCTTGTGATGCGGGATCGGCCTTATATTGCGCATGGCGCGTGCGGTAGTCGCCAAGCTTGATGATTTCATGAGCGGGCTGATGATTTCGTCCGAGTGCGGCGCCGGTTTCGCCGCCATAGCTGTCAGTCGAATATTCGTAAATATAATCGCCAAGATGAATGACGGCGTCAAAATCATCGCGGCGTGCAATCAGGTCGTACACATTGAAAAATCCGAACGGATAATTCGAACAGGAAACGACTGCAAAGCGGGCGCTGTCAACGGCGCCCGCAGGAAGAGTGCGCGTGCGGCCGACGGGGGAATATGTATCACCGATACGAAAACGATAATAATAGGTAGCCCCCGCTGCGAGGTCTTTGAGCAAGACTTTTACGGTCCAGTCGACGGACGATGTGGTGATCGCCTCGCCCTTGCCACGCATATCGGTGAACGCTTCATCTGTAGCAGTTTCCCAGATGACGGTGAGCATGGGCCGAGAGCTGTCTGCGGATATACGCGTCCAGATCACAACGCTGTCGGATCCGGGATCGCCGCTGGCGACGCCATGGGCAAATGTGCCGCCAGCGCTTTCACGCACCGCACTATATGGCGTCATCACGGGGGTAGACGCACAGGAAGCCGCGCCGACCGCCAGACCGGTCGTCAACGCTGCGCGTCGTGTGAACTTGCTTGTCATGATGTCGCTCCCATTTCCACGGTCATTGTTGCAGCGCAGGGTGTTCGTCGCCGCATTATTCGCTAATGTTATGCCACATAGATGATCGCGCACCAAAGAAATGCGCAGTAAATGCTGAGGGCAGAATGAAAAAACTTGGAACGATGGCGCTTGCCGCCCTGATTTTGGGCGCGTGCAGCCAGCAAGGCGGTGATGAGTCAGCCGCAGATGATGCGGCGAGTGCGCCTGCTGCGGATGCAAAAAGTGCGGATGGCGATGGCGGCGTGGTACAGCCGCCGCTCGACCCTTATCCGTCAACCTATGAGCCTTATGCGGCCGGCGCGGTGTTGATTACCGGCGCCACAGTTTTGACTGGAACGGGAGAACGCATCGATGATGGTGCGATCTTATTACAAGACGGCAAGATCGCTGCTGTGGGCGCTGCGGGCGCGGTGATTGCGCCGGAGGGCATTACGACCATCGATGCGCAAGGCAAATGGGTGACGCCGGGTGTTGTCGATATTCACTCCCATCTGGGCGATTATCCCTCCCCATCAACGGATTCAACTTCTGACGGTAATGAAGTGACATCGCCTAATACGGCGCATGTCTGGGCCGAACATTCGGTCTGGCCGCAGGATGCGGGCTTTACGCGGGCGCTGGCCGCCGGCGTTACCTCGCTGCAGGTTTTGCCCGGCTCCGCTAACCTTTTTGGCGGTCGCTCAGTGATTTTGAAAAATGTCCCGTCGCGGACGGTGCAGGGCATGAAATTTCCGGACGCTGCTTATGGTCTCAAAATGGCCTGCGGTGAAAACCCCAAGCGGGTATACGGCGACCGTGGCGGCCCAGGCACACGCATGGGTAATTTCGCAGGCTATCGCGCGGCCTGGATCGAAGCTGCCGCCTACAGGAAAAAGTGGGACGACTACGCAACAAAATATGAAAAATGGGCGGCAAGTGACGACGACGAGGAAAAGGAAAAAGACGCGCCGGAAGCGCCGGGACGCGATCTAAAACTTGAAACACTTGCTGGCGCGCTTGCAGGCGATATCAAAATCAACATGCATTGTTATCGCGCGGATGAAATGGTTCAGGTGATCGATATGTCGAGGGAGTTCGGCTATAAGGTCTCAACTTTTCATCATGCCATCGAAGCCTATAAAGTCGCTGACTATTTGGCGGAAAATGGTATTTGCGCAGCGATGTGGGCCGATTGGTGGGGCTTCAAACTTGAGGCCTATGACACCGTGCGTGAAAACGCAGCTCTGGTTCATGCGCAACCCGACAGCTGCGCGATCATTCACTCTGACAGCGACATCGGTATTCAACGCCTCAATCAGGAGGCCGCGAAAGCCATGGGTTCAGGTCGGCGTATCGGCATTGATGTGACGCCGAAGGACGCGATTGTCTGGATCACAGCCAACCCGGCAAAAGCGATGGGCATTGATGATCAAACCGGCACGCTTGAGAGCGGGAAGATGGCGGATGTAGTGATTTGGAACGGCAATCCATTTTCGGTCTATGCCCGCGCCGAGCAAGTCTTTATCGACGGCGCCCTGTTATATGATCGGGACGATCCGTCCCGCTCGCCGCGAATGGATTTCGAAATTGGTCAATTGGAAAATGATTACACCGGAGGGGCGGGACAATGAGCGCTTCAACAATGAAAAATCTCACTTGCATCGGCATTGCTGGATTAGTGGCGCTGTCAACGGCTGCGGCGCAAACCACAGCGATCATGAACGGCGAAGTGCATACGATCACCGGCGCCGTCATTGAAAATGGCGACGTCATTATTCGTGACGGACGCATTGCTCAGGTTGGCGCCGATCTTACGGCGCCCGCTGGCGCGACCGTCATTGATGCTTCCGGCAAGGTGGTGATGCCGGGCATCTTTGCACCGATCTCGACGATTGGGTTGGAAGAAATTGGCTCGGACGCCGAGGCTAATGATGCGGGCCCGAAAAGTGGCGAAGGATTTCCTTTAAGCGCGGCGTTAAACGCTGTTGATGCTTATAATCCCTCCTCAGTCTTGATCCCGATCAACCGCGCCGGCGGTGTAACGCGGGCAGTGTCCGCGCCGGAGGCGGGCGACAAGCTTTTTGCAGGGCGCGCCGCCATTATCGATATGACTGGCGGGGTCAATTCCGTCATGAAGCCGGACGCCGCGCAGGTTGTAATGATGGGCTATTCAGGCGCTCGTCGCTCAGGCGACACGCGCATGGGGTCATGGGCGACAATACGCGAATATCTCGATGAGGCGCGATCCTATGCGGCAAACCCAAACGACTATGTTCGGCGGACCCGCGAAGATCGCTTCGCTCTATCTGATCTGAAAGCGCTTCAGCCTGTTGTTGATGGGACCCAACCTTTGATGGTCTTCATCAATGACGCCAATGACATTCTGAATCTGATCCGTTTCAAGAATGCCTATCGGCTTCGTGTGATCATTGTCGGCGGATCTGAGGCTTGGCGCGTCGGGCCGGAACTTCAGGCGGCGAACATTCCGGTTATCCTTGACCCAATGTTCAATCTGCCGGCGCAGTTCGAAGATCTCGGCGCCACACTGGAAAATGCAGCAAGGCTGCATGAAGCGGGGGTCAAAATTGCGTTCTATAATCCGCAAGGCTTTGGCGCCTATAATTTGCGATTATTGACGCAGCATGCGGGCAATGCGGTTGCTGCTGGACTGCCTTATGAAGCGGCACTGGCGGCGCTCACGATCAATTCAGCAGAAATGTATGACCTGCAGTCGCAGCTGGGCTCGCTTGAGCCGGGTAAGATCGCTGATGTGGTGATTTGGGATGGCGACCCGCTGGAGCTGACAACGGAGCCGGAAGTCGTGTTTATCAACGGCGTGCGTCAGGACCTAAATAATCGCCAGGTGATGTTGCGTGAACGTTATCGCGATCTATCACGGGGCGATCTTCCCCATGCATATCGCGGCGGCGAGTAAGACGTTTTACGCCTCCCCTACAAAATCGCCCGCAGAAGCAGTGTCGCTTTTGCGGGCGTTCTTATTTGTACCAAACAAGCTGAGAGCGATCGCGGGGATCAAGCCCAGTGCGATGAGTATGAGCGCTGCCGGCGCTGCATCGGCCAGGCGTTCATCAGAGGCAAGGCGATAAATGCGTGTGCTGAGCGTTTCAAAATTGAACGATCGTAATAAAAGGGTTGCTGGCAGTTCCTTGGCGATATCAATGGCGACGATAGCCGCGCCGGCGAGGGCTGCGCCGCGCATTTGCGGCCAGTGAACATCTTTCAAAATACGCACAGGGTCAGCGCCCAGCGATTGCGCAGCAGCGTCCATTTGCGGGCTGATCTGCTGCAGCCCGCCTGACGTCGCGTTGTAGCTGGCGGTCAAAAAGCGCGCTACATAGGCGTAAAGCAGCACGCCGATCCCGCCCGCAATGGCAATTCCTGAAAAACGGCCGAGTGTCGCCATCAGCGCGAGAATACCAATTGCGATAACCGCGCCGGGAATTGCGTAACCCAGTGTGGAGACCCGCAATAGAACTGCACCCAGCTTTGATCGCGTCTTTCGAGCGGCATAGGCGAGGAGAACGGCAAGCGCCGTTGCTATCGCAGCGCCGGCGACAGCAAGAAGGGCGGTATTTGAGACAGATTGCATCAGCCCGCGCACCGCACCGACAGCAAAATGTGAGTCAAGTTTTGCAACCAATACGCTCGCAGGAATAAGAAAGCCGAAGATGAGCGGGAGACTGCAGGCGAAAATGGCAGCGGATGCATGTGACCGTGACAGTCGCAGCCGCACCCGCCCGCGATGCGCTTTGACATTATCATCAACTCTACCCCGGCGGCCCGCCTCTTCGATCAGGATCAACAACATTGCGAGAAGAAAAAGTCCGACTGCAAGCTGTGTTGCGCCGGCAAGATCACCCAGCCCGTACCAGGTTCGAAATATCCCGACACTGAGCGTCGGCACGCCGAAAAAATCAGCCACGCCGTAATCCGCCGCGGTTTCCATCAGGGCGAGCGCCAGCCCGCCGATAAGGGCTGGTCTTCCGGCGGCCAGCAGCACTCTTGTTGCGGCGCGTGCGGGGGATGCGCCCAGCATTCGCGCCGCCTCCATAAAGGCAGCAGATCGCGCAGCCAGCGAGGCGCGCATGGCGAGATAGACATAAGGATACGTTGTCAGGACAAGAATGAACGCCGCGCCGATGAGTGTGCGAATTTCAGGGGTGGCGTCGGCGCCGAATATGCTTGCAACAAAGCCGAACGGACCGAAAAAATCCGCATAGGCGTATGCGGCGACATAGGCAGGGATCGCAAATGGAAGAACAAGGGCGATCTCAAAATAACGCCTTCCCGGAAAATCCGTCAACGCGGTGATCATCGCTGCGCCGCCGCCGAGGATCGCAACGCCAATGCCTACCAGCGCGCATAGTGCAACGGTGGTCGACAAATACCGCGCAGCATTAACGGACCATAGATGCCCCTGTGCGCTGTTGCCTGAGGTGGCGCCGACAAAGGTTGCCAGGATCGGCGCCGCTACAAATATCGCGACAGCGGCAATGATGAGCCCGTTGGTCCATGCGCCGCTGTTTCCATTGTTCCGGTTGTCGATTTTGCCCGCCATCACTCTCGTCCGCCACTATTGGAACGTGACATCTATGCGAAAGTGCGGCATTTCCAAAGCCGAATGATGTATCCAGGGATTGACCCAATTCTGCCATGAGCCTTTTTCTTCGTGATATTACGCACAATTATGGAGATGTGACTGCGGTCAGCGAGGCCAGCCTTAAGGCTGCGCCCGGTGAGATTATTTGCCTTTTTGGTCACTCGGGTTGCGGCAAGACAACACTTTTGCGGCTTGCTGCGGGGCTTGAGGCGCTTCAATCCGGTGTGATTGAGCTTGATGGTGACGAGATCGCCGCCCCCGGCCGCGAACTGCCGGCGGAGCGCCGGTCGATCGGTATGGTGTTTCAGGACTTCGTGCTCTTTCCGCACATGACCGTTGAAAAAAATGTTGCATTTGGGCTTGCGGGCGCCGCCAAAGCAAAAAAGCAGACTGCAGATCAACTGGACGCATTGGGGCTTTCAAAATATGCGCAGCGCTACCCCCATGAGCTTTCAGGCGGTCAGCAGCAGCGCGTTGCACTGGCGCGCGCATTGGCGCGCACCCCTCGGGCGCTTCTTCTTGACGAGCCCTTCGCCAGCATTGATGCGGTTTTGCGTCGGCAACTGCGAGAGAATATGCGGCGTATACTGAAAGAACAAAATGTTGCTGTCGTTCTTGTCACCCATGATCCCGAAGAAGCACTGGCGCTGGGCGATCGCATCGCCCTGATGCGCGCCGGGCGGATCATAGAAACGGCGACACCCAAAGAGTTATTTGAAAATCCGCACACGCCGGAGGGCGCTGGCGTCTTTCCTGGCAGCCAGAGATTGACGGGGGTTATTGAACGCGCGCGATTGAAAACGCCTGCAGGCGAGTTTCCGGCAGATAGTTTGAAAGATGGGCCTGGTATTGCGGTGTTGCGTGACGGGGCATTATCAGCCTTTGCAGACAGTGGCGGCGCATTTGTTGTCGCGGATGTTCGATTTGCCGGGCCGGGCTGGCTGGTCTGGCTGGAGGGCCGCGCCGATCCTGTCCGTCTTCGCCTTCATATGCCAACGCCGCCGGAACCCGGGCAGGTCATGACGATTGCCGCGGATCTTTCGATGGTTTTTGTCTTTGAGGATCAATGAATTAGGGTCTCATTGACGGGTAGTTCAATTGTGCTATTAAGAATTAATCGCAAAGTGAGGGATTTATATGCGCTTATCCGTGAAGAGTAGTTTTGGCGTGTTGATTGGCGGCGCAGCGCTGCTGTTGGCGGCCTGCAGCGAACCCCAGACCTCCGCGCCAGTAGATGCCGGTGAGGTCAATATTTACACCGGTCGGCACTATGATTCCGACCTTGCAATCTATGATGCGTTTACGGAGGAAACTGGCATACGCGTCAATTTGATTGAGGCGGGCGGCGATGCGCTGATCGAGCGATTGTCACGCGAAGATGAGGCAAGTCCTGCTGATCTGTTTATCACTGCTGATGCGGGCATTCTCTGGCGCGCTGAAGAGCGCGACCTCTTTCGTGCAGTCGCCAATGATGTGCTGGAACAACGTGTGCCGGCAGTATTTCGCCATCCGGATGGCAAGTGGTTCGGGCTTTCAAAGCGCGCCCGCATAATTATTTACAACAAAGATCAAGGGTTGCCTGAGGGTCTTGCCAGCTATTCGGATTTGGCGGACCCGGCTTATCGCGGCATGATCTGTGTGCGATCATCGTCAAATATCTACAATCAGTCGCTTCTGGCATCGCGCATTGCCCATGACGGGGCTGTTGCATCGGAAGAATGGGCAAGGGGCGTCGTCGCGAATTTCGCGCGCAAACCTCAAGGCAATGATACGTCGCAAATCGAAGCGGTTGCAGCGGGCCTTTGTCGGCTCGGTATCGTCAACAGTTATTATGTAGCGCGGTATGTCGGCGCTAAAAATGAACAACAGGCGCAGATCGGAGAAAAGATCGGCGTTCTCTTTCCAGATCAAAATGGCAATGGCGCCCATGTGAATATTTCCGGAGCGGGTATTACCGCCTATGCGCCAAATGCCGGGAATGCAGAACGACTGCTCGAATATTTAGTGAGCGATGAAGCGCAAACTGCTTTTGCGCTGGGCAATAATGAATATCCGGTTGTGGCGACGGTTCGGGCCGCGGGGCCGGTGGCGGCGCTCGGTGAATTCATCGAAGATGACTTACCTGCGGCCGCTCTTGGTGAAAACCAGACAATGGCGGTTGAAGTCTTCGATCGGGCTGGCTGGCCATAGCGCGTAAGGCGGTGCTAGCGTTCGCTCATGATGCCGCCCAATATCAGTGAACTAAGAAACCGTGCCGAGGCGGGGGAGCCGCGGGCGCAATATCTGCTGGCGGCGGCGCTTGCGTCATCCGGCGCCCGTGACGAAGCCGATCAATGGCTGCACGCTGCGGCAAAAAACGGTGAAGCCGATGCGAGCTACACATTGGCGACCCGGCAACTTCAGACACACAAAGGCGCCGCTTCAGCACACGAATTGCTGAAGGGCGCGGCCCAGCATGGATCGACTGTGGCCAGACGGCTGCTGGCTGTTCTTGTTGCGGAAGGGATAGGCGCCGAGGCGGATTGGCGGGGCGCTGTGAGCCTCGTTGTCGCTGCGGCGCAGGAAGGCGATGCGTCAGCGCAGCGAGAAATCGCTATGCTACTGCTGTTAGCGGATGCTGACGACGCAGACGCAGTGCATCTGCTTGATCGCGCTGCCGCGCAGGATGCTGTCGCGGCAGCAGTTTGTGTTCGCCGTTCAATCAGATTGGGGGCGGCTGACACGCGCATCCGCAGCTTACTCCAAAATCTTGGCGCATTGCGTTACCCGAATGCAGGCTCGCTCACCGCTGCATTAAAGCAGGCCACTCTATCATCATCCCCACAACAAGTTACGTCCAGCCACGCAGCATTAGATTGGGAGCGCGTTCAGGGAAAACTGGATGGTGACGCGCCGCTGGCGCCCCCGGTTGTGGAAGAGCTTTGTGCGGCGCCAGACGCAAAAATCATTCGAGGCGCTTTTTCAGCGGAAGCGTGTGAATATGTAATTGCTTGTGCAAGTCGTCATTTGGCGCCGTCTCACACTGTTGATCCGCGTACCGGGGCTTCACGCCAGGACGCTTATCGAACGTCCCTGACGGCGACGCTGGGGCCCGTTGATCTCGATCTTGCGCTTGTCGCCGTTAATCGGCGGGTCGCCCATCTTGTCGGCAGCCCTCACGGCAATGGAGAATTCCTCAGTGTGCTGCATTATTCGTCTGGGCAGGAATATAAACCCCATTTCGACTGGCTGCCGCCCGGCGATGATTTCGATCGCGGGGGTCAGCGAGTGACAACCGCCCTCATATATTTAAATGACGATTATGAAGGTGGAGAAACGCATTTTCTGGGCCCTGACATCCAGTTCAAAGGCGCGCCGGGCGACGTTCTCATATTCCAAAATGCGTTGCCTGACGGATTGCCGGACAAGGGCTCAAGACATGCCAGCCTACCTGTCACACAGGGCGCGAAGTGGCTCGGCTCTAAGTGGTTCCGGGGAAAAAAATACAATTTCTAGGCTTTTCAACCTGATATAACATAGATATAACATTTTTATCGGGTTCGAGGAGTGCACAAGATGACGGGTGAGAAAAACGGGGCGACGCCCTGTGATAGCGGTCGGCAACGGCCACCAGGATTATCAAAGAATGAGAAGCTGGTCTGGAATGTCCTTTCCACCAGCGCTGATCCGCTGAAGGCGTATGAAATTCTGGATCGGCTGAAGGACAGAGGCGTCCGCGCGCCAATGACGGTTTATCGCGCCCTCGATGGGCTTGAAGCCAAAGGACATATTCACAAGCTGGACGGGCTCAACGCCTTCGTCCTCTGCAATCATGAAGGTCCGCATATGGTGCAGACTTTTCTTGTATGTGAAACATGTTCGACAGTGCGCGAGCTTGAGGTCGTGGCGGTTGAGGCGGACATCGTTCCTGCGGTGAGGGCCGCGGCATTCGACATGCACACCGCCCGCCTTGAGATCAAAGGCTATTGCACGAATTGCGCTGAGGCGGCCTAGTCTACGGTGTAGTCTGGGCGTCGGCGCTAAATCCTGTGGCGTAGAATCATTGACTCCCTAAAGGTCGGCTTTATTGTCCGCACCGCTATCGTGCTTAGCGGTGCGGTAGCGCAACCCCATGCGGGAGAGACCTTGCTGACGCCAATGGCGAAGGTGAGGCGCCGAAGGAGCAACCGCCCCGGAAACTCTCAGGCAAAAGGACCGCAAGGGGGCGAGACAGGCTGGAAAGCAGGCTGCGCAATCCGCGCCGCCTCACCGAAGGTGTAAGCGCGCATAGATTGCTCGTGAAATCTCTCAGGTTCCATGACAGCCGGGGTTGCCGCGATAAGCGGCGCTTTGATCATGGGGCTGATGAATGACACAAGATTTAAAAAAAACGCCGTTAAACGCGCTCCATAAGTCGTTGGGCGGTAAGATGGTTGAGTTCGCCGGCTATGAAATGCCGGTGCAATTTCCGCTTGGTGTTATGAAAGAGCATCTTCACACGCGTGAAAAGGCTGGGTTGTTTGACGTTTCCCATATGGGGCAGGCCGTGATCGTGGGGGCTGATCATGAAACCGCAGCGCGCGCCATTGAAACGCTGGTCCCCGGGGAAATCCAGAAGTTAGGCGTCGGACGTCAGCGCCTGACGGTTTTGCTCAACGATGAAGGTGGCATTTTGGACGATTTGATGGTTAGTCGCCCTGCTACGGATGGCCGTCTGAACATTGTCGTAAACGGCGCCTGCAAACATGCAGACTATGCGTATCTCGATGCGCGTCTTCCTGAGCACGTTAGGCTGGAGCGGTTCGATAATCGTGGCCTGCTGGCATTGCAGGGACCAAAAGCGTCAGATGTGCTTGCGAAACATGCGCCAGCCGCCGCCGATCTGAAATTCATGACATTCGCTGAGCTTCAAATTGGCGATATCACGGCTGTCGTGACGCGCGGTGGTTATACCGGCGAGGACGGCTTCGAGATTTCCACCTGGGATGAAGACACAGAAAAGCTGGCTAAGCTGTTGCTGGATGATCCGGATGTCGAACCTATTGGTCTCGGCGCTCGCGATTCGCTCAGGCTCGAGGCCGGCATGTGTCTTTATGGTCACGACCTCAATCCGGCGATCTCACCGGTTGAAGGCAACATCGCTTTTACGATCGGCAAACGCCGTCGTGAAGAAGGTGGGTTCGTCGGCGCTGAGCGTATCTTGCGCGAATTGGCGGAAGGACCTTCGCGGTTACGTGTCGGGATTTTACCTGAGGGGCGGGCGCCCGCGCGAGAAGGCGCTGAAATACAATCTACGGATGGAAAAACCATCGGGATTGTTACATCGGGCGGCTTTGGACCAACTGCCGGAAGACCAGTGGCGATGGGTTATGTAGACACAGACCATGCGCAAACAGGAACGGAAGTACATTTGATTGTCAGGGGCAAGGCGTTGCCTGCGCAGATCGCAGACATGCCATTCGCACCACATAATTATTATCGAGGACAGGGAGCAGGAAAATGAGCGTAAAATATACCAAAGACCATGAATGGGCGCGGGAAGATGGCGGGGTCTATGTCGTTGGCATTAGCGCCCACGCTGCCGAGCAGCTTGGCGATGTTGTGTTTGTCGAATTGCCGGAAGTCGGCAAAACCCTTTCAAAGGGCGACGACATGGCGGTTGTTGAAAGCGTCAAAGCCGCATCCGATGTTTATGCGCCAATTTCCGGTGAAATCGTTGCAGTCAACCAGGCGATCGCTGATGAGCCGGCCAAGGTCAACGAAGACGCCGCCGGCGCAGCATGGTTTGTAAAAATCAAACCCAGTGACGCGGGCGAACTCGACGCGTTGATGGACGAAGCTGCGTATAATGAGTTCGTGGAAAACGAGTAGATCATGCGATATCTGCCTTTAAATGACGCTGACCGCACGGCCATGCTTGCCGCTATTGGCGCTGCAAAGATTGACGATCTGTTTGAAGATGTGCCTGCAGACAGTTTGAATGCGACATTCGATTTGCCTGACCATCTCGGCGAAATGGAAGTTGAGCGCGCCCTTGGCGCCATGGCGGCGAAAAACCGGGCGGCCGGCGAGGGGCCGTTTTTCATCGGCTGCGGCGCCTATGCCCATCATGTCCCGGCGACAGTTGATCATATTATTCAACGTTCGGAGTTTTTGACCTCCTACACGCCATACCAACCTGAAATTGCCCAAGGCACGCTGCAATATCTGTTTGAGTTTCAGACGCAAGTTGCTGCGTTGACCGGCATGGATGTCGCTAACGCCTCCATGTATGACGGTTCAACAGGCTGCGCGGAGGCGGCCCTGATGGCGCGCCGCGTCACCAAGCGGAAAAAGGTTATTTTGTCGGGCGCACTGCATCCTCAATACGCCGCGGTAACGCGCACCAATTTGGAGTTGCATAATGACAATGTAATTCAGGCGCCCATCAATACAGGCGCCGCCGAAGATCTCGCCTCTATGATCGACGATGAAACATCCTGCGTCATCGTGCAAAACCCTGATGTTTTCGGAAATATCCGCGACCTCACGCCGATTGCTGAAGCGGCTCATGCAAAAGGCGCGCTTTTAGTTGCGGTCGTGACAGAAACAGTTTCGCTTGGCGCGATAAAAAGCCCCGGCGAAATGGGCGCAGATATTGTTGTCGGAGAAGGCCAGTCCATTGGCAACGGGCTTAATTATGGCGGGCCTTATGTGGGGCTTTTTGCAACGCGTCAAAAATATATCCGTCAGATGCCGGGAAGATTGTGCGGCGAAACGACAGACGCGGAAGGCAAGCGCGGCTTTGTGCTGACGCTGTCGACGCGCGAACAACATATTCGCCGGGACAAGGCGACCTCAAACATCTGCACAAATTCCGGATTATGTACGCTGGCTTTCACCGTTCATATGACGCTGCTTGGTGAAGCTGGCCTCCGACGGCTGGCGATGCTCAATCACGACATCGCCGGTAAAGCTGCCGATGCGCTTGGCGCCGTCACCGGCGTCGAGATTGTGAACAAGTCCTATTTCAACGAGTTTACGCTGCGACTGCCGAAAAATGCGAGTGCAGTAGTTGATACGCTTGCTAAAGAGGGCGTTCTCGCGGGTGTTCCGGGCGGACGGCTCTGGCCTGACGACCCTGCGGCGGAAAATCTTCTGATTGTCGCGGCGACTGAGCGGGTAACCGAGGGCGACATCGAAACTTTTGCCTTGAAACTAAGAGAGGCGCTGTAAGCCATGAGCATGAACACACAGGGCAGACCGACACGCGCTGACGGCGCTGCGTTGAGCGACACGCCGACTTTTACTGGCAACAAAGCGCTGCAAATCGAAGAAGCGTTGTCATTTGAAATTGGCGATGTCGCACGGACCGGCGTTGATCTTGCTGAACCGACCGGCGGGGCCCATCGTCTTGGCGGGCTTCATCGCGACAGTGATATTGGTCTTCCGGGATTGACCGAACCTGAAACCATGCGCCATTTTGTGCGCCTCAGCCAAAAGAACTTCGCCATTGATATGGGGCCCTTTCCACTCGGCTCTTGCACGATGAAACACAATCCGCGTCTTAACGAAAAAGTGGCGCGGCTTCCCGGCTTTGGCGACCTTCACCCGCTGGCGCCGCAATCAGCGGTGCAAGGCGCACTGGAACTGATTGACCGTCTTGCATTTTGGTTGAAAGAGTTGACCGGCATGCCAGCGGTTGCGATGTCGCCGAAAGCCGGCGCTCATGGTGAATTATGCGGCATGATGGCGATTAAGTCAGCGCTCGATGCGCGCGGCGAAGGAAGCAAGCGCACACGCGTGCTTGCGCCGGAGTCAGCCCACGGCACGAACCCGGCAACGGCGGTTCAATGTGGGTTTACAGTGGAACCCATCCCGGCAGACAGCACCGGCCGTGTTGACCTTGGCGCGCTTAAGGAAAAGCTGAGCGATGACATTGCCGGCATCATGGTGACAAACCCCAACACCTGTGGGCTTTTTGAACGCGATATTCGCGCTATTGCGGACGCTGTGCATGAGGCGGGTGGTTATTTCTATTGCGACGGCGCCAATTTCAATGCGATTGCCGGAAAAGTGCGCCCGGGCGATCTTGGTATCGACGCCATGCACATCAACCTGCACAAAACATTTTCAACGCCGCATGGCGGCGGCGGCCCGGGTTCCGGCCCGACCGTCTTATCCGATGCGCTGGCGCCCTTTGCGCCGGTTCCATATGTGGTTCATGAAAATGGTGTTTTTCACCTTGTTGAAACGCGGCGCGCAGCGAAAGCGGAAACATCGGGCGCAGACAGCATGGGTCGTCTGACTGCCTTCCACGGACAGATGGGCATGTTTGTACGCGCGCTTGCTTATATGATGAGCCATGGCGTCGACGGCGTTCGTCAGGCAGCGGAAGATGCGGTCTTGAACGCCAATTATGTTCTTGCGCGCTTGAAAACAGAAATGACGCCTGCCTTTGATGGTTTTTGCATGCATGAAGCCTTGTTCGATGACCGCTTCCTTGAGGGGACGGGTGTTGAGACAATCGACTTTGCGAAAGCGATGATTGATGAGGGCTATCACCCGATGACCATGTATTTTCCCTTGGTGGTCCATGGCGCCATGTTGATAGAGCCGACGGAATCAGAATCGAAGCGTGAGCTTGATCTTTTTTGCAACGCGCTGTTGTCACTGGCAAAACGCGCCAAGGCGGGCGAAGTCGAGCCATTTAAGGCGGCGCCGATCTACGCCCCGCGGCGTCGGCTCGATGAGACTGCAGCGGCAAGAAACCCCGTCTTAAAGTGGCGACCGGAAGCGCAGGCCGCAGAGTAGAGTTTACTGCGGGCTTCACGGACTGAGGAGAACACGCCTACTATCCCGCCACAAATGTGATCGGGACCGAGCGCTAATGGACTTTCTAAGTCAGATTGTGGGAGGCGTCGTCGATGTTTTGTCGGCGCTATTTGTTTTCGGCGTCGGCCTGGGCGTCGCGATAACAGTCCTCATGTTTATAGTTGACGCCACCCAGTCAAAAGACGCCATCCGCCATAATTACCCTGTGATCGGGCGGTTTCGCGATCTCTTCACCCGGCTTGGTGAATTTTTTCGGCAATATTTCTTTGCCCTCGATCGCGAAGAAATGCCATTTAACCGCGCCGAGCGCGACTGGATTCATAAATCCGCCGGGGGTGAAGAAAATACGCTGCCATTTGGATCGACGCGCAATCTCAACTTGATTGGAACGCCGATATTCATTAACTGCGCGTTCCCGCATCTCGATGAAGAATCACGCAATCCGCCGCCCGTCGAATTCGGTCCGTATACGCAAAATCCATATCTTGTATCCTCAATCATCAATGTGTCGGCCATGAGTTTTGGCGCGCTATCCAAACCCGCCGTGCAGGCGCTTTCCCATGGCGCCAAACTCGCCGGTTGTTATCTTAATACCGGTGAGGGAGGTTTGGCGCCCTATCACCTAGAGGGCGATTGCGACGTTGTTTTTCAGATGGGTACTGCGAAATATGGCGTGCGCGACGAAAAGGGCGGGCTCGATGACGATAAGCTGGCGGCGCTTGCCAGCAATCCTCAAGTCAAGATGATCGAGATCAAGCTTGCCCAGGGCGCCAAGCCCGGCAAAGGCGGTATTTTGCCTGCGGTGAAAGTATCCCGTGAAATCGCCGATATTCGCGGCATTACCGCGGGCGAAGCGTCAGTCTCACCAAATCGCTATCCCGAAATCAACAATGTCGAGGAGCTGCTTGATTTCATTAATCATGTGCGCGCTGTTTCAAAGCTTCCGGTTGGCTTTAAAGCCGTACTTGGCGCCTATGGCTGGATCGACGATTTATGCGACGCGATCGAGCGGCGCGGCGTCGAGGCGGCGCCGGATTTCATCACCCTTGATGGCGGCGATGGGGGGACGGGCGCGGCGCCCATGTCGCTCATGGATAATGTCGGCTTGCCGTTAAAACAGTCGCTTCCGATGTTGACCGATATTCTGGAGCGCCGCGGATTGCGCAATCGGATCCGTGTGATCGCCTCAGGTAAACTGGTGACGCCGGCGGATGTTGCCTGGGCGTATTGCGCCGGCGCTGATGCCGTCAACACAGCGCGCGGGTTCATGTTTTCGATTGGATGTATTCAGGCATTACGGTGCAACACCAATAATTGTCCCACCGGGATTACGACTCACAGGAAAAGCCTGCAAGCGGGGCTTGATCCGACAGTGAAGTCCCGGCGCACTGCAAATTATGTTGAAAAAATGCGTAAGGATGTCGCGATGATCGCCCATTCCTGCGGCGCGGAACATGCGCGCGCATTAAAGCGGCATCATGTGCGGATCGTTCAGGAAGACGGCACGTCCATCCCGCTGGATGAATTATCTTGCCGCTTGCGGCCGTTGGCGCCTCATGAATATGGAAACCCAAAACCGGATTAGGGATTAAACCCGCCGGCTTTCAGAAATTCTATTTCCTCTGCTGTGGACTGACGCCCGAGCACTTTATTGCGGTGAGGAAAGCGGCCGAATTTCTTGATAATGTCGCGATGTTCTATCGCGTAGGGTTCGTTCGTGGATCCGGGTAGGTGGTTTTTACACAGCGCAACGGAGCGTTCCTGTGCCGCCAGGTTTTCTGAATGCATGAAAGGCATATAAAAGAAGGCGCGTTCTTTCGCTTCAAATGACTTGTCGAATTCGCGCGTGATGGCATCAGTTGCGGCGTCGAGAGCGAGGCTGTCCTGGGCAAAGGCGCGAGGGTCATCGCGAAAAATATTTCTCGAAAACTGATCGAGCAGAATAATCCGCGCCAAAGCATGACGCGGATTGTCGCCCCATGAGCTTAGTTTTTCATCAACGGCATTTTTGTGGAGTGCTGTGAACCGGTCGCGAATGGCCGCGTCAAATATCTGGTCACGACGAAACCATTGATAGGGTTTTGTCTCTTCGAACCAGAATCTTAATATGCCTTCAGCTGTGTCGGCGTTTGGTGGCGTCGCGACCATTAATTCAGCTTGTCGCGCAGACCGGCGATGGCTTTATCGGCAAAGACGGTTTGTGCGCCGCCATCCATGCGTTCGCGGATAATATGACGCGCTGCTTCGATAGCGAGATCAGCCGTCTGGCCACGCACTTCTGACAGGGCCTGGGCTTCGGCGCGCGCGATCTTGTCCTCAGCGGCTTTTGCCCGGCGATCCATCTGCTCGTTTATTTTTTGGCGCGCTTCCGCCGCCATGCGTTTGGCATCATTTTTTGCCTGTTCAATTATTGCGGCGGCTTCACCCTCTGCTTCGCGTTGACGGCGCTGATATTGTGCGAGCAGTTCCTGCGCTTCTTCGCGCATTTTTCGCGCTTCATTAATTTCATCGGCAATTTCGCGGCTGCGTTTGTCGAGGCCGGAGAGGATCATTTTGTGCACGCCCGCCCGCACGAAAATGCCGATGACGATCACGAACGCCACGAGCACCCAAAATGACGTGTCCTGCAAGAGGTTGCCGGAATGACCGGCAGCGCCGTGGCTTTCTTCGGCGGCGGCAAGAGCGAGGCTGGCAAATGAGATCATGGATGCTGTTTCCTAAGAAGCGTTCGAAACGTTCGAGACCGCTTTTTCGGCGGCTTCGCTGGTTGGTGCTTCGTCGAGAAGGATTTCGACAACTGCCCGTGCGGTCTCTGCAGCCGCGTCGTGCACTTTCGCTGCAGCATCCACTTTCATTGCAGTGATGCGGGCTTCAGCGGCGGCGACCTGTTTTTCAAGCGCGGCGTCGGTATCGGCCTGCATTTCGGCGATGTCCTTGTCTACTTCACCGCGCGTTTCTGCGGCGATCCCCTGGGCCTTCGCCTTCGCATCCGCCAGCGCCTGATTATAGGCGCCTTCGGCTTCTTCCGCCTGATGCTTGAACTCGCTTGCCTTATCCAAATCATCAGCGATGCGATCTCGGCGTTCCTCGATGGCCCCGCCGATTGCCGGCAGGAACCGCGTATGCATCAGTGCGTATAAGCTGCCGAATATGACGGCCAGCCAGAACAGCTGGCTTGGCCACGAGGACGGATCAAGCTGCGGTAAGCCAGCAGACGCTGCCTCATCCCCATGAGCGGCAGCGGTTTCAGCAACTGATGTAGCGATAGCGAAGATGGACAAAGGTCCTCTCCTTTAAAAAATTCGCGGCGCGCGTCCTAGAATGTGTAAAGGATGATCATCGCGATCGCGAAGCCAAGAAGACCGGTGAATTCGGTCAACGCGAAGGCGAGAAGCATGGTTGGTTGATTGGCAGCCGCAGCTGACGGGTTACGAAACGCACCTGACAGGAAGTTGCCGAAGATGAGGCCGAGACCAACGCCAGCACCCGCGAGCGGGATTGAGGCGAGACCCGCGCCGATTAGTTTTGCTGCTTCTGCGTCCATTTTTATGCACTCCTAAAAAGTTGTCGTGAGCCGTTGATCCCGTTATCGCGGCTGGCTCTCAAAAGCCCGCGTGGGAAATTTGAACTTAGTGATCTGATGCGTGTGCAGCATCGCTGAGATAGATACATGTCAGCACTGCAAAGACATATGCCTGCAATGCGGCAACCAAAAACTCGAGCGCCGTGACTGCAATCGCGCCGAGGAATGGCGCAATGCCAAACACCATTACTGCGCCGCCTGCGCTAAGTAGAGATACGACGAAGCCGGCAAACAGTTTGAGAATGATATGGCCGGCGAACATGTTTGCGAACAAACGAACGGCGAGACTAATCGGCCGAGAGAGGAACGAAATGATCTCGATCGGTACAATCAGCACATACATGTAAATTGGCAGGCCGGATGGGGCGAACAGTTTAAAAAACTTCAATCCGTTCTTCCAAAACCCGTAAATGACAACGATGGAAATGGTGACCATGGCAAGCGCCAGCGTCACAATGAGATGGCTGGTCGGCGTGAAAGTGTGCATGGCGGCGGGCGTATAGGGCAGAGAAGGAATGAGGCCGAACAAATTCGCTGCCAGAATAAAGATAAAGAGCGTGAATACATAAGGGAAGAACTTCCGGCCATCCGATCCGATCGTGTCACGCACCAGATCCGATACAAATTCATATAATACTTCTACAGCGGACTGAACGCGGCCGGGGATCAGCGCTGCGCGCCGTGTCGCCAGAAAGAAGAAAAGAACGATGGCGCCCGTCGCAATCAGCATCCACAGCGATGAATTGGTGAATGAGATATCAATACCGGCGATATCAAGCGGTATGATAGGCAGAATTTCAAACTGCTCCATTGGCCCGGCGGCGCGAATATCAATCATCGTCTCTCTCGTTCTCGCCAGGCGTTTGCGTCAGATGTCTGACGAAGACCCGCTATCATTATTCATGGAGCGCGCAATATTGCGAAGCCCCGCCGCAAATCCAAGGCCGATGCCGGCAAGAAGAAACCACGGCGTAGTTTCAAGCCAGCGATCAAGCAAAAATCCAAGCAAGGTGCCAACAAAAATTCCGGCCAGCAAATCCGAGGAAACCCGCATCGCGCGTCCCCAAGCCGCCCCGCTTGGCTTTGGAGCGTCCGGTTCCGGCTCACCGCGCATCGCGTTAAGCCGCTTCGAAAACTCGTCCAGCGAGGGCGGATTTTGCTTACCGGCATCTTTTGCCATGAGCTTGCCCGAAAACAGACGCACACGAGAACCGTGCGCGCCCCTTGAAATCGCGCGGACCATATAGGCGCCGCAGCGCAGCGTCAAGCAATGGATTTTTGACTTAACACGTTGAAATTAAACCACGAAACCGAGCGCGGCGAGACGACGCGGCGAGCTCGGGCGTGCGCTGCAAAGGCGATAAGTTTGCGCAAAAAAACAAGGGGATTTTGCCGCTGTTGATCTCGGTCATATGCGGCGAGGCGAGGGCGGACGAGCTTGATTTCACCCTCTGGCGGAAAAGCGGGGCGACAACGGTCCCGCGCGAAGGAGAATCATTCATGAAAGCAAATATGGGCGCCGCCGATCGCAGGGTTCGGTTGTTGTTCGCTGTTATCGTTGCGGCGCTTTATTTCACGGGAAGAATCGACGGTCTGGTCGCAGTGGCTCTGGGCGTTCCTGCCGTGATTTTTCTGGTGACAAGCCTTATCGGCACATGCCCGCTCTATTGGCCGTTCGGCTTTTCAACGCGGCTCGGGAAAACAAAAACGGGATAGACGGCGGATTACCGGCGATCTTATTCAGCGGCGGCTAATTGCTCGGCTTTGCTGAGGTCGACAGAGACCAGTTGCGACACGCCGCGTTCGATCATCGTCACACCGAAAAGGCGGTTCATCCGCGACATGGTGAGCGCATGGTGCGTGATGATGATAAAGCGTGTTTCGGTTTCCTGCGCCATTTCGTGCAAGAGGCGGCAGAACCGTTCCACATTGGCGTCATCAAGCGGTGCGTCGACCTCGTCCAGAACACAGACTGGCGCGGGATTCGCCATGAAGACCGCAAATATGAGCGCCGTCGCTGTCAGCGCCTGCTCGCCGCCCGACATCAGTGACATGGAAGCGAGTTTTTTACCTGGCGGTGAGGCGAAGACCTCAAGGCCTGCATCAAGTGGGTCTTCCGAATCAATGAGGCGCAATTCCGCCTGGCCGCCATTGAAGAGGCGCTTGAAGAGGCTTGAGAAATTCGTGTTGACAGTCTCAAACGCATCCAGGAGGCGTTGGCGCGCTTCGCGGTTCAGACCACCTATGGCGGAGCGTAATTTACGGATTGCTGCGTCACAGTCTTCGCGCTCATTGCCGAGTTCGATAAGCCGCTCGCCGACTTCTTTCATCTCTTCGTCAGCACGCAAATTGACGCCGCCGAGATTTTCACGTTCACGCTTATAGCGTTCCAGCTTGCGCTCAATGTCTTCGCGCGCCGGCAGGTCTTTGTGTTCTTTGTGCTCGGCAATGGCCAGCAATTCGTCCGGCGTCGCGTCGCATGTTTCATGAGCAAGAGAGGCGGCTTCAGCAACGCGTTCGGCCGCGGCTTCTGCCTGCGCCTCAAGCCTTGCGCGCGCTTCCCGTGCTTCGGCAGCTTCATGATCGGCGGCTTTTGCCGTTTTATCAGCTTCTTGCGCGATGCGTGTGCCCTCGGCGAGGGCGTCGGCGTGGTCGTTACGGCGTGTCTCGGCGACTGCGAGCTGATCGAGCAGCGCTTTGCGTTTTTCTTCGATCTGGGCTGGTGCGTCGCTTGCTGTCTCGTGGGCCGTTTTTGTTTCGTCAAGGCGAGTGTCCAGCTCGCCGATGCGCACCGTCGCCGTTTCGCCGCGTGTCGCCCATACGCCGCGTTCGCGAGAGAGTTCAGCGAGCCGCTCTGCGCGCATCGTGGCTTCGCGCGCTAAATCATTGTGAGCGGCGCGGGTTTCGCCGGCGCGCGCACGCGCTTTTGAAACTTCATCTCTCGCAACGGCAACACCTTCAGAAATAATCGCCGGATCGGGCAGGGCGCTGCGTTCTTCTGTCAGGCTTTCAAAGCTGCGTTTGGTTTCCGTTTCATCCTCGTCAAGGCGAACAAGGTTTTCATCAATTGACGCAATGCGTGTTGATGCGCGCTCATGCTCACGTTCAAGATCGGAAAGCGCCGAGCGCACAGAATCAACCGTACGACGCGCTTCGGAGAACAACGCCCGCGCCTCGCGTTCTAAACTTTGCCGATCTTTCAGCGATGTCGTTGCCTCGTTGTGAGCAATCCGTGCAGAACTTGCGCGCGCCTGCACGGCTTCGAAATCACGTTCCAGAACAAGCAGTCGATTGCGTTGTTCAAGACGAATGGCTGAAGCGGTTTTTGCGTCTGAATGCGTTGTGAACCCATCCCAGCGCCACAAGTCGCCTTGCTTTGAGACCAGCCTTTGACCGGGCTTCAGCTGCGCGCGCAGGCTGGATACGTCCTCCGTGGAGACAACACCAATAGCTGACAAACGGCGTGTAAGTTGTGATGGACCCCTGACATACTTGCTCAGCGGTTCCGCGCCGAAAGGCAGATTGTCGCCGGCAGGCGTCTCGCCAAAACGCGACCAGTGTGCTGGCGCTGCTTCGTCGGTCGCGGCGCCGAGGTCGTCGCCGAGCGCTGCGGCGAGAGCGTTTTCATATCCCGGGTCAACTTCGATCTGCTCGATCAGCGGCTGCCAGTCCTGCGATTCATTGGCGGCCAATACGCGCCGCAAGGCTTCGCGCTCAGCGTCAATTTCGGTGAGACTCTGTTCGGCTTTGCGCAATGGTCCACGCAGCGCAGTTTCAGTTTCTTCCGCGCTTGCGCGCTCTTCTTCAGCGCGGTGAAAAGCAGCTTCGGCTGCACGCGCGGCCTCCTCAGAGGCGGTGAACTTCGCAGCGATTTCATCCAGCGCCCTGGATTGCTCCGGCGTCGGCTCAATAAAGTCGCGCTCTTCGCGATAGACGCGTGTTTGTTCCGCGATTTTTTCCAAACGCCGTTCGGCGCTGGCGATATTGCCGCCGACAGTTTTGCGTTTGGCTTCAATCTCGGCGGCTTCGGCGCTCTTCTGGTCGAAATCGGCTTCGACGTTGTCAAGCTTTTCAGCGGTTTCAGCCATTGCAGCTGCTGCGCTTTGCAGGCGATCGGCTTCTGAGGCCTCGCGTGCATTCAGGCCTTCTTCTTCGCGGTTGAGCGCCAACACAGCCTCATCTGCATCAGCAAGGAGGCCTTTTTCCCGGCCAATATCTTCCTTGAGACGCTCAATTTCTTCAGCCAAACGAGCAAGCTCGGCCTCGGCGCGTTGGGCTTCGTCATCAAGGCCTTCGCGCGCGACGGTCAGGCGATGGAGCGCAGCCGCCGCTTCTGCTTCCGCCATACGCAAGGGTTCGAGCGCATCATGGGCTTCGGTTTGAGCCGTTGACGCCGCTGCTGCTGTGCGTGTTGTATCTTCGATCAGCGCTGCAATTTCGGTAAGGCCCGCAGCGGCTGTTTCTTCAGCCGCAGTTGCATCGCGCCAGCGCAGAAACGCCCCCATCGCTTCGGCGCGCCGGATGTCCCCCGATATGTTCCTATAGCGTGTGGCCTGGCGGGCTTGCCGGCCGAGCGCCGTTTTTTGTGTTTCAAGCTCGCTGATGACATCGTCCAGGCGCTCAAGATTTTGCTCGGTGGCGCGTAAGCGCAACTCCGCTTCGTGGCGACGGGCGTGAAGGCCGGTGACGCCGGCGGCTTCTTCCAGCAGGCGTCGGCGATTATGCGGTTTGGCGTTGATAAGTTCGGAAATCTGTCCCTGTCGCACCAGCGCCGGTGAATTGGCGCCGGTTGCCGCATCGGCGAAGAGCAGCTGGACATCTTTTGCCCGTACTTCTCGATTGTTAATGCGGTAGATCGACTGGGAGCCTTCGTCCTTGCGCAAGATGCGGCGCGACACTTCAAGCGTTTCCGCTTCGTTATATTCAGCCGGCGCTGACCGGTCTGCATTATCAAGCGTCAGAATAACTTCGGCCCAATTGCGTGACGGGCGCATTGAAGTGCCTGAGAAGATGACGGCGTCCATGGCGGCGCCGCGCAGCGCTTTGGCCGATGTCGCGCCCATTACCCAGCGCATCGCTTCCAGGAGATTTGATTTGCCGCATCCATTCGGCCCGACAATACCGGTCAGCCCCTCACGGATTTCGAAGTCCGTTGGTTCAACAAAGGATTTAAATCCGATCAGTCGGACATTCGTAAATTTCACGCATCTTTTCCCGGCAAATCCGATCTCAGAGCCCACTTCTCCGAAACCGGGTGTTTAAACGCCAATGATCGCCGATTCTATCGGAAGTCCAAGCGTTGAGACTTGTTATTGCGCGGCTTTTTCAAGCGCTGCATCAAGCGCGTCGGAGAAGTCTTCCGCGTTCGAAAAATGCCTGAGGTCGCCGTTTATGATGAAGCTTGGGGTCGAATTTACATTATACCGGTTGCTACCTTCGGTGACGTTTTTATTAATTAAATCAACTAATTCCTCACGTCTTACACAGGCGCCGAAAGCGTCTTCATCCATGCCGGCTTGCGCAGCAACCTTGATCAGCTCGGCGCGCGGGCTGTCGCTATATATCCAGCCAGTTCTTGCGCGCGGGTCGCCCTGGGTTTTGAATAAAGAATCGATCACCAGAAAATATGCGTCATTACCGCCCTTGTCAGCGGCGCAACGCGCCAACATTGAGCCCGCAACGGAAAGCTCCGCAGGCGCTGTCGGGAACTCGCGGAAAATGAATTGAATTTTTCCGGTGTCGACGTAGTTTTCCTTGATCGTTGGAAAGATCGTTTCGTGAAAAGTTGCGCAATGAGGGCAGGTGACCGAAGCATATTCGATGACGGTGACCGTTGCGTTTTCATCGCCGATCGACATGTCAGCAAGTGCGCCGACATTAGTATTTTCCACAGGCGTTCCACCGCCCTCGGCGGGCGTCGGTTCGTCTGACGAGGCGCCGCTGCATGCCGAGAGGAGAAGCGCCATTGATGTGGCGAAAACGGCTGGGCGATTGAGCAAGTGATACAAAGTCATCGATCCTGAACCTTTCATGCGGAGGAGGCCGGACAATCTAGATGTGCCGGCCTCATAATTCGAACTCAAAATCGCTGATGGGAGGCGTCGACGCAAGCCCTCAAAATAGCGTTATTTCCCGCCATTCTTTCGCTTCACCGCGTCCCGAAAGGAGGAGAGGGCAGCGGAAAGCGGCGTGTTGACCGTCTCTTGCGCCGGGGGAGCAGGCGCTGCCCCGCTATTTGCTTGTTTGATGGCGACATGAGTGACCGAATTTGGTCCCAAAAATCGATTAACGCGGGATTTCAGGTCATCAACCAGCATCTGGAGCTGCGTCGCCGCCGCGCCGTTGGGCGCTATAACCTCCAGCGTCCGCCCTCCCTTGCCCGCGCCGCCTTGGCGTCCAGTGATGCGGCCTGGGCGACAGAGCGCCGCGATATCCCGCCCGGCAATGCTTGGCCAGTTGTCGCTGAGCGCCGGGTCGACGAATTTGGTTTTCCTGGCCAGGCCCGCGAGCACCAACGCGCCTGCGCGTGCTATTTTTGGCGGTCCGCGGCGAACTGCTTTGGTTTGCGTTGGTTGGTTCATTCCGGGGCTTTGCTCTTTTGGTAAGCCTGATCATAGTGCGCCTTTATGGCTTACGAAACGCGCGAGACGAAAAACATTTCCCCTGTTGCGCCGGATATCGCGCCGGCCTTGCTGCATTGGTATGACAACAACGCCCGTGCTTTGCCCTGGCGCGTTGGACCCGAATCACAATCCAGGCCCCGTCGCGCCAGCGAACAACCCGATCCTTATCGTGTCTGGCTCTCTGAGATTATGTTGCAACAGACCACTGTAGCGACGGTAACGCCGCGCTACGCCGAATTCCTTAAGCGTTGGCCGAGTGTGGAGGCGATGGCGTCAGCGCCCGTTGATGACATTCTCGGGCAATGGGCAGGGCTTGGATATTATGCGCGCGCCCGTAATCTTCATAAATGCGCTGTCGCCATAACGCGCGACTATGGCGGAAATTTTCCGGATACGGAAAAAGAGCTGCGCAAACTGCCCGGTATCGGCGATTATACCGCAGCGGCAATCGCCGCGATCGCATTTGGTAAGCCCGCAGTGGTTGTTGACGGCAATATCGAACGTGTTGTCTCTCGGCTGTTTGCTATTGAAACGCCATTGCCGGCTTCAAAAGCTGAAATCAAAATGCGCGCTGGTGACATCTGGCCGCAAAAACGAGGCGGTGATTTTGCGCAAAGCCTGATGGATTTGGGCGCGAGCGTCTGCAAACCGAGGGCGCCGCTGTGCAATGCCTGCCCGGTTTCTTCGGCCTGTGCGGCCTGTGCGACAGGCCGCATGGAAAGTTTTCCTAAAAAGGCGCAAAAAAAACCAAGGCCAATGCGCGCCGGCGCTGTCTTTGCGCTGAAGAATCGAAAGGGCGACATGCTGTTCGAGCGCCGGCCGGATAAAGGTCTTCTTGGGGGTATGCTGGGTTTGCCCGGCGCTCCCTGGGTGGAAAAGCATGATGACAATCCGCTCGCCCACGCGCCGGTCAGGGCGCGATGGGTGCGTGCAGGCGCTGTCACTCATATTTTTACGCATTTTCACCTGACGCTTGATGTTTATGTGGCGAACGGACCTAAGGGGTTTCGCCGCGGGGCGGACCAGTTGTGGATCGCCCAGAAAGACGCGCAGCTTCCCACCGTGATGAAAAAAGCGGTAGAACTGGCGTCAAACGATAAAGGGGATGGATAATGTTTTTTCGAATGATTGCGCTTTCTGCGCTGGTTTTCAGTATTGTCGCGCCCGCTGCAGCGCAGGAGCGCGAAGGCGATTATCTGTACAAGGTTTCGACCGTGCGTGCGGCGGTGGGTGAGTTCGAAAATCTGCTGGACTGGATTGCTGAATTGAAAGCGTCAGAATATTTTGATGACGCCGGTGAAGCGACGCCGTTTCTTATGCGTCATTCCCAGGGAGATCAGTGGGATTTGATGATCATTACACCCATGGAGAGCTGGGCGACTTATAATTCAAAGTCAGCAATCAGAAAGCGCGATAAAGCAGCGGAAAAACACGGGAGTCTGCTCGCGCCGGGCGATGCGCTGATAGCTTTCGATGAAGATCATTTTGCACATGGGCCGCCGCTAAGTGAGCTCGTGCGCGAGTATGCTGAAAACGCATTTTATCATATCGAAATGTTTCATGCGGCGGCGGGCAAAGCGGAAGCGCTGCTCGATCAGCGGCGCATGGAGAACACTTATCTCGCGGCGACGGGGCAGACGACCAACATGATTTTCCGTCGCGCGGCAGGAAGCGACGTCGATGCTTTTACGGTCGGCTTTCATGAAAATCTACAGGCGTTCGCGGCGCCGTCAGGCGCCACGCCTGAGGAGGCGGAGGCTGCGGCGAAAGCGGCTGGATTTAGGGATCGCGGGGATATTTCCTTTTACCTCCGCAGTCTGATTAGCGCTCATCATGATACGCTGGCGGTAAAGGTGGATTAAGGCGGTCCATCGTGGCCGTTGCGCATAGATACAATTTTATCAATTAAAATCATCACTGTACGCATAATCAATTATTGAGCATTATCCAGCACAACTTTGCCGTGATGATTGGCGCTGGTGCAATTCAGGGTTCCGCAGCGCGGACCCATTCCATAACGGAACGCATTCTTGCGCGCCGACAGGAACGCTCGGCCAACGAGCCTCCAGCGACGCGCCGTGACGACACAGTCCGGCCTGCTCAACCTCAGGAAACAGAGCGCTCGAAAGCAGATGCGCGCGCCGTTTCGCTTTCATTTTCTTTGGAGCGCGCGGCGGCAGCGCGGTTCACGGAGCAGTCTCTTAAAGATGCTGGAATCGTTCAATCGAACCGCGCCAATGAGGAAGGTGCACGGGCGGCACAAGCTGCAGATGAAGCAAAGACTGCTGAAGCAAAGGATGTGGAAACGGCAAAATCCACCTCTGCTGCGGAGCTTACGGACGAAGAAAAGGCTGTTGTTCAGGAGTTGAAAGCGCGTGATCGCGAAGTCAGAAGCCATGAACGCGCGCATAAGGCGGTGGGCGGGCCCCATGCGGGTGCGATCTCATATGTCTTTCAGGCTGGCCCTGATGGGCAGCGATATGCGGTCGGCGGCGAAGTTCCCATAGACGTGTCGTCTGAAAAGAGCCCCGAAGCGACGATCCAGAAAATGAATACCGTGATCAGCGCCGCATTGGCGCCGGCGGATCCGTCCGGGCAAGACCAGGCGGTGGCGCGGGCGGCGCAGGCGCAGCGCAATCAGGCAATTGCTGAGTTGCGCGCACAAAAAACTGACGAACGGGAAGCGTTGGCTACGGGCGGTGATGAGGCAGAGCCAGGGGGCGATGTGGCGCCGAATGCATTAGCAGCGGTGTCCGCGCAAGAAAGTATTTATGATCTGTTGCGCACGCTGGTCGAAGGGGCCGAGGAAAGTCGCCTGTCTAAGACAGCGTAAATTCACTGGCGGTTCGCTGGCCATATGGTGATGTGATGTTTTGAGTATTCAGCAGGGATGGGGTTGGTCGATGGCGCTGAATAACTATGAAGATTTTGAATGGCTGGGCGTTGATTGCGAGGGGCATATCGCCCGGTTCACCAATGCTGGCTCAGGGCCGGTTCCAAATGAAATTATGGGAATCGAACAGGTGGTTCGAACGGCGACATCGGCTCTTGGCGGGTTGCCGCAGATTTGCGATGCGGAAATGATGGTTACGCTGCCCAATCCGGCTGATTTTACAAAACTGTCGGGTGCGGGTTTTTTCGGCTATGATTGGGATGACCCCTACAGGTCAAAAGCGGAAAACACCGGGCAGTATAGTCTGATCTCCCGGCCGCTACGCCCACGCGTCATTTCGGAAGTATCAGCAGACATTGAAAAAGCCGTTTTCGTAAAATTTCCGGATCTCAAATTTGGAAGTGAAACATCGATCGATGTCGCTTCGATTATGTCATGTATGGCGCCTGGCTGAGTGGACCCAATTAATCGCGCATCTCACGCTTGAGTGCGGAGGACAGCGTGCTCAAAGTCTCCGCTGCGCCAGCGCTGCAAATTCACATAAAAGCGGTCTTGTTTCGCGCGGATCAATTATGTCCTCGATCAGGAATTGCTCCGCGGTGCGGAAGGGTGATGTGACTTTCGACAATCGCGCCTTGATCTCTGCAAGCGCCGCCGCAGGATCATCGGCCTTCTCAAGTTCTGATTTGTAGGCGACTTCAACGCCGCCCTCCATGGGAAGCGAGCCCCAGTCGCCTGAGGGCCAGGCGAAGCGATATTGAAACCGCGTATGATCAGACATGGCGGCGCCGGCGACACCATAGGCTTTGCGGATGATAACGCTCGCCCATGGAACCGATGCTTCATAGACCGCATTCATCGCTTCGACGCCGCGTCTGATTGTGGCGGTTTTTTCCGCTTCCAGTCCAATCATGAAGCCGGGATTATCAACGAGATGGATTACCGGCAGGCGGAACTGCTCTGCGAGGGAGACAAAACGTTTTGCTTTTTCTGCGGTGTCGGCGGTCCATGATCCACCGAGGAACGTCGGGTCCGACGCGAGTACGGCGACCGGCCAGCCGTCGAACCGGGCAAAGGCAGTGATTGCTGCGCGGCCCCAGCGTTTGCCCATTTCAAAGACCGAGCCCTTGTCGGCAACCATCTCAAGGATGCGGCGCATATTGTAAGCTTCACGTGGGTTTTCCGGCACGGCGGAAAGAAGCTTTTCATCTTTGCGGCCAGGCTTGTCATGGGGCGCCGTGCGTTCTGCGCGCGCGCCGACATGGCCGGGCAGATACGAGAGAAACGCGTGCGCCATGGCGAAAGCTTCATCTTCGCTTGCTGCCTCATCATCGATGACCCCATTGCGCGTATGAATATTAACGCCGCCTAATTGTTCTTTGTCCAGCGCTTCACTGCCGGCGCCCATGCCCGCGACAACCGCAGGACCTGCCGTGAAGATTTGCGCGACGCCTTTGACCATCACCGAGTAATGACTCGCGACCATGCGCGCGGCGCCGAGCCCTGCCGTGGGGCCGAGGGCGAGCGCCACCACCGGTACGGTTTTGAGGTTTTCAACCACATGTTCCCAGCCGGGCACAAAGGGCACATAGGTAAAACCCATATCTTCGAGCATTTTGACCGAGCCGCCGCCGCCGGTGCCGTCGATCATGCGGATTAAAGGCAGGCGTAATTCGTGCGCCATCTGCTCGGCCTGCGAAAATTTGCGATGGATCGCAGCGTCAGCGGCGCCGCCACGTACAGTGAAATCATCGGCGCTGGCGACTACGGGTTCATCATTGATGCGGCCGCGCCCGAAAATAAAATTCGACGGTGAGAAATCCGCAAGGTCGCTCGCCTCATCATAGGTTCCACGCCCTGCGATTTTGCCGATTTCGCGAAAGGAGTTTTTATCGAGAAGGCGCTTTATTCGTTCGCGCGCATCAAGTTTGCCGCGCGCTTGTTGACGGGCGAGCTTTTCCTCGCCGCCCATCTTTTCAGCAAGCTTGGCGCGGCGTTTTAATTCTTCGCGTTCTTTTTCCCAGGACATGGGTGGAGTTTAGGGCTGTTGCCGTCCCCGTAAAGCAGCATCAACACATCGCGTTATGTCGTGTATCGCGTCAGGGGTGCCGGGAAACTCATCCCTTCATCTCTTTCCTGATTTTATCGCGCAGAAAGTCGATGGGTTTGCGCCCGGTTTTGGCTTCATAATGCCAATAGGTCCAGCCATTGCAGGCCGCGGCGTTCTGCACTGCAGCGCCGACCTTGTGGATCGAACCCTGAATTTCGTCCTCGCCGTCTTTTGCAAAAAGCGATCCGTCAGCGCGGACTTTTGCCGAATGATTGCCGCGCGGGGAATAAAGTTTTGAACCGGGTTTTATCAAGCGATGCTCAACGACTGTTCCAAAGGGAACGCGTGCGGCTGCTTTGGGCGACGGTTGCGTGATAAGATCTTCGTCTTCAAGCGGTTTTACTTTGGCGATGCGCTTTTTTGCAGCTGCAATATACGCCTTGTCGCGTTCGATGCCGATAAAGCGACGGCCGAGATATTTCGCTGCGGCGCCAGTGGTGCCCGAACCGAAGAAAGGATCGAGCACGACGTCGCCCGGATTGGTCGCGCCGATCAAAATACGATGGAGGAGCGCTGCGGGCTTTTGCGTCGGATGGGTTTTCGCGCCGTCAGCGCCCTTGATGCGTTCTGCGCCGGTGCAGATCGGGAATTCCCAGTCTGAGCGCATCTGCAGGTCATCATTGGCGGTCTTCAGGGCGCGATAATTGAACGTGTATTTCGATTTTTGTGATTTTGCAGCCCAGATCAGGGTTTCGTGGGCGTTCGTCAGGCGGGCGCCTCTGAAGTTCGGCATCGGGTTCGATTTGCGCCAGATGACGTCGTTTAGAATCCAGAACCCCTTGTCCTGGATCGCTGCGCCGACACGAAAAATATTATGATAGGAGCCGATCACCCAGATTGCGCCGTCGGGCTTTAGAATGCGCCGGGCTTCAGCGAGCCAGCCTTTCGTAAAATCATCATAGGTCTTGAACGAGTCAAACTTATCCCATTCATCATCGACGCCGTCGACGCGAGATTGATCGGGCCGGGTCAGGTCGCCGCCAAGCTGAAGATTATAGGGCGGGTCGGCAAAGATGAGATCGACGCAATTGTCGGGCAGCGCCGCCATCGTCTCGATGCAGTCGCCTTCAATAATCTTGTCGAGATGCTTTTTGATGTCGCTTTGTTTGTTTTTCTTTTTCTTCGCCGGCATTACGCACCCCTTGATGTAAGAGCGCGGCAGTCTGATTCTTGGCGGAGTCCCCGTCAAGAGTCAGCGCGAAATAATTTAAGAGAGTCAATGTGTTAACCGAGGTTAACGAAAAGTTTCGATTAGTTCCGGCGAAGAGTCCGCATACAACATATTGTGGATTGGCGCGAAGCTTTTGCGATGATGTGGTGTGACGCCATGAGCGTCCAATCCTGCGCGATGCGCCGGCGCGCCATAACCTTTATTTTTTTCCCAGGCATAAAAAGGAAATTCCCGTGCCAATTCGCGCATCATCCGGTCGCGCGTGGTCTTGGCGATGATTGATGCGGCCGCGATGGAAAAAGATTTTGCGTCGCCCTTGATCACCGTATAGGCGGGCGTGCGCAATTTGGGTTTGATTGTTCCATCAACGATGCAGGCGGTGGGGCGAAGCGGTAAATTTGCCGCTGCGCGCGACATCGCGAGAAGCGTTGCCTGCAATATGTTGATCTTGTCGATCTCATCGACGCTGGCGACGCCAACACCAATCGATGCGACCTGCCATAAGGCGGCTGCAAGCTCACCACGGCGCTTTTCCGAGATTTTTTTGGAATCGCGCACGCCCTCCGGCATGGTTTCAGGGTCGAGAATGACAGCGGCGGCGACAACAGGTCCCGCCCAGGGGCCGCGCCCTGCCTCGTCGATTCCGGCAATGATGCCGGGAATAGAGTCTTCAATTTCAAATGTAGGCGGTGGTGCGGCCATGGAGTATTCCGTTTCGACACTGTAACTATCCGCCGAGTCGTACTGCCGTCAAAAACCAGAAAAACGGCTGGCGCTCAAGATAGAGCCCGCCAATAGAGCGGCGAGCTTTGAGTTCGGATTTTAATTCGCAGATCTATTCAAACAAGTTCATCTGGCCTGAGATTTCCGACGGTACGCAAAACTGCGAAAGATCAAGGGCGCGCCGCTCCCGGTCAAAACCGAACCGCGCGCGGGCGGCTCGATTACGCTGCCCAATGAGTTGTGCGTAAGATGATTTGATCTCACCGCCGCGCGACCATTGCGGGTCATAATCCTTACCGCCGTTCATATCGCGAATATGGCGCATAATACGTTTGGCGCGGGTCGGGGCAAATGCCTCCAGCCATTCCTGAAACAGCGGCGAAACCTCCAGTGGCAGTCGCAATATTGTGTAGGCGGAAAATGATGCGCCGAGATCAGCGGCCTTTTCCATGATGGCTTCCATCTCGTCGTCATTAAGCCCTGGTATCATCGGCCCGGTCATAACGCCGATGCTGATGCCGGCGCTGGAAAGTTTTTGAATAAGTTCAAAACGCTTTGGCGGCGAGGAAGCGCGCGGCTCCATGGAGCGGGCGAGCGCTTTGTCTTGAGTGGTAATGGAAACCATGGCGCGGGTCAGGTTCTTTGCAGCCATGAGCGCCAGAATGTCGATGTCGCGGGTAATAAGGTGTGCTTTAGTGAGTATTGTGACCGGGTGGTTGAACCGTGAAAAAGTTGAAAGCAGGCCGCGCATGATTTGAAATTTGCGCTCTATCGGTTGGTAGGGGTCAGTATTCGTTCCCATGGCGACCACGCGGGGCTTGTAGTTTTTATTGGATAGCTCTTTTTCCAGTAGTTTTTGTGCGGAGGGTTTGGCGAACAGTTTGGTTTCAAAATCGAGACCGGCGGAAAGGCCCATATAGGCGTGGGTCGGCCGGGCGAAACAATAGATGCAACCATGTTCGCAGCCGCGATAGGGATTGATTGAGCGGTCGAAACCCACATAGGGCGAATTATTGGCGGTGATAATCTTGCGCGGTTTTTCAATGGTGATCTCGGTGCGCAGGGGCGGCATTTCTTCGCCGTCATTGACCGCGCCGTTCCCAGTCCCATCACCCCAACCATCGTCAATGGCTTCGCGTTTTTCGCTTTCATAGCGGCCAGAATGATTGGAGCCCGCGCCGCGTCCTTTCCTGGGGGCAGGCGGTCGGTCCTCTGAAGGGCGGGGAGGACGGAAGGAAAGGGGCGCGGCGCGGGCCATGGCGCTACGCTATCACCGGGGCAGAACAAAGCAAGAACATATTTTCACCATGACAAGGGTGCTTGACATGTGTTGGTGATGTTATATGTAAAGGGAGCTTGACAGTTTGGGGAGGCTTTTAATTGGCCCCTCGTTATGTGTCAGCATACGGAAGGCAGCAGGAGAAAATTATGTCGGAGCGGATCAAATCTGCCGGAAGGCGTTACCAAATAGAATTCGGCGCCGCGATGGTGCTCTATACAGTCGTTTTGTTCGGCGCGTCTTACCTCGCCAGAGACGTCGAGCCTGGGCGGTGGTTGACATCGCTTGCGCTTGCGCCGGTCGTTCCTATTGTTTTCGCCTGTTTTGCATTCCTTCGTTTTTACGCCAGCGTCGACGAGCGTGAGCGGCGGCTGGCATCGGATGCAGCGGCGCTGAGTTTGTTGATCGGTATTTTTGTGGCCCTTACGCTCGGCTTTTTGAAATCTTTTGGTGTTTTTTATTTCGACTGGGACATGCTGTGGTTTGGACCATTCCTGATCGGTCTTTGGGGGGCCGTTCGCTACACCTTAACGCTGAAACGCTGAGCTTTGGAAAATCATCTCAAAGTTTTGCGGGCAGAAAAGGCATGGTCGCAGTCAGACCTTGCTGAACGGCTTGATGTTTCACGGCAGACGGTGAATTCGCTGGAACGCGGTAAGTATGACCCAAGCTTACCATTAGCATTCAAGATCGCACGCGTCTTCGCGCGTCCGATTGAGGAAATATTTATTGCCGAAGAGGAAAATAAGTGATGGCAAAACAAACACTGACATTGGGCAGTGCGGCAACGATTGTCGTTGCGCCCGACAATTATGGCGTCGGCATTGGCGTTGGTGTTGTTGCCGCTATTGGGTTCATGGTCCCGCCAAGAGTAGCTCTCGCAAATGCCAGGGCGTCGCTATAAGATCAGGCTATGCTCTCTGTTATTATCCCCACCCTTAATGCCGAAAGCCGACTGAATGCGTGTCTTGGCGCCATCAAGCAACCCATGGTCGATGGCCTGATAAGAGAAGTAATCATTGTCGATGGCGGGTCGACGGATGACAGCGTGAAGATTGCCGAAAGTTTTGGCGCCAAGATTCTAACCGCGCCGCCGGGCCGTGGCGGACAAATGAAGGCTGGCGCCGCAGGGGCGTCGGGTGAGTTTTTCCTGTTTCTCCATGGCGATACCGTTTTGGAGGTGGGCTGGGAGGATGAAGCGCGCATTTTCATCGAGAAAAAATGCTATGACGCTGCTGTCTTTACGCTCGCTTTTGACGCGAAAGGGATTGCGCCAGGAATAGTGGCCGCAGGCGCAATGTTGCGGACAAGGTTTACAAAAAGTCCGTATGGGGATCAGGGACTCTTTATTTCGAAGGCGGTCTATGAAGAAATCGGCGGTTATCGCGATATGTCGCTTTTTGAGGATGTTGAGATCGTGCAACGGCTCATGCGGCGAAAAGGGTCCCTTGCACTCCATATCTTTTCATCAAACGCGGAGACATCGGCCAGCCGCTATGAAGAAGAAGGCTATTTTCGCAGGGTCTTAAAAAACTTTCTTCTGCTCACACGATTTCAATTGGGCGCCTCGCCGGAAAAGCTCAGCGCGGCGTATCGCTGATGCGCGGTACCGTCATCATTTTCGTTAAAGCGCCGCGTGCGGGAAAGGTGAAAACGCGTCTTGGCGCCGGGATTGGTATGGGCCGTGCCGCTGCGTTGTTTCGCATAATGACGGAACGGACAATCACTGAAGCGGAAAAGGGCGGATGGCGGGTGATGCTCGCCGTTGATCCGGTTTCGGCGCTGCAGGGTTGGGACACGCTGTGGCCGCCGCATCTCAAGCGCGTGGTGCAGGGACCGGGTGAGCTTGGCGCTCGCATGAAACGGGTGCTCACGATGGCGCCGTCCGGTCCGGCAGTAATTATCGGCGCCGATGCGCCCGGTTTCCGTGCGCGACATCTCCATCAGGCATTCGCTGCGCTCGGGCGTGCTGATGCGGTATTTGGTCCAGCCGCGGATGGCGGTTATTGGCTCATCGGGCTGGCGCGTCGGCATGCGGCGCCGGACTTGTTTCGTAATGTGCGATGGTCGACCAAACATGCGTTGAAAGATACGCAAGCGAGCCTTCCCGCCTGTTTTGACACCGCTTTTCTGGAACAATTGCGCGACATTGATGAGGCGGCGGATCTGCCCGCGTTAGGCTCTTATGCGACTGCGCGTTGACGCCGTGTCGCCACCGCGTCAATGGTCATAAAAACCGGGAGAGGGACAATGAAAATACTGGGCGGGATAATCGCTGTTATTCTTTTGATTGGCGGGTTCGTGTTTTTTGTTGTTTTGCCGCCGCGGGTCGACGATCAGATGAATGTTGTGATCGATCATGCACCCTATGAAATCAGCGCTGATGCGCGTGCACTGCATGAGACGTTAAGCGTCGCCGATCTTCACGCTGATACGCTGTTATGGATGCGCGACCCGTCAAAGCGTCAATCGCGCGGGCAGACTGACTTGCCGCGCTTGCGCGAGGGCGGCGTCAGGTTGCAAGTTTTTACCGCCGTCACCAAGACGCCGAAAAATCTCAATTATGATGAAAATGATGCGGGATCGGATGACATCACATTGCTTGCGATTGCGCAGCGCTGGCCGGTCCAGACATGGGGCAGCATTTTTGAGCGTGCGCTTTATCAGGCGTCACGTCTCGACAGGCTTGAGCGCAGTGCGGGCGATGATTTCATTTTTGTCAAAAGCCAGGCTGACTTGCGGCGTGCGCTCGCCGGAGAAGCACTTGCTGGTGTTTATGGAATTGAGGGGGCTCATCCTCTTGAAGGCGATCTCACGAATGTTGACCGGCTTTATGACGCAGGCCTCAGAGTGATGGGACTGCAGCATTTTTTTGATAATGAGCTTGGTGGTTCCCTGCATGGAAGAAGCGGCGCCGGATTGACGGAATTTGGCGAGGCCGCAGTCGATGCGGCAGTTGCCCGCGGCATGATTATCGATGTTGCCCATTCATCGGAACAAGTTGTTCACGATGTTTTGGCGCGCAGCGAAAAGCCGGTGATCGTTTCCCACACCGGCCTTAAGGGATATTGCAACAGCCCGCGCAATATTTCTGATGCGCTCATGCAGGAGATTGCTGCGCGTGGCGGGTTGATTGGCGTTGGTTTTTGGGACGGCGCCATCTGTACGCCGACGCCCGCAGGTATCGCCGGCGCGATCGCCTACGCCGTTGATTTGTTGGGTGCAGACCATGTCGCGTTGGGTTCTGATTTCGATGGTACGGTAACAACACCGTTCGATGCATCGGAACTTGCCGCGCTGACCCAGGCATTGATGGATGAAGGTCTTGATGACGCGACTATCCGCGCCGTCATGGGCGGCAATGCAATCAGGTTTTTTCTGGAGAATTTGCCGGCGGAATAAACTGCGGCGTTATTGGGCAGCGCAGATTTCAGCGGCGGCGAAACATTCTTCAAACATGCTGGCGTCTGCAGTCATGAGCGCTGCCGGAATGGCGATTGCCATCGCGACGACGCCAACCAGAATATAAAACGCCGCCAAGGCCGTTTTCGGACCGATATTGATATCCGGTGCAAAGTCTCTTGGGCTTGTGATTCCCGGGTTTGTGATAACGGCCATGACGCTACTCCTCAGGCCCAAAATGGCGGCCTGTCATAAATCTGTCATGTAAATTTGCGCAATTTTTGCGCTTTGTCAAGGAAAACACGCAAAAATTGCGCCTTTGTCACAAAAATGAGATATAAAAAGGCGTTTTCAACGTCTGATTTGGCTGCAGGGCTGCTTTTCAGCAACTTGGCCAAGCTGGCGCCCGCAAGAGCGCAGGGATCGGATTTTCCGGAAATCAGCCTTTTTTCGGCGGCTGCGGCCGGGTGAAAACCCATTCCTGATCCGAGGACAGTGTCTTTGAAAATTTATATCCGCCGACAGAAAACTTTTTCATATCGTCGGTGCTGGTAATGCGTTTTTCAATCGCCCAGCGCGCCATCATCCCTCGCGCCTGTTTCACGTAAAGCATCATTGCGCGCGCTTTATCGTCTTTGATTTCCTTAAAATTGAACATCACGAAGGGCGCCTTCAACGCTTTGCGATCGACTGCCTTGGCGTATTCGTTCGAGGCAAGGCAAGCGATGGTCGGATCGTCATGAGCCTTGACCGCCTTGTCGAGTTCTTTGGCGATGATCGGCGCCCAATAGCTGTGGAGGTTTGCACCGCGCGGGTTTTTAAGGCGTGAGCCCATCTCAAGACGATAGGGCTGGATGCCGTCAAGGGGACGCAACAATCCGTAAAGACCGGAGAGAATGCGCAAATGATCTTGCGCAAATTTAAGATCGTCGGATTTGAGCGAATTGGCGTCGAGGCCTCGGTAGACGTCGCCCGCGAAAGTCAAAGCGGCTTGCTTTGCTCCGGCCGCTTTGCCTGAAACATTCAGCGCTTGAAATCGCTCGTAATTAAGCTCAACGAGCTTATCCGAAATGCCCATCAGGCGTTTAATGTCTGCACGTTTTAGTTTCTTGGCGACCTCGGTGATTTCGCTTGCATCTTTTGACAATGCGGGGCGGGTCGCCTTTGGCGCATCGGGAACGGGATCGAAATTGAGATTTTTCGCGGGAGACAGGAGCATCAACATTAAGGCAGGTATCCTTTTACAGCATTTTACCAGGGTTCATGATGCCCTTGGGGTCAAGGGCATTTTTGATAGCGCGCATCATATCCAGCTCAAGGGCGCCTTTGCGTTTCGCGAGCGTATCCCGGCGATGGCGCCCGACGCCATGTTCGGCGGAAATTGAACCATCAAATAAATCAATCACGTCATAGACCGCCGCTTCAATTGCCGGTCGTTTGTCGTCAAGCGCATTGGGCCCGGCGCCTTCTGTCGGAATGACGTCATAATGGATATTGCCGTCGCCGATATGGCCGAACGCGACAATGCGTGCGCCGGGCGCAAGGCGCTCGACTTCTGTGCCCGCTTTTTCAAGGAATGCGGGAATATCGCTCGTGGCGACAGATACATCGTGACGTGCGCCGAGGCCCTCGCCATTGATCGCTTCGGATATCGAATGACGGATGCGCCACAACATGGCCGTATGAGCCTTGCTTTCGGCGATTGTTGCGTCTGTGAGCAGGGTTTCTTCAAGAGCGTCGCCGAGCATCTGTTCAGTCGCGCTGCGCAATCCTGATGCCTGGCCCGATGAAAATTCCATGAGCACATACCAGGGATGCGTTGATTGCAGTGGGTCGCGCGTTTCCGGGATATGCTTCAGAACAAGGTCGATACAGCGGCGTGACATCAATTCAAAACTTGTCGCCGCGCCGCCGGTTGCGTTCTGCGCATGGGCAAGGAGAGCGACGGCATCGCCTGCGTTCGCGACGCCAGCACAAACCGTAACAACGTCGGCAGGTTTCGGGAAAAGTTTTAAAACGGCGCCGGTGACAATACCCAGCGTGCCTTCGCCGCCAATCATCAATTGTTTTAGATCATAGCCCGTATTGTTCTTGCGCAACCGTTTCAGGCCGTTCCAAATCTCACCATCAGGCGTTACCGCCTCCAGTCCCAGAACAAGATCGCGGGTATTGCCGTAACGCAATACATTGACGCCGCCGGCATTTGTAGAAATGACGCCGCCAATCTGGCAAGACCCCTCCGAGCCAATCGATAATGGAAAGAGGCGGTTCGCTGCGTCGGCGGCTTCCTGGGCTTCGGCGAGTGTGAGGCCGGCATCCACTGTCATCGTGTTATTCAAGGGCGATACATCGCGTATGCGGCGCATGCGTTTTAACGACAGCAAGATTTCGTTTCCGGACGGAATTTGACCGCCTACGAGACCGGTATTGCCGCCCTGTGGTGTGATGGCGATGTTTGCTCCGGCGCAAATTTTGACAATGGCAGCCACTTCCTCGGTGGATGTGGGCGTAACAATCATCGCAGCTTCACCGGGCCAGCGGCCGCGCCACTCCGAGAGGAACGGCGCTTGATCATCACCTTCAATGACGCCTTTGTCGCCGACAATTGCGCGGATCGACGCCAAGGCGTCTGGTGACGGTGCAGCGCGCAAAGATGGGGGCATCGGGCGGGTAGTCCTCAAAACAAGATATATGCCCTGAATAGGCGGGGGACAGGCCAGGTTCAAGTCGGGACGTTATAAAGGGGGGCAAGCCCAGCGGTTTTGCATTCCACAAAAAAGCGGCATATCAATCACCGGTCGGGGCGCAATCACGATTGATCCAATGTGGGTGGGAAAATGACAAAGTATCAATTCCGATTTTTGCTTGCCATAGCGACTGGATCATTGATGTTCGGATGCGCGCAGGAAGAAAGTGCATCGCTGCAGGGTGAAGAAACACCCACTGTGATCGATCACACTTTGCGCGCCGAAACAGCTATCGCTAGCCCCTCACGCTTTGCCGAAGACCGTTCAGACGATCACATGCGTCAACCCGACAGCGTGTTGGCATTTGTATCTATCGAACCGGGGATGACTGTTTTTGAGATCGAGGCAGGCGGCGGCTATTATACAGAATTGTTTTCTGCACTCGTGGGGTCTGACGGCGCCGTCATCATGCAGAGCCCCGAAATTTTTGACAGCTTTTTAGCAGATCCAATTGCTGCTCGATTGGCGGCAAATCGCTTGCCTAATGTGCGACTGTCGAAAACCAATTTTGACAATCTGGATGCCGCCGATAATTCGGTCGATATTGTCACATGGTTTCTGGGGCCGCACGAACTCTATTTCACGCCGAATGGCAGCAGCGGTCTTGGCGATGTCGAAACAGCTTATGCGGAGATCATTCGAGTCTTGAAACCAGGCGGCGTTTTTATTGTTCTCGATCACGCCGCCGCGTCGGGCTCTCCAGAAACAACCGGCGGCGCCCTTCATCGCATTGACCCCGTGATTGTAATGGGCCTGGCGACGAGCGTCGGTTTTGCGTTTGTTGAAGAAAGCGACGTTCTTCGTAACCCGAATGATCATTATTCCATGAGCGTTTTTGATCCGGTCGTGCGCCGCAAAACAGACCGGTTCCTTTTGAAATACATTAAACCGGAATAGGACAACCAATATGCAACGCTCACTGTTGAAACTGTTCGTCGGATCGTCAGCTTTGTTGTTGGCGGCTGCGTGCGACAGCACTGACACCACTTCCACGCAAGACTATGACGCCATCGCAACAGCGGCGGTAAACAGCCCTGAACGCCGGGCTGATGACAGCGCCAGAGACGAGGGGCGCAAACCGGTCGAGACGCTGGCCTTTTTCAAAATTGCACCGGGCATGTCTGTGTTTGAAGTTGAGGCGGGCGGCGGCTACTTTACGGAATTGTATTCGCTTGCCGTTGGACCGGAAGGTTCGGTCGTGATGCAAAACCCGGAAAGTTTTTTGGGGTATTTCGGCAAGGAACTGACCGCACGGATGGTGGACACCCGTCTCCTCAATGTGCGCCAGTCGCATTCGTTATTTGACGCTTTTGATGCTGAAGACGGTTCAACTGATCTCGTCACCTGGGTGCAGGGTCCTCACGAGATGTATTTTATTATGGAAGATGGAAGCCCGCTTGGGGCGCCTGCGGCGCCTTACGCTGAAACCTTTCGAATCCTGAAGCCTGGCGGTGCGTTTGCGGTTATTGATCATTCAGCGGTTGAGGGCTCGCCGGAAACAACCGGCGACACGCTTCACAGGATTGATAAAGCCATCGTTATCGGTATGGCGGAAGATGCCGGGTTCGTCCTTGATGGCGAAAGTGACTTTCTCGCCAAGCCGGAAGACGATCGCACGATGGCGGTGTTCGATCCCGCAATCAGAGGCAATACGGATCAGTTTGCGCTGCGGTTTCGCAAGCCTGAGTGAGTCAGCAGCCACTGTAGTTGTTCCGTCGCCGCGGCGAGGTTGTGAAGCCCCGCTGCCGCACAACTTTGCTGGAGTTTTAAGGCCCGGTCAGGGCTGTAAATGTTTTTCGAGAAAATTCTCCACAGCGGTTAGCTGCAGAATATGATTTTCCATAGACCAACCTCTGTGGCCTTCATATTTCACTTCGATATACTCAACGTCGGCGCCCGCTTGTTTTAGTGCGCGGTTCATTTTTCTTGATTGTTCCACTCGAACGATACCGTCCAGTTCTCCATGGATTAGCAGCACCGGGCTTGTGATTTTGTCTGCAAAGTTTGCCGGTGATCGGCTCCGCAATTTTTCCTTTTCGGTATTTGGGTTGCCGATGGATTTCACCCAATATTCGTGGAATTCTGAATCGTGCCCATAATAACGCCGGCTTAATTTCATGGCGAGAACCAGATCGGAAACACCAGCAACGCTAACGACACATTTATAAAGATTGGGCGTGGAGACCGCGCCATGGAGGGCGACGTATCCACCATAACTATACCCAACAATGCATGTTTTATCCGGTGTCGCAGAGCCGTTAGCGTGCACATATCGCACTGCATCAGTCACGTCATTTTGCATAACGCCGCCCCATTCGCCATAACCGGCCTCAGAAAAAGCGCGCCCATAGCCAGACGATCCGCGAAAATTCACTTGCAGTGTTTGGTATCCGCGCGTTGCAAAAAATTGGACTCGCGGATTGTAACCAAGATAATCTCTGCTTTCAGGGCCGCCATGGGGCATAACGATTAGCGGCGCATCGTGATCTTCACCACCGGCGGGATGGGTCAGATAGGCAGTGATCGTTTCTCCGTCGCGGGTAGGGAGTGTTAAAACCTCTCCCTTCCCGAACTTTACCGAGGCCAACTCAGGGTGTTGTTGTATTACGGGATCGATATTCGAGGTTGTAAAGTCATAAACATAATATTCCCCGGGAATGTCGGGGGCGTTGACATATATAACTGCCTTAGTGCCGGTCTGAGTAAACCCCAGTAGACTTACATTTGCTTCATCGTCAAAAAAAAGATTTATCGCATCATAATGCGCCTGTGTTTTCTTGTCGGCAAAATGATATTGTAACCGATCAGCATAGTACCACGCGCCGGTATATTCGCCTGTTGCGATATCTCGTGACACGCCGGCGACATCGTATTTTTCATGTTCGAATACGGTTTCCACATATTCCTGCTTTTGAAGATCATAAATTTTGATAGAGCGCCGGGCATCATCATCTTCGTCAGAAATTACATATACTTGGTGGGGATTGTTCGTTAGCGCAGCAGGGAAGAACTGAAAATCGTCTTCGTCGTCATTTTCTTTTAGCTTGAATGTCTTCACTTTTTCCCAGTTTTGTGATTCATCAGACCACGCAAAAACAGATACCTTCGTGCTGTGCAAGTTTGCATCATAACGCAATACGGGTTTTCCATTGTTGTCAGTGTACCAAAAAAAGGTGCCATGATTGCCTATGGCTATTCGTTCAACGTCGCCCGTACGGATGTTGGCTTTCCATAGATCAAGGTCGCCCTTCTTCACTGCGGAAACAATGACATGATCGGGATCATCGCGCAGCATATTGCCAATTTGCGTGATGTTGAGGTTGGATTTTTTAATGCCGAGTGCGTTTTCGAAAAGAGTTATGTATTCGCCTTGCTCGCGCGGAAAGGACATTATTCTTGTGCCGCCATTGCGCCACCGTGATCGACGAGTATTTATTGTTGCGCGCCTGGATATGCCGGCTAGAAGCCGGTCATCAGTCGCCCATTGAAACCACTGAACAAAATAGTCTTCCGGTAGCGGTCTGATGGAAATAGCTGATTTGATTTCGAGATCAAAAATTACAATTTGATATGATGTGCGGTGCCTGGTTTCGTTTGCAGAGCAACCTTCTGCGCTGATATCCACTGCCCCAGTTGAGTCGATGCAGCGCTTGGCCGTTGTCGCATAGGCGAGCGAAAAATAGCGCCCGCTTGGCGACAGTGCGAATTGTGAATGTGTTGGCGGCTTGAACAAGTCATATGCCGATGGGGGGGCGTCTTCCGCATATGTGTTGGTAAGCCCCAGCAAGAAAAGGCTGCAAAGAACAAATATACGATAAAACATAACACGATCCCCAAATCGCCAATATGAGCTATGTTTTTAGCATAACTTGCCTTTTATCTAAAGCAAACTAGACGTTCCGGGATGTGTTCAAGGCTATGATCCATCGGGCGTTGCGGCGTTTAACAGCGCAATCCATATCAGGTGAATGTCCGAAAAAGGACCCGCAAAACCGGGCAATCGTGAAAGCATCAATCCTGCAAATGCTTTTGGAGAAAACCCTCCAAAAGATTCAAATAGAAAATTTCATTTTCCAGCGACCACCCTCCGTGCCCCTCATATTTCAGTTCGACATACTCAACGTCGGCGCCTGATTTTTCCAGTGCCCGTTTCATTCTTCTAGATTGTTCAACGCCGACGATGCCATCATCTTCGCCATGGACTAACAGCACCGGGCGTTGAAATTGATTGGCCAGATTAACAGGCGAACGACTGGCTAGCTTTTCTCGGTCTGTTTTCGGGTCGCCAACAGACTTTAGCCAATATTCGTAGGTTTCTGAATCGGCGCCGTAGTCACGCCTGATCGTGCTCAGCTTGCTTACCAGGTCTGAACGGCCGGCCCCGCTCACAATGCATTTGTACAATTCTGGTGTTGTGGCGCCGCCATATAGGGCCGCGTAGCCGCCATAGCTGTACCCGACGATACAGGTTTGATCCGGTGTCGCCACATCATTGTCATGGAGGAATCGAACAGCGTCTGTAATGTCATTTTGCATGACGCCGCCCCATTCGCCATACCCCGCCTCAGCAAAGGCGCGCCCATAACCTGATGACCCGCGAAAATTAATTTGCAGAATGCGATATCCGCGAGCCGCAAAAAACTGAACCTGCGGATCGTAAACGAAATAATCTCTCCGCTCAGGCCCGCCATGGGGCATGACGAGCAAAGGCGCAGAACTGTCCTTTCCGGAAGATGGGTGCGTCAGATAAGCGGTGATGGTTTCGCCATCGCGCGTTTGAATTGTTAAAACTTCTGCTTTGCCAAATTTGGCGGGGCCCAGTTCAGGTTTGCGCTGCATGATGGGGTCAATATTGGTAGTGGTGAGGTTGTAAACATAATATTCACCCGGAATGTCGGGCGCGTTGACGTAAATGATCGCCTTGTTGCCGGCTTTGTTAAACCCTAGAAGATTGACATTGGTTTCATTGCCAAAAAAACCATTCAGCGCATTATAATGCGCCTGTGATTTTTTATTGACGAAATGATGCTGCAACCGATCAGCATAATACCATGCCCCGGCATATTTGCCGGTGGCAACACTTAACAAGGCGCCCGATACATCATATTTATCGTGCTCAAAAACCGTTTCCACATATTTTTGTTCTTTTATGTCGTATATTTTTATGGCACGACGGACGCCATCTTCTTCATCGGAGAGCACGTATATTTGATTAGGGTTATCTGTTGGCGCAACCGGAAAAAACTCGAAATCATCTTCTTCATCTTTGTCTCTCAAGTTGAATGTTTTGATTTTTTCCCAGCTTTCCGTCTCATCTGACCAGGCGAAAACTGTTATTTTTGTGCCGCGTAAATTGGCATCGTACCGCAAAATAGGTTTCCCCAGGTTATTGGTATACCAATAAAAGGTGCCCCTAACGCCGGTGGCGACCCTTTCTTGTTCGCCGGTGTTTACATTGACTTTCCACAAATCAAGATCATCGCCCTTATTAGCGGGAATGAGTACATGATCAGGATCGTCACGCAGCGTATTGGTTATTGATGAAATCCGGAAGTTTGATCTGTCAATGCTGCGCGAGCCTTCGAAAAGTGTAACATATTCGCCTTGCTCGCGCGGCATCGAAATGATCCGCGAGCCGCCGAAGGTAACTTTCGTTCCCCGTGCGTTGGATGTCGTGCGTCTCGCTATGGCGGCGAGAAGTCGGTCATCATTTGCCCATTCAAACCACTGAACATAAAAATCTTCGGGTAACGGCAATATCGAAATAGTTGCCCCAATTTCAAGATCATAAATTACGATTTGATATGCGGCGCGGTATTTGGTTCGAGATTCTGAACAGCGTTTCGCGTGTTTGCTCACTTGGCCGGTAGAATCGACACAGCGTGTGTTCGTCACCGCGTGAACCATTGAAAAGTAACGGCCGCTTGGCGAAAGCTCGACTTCCGAATGCGTCGATATTTTCATTAAATCGAATGCTGAGGGCGGCGCGCCATCGGCAGTCGCGTGAGAAATGCCCAGCAACAGGAAAAAGCCGCAAAGAACCAGCGTGCGAAAATACATTATAAAAGCCCCCGAAAACCAATCCACAACAGATTTATTTGCAGGCTAATCTATATTTTTGTTGGTGCAAAGTTCAGAGGCAGGAATCTATGCCTGATCTAGGCGCTGCGTGGTGCGGCAGCCCGTTTAAGGCGATCATTGATCGCTTCGCCGAGGCCTGCATGAGGGACCGGCGCGGCGGCGATCCCTCTCAAATTGTGTTCTGCGCATAAATCATCAAGGCGGCGTAAATGGGCAAATAGATTGGCTGCAGATTCGCGCAAGTCTCCCGACGGGCTAAGATTAAGTGCGTAGGGAGATGTTGTTTCGGTCTCGCCAAAACCCAAAAAAGCTTCACCGTCACGCGGCGCTGATGTGTTAAGCCTCAACGGCGCCTGCGGTGCATAGTGGCTCGCAAGCATGCCGGGCGCCTGCGGTGTTTGGCTAATCGGCGCCTCGGCTAATGATCGTCCAAGAAACTGTTCAATCGCATCACGTGTAATCCCGCCGACGCGCAGCATCGTGACGTCGTTGTCGTTGATTGCCACAATCGTTGATTCAATGCCGATAATGCATGCACCGCCGTCAAGAATCATGTCGACCTTGTCGCGCAGAGATTTACGGACGTGATCGGGGGTTGTCGGGCTGATTGCCCCCGAACGGTTGGCGCTGGGCGCCGCAAGGGGGTGATCAACGGCTCTGATCAACGCTTGCGCAGCCGCGTGAGCCGGCGCTCGAACAGCGACGGTGTCGAGCCCGGCGCTGACCAGCAATGAGGTGTTGCTGTCCGCGCGTCGCGGTAAAACCATCGTCAAAGGCCCTGGCCAGAATTCACCGGCGAGTTTTGCCGCAAGTGGCGAAAATTTCACGTAACGCTTCGCCATCGCTGCGTCAGCGACATGGATGATCAGCGGATTGAATTGCGGACGACCCTTGGCCTCGAATATACGGGCGACGGCCTTATCATTCGTCGCATCGGCTGCAAGGCCGTAAACCGTCTCTGTTGGTACGGCGACGAGCCCGCCGTCGCGGATCAAATCGGCCGCCTGTTCTATCTGTGCGGGGGCTGCTTTTGTCATGAGCCCTGACTTAAAGATCGGGCGCCAGCAAAGCTAGCCGGAAGCGATGCGCCGAGGCATAAAGAAGTGCGATTCAACTGGCGCCCTACCATGGAGACCTGCTCATGACTTTCTCAACGCCTGTCCGCGACATTCGGTTTGCCCTTGATCATATGGCGGGCTTTGGCGCGCTCGAGCGCAGCGGGGCATTCCCCGAGCTTTCCGGCGACCTTGTTTCTGCAATCCTCGAGGAAATGGGCAAATATTGCGACCAGGTTCTGGCGCCGCTTAACAGCGCGAGCGACGCTGACGGTGCAAGGCTCGAAAATGGACTGGTGCGCACGACACCAGGCTTCAAGGAAGCTTATCGACAATATGTTGACGCTGGGTGGAACGCGCTCGCCTTTCCTGAAGACATCGGTGGACAGGGCCTGCCATCGACCCTCGCGGTGGCGCTGGTCGACGCACTCAACGCCGCCTGTATGTCATTTGCTATCGGGACAACGCTGACTACCGGCGCTGTGAAAGCGGTAAAGGCAGTGGGCACTGAACACCAAAAAAGCCTTTACCTTGAAAAGATGGTTTCCGGGGACTGGACGGGTACGATGAACCTCACTGAACCGCAGGCGGGTTCAGATCTTTCAGCTATTAGAACCAAAGCCGAGCCAGCGGGAGATGGTCGTTATAAAATTAAAGGTCAGAAGATCTTCATTACCTATGGCGATCATGATCTGACGGACAATATTGTTCACCTTGTGCTTGCACGCCTGCCGGACGCTCCGGAGGGAACGGCGGGCATTTCCATGTTCCTCGTGCCAAAGATTCATGTGAATGACGACGGATCGCTCGGCGCCCGCAATGATGTTCAATGTGTTGGCCTTGAAGAAAAGATGGGCCTTCACGGCAGCCCGACCGCAGTCATGGCTTTTGGAGAAAACGGCGAATGTTACGGCACGCTTCTTGGCGAAGAAAACAAGGGGCTCAAGAATATGTTCATTATGATGAACGCCGCGCGCCTTGATGTTGGTATGCAAGGGGTTGGGGTTGCGGAGCGCGCCTTTCAACGCGCGCTCGCTTACGTGCAAGACCGCAAGCAAGGCCGCATGCCCGGCGTCAAAAGCGGCGACATGGTCGCGATCTATGAACACGCCGATGTGCGCCGCATGCTGTATTCGATGAAAGCCTTGGTCGAGGCCTCGCGCGGCATCTGCTACGCCAACGCTGTGGCTTACGATTTGGCGCGCCATTCAACGGATGAAAAACAGCGTAAAGAAGCAAAGGCGCTCGAAGAACTTTTGACGCCTTTGTCAAAAGCCTGGTCGACGGACCGCGCCAATGATGTGACCTCGCTTGGCGTGCAGATTCATGGCGGCATGGGCTATATCGAAGAAACGGGCGCCGCCCAGCATATGCGCGATGCGCGCATCGCAGCGATCTATGAGGGAACCAACGGCATTCAGGCAATGGACCTGGTGGGCCGCAAATTACAAGGCGATGGCGGCGCAGCAGCGAAGGCGTTTATTGTCAATGTGAAAGAAGAGGCGATCATTTTGAGCGCCGGCAAACGCCCGGATCTGCATCACATTGGCGAGCGGTTATTGGCGGCGGCAACAGCGCTTGAAGTCTCAACCGATTGGCTGCTCAATGCTGCAAAAAACAACCAGGAAGATGTTCTGGCTGGCGCCACGCCTTATCTGAAACAATTCGGCAATGTCGCCGGCGGGTATTACCTCGCGCGTGGGGCGATGGCGTCAGCGCTGGCTGTCAACGAAAAAGGCGCAGACTCCGCCTGGCACGAATCAAAGCTGGCGATCGTGAAATTCTACGCTGACAATTACCTGACAGAAGCGGTGGGTCTGACCGCCTCTGTCACGGCCGGCGCCGAGACTCTGGCACGGCTGGACCCGGAACTGTTAAGTGCGTAAGCGTTAAGTCTTCATTCGGGTAAAACCGCAGATCAATCGGACATTTCAATCAGGATCAATATTATGAAAACGCTCATTGTCGTTTCAGCCTTTGCCTTGGCGCCTTCTTTGGTTTTTGCGCAGCCCTCTGAGCGCGCTGTCGATCTCGCGCAGCAATTCATCATTGTCGATGGTCATATTGATGCGCCAACGACGATTGCCAATGACGGCGCCGATATGGTCACTGGCAAAAATACGGTTGACATTGACTATGCACGCGCCAAAGCGGGTGGGCTCGATGCGCCGTTTATGTCGATCTATGTGGCCGCGGACTATGAGGGCAAGGGCGGGGCCAAAGCACGCGCTGATATTTTGATTGGATTGATGGAGGGTGTCGCTGCACAATATCCGGACAAATTCGAAATTGCCCTTTCTCCAAAAGATGTGCGCCGGATCGCAAGCGAAGGTAAAATCGCCATGCCTTTGGGCATGGAAAACGGCTCGCCGATCGAAGGTGATCTTGATAATCTGAAGCATTTTTATGATCGCGGCGTGCGCTACATCACATTGGCGCATTCAAAATCAAACCATATTTCTGACTCATCTTACGACGATAATGAACGCTGGGACGGCCTCTCGCCCTTCGGATTTGAAGTGGTGCGCGTCATGAATAATCTCGGCGTGATGGTTGACATCAGCCATGTAACCGATGCGGCAATTGAGGATGTCTTGAACATCGCGCGTGCGCCGGTGATCGCATCCCATTCGTCGCTGCGCCATTTCACACCCGGCTTTCACCGTAATCTTCCCGATGAGCTCATCACCAAGATTGGTGAAAATGGCGGCGTCGTGATGATCAATTTTGGATCGTCTTTTTTAACCGGTGAGGCCAATAAATATTCCGAGCCACGCGACGCTGCTCGTAAAGCGCAGGAAGCAGCGACCGGAAAAATCATGACGTCGGCAGAGCGCAGTGCCTTCAATTCAGAATGGCGCGAGACGCACCCCTACCCCTATGCCGGGCTCAACGATGTCCTCGACCATATCGACCGGACGGTTGAACTTGCCGGGATCGATCATGTGGGGATTGGCTCTGATTATGATGGCGTTGGCGACTCATTGCCTGAAAGCCTGAAAGACGTGTCGACCTATCCGGTTTTGGTTCAGGGGTTGATCGATCGCGGTTATGATGATGCTGCGATTGAAAAGATCCTCGGCGGCAATGCTTTGCGGGTCTGGGAAGAGGTTGAAAAGGCGCGCAAAGGCCGGTGGTTTTAAACCGCCGGAATTTGGCGCCGAATCCAGCCATCTCACTGCCATATTGATTGATCATATCCGATGACATGACAGAAATTGGCCTGCTTCAGATATTCTCGCTTGCAATTTATCATGCGAGTTATCTTTATTTCATTGCTGCGCCGCTCGCGCTGTGGCTGATCGTCAGGCATAGCGGCGCCAGGCGATATGTTCTCGCTGTGTTTTTCTTGGCCATTACTATTCTTGCCTATGCCCGCTTCGTTGAGCCGCGCATCCTCCTGACGGCGGAGCATGATGTTGAACTGAACGGGTGCTTCGACCGAGCGGGCGCCTTTCGCGTTGCCGTTTTTTCCGACACGCATAATGGCATATTCGGCAATACGATTTCGATTGAGCGGATTACAAAGGCGGTTGAGGCGGTGCGCCCTGATTTTGTAGTCGTCCCCGGCGATTATATTTACTTCCTGCATCCGGATCGGTTTGAAAAAACATTCGCTGCCTTTGCCGACCTCAATGCGCCAATATTTGCCGTGTTGGGTAATCATGATCTGGGTTTGCCCGGGCCGGATCTAAGTGTGCCGCTGAATGAAAATCTCTCGGGGCTGGGTGTCCGGATGATCGACAACACGGTGTTGAAACTCTCAAACAGTCGATTTTCAATTGAATTGATTGGCCTTTCCGATGAATGGGAAGGGCGCCAGGACTTGGCGCTTTTGGAGCGGCCGCCGTCTGCGCCGCGGCTTGTCGTGACCCATCACCCTGAAACGATTTTTCTTTTTCGCGACCCGATGCGCGCAGATCTTCTTGTTGGTGGCCACACCCATGGCGGTCAGATACAGCTTCCCTTTGTCACCTGTTGGATGACCAATATCTGCGGCAATCACGCTTACGGTCTTCGTGATGAAAACGGCGTTCTTGTTTTTACAACCTCGGGCACCGGCATGGTCGGATTGCCCATGCGGTTTCGCGTGCCGCCAAGGATTGATGTGCTCAATATTGGTTACAAGGCATGTACGGCGCAGTAGGGTGCATGTGAACTATCGGAGAACAATATGACCACGCTTAAGGGAAAAACTCTTTTTATCACCGGCGCGTCGCGCGGCATTGGCCTGGCTATCGGCCTGCGCGCCGCAAAAGACGGCGCCAATATCGCGATTGCCGCGAAATCGGCAGAACCCCACAAACATCTACCGGGCACGATTTACACCGCGGCAAAAGAAATCGAAGCGGCGGGCGGTAAGGCGCTGCCGCTGGTTGTCGATGTGCGTGAGGAGCAGGGCGTTGCTGACGCGGTGGAAAAGACCGCACAAACATTCGGCGGCATTGATATCTGCATCAACAATGCGTCGGCGATCTCGCTGACGGGTACAGAAGCAACGCAAATGAAGCGTTACGACCTCATGCACCAGATTAATGGTCGGGGGACATTTTTGACATCGAAAACTTGTATCCCGCATCTGAAGAAAGCCGAAAACCCTCATGTGCTGATGCTGTCGCCGCCGCTTGATATGAGCCCGAAATGGTTTGGCGGCCATGTCGCCTATTCCATGGCGAAATTCAACATGTCGATGTGTGTTCTCGGCATGGCGGAAGAGTTCAGAAATGACGGAATTGCGTTTAACGCGCTCTGGCCGAGAACAGCAATTGCGACAGCAGCGGTGAAATTTGCGCTTGGCGGCGAGGCGATGATGCAGGCCTCACGCAGCGTCGATATTATCGCAGATGCAGCACATATGATCTTTACCAAACCATCGCGTGAATTTAGCGGTAATTTCCTGATCGATGATTCCTTCCTGCACCAGAACGGCGTCAGTGATTTTGAAAAATATCGCGTCGACCCATCGAAGAAATTGGCGCCGGATTTCTTCGTGCCTGACGACAGCGTCCCACCGCCGGGTGTGGCAGAAACCCTTATGCAAAATATGCTGGGCGGATAAAGCCTTATGAAAATCTCTTCGCTGTATATCCACCCCATCAAAGGGGTGCGCGCAGTTTCCCGCGATGCTTCGCTTGTGACGGACAGAGGTATGGCTTTTGATCGCCGCTGGCTTGTGATCGATGATGATAATCAATTTTTGACGCAGCGAAACTGCGCTGCGCTCGCCCGGATCATTGCAACACCGACACCTGCCGGTATTCGCCTGGAAAGCGCCGTAATGGATGCGGCGATCGATGTTCCGTTTCCGGTAAACACCTCTCGCCAATCCGTGCCTATCTGGAGTGATCATGTGGATGCGGTATGGGCCGATGAACCATCCTCTGAATGGCTATCGACAGCCTTGGGGCGAGGCGCACGGCTTTGTTTTATGGACGCCGAAGCTGAGCGACTGTCGTCTGAAAAATGGAGTGTGCCACAGCCTGTGAGCTTCGCCGACATGCACCCGGTATTGATTGCGAACACCGCGTCTCTCGCGGCGCTAAATAGGGTTATTGAAAACGACGGCGGCGCGCCCGTCGAGATGGAACGGTTTCGCCCGAACATCGTAATAGATGGTGCGGACCCATGGGCAGAGGATTTCTGGAAAACCATCCAGCTTGGCGACGTTGTATTTGATATCGTTATGCCTTGCGACCGCTGCGTTGTGACAACAAAAGATCAGCAGTCAGGTGAGACGATGGGCAAGGAGCCGCTGGCAAGCCTCGCAAAGATTCGCCGCTCAGCCGATCCTCGCGTCAATGGCGTCCTCTTTGGATGGAGAGCCGTTCCGCGCAACGAAGGAAACATTGCGGTTGGCAATAAGCTTGTCATTGTTGAGTCGCGACCGGAGGGCTGGCCGCTTGCGGCGGCCGGATGAGATTTCAGCGCCTGCTCAAGGCGCTGTCGTAATCTAATATTAACTTCACGGCCGCTCACGTCTTTGCGCGCTCGCGCGCCTGTGTGTTCACTTAGATGCACAGCCATGGCTCTATCTTCTCTTCGGTAAACTGAAGCGCCAGTTTAATGGGAGGGCGTCATGGTCTGCTTAATTGTTCATCGACTGCAAACATTTTTCGCCCTGGCCGGAATTTCATTGGCGCTGTTGATTACGGTCGCCCCGAATGCCGCGTGGGCGGAAATGCCTTCCCATGGCGGCGCCACTATTTCTCTTACAGGTGACTGGGAGACGCCTGATATGGATGCTGTGATTTCGATCCGTCAAAACGGCGAGGTTTTATATGCGGATCTTGTGCAGCATGATTATACCGGGCTCACCAGCCAGGATATCAATAATCCCGACCCGGCGAAGCGCACACGGCCTCTACTGGGGGTGCGCATCCTAGATGGGTTGCGCCGTGTTAAAGAAAATCGATGGAAGGGCGGTGAGCTTTATGATCCCCGCACCGGGAAGACCTATCTTTCAGAGCTGAAATTTCTCGATCAGAACCGGTTGAAAATCATCGGTTGTATCGGGCCCGGCCTGTGCAAGGGCTATGTTTGGCGGCGGGTCGCCGGATAATACAACGCTGGCTTTTCTGCCCTTGGAGGGCGCCGGAGATTCCCGGCCGCCGCTGTGAAATTTGTCACACGCTGTGCTTTTTTATAAAGTCAGGAAGTGCGGTGCAGGGCAAAATGTTGTAATAGCGTTGCGAATGACAACGCTTCTGTTTTCCCATCCCATATTTCAGCGCCATGAAGTTCCGCCTGGCCATGTGGAACATCCCGGCCGCTACGAAGCCGTGGATCGGGCGTTACAGGCGCCGGAATTTAGTGCCCTCGACCGGCGTGTTCCACCGCTGGTGACGATGGAACAAATTGAACAAGTACATCCGGAGCGCTTTCGGCTTTTGGTTGAGGATAAGGCGCCGTCAACGGGCCTTGCACAATTTGACGCTGACACCTTCATGGGCCCGTCCTCGCTTGAGGCGGTGCGACGCGCGGCCGGCGGCGCCATAGCGGCGGTTGATGCGGTGTTTACCGGCGAGGTGAGGAATGCTTTTGTCGCTGCGCGCCCGCCGGGTCATCATGCGGAACCGGAACGCGCCATGGGGTTTTGCTTTTTTAATAACGCTGCAATTGCAGCGAAGCATGCGAGATCGCATTTAAGCAAAATTGGCGGTGGCGAGCGCGTTGCCGTTGTTGATTTTGATGTCCATCACGGCAATGGCACCGAAGCCGCATTCTGGCATGATGAAAAAGCCTTCTTCGGGTCCTCCCATGAATGGCCACAATATCCAGGCACGGGTCGGGAAAGCGATCGCGGCGCATTCGACAATATCCACAATGTGCCGCTGGCAACGGGCGAGGGCGGTGAGGCGTTCCGTCGCGCCTGGGGAGAACGGCTTTTGCCGGCGCTTTCTGATTTTGCTCCGGAATTCATTGTTATCTCCGCCGGTTTTGACGCCCACGCAGCGGACCCGTTGGGCGGGCTCAATCTTACTGAGGATGATTTTGTCTGGGCAACGCGGGAGATCACCGCAATCGCCCGTGACACGGCTGATGGCCGGCTGATTTCGGTCCTCGAGGGCGGCTATGATTTGCCGGCGTTAGGCTCTAGCACTGCCGCACATGTCAAAGCCTTGATGACGGCCTAGAAACCAAGCCATAAGAACCGTCCGAGGGATAAGAAAACCATCATGACCGGCCGTATCATCACTGCCCGCCACGGGCGCCCTGACCTTTCACGTGATGTCAAAATCACGGGGCGGGAGTATGGCGACTGGTGGGCGCAATATGACCGCAGCGGCCTGCATCCCGATGAGCGCCCGCCCCAAGGGCTGATCGAGATCGCGGGGAGAGCGAAGACTGTGCTGTCTTCGACCCTGCCCCGGGCAATAGAAACTGCGCAGCAGGCAACAGACACGGCGCGTGAGGTGCCGGCGGATGTGATGTTTGTTGAAGCGCCATTGCCGGCGCCGCCAGTGCCGTTTTTGAAGCTCAAGCCCGGAACCTGGGGTGTAATCTCGCGCAGCTTCTGGTTTTGGGGTTACGCGCCCGGCGGCATGGAGGCCCATCTGGAAACATGGGGGCGCGTACGGAAAATTACAGCGCGCCTCGCCGACTATGCAGAGCAGGGCGATGTTTTGTTATGCGCCCATGGTTACCTCAACTGGATGATCGACCGGCGTCTTAAAAAAGAGGGCTGGACGCTCACAGAACGAAATGGCGGTCATCGCTACTGGTCGTGGCGCATTTATGAGGCGCCTGGCTTGCGTGATGGCGTGGAGAAGCCGGCGATAGCGGAGTAGAATTATCGGCTGTTCGCGAAAGCGCCGTCTAGATACTCAACCAGTGTTTCAATGCATCAACGCGTCCACGCCCGACCGGCAGGGCGGCGCCCGTTGACAAAATCAAGCGATAACGGCTGCCGGATTGTGGTCGGAACTCCGATGCATAGCGCCTGTTGACCATATGAGACCGGTGGATGCGGAAGAAATCCGATCCGAGCATTGCCTCCAATTCGGCCATGTTCTTCCGTGTGAGCAACCGCTTACCGCTGTTCAATTCGATTTCCACATAGTCGTCAGCGCCATGCAGCGCGACGACATCGGCAAGGGGCGCGAAGACCACGCCGGATCCTGCGGCCGCCGGCGCCCCACCCAGGTATTTTATCGGCTTTGCAAGCGGGTCGCGACCTGTCAGCGCGCGGTCAATGGCTTGTGCGATGCGTTCTTTGGTGAATGGCTTGGCGACAAAATCGACAACGCCGTGAGCAAAGGCCTCCACAGCGCGCGATTGATCGGCAGAGACGACAATTGTGTGCGCCGGAGAACGTATGTCAATTTCCAGGAGGTCGAATCCATCGACGCCGAAAAGATTCAAATCAAGAAACAATATTGCAGAGGCCGGCAAACGTTCCGCAAATGGTGTTGCTTCTTCTACGCTGCGTGCAAAGGTGCTCTTGCCAGCTTGCTCGCCAAGGGCTTCGCGGGCGAACCGTTCCAGTCGCTTCGCAACGAGGGGCTCATCTTCGATGATCAGCATATCAATCATGGGACCCGCCAGCTTATTGTCGTCTCCCAGGCTTTATTTGTCGGCTTCGATCGAAGAGTCCAGTTTTCGCCAAACGCCTCTTTTAATCTCGCGCGGATATAGGCGAGGCCTGTGCCTGGTTGTGTTGATCGATTGATGGTCGTTTGAATAGGCGCTCGGCAGATGATTGCAATGTCTCTTCCAGTTTGTGTCGCATTGATTTCAAATGTCGCGTCATCTCGATATTCATTGTGGGTGAATGCGTTCTCTATCAGTGTTAACAGAACTGCTGGCGGGCACTGGATATCTGACGTCCCGCCATCAACATGCAAAGTGAAAGCAGCGTCAGCGCGAAGCGACATGACCATTAGATGCTGACGACAAAGCTCAAGCTCATCATCAAGGGAGATGAGGGTTTTGTCACTGATGTCATGAAGCAGGCGAAACTCATTGCTGAGCGCATCGATCATGGCGACGCCGGTTTTGGGTTCAGACTCAATCCATTCAGAAAGCGTTGTCAGTGTATTCATGAGAAAATGCGGCTGGATTTGCTTTTTCAAAAGCTCGTGACGTAAGCGAACGGCTTCAAGGGCGGCGGTTTCTCGGGCGTGTCGCTCGAAGCCAAGCAGGCGAATTTGCATGGTAAATAGAACGATCATCAACATTGCCATGATCAAATAATATGTCTGGTCCAGAAATCGTTGGGGCGCGATAAAGGCGATCAAGATAAAAATCGCGAAACCAGCAGCGGAGAGGCGCGCACCGCGCTCACTGTTCGTCGCTCCGATCAGCGCTGCAACGAGCGCGGCCGTCATAAAGGTTAGAAAGACAAGTGCGATTTTTCCGTCATATCCAGGCGCCAAATAAATCGCGAGACCTGCAGTGACAACAGCAACAACCGAAATCGATTTGGCTCGATGTGGTGCAAATCGAAGACCTGAAAACGCGAACAAAGCGGCGCCAGCCAACGCGGCAAAACCAAGCATCAAATAAATTCGCAGCATGTGCGTGGGATAAAAGTAGAGATTAAAGGCACGCCAGACTTCTGCACCCAGCTGACCGACGACAGCGAACGCCAGAATACCCAGCGCGAGTGATGTTAATTCGCGCCGATTGGCTGCAAATAAGCCAAGAAAATAAAATGCGCCGAGAGAGATAGCGCCGCCAGCGGCGATTGCCGGGATGTAAGACTGAATGCGATGCTTAGTTGCACCCTCGTAGGAACCTACGCGGAAACTGTGAATTGGCCCGCGAACGCGTGCGCCAAGGTGGTGACTTGAGATACGGATGGCGAGAACATTGGCGCCCGGGCGAATGAGCTCGGTCGGGATATAATATACCGCGTCAAGCGGTCCGGGAATTTCCGCATCAGCAGAGACGCCGGGTGTTCCGCTGGCGCCGATGGAGACACCGTTAAAAAAAACTTCACGCGATGCGAGCGCAGAAAAGAAAAACCCAAGCGGTCTTTCCGCGGTAGCGGCTTTTAGCTGGTTGCCGTCCACATAGGCGCGAACCCAGATCATGCGTCCTTGCGGATCAATTCTATAACGTGAAACGGGCAACCAGTCTGCATCGTCGTACTCTGGGGCGGCATATCCCGGGTGATCGCCTTCATGGACGCGCACTTCCTTGAACGTGACGGCAGCGCTTTGTGTTTCCTGCGCTTGTCCGCTTGCCACCAGGGAAAAGATAACCGCTATGAATATGAAAACCCGGATCATCTCATCCAGATACCGGGATTTTGATACAATGACGATAAGCATGCTGGCATTTTGCCCGCCAATTACCGATTCAGAGAGAGATTGGCCGAAATCACCGAGGCGGCAAATGGCGGATGCGTTATGGCTGTTACATTGTCCGAAGATTCGTAATGGATGTTCGATATGTTCAGGTTACTTCGAATAAAATGGATGGTGCGGTGTCTTGTCATGCCGGCTTTGGCGGTGATCCTTCTGTCTGCGCCAAACGCTGCAAGCGCCAATAACAATGACGCTCTTTGTGAGCGGTTGAACAAGTTTATCGATCCATTTGTCGAGCTGGCGATGTTTGACGGTGTCATCATGATCGATGTGGCGGGTGAGACCTGTTTCTGCACTTATGGGTTTGCGAACTATGAATATGATCTTCGTCATGACGTCGACACTCAATTTCGAATTGCGTCGGTTTCAAAAACACTGACGAAAGCGGCCTTCGGAAGATTGATTCACCAAGGAAAACTATCTGCGGATGATCTTCTGTCACAATATTTGCCTGATTTCCCGAAGGCAGAAAAAATTACGATTCGTCATCTGCTCGAAAACAGATCCGGCATCGCCCATACAAATGAGCAACCCTGGGGACATGGACGCGTTTCACTATCACTCGACGATATTGTTGAAAGGCTTGCTGCAACGCCGTTCGATTTTGAGCCGGGCGAAAGCCGCGAGTATAGCAACGGCGGCTACGCTGTTGCCGCGAAAGCGCTTGAAGCCGCGACCGGCATGGATTTCGGCGCCGCAATGCGCGTGCTGGTATTTGAACCACTCCAAATGCATGACACGGGGCATATTGAAGACGCGCGCGCCCTCGCGCCGCAAATGGCGAGGGGCTACGAGCCAGGCAGGGCGCCAGGATCGCGGCGGCATACGCGGTTTTACGCGGTCGAGACGCGCCCGGGCGGCGGTTCTCTTTATTCGACTGCGCCGGACTTAATGGCGTTCTTGAAAGTGCTTGCAGTCGAAGAATTTCTGCCATCTCAGCTCTTGAGCAGTATTGTCGGCATTGCACCGGATGATTTGTTCGTGTCGGATGGCCGGTCGCCGGGGTTTGTTGCGAAGATTTATCGCGATCCGGTGCGAAATATCAGCATCGTCAGCCTGTCCAATAACTACGCTGTGCCGACTGATTGGGCTGAGGCCATCGCTGACACCGCCCTTGGCGCGACACTGGATCCGCAATGGCCACGACTTCAACCGTCGCAAGAAAAGGTTGATCGCGCGCATCCGTTTTTAGGAGAATACGCGTCAAATTTCGGGGTCGACATTGCCATCAAGCTGCACAACGGTGCTGTTTACTTTCATGACCCGGAAAATCAACTGCGCGTTGGCATGCCACGCCTGGCGAATGATATGTTTCTTTTGCCAATATATTTTTCACTTTGTCAGCAAGATAACGAAACGCGCATCATTCGATGTGAAATGCTCTCTGGCGACGAACGATACACGCAGGTTTATACGCCAATTGAAAAATAATGCGGATTAACATCAATGGAGGCGTTGGCCGATCTCCGGAGACGCCTGCCGATTATCCCGTGCCTGCGGTGATGTTTTGTATAGGGAATAGGCAACAAGATCATCATCAGTTCACCCGAAAGGTTGCACACATGCCCCACGCCAGAAAATATCTGCTGAGTTTAGTTTCTGTCTTTGCGATGATTGCAGGCGCAACAGAAGCGGCGCCCGGGGATGAGCCTTATCTTTTCGAACCCCGTGACGGCGAAAGCGTTGAGGCAATTCGCGGATCGTTCGAGGTTCCAGAAAACCGCGCCGACCCGAATGCGCGCATGATCACGCTGAAATATGTCCGGTTTCCATCGACGAACGCTAATCCCGGTCCGCCGATTGTGTATCTTGCCGGGGGGCCGGGAGGCTCGGGCGTGCGTACGGCGCGCGGTCGGCGCTACCCGCTTTTTATGGCGCTCCGAGAAGTCTCGGACGTCATCGCTTTTGACCAACGCGGGACTGGGTGGTCGAATGACCTTCCGGAGTGTGAAACGGAAATTAGCTATCCACTTGATGTGCCGATTGAGCTGGAAACGGCGATTCCATTATACGAACAGGCCGCCGCTGAATGTCTGGAGTTCTGGTCTCGCGCTGAGTTTGACCTGGCTGGCTATAATACGTTTGAGAGCGCGCGCGATCTGGATGCGTTGCGGGCTCATCTCGGCGCTCAAAAAATCAACCTGTGGGCGATTAGCTATGGAACGCATCTCGCGATGGCTGCGATCAAAACCATGGATGACCGCATTGATCGTATTGTCATGACTGGTGCTGAGGGCTTGCATCAAACCGTAAAGCTGCCTGCACGGACGGACGCATTTTTTGGTCGCATCCAGGCAGCGATCGACAAAGACCCTGCAGCAAAAGCGATTTATCCCGACATAAAAGATTTGATGCGCCGGGTTCAGGAAAAACTGGAAGCTGAGCCGGCGGCAGTAGAAACGGAAGTGCCTGATAAAGCGCTGGTAGGATTTTCTTTCGGCAAGGCCGATATGCAAATGTTGACAGCTTTTGGCAACGCCGACCCTTCAAACACGGCGCGCATATTGTCTTTGTATCTCGCCGTTGATGCGGGGCGCCCGGAGGCGGCTGCGCCTTTGATCTATCGTATTCTTCGGTCTGGCACGATCGAGTTCGATCCGATGTCGACAGCGATGGATATCGCATCGGGTATTTCAAGCGACCGACTAGCGCTGGTTGAGGAGCAAGCTGAAACAGCACTGGCTGGCTCATTTCTGAATTTTCCGATGCCGCATCTGAAAGACGCGTTCGGCGACCTCGACCTGGGCGAAGATTTCCGCTCCTTGCCAAGCTCTAATACGCCGACGCTTTTATTGACCGGAACATTGGACGGGCGCACCTATCCGAAATCGCAGGCAGAAGCGGTCGCCGGGTTTTCGGACGTCACCCAGGTGATGGTTGAAAATGCTGGCCATAATCTTTTTATGTCATCGCCTGAAGTCACCGACCGTATCGTTGACTTCTTTAGCGGCGAGCCCGCAGATACTGCGCGGATCGTCCTGCCGCTGCCTGATTTCAAACCGCAGCAGTAACCGCCTATTCATTCCCGAGCTTGCATTCCGAGTTGATCCGCCGCAAAAATGGACCGCGGATATCGCGGCGGAATCAAAGGGAATGCAATGAAGTATCAACTTGCGCAGGCAAATATCGCGCGGTTTCGGTTGCCTGCCGACCACCCCGTCAATGCAGATTTCGTCAATAATCTTGATCGTGTAAATGCGATTGCTGAAAAACAACCAGGATTTGCCTGGCGCCTGGTCGGCGAAGGGAATGATGCGCTCGACATCAGACCATTTGATGATCCAAACATGGCAATTAATATGTCGGTTTGGGCTGATCTCGAATCGCTTGCGGCGTTTGTCTATCGAAATGAGGATCATCGCTCAATCATGCGCCGCCGACGTGAGTGGTTTGAACACATAGAGTTCTATCTTGTATTATGGTGGGTAGAAGAGGGCTCTATGCCGACCATCGAAGAAGCAAAAACACGTCTTGATTTGCTACGGCGCAATGGACCGACAACGGGTGCATTTACATTCAAACAACCATTTCCAGCACCTGGTCAAAGCGATATAAAACCCGTGCTCGACGAATGCGCATAGGGACTGGAAAGACTTAAATGGCGAAAAAACCCAACGATCTGGCGACCGTGTCTTTTGAAAAAGCGCTTGCCGAGCTGGAAGAGATTGTGCGCAAGCTTGAAAGCGGCGGCGCGGAGCTTGAAGAATCCATCGCTTTGTATGAGCGCGGGGCGGCCCTTAAGGCGCATTGCGAAGCGACACTAAAATCCGCTCAGGAAAAAATTGAAAAAATCGTCGTCGACGGCGCAGGGGACGTCAAGTCCGAACCAGCGAGCTTCGAATAATCCCTAAAGCGTGTTCTGCGACAGAAGCCAGCTGAGTTTTTGCGCGTAGCTCTGAGGGAACATTCGCTGGATTAATGAAATTATTTTTGCATCGCGTCCGACAATAACGCGGCGCTTTTTCTTTGCGACGCCTTCGAGAATTATTTTCGCTGCAGCTTCAGCGCTTGTTATTGCCGCCTTTTCAAATCCCTGCTCGAATTCACCCCGATTATTAACACCATCGGGCAAGGCGTCCATTGCTGCATTGCGGGCGATGTTTGTGGCGACACCGCCCGGATGAACGGAAGTTACAGAAACGCCTTTGGCTTCAAGTTCCTGTGCCAGGGTTTCATTGAAACCCCGAACGGCGAATTTTGACGCACAGTAATGTGTTTGTCCGGCAAAGCCGATCAGGCCAAAGAGACTGGAGATGTTGATGAGCCCGCCTTTGCTGCGCAGCAACTGCGGCAGAAACGCCTTTGACATTCTGACAACACCCCAAAAATTGACGTCCATAATTTTTTCAAAAGACGAGAGCGGTGAAGCTTCGAAGGAGCCGACCCGCGTCAGCCCGGCAACATTGAATACATAATCGGCGTCGCCAAGGCTTTCGGTCACCGCTGCAGCATAGCTTTCGATCGCCTCGGCGTCGGCCACATCAAGCAGGTCGACCCGAATGCGGTTGGTTGGCGCTGCATCAAGCAGCCTGCGCGTCTCCTCAAGGCCTGCTTCATTCACGTCCGACAGCGCGAGGGCTGCCCCGCGCGAAGCGAGATCAAGCGCCAGCGCCCGGCCAATGCCGGATGCTGCGCCGGTCACCACGCAGAGTTTGTCTTTGAATACACCCGTCACTTCTCTGACTGCCTCCTTTTCGGTGATGATGGTGGGCGTTCCAGACGCCTTCAAGCCGCTTTGGCAGCTCGCGTGCACCAACCCGTCGCGAGCTCTATTGCCTTTGTGCGACATAATCTTCAAATCGCCGTGTGCCTGCCGGGAATTCACCTCAATGGGGCTGGAGATTTCCACAGGAAGGGCTAAAACAATCGGCCGCGTGCCCTGCTTGAACCCTATGGGGGCTCGGCTGGACTGTGCGCGGCCATGAATTACTCAGAGGGGAACTCCCATGACCGTCGAAACGCCGCTTTTGGATACTGTCACTTATCCAGCTGACCTCAGAAAGCTCGAAAAAAGCCAGCTGCGCCAGCTTGCCGACGAGCTGCGTGCGGAAATGATCGATGCGGTCTCCGTTACCGGCGGGCATCTGGGATCAGGTCTTGGGGTCGTGGAACTGACGACGGCGATCCACTATGTTTTCAATACGCCTGACGACAAGCTCGTTTTTGACGTCGGCCATCAGTGCTACCCTCATAAAATTCTCACGGGACGGCGCGAGCGGATCAGGACGTTGCGCCAGGGTGGTGGGCTCTCCGGTTTCACCAAGCGGTCCGAAAGTGAATATGATCCCTTTGGCGCTGCCCATGCGGCGACATCGATTTCCGCTGCGCTCGGCTTTGCCCGCGCTCGTGATCATCAGGGAAAAGACAACCAGGCTATCGCTGTGATCGGCGACGGATCCATGTCAGCGGGCATGGCCTATGAAGCGATGAATAATGCCGGCCACCTTGGCGCCAAGATGATTGTTATTTTGAATGACAACGATATGTCGATCGCACCGCCAGTGGGCGCCATGAGCGCCTATCTGGCGCGCGCCTCTTCGTCAGGTGTTTATCACGGCTTCCGCAAATTTTCGAAACAGCTCGCCAAGCGTTTGCCGCAGGCAATCTATAAGCAGCTCGCCAAGGCCGAAGAATATGGCCGCGGCATGGTGACGGGCGGAACCCTATTCGAAGAGCTTGGCTTTTATTATGTTGGCCCCATTGATGGGCACAACCTCGACCATCTGGTGCCGGTTCTTGAAAATGCGCGTGATATGCAGGACGGCCCGGTGCTGGTTCATGTCGTGACCCGCAAAGGCGCTGGCTATCCACCCGCTGAAGAAGCCTATGACAAATATCACGGCGTTGCGAAATTTGATGTTGTTTCCGGCAAGCAGAAAAAAGGCACGCCCAATGCACCGGCCTATCAGAAGGTGTTTGCGAAAACGCTGATCAAAGAAGCGGAAAAGGACGACAAGATTGTCGGCATTACCGCAGCGATGCCTTCGGGCACCAGTCTGGATATGTTTGCCGAAGTTTATCCTGACCGCTGTTATGATGTGGGCATTGCCGAACAGCATGCGGTGACTTTTGCCGCGGGCCTAGCTGCTGACGGCATGAAGCCGTTTGCAGCAATCTATTCGACGTTCCTGCAGCGCGCCTATGATTCCGTAGTCCATGATGTGGCGCTACAGAATTTGCCCGTTCGTTTCCCAATGGACCGGGCCGGCCTTGTCGGCGCTGACGGCCAGACACACGCTGGCGCTTTTGATCTCGCTTATCTTGGCTGTCTGCCGAATATGGTGATCATGGCGGCTGGCGACGAAGCTGATCTTGTTCATCAGACGGCGACAGCGGCGGCCTATGATGAAGGCCCGATAGCGTTTCGTTATCCGCGCGGCGAAGGCGTCGGTGTGGATATGCCGGAGCAAGGAAAGATCCTCGAGATCGGCAAAGGCCGCATCATGAAAGAAGGCTCCAAGGTTGCGATTCTCGCACTGGGCGGCCGACTGGTTGAGGCGCTGAAAGCCGCCGATACGCTGGAAAGCCAGGGGCTTTCAACAACGGTTGCCGATGCGCGTTTTGCAAAACCGCTTGATCACGATCTGATTTTGCAGCTGGTGCGCAATCATGAAGTGGTGATCACGGTGGAAGAGGGCTCGCGCGGCGGCTTTGGCGCTTTTGTTCTACATTTTCTTGCCGACCAGGGGCTTCTCGATAGCGGCGTAAAGATCCGCACCATGACATTGCCTGATATATTCCAGGATCATGACAGCCCGGCAAAAATGTACGACACAGCGCGCCTTAACGCTGCGCAAATTGTCGAACGGGTTCGTGAAGCTCTTGGCATGACTGCGGATGTCGTGAATTTGCGCGGGTAACGTAACGCAGCACTTCTTCGAAGCTGGACATGGCCTGATACGGAGGGGCTCGCATAGGTGCGTGCGGCTCAACCGTTCAGTTAGGCTTCAACTTTTTTTGAAGCTGGCATCCAAATAGGCAATTGTGGCTTTGCGGACTTCATTTTCGGTTTTTTGAGAGATCAGGCCTTCTTTGCGGACGCCGGCCGAAAATAAGGACGTCATCAAACTTAGTACAAACTCAAAAAAATCCGGCGCCGGCGGCTTACCTTGAGTAAGCTCCGGCAAATTTGTGTGCAGCGTCATCAATTGGCCGATATCACTTGCCAGCTGCTCTTCGGATTCGTGCCCCCCAAAAAGCGCCTGCTTTGCGCCCTTTCTTCCAAGAAGCAAAATGGCGGCGGCTGGTGTTTGCTCAAAGAACTCTTTGTAGACACCGGATACGCCGATCCACGCCTGACGATAGTCTTCCTGCTTTCTCGGATCAAAAAATGAAACAACACGTTCGCGCAATTGAGCGTAATAACGATCAGCCAGCGCATCCAGAACATCGATTTTCGACGGAAAGAAATGGTACATTGATGTCCGTGTCACATCCGCGCGCTCAGCGATCATCGTCGAGGTTATTGCTTCCACCGGCTTTTCGAGCAGCAGTTCTTCTGCGGCGCGCAAGATTTCCTCAACTTTGTCAGCGCTGCGTTTTTGTGACGGCTCTTTTCGCATTACTTTTTCCAAATTCGAGTATGATTGGCCGAGACCGTCTAGCGTGCGTGCGGCAATTTCCAAAGTACAAAAACAGTAATCGATGCAACAAATTCCAAAAAATGACATATGTCGAACATCACGCAGAAGGTGCATGAAGCACGCAAGCAGGCGAGACGCTGAAAGGAATGCACATCTACTGCGTTACAAAGGGCGGGCGGGGAATATATGTTGCGATGCAAAATAAAATTAGCTTCGTGCTGCGCCAGCGACGCGAACGCCTAATTGAAATAAGATGAACATTTCCGGCGTCGGTAAATACCGGCGGTTACCGTTATGCGAATGGAAAGAAGCGATCACATGACCAACTGCGGATGAGCCTGCCGTGCATATATGTATGAAACATCCGTCAGACGATCTGTACGATTGGAAAAACCCTTGAAGGCAATTTTGATGAAGTGGATGAACGCATTCCGGTGATGGCTGAGAATCACGCAACCTATTACGACATCTTGCCGAAGAGGTCATTTGAGATTTTGAACGATGAACACATTTGATGTCCAATTAGACAGAACAAAAGGTGGCTTCCTTGCGCTTTATGCAAACCGCTCGCTAGGCTTTAAAATACTGATCTGGATGGTGTTGGGCATTATCGCCGGCGTGATATTTGGCGAACGCGCGACCATCGTTGCGCCGGTTGGCGAGTTGTTTATCAGGCTTTTATTGATGTCCGCCGTGCCGCTTGTGTTCTTCAATCTGATCGCCGGGATAACCAGCCTTTCAAATATTGCGATCCTTGGGCGTCTGGGTGTCCGCACATTCGTTTACTATCTTACGACGACAGTGGTGGCGCTATCGTTAGGTCTCGGGATGGCCAATCTCCTGAAGCCCGGACGGGGTATGCAACTGACCGAGAATGTAAGCGACAGTTTCGGGGAAGTGCCGGCGGTGGCCGATGTGATCCTCAACCTGTTTCCGGAAAATGTTTTCGAAGCGTTTGCCGATGGAAACATCGTACAAGTTGTCGTTTTTGCGATCTTCGTCGGCATCACAACACTCATGCTGCCGGGCGCGCAAAAAGAAAAGCTTCAGGATATGTTCGCATTGATTGCGGAGCTTCTGCGCAAGCTTGTCGGCGTCGTTCTATATTTCGGCCCGATCGGAGTTGGTGCGCTTGCAGCAAATACGGTCGGTGAATATGGCAGCGCAATATTTGGCCCGCTGGCGCGGTTTATTGGAACGGTTTGGTTTACTCAAACCGTTATGATTGGCGTCTACATGGTGTTGCTGACAGCACTTACTGGACGCAATCCTTTGAAGTGGCTGCAAACGACATCGCCTTTATACGCGACCGCCGCCGCAACCTGCAGCAGCCTTGCAAGCCTGGTTTTTGCGATGGACATTGCAGAAAGGCGATTAAAGCTGACGCAAAATATTTATAGCTTCACCCTGCCCCTTGGCGCTCAACTCAACAAGGATGGTACGGCAATTATGCTGGCGGCCGTGCTGTTGTTCACAGCGCAAGCGGCTGGTGTGGAATTCACACTAACCCAGGCGGTGACGATTGTCGTAATTGGTCTCCTGTTGTCAGAAGGGGCAGGCGGCATACCAGGCGGTGGACTTGTTATCGCGCTGATTTTTGTTGAGGCGTTTAACCTGCCTTTGGAAATCGCTGGCATTGTCGCGGGTATTTACCGCCTCATTGATATGGGCAGCACAACGGTAAATGTTATGGGCGATCTTATCTGGACAACCATTCTCTCTGATCGGGAGGCAAGAAAAGAAAACCAACCCGGCATGCCGCCTTGATCCAGGTCTCGCGTGAGAACGTTTCAGCGCGGCTGTCCTGCCGCATCGCAATTACCATCAGCCCAGGGAGCGCAACCTCTTAAAGGTCAAATTGGATAGCGTCACAACCAATGGTTGTATAATTTTAATCTTTTTGCATTAACAAACCAAGATGTCGATTCACGAGTGTGCATAGGCCGCGCATGCTGCATGAAAGCCCTTGCTGTGACGCAAACGCCGAAAGATCTGGAAGACCGGCTCGCGGAGATCGAGTCGAGCCTCGCTTATCTCGGAACCTATCTCGAAACCCGGTTTGCATCGTTGGCGGGAGAATATGAGCGCTCGGCGGGACATTATGAACGGATTGATCTGCGTATCACCGAAACGCTACAGCGCCTGCGCCAGCAGGATACCGTTCTAAACGAGTTGCAAACCCACCTCTCCAAGCTTTCCCAGGGCGCTGCCGACTGAAGTGAACGCAGGACTTGTGCAAACGCAGCAGCTCAAAAATAAAATTGTTCGGCAGGGGCGATCTTTGCAGAAGAAGCACACAGGTTTATCACAACGCTTGTGAACACAGCACCATCAAAACCATTGCGCCTGGATATGCACCTGATAGAGCGCGGTCATTTTCCAAGCCGCGCGCGGGCGCAGGCGGCGATCAAGGCGGGACTTGTGACTGTTGACGGTATAATCACAGCAAAACCTTCGCAAACAGTAGCGCCTGACAGCAAGATCGGTGTTGATGGTGATGTGCACCCGTATGTGTCGCGGGGCGGCGTTAAGCTCGAGGCAGCCTTAAAGTCTTTCGAGATTGATCCTGCGGGAAAAATTTGTCTCGACCTGGGGGCTTCAACTGGCGGCTTTACGGAAGTGTTGCTCCGGCGCGGCGCGGCGAAAGTCTACGCAGTTGATGTGGGTTCAGGACAGCTCCACCCAAAAATTTCATCAGACCGGCGCGTCATGAATCTCGAAAAAACCCACGCCAAAGATTTGTCTCCAGAATTGATTCCCGAAAACCCTGATCTCATTGTCTGCGACGTCAGCTTCATAAGTCTCAAAAAGGCGTTGCCCTTTGCGATGGCGCTGGCGGCGCCGAACGCGCATCTCGCAGCGCTGATCAAACCGCAATTCGAGGTCGGTCGGAGCGGCATTGGCAAAGGCGGGATCGTTAAGGAGGGTCACGAGAACAGTTATGGCGTGGCTGAAGACATCGCCACATGGATCGATGGTCAACCAGGCTGGAGATCAGCGGGGTATATGGAAAGTCCCATTAAAGGCGGTGACGGCAATCAGGAGTTTCTGATTGGGGCCATCAGGGCCTATTGAATTTGATAAGCGCGGCGAGGCGACGCGGTCCGCGTCAATTGATCTGATGGCGTGTCCTCCCCACATTGATGTCTCTACTGCTTGGGTGAAAGGACTAATCATGACGCCTCTCAACTCAGTCATCACCAATAGCGCAAAACGCATCACTTACAGTGCGGCCCAGGCGGCGCGCGTTCTCTGGTATACCGGACATTATATGGCCGGCCGCCGAATGGTTGGCCCACTCACAGAGCCAGGAGAGGCGCCCTATGCGGATGAGTTCGGTCCGCTCGACCGTGCAAGGTTGAAAACCGCGTTTCGTGGGCTTTTCAAAACCGACTGGCAAAATATTGAGGCGGGTATTTACAAATTGCCGCTGGATATGCGCCAGCCGCCATCGCCGGCAAAATTATGGCGCCAAAGCCGGGATTATCTGCGTGACGCGAGCAAGGTGGCCAGGCGCAAACATGTGCGCGGTCATTCCGAGGTGCTGACGCCAGCGCGCCAGGAAAAATATCCACGTTATTTTCTTCAGAATTTTCACTACCAGACAGACGGCTGGATGACGGCAAGTTCGGCCGATCGTTATGACATGCAGGTCGAAACACTGTTTACCGGGTCTGCGGGCGCTATGCGCCGTCAGGCGCTGCCGGCAATAAGAAAAGCGCTTGCCGGCAGGGATGCAGGCGCCGCGCGACTTCTTGATCTTGGTTGCGGCGCCGGGCGGTTCCTTGGCGAAGTGAAGGATAACTGGTCGTCGCTTGAGGCGACAGCGCTCGATCTATCCCCTGCCTATCTCGGTAAAGCGCGCGCCAATTTGGGACGCTGGAAAGACATCACTTATGTCGAGGCGAATGCCGAGGCGACAGGCCTGCCCGACGCCTCATTTGATGTCATCACTGCGATTTATCTGTTCCATGAATTGCCGCCGGCTGTGCGCAAGATAATCGCCAAAGAAATTTCACGGTTGTTAAAGCCTGGCGGAACATTGATTCAGGTTGACACCATTCAATATGGAGATGAACCCGGCTTTGATACTCTGTTGGAAAACTTTCCGCGCGGCTTTCATGAGCCTTATTATGACAGCTATTGTCGCGCGGACCTGAAAGCGCTTTTCGGCGATGCGGGTGTTCAGCACACCGAAGAGACAATTGCTTTTCTAAGTAAAGTTTCTGTTTTCGAAAAATTGTGACCGGGACAAAAATGTTAAACGTTGGAATTGTTTCACTGTGGTTGCTCCGAAACGGCTGACCGCGTCAAAATGCGATCCAGGAATGCGTCAATGTCGTTGGCTGTCCGGTCGGGCGCCTCTTCCATGGGAAGATGGCCGACTCCATCATAGATCACGACATCGGCATCGGTCATACGCTCGTCAAAACTTTGGGCGGCGCTTGCAAATATGAGCTGATCTTCGGCGCCCCAGATGACCAATGCGGGCGCGGTGATTTCTCTAATGCGTTCAGCGTATTCTGGCTCACGGTTGGTGATCGCGCGCAGCGCGGCGGCGCGGCGGTTACCGGGATAGCGCAATAACTCCCAATAGCGATCAATTGTCGCTTCATCCATCATGGATTTGACCGATACGGATTGCAGCGCCGATTTCTCCACTAGAAAACGCGGTGTATAATGCAGCGCCAGAAAACGCCCGACAGGGTTTTGTAACAGGCGAAAGCCGAGATTGAGCGGCGGTTCCTCTTCGCCGGCGCGTAACGGCATGCCGGCCGCATCGAGCAGCAAAAGCGCATCGATGCGGTTAGGGTTGGCGAGCGCATAGCGCCACGCCACCCATCCGCCCATAGAATTGCCGCCGAGCACGAAGTGATCGACTTCCAATTCTGCTGCAACAAGATCAAGCGCCTCCGCCATGCCGGCAGAAGAATAATCGTCGCGCGGATGCGGTCCCGTCAGGCCATGGCCAGGCTGTGTGTAGGTAATGATGCGGTATTCATCACCTAGCCGCTCAACCAAAGGTTCCCATGTGTGCAGCGATGCAGCTGTGCCATGGACCAGGACAATAGGAATGCCATCGGGATTGCCCTGGTCGCGATAGTGAACGCGCAAGCCTTCGGTGTTTTCCACGAATTCCGATTCGGCATTGGCATATTTTCCGGTCATCAGGGCGGTGTCGGTGTCCGGTGTGCGCAACAACCAGAGTGCCGCAAAAATTGCAGCCCAGGGCAGAACGATCAAAACGAATTTTTTCATGAGTCAGAGATTAGCGCGTCGAAGCGTCTTGGGGAATTACAAATATCAGTGGTGGACGGCGCGCGGCCGAGACTGTTAGGTTTTATGAGAAGTTTTCACTGGAGAATCAGGATGCGCGACGCGTTCATTGCAGCGACCCTTTTGTTAGTTTCGCCATCCCTGTCGGCGAATGATGCGGTGACCGAAGACCCAACGCGCATAGACCCTGACTATCCGCCTGGCGTCGCGGAACTCTTTATCGACAGCCATGGCGATCGCATGAACGGTCATATCTATCTTGCTGACGGCGCCGGACCGCACCCGACGGTCGTGTTGCTGCATGGGTTTCCGGGCAATGAAAAAAACCTTGATCTCGCCCAGGCGATCCGTCGCAGCGGATGGAATGTTCTTTTTTTCCACTATCGCGGCGCCTGGGGATCTGATGGCACATTCAGTTTTTCAAATGCAATCGAGGATGTTGCTTCAGTGTTGAGTTTTCTGCGCAAGCTGGAAAATGAAACGCTGCGGATCGATACCGATCACATCGCCCTCATTGGTCATTCCATGGGTGGTTTTATGGCGCTCAAAGGCGGCGCCAATGACGATGCCATAAACTGTATTGCCGGCCTTGCTGCCGCTAATTTTGGCGAACGCGCTGCTATTGCGAATGCATCACCCGAAGCGCTCGACGGGTTTAAGCAATATTCTGATCAGCTTCGTATGCTGAATGGATTTTCGGGAGACGGCGCAATCGCTGAATTGGCGAAGGCCGGCGATCGATTTGATCTTCGATTGTTGGGGCCAAGTCTGGCGGGAAAGAACGTATTCTTGATTGGCGGTGAACGTGATCAGGCTGTCGATATCTCAGTCTATGAAAGCCTGATAGACGCCTATGGGACTGTGCCCGATATTGACCTTGCTCAATTACGGCTTGACGCCGACCATTCATTTTCCTGGCATCGCATCCGATTGGCCAGCGAATTGACTGGCTGGCTTAATCAATCCTGCCGGTAAAAGTTAGCCGCACTGTCCCCGATGCAACAATGCATGATCGGCAAGGACGAGGGCCATCATTGCCGCGCCAACCGGCACGCCTCTGATGCCGACGCAAGGATCATGACGGCCTTTCGTTGCAATGTCGGTTTCTTCGCCGCTGCGGGTGATGGTTTTGCGCGGTGTGAGAATGGATGAGGTGGGTTTGACCGCAAAACGCGCAACAATATCCTGGCCTGTGGATATGCCCCCTAAAATGCCGCCTGCCTGATTAGACAGGAAATGCGGCCGGCCGTCCTTCATGCGAATTTCATCGGCGTTTTCTTCACCCGAGAGCGCGGCTGCTTCCATCCCGGCGCCGATCTCAACTGCTTTTGCCGCATTGATCGACATCATGGCGCTTGCAATATCTGCATCGAGCTTGCCGTAAATTGGCGCGCCCAATCCGGCGGGAACACCTGAGGCTACAACTTCAATAACAGCGCCCATGGAGGAACCGGCTCTACGAGCCGCCTCAAGATGGGTTTCCCATTCCTTGGCGGCAACAGCGTCGGGGCACCAGAACGGGTTTTTTTCCACTTCCATCCAGCTAAACCGGGCGCGGTCGATTTCATGCGGCCCCATTTGAACGAGGCATGCTTTTATTGAAACAGCGCTGCCGAAAACATGCGCCAGCGCTTTTTCCGCAACGACGCCCGCTGCGACACGGCAGGCTGTCTCGCGCGCAGAGGAGCGTCCGCCGCCACGATAATCGCGGAGGCCGTATTTGGCGTCATAGGTGAAATCGGCGTGACCGGGGCGGTATTTGTCGCGAATATCGGCATAATCTTTCGACCGCTGGTCGAGATTTTCGATTTCCAGACTGATTGGCGCGCCAGTGGTGCGCGGACCGTCGGTGCGATCATCCTCAAAGACGCCGGACAGGATTTTCACCGCGTCCAGCTCTTTCCTTTGGGTGACAAATTTCGAGGTGCCCGGCTTACGCGCATCAAGAGCCGGCTGAATGTCTTCGGCGCGAAGCAAAATGCCGGGTGGGCAGCCGTCAATGACAACGCCGATCGACGGTCCGTGGGATTCACCCCAGGTCGTGAACCGGAAAATGCGCCCGAAAGTGTTGAAAGACATTGCGGATTCCGCTGTGAAGGTGGCTGTGCGACGTCGCTGAGCCTATCATGGCGCATGACGCCCGCATAAGGGTTAATACGCCGCAATTTGTCCGAGGTATCCATGGCCGCCGATAGACTGATCCCGCCGAGCCCCAGTGAAGAAACCTATGCCGTCGATCAGGATCAGGGCGAGGTCTTCACAGAGGACGATCCCATCGCGCTGTTCGCGGCGTGGCTGACGCTGGCGAAAAAGACCGAACCCAATGATCCAAACACTATGGCGCTGGCGACGGTCGACGCGCAGGGCATGCCGGATCTGCGCATGGTGTTGCTAAAGGATGTGGATGCGTCTGGGCTCACCTTTTACACCAACACCGAAAGCGCTAAAGGCGAACAGCTTGCCGACAGCCCAATGGCTGCAATCTGCTTTCATTGGAAATCCATCCGGCGCCAGGTTCGCTTTCGCGGCCATGTCACGCCAGTAAGCAATGAGGAAGCCGACGCCTATTTTGCAACCCGCGCCCGCAGCGCCCGGATCGGCGCCCATGCCTCGGCGCAGTCGCGCCCCATGGATGGACGCTTTGTGCTGGAAAAACAGGTGGCCCTTAAGGCCGCGCAATTCGGTATCAAGGAAGTCACGCGTCCATCTCATTGGTCCGGTTACAGAGTGTCGCCTGTTCAGATTGAATTCTGGGTCAACAGGCCCTTCAGATTGCATGACCGATTGCAGTTTACGCGAGAAAACGTAAGCGCTGATTGGAAAACGGCGCGACTTTACCCATAGACCGCAAGGGATATGTCATGACGCAGAAAGTCGAAACTTTCACACCGCCGAATGTCATGACGCCGATCGGGCCCTACAACCATATCGCTAAAGCCGGAAAATTGATTTCGATCAGCGCGACGGCCGGTGTTGATCCGGTGACGGGGAAACTTGCCGGGGATGATATCGAAAGCCAGACTGCGCAAATCATCAAGTCCTTCTCTGTGATGCTGGAATCCGTAAATTCCGATCTTGATCACGTCATGCATATCAATGTTTTTCTTACTGATATGGCGAATTTTCAGCGCATGAATGCGGCCTATGCGGCGGCCATGGGCGACCGCCGTCCGGCGCGAACTGCCATCGGGGTGGCAGCGCTGCCAAAACCCGGTGCTCTTGTAACGATGAATCTCACAGCTGTGGAGCAGGATTAAGTATTCAGCGTGCATTTTGTTAACAGTAGAGAAATATTCGAACACGAGTATTGAATTGTCTGACAGGAGGCGCCGCCATGCATATTATTATCGCTGTTCTCGGCGCGCTCGCTGCCGCCTTCTGGGCCTTCACGCATTTTATGAACGCCGCCAATGAAGGCCGCGAGGCCATTGGTGAGGTTAAGGGCGTCATCCGGCGCGGTAAATGGAACCGCCGCGTTGACCAACGCCTCATTGAAAATCTGTCTGATCCGCGTGAGGCCGCGGCGATTTTGATGGTTCAGATCGCCGCCTATGACGGCGCGGTTACGGATCGCCAAAAGGCGCAGATTGTCAGCGATATGCGTGCAGCGTTCGATGCTGATGAAGAAACTGCCGAAGGGCTGTATGCATTCGGCCGCATGGCCGTGGGTGAGATCAACGATGCCGGTAATAGCGTGCGCAAAATCCTGCGCCCGGTGACCGAGGTCTGCACGGTTGACGAGAAAGCGTCGTTTATCGAAGTGCTTGACCGCACAGCTGAAATCGAAGGCGAGCCAACAGACATCCAGCGCGGCTTGATTGCCGAAGCGCGGCGGATTTTATCGGACGCCTGAGTGTCAATCTGCAAGGCGGTAGGAAGCAGTCATTCCGTGTTCATCGTCGCACATTACCGTCCCGATGCGTTTTAGTCGAATAAGATGCGCCAGCACATTGAGCGCCGCTGCTTTATGAAGACGCGGATCAACGTCAGCATACATCGCCGGCACAATTTCTTTAATTCGTGTGCGGCCGTTTTTGATCTGTTCGACGATTTGCGCGTCGCGCATCAGCCGATGGGTTCGAACGGCGCGTACGAAGCGTTTGGGATTAATGATCGGCGCCCCGTGGGTTGGGAAGTAAATCTCATCATCGCGTGTAAGCAGCTTTTCGAGGCTTTCGATGTATGCGCTCATGTCGCCGTCGGGCGGCGCGACCACTGTTGTCGCCCACCCCATGATGTGATCGCCAGTGAACAAGGCATTTTCCTGCGGTAAAGCAAAACACATATGGTTCGACAGATGTCCCGGCGTATGTACGGCTTCGATGCGCCAGTCCGGGCCTTTGATGATTTCCCCGTCGCCGATCATTTGATCCGGCTTGAAAGAATAGTCAGCGCCTTCATCAAGGGCGGGGGCGTCATCCTGCTGTTTTCGCACCGGATGATGGCCAAATCCAAGAATCGGTGCGCCGCAGCGCTCCGCAAGAGCCCGTGCTCCGCCGCAATGGTCTGAATGGGTATGGGTGATTAGAACATGTGTGACGCGTTCGCCGCCAAGCGCCGCCATTAGCGCATCTATATGACCGGAATCATTTGGCCCCGGGTCAATAACGGCAACCTCGCCCGCGCCAATGAGATAGGTTCCGCTGCCCGTATAGGTGAAGGGCCCCGGATTGTTGGCAATGATACGCCGGACACCGGGCAGAACTGTGTCTGCAACGCCGGGCGTAAAATCAATGTCTTTGACAAAAGGAATGGAGGCCAATGCGGGGCCTTGTTCTAGGTTGCGACAGCGTCGTCTACCATCGCTGCAAAAGCATCAGCAAGACCACGCATCGCTTTGAGTTTGTCAGGCGCACGCATTGCTGATGGCGGGCCCATATCAGTCTTGTTGGCGTCGACAATGTAAATGCGTCCGTCATTGCGATTGCGCAGAACATCCAGCCCGCCGAAATCGAGCGACATGCCGCGCGCGAAGGCTGCAATTTTTTGTTGTTCTTCGCGGGACAACATCGCGTCAGTCTCAACCAAATCGACGCGGTGATTTTCATTGGTGAATCGCAAGTCACGTGCGCGCCGCTTCAGGAAAACGTAAGGAATTTTTCCATCGACAATTGGCGTTCTGATATCAATATGTTCAACGCCGTCGAAAGTATTTTCGATAACGCGTTGATAGACGCAATTGGGTTTTACGGCATCGATTGGGCAGGTGACGATGCGACCATCGTGTTTGCCATTGGCCTCGGATTTTTCAACCGCGATCCCTTGATGAGTTAGCGGGTCGATATCCAAATTATATCCGAAAGTTTCGTGGAAAACGCGGCCAACGACGCTTTTGCGAATATCAAAGCAGCCGGTGTTGAACGCCGGTTTGCTCGTCGGAATTTGCCGCGGCGCCGTCAGAAATTCACGGTCCTCAAAATAGAAATGGATATCCGCATCCGCCGGGTCATCGACTATTTTTACATCCGCCAGCTGGCAAACCGGCCAGATCGCATAATAAGAGCGGGGCTTTTTCGGGAAAAAAGAGATTCGCGCGCGTGGTTCGCGGCCTTTGACAAATCGCGTGGCGCGCAAGGCGTTAACCAACCAGACAAAGCTCGCGATGCTGATCACGTCGCGAGCAAAACTAGGGGTCAGCGGTATCTGCGCACCGGTCTCGGTCGCAACCAACTGATTTCCGTTGATTTTGAAGTCGCCAAAAACTGACATCAATACCTCGCGGCTTCGGGGCCGCTCTGCCTGTTGTTCTTATGAACATGGCTTTTTCCGCGATGACAAGGAAATAAAGAGGTCGTGAGCGCCTATTTTCGCCAGGCGGCGCGGCTTTTGCGACAAAGCGCCTATGTGTATCAATCGTAAACAGGTCCTTAACGCTGCCGTTGCAATTTTATCGGGAGGCTTGTTTCATCTAGCCCCGGCTCAGGCGGGTGAGGCGCCAACTGGCTTGGCTGCGGGCTCCGCGGGCGGGGTTGCGGTTGGGGAGGGGGCTGGCGGTATCACGGATAGGGCATATGTCACTGCGCCGCCGAATTACCTCTATGTCGTCGAAAAAGAACGAGGAAGTTTCCTTGATTGCGGGGCGGGTCAAAATGTCCGCGCAACCGATGGGGATGGGCGCGATCTTGCCACACTGCGCTGTGGCGTTACGCTAACTGAGACCATCGTTATTCCGGCGGCAGCGGCAAGCGCACGTGTGATCATTCACTATTGAGCGATCTGGCAGTGTTTCTTAGTAAACGGCCTTTGAGCGCATCAGGCATGCGTCCGTTTCGAACCCTTCCGCAGTTTCTCGCGCAACAACAGAATATTTCTTGCCATAGTCAAAAGTAACGCCGCACTGGCTCGGTTTTGTTGCATGCCAGATCCTGGTTCGGCCTTCGATGTCAGTGCTTGACGAGGTGACGTTAAAAATCGTCGCTTGGCGGTCAGCTGGTGACAGCCCATCAGCCGAAAGCGTTACTTCAGCATCAACCACAATACCCTCAAGGCTAAGAAGCCCGGTTTCATTGTTGGCGGGGCAACGACATTGAGTGGAGCGGATTGACGGCGGCGGTGGGGCCGTCGGCGGGGCTTGGGTGTTTGATTGAGATGCGCCAAGAAAGGCAATCGTCGCAAGGATACCAATCAACTCGATTTCTCCGCTTCATAAGTGGACGCATTTTGCTCGGCCAGCGCTTCAAGAGCGGTACGGTGAGCCGAAACATCGTAGCCAGCGGCAGCGGTTTTTTCGATAATTTCTTGCACAGGAACACCAGAACTTGCGGCGGCATAGGCGCCGAGAAAAATAGACCGGGTTCCTGAACGGCAGAAAGCCAGGGCTCTACCGGGATTGGTCCGACGCGCCTCCAGATGCGCCGCAAGATGGTCCGGCGTGATCCCAGTGCCGCCAACAGGATTATGAGCGTAGGCAAGACCATGCGCCTTCGCTGCTGCTTCCAGATCGTCGCTTTTGGGTTGTCCCATGACCTCGCCATCGGGTCGGTTATTGATGATCAGGCTAAAACCTGCAGCGGCGGCGTCCTTGATATCGTCTATCGACAATTGCGGCGCTACCCAGAATTCTTCGGTCACTTGGGTGAATTTGTCAGACATAATAATCCTATACCGAGAGTGCGTAATTGGGCGTCAGTGTTTGTTTGCCGCCATCTGGGTTTGTAATTGGGCGATAAAAGCCTCGGTATCAAGATAGTCTCTGTGCTCGACGATCTTACCGTGCTCGACCTTCAAGGTCATCATGAGGTCAAGCTTGAAATTGAATTCGCGTTCTGGCTGTTCGCCCACCGCGATCATCATGTTGAAATCGATCCAGGCTATATAAACGAAATGACTGCCGGATCGGTATTTGTTTAATTCCCGTGTGTCAGGCCCGGTTGTCGTCACGCGACTGAACACCTCGCTTAAGCCGTCAATGATGGCGCCCTTGCCCTCAAAGTAGCTTGCGGGATCTTCAAAAACTGCTTTCTCGGACAAGAACGCGCTCATGGCGGTAATGTCGCGCGCGGAATACGCGTCTGCATAAGCCTGCGCTGCTTCAGCGTCGATTGTATATTGGTTCTGTTCCGCAAACGCGCCTTGCCCGGCAATGAGGACCATGATCGCCGCCAAAAGGGAGGCGGCGATTTTTGGTGATATCATTTCGATTTTCACTGCGGTTTCCTCTGTCGTTGATTGCTGATTTGACCTGCTGTTGGTATATTCCTTTATCCGGCCGTAATCGCAAAGTCTTTATCCCGGAGGGTAATCTCTTTCGTTACGCACTCACGCAAATTGGAGACGATTTCGATGACACTATCGCCTTTCCATCTCGCTATTCCTGTGGACGATCTTGAAAAAGCAGACGCGTTTTACGGCGAACTAATGGGCTGTGCGCCGGGACGGCGTTCTGATCAATGGATCGATTTCGATTTTTTCGGCCATCAGCTGGTGACGCATCTTGCCCCCGGTGAATGCGGACCCGCAGCAACGAATAATGTTGACGGCAAACAGGTGCCAGCCAAACATTTCGGCGTTGTTCTTGATCCTGGAGACTGGGAAGCACTCGCTGCGCGTCTTGAGGCGGCTGGCGTTGATTTTATCATTGAACCCGGTGTGCGCTTCAAGGGCGAGTCCGGCGAACAGGGAACATTCTTTTTCCTCGATCCAGCGGGCAATGCGCTTGAGTTTAAGTGTTTCAAAGACAGGGCGCAGTTGTTTGCCTCTTAGTCGTTGAGGGCCGGGCGAATAGAAAGTTCCCTGTTGTCGATTTCGAGTTGGTTCACGCGTCATCAAAATATGCTGTGGTTTTTTTGCTGCAGCGCATTTTTTTGAAACGATAAAGGAGAGGCCAATGCCGAAATTTTTGTATGTTTATCATGGCAGCAAGAAACCGGAGACGCCTGAAGAAGGCGAAAAAGTCTTGGCGAAATGGTATGCTTGGTTTGAAAAGCTGGGCGATGCCGTCGCCGACGGCGGAAATCCTGTCGGCCTTTCAAAAACCGTGACCGGCCGATCCGTTGTGGACAATGGCGGCGCTAACCCGGCCTCGGGTTACAGTGTCATCAGTGCTGTCGATATTGATGACGCGACTGACAAAGCCAAAGGCTGCCCCATACATGAAAATGGCGGCAGCGTCGAAGTTGCTGAAGTGATTGAGATGTAAAAACCGGGATCGCGCCGCTGGTCTATTGTTGGATCAGCGGCGACATATTTTGAACGAGAGGTTGGCAGTGAATATTCCAGACGGCTTTGCGCAGGTGACCCCTTACATTTTTGCTGCTGACGCCGACAAATATATGGATCATCTGGTGTCGGCGCTTGGCGGCGTTGCAACCAATCGCTCCTTGCGTCCAGACGGCAAATTGGCGAACGGTCAAATCCGATTTGGCGAGGCGAGCGTTATGATTTCAGAATCCGGCCGCGGCTTTGCGCCGTCACAGTCGACTTTCTATCTCTATGTGGAAAATGCCGGCGCCGCGATGAAAAAAGCGCTCGAAAACGGCATGGAGAAAATTATGGATATTGCCGATATGTCCTATGGCGACCGCCAGGGCGGCGTGAAAGACATCGCCGGCAATATCTGGTGGATTTCACAACGGCTCACTGATGCTGGATATCAATGAGGCGCCGCATTTGGTGCTGCTAGTCTTCGTCTCCGATATCGCCGAGGGATGTGATAGCCGCCCAAATATTCCAGAGGACGAAAACCAACAGCCCGAAAACGATCAGGAATTGCCAGAACGTCATACCCGTCATGTGGGGTGGGTGTTCCACTCCCGCAACCGGGCTCACGACAATCGTGATTGAGCGCCCAATCGCCCCTAAACGTTAGTTCCGCGCGTCAAAGACAATCACACCGTCAACTATCGTCATCACCGGTTTGGCATCCAGAATGTCGCTTTCAGGAATTGTCATGATATCGGCGGAAAACACTGAAAAGTCGGCGCGCTTGCCGTGTTCGATCGTGCCAAGGGCGTTTTCCTGGAACGATGCGTAGGCTGGCCACAATGTAAACATCTTAAGCGCTTCAGCACGCGTGACGGCTTCTGCGGGCCGCCAGTTGTCGTCCTGATACCCGTTCAACCCCCGACGCGCGACGGCTGCATAAAATTCGATCAGCGGATCGCCGCGCTCTACTGGCGCATCCGAGCCCGCTGCGATGATGGCGCCCGAATCAATCAACGAACGCCAGGCATAGGCGCCGTCGAGACGGTCGGGCCCGAGCCGATCCGGCGCAAAGAAAAGATCGCCGATGGCATGGCTTGGTTGCATTGACGGGATTACGCTGAGTTCCGCAAAGCGCTGAATATCATCGAGATGCAGGATTTGAGCGTGTTCAATGCGCCAGCGCACATCGCCCATATCGGGGCTTTCGGAAAATGTGTTTTCATACCAGTCGAGGACGAGCCGATTGCCGCGATCGCCGATGGCGTGGGTGTTGACCTGTATGTCCGCAGCGAGGGCCCGGCGCATGATGTCGAGCGCTTCCGGTTTTTCTATGAGAAGAAGGCCGGTACTCGCCGCAGAGTCGGAATACGGCGCAAACAATGCCGCCCCACGTGATCCAAGTGCGCCGTCGGCGTAGAGTTTTAACGCCCGCGTGATGATCCGTCCGCTCGTATCAGCTCGGGGCGCATTTTCAAGCAGCCAGTCGAACCCGTCCTTATCGATAGAATTATAGACCCGGATATTGATACCGCCGTCTTCGGCGAGGCCTTCCATCATGTCGATATTACCCGGATCGACGGACATTGAATGGATACTGGTCCATCCGTAGGCGGCGTAAACTTCAGACGCTTTACGATAGGCTTCTTCCTTGCGGGCGGCTGAAGGGGCAGCGATAAGGTCGGAGACAAGCAACTGCGCCTTGTCGATTAAAAGCCCGGTGGGTTCGCCATTTTCCAATATGCGAACTTCGCCTCCCGCGATCTCAGTTTCGGCGGTGATGCCCGCCTTTTCCATCGCATAGCTGTTGACAATGACAGCATGTCCGTCAGCGCGCTGAAGGATGACCGGATTATTCGGTGAGACTGGGTCAAGATCAGCCCGGTGCGGGAACCGGCCTTCTGGCCAGTGGGTTTCGATCCAGCCACGACCATAAACCGTCTCTCCGGCAGGCGTTTTCTCGATTTCCGTGCGGACCACGTCGACCAGTTCAGCAACAGAGGTGACGCTCTCAAGATTGAGCGTGATTTCGCGCATGCCGATGCCGAGAAGATGCGCGTGGGCGTCTGTAAATCCCGGATACATCGCCGCTTCATTCAGATCGACAATTTCAAAATCCGCACCAGCGCTTTCTTCAACCAATGTGCGGGTGCCGACCGCCAGGATGACGCCGCCGCTGACGGCGACAGCCTCTGCCATCGCGGCGTCACCAACGCCGGTGTAAATCGGGCCGCCGGTGAAAATCGTAATTTTGTCGTCGCTGACGGCGGGCTGTTCTGCATCGCTATTTGGGTCGCATGCCGCGAGTGTTAGTCCAATGATTGCAACCATAAATTGTGTTCGGGGAAATGTCATAGTCCAGCCTCGGCTTGTTTTGCGGTTATGCGTCCTGTGTGCCGGTCTATCCATCAGCGCTGTGTCCGGCAAGGAGAGCATCAAAACGCTGCTTTTCGCGCATTAGGCGAGTTTTTTACGCACCAACGCTGGGGGGTTGTGCAGCGCAAAAAAAAACAGCGAATTTGAGTAAAAAACAGCGTATTAAGGATGTTTCCTGATTGACTTGACGGTGGAAAAGTCGATGGTAAAGCAGAAATTAACATCTAGTAATTGTAACGCGTTTCGATCACGAATGCGCGGGTTCAACGAAGGGGGAACCGATGAAGAAAATCCTCGCCTTTGCAGCAGCATCGCTCGCAGCGGGTTCACTGTCGATGGCGGCTCATGCAGCACCTGTCGATTTCGTTTCTTTTGCAGCCGGCAATGAGCATGGCATTGTGAGCGGAACTGTTGGCACAAGCAACGTGACTATCAACGGTGTCGACATGACGTTGCTGTCCAATTTCAATCCATATTTTGACGATGTTGACGCAGTCTCACGCAAACCTGGCGGTCTAGGCGTTTGTCGTAATCTTGCCACGCTGGGTGTCAAACCTAACCAGTGTAACCCTGGCAGTGATGACAGTATTGATGGCGACGGCGGCACTGCCGAATACATCAAAATATTGTTTACAAACGGCCCCGTCGACATACGGCACCTGTCCTTCAACAACGGTCAGCACAACTCGCTCAATACTGACAATGTCGCCCAGGTCACCTATATGGTTCTGAACGCGGCCGGCGTTGCGACTTTCACAGCAACGACGTCTTTTGCAAATCTCGTCGCCCTCGCGTCGGGTGGCGCCTTTCTTAATGTTGCCGGCCTGGGCTTCCAGTTTGCGGGAACAGAATTTTACGTCGACACGGTTTCTGACGTGCCGCTCCCAGCAGCGCTGCCGCTGCTGCTTTCTGGCCTTGCCGGTCTCGGCTTTGCAGCCCGCCGCAAGAAAGCTGCATAAGCAAAGCTTGCAGATACGAATTTAATAAACCGGCCTCCAATTTGGGGGCCGGTTTTTTCTTGCCTTGGTCTCTGAGCAGTATTTTTTAGGCTGCTTGTCGCTCAGCAAATATAATGGTCGGCGTGAGAGGATTCGCAACACCGGTCTCCGCGGCCAGAAGGCAGTACTCCACTAGGAGCTACACGGCGATAATTGTTCTGCGCTGTGTTTGAGGGGGCTTTCTGTGAATATGCAAATAATGATGTGCAGTCTTCGCGCAGGCGACGATATCCAAGGCAAAACCGGGCGCAAAAAATCCCAGAGGACCATTGCAAGACTGAGGGGAACGAGCTATCTCCCTCGCTCCCAGCGGGCGGGTCTGCGTGCTGGATTCCAGAAAGCCTTTTTCCCACAGACCAGTAGGTTTAACCGGGTCAGTTCCGGTCATGGTGAAAAGGCCTGATTGGGGCGTCGCCAAGTGGTAAGGCATCGGTTTTTGGTATCGACATTCCCAGGTTCGAATCCTGGCGCCCCAGCCATTCCCACCCCGGCATGTAGAATGCCTTTCCGCTGCGTTGCGGCCAATCGGTGTGGTTAGCGCGGTCACCTAATTTTGACTTGACAATTCAATGTTGTGCGGCCCGCCAGCCTTTGAGGTATTCAGCATAAGTGGTTGTCACATAGAGTGATTGCCAGAACGGGCTAGTGTTGTTACAAACTAACGAGGGGAGCGTCGGTGGTCATCAAATGCCGCCGTCAGGAATGGACGGGTTTGGGATACTGTACACGAAAGAAATGTACACGAGACAATGGCGAAGTTGACTCTTTGGTCGAAACGTCATTGCAATATCTTGGCAAATGTTTCATGCATTTGCGTTACAGGGATTGGGTAAGGGCTTTCTCGGTGAGGGGTAATGTCGGGGTGATAAACGATTTCAATCCAGTTTTCGGAATGCGTGTTAGCGCATTCTTTGTCGGCGCGGCGACGCGCATTTTTCCGTCGGCCGTAGCGCCGTTCCAACTAACCGCAATAATCCGGTAGGTGAGGCAATTATGAAAAGAGTAGCGATTTTGGGATCAGCAGCAGTTATGCTTGCTGTATTTGGCGCGCCTGCCCAAGCGCAGTTTACGGATGCGGTTGACCTGAGCGACAGGACCGCGCGCGATACGACACGATCGCAGCAGCGTATTGATCAGCTTGATGATCAAACGGCGAGTTTGCTGAACGATTATCGCGCGAACCTGAAACAGCTGGAAGCGGCGCGACGTTATAATGCATCGCTGAACCGCAATATCGAAGCTCAAGAGCGCGAAATTGTACGACTGGAAGAAGACATTGCTAATGTCGCAGGCTTGCAGCGCGCGATGCAACCTTTGATGGAAGATATGGTTGCGCGGTTTGGTGAAATCGTAAACGCGGATCTGCCGTTTAATATTGTGGAGCGAGCAGATCGTGCAGCTCGCCTAAGCGGCGTTCTTGCCAATCCGTCCATGTCGGCAGCGCAGCGCTATCGTCTTATTGTTGAAGCCTATCAGATCGAAAATGAAGCCGGGCGGACCATTGGTTGGTATGAAGGCACGATGAATGACGGCGAGCAGGAACTTACAGGTGAGTTTCTTCAGGTTGGCCGTATCGCATTGATATTTAAAACGCCTGACGATTCAGTGCTTCGGATTTGGGACGTGGGACAAGGCGCCTTCGTTAATCTCAACCGCAGCTATTTGCAGGATGTGAAATTCGGTTTCCGGATGGCCAAAGAGCAAACGGCGCCGGATATCCTCTTCGTACCGGTCAAGGCGCCGGTCACAGTTCAGTAACGGCAACCAGGATTTTAAGGAAAACACGGCATGAAATTCTTCAAACTTGCAAGTCTTTCTCTGGTCGCTGGCATTACTGCAGCGAGCATGGATATTTCAACAGGCGGCATTTCCGGCGCTAATGCGCAGGAAGCAGCACCGATTACGCTTGATCAGGTGCTTGCGGCGGTGCGTCGCGAGCGGAATGAGGTGAGTGCGGAAAACCAGGCTCGCGAAGCCCAGTTCCTCGCTCAGCGAAACCAGCAGCAATCGGCCCTCACGCGTGTGCGTAACCAGGTTGCCGCCGCTGAAGCGGAATCTACGCGCCTTGAGGGTGTGATGGAGGCCAACCAGCTTCGTATTGATGATCTTGATGTGCTGCTGGCGGATGCTCAGGGCGAATTTCAGGAATTGTTTGGCGCCGCGCGTTCCGCTGCCGCAGATCTGAACGCCCAAGTTAAAACGTCTGTTATTTCCACGCAGTTCTCCGGGCGCGACGAAATTTTGCGCGATCTCGCACAGACCGAAAAGCTCCCCTCTGAGGATCAATTACGTAGCCTGTGGGAGATTATGATTCAGCAGATTGTTGAGCAGGGCAAATCGGCGACGTTCACAGCAACAGTTGCACGGGCGAACGGCGAATCGGTTGAGCAGTCGATCACCAGGGTTGGCCCGTTTGTTGTATTCTCCGATGGCAAATATCTGACCTACAAACCAAAGCTCGGAACGTTGCAATTCCTTCCGCGTCAGCCAGCCAAAGACATCACAGACGCCGCACGCCGTGTCCAGAATTCTTCTGGTGACGGGTTTGTGCGCGCGGCCATCGATCCGGCATTGGGAACGTTGCTCGATCTTAAGGTCGACACGCCGAATGTGGTGGAACGGATCAATCAGGGCAAATTCATTGGTAAAGTTATTCTCGGCGCAGCGGCTTTCGGCATTTTGCTCGGCGTCTATAAATGGGTGACGCTGACCATGATTGCGGGCGCTGTTCGCTCCCAGGTTCGCCGCAAAAAACCTTCCAAGTCCAACCCACTGGGCAGGGTCATGCTTGCATACCAGAATACGAAGTCCAATGACGTGGAGACCGTCGCGCTTAAACTTGATGACGCGATCTTGAAAGAGGTGCCGAAACTCGAAGGCGGCCTCAATCTGGTCAAAGTGCTCGCAGCGACGGCGCCGCTTCTGGGGCTGCTCGGGACCGTCATCGGCATGATCAATACGTTTCAGGCGATTACGTTGTTTGGCACCGGTGATCCGCAGATCATGGCGTCTGGTATTTCAGAAGCGCTTGTCACGACGGTGCTTGGCCTGATCGCGGCGATCCCGCTCCTGCTTCTTCATGCTTTTGCCGCCGGCGCCTCACGCCGCGTGTCACAAGTTCTCGAGGAGCAATCCGCCGGCATTATCGCCGAACACGCAGAAGGAGGTCGGGCCTAGCGGCCCGGCCCGCGAAAGGGACCTCGACATATGTTCGAGTTATTAAACCCGGCTATTGCGTTTGACGCGCTGCAGGATTTTCTCGCAGCAGGCGGTGGTGTCCTTAGCATCATCATGGTGACCACATTTTTTATGTGGGCGTTGATCATCGAGCGCCTGATGTATTGGTCCGGCGCTCATGGCGGCGTCGCCAAGCGGGCCCAGCGCGCCTGGGGCGCCCGCAATGATCATAAATCCTGGTACGCTCATGCGGTGCGCGACAAGCTGATTTCAGAAGCAATACAGGAAGCGTCACGGTTCAATAATGTGATCCGCGCGCTTGTGGCGGTGACGCCGCTTTTGGGCTTGCTTGGCACTGTGACGGGCATGGTTGAAGTGTTTGATGTGATGGCTGTTACCGGTTCGTCCAACGCGCGCTTAATGGCAGCCGGCATTTCCAAAGCAACAATCCCGACAATGGCGGGCCTTGTTGCGTCGCTGTCGGGGCTGGTCTTTATCAATGCCTTTGACAGCAATGTTCAAAAGGCGTCGCACCGCATTTCCGATGATTTGTTGATCGAGTAATCAGATGAGAAAAAGAGCAAAACACGCCGCAGATGAAGCTGAAGTCAATATCACGCCGCTACTCGATATTGTCTTTATCCTGCTAATCTTTTTCATCGTGACGGCGACATTTTTGCGGGAAAAAGGCATCGACGTCCGGACGCCGGAGCCCGATCCGCCAGAAGACATCGTGGCTTCACCTCCAGCATTGGTGTTGGCGGTGCAGGAGGATGGCTTTGTGCGTATCAACGGTGTTCGGATTATTGACCCGGGCTCCGTCAAGCCGGTTGTGCAGGAGTTTATGGCTCGGGAACCTAACGGCGTTGTTCTGGTCACCGCGGCGCCGAATTCAGAATCCGGTATTGCGGTTGAGGTTATGGACCAAGCCCAGGATGGTGGCGCGGGCGCTGTTTCTCTGGCGTTACAGAAAGAGTAATAGGTCGGTGCAAAGGCTCCAACCTTTCGAACGTTATAGTTTGTAGGCGGATGAAATATGGCAAGACGCAATACATTTCAAAACAACAGCAGCGATGATGATGACGTCAATGTTACGCCGTTGCTCGACATTGTTTTTATCATGCTGATTTTCTTTATCGTGACCTCAACCTTTATCAAGGAGCCGGGCGTTGATGTTCTGCGGCCAGACGCCGTTACCGGAAAAGAACGCCGCTTCGCCTCGATTATTGTAGCGATTTCCGAAGATGACGAAATCTGGATTAATAAAGAGCGTGTTGAGCTGGAAGAAGTGCGTGCAATAGTTTTGCAATTACGCAGTGAGAATCCCAAGGGGACGGCGGTAATTCAAGCTGACACCAAGTCAAAATCGCGCTTGTTAGTTGAGGTTGTCACCCAGATACGCTCCACCGGAATTTCCGATGTCGCTGTCTCCACAGAAGATGTTTAAGGGAGAATAATTATGGGTTCTCTTGTTCGATTATTTGTCGGCGTGCCCGCCGCGGTTCTGGTTACCGGCGGTTTGTTTTTGTTCATGGCAGCGATGATAAGGCAGCCGCTAGATCTGAATGAAGCGGAAGATTCTATCAATATCGACATCACAGCACAGATTGATGATTCCGATCTCAACAATGCTAACAAGGAATTTAAGCGGCCCACACTCGACACGCCGCCGCCGCCGCCGCCAGCCGTTAATGATCCAACAAATCGTCCGGCGCTTGATGGTGTGCGTGCGCAGATTCCAACGATTGACGCCAACCTCAATATTGGCACCGGTTTTAATCCTGATCGTGACGCTCAGCCGCTGGTGCGCATTCCGCCGCAATATCCGGATCGCTGCAAGACGCGGGCTGAGGATTCAGAGTCTGTGACCGTGGAGTTTGACGTGACGCCTGAAGGTCAAACAACCAATGTTCAAATCGTAGACTCTTCCAATAGCTGTCTAAACCGCCCTGCTATTCGATCCGTAGAGAAGTGGAAATATCAGCCGAAAATAGTGGACAATGAAGCCCAGTGGCGCCGCGGCGTACAGACTGTGGTGAGATTCGAGCTCGCAGATTAATTGGGGGATCGCCGTTCAAAAAGCGGCACGGGTATTTGCGGCGTGAACGGTTAACAAGTGTAAGGCGACGACATGAATAAGAAGTGTTGGAAATTCTGTAATGTCTCATGCGCCGCCATTGCGGCAGCGCTCGGCTTGCTGACGATGGCGGCGCCCACATCGGCAATGGCGCAGCAATGTGCCGTTGAAAATGGCCGCGGGCCGTCTAAGACACTGAGCCCTCGTGTGGCGACCGCGCTTGGCAATGTTTTTGAGCTAATGACTGCGGAACAATATCCGGAGGCGCTCACCGCGCTGAATCAACTTATCGCCCAGCGTGGCGATAGTATGAAGCCGTTTGACCGGGGAACAACATTTGAGTTGCGTGGATCCGTAAAAGTCAATTTGGAAGATTATGCAGGGGCTTTGCGGGACTTTCAGACTGCGCTGGACTCCGGCGCATTGCCGGCATCGCGCAACAACCAGCTACGCTATTTTATAGCTCAGCTTCACTTTCAGGAAGAAAACTTCCAGCAAGCGATCCGCGGCCTTAACCAGTGGATTCAATCGGCTCAGGCTTGCGGTGAAACAGTTGATTCGAATGCGTATTATCTTCTGGCGGCGGCTCATACATCGACCTCGCCCCCCAATCACCGCGCCGCGCTTGGCCCGGCGGAACAGGCTGTCGCCAATGCGCCTGAGCCGCGAAAAAGCTATTATGACCTTTTGAATTTGCTTTATTCAGAGCTTGGCGACAATGCCAAGCGCGCGCCGCTTTTGGAACGTATGGTTAATCACTGGCCTGCAGAGAAAAGCTATTGGACGCAACTTTCCGGCGCCTATTCGGTCATGAACCGCGACCGTGAGGCCTTCTCTGTTCTTGAGGTCGCTTATCGCGCGGGACTGCTGAAAACAGAGGCCGAGCTGAAGACCCTCGTTCAATATTATTCCTTTTTCGAAAACCCCTATCGCGGCGCAAAAATGCTTGAGCGCGAGATGGCGGCCGGCAATATTAATCGCACGCAGGATAATCTTCAGTTGCTGTCGCAGCTTTGGAGTCAGGCGCGCGAACATAAAAAATCAATCCCGGTTTTACGCGAAGCAGCGCGTAATGCACCCGATGGCGAACTTTTCTACCGGCTCGGTCAGGTGTTGCTGGCGGATGAGCAATACCGTGAAGCGCAAAGGGAACTCGAACGCGCTTTGAATCGCGGCGGCATGGAGCGCAAAGACACTGGCGATGCATGGCTCTTATTGGGCACCGCCCGTTTCAGTCAGGCAGGGCCTGAAGATGTCGAGATATGGGATCGCTCCATTGATGCGTTCGTGAATGCACAGCGCTACGAAAATGCTCGGGCAGCCGCGACAAACTGGATTGCTTATATCCGCGCTGTGAAAGACACCTATATCGCCGGTAAGGCAATCGAAGAGGCTCAAATACGAGAGCGTTGTCTGGACGATCTGGTTCGGGTTGAAACCCAGCGCCGGATTATGGAGCTAAGGGGTGCGACGCCCACAGCCGAACAGCTGGCGCGTGAGGCGGAATTGAACGCCCTTTGCGGGGCCCCTGCCGCGACCGCTGCGGGCGGCGGCGCAGATGGCGGCGGCGCAGACGGAGGCGGCGAGGACGCAGACAGCGACACAGACTCGGATGATGAAAGCGATGCCGGAGGCGATGAATAGCGACCGGCTATTTTGAAACGCGAAAAAATAGAAAAAGGCGGCCTTTAAGGGCCGCCTTTTTCAATCTGGGTTAAGCGCATATTAATAGCGCCCTAATCAGTCATTAATATTCGTTACGTTCGCCTAAAATACGGCCGCCATCTTTCGCTTCCGGGATGCTGCTGGTGCATTCAAGATAACCCTGCCGCCAGCCTGCGCGATAGGCTTCGTCATTTTCAAAGGCATAAGCGTCGCGCGCCTGGCGCGTGGAAAAGCTTTTATCCTCTTCAGAGGCGGTGGCGCATCCGTCGGTATATCCAGCCTGAAATCCGGGCGCCTCGCGCAATGCCTGGACGTCAAGGGAGGTGGCGCAGCCGCTGAGCGCCACGAGCGCTGTGGCGGCGAAATATGGCAAGGCTTGTTTCACAGGCGTAATTCCCTTTCTGGTCCGGGTGGATGACACTCTAGCATCAGGGAGCGCCAAGGTCTCGGAAAACCCGATGTAAAAGTGAAATCCCTCGTTAACGGTGTTCCGGTTACAACGGTTTTATCCAGAAAGCCGGATTGACGGGCAACCATGACAGAATTTGAGACGGCGCTAGACGAAGTACCGGCCGCGCCCGACGCGGAGACAATGCTGACCCCATTACATGCGGTTGGCCATTCGCCGCGCGCGCTGATGGCGCGCAAGCTTACCGATATTGTGGTGCTCCCCGCGGGCCGGATTTCCGGCAATGAGCGAGCACTCGTCGCCGACATTCTTTTGCAGGTCCTCGATAAGGTTGATCAGGATATTCGCATGGAGATTGCCGAACGTGTGGCGCGGGTTACCGAGTGCCCGCCAGCGCTCGTGCGCATGTTGCTTTTGGATGATTCTATCGTTGCCCAAAAGGTTCTTCGAAGCGGCACGACTTTGCCGGATGCGCTGTTAATTGAAACGGCCCGTGACGGCACGATGGCGCATCGCGAAATGATTGCCCGGCGCCTGGACCTCTCGCCAGCGGTTGCAGACGCCTGTCTGCAATATGACGAAGGGGAAGTGTGCAAACTTGTTCTAAAGCGCGAGGGCTGCCAGATTTCGCCGAATGCGATCAACAAACTTGTTGCCCTGAGCGCTCTAAATAGCGAGCTGCAGACATTGTTGCTGCGTCGGCCGGAACTCGAGCCAGCGCATGGTTTTACGATGTTCTGGTGGGTCGACACGCCTGAGCATCGCAAGCGCATTCTTTTGCGTTTTGCCCTTGATCGCCGATTAATTCAGGACGTGCTGGAGGACCTCTATGCACGGGCTTTCCGTGGCAGCGAGGCCGACCCATTTGTTCAGGAGATATTGACCCTGGCGGAGCGCCGGCATCGGCCGCGCGGCATTAACGGAGAATCAGTTTCCATGGGCGTCGTTATACGCACATTGGCTGCCGCCTACTGTAATCCGGTCGAGGATATCGTGGACGCGGTCAGGATGATCGGCGGCATCAGTCGCGATCTGGCGGCGCGCATTTTGCGCGATGGCGATGGCGAGCCATTTGCGGTGCTTTGCAAGAGCCTTGGCATTCCTCGCGATGATTTTTTCAGTGTTGTCGACCGCCCTGATCTTGAAGGTCATGCGCCGGGTCACGGCGATTACCTGCTCAGCATTTTTGACTCTATTGCGCGCGATTATTCACGCGCCGTTTTGCGATATTGGGATTGGGACAGTAATCCGCGAATAGCGCACATCACGAGGCTGCTCGCCTTGCTCGAAGATGACATTTGAAAAAATACAGGCCATTTTAAGCCTCGTTTAATTGCTTTGTGCGAAAAACCGCCTCGCGTCGGTTGTGGTCTTGCGTATTAAGGCTGCTTCCGGCGTCTTTTTTTGACTACTAACAAGTCGATTCAAATTTGAGCAAAATTGTCGAGCTTGTTCACGCCCAGTGTTAACGGGCGCTGTGCACAATAACATACGGACATTCTGTCCAAGGGTGATTTTCTGGAGGGCGCATGCTTTCTTCGATGCGTGTCATTGTCTTTGCATCGCAAAAGGGAGGTTCCGGTAAGACGACGTTATCGGGCCATATTGCGGTAGAGGCCGAGCGCCAGGGGGCGGGGCCCGTTGCGCTTATTGATACCGATCCGCAAGGATCGCTGGCAAAATGGTGGAATGTCCGAAAGGATCCGGCGCCGGCATTTATTCAGTCAGTATTTTCAAATCTATTTCATGATCTCGATAGTGCGCGCGATGAAGGCTTTCGCCTTGTTGTCGTTGATACGCCGCCTGCCGTTACGCGGGCGATTTCCGAGGTTGTGAGCTTCGCCGATCTTGTCGTGGCGCCGACACGGCCGAGCCCCCATGATCTTCGCGCTGTCGGTCCCACGGTTGACATCGCCGAAGCGCGCGGCAAACCGTTGATCTTTGTTGTCAACGCGGCGACGCCACGGGCGCGTATTACTTCAGAAGCCGCGATCGCACTGTCCCAGCATGGCACAGTGGCGCCGGTCACAATCCACCATCGTGTTGATTTCGCGGCCTCTATGATTGACGGTCGCAGCGTGATGGAAATTGATCCGTTCTGTCAGTCGGCACAAGAGGTCTCGCAGCTGTGGAAGTATCTCCATGAGCGTTTGCAGCGCGCTGATGGCGGATACCGCACACAGGAAGATCCGATGGCGGCGATGACCAACCCTCACAACCGCGTTTTCGGGCGCCGGGCGGTGTAATGAACGGTTATGCGCCAAACCCAACCAACTCAGCCGACGACAATGCCTGCGCCCCGCTAACCGCGGGTCTGCTGGCCCGTAAAGGCGAAGCGTTGCCGGCCGTTGATGCGGATGCGCATGCGGGTGTCGATCTTGGCGCACAACCGGTGCGTCAGGCGAATGGCGCGCAGTCCAAGGGCGTCAGTCAGGAAACAATAGAAAGTCTGTACCCGGCAGTTCCTGAAAAAGGCGATGCAGCGCCGCGCAGCAATGTGCACACTATTCATCGTCACGCTGAGCCGCCAGCCGGAGCGCCGGTTGATGCGCCGCCGACTAGTTGGACGGCGACGCCCAATCCGCACAAGTCCTATTTTGAACGAAAAGGTCGTCCTCTGCGCCCGCCGGTTCAAGACCAGCCTGGCCCCAAGGCCACGGTGACGTTTCGGATGCCCGCGCGCGATTTCATCCGCCTGCGCTTTGCCGCGCGCGATCTTGAGCTGTCATGCCAGTCGGTGATCCTCGAAGCGCTCGATTGCTATCTTGACGCCAATGACGTTGAAGCCGTCTCCGACGAGGTTTGCGAGGCCGAGACCGAGCGCTTGATGCGGACCATGGGTCGGCGTCGCAGCGGCGGATAGCACGCACAATGCATTTCGTGCTGTGATCACAACCCGATTGGCGCCGGGCTAAACTGCAAATTTCAAAAAATCGAATATCACTCGTTATATTGGGCCCCGGCGGGCTGTGCGAAACTGAACCCCAACCCATTGATTTATCGCCAAATTCTGCGACATTCGCGGCTTCTGGAAGCTGATTTGCGAGTTTCGGCGCTGAGGCAGATATTTGCGCTTTGGCGCGACTCGCGGCGGTGTTTCTGTCATGTGGGGTCGATCACATCCAATGTGGATCGGCCGGTGTGGATTGGGGTTCAACGGGAAGGGTTGATGGGGCGGTTTATCATCCTTGTTTTGGCGCTGGCCGCCATTTGGCTGTTGTTGTCGGGCTATTTCGACAAGCCGTTATTGCTCGGCTTTGGCGCCGCCTCTGTGCTTTTCGCTGCTTGGCTCGCTCACCGCGCCCATGTCCTTGACGATTCGGGTGTTCCCGGCGGGGTCTTTCCCGGCATTGTTGGCTATATGATCTGGCTCACCGTTGAAATCGGCAAGGCGAACATCATGGTGATGCGTCAGGCGCTTGCTGTTGAACCTAAACTCTCGCCAAAACTTTTTACGGTGCCGAACCCACCGAAAACCAACCTCGGCAAAGTGATCTTTGCAAATTCCATCACCCTGACACCGGGAACGGTGAGCATCGATCTTCGGGAAAATGAAATCCTTGTTCACGGGCTGACTGAAGACCTCTCCGATGTGGCAGGCATTAACGCCATGGGCGCTCGTGTCGCCAAGATCGAGCGGAGGCGCTGAGCTGATGTTTGCAACGGCGACCGCTGCTATTATTGCCGCCATGGTGCTGGCCCTTATCCGGGCTATTGCCGGTCCATCGCTTTACGACCGCATCTTGGCCGGCAATTCTTTCGGCACCAAGACAGTGCTCCTGATCGGCGTTATGGGATTTTTGATGGGGCGCCCCGATTTTCTCGACATTGCGCTTTTATATGCGTTGATCAATTTCGCGGCGACCTTGGCGATTTTGCGCTTTTTCTCCTATCGCACCCCCAAGGGTAAACCGGCCGAACCCACCGACGGGCCGTTGACTGGGTCGATGAATGATGGAGGCGCGGCATGATCGACTGGGGTCTAGTGCGTGATCTCTTATCATGGGCGTTGTTCCTGACCGGCGGCGCTGCTGTCGTGATCGGCGCCGTTGGTATCGTGCGTTTTCCGGATTTTTTCACGCGCCTTCACGCTGCAGGCGTTACGGACACAGCAGGCGCCGAACTTATTATCTTCGCGATGATGCTTCAGGCGCCGAACTGGCTCGTAGTATCGAAGCTCGGTTTCATTGCCGTGTTCCTTGCGCTGACGTCGCCGGTGGCGACCCACGCGATCGCACACGCAGCATGGATGGTTGGTTTTAAACCAATGCAGGGGCCTGATCTTCGCTATGATGGTGATGGCAAATGAACGGTTTTCAGACGCATCTGGGACCGTTAGTGTTCCTTGACCTTTCATTGTTGACGATGTTGGTGCTTGTCGCCTTTGCGATGCTTCGGTCGCGGCATTTATTTGCGGTGGTCATGCTGTCGGGCATTTATTCGCTTTTGTCAGCAGCTTTTTTTGTTTCGCTTGATGCCGTTGATGTCGCCTTTACCGAAGCCGCAGTTGGCGCAGGCATTTCCACCGTTTTAATGCTGGGCGGTATGCTGTTGACGGCGCGCCGTGAAAAACCCGTGACGCCAGGCCGTGCGCCGGTCGCGCTGGCGGTTGTTTTTGCCACGGGCGCGGCGCTCATCTACGCAACCATCGACATGCCGGCCTTTGGCGACCCCAATGCGCCAGCAAACAGTTCCGTCGGGCAGCGATATGTTGAGGAAACGCCAAACGATATTGCGGTCCCGAACATCGTTACCGCGGTTCTGGCGAGCTATCGTGGGTTTGATACGCTGGGTGAGGTCATGGTGATTTTCACAGCGGGTGTGGCGGTTATTCTTCTTCTCGGTGTTGGTTCAGTGCGCGGTGGTACGCGCATTGTCGACAAGGATGAGGACGAATGATGGAACGTTTGATCCTTAAGGTAACAACCAAAATTCTCTTTGCGCCAATCATCTTGTTTGCGCTTTACGTGCAGTTTCACGGGGATTACGGGCCCGGCGGCGGCTTTCAGGCCGGCGTTATTTTTGCGGTTGCCTTTATTTTGCACGCCTTTTGTTTCGGGCTTGAGGAAACAAAAAAAGCGGCGCCGCAAAAGGCGCTGATCGTCGCTATGGTTCTCGGCCTGATGTTTTATGCGGGGACGGGGGTGGCGACGATGCTGCTGGGCGCCAATTTCCTTGGATATGATGCGATCGATCCGGCATCGACCCATCATGCCGGTCAGCATTATGGGATCTTGCTGGTTGAATGGGGCGTCGGCATGACGGTTGCGTCGACGATGCTGACAATTTTTTATCATTTCACAGGCCGTGAGCCTGATATCGATCAAGAAGATTGGTAGGCATGGAACACTGGCTCGAATTCATTGCGGCGCGCTACAATTACTGGATCGTCATTGTTTTGATGATGACTGGCCTTTATGTGGTTTTTGCGCGCGGCAATCTTGTGAAGAAGATTGTTGGCCTCAATCTCTTTCAGACATCGGTATTTATTTTTTATATCACAATTGGAAAAATTGCTGGCGGTACTGCGCCGATCTATATCGGCGGTGAGCTGGATCACGGTGACACTGCCGGCCATGGCGATGTGGGTGATTCACACGGCGCAGAAGGCGCCGGTTTGCATGACGTCCTGGACGATGCTGCCGGCGCAGCGACCCAGCCGATCAGCGATGGCAGCGCGGTCGATAGCCTTCATGCCAAAGTCGACAATTCGATTGGGGACCTTGCCGCCAATGATCTTAAAACTATGCTCAAAGATCTGGATCCTGGAGAGGGCGGCGAAGTTGTCGCTTCCCTGCATGACGATGTGGGCAAGGTGGCAAACGACATGCTTGCCAAAACTCAACAGCCGGATGCACCCGCGTTTGACTTGACGGATGACGTCGCGCCCGAAACCATTGATCACGCTGCTGACATTGCCAATACGCTCGGCGATGCCGGACATGGGCTGGGCGAGGTGATTTACACCAACCCATTGCCGCATGTGCTGATTCTGACGGCGATCGTTGTGGGCGTTGCAACAACCGCGGTTGGTCTCGCTCTCGCCGTGCGCATTCGCGAAGCTTACGGCACGATCGAGGAAGACGAACTTGAAGTGCTCGACAATGTCGCGGAATTTGGCGAGGCAGCCGCCGTCGCGGGAGGGCATGCATGATAATCGCATCCCAGCTTGCCGTTCTGCCGGTCATCACGCCGCTTGTTCTCGCGCCAATCACTTTGTTGCTGCCGAAAGGGCGTGCGTCCTGGGCGTGGGCGACACTCGTCAGCTGGCTGACCTTTGCCGCATGCATATTCGTGTTGAAAACGGTCGCCGAGACAGGCTTGATTTCCTATTATCTTGGCGACTGGGCGCCGCCTTTGGGGATTGAATATCGCATCGATCTCGCCAATGCGCTGGTTTTGTTTCTTGTCTCGGGTATTGCGGCGGTTGTTTTTCCATTCGCGTACCGTTCCGTGGAACTTGAGGTTGATGAGCGTCAAACCCCGTATTTTTACGGCGCTTTGCTAATCTGCCTGACCGGTTTGTTGGGCGTCACCATTACCGGTGATGCATTCAACGTCTTTGTGTTTTTGGAAATTTCATCGCTCTCGACCTATGCGTTGATCGCTATGGGCGCCCGCCGAGATCGGCGTGCGCTGACCGCGGCATTCAACTATCTCGTTATGGGGACGATTGGCGCGACGTTTTACGTTATCGGGATTGGCCTTCTCTATCAGGCGACTGGTACGCTCAACATGGCTGACCTCCATGACCGCCTTGTGGGGCAGGATAATCGCATGGTGCAGGCGGGGTTTGCCTTCATTCTTGTGGGTGTCGGATTAAAACTGGCAATGTTCCCCTTACACCTCTGGTTGCCTAATGCTTATGCCTACGCGCCATCGGCGGTAACAGCATTCCTCGCGGCGACAGCAACCAAGGTTGCAGTTTATGTCCTGATCCGGTTTTTCTATTCAATTTTCGGCTTCGATTTTGCGTTCATGGGTGCGGCTTTTACATACGTGCTTTTGCCCCTTGGTCTCGCAGGCATGTTCGTTGCTTCGCTGGTCGCCGTCTTTCAGGAAGACGTCAAACGCATGCTGGCCTATTCTTCGGTGGCGCAAATTGGCTATATGTTGCTTGGCCTTTCTTTCGCCAGCGCTGCAGGGCTGACGGCGACACTTATCCATATCTTTAACCATGCATTGATGAAGGGTGCGCTCTTTATGGCGGTCGCCTGCGTCGTGTTCCGTTGTGGTTCGCACTCTATTCACGCCTTTGCGGGGCTTTCCAAACGCATGCCTTACACGACCTGGGCGTTTATCCTGAGTGGATTGTCGTTGATTGGTGTGCCGTTGACGGTTGGCTTTATCTCAAAGTGGTATCTTTTAGAGGCTGCCTTCGGCGCCGGGCACTGGTATGCAGGATTTTTGATCGTCGCCAGCTCATTGATTGCGCTCGTCTATATCGGGCGCATCGCGGAAGTCATGCTATTGCGCGAACCGGCGAGCGATGGAAAATACGTTATCGCGGCTAAGGACGCACCGCTCTCGATGTTGATCCCCATGTGGGCGCTGGTCGCGGCCAACATCTATTTTGGCGTCAGGACAGAACTGACCGCCGGGCTCGCCGAGCGCGCTGCCGCCGCATTGATGACTTTTGCAGGAGGCGGGTCATGATTTCTCCCGGCCTCGCCATTCCTCTTGCGCTCTCAGTTCCGCTGATTGGTTGCGTCCTGATCTGGCTCGCCAACAAATCGCCAAATTTGCGCGAAGGCGTAACGCTCGTTACGGGCGGCGTTCTTTTGTTTTTGGTTATTACGGTTTTTGCGGCGGTAAGCGAAGGTGACCGGCCGGACTTTCATTTGATTGAAGTAATCGACGGTTTGCCGATCGCATTTCAGGCTGAGCCCCTTGGCGCCATGTTTGCGCTCATTGCAAGCGGGCTGTGGCTTGTGAATTCGGTTTACTCCATCGGCTATATGCGCAGCGGCAACGAGAGCAATCAAACGCGCTTTTATATGAGTTTTGCGGTCGCGATTTCCGCAGCCATGGGTGTTGCTTTCGCCGCCAATCTTTTTACGCTTTTCATCTTCTATGAAGTGTTGACGCTCTCAACGTTCCCGCTGGTAACCCATAAAGGTAATGACGCCGCACGACGCGGCGGCCGGGTTTATCTTGGCGTTCTGATGGCGACATCGATCGGTCTCTTGCTGCCGGCGATCGTCTGGACTTATGCGATTACAGGGACGACGGAATTTGCTCCCGGTGGCATCATGAGCGCACATGCCGACGCTGTTGGCCCGCTCGCGGGCGTTTTGCTCGGCCTTTATGCGTTTGGTGTTGGCAAGGCGGCATTGATGCCCGCGCATCCATGGCTCCCCAATGCCATGGTGGCGCCAACGCCTGTCTCGGCGTTCCTGCACGCTGTCGCCGTCGTCAAGGCGGGCGTCTTTTCCATCCTCAAAATCGTTGTTTATATCTTCGGGATTGATTTTCTTCATGACACCGGCGCCGCAACGCCCTTTATGTGGATCGCAGCGGGCTCGATCCTGTTGGCGTCAGTCATTGCGATGAACAAGGACAATTTGAAAGCGCGGCTTGCCTATTCGACCGTTTCACAACTTTCTTATGTCACGCTCGGTGCGATGCTTGCGACATCCATGGGGGTGATGGGCGGAGCCATGCAGATCGCCGCTCATGCGCTCGGCAAGATGACGCTCTTCATGTGCGCCGGCGCAATTTATGTGGCCCACCACAAGACGCTTATCTCGGAAATGAGGGGGCTTGGCCGGGTCATGCCCATTACGTTCGGCGCCTTTTTCATCGGCGCGATGTCGATTATAGGCCTGCCGCCGATGGCTGGGTCCTGGCCGAAGTTCTTTTTAATGGTCGGTGCAGCGGATAACGGTCAGTTGGCAATTATAGCGGTTTTGATGATTTCGTCGATCCTCAACGTTATCTATCTTCTGTCAATCCCGGTTCAGGCTTTTTATTTGAACCCCGCGGAAGAGGGTGAAAAACCAAAAGGCGCGGGCGGCGCCGCGATTCAATGGGGCGCGCTAAAAGAAGCGCCGATCCTCTGTCTCGCCCCGCCGATTGCCACGGCGCTCGGCGCCTTCCTGCTCTTTTTCTTTGCTGACCCGCTTTACAAATTTCTGACGCCGCTGATCGGAGGTGGGTGATGTCTGATCATGATCAAAATCATGGAAAACCTGATGACGGGGGATGGGCGGACAACCCGATTTTTATCCGGGCATTCCTCGGCCTGTTGATAATCTCCTGCATTGCAGCTGCGGCGGCGGGTTTGAACGCCGCGTGGCACAACCCGCATCCGCATTTTGCGATTGAGGGCGTCCCTGCATTTTTTGCGATTTACGGTTTTGGCGCCTTCGTGTTCATCGTGCTCGTCGGCCAGCATCTAAGAAAGCTGGTTGGCCGTAAAGAGGAGTATTATGATGAGCGCGAGTAGCCTTTTGTCGGTTTTCCTCGACAACCCGGCTGTGATTCTCACGGTTGGCGCGCTGATGTGTGTTGCAACGCCGCGTCATCTGGCAGGCGTGATCATGTTGGTTGTGACGGCGATCTCAGCGGCAAAGCTCTATTCACTGGGGCTCGGTAATTATGGCGTGTTCGAACTTTTTGGCGAAGAGATTACCACTATTCGCATCGATCCGCTGTCGCGTGTCTTTGCCGTCGTCTTTCACATCGCAATAGCGCTCAATGTTATCTATGCCTGGGGTCAGAAAGACCGTGCACAGAATTTTGCAACGCTCGCCTATCCCGCCGCTGCGCTTGGGGGCGTTCTGGCAGGTGATTTCATTACATTGTTTATCTGGTGGGAGATGGCGGCGATTACCAGCGTCTTTCTGGTTTGGGCGCCGGGAACGCGTGCGACCTATGTTTCCGGTATGCGCTATCTGGCGATCCAGGTGCTCTCCGGCGTGTTGTTGCTGGCTGGCGTCGTGCTTTTCTATCGCGAAACCGGATCGTTTGCCTTTGATGCGATTGGCTTGCGCGACGGCGATGGCGCAATCAAACTTGCGGCGTTGGTGATATTTCTTGCCTTCGGGATCAAGAGCGCGTTTCCGCTGTTGCACAACTGGGTGCAGGACGCTTATCCGAAATCAACGATCTCCGGGACGATTATCCTTTCGGTCTTTACGACGAAGCTTGCGGTTTATGCGCTGGCGCGCGGATTTGCAGGAACACCGGAGCTTATTTACATTGGCGCGGTGATGACGATCTTCCCGATCTTCTTTGCGCTCATTGAAAATGATCTGCGAAAAGTCCTGACCTACTCCATCAATAACCAGGTGGGGTTTATGATCGTCGGCATTGGTATTGGAACGGCGGCGTCGCTCAATGGCGCGGTCGGTTACGCCTTTTCCAACATTATTTTTGAGAGCCTTTTGTTTATGGCAGTCGGCGCTGCGATGTTCCGAACGGGAACGTCCAAGGCAACGGAACTTGGCGGGCTTTACAGGACCATGCCGTTGACCCTGACTTTTTGCATTATTGGAGCCCTTTCGATTTCAGCTTTTCCGGGCTTTGCGGGCTTCGTCACCAAGGGGCTTATTGTCGATGGCGCTGCGGGCTTTAACATCTGGATCTGGTTGACCCTGCTCTTTGCGTCTGCCGGTGTGCTTGAACATGCGGGCATCAAGATCCCCTATTTTACGTTTTTTGCTCATGACAGCGGCAAGCGCCCGAAAGAGGCGCCGGTTCCCATGCTCATCGCCATGGGTGTTGCCGCAATTCTGTCCATCGGTATCGGGGTCCATCCTGAACCGCTTTATGCGCTCTTGCCTGATCAGGAGCAGATCGCCGGTTACCATCCCTACAGCGCCTATCATATTATCGAGCAGCTACAGCTTCTCCTTTGGGCCATACTCGCCTTTGCTGTGTTGATCCTGATTAAATGGTATCCGGCGGAAGTGCCTTCTACCAATCTCGACACTGATTGGTTTTACCGGGTGCCGGGCAGGGCTTTTGTCACCTGGGCTGTCGGCGCTGCGCGTGTCATCTGGGTCGCCCTATGGGGGATTTTCTCGGGCCGCCTGCACGCCCTGATGACCCGCATTTACACGATGCACGGCCCTGAAGGGCAATTGGCGCGCAACTGGCCAATCGGCTTCATGGCGTTGTGGACGGCTGTGTTGCTTGGCTTCGTGTTGGTGTTGTCATTTCTCGCCTGACACCGTCTGTTCACATTCGGGCACGCGTCAATCTTTGGCGATATTTTCAGCGGCGATGGTGCGGATGCGATTGACCATCGAATGAAGTCCATTTGAGCGTTGTGGCGTCAAATGATCGTTCAAATCAAACGGCGCCAGCGCCGCCTGCGGATCAATATCGGAAATTGCCTGAGGAGGCTTTCCTGAATAGAGCGCAATCATCAGTGCGACGAGGCCTTTGACGATATGCGCGTCAGAATCGCCCTGAAGCGTAATTACGTCGCCCTCGCACACGGCGTGTAACCAGACCTGGCTGGCGCAGCCACGCACCTTGTGATCCTCATCGCGAAATTCTTCAGGGTAGGGCGCGAGGCTGCGACCCAGATCGATCAGATACTTATATCGATCATCCCACTCATCGAGGAATTCAAAATCATCGCGGATTTGCTCAAACGTCGTCATGCGAATGGAGATAAGCTGTTAGCGGCGCATGGACAAGCCGACCTCGAGCGGCTCGACGAAACCCGCTTGCTTTGATACATATAGTCTTTGATTTTCTGTCATTTTGTGCGGGGGCTCAAGCGATGACCCTAATTGATGCGATCAAGGATGAGCATGACCGCCTCAGGAGCCGGCTGGTCCTGCTGAAACAAGAAATCGATGTTTGGACCCGCAACGGAGAGCCGGACTATGATTTGCTCCATCTATTGGCGCAGTATTTCATGAGATTCCCCGATGAAATCCATCACAAAAAAGAAGACCACATATATGACGCCCTTATGGATAAGGGCGTTTTAGAAACAGAATATCTCTTAAGATTGAAATCCGAACACGAACAAATGGGCTTGCTTACGACGCAGTTTTCCGAGCATTTTGACGATCTTCTCGCCCATCATGTTTCGCCGAAATGGACGATGATTGATAAGGTCAAAAAGTTTATTGTAATGCAGGAACTGCACATGGCGGATGAGGAGTCACAATTCCTGCCGCTTGCGCGAAAAGAGCTCTCCGTAGACCGTCTCAATGAGATCGGCGCCGCGGCGCGAAAAGCGCTGATCAACGATGCAGCGCGAGAGTCGTTCCAAGAACTAGCCACCATTGATTCCGGAATTGAAAGCCATCTTGCGAAGAAAAAATAGCGCGCGCGTGCGCGTTTCTCAAGCGAAAGCAACCGCTGTTCCGGAAACTGAGACCATCATCATTGACCCTTTTTCGCCGATGACCTCATAGTCGATGTCAACGCCAACGACAGCATCTGCGCCGAGCTGGCGGGCTTCTTCTTCAACTTCGCGAAGGGCAATCTGACGGGCTTCGCGCAGTGATTTTTCGTATGAGCCCGATCGACCACCAACAATGTCGCGAATGCCAGCGAACAAATCGCGAATTATGTGCGCGCCAAGAATAGCTTCACCGGTAACAACGCCTTTGTATTCACGAACAGACTGCCCGTCGACAGTATGGGTTGTAGTGATGATCATTGGAGTTTCCCTATCAATTGTTGTGTGCACAGGGATTTGATATGGTGATGTTGCAGACCCATTACGAGGGTTTCGCGCTGATCAATAAAAAAGCCGCTCCTTCTGGAGCGGCTTTTTTATTTGCGGGAGGGACAACGGTGCGTGTGAAAGTGTTGCGGGTGTATTAACTTGCGTCGGCGCCGGCTACCCAACCGGTGCAGGTGGCGACATCGTTCAGGCCATGTTCGCCGAGGCAAAAGGCTTCCTCATAGGGCGTGCGTGTTGCGGCGATGCATTGATCGAGGGTCAGTTTCGCCATGGAAAGGCAGCGCTCCGATTTGTTGTTCTTGGCGTAGACCTCGACGATCTTGGCGTTGATGCCGCCGGTGGAATAGCGCGCGGCGAGATTTAGGACGCGATCCATAATGACCCGCGCATTGGCTTCGCTCATACGGCCTTTGTCAGCACTCTCGCCCCAGTCAGCACTCCAGTCACCGCTTTCACTGGCAAGCGCGGGCGCTGTTACGCCGCCACTGGTGGTGCGGTTAAAGTCCGGTGCAGCGGGCGCATTTCGTCTTCGGCTGTAATTGGCCGCTTCAGTGATGCGTTTCTGGCTTGGCGCGATGCGTTTCTTACCCCAGCTGGTTTTCTGCATCGCGTAGGCTTGTTCCTTAAAGGCTTCACCAAGAGCGGTGATGCGGGCGCCGTCCTGCATGGTCATGGCAAGCACCGCCTCGACAGCCTTATTGGCGCCGCCAAGTTTGCGGATGTAACTCGGATCCTGTGCGAGATTGGAAATAAGTCCGTCCCGACCACCAAGATGGCCGCGGCGCTTTTTCTTTTTCATTTCCTTGTTCAGGGCTTCTGCGAATTCAGGCGTATCTGCGGCGACCAGGGCTGCGTAAGCGACCCATCCGGCGGCGAGGTCCTCTGAATTATGCGCAGCAAAACGGCGATGGGCTTCGCGTGTGATATCGGCATTTTTAAACGGCATGGCCTCTATCGTCTCGACGTCTTCACGAAATCGGATGTAGTCAGCTGCCTGGCGCTCCAGGGCGTTATCTTTTGGTTGAGCGAGCGTGTCGGCTGATACGCCGGTGGCTGCAAAGCCAACAAGTAACGCCAGAATGGCGCAATGTGGCGATTTCCGTGCGGCTGTGGTGTGTCTGCTACGCGACATACGAATACTTCTCCCAAACATGACGGCCCCCGACAATGGGATCCCCCGACAAAGCTACCGTCACGATACCGCTGCATGGTTTAACGCTGACCTGACCATCCTAGCCGAATTATACTCAAATTCGACCTGTTCAGGCCGCTGACACGTTAAATTTCGGGCATTTTCCGTGATTCAGCATTTATTAACGACAACGCGACCATGGTGAAGATGCGTTAACGAATCTAATGGCCGGGTTAACGCCGGCCCAACCAGTCAGATATCTAAAGCCCTCGTTTCAATGGATTTTCGCCCTCTTTCCTATCTCAAAAGCCGCACAAGTCGTGTGCGCGGCGGCCCCGTTTGGCGAGGCGGCGCGGGCGATATTGTGCTGAAACTCGATCACGACGGGATCATTCTCGATATTTCTGCGTCGGCGGAAGACATTATCGGCGCTGCGGGCAATCTTGTGGGCCGCTCGCTCTATGACTTTGTTCGGCGCGAAGATCGGGCGGCAGTGCGCGGGACGCTGAGCCTTGCGATAGAAGGCGATGCGCATGGCGGTAAGGATCTGCGCGCTGAATTTCGTTTGTTACGGCTTCGCCGTGCGCCGGCGCTTGCTGAGATTTCGTTTTTGTCGGTTGGGGGCGGGCAGGCAAAGGCGCTGATCCGTGATCGGGCAGGAGAACTTACAAAATTACGCCAGTCCCGAGCGGCCGCTGAAACCCCGCCTCAGGCGGCTGGGGCGGCGCCGATGTCTGGCGGCGCAGAGATGATGGCCGATCTCGGTCATGAGCTTAAAACGCCTTTGAACGCGATTATGGGCTTTGCGGAAACCATGGAGGCGGAAACCTTCGGCCCTCTCGGTAGCGAGAAATACAAAGAATATGCCGGTCACATTCATTCCTCGGGGGCCCATTTGCTGGAGTTGATCGGGTCGATTCTCGACAGCGCCAAGGTCGATGCTGGCCGTTATGCGTTGGCCCCGGCGCTGACAACGCCCGGTCCGATTGTGCGCGATTGCGCTGAAATGGTTCGCGGGCAAGCGGAAAAGGCTGGGCTTGAGCTCACCGTCAATATCGCACCAGGTTTATCGGAAGCGATGCTGGATACCCGAGCGGTAAAACAGATTTTGATCAATCTTCTGTCCAATGCGGTGAAGTTTACCGCCGAGGGCGGCGTTGAGATTTCGGTTTCAGAAAAATGCGGCGCCCTTGATTTTGTTGTGCGAGACACCGGCATCGGTATGAATCAGATCGCGCTCGCAAAGCTTGGCGGACGATATACTGAGATTCATCAAAATGGCGTACGCGGATCGACGGGAACCGGGCTTGGACTGTCTCTGGCCTTTTCGCTGGCGAAGCTGCATGGCGGCGCACTTAGGCTAGACAGTGCGCCGGGTGAGGGAACGACAGCAAGGCTGACATTGCCGCTGCGCAGCAGTCGGAGTGATTTTACGGCGCCGCAGCTTGGCCTCGGTCGCGCCAGCGATATTCAAAGTCAGCTTGATCGCGTCGCTCAATATCGCCGTGAGCGGGCGTCAAAAGCGAACGCGGCGTAGGGTCTTATAGAAATTTTATTTTTGGTTTGAATCAAGCCCTATCCCAGATTCTTGTTCATCCCATTCTTTGTCGTTGCGCGCCCTACAGCAAACTCCATTGCCCAAAGATAATCGCCCAAAAGGCGATCAGCGCGTTTGCAGACATATGTGCGGCGATAGCGCCGGAAATTTTGCCTGAGCGATAGAGCGCAAAGGCGAACACGGCGCCGGCCAGAGCGCCGGCCAGCCAGCGATCATGAAGAACGCCAAACAGCGCAGAGCTGATCAGAAAGGCTTTCCAGGAAAAGGCGCCCTCCGCGATGTTCTCAAATTTATCGGCGATGAGTTTGCGGTGCAGATAACCGCGAAAGGCCAATTCTTCGGCAATGGGGACAAGAATAATTGTTCCAAAGATGCGCATCGAGAGCCACAATAACATTGCGGCGGGAGGAAGCGCGCCGAGCCATAAGCCAAGTGTGTCGGGAGCATCACCGGCCGGATCGGTTGCGATCCATGCAGCGCCGACAATCAGCCCAAGGACGATGGGTGTCCAGCCAATGCGCCAGTCGAGGCGGCGGTAATAGCGCCAGCAGGCGAATAACGCGATGCTGATTGCGATGACGCGCAGCGCGTAAGACCAGTAGTTTTCGTGCGTAAAGGCTGCTGCGAGAATGCCCGCAGCAGTCATTGCCAGAAATGGAGCGAGCAGCGCAACGGCGGCCTGGAAAGCTGTCGATGGCGCTGCAGGCGTCACAATGGCCGCCTGGTCATGAAAAAATGCGATACGGTGCGTCGCGAGCATGATCGCAATGGTCACCATTAGAAACATCATCCAGCCGGCTTGAGAGTGAAATCCGGTGACAGCGACTTCCGGTGAAACATGGGCGCCGAGACTGACAAGCGCGGCGATCCGAACGCTGTTCAAAATCCAGATGGCGGCAATGCCAATGGGCAAAATCAGGAAGACATTGGGAAACTTTAAAACACTGCGGAAAATCCATAGATAGATGGCAAGAAATGTCGCGACCAGTCCGATGCCCTCATAGCCTGAACACGCTGCCGCAATGTTTACGACAAAGTCGCCGATTCCAAGCACGCGTTTGTCGGCGATAATGATGATGTCGGTTTCGTAAAGGGAGAGGAAAAATGCTGATGTGCGAAAGGTCGCTTCTGATAAAGCGCCCCATGACTGACGCGATAGCACCGCAGCCATCTCAATAAACAAAGCAGCCCCAGCAGCGATTGCGATCGTTGTGCGCTCACTGGTGAGCGTTTCGCGCCAATAGGAAAGCGGCGCAAAGGCCGCCGCCAGCAGCCCGTAGATCACACCAATGGCAGCGACCCACAAAGAAAAAAGCAACCAGGGCGGCTGCGGTTCAGTTTCGCCGCCATATTGGTTGAACTGAAGGGTCAGCACGGACAGCATAACGAAGACAGCAACATTGATCGTCAGCAGCATGCGCCATTGATGTTGCGCCGCCGCGCGCCGCCATGCCTCGGATAGCGTTATGCGTTTTGGCGCAGCGGCGACGCAAAGTGTAGCGAGGAAAAACACCGACAGCGGCACAGCTTCACGCAATATAACACGCGTCCACAGCCATGCGGGATCGCTGTTATTGATTGCAGTAGGGTCGTAAAGGAACGCGAGAAAGGGCAACTCTATCGCCGCCATGGCCAGCAGTAAAAGCGCACGTACATTGAGGCTGCGCTCGGTGCTAGGCATTGTTTCCGCTGTTGTTTCTAGCTGCGCCATGATCCGTCATGTTACGGTGGGAACCCTAAAGTACCGTAAGCGATATGCGAAATTGTGGCCAATTGAACCTGATTTTATCGTCACGCGGCGAGTTTTTCGTGAAACGTTAATCTGTGCAACAAAAAACCGGCGCCAATCAATGGGCCGGTTTTTATATTATTTTGTCGTCGAAATAAGAGCCTGGACGACGCATTAAGCCTTAGCGCGTCGTGGATTATTTGCGCTTTGATTTTTCGCGAATGATCGCGGCAACGCCAACAAGCAAAGCAACCGCGGCCACGCCTGCGCCAAGCTCCATTTCAGGAACGCTTTGACCAACGCCGGCAAATGCTGGCGATGTCATGGCGGCGAAGGCCGCCGCAAATACCATTTTCTTCATTTTCTTCTCCCTAGTTTCGTTTCGTTTTTTCACGGATGATTGCCGCCAACCCGGCTAATAATGCGACTGCGGCAAAACCAGAACCTATGTCCATTTCAGGAACAGAAACCTGCTGTGTCGCCAGTGCCGGCGTGACCACTGCGGTCAGTAGCGCGGCAAGGCTGATGGTTTTCATACGGCTGCTCCATATGGTAAACAGCAAGTTAAAATTATACCTTAGAATCCGTGCCTTATGCAAGCTGATGCGCGTCATTGGCATATGCGGCGCCATGGATTCGCGCCTTTGGTTCCCATGCGCACATTTTTCAACGGGTTTGGGGGCTCTTGCCAATAATGGCGACCATCGCGAGATTGCGGCATGGAGATATTTAAGGGCGTAAACGGGCTATATTATCTGTTCACTCTGCTTGCGGCTGGCGCATTGCTGGAAAGGCTGATGCCGTGGCGACGCGTTGCCAGGATTGATCTGGTGCGATGGCTGCGCAACGCGTCGATGGCGTTTTACGGCTCAGTCATATTGAGCCTTATTCCATTCATTGCGGGCTATGGCGGCGCGGTCGCGGCCGAAGAAAACAGCTTTGGCCTTCTCAATCAGTTTGCTTTGCCTTTGTGGACGGAGTTAGTTCTAAGCATCATCATTATCGACGCCTTGTCTTATGGGCAGCACAGAATTTTGCATCAATGGTATTTCTTCTGGCGCACCCACCGCGTTCACCATTCTGACAACGATATCGACGTTACGACCTCTTTGCGGTTCCACCCTTTTGAAGCCGTCTTTCGCGCGAGCCTGGAGGTGGGGGTTGTATTTCTCCTTGGCGTGCCGCCCGAAGGTATCCTGTTTTCTTTTGGTGTGCTGGTGTTTTTCAATACCATAACACATGCGAATGTGCCGCTGCTCGCGTCAGTCGATGATGTGATTTCAAAAATTTTTGTCACGCCCGACATACATAGATTGCATCACTCAGCGGCGCCTGAGCATCAATATACGAACTTCGGGACGGTTTTCACATTGTGGGACCGCTTGTTCGGAACCTATTGCGCAGGTCGAAACCTCAGCAAAGAAGAAGTTTTCGGCATTGAAGGGGCGGAAGCAATTGAGCCGGAAACTTTTGCCAACCTGGCGCTTGACCCATTCCGAACGCCAGTCGATAGAGAAATCCCTCGTGCCGATAGAGAAGAAAACGCAGCGCAGAGAACACCGACCGAGCTCGATTGATAAGCTGAAATAAAAAAACCGGCGCCAATAAGGCGCCGGTTTTTATGCGGTGTCGGTCGCTTGCCGGGGCGTGAACGCTGAAATTGCGTTCAGCCTAAGCCAAACCCAGCTTACTTGCGCTTTGATTTTTCGCGAACAATCGCTGCAACGCCGATAAGCAGCGCTATTGCGGCAACGCCTGCTCCGGCGCTCATTTCTGGCACGTCAATCAAATCATTAGGGTTGCCAGCAAGAGCCGGCGCAGTCATAGCGGCAAATGCCACCATCGTGATAATCTTCTTCATCATACTCTCCTTGCTTTCCTTGGCCTCATCGCGGTTAACCGTGATAAGGCGCGTCAACAAATGAGCAGGAGCAAGTCTCGAGCCATTTTCGACATCAGGACAGAAAACGCGGATGAACGCTCACCTGTTTCAACTTATTGGGGCGTATGCTGTCATTTCCGCCGTCATTAACCGTTCTTGTTAATGCGCATGAACTAAGTGAAATTGTGCCATGGAATTATTCAACTTCACCGCTAAAGAAAAAGGCGACGTCAATGACTACCGCTGAGCCGCGCCTAAAAACTGAAATTCGCGTTTCTGCGCATCTGCGCCGGGCGCAAGGCGCCGGCGCCTTTGCGACCGTTGCACGGCGCGGCGATCCGGATGCTGGCGCAGTTGCTGTAAAGGTTTATCTGGGGGGGCGTACTGCGCGGCTGTTTATCCAAAGCCGCGATCTGGATGGTAATATTATGTGGCGCGAGCCGTTTGAAGAAGACCGTTCTGAAGCAAAAGTTGACAGCTGGCTTGAGAAGGAAGCGTCCATTGATCCCGACCTGTGGGTGGTCGAGATCGAAGACCGCGACGGCCGCGCTTTTTTGGATTAATGCCTTAGGCTGTCGCTTGCTGAGCGGCTTCGCTCGTCTCTGCTTTTTCTTTCGACCTTTGCGCCGCTGCGGCGGCGGCTTGGGTGCGCACGCGCCAAAACCGCATCACGCGTTCTGCTGCATCCTGCGGAATTTTTAGATAAAGATCGAGAATCCTGAGGGCTTTATTCTGTTCGTCATGACTTTTCTGCATGCCGAAAACGATTTTTGCGAAAGTCGGGCGTTCCAGGCCGGCTGCGCGGCAGGCGATAGCGAGCGATTCCCACGTCTTGTCTTTTAAAAGCGCCTGCGCCGTCGATGAATCGACGCCAATATAATGCGAAAACGCGAGCAAGAACTCCGTAGACCGGCGCATATCAATGAGTTCCTTCAACAGGCTTTCATTGATGGCGTTGGCCTGAACTTTTTCCTGAATGAATTGTTGCGCCTCGCCGACTTCGACTTTCACGCTCCGCACGGCGCCGCTGAGGATTTTCTTGCGGTTCGTGTTCACAGCTTCATCGATCAGCGAGGGGTCAAGCATGTCTGAGCGTTTCAGGATTTCTTTCTTCAACGCAGAAGATACAAAGAAATACATCTGCGTCAGCAATTGCGGCGGCAGATCGAAACGTTCCATCATCGGTTTTTGCAGCGAACGTATGTTGCGCGACTGCACGACCATTTTTTCCATCGTGGCGGGCTTTAGCTGCGCACCCTGATTCTCGGCCAAACTGACCAGAACCTCCTCGCTGCCGCGTTCGACAATTTCTTCGGTTACGGCTTCTGGAACTTCGCGCCGTTTTGAGATCGCCTTCATGTGATCCTGACCGCGTTGCCGCACGATGCGAACGAGGTCGTCTTCGGTCAGGGCCTGGCTGCGCCGCAGGACCGGCTCGGCGACAGAGATTTCATCATGAGCGAGCTGATTGATAAGGCCTCTTGGGGCGGTCGGCACATCGGCGAGCTTTTCAGCAATTTCACGGCGCAGGGCAGATTCGACCTGTTCGGTCACCCGCGACATAATAATGTCAAAATGCTGTAATTCAGTGGATGTATAGCGGTCCGGCTGCGCCATGAAGACGTCGGTTATTTCACGCAGCAGGTCCCGGCGTTTGTCGCTCGAGCCCTCTTTGGCAACGGCGATCAATTCCTTCAGGCGGGATGTTCCAGCAGGCATTTCTTGCCCTCCTCAACGAGGGTAGATTGTGCAAGAAAGGTAAAAAATTCGTCGATTTTGTGCGAAATGGTAAGAAGGAGCAGGTTATGGCGGGTTTATTGGGGCGATTGGGGGCTATTTTATTTGCGGTGGCGCTCGGCGCTTGTTCCAGCCTCCCTTCCGTCGGCGGGCTGGGTTCTTCTTCAGGCGATGTTAATTATGCCTCTGGATCGCCCGCTGCAGCCCAACTCAGCGGTCGTGATCGCGATGCGCTGGCGATCGCCTTTGGCGAAGCGATGAATGGCGGCGAACCCGTACAATGGCGGGGCAACAGGGCGGCAGGTGTCGTCATGCCCGGTAATTATGCGCTGGCGAACCTGATGGCGGATCCAAATGCCCGCATTCCAATGGCGCGGCCAGATATCGACCTCGCCCATGTCATGGAGACCGATCTTGGGCCGCATGTGCTGACACGTAATTCCAATATCCGGACGGGTCCCGGAACCGAAAATGCAATTGTTGAAGTTGTCCCATCGGGGTCAGGTGTTGACGTTGTTGGCCGCATCGACAGCAAGGGCTGGATGTTGATTGCTGTAAGCGGTGAGGTGCGGGGTTATGTTTTCGAAGATCTTTTAGTCAAAGCACCGGGTACGGAGCTTGAATTGGCGGGTGGGCCGCGTCGCCGCCCGATCCTGTGTCGTGAATTTACGCAACGTCTCAGCGCATTTTCAGAGCGCCATCAATGGCGTGGCGCTGCCTGTAACGATGGTGCGGGCTGGCGTCTGACTGCGCCGGAACCAGTGAACCTGACTGATCCGGTAGAATTTTAGGGCGCGCGGCGCGACAACCACCAACTCATCGTCCAGGCGCCGGCAACAAGTGATGGCGCCGCGAGACTCAGCCGGATAATCAGAAAACTCTGGGGATAATTTTCAGCCGGATTTACAAGCGCGATGATCCAAGGTGCAAACAACACTAATGCGGCCGGCGTCAGGCGATATAGTGCGTTGCGCAGGAACGGTTCATCCCGGCGAAAAATGAGTGCGGCGATGACACCGCCAGCGGCGGCGACACCGATCATTTGCACACCAATATAAATGACCCGGATCGCGGTATAGGATGGCGTTTGCGATAGTTCTGCAAAGCCGCGCGCCAGATTGCGCGCAACGTTGATTTCCCATAGCGACATAAAGACGAAACCCGCCAGTACGGCCAGCACGGCGATACCGAGCCGGCGCACCCGTTCACTGCGCATCCGCTCCAGCAAAAGATAAGGCAGGGAAAGAGAGGCTTGGCGCCAATACCATGCCCGTGCGGCGCGCAGCGATGTGCGCGAGCGCTGTCCGAATTCCTCCTCAAGATCGCCGATCAGCGCGGCTTTATCCGCAGCGCCTGTCAAAAGGGTCAATAGCGCATGGGCCAGGCGTGGCGGACCTATAGGCATGCTAAATTTTTCAGCGTCTCCGGCCACGCCTTGATCCCCTTTAGCATTTTCCCAAGCATGAAGACGGATTTTTCGAGCTGGGCTTCGCCTTCGGCTTTAATCAAGTAGTGGCGTTTGGCGCGCCCGCCGCGTTCCGCTGTCGCGGCGCCCATGCGCGATGCGACATAGTTTTTTTCTTCCAGCCGCGAAAGCGTCGAATAAAGGGCGCCGACGGAAACAGAGCGCCCGGTGCGGGTTTCTATTTCCTGCCGGATGCTGACGCCATAAGCGTCCGTACCCAAACGAATGAGTGCGGCGAGGACGATGATTTCGAACTCACCGAGATTTTTTTCTTTGCGCATTGGTTACGATCCGCTATATCCTCTACAATGTAGAATAAATAAGGGAGAAGTCAATGACCGGCCGTAGGATCAAACTATTCGCCGTTTCCGCCATTTTGGCCACGATATGTGCGCCAGCGACGACTGCGCAGGCGCAAGATCAATACGCATTGGATCCGGTGCACACGCATGTGCAGTTTTCGGTGTCGCGGTTCGGTTTCAACGATGTGATTGCCGCGTTTCCCGATGTTAAAGGCGTCATTACGCTTGATGAGGGTGAGCCGGAAAACTCAAGCGTCGACGTTGAAATCGGCGTTCCAAGTCTCGCCAGTGGCGACGATACCCGCAACGAACATCTGCAAGGGGCGTTCTGGCTGAACGGAGAGGCGTTTCCAGTGATAAGTTATCGCTCGACCAGTGTTGAACAATTGAGCGACACGGAGGCGAATGTCACCGGCGAGTTGACCTTGTTGGGCGTCACAAAGCCTGTCAGTTTGCATGTCGTCCTCAACAAAATCGGAAAAGACCCGGCAACAAAGAAAGATGCTGTTGGATTTTCTGCAACCGCCTCTTTGAAACGATCCGACTTTGGCTTGATGACAGCGGCAAACCTGGTCGGCGACGATGTTGCGATCCGTATTGAAACGCTTGCGCATAAGATGGAGTAGAGGGCAGTGGCTCAGCATGTCTTCAGCGCCCGCAACATTTTTTGAAGTGTTGCCTTCGCCTGAGACAGCGCTTTCGCTTTGTTGTCAGCAAGCGCGACGCCATGGGCCGCTTCGATTATGGCGCCGAGCAGAATTTGCGCAGTGAGGTTTGTATTCGTCGCGTCGATCAAGCCGGCTTTTGAGAGCTGCGCGATCGTTTTGCGCAACAGTCCAAACGCATATTTAATTTCGATCTCCCGCCATTCCGCAAGACCCACGACATTCGGCGCATCGCGGAAAACAATGCGCTGAATGTCAGGGCGCGCGCAGATCTCCAGGGTCATCAGCACGCCTTTTTCGAAAAGCGCCCACGGTTCCCCTGATTGCGGCGCCGCTGCGGCAGCTTCGCTCATGATCATCTGCTCAACATTTTCAGCCACGGCTGTGAAAAGGCCCTTTTTGCCGCCAAAATGGTGATAGACCGCGCCAGTTGTGACGTCAGCTCGGTCGACGATTTCAGCGAGCGAAGCGTCAGCGTAGCCATCACGGGCGAAAATCTCCTGAGCGACTTGGATGATCTGCTTTTGCGTCTTCGCGCTTTTATCCGCCTTGCTGGCCATATTTATCGTTGTTTCCCTGTGGATCCGGGTCAATCGCGCCTGATCAGTGTTTTCACAGCACTGTTTACTTGACATAACATAATTATGTTATGTATTGGATTCGATCGCCGGTCAATCGGTCAGCCGAATATATTCTGGAGGCGTTTTCATGAGTGATATCTTTATACAGATCGTTTTGGCGATCTTTGGACTGTTCTTCTTCGGTACAGGCGTCATGAGTTTTATGCGCCCGGCAGCATTCGCGGAGAAACTCTCGCTTGCTGCACTTCACCGGTCGGGCGAAGTTGAAATACGTGCGCAATATGGCGGGTTTTTCTTTGCCGCAGGTTTGAGCCAGCTCGTGGCATTCGCCGGTCTTGTTGCGCAGAGTGCAGCCTTCATTATTGCGCTGGTGATTTTTGGCGGGTTAATCCTGGGCCGGCTTGGGTCGTTGATGTTCGATTCGAAAGGCGAGGCCCTTATCCCGATGATCCGCAATTTGTTCTGGATTGACGGGGTTGGAACAGTGCTTGCCGTTACGGGTCTTTATCTGATCGGCCGTTGAGGTTCATTCTAGAGCGTTGTCACGGTTCGTCGCGGCGCTGCACAACGCGAATTAGCGCTTATGGCCGGCCCTGCGAAGCCGGTTGACGAGATTACTGCCGCCTTCGAAATCGCCTCGCGCTGCCATCGCGCTCGACACGGGCAAGGTCGCGGGAGACCTCTCCATAAAAGTCGAGCAACACAGGTTCGGAGGCATAGGATGCAGCCGGATAGGCACCGGCAAGTTTCATCAGCGGCAGGCCCTGATGGGCAGTGCGCATGAAATCCTTCCAGATCTGAGCTGGGATTGTGCCGCCGGTGACTTTGTCCATGGGTGTGTATTCATCATTGCCAACCCAGACCCCGGCGACGATCTGGCCGGTATAACCGACAAACCACGCATCTCGCCATTCATTGGTGGTGCCGGTTTTGCCGGCTGCATGTCGCAGGCCCAGGCTGGCGCGTCGGCCAGTGCCGGCATGCATCACCTGGTAGAGAAGGTGGTTCATTTTTTCCGCGACATCGGACGCCAATACCCTGATTGATTCCGGTTTATCTTCATGCTGATAAAGAAGTGCGCCGCTGCTGCTTTCGATCTTTTGGATAGCATAGGGCTCAACAGCCAGACCGCCGCGCGCAAAGGGGAGATAAGCGCCGGTGAGATTGGCAAGCGTCATGTCAACGGCGCCCAGCGCAATCGACCGGTGCGGCGGCACGTTTGATTTAACGCCCATGCGGATGGCGGCTTCTGCAACTTTGTTGCGCCCAACCTGTTCGGTGACCTGGACGGCGACTGTATTGATCGATTTTGCAACGGCTTCAGTGAGACGCACGGGACCGGAGAAACCTGGCGTGTAGTTGCTGGGGGTCCAACCCTCAATATCGACGGGTTGATCGATGAAGCGCGATTCCGGCGTTAAGCCTGCCTCCATTGCAGCGATATAGACGAAGGGTTTGAAGGCAGAGCCCGGCTGACGTTTGGCCTGGACAGCGCGATTGAACTGACTTTCTTTGTATGATCGACCACCCACCATGGCGCGCAATGCACCGTCCGAATCATAAGCAACAAGCGCTGCCTGATCGGCGCCGGCGATGCGTGCTTCGACGTCAAGCGCGGTCATCACGGCCGCTTCTGCATCGCGCTGTAGTTTTTGATCAATGGTTGTCGTGACGATGATGTCTCCGGCGACATTGGAGGTCAGGCCTTTCGCCTTCGCCGCAGCATAATCGAAAAAATATCCGAGGTCGGAATCAGTGTTCTGTGTGACAATTACCGGCGGGTTCTGACGCGCTTCGCGCGCTTCAAATGGTGTGATCTCACCAGTCTCCAAGAGATTGTCGAGAACGGCGCTGGCCCGCCGCTGGGCCCCGAGCGGGTTTTGCGTTGGCGCATAGGTCGACGGCGCTTTCGGCAGCCCGGCCAGTAATGCAGCTTCGGCAAGACTTGCGTCACGCGATGACGCGCCGAAATAGGTCTGTGCAGCCGATTCTATCCCATAGGCGCCTGCGCCAAGATAAATTCGGTTCAAATAAAGGGAGAGGATCTCATCCTTGGAGTAGTGGCCCTCAAGCCATAGCGCCAACAGCGCCTCGCGCGCTTTGCGGATGTAGGTTTGCTCAGGTGACAGGAAGAGGTTTTTTGCAAGTTGTTGGGTGATGGTCGAGCCACCCTGCACGACACTGCCGGATTTGGTGTTGGTGATTGCAGCGCGTAATGTACCGCGCAGATCAACACCGCTGTGCTCATAAAAGCGTCGATCCTCTGTAGACAGAAAAGCCTTGATCAAATGATCGGGAAGCTCACTTGGGTCCACATGCTCGCCATAGCGCGCGCCACGTGCAGCGATTTCCTCTCCATTACGGTCAAGAACGATAATCGCGGATTGCCGATTAACATTCCAAAGATCGGCGTTGGCAGGAATGCGCGGGGCTAATTGAACGAAGGCTGCAAACAGAGCGACGCTTGTGCCGAGAAAAGCAAGCGAAACACCGGCGCCCAGAAAACTGCCCCACAGCAATCGCCGGTCGCGCGTCTTATCCGGGGGTGTTTCGTATTTTTCTTCTTCGGGAAAAGGTGAAGGATCGACGGCTTTCTTCTGACGGGTAAAAAGTTGTGCGATGTCATCACGGAATGCCGCCGCGCCGCGTTTTAGATCCGCAAGCAAAGCGCCGCCGAAGTTTTGTCCGCCCAGCCTGGCGCTTTCTTCCCCGGCGCTTCGTTCATTGTGCTTATTCTGATCCGTCATCACCCGCCGCCAAAGAGCCCGATTTTCTGGCCCATCCCTCGGGGCCTGCCTCAAGTCGCTTGCCCTTATTGTCGATAATAGGGGCAATCCCATGGCGCAAGAAGAGAGATTTCATGGCGGATGACAAAGGGTTAAGGGCGCATGTGACGCCGATCACGCTTAAACACGCTATTTTGCTGCAAAGTCGGCGTCGCCAGGCATCGGATTATGAGAGATCGGGCCTGGACGAATTGCCCGTGAATAAGCCGTTCCTTTAGGTAATCGGCGCCCCTGATTGTCCTCGCTAGGGGGCAATTGGGGGTGGGGTGCTTAATGCGCATGGCGCTTGAAGCGCTGATTTGATCTTCTCAGCAAAGGTGGCAGCGCTGGCGTTCAATTCCGGCGTCATCTGGCGGTCTTCTTCGAATGATCCATGGAGCATTCCGCCCCATTGCATTCCGAAATAGCCGGCGGTCTTGGCAAACGGAGCCTCAAAGCTCGACGGCGGCGTTTTGCTTGTGCTGGTGGCGATGACACAAACAGTCTTATCCGCGAGGCTGCGTCCCAGCATTTTGTGCGTTTTTGTAAGATCCGTCAGTCGGTCGAAAAAAACCTTCATTTGTGCGCTCATGGAATACCAATAGATGGGCGATGCAAAAATGATCATCTGAGATTGCGCCATCTGTTCGGCAAGCGGAAGAAAGTCATCCTGCGTTTGAGCATCGTCATAATCATATGGTGCGATGGAGAGGTCGGACAGGTCAAAAAGTCTAGCGCTATCCAGGTGGTGAAGCACCGCATCCGTTAGCATGCGTGTGTTGCCGTTTTTTCGGCTGCTGCCGAGAACGCCGACGACTGATGTCGGCGGATAAATACTGCGCCGCTTGGTAACGCGGCGCAGATGTTTGACGATTTCCGGTTCTTCAAGCATTGGAATTTTTTTGAGCTGTGTCGGCGACCATTGTCAGCGGCGTTCAAACAGGCGCCGCAGCCAATAGGCCAGTGCGCCACCGTCATGCATGGTGACTGCGATAGAATTAAACATAGGAATTTTTCTCCTCTGGTGCGTCAGATAAATATTCGACGAATTCAAATTCGAGACCTTCGTCGTTGATGAAATAGGTGTTCTTGCGATGCGGGTGATCTGCGCCGAGATGATGTGGGCGATAACCGGCGTGCTCTAACCGTTCGACAACGTCATCAAGCGATGAAACTTCAAAGCCGATATGGGCAAGGCCCGGTTCGGCGCTTGATAGATCGCGTTGGCGGCCTTTTCCGAAATCATTGAGGGTAATGTAGAAATCGTCGTCGCCTACATGCACCCAGCGGCGCGGCATGCCGGCCCATTGATCGCGGCCCTCACCACGCAGACGCCATTCGGGAAAGGCGGCTTTCAGAAAGTCGAAGGTTGGATCGATCTCGGTGACGACGAGATTGATATGTTCAATTTTTGGCATGATCTCCTCCTCTGGCTAATCTTTTATGAAAGTATTTTCTTTACTTAATGCGGCTTGTTTTTAAAAGCAATAGCTTTATATAAAACGAATGAAAAAAACTGGGCCCTCTGCATTGAAAGCCAATGGCGGCGTCAAAAATGACGCAAACCCAGCGACAAGAGGCGCAATCCTTGATCGGTTGAAGCGGGAGGGAGAGCAGCCAGCCGGCGCGCTGGGTGAGGCCCTGGGTGTGACGGCGATGGCCGCACGTCTTCACCTCTACGAGTTGGAGGCCGAGGGCCTTGTGACTGCGCGGTCGGAACCGAGGGGAAGGGGGCGGCCGACAAAGCTTTGGGCGCTCACTGAGGATGCGGCGCGCCTATTTCCGGATGCCCATCAGGGTCTCGCAGTGGAAATGCTCAAATCCGTTGAACATATATTTGGCGCCGAGGGCCTCACCAAAATTATTGACCAGCACGGGAAGGTTCAGCGCGCTGCCTATGCAGACGCATTGAGCGGACTCAAAACTATTGGGGATCGCGTCAAGCGATTGGCGAAAGCACGCTCTACCGAAGGCTATATGGCGGAAGCCAAAAAAGATGGGCGCGACTGGCTCCTCATTGAAAACCATTGCCCAATTTGTTCCGCGGCGAAGGCGTGCACAAAACTTTGCGCCAACGAGTTAAATGTATTTTCAGATGTTCTTGGTTCGGATGTTTCGATTATTCGCGAAGAGCATATTCTTCAGGGCGCAAGGCGATGCGCCTATCGCGTGCGGCACGCATAAAGACTAAGCAGAGATTGGCGTTGGCCCGGTTTGAAAAAATGGTTGCCCGCACCGGCAGATGCGCAGCCGGCACGGGCGAGCGCCCAGACACGGAGAACAATAGGACGCCGGGCGCTTTGTTTTATTTCTCGCCCTGCAGCACTAATCTGGGACCGATATTATCAATTAGCTGGCGCGCGTCATAGGCGTTACTGTTGCTCGGTTTATCGCCTCGATGCGCCTCGATGATCGTTCCTACTGTATAGCTCAACCGTTCGCGCGTTGTTGCGGTTGTTGAGCCAAAATCGCCGCCAAAGCCGCGGCCGTGGAAGCGCGAACCTCGAAATCCATGCCCGTAGAAAAATCCGCGCCGACCAAAGCCTCGCCCGCCAAAGCTTGTGCCCGTCGTTACAAAATGGCGCATCGCTTCGGTGTTTGAATCGATCACGATGAAATAATCATAGCCGTTCGCGAGGGTCACCTCTGCGGCGCGATAAAGCACATAGTTTTCGATGGTCGCGAGATCGGTCTGTGAATTACCTTCAAAAGTAATCCGATAGCGCCCATCATCAAGCGCCTGATCCGTATAACCGCCGCCTCTCGTCGCCTGTTGGTAAGGTGTGACGCTGGCGCAGGCTGCGAGAAATCCGAGCGCCAGGGCTGCACCGGCCATCTTTGAAATATGTTTGAACGTCATTCGGAAACTCCCTGATTAGCGACGTTTGTTCAACGTCCTCATCTGGACTATCGCAATCAAATCGCCGGCAAGCCAATAAACACGGGTCACATGCGCGTCATGACCGCGTGTGCATGGCGCAGGCGGAGCAGCTGCGCTATCAAGCGGGGATGACCAATGCCAAACCCTTTTGGGAAACCAAAACTCTTACTGAAATGACTGATGCGGAGTGGGAGTCCCTGTGTGACGGCTGCGGGCGCTGTTGCCTTTATATTCTGCATAATGAAGAGACCGGTGATGTGTTTGAGACCGATGTAGGGTGCAAACTGTTCGATCCTGAAAAACGCCGCTGCACGAATTACGAAAATCGCTTCAAGCATGTGCCTGATTGCGTCAAGCTCACGCCGGAAAACGCAAATGCGCTTTCATGGATGCCGAAAACCTGCGCCTATCGGCGTCTCGCGCGTGGCAAGGATTTGCCAAACTGGCACCCTTTGATCACGGGTGATCCGAAAAGCGTAGAACGCGCCGGGATTGCTGTTTCGCCGGACTTGATTCCCGAAGGCGAGATCGATGATGAATTGCTGGAATCGCGGATCACCAAAACGCGATAGGGTTTTCAGATTGTGTCCCGGGCAGCTGGATTTATTGCGGTATTTGCGACGCGCCCAGGAGGCTATGACGGCAAAACGATCAGTCGCGGATGATTAGTACACGAGGCTTTCAAGCGCCTGACGCCAATTATGCTTCCAAATTTAACGCTAAAGTCTTCAAATCCCGGCAAAATCACCTAACTGATAGATCGCGAGGGCGCGCTTTTGCGCGTCTTTAGTAAATTCCAGCGCGGCTTCGGGGCGGCGAACAACCAGACGGGTAAGATTTGGCGAGAAATCCCTATATCGTATTGGGCCTTAGCCCGCGAGCGAGCGATTCGGAAATCCGCGCCGCCTTTCGCAAGCTTGCGAAAAAACACCACCCTGACGCAAATCCCGAGGACAAAAAATCCGAAGACAAGTTCAAGGAGATCTCGGCGGCGTTTGATATTATCGGCGATTCTGACAAACGGAAAAAATTTGATCGCGGCGAAATTGATGATGAGGGCCGCGACCGCGGCAGCCCCTTTGGACAGTGGTCGCAGCGCGGCGCAGGCGCGGGCTATGGTCCCGGCGGTCAGGGAGGCGGTCCTGGCGGCGGCCCGGGTGCAGGCGCTTCGTTTGAAGATATTGGCGATATCTTTTCAGATTTATTCGGCGCCCGCCGGGGCGGCCCGCAAACATCGCGCGGGCGCGATGTGCGTTACCGGCTGGAGGTTGACTTCCTTGATGCGGTGCGCGGCGGAAAAAAACGCGTCACCATGCCAGATAACCGAACGCTCAATCTTGCGATTCCCGCCGGCGTTGAGGACGGTCAGACACTGCGTTTGCGTGGTCAAGGTGAAGGTGGGCCCGGCGGCGCCGGAGACGTTTATGTAGAGGTGAAAGTCAAACCGCATCCAATCTTCGAACGCAACGGTGAGGACGTTCATATTGACGCGCCAATCTCACTGAAAGAGGCTGTGCTGGGCGGTAAAATCACCGTACCGACAATTGCCGGCGACGTTGCTGTCACAGTGCCGAAAAATACAAGTTCAGGCGCCGTATTGCGGTTGCGCGGGCGCGGCATTGCCAAGAGCAAATCCGGCGTTGCTGGTGATCAATATGTAAAGCTCAAGATTGTCCTGCCAGAGGGTGGCGATCCCGACCTTGAAGAATTCGTCAAAAGCTGGAAAACTGGCGCGGAGCAGAAAGCTCGAAAGCATTTTGCTGGCGTTTAAACGCCTGCTGCCGTAAAACCCGGCTTCCAGCAACGTTCAAATGGAATATGAGCCCAACGTGACGATCTCGCCACGCATGATGAAGCAATTGACGGGGTTTTTGGGGGACCTTCCCAATGCCGCGGCGGTTAAACTGTTTTCTGCGCTGGAGGTTGATCGCGAGCATGGCGGTGTGGGGCTGCCCCATGATGCGCTGCTTGCGGATTTACGCCGCCAACTCCGCGAGCGCAGCGCTGTTTTTCCGCCTAGAAAAACCAACGCGAAGCGGGTTTTTTACACGCCTTTTGAAGATTTCCTGATCGGTCAGCGCAGCGGCAAAAAACGTCGCGCTATGATCGCACGTCCATCGCTGGATCCGATCTGGCGGGTTTTGATGACCGATAGCTTGACGACGCAGGCAGCCCTGGTCGCCGCTAGTCTTGATGACGCCATTGCCGCCGGCAACGAGACGGCGGAGTTGGAGCACTCCCTATTTGCTGCAGCGGAGGCGGGATTGGGCCAGCTTTGCGCGCGCGCAAGAGAGGATCGCGAAACCTCTGATGCGCTGATCGCAGAACTTGGCGATGAAATGGTCTATCGCGATTTGCAAGAGATAAGACTGCTTCTTCACGGCGTCGGCTTTCTCAAAAAATTGCGCACGCTTGTCCCGTCGCACACGCCCGCGCTTGACGAAGAACAATATTATGCATTGCGCAAACTATTTTTGGCGGCCTATGAACTATCGCGCCCGATTGCCGCTTATCTTCTATTGGCGTTGAAGGGGCGACTGGAGCGACCGTGGCGGGCGCTCGGTGTTTACTACCATTTGGCCAGGGGCGCAGATGACAGGCTGCGCGCCGCCCGCGACACTATCATGGTGTTGCCGGAAAGCTTGTTTGAAGACATAGAATCTATGGCGCGTGCATTGGAGCGCGATTGCAGCGGGGCGCTCGACGCTGAAACGTCAATGGTGCGCGTTGCATATTTTACGGACTATGCAGAGGGGCTTGTGAAACAAGCGGTGAAGATCGGAGACAATGTATTCGTCAATCGCATTGACGCCTGCCGTGACATTGTCGGTGAAGCCCATGACCGTTTTACCGAGCAGGCCCTGGCGGCGCTTTTGGATGCTATGCCGGTCTGTCATGCAGGCGGGTCAAGCAAGCTGATGTCACTGCGACCCGATATCGCCAAGCCTGTCAGCATAAAGACGTCCGAGGCCGCTAAAACCGCAGCGACGCTGATCGGGAAATCGGCGGAGATGGCGGAGCGCCTAGGCGCTGACCCTTCTTTTTCTGCGGTCATCGCTGAAGAAGCGCGCGTGAAAACACAGACCTATGTTAATGATTTGGTTGTTGAAATTCGCGCTGCGGAAAGCGATGAACGAGCAGCGGCTCAACATATGCTCGATCGGACGCTCGCTTTTGCCGACCTCTTACTGACAAGTGATGAGACCGGGCTCATTCGTGATCGCGCCGCGGCGGCTGCCAAAACAGCTTAGGTATATACAGCTTAGTTCCTGACGGCGTTGATACTCGACACCGTTGTTAGACCGCTATACGCGATGCGGGAAATCGCGGGTTAAACGAAATGAGAAGTTGATGGACGGGGAAACACGCAAAACCGAGTTTCAATCCTATAGCGGCGAAAAGCTGGCAGCGGCGCTGGAATTGCCGATCGGCCCGCCGCGAGCCTATGCGCTCTTTGCTCATTGCTTTTCCTGTTCGAAGGACATTAAGGCGGCGCGGGAAATAGCGCGTGCGCTTCGTCGGCAGGGTTTTGCGGTCTTGCGGTTTGATTTTACCGGATTGGGCGCTTCGGGAGGCGATTTTGCTAACACAAACTTTTCATCAAATATCGAAGATTTGATCAGTGCCGCCGACTATCTGCGGCGGGATTTCGAGGCGCCGAGCATTCTTGTGGGGCATTCCCTTGGCGGTGCGGCTGCGCTTGTCGCCGCCACGAAGATCGCAGAAATAAAAGGCGTCGCCGTCATCGGCGCGCCGGCGGAGGCGACACATATTCTCGCGCAGATAAAAGAAGCACGCGCCGAGATTGAAGAAAGAGGCGTTGCGGAAGTCCATCTGGCGGGTCGGCCCTTTACCATAAAAAAACAATTCATCGAGGATCTGAAGGAGGGCCGGGTCAAGAAAGCTGCGGCTGCGTTAAAAAAGCCGCTTCTCATTCTTCACAGCCCACTCGACCAGACTGTCGGCATTGAAAATGCGACAGAAATTTTTATGGCCGCGAAACATCCCAAAAGCTTCGTCAGTCTCGACAGCGCCGACCATCTTTTATCGACGGTGGCCGATGCAGGTTACGCGGCGGAGATTATTGCTGCGTGGGCCGGGCGTTATATCGGCGGAAAAGGCGCCATCGCGGATGCTGTGCGGGCCGTCCCTGTCGCACCGGAATTCAAAGGCGGTGCGCTCGCCCAATCCATGCCCGGTGAGCCCCTGGCGATTGCACTGTCGGTCGACGGCTATCCCCAAATCATTGACGCCTCCAAAGGGGATGGCGGGAGCGATCTCGGCCCTAACCCGACCCGGACCCTTGAGGGTGCGCTCGCCGCCTGCGGCGCCATGACAATGAAAATGTACGCAAGGCGCAAGGGCTGGGACCTTGCATCGGTCGACATCCGCGTTACTCGCGCCAAATCAGAGGATGCGCATGCGCCGCACACGCTGGAAAAGGAAATCCGGGTCACCGGCGCCCTTGATGATACGCAGCGCGCGCGGTTGCTTGAAATCGCCGATAAATGCCCGGTTCATCGGATGCTCACGGAAGGGGTGAAGGTTAACTCGCGAATCAGTTGATATTTTTAACAAATTTTAATGCAGTCAGAGTGCTTTCAAGCGTCTGCCTTCATCCTTATCTGCGCTATGGATAGAAATTGATGGGGCGCTTTCAACAAGAAGGCTGTAAAAATGGATTTGGGTAATAATAAAATCATGCATCAAAAGTCGCAAACAGGATCACTAAATCGCTTAATTGTTGCGGGTGCTGCGGCAGTCGCACTCAGCGGAGCGAGTATTGGATTTTCGACGGCTGACGCACAGGCGCCGCGTCTGATGGCGCCGCCTGTGGCCGCAGACGGTACGCTTTCTTTTGCTGACCTTGTCGAGCGGGTTAGCCCTTCAGTTGTGAGTGTGCTGGTTGAGCGTGAGATAAAAGGCCCACAAATCCCTGACCAGGCTGAAGAGTTTTTCCGTTTTCGTTTTGGCGATCCGGAGTCCGAAGATCAGTTCAACGATGGCGCCCGTCGGCTTCAAGCTGAAGGCTCCGGCTTTTTCATTGATGGCGAGGGGCATGTCGTCACCAACAATCATGTCGTTGATGGTGCAGATACCATTCGTGTGAGACTTGCGGGCGGTGACGAAGTGGAAGCCGAGCTGGTTGGTGTTGATCCGCTTACTGATATTGCGGTTTTGAAAGTCGCCGCAGATCCAACCCAACCCCATGTGAGATTTGCTGAAGATGTGAAATTGCGCGTCGGGGATTGGGTCGTTGCGGTGGGCAATCCGTTTGGTCTGGGCGGCACGGTAACGAGTGGTATCGTATCGGCGATCGGCGGCCAGAACCGTGAAAATCAGTATCTTGATTTTATCCAGATCGACGCACCGATAAATCGCGGCAATTCTGGCGGTCCAACCTTTGACCTGAAGGGCCGTGTGGTCGGCGTTAATACGGCAATTTATTCGCCAAATGGCGGTAGCGTGGGTATCGGCTTTGCGATCCCTGCTAAAGTGGCGAAAGAAACTGTCGCTCAATTGATTGCTAATGGATCGGTGACCCGCGGTTGGCTCGGCATCCAGTTGCAGGAGGTCACGACTGAAATTGCTGCGGCGCTGGGCCTTAAGGAACGCGGCGGTGTTCTTGTCGCTGAGGTTCTGTCAGGTACGCCGGCGGCGAAATCCGGCCTGGAAAATGGAGACGTTATTCTGGGGCTGGCCGGCGAAAGTGTTAAGAACTCGAATGATCTTTCCCGCCGTGTCGCGTCCTATGCGCCAGGTGACCGCATTGATATGAAGATCAGCCGGGACGGCAAGGAGCGTAACCTGAAAGTAACGCTTGGCCAGCGCGATGATGCGGTTGAGGGGGAAGGCGAGGCGCCTGCAAATGACAATAATAGCGTCATGTCTGATTTGGGCGTGCGTGTGTCCGAGCTAAATGACCCGTTGCGCCAACAGTTTCGCGTGCCGGATGGGGTTGACGGTGTGGTCGTCACAGGCGTTCGACCCGGCAGCGCGGCCGAAGATGCCGGATTGCGCCCCGGCGTCGTGATTTTGCAGGTCGATGGGGAGAATGTTTCTTCCGGTGACGATTTGCAGAAGAAAATTGAAAATGCGCGAAATAACGATAAGGACGCAGTTCTGTTGCGCATGCAGTTTGGTGAAAACCGCCAATTTGGCGCGCTTTCGCTGAGCGCTGAGTAAACTTCCATCGAACACAGCAAAGGCTGTGTTTTTCCATCGGACGCGTGGCGCGCCCCCAAGCCGCGCGGCCGCCACTTCTTTTTCTGGCGGCGGCAATATATAGAGTATCCCCATGCGAATCCTTCTGGTTGAAGACGATGCGGAAGCGGCGGCCTATGCCGCCAAGGGACTACGTGGCGCGGGCCACGTAGTCGATCATGCGCTCGATGGTGAGGCCGGCCTGAATATGGCGGCGGCGGGCGACTACGACGCCTATGTAATCGATCGGATGTTGCCGAAAATGGACGGGTTGTCCTTGTTGTCGCAACGACGCGTTGACAGTGACGATACGCCGGCGTTGTTTCTTTCAGCCCTTGGCGAAGTAGATGATCGGGTGTCGGGCCTTAAAGCGGGCGGGGATGATTATCTCGTGAAGCCCTACGCTTTCCCGGAATTGCTGGCGCGCGTTGAGGCGCTTGGTCGCCGTCGCTTGGCGCCGGCCAATGTGACGACACGTTATGTGGTTGGCGATCTTGAGCTTGATGTGATTACACGGACCATTCGGCGGGCTTCAAAAAAGATTGATTTGCAGCCGCGGGAATTTCGCTTGCTTGAATATCTGATGCGTCATGCAGGACAGGTTGTTACGCGCACCATGCTGCTTGAAAACGTATGGGAATATCATTTTGACCCGCAAACCAATGTGATTGATGTTCATATCTCCCGTCTGCGGTCGAAGATCGATAAGGGGTTCGATAAGCCACTTTTAAAAACTGTGCGTGGCGCAGGGTACACCCTTTCGGACGAAGACTAGCCCGCGCATGTTGCGCATTCTTCGCACAACATCATTTCGCTTTACGCTGATTTATGTCGTGCTTTTTTCCGGGGCAGTCGCCGCTCTTGGCGCTTATCTATACAGCGCAACCTTTGGAGAGGCGGCAAAGCAGACCGATGCGGTGATTGAAGGCGAAATCGCGGTTTTGGCGGATCTGTTTTCGTCCAGCGGTCCGGGCATGCTGACACGGGTTATTCGTGGGCGCACCGCATGGGCCGACGACAGCATTTATATGTTGATTGGCGCGCCATCGGGGGCCGTTCTGGCGGGGAATTTGACAGCGCTTCCACCTGAAGCATTAACCGCGGAAGGTGATTTTTTTAATTTCAAGTTCGAGCGATCAATCTTTGACGCGGCGGGCGAGGAAGTTATCCAGCAACGTGAGGCGCGCGGCAAGTTTATGCGGTTTCGGTCTTCCCCCGAGGCAGAGCAATCATATCTGATCGTCGTTGCACGTGACGTCGCAAGTCGGCAATTCCTTCGCAACCGTTCTCAAAGCGTGGTGACGCGTATTGCATTGGTGACGATTGCTTTTGGCGTTGTGATTGGCCTTTTGTTTAGCCGTGCGTTGTTGCGGCGCGTTGAGGTCGTGAATAAAACTGCGCGGGCAATTCGCGGCGGTGATCTTTCGCAGCGTATTCCCGAAACAGGCGCCGGCGATGAGCTCGATCATTTGAGCACCAATCTCAATGCTATGCTTGATCAGATTGAACGTCTGATGGCCGGCATGCGAGATGTCAGCGACAATATCGCCCATGATTTGCGTTCACCGCTGACCCGCATTCGCAATCGCCTTAGCGATGCGCTTGAACAAGACGCGGAAGCCAAAGACAAGGCGTTGCGTGCGACGATTGATGATTCGGAGCGTATGCTCGCAACATTTAACGCGCTTTTGTCTATCGCCCGTATCCAATCCGGAGAAGGCGCCGGCGCCATGGAGGTGACAGACCTTGTCGCCATAGTTGAGGAAATGGCCGAGCTCTATGAGCCTGCAGCGCAGGAGGCTGGGTTCGACATCATCCTGATCACTGCGCCAACACCGCCGGTAAAGGGATCGCGCGAACTGGTCTCCCAGGCGGTGGCGAATTTCCTCGACAATGCGCTGAAATATGCAGCTGGTGGCAAGCGCATCGAGTTGAAAGTCCAGCCGGCGAAATATGGCGGCGCGATTCTGTCTGTGTCCGACGACGGCCCGGGCGTTGACGTTAAGGATCGTGATCGCATTCTCGAACGTTTTGTCCGTCTTGAAGAGAGCCGATCAACGCCCGGCAACGGCCTTGGATTAAGCCTTGTCGCTGCGATTGCGCGCGCTCATGGCGCGACGCTTCGATTTGAAGACGGCCTTGCAAATGCAGATAGCAGTGGCAGCAAAAAAGGCCTGCGAATCGTCATGGAGTTTCCAGTCTTTGCTGGGTGAGTCGTCGGCAGCCCAGGTGCAAAGCTTATCATTGTCACTCGAAATTCGCTTGTGTTATCCCAAGGGAAAATACCAGTTCCAGATTTGCTAGGCTGCTAGAAATTGTTGAATCCAGTACGGTTCTCGGGTTTGAAATTCCTATTCCTCCCGGACGACAAGAATTGCAAAAAAGCTAATAACAAACAGGCGTTCATTGAATATTCGGCCTTGCACAATCAATGAAATCAGTTCTTTGTGAAACTCGCACCGCCATTACGGGCGGCCAATCGCGGCAAAATGGCCGCTAAATTTCAAGGAACAGGTCATGAGCAAAGCTGAATTTATTGCCAATGTCGCTGCATCAGGCGACATGAGTAATGCGGAAGCAAAACGCGTTGTTGAACTCGTCTTCGGTGAAATCGAAAGCGGATTAAAGCAGGCCAAGAAAGACGGTAAATACACGATTGGCACATTCGGGACTTTTACCGTCTCAAAACGCTCAGCGCGCATGGGACGCAATCCGCGTACCGGTGAAGAAATCAAAATCAAGGCATCGAAAAGCTTACGTTTCCGTCCTTCGTCGAGTTTAAAAGGCGCGGCGGGTTGCTAATCTGCCGACTGCAAAAACTTGAGTATTGAAACCGCCGCCGGCACCCGCCGCGCGGCGGTTTTTGCTGGTTTTTTCAGCCGGTGCGTGGTCAATTTCGGTTGATGACGAACGCCGAAAGCCTCGTTGAAAATATCAGATCAGCTCCAGTGGTCTTTGACCAGGATGCAGCGCGCCATTTGCGTGACGCCCTGGGGGCTGATTTCACAATATTACCACCAGACGCAAAGGCGCTGATCAACGGCATTGCAGGGTGTTCGCCTTATCTGCGCCGCCTTGTGCATGGTGACCCTGCGCTATTGTTTTCTATATTGTCTGCGTCGCCTGAGGCATCGCTGGAAAAAGCAATCAACATGGTGCGTAGCGCTATGTCCGGTGACGCAACGCAGCAGATGCGCATCTTGCGTCAGGCAAAAGCACAAGCGGCGCTAACCATTGCGCTCGCTGACATCGCGGGTATCTGGGATGTTGTGCAGGCGACACAAATGCTTTCGCAATTTGCCGATGCAGCGGTTGAAGGGGCTTTGCAGGCGGCGCTGGGGCGCCACGGGCTGGATAGTGCAGCCGGTTACGCTGTGCTTGCCATGGGTAAGCATGGCGCTAACGAATTGAACTATTCCAGCGACATAGACCTCATTGTTATTTTTGACTGGAGCGAGATGGGCGTTGATGGCGCCGCCGAAGCGCAAATACTTGCTGTGAAGCTGACGCGCGAGCTTGTCGGCCTCCTGCAGACCCAAACGCCTGATGGATATGTTTTTAGAACAGATCTTCGTCTGCGCCCAGATCCCGGCGCATCGGCGGTTGCGATTTCAGTACAGGCAGCTGAGGCCTATTATGAAGCCTATGGGCAAAACTGGGAGCGTATGGCTTTCATCAAAGCGCGCCCCTGTGCCGGTGACATTGGCCTTGGCGATAAATTCCTGACCGCTATGCGCCCCTTTGTTTGGCGCAAATATCTTGATTTCGCCACGATCGAAGATGTGCAGGCGGTTAAGCGTCAAATCCATACCGTTAAAGGTGGCGGAGACATTGAGTTTGATGGACATGACATCAAACTCGGCCGCGGCGGCATTCGTGAAATAGAGTTTTATGTGCAAACGCAACAGCTCATTCTGGGCGGCAAGAACCCGGTGCTGCGCGCGCGCGGAACGCTCGATACGCTGACGGCGCTTTGCGGGCATGGGCACATTTCATCACGCGCGCGCGATGAAATGAGCAGGTCATACCTGTATCTCCGTCACGTGGAGCACCGTATACAGATGGTCAATGATGAGCAAACACACCGCATCCCCCGGGAGCAAAATGATATCGAGCGCTTATCGATATTTGTCGGCGAAGAAAGCGTTATCGATTTTAGAGCTAAACTGAACGCGGAACTGCAAACAGTGCAGCGGTGTTATGCGGCTTTGTTTGAAGCCGGGGAGGATTCGCAAAGCGACATTGGGTCTCTGGTTTTTACCGGCGTGGAGGATCACCCTGCGACGTTGGAAACGTTGGCCGATTTGGGCTTTTCGCGAGGATCAGACGTTAGCGCCGCCATTCGCCGGTGGCATACCGGCGCTATGCGGGCGACGCGCACTGAACGCGCAAGGAATTTGTTGACCAAGCTCATTCCGCCTCTGTTGAAGGCGCTGTCGAAAGCGGGCGCTCCGGATGAAGCGTTCTTTGCATTTGAGGGTTTTTTGTCACGGCTGCCGTCGGGTGTTCAGATATTTTCGCTATTTTTGAACAACCTTGGAGTCTTTGATGACCTTATTCGCATCATGACGATCTCGCCCTATTTGGGGCGCGAACTATCCAGGCGATTTAATTTTATTGAACGATTGATTGACAATGAATGGTCGACGCCGCCGGACTCCACAACTTATGACGGCGCTTGTGCGCAGGCTGTCGCTGACGCGCCGACCTATGAACAAGCCCTGAATGCTGTCAGGCGGTGGGCAGGTGAGCAAAAATTTCAGATTGCGGCTCAGCTAGCAGTTGATTTTTTGCCTACCGGCGAGGCCTCCCGTTGTCTGACGGTGATTGCCGATGCATGTATCGGGGCGTTGATGCCTGCTGCGCTTGAGGAAATGCAGCGCCAGCATGGTGATATCGATGGCGAGATGGTCGTGGTTGGGCTTGGCCGCATTGGCGCGACAGAAATGTCAGTGACTTCGGATATCGACTTGATGTTTATCTATGGTGCGTCGCCAGATGCGATGTCGGACGGCGCCCGGCCACTGGGTGCAGTTGAATATTATACGCGGCTGGTCCGACGGCTCGTGACAGCCTTATCGGCGGCGACCGAAGAGGGTTCGCTTTACGATGTTGACATGCAATTGCGACCTTCGGGCGGGGCTGGCCCAACGGCAGTGAGTTTTGGCGCATTCCAGCGTTACTATGAACTGGACGCATGGACCTGGGAGATTATGGCGCTGACAAAAGCGCGCTTGATGTCACCAGACAGCGTGCTGGGCCAGAATGTGATGGGTGAAATTGATGGGGTGCTGCGGCGACAGCGGACGCACGCCACCGTCGCTGCGGATGTCGTTGATATGCGTCAGCGACTACTGGAGGCCAAGCCGGCAATAAATGTTTGGGACGTTAAGCATGTACGCGGCGGTCAGACGGATCTTGCGTTTATTTGTCAGTATTTGGCACTTGTGACTGCTCAGCAAATTGGTGCGCCGCCCCAACATCCCGGCAAGGCGCTTGCATGGTTTGCGAAGCATGGCGAATTGGCGCAGGAGGTGGCGGTGCAATTGGAGAAGGCGCATTCAGTATTTGAATCGTTGCTGCAGGTCAGTCGTGCGGCCACGGGCGGCGTATTTGCACCGCAGAGCGCCGGCAAAGCCTTATGTGATCGAATGGCGACAATCTGCGGCGAAGAAACGATTGAGAATGCTGAGCAAGTGTTAACTAAGTTTCAGCTTAATGTTTCACAGGTTTTTGACCAGATAATTGTGCGGCGCGCCGAGACAAATAACGACGCCAAAAACGACGATTAGCGACAGCGAACAGGCACGAAGGCGTATGACGGCGCATTTCGATTTTTTGATTATAGGCGATGATGAAGCGAGCCTGTGCGCCGCGGCATGCGCGCAGAAGGCCGGCGCAAAGGTCGCGATGGTGCGATCATCGAAATCGAATAAGAAACAATCCGCAAGGGCATTGTCGAGCGTTCCAAATTTTATCTGGCGGCGACTTGATTTGCAGGAGTTTGATTTAACACTCGATAAGGTCAGTGCACGGGTCACGTTGCTGGAGTCCGGTGACCCTGTCGTAACGCTGGTAGGCGGTCGGGATACCAAAGCCGCGTTGGCGAATGCCGGCGTCGACGAGTACGCCCTCTGGGAAGATTTTGTTGACGAAACCGCCGTGCTTGCCGATGGCGGATTTATCAATTCTGCATTGTCCGGGGCATCGAAAGATGGCGCCGCGTCGCTGGCGAATCTGCTCGGAGATCGAACAGCGCTCAGTCGCGCCAGCTTGCTTGCGGGGTCCTGCAGGGCGCTGCTCGATGATTGTTTTGAAGACAATCGCCTGAAAGACCACATTGCCGCGCACGCGCTCGCGCCTTCTGGACTCGGCGGCGCGGAGCCAGGTTCCGCCTTTGCACTGACAGACTATTTCGATGACGATGCCTGGCGAATGCGCGTGGCGGGTGAGGGAAAGTCGCTTTACGAGATATTGACGGCAGTTTGCGAGCGTTCCGGCGTCAAGATATTCACAAAGCCACTTGGGCGTATGTCTTCTGATGGTGGGAAATATAAAACGGCGGTGTTTGACGACGACGAAAAATTGAAAACACGTGTTGTTTTTTTTGCAACGCCCGATGCAGCTGTTGAAGCGGGGGCGGGGCATTGCGCGCCGGGCGCCTCCATAAGGGGCGCTGGTACGGCAACGGCGGCGATGCGGCTAAAACTATCGGAAAAAATCGATGCGCCGGCCCACGATGAGGATGCGATATTTCAAATTATCGATGACGGTGACGATCTCCAGGATGCCCGCGATGCGGCAATCAGCGGGCGTCCACCGGAGCGATTGCCGGTGGAATTTGAAATTGCTAAAAACGGAGACATCCTGGCGCGTTCAGCGTATTTTCCGTCTGTATTTTATGCGGACAATGAATGGCGCGGGTGGACGAGCCAAGATCGGCAAGCTGCTGCGATGCAGATCAGGGAGCGTCTGACCAGCCGGTTGCCGGGATTGGCCAATCTCATTTTGAAAGCGACGATTGACATAACAGGCGCCGTTTCGGGTGATGCTGTTTTTCCGGATTGTGCCGGCGTTGTTGTCCAGCCAAGCCGTCACAGCGCCATCAGCGCGGCTGTCCGGCTCATTGACAGGATGATGGCCGGTGACGGCTAAGCCAGAAGCAACACAAAGCGCCGGCCGCATTGAAGGCGGCATTGATGCGATCGTTATCGGCGCCAGCGCCGACGGCCTCGCTGCTGCGGCGTATCTCGGCAAAGCCGGCCTTCGCACGCTTTTGCTTGAGGAGAGCGCTGAAATCGGCGGTCCCGTTCGAGCGCGCGACATTGCACCGGGGGTGGCAGGTGTTGACGGTGAACATCTCGTGCGCATTCTTGATCCCGACGTAATCAATGAGCTCGAACTGTACCGGCACGGTGTTAATTATGCGGCGCGCCGGCTTGATAGTGTTTATTACTTTGATGATGGTGAAACGCTGCATCTTGACGGCGACCTTCAGCATGCGGCTGATCTGATGCTGGATGATGACACGCGTGATCAGTTCGGAACCTTCATGCGTGAAGCGCTTGAACTTGCTGCTTTCTTGCGGCCGACATTTGCACCATTGCGTTCGACGGAGGATGCGCAGTCGACTAAGCAGGCGCTGGACAAGTCTGTTAGGCAAGCGTCCCCGGAAATCTCGGCGTTGATAGCGCGCTATGCGTTGGCGTCCATTGAGGATGTGCTAAACGCATCTTTCGATGATGGGCCAATCAAAACGCTGCTCACAAGCGAAGCGGCGTTTCTTTCCGGCGCGGCGCCGCATGAGGCGTTTAGCTTTATGGGTTTTCTGCGTTGTCTGGCGGGGGAGACGGCAGGCTTGCAGGGCGCCGTGGCCTATCCCGATGGCGGCGTCGTCTCAATTATCAATTCGCTTCGCCGGGCAGTACAAGCTGCCAAGGTTGAAATTCGCGCGGCGGCGCCGGTAAAATCAATCTTGATTGAGTGGGATCGTGCAGCCGGTGTGGTTTTGCAGGGCGGCGGACAAGTGCGCGCGCCGATTATCGTGAATGCACTGGATGCTTCCAGAGCGTATCTCGACATGATTGGCCCGGACGCTCTTGATATCGAGTTCCAGCGCATGTTGACGGCGCCACAGTCTCACCTTGCCTCGGCACGCCTGCAAATCACCCTCCGGGGCGTTGCAAAAGATGAAGCGACAAAGGAAAATTTACGGCGCCGCCTTGTTTTTTCGCCGCCGCCCAACGACGTGCGCCGGGCTTTCATCGACGCCCGAGCAGGACGCATTCCTGAAAGCGCAATCGTTGAAGCGATTTTTCCCGGCGCGCTTGATACAGATGCCGCCGTGGACGGCGGGCAGATTTTATCGATCGTTGCACACCCATTTCCATTTGACCAAGCGCCGGACGCCCGTCGGCGTAACGAGATTTCGACGGTCATACTGGCAGCGCTTGAAAAAATTGCGCCGGGGATAAGTGAACAGGTTGACGTTATTGACCTGCGGCTTCCATGCGACCTTGCAAAGGTGACCGGCGCTAACATTGCCGCTTACGCTGCCAAACCGACCATTATGCAGCAATGGGCGCTCGCCGGCACAGCAGTTTCGGCCAGCGATATCGGCGGTGTTTATTTCTGCGGGCCCGAAGCGCAAATCGGCTCGGGAATTTCTTGCACCGCCGGGAAAAATGCGGCGAAAGCAGCGTTGCGCGAATTCAAGAAGGAGGGCGGCGCGCCATGATATTTCCTGCCGCCGATATAATAGCCGATGCGCCACGCCCGACCCCGCTTTTTTCAGCGGCTGCATCGGCAAGTAATGCCAACATCTGGACGTCGATTAATGGATGGTCCGCTTCCCGCGTTATGACATCCATTGAAAGTGAATATGAGGCCGCTAAAGCGGGCGCGGTCATTGCAGATCTCGGCCCGATAGCGCGATATGCCGTGCGCGGTAGTGATGCGCCGGCATTTCTTGCGCGCGTCACAACAGCGCCGGCCCAGCGCCTTGATCCTGGCGATAGCGCCAGAGGACTGGTTCTGGATGACCGCGGCGGTGTGATCGACCTTGCGGAAGTGTCGCGTCTTTCAAGCGATTTGTTTTTGCTAACGACGCCAACTGCGCACGCGCGTCGATTGAAGATGGCGGCGCGCGGCATGGACGCAATTGCTGATGATATTACTGAGCAGGTCGCTGTGCTCGGCATCTTTGGACCTGAAGCAAGCGAGGCTCTGTCTGCTGCGGGCTTGAAAATGCCCGGTGATATTGTTGCCGCTTCTGGCATGGTGCGCGGCGTTGAGACAGCAGCGCGGCCTATCCAGTTTGGCGCGTTGCCGGGCGTTGAGTTGATCTTCCCAAAGGAGGAGGCCCTGACGGTATGGGGGCGACTACTGCGCCGCGGCAAAGTTACCCCGATCGGATTGGATGCGCTTGAGGTTTTGAGACTTGAAAGTGGCGCCCCGCGACCAGGCGTGGATTTTATCGCGGCGGACCGTGCGCGGCCTGGCGCCGTTCGCACGCCGTTTGAACTTGGGCTCGCACATCTTGCGCCCCTTGATCGCGGGGGGTTCAATGGGCGCCGCGGATTGCGCAGGCGCGCCCTCGAATCAAAACGGCGGTTGATCACATTGTCCATCGATGATGATGCATCGATGCCCGGTGCGGCGGTGTTTGCTCAAGGTAAGAGTGTCGGCAGAATTACCAGCTGCGCCTGGTCGCCGGCGATTAGACGCGTGGTCGCCTTTGCCGATATTTCAGGGGATTGCGCTGATACAAATTATGAAATTGCGATTCCGGCGCCGGCCGACGGTCGCGTTACGGCACGCGTTTTCGAGACAGCGGAAAGCGCCCTGGCCCTTGATTTTAGGCGTTCTCAGAACGCCGCGACGGATTTCAGGCTTTGAAGCGTTTAATACGTGAATGCAGCCAAAATCGAGGATTAGAATGAACAAAATACTACTGGGATCGATCGGCGCGCTCGGGTTTAGCCTGATCGCCGTCGGCGCTGAAGCAAAGGATCATCGGGGCGACCGTTTTGATCACCTTGATGCGAATGGCGACGGCGCCATCACCGCGACAGAAGTTGAAGAGAAAGGCGCGAAGTTGATCGCTGAGGCCGACGCAGATGGTGACGGCGCAGTAACACGCGAAGAAATGCGCGCCCATCATAAGGCGCGGCGTAAAGAACGTGACGCTGATACGAATGACGATGGAGTCGTTGATCGAACGGAATTTATCACCGCCGCACAAAATCGCTTTGATAAGCTCGATACGAATGGAGATGGCGTATTGAGTGAGGACGAAAAACCACATCGCCGGCGTCACCGTGCTGGCCGCAGGCATTAGATAAATCTGCGCGGCCATGACGCATCTTTCATGGTCGCTGCAAACAACACGGGCGAAGGACACGGGCGCTGGCATTGGGACAAGAGAGTGACACCGATGAAGCGCTGGTCAGTCGTGCTGGCCGTGGAGACCGTTCCGCAGCGGCGATGCTTGTTGAGCGCCACACGGATAAAATTTATGCATGTTGTTTTCGCATATTGGGTGGAAAGCATGCTGCGGAAGATGCCGCGCAGGAAACCTTTTTGCGGTTGTGGAAACACGCTGGAAAGTGGAAGCAGAAAGGCGCCAAATTCGAAACGTGGCTTTACAGGATTGCGATGAATATCTGTTTTGACCAATTGCGAAAAACCAGACGTGAGGCGCCGGAAGATGCGGCGCCGGAATTGGTTGACGGTGCTGATCGGCCAGACCAGGCGTTATTTTTGGGGCAGCGCCGCTTTGCGATCGACAATGCCTTGAGCCAGCTACCGGAGCGGCAGCTTCTTGCGATCACGCTTTGCCACTTTCAGGAGATGACAAATATTGAAGCGGCGGAGGTTATGGGCGTGAGCGTCGACGCGATAGAATCGCTTTTGGCGCGCGGCAGGCGTGCCCTGCGCGAACAACTGGCGCCAATGCGTGAAAATCTCATGGGGAAAATGAGCGATGAAACAAATGCGCACGTCAACTGATAATTTCGAAGCGGTTAAACGCTGCTTCGACGCCTATGGCGGAGATATTACACATTGGCCGGCGGAAGCGCGCGAGCGGTTTGGCGCCTTCGCCCGATCCGATGAGTTGGCGGCCGTGCGGCTTGAAGCTGAGACGCTGGACGGATTTCTCGGCGCCGCGTCGGCGCCGCAGGTGAGCGTTGATCTGAAAAACCGGATTATTGCGCAGTATGATGCGCCGCCCGCAACAATGACAATTCGCGGATTGCTGTCAGATTTATTCACGCCACGCCGGTTCATCCCGGCTGGGGCGTTCGCCGGCATTGGTGCGCTCGGACTGGCGTCTGGAATACTCAGTGTGAACGTGGGATACGCCATGACTCCGGAAGCCGAGGCCTATGCCTATGTATATTCCGATAGCGTGATTTCTCTTGAGGCATTTGATGAAGAGGAGGAGGTTCAATGGGACGAGGACTGATCATCATATTGATTGCATCTCTGGCGTTGAATGTATTTGCGGTTGGTTTTTTTTCCGGGCGCGTGATTTCAAATGACGGGCCGCCGCAACATCTTGGTCCGGGCCAGGGTGCACGATTGGGCCATCCGCTCGCGCTGATGAATTACGCACGAGAATTGCCACCTGAAATTCGTGATGATTTTCGCAGAAAAATTCGTGAGAAATTGCCGGCCCTTCGTGAAGAGCACCGTAACACGCAAATGTTGAGGCGCGAGCTCGCCTCACTGATTGCAGCTGATGAATGGGATCGCGATGCGGTGGCGGCCAAATTCGCCGAGATCAAGGTTGTTGAAGATCTCAAGCGTGACGTGTTTACGGCCGCCTTTGTTGAAGCTCTTGAAACGCTGCCTGCCGAAGAGCGTAGAAAGCTAATTGAAGCTACCGGAAAGCGCGGTATGAAACGCCACCGGCTGCGTGATCGTCGTATGCCGCCCCCGGAAGACTAGGGCCGGGGAAGATTAGGGGCAGAAAAATCAAAGTCTGGCGGCTATTCTGCCGCCTGGGTCGCGCTAAAGCGCTCAGGATTTTGGGCTGCCGCGCCTGTGAGAATGTGCGCTTCTTTGCGAATAAATTGCGGCAGGCGGACTTTGGCGTCCTTGCGACGCGGGAACGTGGCGCAAGCAACAGTGCCTTTGGTGGGCTGGCTTGCCAGCGCGAGAATGCCACCCTGCAGTTCCATTAGTGATTTTGACAGCGCCAGGCCGAGCCCCGAGCCGTTCCGGCTGCGTGAAAAGTGGTTTTCGGCAAGTTGAAACGGTGCGCCCAGCTTTTTCAGTTGGGCGCGTTCAATGCCACTCCCGCTGTCGGCGACAATCACGGTGACGCCGTCAAGGTCTGCTTCGGCGGTTAGGGTCACTTCGCCGCCGCGGGGTGTGAATTTGATGGCGTTTGATAAAAGGTTTAGCGCGACTTGCTTGACGGCGCGGGCGTCAGCCCAAACTGGCGGCGCATGCCCGATGGAGGCGGTCAGTTTTACGCCAGCGTCACTGGCGCGCTTTGCGACAAGGCGTACGCTTTCGTTAAGTGTGCGCTCAAGCTCGACGCGTTTCGGCTCGAGTGTCAGGCGGCCGGCCTCGATTTTCGACATGTCGAGCACATCGTCGATAAGCTCCAGCAGATGTCGTCCGCTCGACAGGATATCTGCGACATACTCTTTGTATTTCATATCGCCGAGTGGTCCATAAAGCTCGGACTGCATCACTTCGGAAAAACCATTGATGGCGTTCAGGGGCGTCCGCAGCTCATGACTCATATTGGCAAGAAACTCACTTTTTGATCGGCTCGCTTCCTCCGCCCGGTATTTTTCATATTCATATTTGCGGTTGGCTTCAGAAAGCTCCACGCGTGAGCCTTCGAGGTCTTCAACGGTGAGCTGTAACTCGCGTTCCTTTTTCTTTTGCGCCCGCGCCCGTTTTTTCAGGTCTGTGACATTTGCAGCGACACAGACAATACCGCCTTCCGCAGTTCGCCGGCGGGAGATATGCGCCCATCGCGATCCTGGCAGGGCGACTTCGACATTTTCCAGGGCGTCGCCTTCAAGCGGGCCGAAACATTCCGCCAGGACATCGCCCGCGACGCCGGCGCAAGTGACCACCTGGTCGACCGTAAGGCCGGGTCTCAAGACCTTCGTTGGTATGCGAAAAATACTGGAAAAACGTCGGTTCCAGACAGCAAGCTGGCCTTTGGCATCCCACAAAACGAAGGCTTCAGGGATACTTTCTATGGCGTCGCGAAGCCGTGTTTCGGCAATTGCGCCGCCAGGGCCGAGGGCGTTATTTGCGCCCGCGAGATCGAATGCAACGCCGGCGCGATTAAACCGTGTCGCGTCGAGCGACGTCCGCAAATAGACTTGCGACCAGGCGCCGCCCGGCTCGCGCAATCTGATCACGCCTTCGCTGACGCCGGATGGGTCGCCTGAGAGAATCGCAACCACATTGCGCAAATCTTCCGGGTGAACGAGCGCTGAAATTTCACGCATCGTAAAATGGCGATCGCGAGCGCCAAGCCCCAGCGGCTGCAGGAAGGAGCGCGTAAACACGACTGTTCGGTCTTTGCCGTCATAAAACCAGGGCGAACAGCGGCCGCCGGATAAGGCGGCATTGAAATCCGTTAATGTGGTTAAGGCATGCGCGGCTGTACTCGCCGCGCGGCTCTGGCGGATAAAGGCGGCCATCAGTGAAACGATGACGAGCGTCATTGCTGAGAGAATAATCGCGTAAACCACCCAGACGCGGGACCGATCAAACATGTCGCGCGCAGGCGCGGCCGCGAGCAGTGTTTCGCCATTGTCCAGCGGGCGCCAGGAAAGTGCGATTTTTCCGCCGGCGAGGTCGAGCTTTGTTTCCCCGCGCACGCCAAGATCCAGGGCATGCAAAGCAGCGGCGGGGACGTTCACGATGTCTGTACGACCTTCCACCGCCAAGACGTCGCCCGAGGGCGATAAATGATAAAGCGCAGAATACCCGCCGGGCGCCGCATTGCGCAGCGCCTCGCGGGCGGGCGTACCGGTCATGATTGCGATATTCATCGCCGAAGCCCCATCGCTGGTGGCCTGACGCAGGCGAAGTTCGGTTTCGACCTGCCGTGACGTGGCTTTGTCATTAAGTTCAATGACCAGGAGTACAGCCAGTGCCACGATGAAGGCGCCGGTCAAGATGGCGAGGCGGCGCGGCGAGAGCGCTTCGATGCGCGCCGTCAGGTCCATCCCGTTATCCTGATCCCGCTTTGTTGCCATGGATTCGCGCACCGTTTGACCTGAAATCCCCAGTAAACATCTAGTGAAGGCGCCAAATCTACCAAAATGGCGCTGTGCCTGCCATGCGCACACGTTTACGATTTGGAAACTATTCTGTTTCGCGGGTCTGAGTCACGTGCGAATCACGTCGGGCCAGTCTGTGTTTTCCCCATTGAAGTCCCGAGCTTGGATTTGCCGCGCCAGGCCGCTAAACAGCGGCGATGAAACACTTTTTGAACACCGCTGACTGGTCGCAGCCTGATCTCCAGGCGATGATCGATGACGCCCGAGCCATGAAAGCAGCGGCGTCTGATGCGCCTCGGGGGGACGCCCTGAAGGACAAAACCGTTGCGCTTCTTTTCCTCAACAACAGCCTAAGGACCCGCACCTCCTTTGATGTGGGTGCGCGGCAGCTGGGCGCCCACGCGGTAGTGCTGTCACCGTCCGGGGGCATGTGGCCACTTGAATTCGAAGATGGCGTCGTGATGGACGGCGAGGCCGAGGAGCATGTCAAAGAAGCCGCAAAGGTTCTGTCGCGCTATTGCGACATGATCGGCATCCGCGCTTTTCCTAAATTTCAGGACTGGCAGGAGGACTGCAAAGACAAGATCCTCAATGCGTTTGCCAGATATGCCGATGTCCCGGTGATCAATATGGAGACAATCACGCATCCCTGTCAGGAGATGGCCCATGTGATGGCGCTGCAGGAGCGCCTTGGGCCTCTCGACGGCAAGAAATTTGTCCTGACCTGGACCTATCATCCAAAGCCTCTGAACACCGCAGTTGCCAATTCGGCGCTGATGATCGCGGCCAAATTCGGGATGCAGCCGACACTGCTCTGTCCAACGGAAGATTATATTCTTGATGATCGCTATATTGAGCAGGCATCGAAAGATGCGCGCGGCCATGGGGCCGCGTTGACCATTTCGCATAATGTCGGAGAGGCGTATGCCGATGCTGATGTTGTCTACGCCAAAAGCTGGGGCGCATTACCTTATTTTGGAAACTGGGGTCCCGAAAAGAAAATACGTGACGCGTTCAAGCATTTCATTGTCGATGAAGAAAAAATGGCGCTGACGAACAAGGCGCTGGTCTCCCACTGCCTGCCCATGCGCCGCAATGTGAAGATGACTGATGCTGTGTTCGATTCCGCCAATTGTATCGCCTATGACGAAGCGGAAAATCGCCTGCATGTGCAAAAGGCGATCATGAAGGCGTTGATGAGTTAGAGTTATGGCCCCAACATCCTCAACCCGCCAGACCATCGTCCAGCTCTTGTCGAATATGAGCGACGGCAAGGAGATCCGCTCCTATTTGCAGCGCTTTTCTGAGGTTGATCAGTCGCGCTTTGCGGTGATCAAGATCGGGGGCGCCATATTGCGCGAGCAATTGGAGGAAACAGCCGGCGCCCTCGCGTTTTTGCACACGGTAGGCCTGACCCCGATTGTGTTGCATGGCGGTGGGCCGCAGCTTGATGAAACGCTCGCAGAACGCGGGATTAAAACTGAAAAAATTGACGGGCTGCGTGTGACGCCGGCCGGCGCGCTCGATGCTGCCCGGGATGTTTTCATCGGCGAAAATCTCCGCCTTGTTGATGCGATCCGAAAACAAGGCGTTGCCGCCCATTCGCTTACCACTGGGGCGATAGAGGCTGATTATCTCGATCGGGATAAATATGGTTATGTCGGCGCGCCGACAGGTGTGCGCCTTGGGCTCATTCAGTCGATTGTTAATTCCGGCGCCATTCCGATCCTCACCTGTCTCGGTCTCGCGCCGGGTGGTCAGTTGGTGAACGTCAACGCCGATTCTGCGACGCGGGCCCTTGTTCACGCCCTGCAGCCGATGAAGATTATTTTTCTGGCAGGTGTTGGCGGCCTTCTTGATACCGCAGGCGATGTCATTCACTCGATCAACCTTGCGTCAGACTATGAGGAGTTAATGGCGCAGGGCTGGGTCAAGGACGGCATGCGATTGAAACTTGGCGAGATCAAACGTCTCCTCGATGATGCGCCGCTTTCTTCTTCAGTCTCGATTACAACGCCCTCGGGTCTCGTGCGGGAGCTTTTTACCCATGGCGGGTCCGGCACACTGATCCGAAAAGGCGAAGTGATCATAAAATATGAAGACAAAGCAGAAATTGACGGCGACCGCGCCGTGGCGCTGATCGAAAACGCATTCGATCAACAGCTTGTCGAAGACTGGTGGCAAAACACCGATTTCACAGCTACCTATATTTCCGATAGTTATCGCGCCAGCGCGTTTTTGTCGGATATGGGCAACTTCACCTATCTTGATAAGTTCGCGGTCCTTGAAGATGCGCGCGGGGAAGGGCTCGCGCGTACGGTGTGGCGGCGTTTTACAGCCGACCATCCGTCTTTCTTCTGGCGTTCGCGTACAGCGAATGGTTTTAATGCATTTTATGGCGGGGAAGCAGACGGCTCGGTGAAACAAGGTCCCTGGACGATTTTCTGGAAAGGCGAAACCGACTTTGCCCGTATTGCAAAAATCGTCGATCAAATCGCTGCGATGCCGCCGAGTTTTACCGGTGATTAAATGAGTGAACCTTTTCTCGTTGGACTGATTGGCGCCCGTGGACATACGGGCCGGGAACTGTTGCGCTTGATTGCCGGCCATCCCGAATTGATGCTGGGTTATGCGGTGAGCCGTGAATGGGCGGGCCGCCCTGTTGCAGAGGTCGCGCCCGAAGATCAGGACGAATGCGTTTTCGAAGCGCTTACACCTGAGGAAGCAGCGTTGCGGCGCGCCGATGTCGTTATTTTGGCGCTGCCAGACGGCGCGGGGAGTGACTATATTGCGGCGCTGGAGCAAAAAGCGCCTCATCGGATCATTGTCGACCTGTCAGCAGATCACCGGTTCGATGACGCCTGGGCTTACGGCCTGCCAGAGCTCCACCGTGCGAAAATCGCCAATGCCACGCGCATCGCCAATCCGGGCTGTTACGCCACCGCCATGCAGCTGGCGTTGGCGCCGCTGATAGACCATTTGGATGGCGTCCCCGCAGTGTTTGGGGTTTCCGGCTATTCCGGTGCAGGGACGAACCCAAGCCCCAAAAATGATATTGAGCGCCTTCAAGATAACCTCATGCCTTATAGTCTCACCGGACATAAGCATGAGCGTGAGGCGGCGCAGCATTTGGGTATTCCTTTGCGGTTCATGCCTCACGTGCATCCGGCATTTCGGGGGCTGATTGTGACTGCGCACATCCCGTTGAAAGAGGCGACGGACGCCAGCGCGCTCGCAGCGCTCTATGAAACGCGATATAACAATGAGCCGCTCGTTACGCTTCGTAACGCGCCGCCCGAACTGAAGGATGGAACTAATCGTAAGGGCGTTCTCATCGGCGGGTTCGGCGTCAGCGATGATGGCAAGAACGCTGTTATTGTTGCAGCCGAAGATAACCTTTTGAAAGGCGCTGCCGTCCAGGCGGTCCAGAATATTAATCTGGCGCTCGGCCTTCATGAAATGACGGGGATCGCTGCTTAGGAATGGCGACGCAGGAAAGCGAGTTTCTGGTTCAGGCGGCGACCTATCTTGGCGCCGCTGCGATTGCTGTTCCAATTTTTAATCGCTTCAAGCTCGGCTCTATCCTTGGTTATCTCGCCGCCGGCGTCGTCGTCGGGCCGTTTGGTCTCGAGCTTTTGCATCAGGAAGAGGGCACGTTTCACGTCGCCGAGTTAGGTGTCGTCCTCTTTTTGTTTGTTATCGGTCTTGAACTGTCTCTGTCGCGGCTATGGTCTTTGCGGAAGCAGATTTTCGGTCTCGGCGCATCGCAGATGGCAGTTACCGGATTTGTCATCGCGTCGCTATTCGTCGCGGCGGGCGTTATGCCAGCGCCGGCGGCGATCATTGCCGGCCTATCGCTGGCCTTTTCATCGACAGCGTTTGCATTGCAGCTGATGAAAGATCGCGGCGAGCTTAATACAAATTACGGTACACGCGCTTTTTCAATTTTGCTGTTTCAGGATCTGGCGGTGATACCGCTGCTTGCCGCGATTCCTTTTCTTGCAGGCGGCGGCGGTGAGGCGGCAGGCTCGGAAAGCGCCTTGAAAGCAGTAGGTGTCGTTGCTGCGCTGGTCCTGATTGGAAAATTCGGCCTTGATCGTGTTTTTCGCGTTGTGGCGAGTTCAGGTTCGCGTGAAGGTTTTGCCGCAACCGCTCTTCTTGTTGTTGCGCTGACTGCACTCGCCGTCTCCTGGGCAGGGTTATCCATGGCGCTTGGGGCGTTTCTGGCCGGCGTCCTTTTGGCAGAGTCTTCCTATCGGCATCAGATTGAAACTGACATCGAACCCTTTCGCGGTTTGCTGCTGGGCCTCTTTTTCATCTCGATTGGTATGCGTCTGGATCTCGTTGTTATCGCGCAATCCTGGTGGATTGTTCTCGGCGGTGCGCTGGGCCTCGTCTTTGTGAAGTCTGCGCTTTTATATGCGCTGGCGCGGCTTGGCGGCGCCAAGCATGGAGATGCGTTGAACACGGCGGCGGTTTTATCCCAAGGCGGCGAATTTGCTTTTGTTGTTATCAGCCTTGGTGTGAGCGCCCTGTTGTTTACAAATGGACAGGCAACATTGATGTCGGCAATCGTGACGATCTCAATGGCGCTCACGCCATTTATGACGGCGATGGCGCGGCAAATGTCCCAGCAGGTTGAAGATGCGGGCGATGATCTTGAGGGGCCGCATGCAGAACAAGATCATGTGATTATCGTTGGCTTTGGCCGCATGGGACAGATCATATCGCAAGTGCTGAACAGCTCCGGTGTCGTGGTTACAGCAATCGATAACAATGCATCGCACATTCGAAACGCCGAACGGTTCGGGTTCAAGGTTTATTTTGGCGATGGATCGCGTCTCGATACGCTTTTGACGGCGGGCGCGTTGAACGCCAAGTCTATTATTTTATGCATGGATGACACTGAAGCCGTCAATCATGCTGTTTCAGCGCTTCGTGAACAGAGCCCAAGCCTGACGATTCTTGTTTGCGCGCATGACCGCTTGCATGAAATTGAACTCCAGCCATTAGGCGCTGATGTGGTTGTCAGGGAAACAATGGAGTCCAGTCTTTTGGTGGCGCGCGAAGCGCTGTCACGCATGGGCCACGATAGCCGCACGATTGACGATTATGTGCAGCAATTTCGCAAGCGTGACCGAGAACGCCTGCTCGCGCAGATCGATTCAGGACCAGAAGCAGCTGTTGATCTTCTGCATCAACAATTCAAACCGGCAAGCGACGATGATCATTGATTCAATTGTATTGGCGCTTCGCCAACAGCGTCATAGATTTGTTTGATCAAGGGCGCGACGACCGGCATTGGGCTGCGTCCGCGCGTCATGCCGGTGCGAACGATGATCATGCGTTTGGACGGCACGATGAAGACATACTGACCCTCATGGCCGGCCATGCAGTAAACGTTTTCAGGCAAGCCCGGAATGAAGCGTTTGCGCTCGTTTGCCCCGTCATAATTGAGCCAGAAATGGGCGCCGTACTGACCATCCGACGCTTCTGTGGGCGCTGCGACATAGGCGCCCCAACCTTCAGGAAGCAAGCGTTCGCCGCCCCATAACCCATCCTGCAGATAAAGCTGGCCGAGACGCGCCCAATCGCGCGCCGTTGCATAAACAAAGGACGAACCGATGAACGTACCTGATGCGTCGGGTTCCATGGTGATGCTGGTCGCGCCGATGGGCTCGAAGAGGGCGCCTCGTGCGAACTGATGATAATCGACACCGGTTTCACTCAAGACCTGTCGTAAAGTACGTGAGATCAGATTGGTGGTGCCGCTCGAATAATACCAGACTTCTCCGGGCGGATGGTCGGCGCTTTTCTTTGCCGCAACGGCGCCAGAATCGGCGGCTTCAAAAAGCATCCTGTTCACATCGGAGCGCGGGTTGGCGTAGTCTTCTTTGAACGCCAAACCGCTCTGCATGCGTAAAAGATCGTTCCAGGTAATGCCCGCCAGATTGGCATTGGTTTGCCATTCAGAAACGGGCGCCGGATCGTCAATATTAATATGTCCGCGCAAAGCGGCTGCCCCCACCAATGTTGCTGTCACGCTTTTTGCTGCGGACCAACTCAGGAAAGGCGTCTCTTTTGAGAAACCATCGGCGTAACGTTCGTCAACGATTTTGCCGTCGACAATTACGACGACTGAACGATGGTTGGCGTCGTTTGTTTCAAAAGCGGTGTTTAGAGCAAAATCCAACGCGCCGTAATCGACATGGTGGAGCGCAGAACCAGAGGTCGGCGGCGCTTCCTCCCACATGCCGTTGACGCCGGGCGCCGCTGGTGCAGGAAGGGACAGAACGCGGCCGGCATTCGCCAGCGTGCAGCCATAACCCTCGCGATAAATGGCTTGCGCGCGCCCAAAACCAAAGGGACCGGCGGCACGGACTGTTTTCTTGGCCGTATCCACATGAACGGCGATTTTTTCCATCATAGCGGCGATGCCGGCAAACTCAGAACTGATCACCGTTTCAACTTCGCGTTGGGCGAGGAAGATTTCCGAGCAGGCGATCTTCGCTTTATATCCGGCGCCGATGCGCGCAAGTCGGTCTGCCTTCACGCCAAAAGCAACAATCGCCGCCGTCGCCACGACGCCGGCCGCCAAAAGGGCCAATTGAAAGATTTTTAAATTTGTCATCATGCGACCCTAGCGACAATCACAGTCCTCTGCGATGCGAAATATCAGTCCGCGCTGAAGGCTGTGCAATCTTCTGGCGCTAGTCCAGCGGCGACGGCATTTTTTCGGGGAGCGTCGTCGCAAGCATGAGCTGCATTGCCCAATTTTCGATCATTGTGAGCTCTTCGTTATGCCTGGCGACAAGGTCAGCCTCATCTTTGGCACGGGCGGCGGCGTCGTAGCGCTCATCGCCAAATTTTGCATTTTTTTTGAAAACAGATCCCGTTGCCATCGCCTTAATGGCAGCGTCATCGGCGCCAAGGGCAAGGTGTGTATTTGCCGCCAGCAATGTTTCGGCCGGATGGTCCAGCAATCGGCGAAAACCAAGTGAACGCAAATTATCGCTGCCTGGCGCGGACAATAGCCGGGCAAACATCTCCATCTGATGGCGCCAGACAAGTGCTGCAATTTGAAGATCGGTGAGGCCGAGTGCTTGGCGTTCAGGAATGGCGCTGACGCCTTCACGATCAAGCGCAAAAATTGTGTATTGCTTTCTAACAAATGCTTTGCAGGCCTCGCCTTTTTTTAGAACCGAAACGAGAAACCCTCTAAGGTCGCCGTTGAGAAAAATAATGCGCGCATCACTTGTCGCCATGATCGGCGCCAAATTGTTTGCTGTATTGGTGACTTTGATCACGACCCGCTCGTTTTCCTGATGCGGTCGCGCGAGCAGACCAAGGATAAGGTCTCGCGTCTGATCGAGGTCTCGCCGTGCGGGCTCGTTCTTTGCCATGCGATAGGCGTTGGCGAGGCCCATCAGGATATCAGGTTCTTTGAGCGCGAGAATTTGGCCGGGAATGTCGAGCGCGCGCGCCATCAATGTAGAACAGCAAAATGCTGTATGGAAAATGAAGGCTGGCCCATGGAGGGGTTTTTTTGCCAGGCCCGCGAGTACGTCGATTGGCGCCGACGCCGTCGCCTTGACCGATCCGGCCATGCGGCCGTCCAAAAAAGCCTCGTGCGCAAGCCCTGCGCGATCAATCCGCGCGAACTCAATATTGCGCCGCTCCAGATCCAGCGCGTGTGGAAACCACGCCGGATCAGCGGCCAGGTTCTCCGGGGTTATTGACGCCTTGTTCATGGTTCGTGTTGTGGACGCTTCGGCGCTTTTGCGCTAGTCGACGGGTTGGATAGCGGAGGTTTTTCCATGAAGAAAGTTTATAGCGACGCCGCGTCGGCGCTGGATGGCCTGACCTTTGACGGCATGACTGTGATGTCGGGCGGATTTGGGCTGTGCGGCATTGCCGAAAATCTCATTGTTGCGCTGCGTGATAGCGGCGCCAAAGACATCACCGTCATCTCCAACAATGCAGGCGTGGACGACTTTGGTCTCGGCCTGCTTTTGCAGACCCGTCAGATCAAAAAAATGGTCAGCTCTTATGTTGGTGAAAACAAGGAGTTTGAGCGTCAGTATCTTTCCGGTGAGCTGGAACTGGAATTCAATCCACAAGGAACGCTTGCCGAGCGTTGCCGCGCGGGCGGCGCCGGTATTCCGGGGTTTTACACCAAAACCGGTGTTGGAACGCTTATAGCCGAAGGCAAGGAGCACAAGGAATTCGGTGGTGAAACCTACATTCTCGAAACTGGGCTGGTGGCGGATGTTTCGATAATCAAAGCCTGGAAGGGCGATGAGCAGGGCAATCTGATTTACCGCAAAACAGCACGCAACTTTAATCCGATGATGGCGACGGCGGGTAAAATGACGATTGCCGAAGTTGAAGAAATTGTACCATTGGGAACGCTCGATCCCGATTGCATCCATACGCCCGGCATTTTTGTTCAACGCATTATTAAGGGCGAACACGAAAAGCGTGTGGAACAACGGACAATTCGGCAAAGGGAGAATGCATAATGCCCTGGGATCGCAATCAGATGTCTGAAAGGGCGGCGAAGGAGCTGCAAGACGGTTTTTATGTCAACCTTGGCATTGGTATTCCGACGCTTGTCGCTAATTATATTCCTGCCGGCGTCGACGTCACGCTGCAGTCGGAAAACGGTATGCTCGGTATGGGCCCGTTTCCCTATGACGATGAGGTGGATCCGGACCTTATCAATGCCGGAAAACAAACAATAACAGAGCTTCGCCGCACATCTTATTTCTCTTCTGCTGATTCATTCGGGATGATTCGTGGCGGGCATATTGATCTTTCTATCCTGGGCGCCATGGAGGTTTCCGAAAAGGGTGACCTCGCCAATTGGATGATCCCCGGCAAGATGGTGAAAGGTATGGGCGGGGCGATGGACCTTGTCGCCGGTGTTAAGCGGGTCATCGTTGTGATGGACCACGCCTCCAAAGCCGGCGCCCCGAAACTTTTGCGTGAGTGCTCTCTGCCGCTAACCGGTCAGCAAGTGGTTGATATGGTGATTACAAATCTTGGTGTGTTCACAATCGAACGGGGTAAAGGCATGGCCCTGGTCGAACTAGCGCCTGGCGTCAGTGTTGATGACGTCAAGGCGTCAACAGAAGCCAGTATTGACATTGCAGTTTAGCGCTTAGAAAGCGGGAGCGAGATCTTTTTCCTGCCGCAGCGCTTCAATCATTTGACCCTTGTGTTTTTCACTGTGAACGATGCAGCGCAGAAGGTGTGCGATCGCTTTTTCATCGCCGGACAAGGTCATCCGCGATTTCGCTTCGTCCAAAGTCAGTTCTTTTCGAAACGCTTTCATGATGATGTCGACGTCGGCAGAAAGTTTGGCGACGGCCGGCGTGTCGGCGCCGCGTCGTACGGTCATCTCGCCATTCATATAATAAAGCGTATACGGAAAATCGTCGATGAAGACATGTGCAACATAATTAAGGTCGTCATCACGGCAAAAAGTCGCAAAAAGCTCGATCGCGAGTGCGACGGAATCCGGTTGCAGGTTGTCTGAATAAATGCAGTCTCGCGCCGGGGAAGATTCTGGCCGCGCCATAAAATAATCCACCGACCAGCACATCATCGATCGGATCGCCGGCCTGAGCGCTTCTCCGGTTGGCGACAGGCGGTAGCGACTGCGGGTTTCGGCAGGGTCTGAGGCGGCAATGAGGCCGGCTTCCTCGAGTTCTTTTAGTCTCTTGCTGAGTAAATTGGCGCCAATGCCAGGCAGTCCTGCCTGGAGGTCGCCAAAGCGCTGCGGCCCCAGGAAAAGGTCTCTGATGATCAACAAGGTCCAGCGCTCGCCGAGCAAATCCAAGGCATGGGCCAGAATGCAGTCCTGATTATAGGTGCGCGCCATCCGTTTCCTCTGAGGGCCGATTCTCGCCCTTTCTCCATTACTTACTACATTTGTCATCGGGCTGTCGTCCTAGAAAAAAATACCCAGACGGTGCAAAAATATACTTGACACTATAAAAATATATAGTAAACCTTATAGTGTAGTCAATCGGCGTCGATAAAATTTCGCGTCTGGCCGAGCGCAAATTGAACAAGCGGAGCATCCCGATGAACAAGAATATTATCCTGTCTATAGCTTTTGGCGCTGTTGCAATCACTGCAGCGCCAGCCGGCGCCACAAATTGGAATGAACAAATCGATCTGTGTGCAGCGGCTGTTGACGCCGAAGGTCTTGCCAATATGGGCGATTACACAGCCAAATTTGGCGGTGCAGCTGGCTCAAAACGGATCGAAATCAAATTGGTTCCGAATGCTGGCGGCGACACCCTGGTTGCGGAATGCAGAATCCGTCGCGGCGAAGTCACGTCTGTTGCCCTGAAGGCGTAAAAGACGACACCCGCGCATTTCCGGAAAAGTGTATTGCGGTTTTCCGACAAGAAATGCGCTCAGATATTAATCTAAGGCGTTTCCGGACGATAAACCGGGAACCACTTTACCTCGAAAACGCCTAGGAACTCCCTGAAACTTGGCGCCCGCTGATGCGGGCGCTTTTTTTATTTCGCGTTGAGGGACTGATAGGCGGCGCGCGTCATTTTCTCACCGTCAATGAATCTCCAGCTCCATTTTTCGTCGAGATCAGCGAGCGGCTTCGCTGCGACAACCGCCTCCTCGGTGAGGCCGTCATCAATCAGCGCCTGAACACGCAATCGCACGTCTTTTAGCATTTCAATCGACGCCTGAAGTTCGGTTTTCGACGACATCGGTCCGTGTCCCGGTATGATTTTCGTATTCGCGTCGACGATCTGATTAGCCGCTTCAAGCGCTGCGATATAACCGTCGAGGCTGCCGCCACCGCCGACATCGATATAGGGATATCTGCCAGAAAATAAGACGTCGCCCATGTGAACCACGTTAGCACTTCGGAAAAAAACGATGGCGTCGCCGTCTGTGTGGGCGTTTTCAGGATGGAAAATGTGGATCTCTTGGTCGTTCCGATAGAGGGTCGCCGCTTGAGAAAATGTAATAACCGGCAACGCTGTCGGTTTGGCGCCATCAGCTGCAGCAAGCCGGGTTCGCACATTGTCATGAGCGATAATCGTCGCCCCTGAGCTGGCAAAGGACTCATTACCGCCGGTGTGGTCGCCATGGTAATGAGTATTGAGGACATATTCCACGGGCTTGTCGGTGACGGCTGCAATGGCAGCGCGAATCTTGGCGCTAAGGGGGGCAAATTGATCGTCGATGACAAAGGCGCCGTCTTTGCCGACTGACAGGCCGATATTCCCGCCGGAGCCCTCGAGCATATAAATTCCGTCAACGACAGTCGTTGTCTTGATTTCGACGGTTGACCAATCGCGCTGCGCGAGGGCGGGCGCCGCTGCCAAGAGTGTTGTCGCGGCGATTATCAGTTTTTTGATCATGGATGCACCCACAGGTTGTCGGAATTGGCCAATTTATCAGCTGGCGCCGTGAATGCAAAATCACGTTCGCGCGCGCTCTGATGTTGCGGTGCAGTGTCCAGCAAGCTAAAGACCGCGGGGATCGTGGAGTTAAGTGAAATGACCTGGACGCCTGACAGCTGGCTCGCAAAACCAGCGCAGCATTTACCGGCAGATTATCCCGCACCTGAGGCGCTGGCCAGCGTGGAGCGTGAATTGTCGACCTATCCGCCGCTTGTTTTTGCAGGCGAAGTGCGGACGTTGCGCACTTCGCTCGCCGAGGTAGCTCAGGGCAAAGCCTTCCTGCTCCAGGGTGGTGATTGCGCAGAAAGCTTTAAGGAATTTCATCCTGACAACATTCGCGATACGTTCCGTGTATTGCTGCAGATGGCTGTTGCCCTGACATTTGGCGCCGCAATGCCGGTTCTCAAAGTCGGGCGAATTGCCGGGCAATTCGCCAAGCCGCGCAGCTCAGCAACGGAAACAATTGATGGTGAAACCCTGCCGAGTTATCGGGGCGACAATATCAATGGTATGGAGTTTGACCCCAATGTTCGAACCCCTGACCCACAGCGTTTGTTGAAAGCATATGGTCAGGCGGCAGCGACCCTGAACTTGATTCGGGCCTTTGCTAGCGGGGGCTACGCAGATCTGCGCAATGTTCATCGCTGGAATCTAGAATTTGTTGCGGGCGGTGCGCAAGTTGATCGATATCGTGCGTTGGCGGACAAAATCTCCGAAGCGATTACATTTATGGAAGCGTGCGGCGTTGATGGGCGGGACGTCCGGGCAATCCGTGAAGTTGATTTCTACACCAGTCATGAAGCGCTGCTCTTGGGCTATGAAGCCGCGATGACGCGCACTGATTCAACGTCCGGAAAATGGTATGATACGTCTGCCCATTTGGTGTGGATCGGTGATCGAACGCGCCAGCCGGACGGCGCCCATGTCGAGTTCTGCCGAGGCATCGAAAATCCGATCGGGCTAAAATGTGGGCCAAGCCTCAAACCCGATGAGTTAATTGAGCTTTTGGATGTTTTGGATCCGGAAAACGAGCCCGGGCGAATGGTTCTGATTGCCCGCTTTGGTGCTGGAAACGCCGCCGAGGGGCTGCCGCCGCTGGTCAGCCGCATCCAGTCAGAGGGCCGCAATGTCGTGTGGTCCTGCGACCCAATGCACGGCAACACCATAAAAGCCAATGGCGGCTTCAAGACCCGGCGCTTTGATTCTGTGCTTTCCGAAGTTGGGACATTTTTTGACGTTTGTCGGGCCGAGGGCGCTTATCCCGGCGGCGTCCATTTTGAAATGACAGGGCAAAATGTCACGGAATGTCTGGGTGGCGCGCAGGAGATTTCCGAAGCTGATTTGTCATCTCGCTATCATACCCATTGCGACCCGAGGCTAAATGCGAGCCAATCCCTGGAGTTGGCGTTTATTCTGGCGGACCGTTTCAAGGAAACGCGGGCCGGGACAGAGTTTTAGACCCATAAGCTATTGAAATAGCGGGAAACATTGTTTGAAGCGTTCGGCGGCAGCGGGGCGTTTTCGGCCATGCTCGGCGTGGTGTATGTATGTCCTGCAACAACCTGCATTAATGGGTTGTTCGTTATCGGATTGCGTCTCACGGGGAGCATCGCATTGTCGACTAAACTCAACATTGGCATTGCCGGCGCTGGCGTGTTTGGCGGGCATCACGCTTCGAAATACGCCGCTCACGACAAGGCGGCGTTGATCAGCTTATTCGATATCGATCAGGATCGGGCAGACGCATTGGCGCAGCGGTTTGGTGTTGCGGCTTATCGTGACTATTCAAAATTTCTGCTTGATCTGGATGCTGTTATCATTGCCGCTCCCGCTGGCTGTCATTTCGAGCTCGCACATGAAGCGCTTGAAGCTGGGCGCCACGTTTTTGTCGAAAAACCCTTGGCGCTTTGCACAGATGACGCTGACAAGTTGATTGAATTGGCAAATGCAAAGCGATGTGTTCTGCAAGTCGGCCATCAGGAACGCTATGTTTTCGATGCGGCGGGACTTTTTGCCCGGGAGCAGGCGCCGAAAAAAATCCATTCTGTGCGCCGCGGCAGCGCGACCGGGAGATGCGAAGATGTGTCTGTTATTTTTGACCTCATGATCCACGATCTGGATTTGGTTCGGCACGTGACAAATGCGGAAGTGCTCAATGTCGCTGCATTTGGCGGCGCCAATGAGGCATCGGCAGATCTCATTTTATCCAATGGTACTATTGTATCACTCAGTGCGAGCCGACAGGCGGCATCAGTTGAGCGGCGGATGACGCTGGAATATGACGATGGCGTCATAGAATTCGATTTTGTGAATCGGGTTATTTCAAATTCAACACTAGCGCTGCTGCCTGCCAGGTTTGATGATGCGGCTGGTTCGCGGGCGTTTTCGGACCCGCTGGGATATGGCGCAGATCAATTTATTGCAGCTGTTCTTTCAGGAAATGATCCGATTGTAACTGGACTTCATGGCCGTATCGCGGTGGATTGGGCGCAGCGCATAGAGAAGGCGCTGCTCAATTCACTCGACATTGAGCATGACCCACGGGAAAGATTACTTGCATGAATAGTGTCGCCAATCTGTCTCTAGCGTCTAATACAGACGTGGGAAACATCGCCTTCATTGATCTGCAGGCACAGCAACGCCGCATCAGGCCTGCTGTAGAGCGCAGGTTACAGGCGGTGCTTGACCATGGGCGGTATATCGCGGGCCCGGAGATCGCCGAACTCGAAGAACAACTTGCTGCGCGCACCGGCGCGAAAGCCGCAATTGCTTGTGCAAGCGGAACAGCCGCGTTGATCATTCCATTGTTGGCGCAGGAAATAGGCGCTGGCGATGCTGTGTTTGTGCCGGCATTTACATATAACGCAACGGCGAATGCAGTCTTGCTGACTGGTGCAACGCCGGTATTTGTTGATATTGATGCATCGACATTCAATATGGACACGGAACATCTCGAGCGCTGCATTTCGGATGTGCGTGCCGCAGGGGCGCTTACCCCTCGCGCTGTCATTCCGGTTGATCTGTTTGGCTCTCCGGCAGATTATCGAACCATCCAAAAAATTGCGGCGCAAGAGGGGCTATACGTACTTTCTGATGGCGCGCAGAGTTTTGGCGGCAAGCTCGACAACCGGTGGGTTGGTGATCTTGCGCCCGCGACCGCAACAAGTTTTTTTCCAGGTAAAGCGTTGGGCGCTTATGGCGATGCGGGTGCGATCTTCGCTCAGGATGAGAGTGTTGCCGAGCTCTGGGCGTCAATACGCTGGCATGGAACAGACGCATCCCGGAAAGATTCCGTTCGCGTCGGATTCAATGGTCGAATGGATAGCTTTCAGGCTGCGGTGCTCCTGGAAAAAATGGCGATCTTTGACGACGAGCTGGAAGCCCGCCACAACATTGCGGCGATCTACAATGAGCGCCTGGGGCGCATCGGACGCCCGCAAAAACACATCAATGGTGCGACCTCTAGTTATGGATATTATGCACTTTGCGTTGAAAACCGTGATCAGGTTGTGTCGGCAGTGAACGCCATGGGCGTTCCAACAGCTATTTACTACACGACGCCACTACACATGATGCCGGCCTTTTCGGATTTTGCCCCCGAAGGCGGCCTGCCGGCGACGGAACGCACAGCGCATGAAATTTTTTCGCTGCCGATGCATCCCTATCTGACACCGGAGCAAGTTGATTATATTTGCGATGCCGTAGAATCTGCTGTTGCCTGATCACTGTAAGGTAAAGGATGATTTGACTGGCAATCACCGACCGGACCAACCATATAAATAATCACGATGACGGATAAGCTGGCTATTGCTATTGCGCAGATCGCGCCGATCGTTGGGGATATCAACGGGAATGTGCAGCGGATCAGGGCGGCGCGCGCCGAGGCGGCGGCGCTCGGCGCTGACATCGTCATTTTTTGCGAACTTGTCGTTGCTGGTTACCCGCCTGAGGATCTTGTTCAAAAACCTGCTTTTCAGCGCGCCTGCCGCGAGGCGGTTGAAACGCTTGCGGCCGACACTGCTGATGGCCCCGCAATGATCATTGGCGCGCCATGGACTGAAGGCGGCGCCCTGTACAACGCTGCTTTTTTTCTCAGCGATGGCGCCATCGCCGCCAATGTTTATAAAGTGCGGCTCCCCAATTACGGCGTTTTTGACGAGCCTCGCCGCTTCACGCCGGGGCCTGCTTATCCGACGCCGATCATTTTCCGAGGCGTCAATCTCGGGCTGATGATCTGCGAAGATATGTGGTTGCCCGGTGCGGGCGAAGCATTAGCGGCAGCTGGCGCTGACATCTTTATCGTACCCCATGGCTCGCCCTTTCGAAAAACAGCGCTTGAAGAACGCCTCGGGGCCGCGCGCGCGCGTGTTAAAGCAACAGGTCTGCCGCTTATCCTCATCAATCAACTTGCTGGCCAGGATGAAGTTCTATTCGAAGGCGCCAGTTTTGTCATGGATGCGGATGGCGAAGTGCGCCGCCGGGCGCCGCAATTTCACGAATGCATCGCGCTGACACAATGGCGCCGCCAAGATGAGCGATGGGTATGTGAAAGCGGCCCGGATGAAGATTGGATCACCGGAGAAGAAATGGTTTATCGCGCTGTAACAATGGCGGTGCGCGATTATGTTGAAAAAAACCGCTTTAAGGGTGTTGTTATTGGTCTTTCCGGCGGCATCGACTCGGCTTTGACCGCGGCGATAGCCGTCGATGCATTGGGCGCCGACCGCGTTCATTGTGTGATGATGCCGTCGCGTTACACCTCCCGAGAAAGCCTGGACGACGCCGAGGAATGCGCAAAAAACCTAGGCGTTTCGTATCGGGTGATTGATATCGAGCCGGGCGTTGCGGCTTTTGATACGATGCTGGCGCCCGCGTTTCATAATCTCGAGAAAGACACAACGGAAGAAAATATTCAGTCCCGTCTGCGCGGGGTCATATTGATGGCGTTGTCCAACAAGTTTGGCGATATGGTGCTAACTACCGGCAACAAGTCTGAAATGTCGGTGGGATACGCAACGCTCTATGGGGACATGAATGGCGGATATAACCCGCTTAAGGATGTGTATAAAACAGAAATCTTTGATCTTTGCCGCTGGCGCAACGCCCACCATGCTACGGATATGAGAGGGCCAGACGGCGCCGTCATACCGGCACGCATCATTTCAAAACCACCTTCTGCTGAGTTACGTGAAGATCAAAAAGATCAAGACAGCCTGCCTCCTTATGAAATTCTTGATGTGATCCTCGAATGTCTTGTTGAAGCGGAAATGTCGGTGGGAGATATCGTCGCGAAAGGATTTGAGGAGGAGACTGTCCGGCGCATAGAGCACCTGCTCTATGTTGCGGAATATAAGCGGCGGCAGGCCCCGCCGGGCCCCAAAGTAACGGCGGTTAATTTCGGTCGCGACCGGCGCTATCCGATAACCCATGGCTGGCGGGACCGGTAGCCAGTTAACTCGAAAATGCCTTCGTTTGACCGGGGCGCATCGAAGCGCTAATCCCCGCGGTTCCAGATTTCAGGAATTCCATGACCGTAAAAGTTCGATTTGCACCGTCGCCGACTGGCAAGCTTCATGTGGGGAATGTTCGTGCAGCCCTGTGGAATTGGCTATTTGCCCGCAAAATGGGCGGCCAGTTTGTTTTGCGGATTGACGATACCGACCTTGAACGGTCGACCAAAGCCTATGAGGACGGCATCAAGGCTGATCTCGCATGGCTGGGCCTCAATTATGATCAAACCATAAACCAGTCCGCCCGGTTTGACCGATATGACGCCGCCCGCGATGCGTTGATAAAGTCCGGTCTTTTATATGCGTGTTATGAGACCGCAGAAGAACTTGACCGCAAACGCAAGCTGCAGCGGGCCCGAAGTCTGCCGCCGGTTTATGACCGCGCCGCGCTTGCCCTTACTGACGATGATCGCAAGTCTTTGGAGGCGGAAGGCCGAAAACCGCATTGGCGATTTAAGCTTTCTCAATCACCGGTGAGCTGGGTCGACCTTATTCGCGGCGAGACGACGGTTGATACCGCAAGCGTTTCCGACCCTGTGTTGATCCGCGAGGACGGCATGTATCTCTACACTTTGCCAAGTTGCGTCGATGACCGCGATCTCAGCATCACACATGTTATGCGTGGCGAGGACCATGTCACGAATACAGGCGTTCAGATTGAAATCTTTAGAGCCCTAAGTGGTGATGCACCGCAATTTGCACATCACTCTTTGCTCATCGGCGCTGACGGGCAGGGCCTTTCCAAACGCCTTGGCGCTCTGTCGATTGAAGCCATGCGCGAAGACGGCATTGAACCGGCGGCCATAACGTCGTTGTTGGCGAAACTTGGCACGGCGGATCCCGTAACAGCGGAACTGGATTTGAAGACGCTGGCGCAGGGCTTTGATTTTGGTCGTCTTGGCCGCGCCCCTGCGCGCTTCGACCCGGCCGAGCTTGAGACGTTAAATGGCAAAATTCTCCATGAGACGTCCTTTGAAGACGTTCACAACAGGCTGGAAGCTATTGGCGCGACGCAGGCGCTCTGGAGCGCCGTCCGAGGCAATATTACCAGGCTTTCGGACGTCTCTCGGTGGATGACGATCGTTCAAGGCGAGATCGTCCCGGTCATCGAAGACAAGGCGCTCACCGACGAGGCAGCGATGTTGACGCCGGATCTGCTCGGTCAGCAAAGTTGGGATGAGCTGACCAAGGCGTTGAAAGAAAAGACTGGGGCGAAAGGCAAAAAACTTTTTATGCCGCTAAGGCTTGCCCTGACCGGTGAAGCACGCGGACCAGAAATGGCGGTGCTGTTTCCCTTGATAGGTGGAGAAAAAGCGCGCGCCCGCCTACGTGGCGAACGCGCTTAACGCAGTTTATTATTTGCTAGGCTTTTTCGTGCAATGCCCGGTGTTCGACGATCGCAAACACTTCATCGACGGTATCCACGAAGACAACATCGTCAAGAAGCTCGTTGGCGGCGAAACCTTTTTCAACAATGTGCTCAAATAGGTCTTTCAACGGGGACCAGAAATTGTTGATGTTCAGGACAATGATCGGTTTGCGATGAAGCGCAAGCCGTGCCCATGACAAAACTTCGATCACTTCCTCGAGGGTGCCGATACCGCCAGGCAGCGTTAATATGGCGTCCGATTCTTCGAACATCATCATCTTCCGCTCATGCATGGTCGAGACAATTTTGTGGTCGACGCCGTCAAGGATACCCTCAAGCTCGACGAGGAAGTCTGGAATGACGCCAAAAACATCGCCGCCAGCGTCGCGCGCGGCGCCGGCGGTAGCGCCCATCAGGCCCAGCTTACCGCCGCCATAAACGATGCGGCACTGACTTTTTGCTGCTTTTTGTCCGACGGCGATTGCCGCTTCCTGGAAGGCCGGGTCGCTTCCTGCGCGAGACCCGCAATAAACACATAATGATTTCATAGACTTACACGTTTCTTTTTGTTGGGCAGGCATTGTACGCCGATTTTTCTAAGGGTAAAGTAAAATAGAGATGTAAATAATTTTCTCAAGGAGTTACTGCAGTGCGTGTCATCATCATCGTCTTGTTACTGATTGTTCTCGGCTTCATCGGCTGGAAAGCCGCCGAGCGTTTTAAGATAATAGAAGGCCCAAAAGATGAGATCAGCGACTCGGGCGGGACCGATGCTCGTGATGATGACGCCGATGTGCAAGGGGCGAGAGAACCGGCCTTGCCCAGTTTTGACATCGTGCGTGTTGATCGCAGCGGCTATGCTGTTATCGCGGGAAGGGCAAAACCTGGGTCTACGGTTACGATTTATGCCAATGATGATGAACTCGCGACAACACCTGCCGAAGGCGATGGGTCGTGGGTGATTGCAACGGATACGCCGCTGGAAGCAGGTCCGGTTGAACTAAGTCTCTCGATGACGACTGAGGACGGGCTGACCGTCCGTTCAGAGGAAACCATCCTGATTTATGTGCCGGAGCGCGCCGGTGATGTGCCGCTTGTCCTGCGCACCACACCCGGCGGCGCAACAGAAGTTTTACAAGATCCGCGCGATATGCCTGAAGGCATGGGCCCGTTGACGCTGGACGTCATCGATTATGATGATTCCGGCGCGGTCATTTTTTCCGGGCGTGCGGAACCTGGCAGTATGGTTCAGCTATTCATTAATGGCGGGCTTTTAGGTCAAACGCAGACCGGGGAAAATGGGCGCTGGATGATCGCGCCTGAAGCGCAGATCCCACCAGGCGTCTACCAGTTGCTGGTCATCCAGCTTGGGCCCGACGGCCGGCCGGCCTATGCTATTGAATTGCCTTTTGAGCGTGCGACTGCCGACCAAATCCAACTTCGCGACGGAAAAGTTGTTGTTCAGCCCGGCAACAGCCTGTGGCGGATTGCGAGACGCGCCTATGGGCGCGGCGCTCAATATACGATCATTTATGAAGCAAACGCAGACCAAATAAGAGATCCGGATTTGATATTTCCAGGACAGATATTTGAAGTGCCGACGTCTGAAGAAGAAGAGGATGGCGGCGAGTAGCGTTTTGCCGGCGGTTATTCCGCAGCGCGCGGATAGTCGACTTCGTCTGGCTCCGCGGGCGAGTGTTCACTTTTCGAAATTGCGCCGCGAAAATCTGCGATAATGCTGCCTGCCCAGGCGACAAAAGCTTTCACCCACGGAAGCATTATTATCCATGCGATTGCTGTGGGCGTATTTTTGCGCAGCACTGTTGGCGCCGCGAGCATGACAGGCGTTAAAACCAGAGTCAGGATAGTTGAGAAGGCAAGGCCATAGACGACAGCGGACGACAACAGCACCCACCAGTCAGATGTCGTGGAACCGCGCGTAATTGTTCCTGCACCAAAATCAACGTTGAGTTCAAAAACCATGGGGAGAAGACCGAGTATCGTTGTTGCTGTCGTCAACAAGACCGGACGGATGCGCTGTGCTGCGGTGCGGACAACCGCATCTTCGACAGCAAGGCCTTTGCGCCGCAAATATTGATAGGTGTCGATCAGAACAATATTATTGTTCACAACGATACCAGCCAGAGCGACAATGCCCGTACCGGTCATAATAATGCTGATATACTGACCGGAAAGCGCGATCCCCAGCAGGACACCCAAAACAGACAAAATCACGGCCGTGAGCGTCAATGCAGCGTGATAAAAACTATTGAATTCCAGCAATAAGATCATCGCGATCATGAACATAGCCGCCGCCATGGCGCCCTGGAAAAAGCTGGCTGCTGCTGCGGTATCTTCATCGGCACCGCGCATGATCCAGGATACGTCCTCGCCGAGTGCGCCAGTTTCCAGCCAGCTTTTCATTTCTGTGATCGCCTGATCCTGGCTGACTTCATGGCCGTCAATCCGCGTATTGCCATTGGCTTTAACTTCAATGATCCGTTTGCCGTTACGGCGGACAATACGGTCGACCTGGGGTTTCGGGACGCGCTGCACAAAATTGGAGAGTGGAACAGAGCCCCCCGGCGTTTGTATGCGCACGGCGTCCAATCCCAAGATTGTCCTGTTTTCGACCGGATAGCGTGCACGAATATCGATTTCGTCGTCGGCGTCGTCAGGCCGATATTTGTCCACCAGCAGTCCTTCAGTGACGAACTGCAAGACAGCGCCAGCCTGTTGCACGGAAAGGCCGTAAAGTCCTGCGAGTGCGCGGTCGACTTCCATTGACCATTCAATGCCAGGAAGCGGCAGCGTGTCTTCTTGATCCATATAGAGGGATACCTCGCGGCCGTTCACCTCTGCCGTCGCAGTGTCGGCAAATGCGCGCACTTTCTTTGCTGCGAGGATCATGGCGTCAAAATCAGGCGATGTGATTTCAACTTGCGCATCTTTGCCGACCGGCGGACCGCCCTCGCGTTGACGGACTTCAACGACGACGCCCGGAACATTTTGAACGAGATCACGGAGTTCCTCTAAAATTACTCTTGAGTGATCGCGCTCCGAATAGCTGATCAAATCGAGACCAACCTGGCCGACCGTTTCTGCGGGCATGTTATTTCCACGAGCCAGTCCGGGGCTGGTCTGCAAATATATGTGTTCGATGGCCGTATGGTCTTTGACGCGATCGGCGACTTCTTTTACGACATCTATCGTCTGCTCAGCGGATAGATTGCCGCGAGCGAGCACGAGAATGTTCACCTGCTCATTGTCAGTGCGAATGAAAAACTCCACATCGGGCGATGCAGCCTTAAAAGTAAAATAACAAAACGATACAAGCAGGGCTGCACCGCAAAAGACCAGCAACGGTCTCCTTACCAATATTGTCAAAAAGCGAGCGTAGCTCGCCACAGGACCGGTCAACGTTGTCGGATCGACTTCATCGACCTCATATTGTTTCGGGCCTTCCGTTTTACCTTTGACCCGCAATCTTTTTTTCATCCATGAAGGCATGCCGAATAAGGTGCCGATAACCGGAAGATATATCAGGGCGACAACTAATGATGCGAGCAATACGAATATCAACGTCAGTGGAAGATATTTCATGAACTCGCCTGCGAGGTCCTGCCAAAACAGAAAGGGTACAAATGCCGCTAGCGTTGTCGCTGTTGATGTTATTACGGGCCAGAACATTCGTTTTGACGCTTCGGCGTATGCAGACTGCCGGGACGCGCCTTCTCCCATTCGCCGGTCTGCGTACTCAACAATGACAATCGCGCCGTCAACAAGCATCCCCACGGACAGGATCAGTCCGAACATGACCATCATATTAAGCGTGTAGCCAAAGATGGTCAGAAGCAGGAATCCCATCAGAAATGTTGTGGGAATGGCTATTCCAACCATGATTGCAGAGCGCAAACCGAGCGCGGCGACGATGACAATCATGACCAGAAGCACGGCGGTCAGGATTGACGATGTCAGCCCTTCGAGATTGTCTCTTACGGCTACTGATTGATCGCTCAAAAATTCATGCTCTATTGATGATGGCCAGAATTTCGCCTCATCTTTAACGGCTGCCCGCGCTGCCTCGATGGTTTCGACGATGTTTGCGCCAGCGCGTTTTGATATCTCAACACCGATTGCGGGTTGACCGTTGAATAGTGCGTAACCGGTGCGGTCTTTGAACGTGCGACGCACACCGGCTATGTCGCCGATCGTGACGATGTTATCGCCATTTGCGCGCACCGGAATGGCCATAAGGTCAGCGGCATTTTTCACGAGCCCCGGCGCCTTAATCGAAAACCGCCCATCAGCAAGTTGAATTGAGCCTGCGGTGACAAGTTGATTGTTGGCCGTGATTGCATTGATGACCTCGAGTTCCGTTAGCCCGTAAGATTCCAGAACTTCCGGATCGACGATGATTTCAAGCAATTCCTCGCGGGCGCCGGTAAGGCGTGCTTCAAGAACGCCTGAAATGCCGTCTAACCGGTCTTGTAGCGTTTTAGCGGTTTGGTAGAGCGCGCGTTCAGGCGCATCGCCGAAAAGAACAGTGGTCAATATCGGAAATTCATTCTGAAGATTGAACTCCGTTACAATCGGCTCCTCCGCGCTGGAAGGATATTCAACCTTTGCGCGATCCACAGCTTCGCGGACGTCAAGCACCGCCTGATCAACATCGATGGTGGTCTGGAACTCCAAAATGACTTGCGCAGCGCCGTCATAAGCGAGCGCATCCATCTGGATCAGCCCCTCAATACTCTGCAGCTCCAATTCGGTCGGTTTCACCAATAATCGCTCACCATCCTCCGGTGAAATGCCGGGCAATGGCAACGTGACCAAGACGAACGGCGCGGGAATATCAGGCTCGGCTTCGCGGGGAATTGTTTGATAGGCTGAAAAACCAAAAATGATCGTGACGAGAAACGCCGTCATGACGACGCGCTTACGCGCAAACGCGGCGTCAATCAGGCCCATCATTGCTCTGATCCAGAAAGCGCACCTGTTGTGGCGACGTCGACCTTTTGTCCTGCTGAGACAAAACCCTGCCCGCGTGTGATAACGCGACTATGGCCGGTTAGTCCTTCAACCCAAATACCGGTATCGTCTTCTCCCAGCAATTTCACAGGTTCAAACTGTACGTCATTTTCGGACGACAGCGTCCGTACGCCCATCTCGCTATCGTTCAACACAAGCGCCGAGCGCAGGATGTGGTGCGCTTTTCTTTTTTTGGCAAAAACAGTAAAGTCAGCAGTGACGCCGTCCCTGAGTTTTCCATCTTCATTAGGGATTTCCAGTTCAACGTCGAATGTTCGAGTGGCGGGGTTCGCGGACGCGCCAACAAACCGAACAACCCCTTCAATCGTTTCTCCGGTTGCGAGCCTTGCAACGCCTTGATCGCCTTTTTCAATCTTGCTGACTTCGCGCTCGGATACGGCGCCGGTGACCAGAAACGGAGAAGCCTGGATAACTGTCCCGCAGGGGTCGCCGATTTGTACATAGTCTCCAAGCTCGACATTTCGATGATCGAAAATGCCGTTGAAAGGCGCAAGGACGTCCGTTTTTGAAAGTTCGATGCGTGCGCCCTCAACTTGCGCAGTCGTTTGATCGTAGGCCGCCCTGGCTGCGGCGACGGCGGTCTCCGCGCGAAAGCCTTCTTTGTTCAGCCTCACCGCAGCGTCATAATCGAGCTTTGTTTTAACCTGCGCAGCGCGCGCTTCCGCTAAGAGGGCTTGCCGCGCATTGACGCTAATTCGGCAAAGAACATCACCGCCGCTGACCATAGCGCCCATGAGGGCAGGCGTCCCGGCAATAACGCCAGCTGTTTCGGCACGCACAACCACCTTTCTGTCGGCTTCTGTTCGGCCGCGAATGACGATTTCGGCGCTCCACTCTTCTGGCGAGACAGTGTCTGCCACAACCACAAAGAGGGCCTGCGGCGCAGGGTCAGCACTAATGCTGGGGCCGGCTGTGAACAGGCCGCGGCCCAGAAAATAGATTAAGACCAGCGCGACGATAATGCCGGCCAGTTTGACGGATTGGGGTAGATTCATTGCAGGTTGGCTCATGGCGATTACTGTACTCATGCGAGACGCTGGATATGCGCGTGAATAATTCCTTCACAATTCAATATTGTGGGTAGTTTAGCTGAGGCCCGCAAGCGCTGAACTGCATATAGGGCTTATTTGTTAAAGATCAGGCTTCATCCCGGGATTTCGCAAGGCGATCCCTGTGGCGGGGCGCCGCAGATTGTCAGCTGTCAGTAATACTGATTTGGCGTCATTGAGCTGGGCGCTTTGTTCAATACGGTGCCGATGGTGTTGGCGCCGCGCAAAATCCGCTGGGCTTCTTTAAATTCCTGAACCCGGGTCTCACCGCTTGATGTAACAAAAAGAGCACAATCGACCTTGGGCAGGAATGCGATGGAATCATCGCAGCCTAGGAGAGGAGACATATCGAAAACGACGACCCTTGACCCGTAGTCGCTGGTTGTTTTCTCAATAAGGTGATCCGCGAGATCAGACGTTAAATACTCCGCCCCCCGACGCGTTACGCGCTCATTGGCTATCAACAGGACGTTTGACAAATCAGGACGCACTGTTACCTCCTCCAAGGATCGTTTGCCCTCAAAGAAATCGAGCACTGAGGGGATTTCTTTCAATCCGAGATAGCGAGCGACGCTTGGGCGGTAGAAATCCAGATCCACAAGCGTTACGCGTGACCCCTTTTTTGACCCGATGGCGATGGCAAGATTTATCGCGGTGACGGTTTTGCCCGCACCGGCGCCTGGCGATACAACAGCGATCGTTTTCCAGCCTTCGGATTCCATTTTCTGAAGAACCCGGGTGCGCAGTACGCGATATGCATTTAACACCGGGTCTTGCTCATTGGCGATAATCCGGTGTTTTCCGAAATCAGCAAAATTGCAGGACACCGGATTGAAAGATGATTCAGATTGCGACGTCACGGTGGAGGCCGTGTTTAATACCGGCCGCGCAACCGGGTGTTGTCGTGGCGCCACGACATCTTCCTTTGTGTCGCGTGCGCGGGTGATGGCTTCCCTAATTCGATCCATTTCTAATTCCTGTACTAAACTCTCTTCAGACTGTTTCCGGCGTCAATTCTGAATTCCGATTTCGACGATTCCCGAAGGGTAGAACCAGTCGCGGACTGTCTTCGCTTTTGATATAAGGAATTACAGCGATTGGGTGTCCATCAATCAGCTGTGCGATATGGTTGCGGCCACGGATTGTTGAAAAAGCCAACTCTGCGAGCAACGCGGTGCCGCCGCCAGCAGCCAATGCAGCGAATACTGCCGCAATGATCAATTTGGGGCGGTCCGGGCTTGATGGTTTGTCGGGTCGGCGCGCCGGCTCAAGAATTGAAAATTTCTCTGCCTGACGATTTTCCTCGAGGTTTTCAGCAAGCTCCGCATCCTGTTGTTTCGCCTGCAATTCCTGATATTCGCGGAGTATGTTGGCTTGGTCGCGGGTTAGTGTGGCCAACCCTCGCTCAACCTCGGGGGTTCTGGCGACACGTTCTTCCAGATTTGCAATTTCAATGGTCTTTTCTTCTATTCTCTTGTTCTGCATACGGATGCGATTGCCTACGACCGCAATTCGCCCTTCGAGCTGAACGCCTGCGATATCAGTTGACCCTCTGCGGGTCTCTTCGGAAATTCTGTCGCTAAGCGCTACACGTGCCGCGTCTACTTCTGCCTCAGCCTGTTTCATGGAGACTGGGTCACTCGTAGCGGCGCGTTCGGCGACAGTTAATTCATCCTCTTTCGCCGTGAGGAGTTTTCTCAGGCGTTCGATTTCCTGGCTAGGCGCCATTCGGCGCTTGATTGCAGCGATCTCCTCACGCAATGCAATAACGCCAGGATAGTTATCGTGATATGTTGCGCGCTGGCGCGCTAGTTCTGTTTCCAAGCGAACGACTTCGTTGGCAAGGTTATTTTCTGTGGTAGAGCCGGAAATTAGCTGCGTTTCCAAAAAACGCTGCTCTTCTTCAAGCTGTACTATGGATGCCGTCGTTGCATTGAGGTCGCGTCGCCCACGTTCAAGCATATCCATGTGCATGTTTAGAAGCGCAGGCAGGGCATCCGCATTCTCGGATTTGTATTTGGAAATGCGGTCTTCTATGGCGCTGACGGAATCGCGCAACCGCCCAGATTCGCGAACGAAAAACTCGGTTGTGTTTGACGCGCCAGCTGTTCGTGACTTTACGTCTTCGTCAAGAAAAACCGTCATGAATCTGTTCGCAATCAGGAATGCTTTGCCGGGATCGCGATCCGTATAAGAAACGGTGAACGCGATGGCGACGTCCTGCCCCGCGCCGCGCCGGATATTTGCCGTAATAACTCTTACATTGAGGGCGTCGCGCATAATTGCCACGCGCTCGCTTTCAGATAGCCCCATGGATTTTGGAAACAATTTGAAATCATCCGCAATTTCCAGCAATTGCTCTCTGGTTGTCACGCGCTGACGGATGGTTTGAATTCGCTCTTGTGCGTATGTGCTGACTGTCGACCGAATAAAAGACTCTGGAATTTGTTGAGACTCGATCAAAATTCTGCCATGCGCCGTATATTTTGCGGGCAGGAGCATCACCGCCAATATACCGATCGGCGCTATAACCAACACCGGAATGAGAAAATATAGAAACCGCCGACGCAATATAATCAGCGCGTCTTCTATCGAAAATTCCTCTCCCATGTCCTGCCTTTCACGTTAACTTTTAGCCGGTTTTCCCGCACCGCCGGCGCAAATTTCACTGCCAACTGCCGATTGCGCCATTAACTGCAATTCGCGAGCCGGTTTGGACGCTAAACGGCCGCTTCAGCCTTGGCGCATCCATTGTCCGATCCGGCTGTAACTTCAATCACAGATCGGCATATATCATCTAGGCCCTATGCGATCCGCTGAGCAAGCGTGGTTGTTGACCCTATTTGGTGTTGCGCATCGAAATTATCCACTAAATTTGCCTATATCATGGCGCGAAAAGCAGTAAAGAAGTCGCCGGAAGGGGCAGAATTTATGGCCTTTGAGGCGAGCCGACATTTCGCGATAGGTATCGTGATCGTTAACTATTGTACGCCTGCCATGGTCGAGGCGTGTCTGGAGTCACTGCGCCCAATGTTGGCGGCGGTCGACGCTGGCGTCGTTGTTGTCGACAATGCATCCGGGGATGGCTCATATCAGCGCCTGTCAAAGTTCTGCGCCTCCCATCCCGACACAGGTCGACTTAAGGTTGTGGCGGCGTCCCAAAATGGTGGGTTTTCAGCCGGCAACAATATTGGCGCAAAGTCCATTTCATCCCCCCTTATTGTCTTTTTGAACAGCGATGCGATCGCGTTGCCGGGTGCGTTGATTTCGCTTGCGGCGATCGTGCGGCGCCACCCAAATGCTGGTATAATCACACCGCGCATCGTCTCGTCGGGCGGCGAGGATGAGGTATCGCGATTTCGCAACCATTCACTGCTGGGTGAGTTTCTCGATGGCGCTCAAACCGGCCCCATTACCAAGCTCTTTCCGCATGCTGAGACGCCCATTTTTCCAGACGATCTGACGAGCTCTCCCGATTGGGTGAGTTTTGCCGCGGTTACGATACGAAGAGAGGCGCTGGAGCGCGCCGGCCCAATGGATGAAAAGTTCTTTCTCTATTTCGAAGATTGTGACTATTGCCGCCGGATTACCGCCGCGGGTTACGACATAGCCTTCGCGCCGGAGGCTGTTTTTCAGCACGACGCCGGCGGGTCGACAAAGCTGAATGAAAAAACCAATAAGGGCGCCCGGCTGCCCGCCTATTACTATCGGTCAAGATCAAGGTATTTCCGAAAATATTATGGCGTCTTTGGTCCCGCAATAGCGAATATTGCGTGGAGCGCGGGCCGGGTTGCCGCCAGAATCCGAGGGGTTTTTGGAAGGCCAGCGCCGATGGTATGCGAAAAACGCGGCCGCGATATCTGGATTGGCTGGCGCGGCCATCATCATGTCGATTGAAAAAGCGTGCTGCGGCTTTTGCGATCCGCAGCGATCAGCGAGCACTTTCGACCTCAATACTGATTTAGCATTCCCGTTTCGTGGTCTAGGTGTCGTCGGGGTCAAAGGCTTCGGTCACCGCGGCGTCTTTTGCAGGAATATAGGCCGGCAGTTTAGGCTCTAATTCGTGCATGAAACCAAGCAGCCGAGCATCCGCAACTGCGATTGATTCATTTCGAGCGATGGGTGTCATGATGCGGATCATGGCCCCGTCTGTGCGACGAATTCTGACGGCGTCAACAACGACCAGCGCCTTCATTACAAATTCATTTGCTGTTTTTCGTCCGCGCTGATCATACCAGTAGTAAAGAAGCTGACGTGCGCCCCGGTTTTCAATAATAATCCGGTTAATGAAATGTTGGCCGCCATCAGCAGTCGTTGCTGGAATGATGTCATGGTTGGTGATTTGCCAACCTCCACCGGGTATGCACTGGCGAGGAGAGTGCCAGCTATGTCCATGACGCTGCATATCCAGATAAGCTATATAGAGGTTAAATTTCTCAGCGCTCGGACTGATTAGGTCGGTGATTATAAAATCATCGGCGCCCAAAACTTCCACGACGGAACTGTCAACTTGCTGTAGATTATTCCGCCAGCCCACAAATTCACCCGGCAGCCCGACGAGGCGTTCGCGTGCAGGCACTTTCAAGATATTCGACGTACCAAATTGTATGAAGAGACCGGCGCCGGCCAGTAACAGGATGCACAGCGCGGCATTTCGGTTGAAAAGTTTCTGCTGCCAGGCGTCAGTTGATGGTTTTGCCTCGATCTCGGGCAGAACCAGCCTGTCGAAAACGTCTTTATGACCGGACAGGCGCGCGAGCAATGCAATAACACCAAGCAGCAACAGCATGCAAAACAGAAAAACGACCCAGCCCTCGAGCAAATGGAGCACCCCTTCAGCTTGCGCGGCGCCATAGTTCTCAACAAGCACGCCGGTTAACGCGATCCGCAAGCTGTTCATGAGGATTGTAATGGGCACCGTCGACAGAAATACGACTGCGCGTTGCCACAACGGGGCTCGAAAAAGGTAGGCGGCCAAAAAACCGAGGCTTAAGAATGGAAAGAGATAACGCAGCCCGCTACAGGCATCCGCGACCTGCAGCTGATAATCCCCCATGTCGATGATATTGCCAGAAAGAAATACTGGAATACCAAAAAGCTCGATCATCCATGCGCCGAGTTGCGAGGACCAAAACTGAAATTGTTGGGACAGGACGGTGATTGCCCAATAAGGAGGCGGGACCATAAACAGCAGAAAGGATATTGGCAGCAGGGAAATCAAAAACACATTGCGACCGCCAAGGGCTAACGCGACCGAAGCAAACAGCAAAATCATCGCGAAGTGCTGAAAGATCATCAGTGACGTGACAGTTAGTTCTGAGAGAATGAGAATTAGGGTGGCGGCTGCTATTCCCGCAAGGCCAATCAACGCGGGCTTGCCGAGGCTTGCCGTAACCGCGGCGCGACGGGACCAAAGCATCCATCCGGCAATCACTGGAAGAAAGTAACCGTGGCTGAGCTCTTGTTGTTCTCCCCAGCGTTTGAACAGGTTTTCAATGCCGTTGTAAAACGCAAAAACAAATACCAACGCGATCGCCGCCAACATGAAAGCTGGCGGAATTTTAAAGCCTGTTCCAGGCATCGATATTTTTTCCGTAGGACTGTTGGCCATTGCTGCCTGTCGTTGTCTGAGGTTGGCGGAATCTCTATATAGCTTGTTTTATTTCATTCGCTAATTGAGCAATATTGGCGCCGTATATCAATAACAGAAGCAGATACAACAACCGGCCTCATGAGGAGGCCGGTTTATTGCTCTCGAAGCTTTTGAACGTTACAGCGGCCGTCTTTTTTGACGCACAGCGAAACCCAAGCCCGCGAGACCTGAAATCAACAGCGGCAGTGCGGCTGGAGCAGGTACATCCGAGACATTTTCAACATAAAATTCGGTATCCGCAAACTCAAAGCCGATGCCATGCACATTGGCGAAAAATCCCACTGCCGCCATGCCGATAACGTCAGAAAAACTTGCTGTGCCTGTCGTTATAAGGCCGCCGATCGCGTCAAAAACACCCCAGGTCACAAGGGCAACATCGTTGTTGTCCAACAAATTGTGCCGACCATCGCGAAATGACAGCTGAAACACATTGAAAGGGCCATCATCGAATAAGACAATGATGTGCTCATTGACGTCGAAATCACCATCAACGCTGTCATCGCCCGAGTCGACACAATCGCCTGTGTTGCTCAAGGCCCTGCAGACCCCAAGGCCAGCCGGTTTTCCGCCGCTAACGTCATCGAAATATGGATTGAAATTCGACTTGAAGGTCAGATTCGCGCCGGCGATATTGAGTGACGTACCACTGGTCACCCCTCCTTCATTGCCATCCGCATAGGCGGCAAAGTCGATAATGGTGGAAGCGTGCGCCGCCATGGAAAGCGTGCCGGCGGCCAGCGACGCGGCCGCAAAAGTGAGTAGTTTTTTCATTGAATATAGCCCCGGAATGAAAACTCATATTTTATTGGCGCCGGAGGCGAACAATTGGTGTGCTCGCTGCGGCGTAAATCCCATATGCATTTTTGAAGCCAGCCGGTAATGGATTATTCATTATTAACAATGAATTAGGGCAGGTATGGTTAATGGTCACGGTGTTCCGCAGGGGCCAGCTTGCCGCGCATACAGCTGGTTTTTCCGGCCGCCACGAGTTTGTATGCAAAAACACCGTTAATCTGGCCCGCGCCTTGCTGAACGCATTGCGAGTGTTTGCTCAAAGTTTTATTAACGATGTTGAAGGTTTCGATCTGAAACGCCGTAAGCGAATTAACCTTTTGGACGGCGTCGAAGGACAGTGAAAGAACGCATGACGAAACCAGCCCACATAATTGGCGAAGCGGAGCAGATCGAAGATGTTCCCGTTGACGCTGTGCTCGATCAGCATGAGGCCTCAGGCGATGTACGCGCGATCCGTCGCGATGATTTTGATCGCGATGTTTGGTGTCTGCTGGGGCTGCCCGTCGATGTGACTGATGTGAGCGGCGCTATGGGCGAGATCGATCGCGCCGTTCGTAACAATAAAAGATTGTCTTTCGTCACGCCGAATGTGAATTGGTTGGTGCGTTCGTTTCGGGATCAGAATGCACGTAAGGAGATGCTTGAGGCAGACCTTAGCCTTGTCGATGGCGCTCCTTTGGTGGCGTTGGCGAAATTACTGGGTGTTCCAACAACGTCACGGGTTGCCGGATCCGATCTCTTTGAAGCGCTGCGCCGACGCCCAGCTTTTGCAAGCGAGAAGCTCAGGGTTTTCTTCTTTGGCGGGCGGAATGGCGCCGCAGAAACGGCGATGCAGGAACTAAATCGCGAAAAAAGCGGGATAGAAGCCGTCGGGTGTTACAATCCTGGATTCGGCGATCTCGACAGTATGAGCGCTCAGCCGATACTCGACAAAATTAACGAGGCGAAACCTGATTTTGTCGTCGTCGCACTGGGTGCAGAGAAAGGGCAGGCTTGGATTAATCGCAACCAAACCCGTCTGGTCGCGCCGGTATTGGCGCATCTCGGCGCGGTCATAGATTTTACGGCGGGCGGCATTTCAAGAGCGCCACGATTTATTCAAAAAATTGGCCTCGAATGGGTTTGGCGTATCAAAGAAGAGCCCGCCCTTTGGCGTCGGTATTTTGAAGATGGTCTCAGCCTGGCCCATATTGCCGTTGCCAGACTGCTGCCCCAACTGCTTTTTGCATCGCGTGCGACATCTGACACGCAGGCAAGCGCCAGAGTCGACATTGGTTCGGCGAAAACAACCATCGTGTTGGCTGGCGATATCCACCAGTCATCCATGCGACCGATCCGGGAGGCTTTCCGGCGGGTTGCTGCAATGGAGCGGGATGTTTGCCTTGATTTTTCAGGCGTCGCCTCGTTCGACCGCGCCTTTCTCGGATTGGTGCTGATGTTGGAAAAACATCTGACAAAAAGCGGTCAGAAAATATATATCAATAGCATCCGGCCATCTCATCTTAGAGTATTAAATGCGAATCAGATGGGATATCCGATAAGTGAGGCTGCGGCGCGACAGCACGGCGCTTTGCCTGCTACCCATCAGGCGGCGGTTTAATCAATGATGTTGCATCATGGTACTTTTTGTTTTGGGGGAACGGTGAAATGGATCGGTCAATGACGAAACACAAGAGAGTTCAACGGTCGATATCGGCCAATTCGCGTTCCAGATTTATGTCTGTATTGGCGGTGTCCGCACTGGCGTTAACTGCCGCCTGCGCGTCTCCGGAAGAGCGCGTCGAAAGATATAGCAGCGATGGTATCGAGTATCTCGAGCAAGGTGACCTCGGCAAGGCAAATGTTCAATTTCAAAATGCCCTCAAGATTGATGAGGAGCATATACCTTCGCTCATCGGTATGGCGAAGATAGTAGAAGAGAGGCAAGATTTTCAGAACATGTTCGGTCTGCTTCAGCGGATTGTGCGCCTCGACCCAACTCAACTGGAATCCCAGGTTAAGCTTGGCAAACTTTATCTTATCGGCAGCGATGAAACGACCGCGCTCGAGTATGCTGAAAAGGGGCTTGCGCTAGATCCAGAGTATGCCGATGCGCTGACGCTGAAAGCGGCTGTGTTGTTGAAAATAGGTGATGGCGCCGGTGCTGTCGAATTGGCGCGGCGCGTTGTCGCAAAAGATTCAGCCAACCCTGAAGCTGTCACGATTTTGGCGACAGAGCGCGCGCGCGCAGGGGATAATGAAGCGGCGCTTGTCGAGTTAGACGCCGGTCTTGCTGCGAATCCGGAAATTTCTGTTTTGCAGCTTTTACGAATTCAAATTCTTACAAATTTGGGGCGCAAAGACGATGTGCGCACCGCTTACTCAGAGCTGATTGATTTGTTTCCTGAGGAACCCGCCTATCGCCGTGTTTATACCAGTGATCTGTTGACGCATGGGCTATTTGAAGAGGCGCAAGATCAGCTCGAGGCGATCGTTGATTTGGAGCCCGATAACATTGAAGCAAAGCTGGATGTCATCAGAGTCATCAATTCGAACACGGAGTTGGGTTCTGTCGTTGCAGCTGAAAAGTTTCGCACCTATTTGGCGGCTGAACCTCAAAATTATGAATTAGGATTTGCGTTTGTCGACTTTCTGCGCGGATCAGAAGAAATCGAAGAAGCCGATTCATTGCTTGAAACACTCATGCAGTCAGATGACAACGCCGTGGTGCTAAGAGCGAAAAACGAGATTGCGGAAACGCATATTGGCAACGACGAATGGGAAAAGGCGGAGGCGTTGATAGAAGAAATCCTGTTGCAGGATGAGCGGAACACGGATGCGCTTATCAAACGGGCGAGCCTTAGAATTCGAGCAAATGATATTGACGAAGCGATCATTGATCTTCGAACAGCGTTGGATAATAGCCCAGACCTGCCTGGAGCGATGGTTGTTATGGCGACAGCTTTTGAGCAAAAGGGCAGCGTCAGCTCGGCGCGTGCAGAGTTGGCCAAAGCATTCGACGCCAGCGATAGCGCACCCAACATCGCAAACATATATGCGAGATTCCTTGTTCGCCACGGTGACGCCCGGCGCGCTGAGGAGGTGCTTGTCAAATCATTGGCGACCGTCCCCGGAAATGTCTTTAACTTGAAACTATTGGCCTCTGTTAGGCTTTCAATGCAGGATTGGCGCGGCGCAGAAGAGATTGCTCAAATTCTCGATAATATCGGCGAAAATAATGCGGACGCCGATATCATCAGATCCGCAGCGTATTCGGGGCTTGGCGAATATAATCGCGTGATAGAAGCGCTCACTGCCCGTAATGATCAATCACCACTTGAGAGCCGCCCACTTTCGACCCTTGTGGCAGCGTATATTCGTACGAACCGCATCGATGATGCCGAGGCTCTTTTGAATCGGATAATTGGCGCCGAAGGCGGCGACAGTTATTCAGCGCGTATTCTACTTGCTCAGATACACGGCATTCGCAACGATGAAGCGCGCGCCGCCGCTGTGCTGATCGAGGCGACGGACAGCGATTCCTCGCGCCCTGAGGCCTACGAGCTCCTTTATCGCTATTACCTGCGCACAGGGCAAAACGAAGCGGCATTAACGCTCGTTAGTGACGGATTGTCCAAGGCGCCAGAAAACGTCGCTTTGCTGGTTTTCAAGGCGGATGTTCTCCTCAGCGACAATAAGCTTGAGGAAGCATTTGGCATATATTCTGACCTTATCGAGAAGCGGCCCAATGATGCGCTGATCGCAAATAATTTTGTCAGCCTGTCGAGTGACCTTCGCTCGGATGCGGAAAGTATCGCGCGTGCGGTTGCGGTGGCCAATGTTCTTAAAAGCCAGGACAACGCTGCTTTTAATGATACAATTGGGTGGGCGTATTACCGGGCCGGGGATTTTCGAACCGCTGTGGAGTATTTGTCAAAGGCAGTCGAGACGGCAAATGGGAACGCGGAGATCTTATACCATCTCGGCGCCGCCCAGCTTGCCGTAGGCGATAATGTGCAGGCCAAAACAAACCTTGAAAATGCCTTATCCGCGGGCGGGCCGAATTTTCGGTTCGGTGGTGAAGTGCGTGTATTACTGGGGCAGCTCTAAGCGAATAAATGCCTTGCTGACATGATTATGATCTGTTGCCGTCGATCGGAACCAATACGAGATGTATGAAGAATTTTTCGGCCTCACGGAAAAGCCATTCTCAATTCAACCCGACCCGTCTTTCCTTTATTGGGGGCGAACGCACCGTCTCGCCTATGCGATGCTCGAATATGGGGTTCTAAATCACGCTGGCATTTCGGTGATCACTGGCGAAGTCGGTTGCGGAAAAACAACACTTATTCATCGGTTGCTGGAGCAACTCTCCGATACGCACACGGTTTCGCTGCTTTCCAACATTCAGGAAGGGCGCGGCGATCTTTTGAGCTGGGTTCTCATGGGCTTTGGCCAGCCATTTGCGGGAAAGTCACATGTCGAACTCTTCGCGCAACTGCAAACGTATTTCATTGGAGAATACGCCAAAGGGCGACGCATCATATTAATTATTGATGAGGCGCAAAACCTTTCCATGGATATGTTGGAAGAACTGCGCTTGCTCTCAAATATCAATGCCGGCAAAGACCAGTTGTTGCAGTTGATTCTTGTTGGGCAACCCGAGTTAAAAGGGCTCCTGAACAAACCGGAATTACTTCAGTTGGCGCAGCGGGTGGGTTCAGATTTTCACCTTACGCCTTTGAACACGGAAGAGATTCACGCCTATATTGAGACGCGCCTTTCCATAGCCGGCTGTCGCCGGCGTATTTTTACGGATCGCGCCATTGATCTGATTGCGGAGCAATCCAGGGGAGTTCCGCGAGTAATCAATATTATAGCTGATACCGCGCTGGTATATGCATTTTCTGCCGAGGACTTGGTGGTTGGGATCGAGACGATCCGAAGTGTTATTCGCGACAAAACCGATTACGGTGTATTCGGCATTGCGACCAACGGACCCGGCGCCAAACCGCTGCAAACTGTTGCGCGCACGGGCCCTGATGCATTCATTGATGACGCTGGCGCAAAAAAAAAGCTTGACGACGAGGCGTCAACCCGTCGCATAAAGCCAACGTTTAAATCGGAAGCATCGCCGGAAAAACCTGTCAGCGATTTGTCGCCGAAATCTGGCGCGTCGGCGGCGCCCTCTGCGCCGCAGCCAGCGCCGGCATTGAAATCCGCAGCGGATTTGAAGCAAAGCAAACCAGAGCCAGCGCCGGCAGTGGAGTCAGAACCAAATATTCTGGATCGGCCAGTTTCGCCCGAAGCGTCTGCTATTACAGGCATTGTCGTCGTTGGGATGAGGTCCAAGATTTCACCTGAGGCGGCGATCCGATCGGCCGGAGACAGCAGGGCGATCGTTTTCACGCCTGTTGGCATGGCTCCAGAACCGCTGGCGCTTGCCCGGCGCGCTGGTGCGGTCGTCGTCGAAGGCGATGAGCGTTCATTGGCGACCGGTGGGCGCGCCCGTAATGCAGGATATCGGCAGTTAAAGAAAATTGCTCCCCATCTGCGCTATGTTCAATTCGTCGACTCTGATTATGCGCTTGATCCGGATTGGATTTCGGTAGCTGAGAAATTCATGGAGCGCCGGCCAGAAGTAACGATGGTTGAAGGCGGCATTCAAACCCAATCAGGGGCCAGTATCGAATACAGAACAATCGCAGAGCAGAAGAGATGTGAAGCAACTGGCGAAATACCCTTGATCGCAAATGCGAGCGTGTTCATGCGCACCGAAAATTTTGAGGCAGCCGGTGGTTTTCGCGGCGACTTGTTGGTGCGTGAAACGGAAGATTTGTGTGTTCGTCAACGCCGCCGTGGCGCGCGCATTTGGAGACTCGATGAAAACATGTTGATTTGCGAGTCGCGGAAACAAAAATTATCGAAATGGTGGTCGGAAAGCATACGCCGCGGATTTGAAAATGCTTACGCCGCCTCGTTGCACGGCGGCCCGCCGGAGCGTGTCGGCGTGGCTGACACAGCGCGGGCTGTAATTTGGGGATTTACGTTTCCGCTCGCAATTGTCGCATCCGCTCTGATTGGCGGCGTGGGCGCTGCTATCTTGGCGCCGCTGACTCCGGCTAATATTGTTGCCGCTTCGATTTTGGCGTTGGGTGCTGGCGTGTATGGCGTCAAGTTCATCGTCGCGGCTGTTCTCCGCGGGTTTTTGAAGCCCTCATCCTGGCGGAAAGCTTTTTATGCAGTTTTTGGTCGATTTCCCGAGTTTCTTGGAGTCTGGCGGTTTTGGTTCGGCGGCAAGCGTTTGCCGCGCATCAGATAGAAAATGGCGCCGAAACTGCCCGACCGGCTGGATTTCCTGCCCAGTGATAAATCAGTAAGCGCATCGAGACGCACTTTATGGCCGTCATAATTCACATTATTTCAGTAAGCGCTGCTCTCTTTGTATGCGCGCTGGCGGCATTTCTTTTGTTGGAAGTTGCGGCATCGCTTGCGTCAGCGAGATTCAATAAGTTTAAGGAACTGACACCCGGGACAATATCAGTCGTTATTCCAGCGCACAATGAAGCGACGATAATTGCTTCTACGTTGACGAACGTAAAGGCTCAGCTTCGAGAAAGCGACCGGTTGATTGTGGTTGCTGATAATTGCTCGGACGAAACCGCGAATGTAGCGAAGGCTCATGGCGCTGAATGTTTTATACGCAACGATATTGAATGCCGGGGTAAAGGCTTTGCACTCCAATTTGCGATTGATAACCTTCGGCGCAATCCACCGGATATTGTTATTTTTCTCGACGCTGACTGCTTGTTCGCAGACGGCGCCTTATCGCTCATTGCCCGAACAGCGGCGGGTGAAGATCGCCCTGTTCAGGCGCTGTATTTGATGCGCGCCCCGGAAAAGGCTGCGGCGCATCAACGGGTCGCTGAGTTCGCCTGGCTGTTCATCAATCAAGTTCGCATGCGTGGATTGCAAAACCTATTCAATGTAACGCGATTTACGGGCGCTGGTTTTGCGATGCCTTGGGCGGCAATCTCAAAAGTCGACGTCGGCTCTGGCCAAATCGTTGAAGACCTCGCATTGACATTTGAGCTTATAAATCAGGGGGATCCGCCATTGCTCCAGCCTGAGGCGCTCGTGACAAGTGAATTTCCAGAACACAAAGACGCGCAGATGAAACAAGCGGCGCGCTGGTCAATCGGCTCCCTCACCTATACCTCCCGACACGGGGTCGCATGGATGATGCGTGGTTTCAGTAAAGGCCAGCTTCAACTCGCCGCCGCTGCAATCGATCTGATGATTCCTCCACTGACGATTTTCTTGCTTTATATCTTGGTTGCTATGGTGTTGTCAGCTGTTTCATGGATTTTCGGAAGTGTGACTGCAATGGTGTTAACCGGGTTGGCGATGATGCAAACCGCCGTGGCCATTTCATTGGGATGGACAAATTATGGCCGTGCGGTGTTGCCAGCATCGGACCTTGTGGCAGTGGGCCGGTTTGTTGGGGCAAAGTTTTTGGTTTTTGGCGCCAAGGGGCGCGCAACTGCAAAAACCTGGACGCCAACACGCGGTGGAGACCATAGTGATCACACAGAGTAACCGTCGATTATGCGCCACAACAATGAAAACAAATAGCGTATGTTAAATCAGGCGTCTGAAAAGACCGGTTTTGTGGCGATTGGCCGAAATGAGGGCGCGCGCCTCGAACGATGCATAGACGGATTGCTGCGTAATGGCGCCCGTATTGTCTATGTCGATTCCGGATCGCAAGACGACAGCATTGCCGCTGCAGAAAAATGCGGCGTGTCGGTTCTGGCGCTGTCGGACGACAAACCATTTACCGCGGCGCGCGCGCGCAATGAGGGATTTTCTCGTCTTGTGGAACAATGGCCCGATACGAGCCTGGTGATGTTTATAGATGGAGACTGCGAGCTGGTGGACGAGTTTGTACCGGTTGCGATCAAAGAACTACATGAAAACCCAACAGTTGGCATTGTGACCGGCCGATGTAAGGAACGATACCCCGACGCCAGTGTCTATAACCGCCTGTGCGATATTGAATGGGATGGACCAGTCGGTGAGATTGATGCATGCGGCGGCATTTTTATTACCAGGACATCGACCTTTCAGGCTGCGAACGGTTTTAACTCTTCACTCATAGCTGGCGAGGAACCGGAGTTTTGTATTCGTGTGCGCGCTGCTGATGAAACAGTGGTGCGACTTAAAAATGATATGTGTTTTCACGATGCTAATATGCGGCGCTTTGGCCAATGGTGGCGTCGCGCAATTCGAGCCGGCCATTCCTATGCGCAAGTCAGTCAGCTCCATCCGGGATATTATCTGTCAGAGCGTCGTCGTGCCTGGTTTTGGGGGGCTGTCCTACCGGGGGTTATCCTGACAGCCGCGCCGATAACTGGCGGTTGGAGTGGTGTTTTGATTCTTCTATATGGCGTATCATTTCTTAAGTCGCGGCGCGGTCTGATCAAATCAGGCGTTCAACAAAAATTTGCCGGCGTGTATGCTGGGTTTCTGGTGCTGTCCAAATTCCCCAACCTGATTGGGTTGCTGAGCTATCACCGCAAGAAATTGTTCCGCCAGCCCGTCAATATCGTTGAGTATAAATAGAAACTCGACCTGCGCACCCTATATTGATTTCTCGTAATTATTTGACAGTCACCAGCTGACGAGTGATCGTTACCAAAAAATAAGCAAACGGCTCCACGGACTAATTTGCAGAAAATCCGTGCGAATGTTGGCTCCAGATTCCGTGTGATTCTCCGAAAAAGCCCATATTCCCAGCGCCGAAACCAAATTGGCCAAGATGCGTTATCCGATTCTTAATCAACATTAATGGGATGATAATTTCGCCGATCTGACTGTCCCTAAATAATCCGTAACACCCGCAAACCTTCGACATGTTTTAAAAAATTGCAGGTATTCGGGAAAACAAGCGTTTCCATTAGCCCGATAGTTTCATGCGTGTCGCATGAGAATGATGCGGCGCCAGATGCAGCGGAGAGTTTTGTCTCCGCATGTTGCGTAACACCGGCACTGGCCCGGATTGAATGAATGCGAGTATTATATGAGCAATGATTTCAGCGTTGGCGGAATAAAGTCTACGATATCCGATTTTGGGATTGGCGATCTTCTTTCAGCGTCGGAAAGCGGCGCACTGATTACAGCAACTCAACCAGGCCGGCGTGGTCGTCGGCAGGCGACGACCAAAAAGCGTATGACGCAAGCAAGCTTGCTGGCGCCGCTCCTCGCGGCTGAAGGTTGCCTCAGCGTCGGCAAGGATGAAGTTCCACTAGATTCAATTGACAATGGCAGTGGCGGCGGGAGCGCCACGAATCCTGGCGTGACATCGACCTTAGCAGGGACAAGTCAATTTGCGCAGGATGATACCGGATTTAACACTGATACAAGTACTGATATTCGAATTTCTACTGACGATTTGTTGGAAAACGACATCGCAAGCCAAGGTGAAACGCTTCAACTTGTTCGCGTTTTCGGCGCGTCGAATGGCACCGTTTCACTTGCAGGAAATATTGTCACGTTCACGCCGAACCCTGGCTACACGGGCCCCGCAAGTTTCAGTTACGAGGCGCAAAGCGCCAATGGTCAGCTAAGCCAAGCCTCCGTTCAAATTCAAGTCGCCGATGATACAGGCGGCGGTCATTCAGGCGGGGGCCATTCCGGCGGTTCTGCGATGCATGACCCTGCAATGGCGGCCGAGCACCAAGCGCTGATGGACCTCGTCAAACATGCAGACGCCACACATGTCGCCGTGCAGGATGGTTCCTGGTTCGATCCGGCTACCTGGGCGAGCGGCCAGGTTCCCGGTGACGGCGCCAAGGTTTTGATCTCTGACGGTGTGACGGTGACCTATGATGGGCAAAGCCCTGCGTCACTGTTTACGGTGCGTGTTGACGGCGCCCTCGAATTTGCAACGGACATTGATACATTTATGGAAGTTGATACATTCGTTGTGTCAAAAACAGGCAGCCTCCAGATAGGAACGATCGATAATCCCGTCGAGGCTGGCGTCGATGCGATTATTCAGATTGCGGAAAACGGCCCTATTGATGTCTCATGGGATCCGATGCTGCTGTCGCGCGGTGTCATTAGTCACGGTGACATTGAAATTCACGGTGCGGAAAAAGAAGCATTTCTCAAGGTTGCGACCGATCCCATGGTGGGCGACACGTCAATCACTCTGGACGGTGTCCCGGCCGGATGGGAAATTGGCGACACAGTTGTTCTCACTGGCACAAGATTAACCGATGTCCCCTGGTCGACACCGGGTTCGCAGCGAAATATTACAACGCAAGATGAAGAGCTGACGATTACGGGCATTCAGGGGAACACGATTACGTTTGCCACGCCGCTTCAGTTCCATCACGATACGCCGCGGGCAGACCTTAAGGCTTACGTTGCCAACTATAGCCGCAATATAAAAATTGAAACCGAAAATGCCGACGGCGTTCCGATCAGTGAACGCGGCCACGTCATGTTTATGCATTCGGGCAATGTTGATGTGCGGTATGCTGAGTTCCATGAATTAGGCCGAACCGACAAATCACAACGGGCATTCGATTTCGATGATTTGGCTTCAACCACAGCGAATTCGAACCTGAAAGGGCGTTACTCGCTGCATATTCACCGTGCGGGCCTCGACGATCTGGACGATCCAGCCCTCCTGGTTGGCAACGCCGTGTGGGGTTCGCCCGGATGGGGGCTGGTGCATCATGACTCCAATGCGGTTCTTACTGACAATGCCGCCTATGATGTTTTTGGCGCCGCTTTTGTCGCGGAAACCGGCAATGAAACTGGTCGATGGTCGCACAATATTGCGATCAAATCTCTTGGCGTTGGCGGTACGGCGAAAGACGGAGCGGATCTTGCTGCTTTTGATCTCGGACGCACCGGCGCGGGATTCTGGTTTCAAGGGCGGTTGGTCTCGTCAGTGGATAACGTGGCCGCCAGCGTTCCCGGCGGCCACGGTTTTGTCTATATGTCGCGCGGTTGGCCGGGTGATGTTATCGATGTGCTGGAGGAAAATGTAACTCAGCCCGAAGCCCTGCGGTACCTCGACAGTGCGGTCATTAGCGTTCCGCCGATTGTGCAGTTCTCGGGCAATGAAGCGCTTGCGACAAAAATTGGACTAGAGATTATCAAGGCGCACCCGCATCAGGGCAGCGATATTCGCTCTGTATTGGAAGATTTTACGGCGTGGGAAGTGCAAACAGGCGCTTATCTCCAATACACCGGGCATTATTCCCTGATTGATTTTGATCTTGTGGCGTCCCGCACGTCTAACGGGGATGGTTCCGGCTTTAAAGGAATAGGGTACGGGCCTAACACCATTGATATGGTTGTAAATGGCGCGAATATCGACGGTTTTGAGGTGGGTATAGAATTGAGCAGACATATCGAAAATCTCAATCATCCTTTCGGTGGCGAGTTCGGATATGTTTTTGTTGATGTTGGGTTTGATAATGTTGTCCAAAATTATACAGGCAGCAACGCGAGTGATTTGAAGTTGACAAGCAGTCAGCTCAGCAATGCGCCGTTCGCATTCAATTCAGATATCGTTGGCATTCCCCAGGGGCCGGCTTCCCATCAATCGCCAGACTCCGCGAAAACAAATTTGTCAGGGACCAAAACAGATGGGATTGGCAATGCTGTCGTATCGCCCGATTGGGATCCATTGATCTACGATTACTTTTCCTTGCGCGGCGCGATCGAGGAAGAGGGCTACTGGACGTTGCCGGATGGGCGTGTGGTTACTGCATATGACCAGTATGTAGCAGACCGGTTGACCGGCGAGCTTCACAAGACATCGACTTTTGTTGAGGTGCTAAACACCAACTTCACACCGGGTGCTGGATTTGTTCGCACGGCGCCGACCGATAACGGTATTCTCGATCTCAATAGTGCGGCGCCTGTCGCACGCACGGATTTTGCGACGGTTACTGAAAATACGTCAATTGTGATCGATGTACTCGCGAATGATTTTGACCCCGATGGTGATTCGCTAAGCGTGGATGGCATGATCCAGGCTGATCATGGCCGGATATTCGACAATGGAGATGGGACGATCAGCTATACGCCGGATCCCAATTTTGTCGGGCATGACTATTTCTGGTATTGGGTCGAAGACAGCAACGGAAATTTCGATCGCGCGCATGTGCAAGTGACCGTGGAAATCTAAGCGCGCTCACTGGCTTTCAATTTCTCTGCACCGTAACGCCACTCCGCTAACACGTCGTCATCAGTTTCGGTGACGGCGTGTTCGTTTCTAGAGTGGACAAATGTATCCGGCGTCAACTTATGAAGCGCCCAGATCGCGGCGCCGCGAACCATTGCGTTATCGTCTTTCATCAACGAACGCACAATTGGCAAGAGAGATTTGTCTGCGGAATTACCGATGGCGATTAGAACGTTACGGGTGAACCGATTGCGTCCTGTGCGTTTAACAGGCGATTTGGAGAATTTCTTTCGGAATGCAGCGTCATCCAGTGTTGCCAGATCTGCAAGGGGAGGCGACAGCAAATCATCTCGCGGGTGAAATGCGGTTTCATTGGCGCGTTTTGCAAATTTGTTCCACGGGCAAACAGCGAGGCAATCATCGCAACCGTAAATTCGATTGCCAATCGCTTCGCGAAATTCCACGGGGATTGGCCCATTATGTTCTATCGTCAAATATGAAATACAGCGGCGCGCATCTAGTTGATATGGCGCGGGGAACGCTTTTGTAGGGCATATATCGAGGCATTTCTTGCAAGCGCCGCAGTGGTCTCTTTCTTGGTCGTCCGCGCTAAGGTTCAGCGAGGTGAAAATGGCCCCGAGAAACAGCCAGGATCCGTAGTCGCGTGAAACGAGGTTGGTGTGCTTGCCTTGCCAACCGAGACCCGCGCGTGCGGCCAGTGGTTTTTCCATTACGGGAGCGGTATCCACAAAGACCTTAACGTCGGCGTGGTATTGATCCACAATTATACGCGCAAGTCGTTTCAGGCGTTTTTTTATCAGGTCGTGATAGTCTTTGTTTTGTGCGTAGACAGAAATATTACCGATGGAATGATTTCTGAGCTTGTCCAGTGGGTTTTCAGAGGGGCCATAATTTACGCCGAGCATTATAACACTGGATGCCTCCGGCCACAGCTTTTTTGGATGGGCTCTCTGCGCTGACCGGTCCGATAACCAGCCCATACCGCCATGGCGCCCGAGTGCCAGGAATTCAGAAAGCTGCTTCTTTAAGGTTGGCGGCAAATCGGCTGCGGTAAACCCGATCGTATCAAATCCGAGACCCCGCGCCTCCTCACGGATCCGCTCTTTGATGTCGCTCATAGGCGTTGTCATTAAAAATCCAGATTATCGTAGTGGCTGGGGGGCGGAAGGCCGTTGACGCGGTCTTTCAGAATTGGCCGCATGCTGGGGCGCGATTTCAACCGCGCATACCAATCTTTTACCGAAGGAAATTTATCCCATGCGATGGCGTCTATATAATCAAGCGATGAAAAATGCGCAGCAGCGGCAATATCTGCGACGCTAAAGCGTTCTCCAGCGATCCAAGAGCGATTGTCCAAAAGCCATGCGATATAATCGAGATGCCAGGCGAGCGCAGCCGCTCCTTGCTTCAGCAATTCATAATCGGCTTGGCCGTGCCCCATCAGCCGTTTGTCTATTCGTTCCCGCAAGGTCAGCTCGTTGACCTCGCGTTCAAATTTTTCATTGAACCAACAGCATAACCGTCGTGTCTCCGCGCGCGCGGCTGAGGTCGAGGGCAGGATCGGTGATGTCGTATAGGCCTCGTCGAGATACTCAACAATCGCGTTGGCCGGCGAAATCGCGATCTCACCGCCCATCGGCGCCTCGTCCATCAGCACCGGCACGGCGCCCGCCGGATTTGCCGCCGCTAATACACCGTCATCTTCCCATGGTCGGGTTTCGATTAGACGCGCCGCGAGCCCTTTTTCGGAAAGAGCAATTCGCACCATCCGCGAGGCGGGGTCGTGCGGCATGTGAAACAATGTACGCATTAACCAAGACCATAGCAGCACTCCGCCAAAGGCAAAGCGGTCAGCGATAATATTTGTTGTTTTTGGTTAACAGATGCCAGAAGCGGCAAAGGGATTGCAATTTCTGACTCAGCTATTTGCGAAGCAGGCCGGCGTGGAACGATCGTCGGATCAGGATTGTACCAGATGGGCACAAGCAGCCGTGAAAACGGACAAGATGAAGAATATGGCTGGCGCCGATCAGCGCCGATCGCACGTCGGGCAGCCATCTTTTTTTATTCCTGGCGTGAGCCTCACTGGTCATTTCTGTGGGGCGTATTGGCAGGCGTTCCATTTCTGATTTTGGCGGCGACCTCGCCAGCTTTGTTAAGCCTGTCGCCAACAGTTGACATGATCGCGCCGATTGCTGATGCGCGCGCTGTAATTGGCGGCCAGGCAAGTATCGTTGATCACGAAACACCGTTCTATTTGTTGTTGATAATGGCAGGCGATTTTTTTGCTGATGCTCCCGGGCGCATCCATCTGGCGGCGAAAGCTTTAGGTGCGCTCCTTGTTGTGGGGCCGCTTGCCTTTCTGGCGTCGTCGCGATTTCCGGCGGTCGTTGCGGCGGCACTGGTCGCAGGGCTTGCGGCTTATGTTACGGCGCCTTTTGCCGGCGCGGCGGAATTTGGCGTTGCAGTTTTGCTTGTGTGTGCTGTCGCATTTCTGTCGGGTTCAGCCAATGATTCAATCAGGAAGGCGTGCCTTGAGGGCGCGCTCGCCGGCACGCTGTTATTTACTCTTTGGATGCTCAGCCCGATATTATCACTTGCCGGCTTTGTGTTCTTATCAGCTTGTCCATTTCTTTCGGGGCGGTGCAGATTATGGCGATATGGCGCAACGCTCGTTGCGTTTGTTTTGCTTGCAGCGCTTATGGAATATCTTACGCCAGGCTTGAACCTTGCGCGCGCGGCCGCCGCGACAGGCATTTTGGACATGGGCGCCTTGTTTTCGGGGCATGAAGCAGCTGTCGGTTTGAGCGGTGTTGCGTTCAGCGCAGCGGTGATTATTGCGTCTTCGGCGATATTTGGCGGGCGTGAACACGCAAAAAGCTGGGTGGTCGCGAGTGTATTTGTGCTGGTCGCGTTCGTTGCCGCTCGAATTGCGGGTGCAAATGCGCTGCCGGTTTTTGTGATTGCCGCGAGCATTGCGTGTTTTTCCATTGCGTCACCCTTTTATGACGGCCTGTTCCGTAGTCATGACCGCGCGAGCGTTTCAATTGCGTTGATGGCGGCATCTTTGACTTTGTTCTGGGCGGCGGCGCCGATCACACATGCGGCGGGACAGTTCGCGCTTCAATATCAAACCGTGAAAACCGTGCCTGAAAATATTCGTACAGAACTGGCGCTGGTGCAGCCCGGAGGGCTGACAATTGCGCGCTGGGTTGAAGAAGGGAAGTTTTCGACGCCAGAGGCGCGCGCGTTGCTGGCCCTTACGCCCGTCGATCAATCGGCTATGCTTCTTGAGGCGGCAAGTCAGGCCCGCATCCTTGCGAAACAGGGATTGGAGGTCGCAATTTTGACCGGTGCGGACACCGCGTGCGTTTTAATGGATCAGCACCATTGCTATGCAGACGGTCCAGCCGCTGCGACTGCGGCAGCGGTTGTGTTTGTGCCCCGTCTTGATCTTGATGCAGCGACCACAGCGGCAAAAGGCCGGTCCGAGGCGCTTCTTTATACTCAATTCAAATTGGTCGAACGCACGCCGCTTTGGGAGATATGGGTTCGTCGCGGGGCATCGATGCCCGCAAACCTTCTTTCGGCGCCGAATGCGGTTCTATATCGCTGATATCCCTATCTGAGCTCGGAATTTTTGTCCGTGCCTTAATCGGCCGATCCGAGTTTTAAGCGTATATCACCGGGCGCTGTCTGATCCCCATGCGATGAAATAAGGATTATCGAAACCCCGTTCCTTTTTGCCATAAACGAGTGTTTCACCTTCAGGGTGCGTGACGACGAATCCGCCAGCGGCCTCCAGTACAGCCTGACCAGCGCCGGTATCCCATTCCATCGTCCGGCCGAACCGCGGATAAATATCGGCTTTGCCTTCTGCGATCAGGCAGAATTTCAGCGAAGATCCTGCGGCGGCAAAATCGCCTATATCCAAAGTAGAGAGATAGACGTCTGTTTCTGGCGAACGATGAGATCGGCTGGCGACGGCGATGAGGTTGGAGTTCGGTTTTGGTCTCGCTCTAATAGCCTGACGCGTGCCCAGAGCGTAGTTTTCGCCCACATTGGCAACCCATGCTCCAGCACCCTGCGAACCTGCATAGAGGCGGCCCAGCGCGGGAGCATAGACAACGCCCACTACCGGTCTTTTTTCGCGGATAAGGGCGATATTGACGGTGAATTCTCCGGTCTTTTTAATAAACTCCTTGGTGCCGTCGAGAGGATCAACAAGGAAAAACTCATCGCCCAGCGTCGGGATGTGGCCATCCGACGCGCTTTCTTCTGCAAGCACAGGAATATCCGGGGCCAGCGTGCGCAGCCCTGCGAGAATGATCTCCTCACCGATGCGATCGGCCTCAGTCACCGGTGAAGCGTCACCTTTCTCTTCGACCGAGAATTCGGAATGATAAATATCGAGCGCGCTGGCGCCAGCCCTGAGGGCCAGGTCACAAAGCGCGCCGGTGAGCGCGGTGTCATTTGAGGGCTGGTTTTTCATGGAACCGGCATGAAACACGTTTGCTGTTAATGCAAGACCGCCCGGAGCCGTCCGGTCAGCGGAAAGCGACGATGGTGAAGGCTGCGGTTTGCTGCGGCGTCAATCCTCCGGCGGGGATGATCTCCTGAATGATCCAGCCCTCGTCGGCGAGTTGGTTAAGGCGCTCCTGCAGGGCCGCCGCAGCAGCGCGGCCAAAGTCGCGCTCATTGGCAAAAAGGCCCGCTGGTCGTCGACTGGCGTCCCGCCATGTTACGTGAAAGGTCGCAAACTGTTTCGACATGGCACATGTAACCTTTTCATCGTATTTTTCAGCTTATAGTGACTAATAGGGATTCAAGGGCCGGGCCGTTTTTGAGCTTGTTGCAAGCTGGGAAAAGCGATCAGAATTGATCTCGGTTTGGGCGCTCGGCAAGAAAATGGCATGGTTACTGTTAACCGGGGTTTGCCGCAGTTTTTGAAAGTGTAATTTACGACGATGACTGATACCGGAATGGATAATGTAGATAATTTCTCCACTGACGGCGTCCGCCGTCGTGGGCCGATGGCGCGTGCGCTGGTTGGAGACATCATTCAGCTGGTCGATTTCGTTCTTGTGATCGTCGTGTCTGTCGTTGTCGCTTACGCCTATCATATCTTTGCGCTGCAATCTGTTTTCGACGCTCAGTATTATGTAGCTGCGGGGATCATCGGCGCGACAGGCCTGACCGCTTTGTTGCGGCGGGACGGCTACTATGAATTTGATCAGCTTTTATCGTCCGGGCGTTCCCTGCGCGCGATCTTTTCAAGGTGGGGGCTGGTTTTACTGGGCCTTCTCGCATTCGGCTTTGCGCTGAAGGTTTCTGAATTTTTTTCTCGGGGCTGGTTGTTCTTGTGGTCGATATTTACAGTCGTAGTCATAACCAGCACGCGTATCGCCGCCGCCAATTTCTTACGCCGTATGAGCCGTGACGGCGGCGCCTTTGCAAGGCGCATCGCGGTTGTTGGCGCTACAGCGCTCGGTGCAAAATTTGCGGCCCAAGCCGGCGTCCCGAACAGCGGGATATCGATTGCAGGAATTTATGAAGCCGGCCTTTCTGATAATGGCGACGGGGATTACGCAAAAATCAAGGGCGATCTAAATGACCTCGCGAGCGCTGCGCGCAATAGCGAGATCGACGATATCGTCATTGCTACCCCTCGTGCGTCAAAAGAAGAAATGGCGCGGCTGATCCGCCGACTTTCGATTTTGCCTGTTTCCATAGCTATTTGCCCGAATATGCATTGGCTGGATCATACGGGTGGCGCCATCGCCAGCGTTGGCGACGCCAGAGTGTTGTCTCTTTACAGACGCCCGTTAGAGGGCTGGGGCGGCGTGATCAAAAACGTCGAAGATTTTATCCTCGGCGGGATCTTGTTGGTGTTGACGACCCCATTGCTGCTCTTGCTCGCTTTTATGATTAGAATGCAGGGAAAAGGGCCCATCCTTTTTGCGCAACAGCGGCACGGTTTTAATAATGCTGTATTCAAGATCTATAAATTCCGCACGATGACGGTGTCAGAGGATGGAGATGAAATACAGCAGGCGAAACCAGACGACCCTCGAATAACTCAATTGGGTAAATTTTTGAGACGCTACAGCCTTGATGAACTGCCGCAGTTGATCAATGTTGTAAGGGGTGAAATGTCGCTGGTTGGGCCGCGCCCGCACGCGCTAGCACATAATCACCAATATGCCCGTACGATTGAAAATTACTCCGGACGGCACAAAGTCAAACCCGGTATTACCGGCTGGGCGCAAGTCAACGGCTTTCGAGGTGAGACATCGGAAAATGAAATGATGGAACAGCGTGTGCGCTATGATTTGGCCTATGTTGACAATTGGTCGCTTTGGTTCGATCTGAAAATTCTGATTTTGACCATTAAAGCGGTGGTTTTTCCCAAAAACGCCGTTTAAGACCATCGAGAAAATGGGCGCCAATATGTGGCGTCCCTCGCAACTTAGATTGAGGCCTAACCATGCGCGTCACAATGATCGGCACCGGATATGTAGGGCTGGTTTCCGGAGCCTGTTTTGCGGATTTTGGACACGACGTTGTTTGCGTCGATAAGGATCGTTCAAAAATTGAAAAGCTCGCAGCAGGCGAGATTCCGATATTCGAGCCTGGTCTGGAAGCGCTCGTCGCAGAGAACGTAAAAGCCGGCCGATTGTCATTCAGCCTCGATCTTGCGGCGTCAACGCCAAACTCAGATGCGGTGTTTATTGCCGTCGGCACACCGTCGCGGCGTGGAGACGGCTTTGCTGATCTTTCCTATGTATACAAAGCGGCCGAGGAAATTGCGGCTGTGTTGGACGGGTACACGGTTGTTGTCACAAAATCGACAGTGCCTGTGGGCACTGGCGGAGAAGTGGAAGAGATCATTCGCAAAGCGCGGCCGGAGGCGGATTTTTCGGTTGTTTCAAATCCTGAATTCTTGCGGGAAGGCGCCGCGATTGAGGATTTCAAACGACCTGATCGCGTGGTTGTCGGCGCAGAAGATGAGCGCGCCATAAAATTGATGCGTGAAATCTACCGTCCACTTTACCTTAACGAAACGCCGATCGTTGTCACGGATCGAGCGACATCAGAATTGATAAAATACGCAGCCAACGCATTTCTTGCGACGAAAATAACGTTCATAAATGAGATGGCGGATCTCTGTGAAAAAGTCGGCGCCAATGTTCAGGAGGTTGCAAAAGGCATCGGTCTTGACGGGCGCATTGGCGGTAAGTTTCTTCATGCCGGCCCGGGTTATGGTGGATCGTGTTTCCCCAAAGACACGCTGGCGCTCGTACGCACGGCGCAAAGCAATAATGCGCCGGCAAAAATTGTTGAGGCCGTTGTGCGGATCAACGACGAGCGCAAGCTTAAGATGGCTGAACGTGTTGTCGAGGCTTGCGGCGGATCCCTTGAAGGCAAAACAATCGCGGTGCTTGGCTTAACATTTAAACCAAACACGGATGACATGCGGGATTCTCCGTCTCTTGATATTGTTCCAGCGTTGCAGGCTGCCGGCGCCCGTATTCAGGCATTTGATCCAGCGGGCACAGAAGAAGCGCGGACGATGCTTGAAGATGTTGTCTATGCTGACGGGCCCTATCATGCATTGGAAGGGGCTGACGCCGTATTGATTATTACGGAATGGGATGAATTTCGCGCGCTCGATCTGGATCGTGTAAAATCACTGCTAAAAGCGCCCATCATGGTTGATTTGCGAAATATATATATGCCCGAAGAAATGGAAGAGAACGGTTTTCAATATCATTCGATTGGCAGGCCGCATAACGTGCGCAATTAAGCAGCACGCAGCTTTTTCAGGATTGAGGATTTTCCGCCGCCATTTTTGCCGGGGGGTGAAATGTCCAGACTCGCCGAGCGCAAAATGTCGGCGGTCACCATAGGCGCCTCACTGCGAAACCGGGTTTTCCCTGCGTCATCCACGTAAACCACGAAAAAACCCTGTTCTGCGTCGAGGGCGTGGCGAAGCAAAGAGGGGTCAAGCCAATCAATCGGCTCGCCATTTTTTCGCGGTCTGTCTTCGCCATAAACTTCAATCACTGTTACATCTTCGCGGATCAAGGCGGGGATTGCCGGCTTCAACAGCCGCCGTTGCATTCGGCATGCTTGATGGTTGGCTGTGGGACCGATGATGAAAAGTGTGCTGCGTGGAGAGAAATTTTTGACGGGATCCGCTCGTCGCAAATTAGCGCCGATATCCGGAATGAGCTTCGGCCGGAAGGAGGCAACCGCGGCGATAAATCCAAATATCAGACAGGTTGCGATAATGAAAAATGTGAGGCCCATAATAGTGGAAATTATCGTTCCGATCTTGCCAGTGCGTTAATCGACCTTAAATCCGCCACAACCGTTATGCGGTAAGCCAGTTTCTGGCTAGCCGCGTCCGATCAAACGCCTCGGCGCGTGATTGGTTAACAGAGTATGAATAACAGAAATTCCTGCTAGTCGAAAGCTTTGGGGAGCGCCTGTCGCCACTCTACGTACTTGGCGACACCGTCGGCCAGCGACACTTTCGGCGCATAGCCGAGGCGCCGGCGGGCAAGTGAAATATCGGCCCATGTGCGTTCCACATCGCCATCCTGCATGCCGAGCATCTCCTTTTTGGCCTCAACTCCCAGCTCTTTTTCGAGCAGCTGGATCAGCGTCACAAGCTTTTCCGGCTTATCATTACCAAGATTAAATACCTGGTGGAATATCTCATCGGCCGTTGGCGGGGTGTCATGGGCAGCCAGAACACCGTCGACAATGTCGTCTATATAGGTGAAGTCCCGTCCCATATCGCCATGATTGAAAACCTTGATCGGTTCGCCCTTCAACATTTTTTCGGTAAACAGCCAATACGCCATGTCGGGGCGGCCCCAGGGGCCATACACCGTAAAAAACCGCAGTCCGGTTTGGGCTAAATTATATAGTCGCGCGTAGGACGACGACATTAGTTCGTTTGCCTTTTTTGTCGCGCCGTAAAGTGAGACAGGCGAGTCGGTCTTGTGTTTTTCCGAAAAAGGAATTTCAGTATTGGCGCCATAGATCGAAGATGACGACGCGTAAACCAGATGCTGCGTATTCAAATGCCGGGCGAGTTCGAGAACGGAGAGATGCCCGGCCAAATTGGATCGTTCATAGGCAAATGGATTTTCGATGGAGTATCTTACGCCAGCTTGCGCCGCGAGATGAATAATTGTTGTAATCTCTGCATTTTCACAAATCGCCGTTAGCGCATCATTGTCGGCGATATCAGCCTTGTGAAACTTGAATGAGGCGTTCGACTCAAGCCGGGCGAGCCGCGCCTGCTTGAGAGAGCGAGGGTAATAATCGTTGAGGTTGTCGACGCCAATAACGCTATCGCCGCGCGCGAGGAGCGCGTGGGCGACATAAGAACCAATAAAACCGGCGGCCCCGGTTACGAGAATGGCCATGTGTTAGAACCTCAACTATCGACTCTGCTGCGGCGACTTTATACCGCCTTCCCAGACAAATCGATGTCCGGTGCACTTGTTTTGGTCATCAGCATTTCGTCAAACAAGCCTTCCGCCACGTTATTTTTTCGATGGATCATATAGCCGGTGAGCGCAGCCTGCGCCACGCCGACACCCAAAAACAGATCGACATAGTTAAGCGTGGTGCGCGTGCCAAGCAAGACGAGCGAAGAGCCAATGATAGCGCCAGCTGCGTTAATCATATTATTCGCAGCCAGAATGCGTGCGCGCGTTTCTGTTGGCGCGCGGCGTTGTACTGCGGCTTGCAACGGAACGACAAAAACACTGGTTGAAACAGAAGCCAAAATAAACGCCGCTGCGAGTAGCCAGGACCGCCCATTGGCAAAAAACTCACCAATGTTTTGTAATTCACCGTCATGTGGCGGATAGCCGGACGCGATAAAAAAAACGGCAATCGTCATAATGCTTGCACCGCCCGCACCCAGGGCGGAAAATCCCAGTCCCGTGCGCCCTTTCGAAAGAAGCGATGCGCCAATTGCGCCGGCAGCGGCGCCAATCGTGAAGAGCGTCATCAGAACAGCGACGACACCGGGTTGGGCATGGAGCTCATCGCGCACAAATAATGGGACCGCGACCGTCACGAGCGCGCCAATGGCCCAATACCATGCAACCCCAAGCACCGGTCGCAAAACGCCGGGCGACGATGTAACGAACCTGACCAGTGTTACGGACTGGGCGAAGCCATTCCAGTCAATTTTCAAATTCGGGGCATTGGCCGCCGCCTCTGGGGCTGATCGGATGGCTAACCACCCGCCAAGCGCCGCTAAAATTAGTATGGACGACACTACGATTGACCCATTTGGCAGAGTAATGAGTGTGTTGCCGATAACGATGCCGATCATCACGGATACAAATAGGCCTCCGCTGCACAGGGCGTTGCCGCGTACTAACTCATCTGCATGCAGATATTTTGGCATGGCGCTGGTTCTGACCGGGCTAAAAAATGCCGACTGTGCGCCCATAAGAAACAGCGTCACAATTAAAATAACACTGCTGCCCAGCAAAAAACCGGTTGCCGCGAGGATCATCAGCAAGAATTCCGCGAATTTGGTCCGACGGAACATGAAAGACGTTTCGTATTTGTCAGCAAGTTGCCCGGCGATCGTGGAAAACAGCAGCATTGCGATCGGAAAGAGCGTCCCTATAATGGGTAAAGCATCGTCATTGCTGATGAGCGGCGCTGATATAACGCCAAAGACAAGTGCGATGGACAATGCCTGCTTCAACATATTGTCGGTGAAGGCGCCCAGCGATAAAGCCGTCCACATGGGCAGGAAGCGGCGTTGAAAAAACATCGGTGCGCGTGCTGGCGAAATATCGGGCGATGATGTGTTCACAACGTCAACCTCTTGGGTCAGGCAGCACAGCGCCGATCTCAACGCCTTTCGGCCGGTCCGACCCCAGAAGCGCAATTGATCGCCGTTCAATGACCGTTTCAAGGCGGGCCATGAATGTTTCCTTATCGAGGCCCGGTGGAATTGGTTCCAGGAATTCGATCACCGCGTCGCCAGGTGTCAGTCGCCAGTTTTGCTGTGGCCATCTAAGGCCAAGATTGGTGGCGACCGGAACCGCTGCGCAGCCATAGGCTTGGTACATATGATAAACGCCCTTTTTATACCGATATTGCTGGCCGACAGGAGACAGATGGCCCTCGGGGTAAATCAAAATACGGCGGTTCAGGATCTTCGCTTTTTTAAGTTCGTCGTCAACCAGTCGTGCGCGCGCAAAAGCGCCGCCGCAATTGTCAACGACAATCGCGCCCATTTTGCGCAAGATGCCGCCAACCAGTGGAAAATTCTCCAAATGATCGCCGGTCACAAATGCGAGGTCATGAAGTTGTGAAAACATCGCGAAACCGTCGCCCCAGCTCTGATGTTTTGCAGCGATAATGCAGGGGCCATCAGGTAGCTTTTCACGGCCGCGAACAACAATCCGGACGCCAGCGAGCCAGCGCATCCAAAAGCACATGGTTTTCGTATATCCCAGTATCCAGAGCATCAATGGACGACGGCTTGGAATAAGCAGGAGTGGAACTGCGCCCAATACATAAAAAATGGATGTGACCCAATAAGCAATCTGAAAAATAATGTTGCGCAAAAGGGCGATCATTGAACTTCTCCTGGCGTCGCTGAAGATTTCAGCACGGCAATAACAGCTTTTGACAGAGTTTCTCGGCGCGGCGTTAGATCGCCGGTAATTCGTCCGTATACTTTATGAAGTGCGGTTTGCAGCATGACGCCTAACGCCATTGCTGCCGGCAAAATGTTGTCGCCGGACGCCAGTTCGCCGCGCTGCATGGCGGCGAAAATAATTTCCTCCACCGCTGTCACCGGATTATCCTTATCGTCCCCAGATGCGTCATCGGGCAGAGGCAGAAATCGGTGGGTTGCCAGCAGATGATATGAAAAAAGCGCCCAGTCCTCATCCGCGATCCGGCAATAGGCGGAAACGACAGCGCGCGCCTGAGCCTCGAGCGTGTTGCTCCTTGTGGCGGCAGCGCGGATTTCCGAGGCGAGGCGCGTATGGATGGCAAAAAACATCGCTTCGGCCAGCGCTTCTTTGCCTTGATAGTGACGATACAGTGCGCCCTCCGACACACCGCTGGCGGCGGCTATTTCGCGTGTCGTCACGGCGTCAACGCCGTTTCGTGCGAAAAGCAGTAGAGCAGCACGCTCAATCGCGGCCTTTGTTGAGCCGTCTGCGGCTGTCACGCCGCGCTTCTGGTTGACTACTCGTACCATCCCAATACCTCCGGGGGAGCGGTTTTCGCCTTCTAAGCCGCAGGCGCGATATAGTGAGCGCTCACTCACTATATCGCGCCTGCATTCCTTATGTCAAGTGAGCGCTCACTCACATTTGCTAGCAGTGCGGTTCAGCTTCACAAATTGGGTGGGAAGGGGCCCAAAAGGCCGGCTCTGCGCTAATGGCGCGGGCGATCAATGTTGAAGAATTATCAAACTACCAGTTAGTACGGGATGGCTGATGGAGCACTGCAAAAATGGCGACGCAGAGGGGGCTTGCCCCAATCTGGAGCGCGATATTCCTCCGTCCAGCATATTGCCCCCAAACGGGGATATCTCCGTCACAGTAAGCCAAAGGCTGACTTTCCGATCAGTTCTTGAAATCTGTTTTAGGGAAAATATTGCTGCCGCAAGCGTGGCGGGCGCCGAGCGGTTACTGCGTTTTCAACGCATTTTGTCGGCACAAAATTCAGCCGCCGCAATTGAAAAGGGCGCGGTGAGGCGAAAAAGCAATCATTGCAACCCGCCGTTTCATCGTTATATATCCGGCAAATCTTGGCCTGGTTAATTGGGGCGAACATTATAACGGGTCCGCCGGGCCAGCACTTCCCAAGGGAGACTGAATAAATGTGGATTTCGCCCGCCTATGCGCAGGCCGCCGAAGCTGCCGCGCCAAGTGCGCTGATGCAGCTGGCGCCGTTCGTGTTGATCTTTGTGATTTTCTATTTCCTGCTGATCCGTCCGCAAATGACGGCGCGCAAAAAGCATCAGGAAATGGTTTCGAATGTACGCCGCGGCGATGTTGTGGTGACTGCAGGCGGTATCATCGGCAAAGTCACTAAAGTGCTGGATGGTGACGAAGTGATGGTCGAGCTTGCTGAAAAAGTGGCTGTAAAGGTCTTGAAATCTACCCTCAGCGATGTTCGCACCAAGCCCCAACCAGCGGCAAATGATAAATAAATAACAGGGACGGGGCGCTGTAAAATCTCCCCATACGTTCATTTATGCTTCAATTTTCCAGGTTTCAGACTGCTGCCATATTAGCCCTCGTCCTGATTGGGGCGCTTTTTGGCGCGCCTAATCTTCTAAGCGAGAATGCGCGCGGTAACCTTCCGGGCTTTCTGCCCAATGGAACGATCAATCTCGGCCTTGATCTGCAGGGCGGATCCTATCTTCTCCTCGGCGTCGACACAGAAAAAGTGATCGATGATCGGATGAAAGGCCTGATGACCGATCTCCGGCGCGAAATGCGCCCGGTTCGGGCGAGTGGGCGTGAACGAATACGGATTGATAATCTCGTTTACAACGACGATAGCGGCGTTGTCTCTTTACGCGTTGCGAATGCAGCGGACATTGACGCTGCCGCTGATCGCGCCCGCGACATGACGAGAGGTGGCGCATTGGCGCTCGGCCAGCGCAATTATGTCGTTTCGGTCAACGGGCCGACCATCAGCGTCGCTATTACGCCGGAGTCGCGGCGTCTTTTCGCTAATCAAGCGGTGAGCGATTCAATCGAAGTTGTACGCCGCCGGATCGACCCCGCAGGCAACAAGGAAGTCTCGATCCAGCCACAAGGCGATGCGAGAATTGTTGTTCAAGTCCCTGGTGATGACGACCCGGAAGCGCTGAAGGCGATTATCAATCGCACGGGTCAGCTTAGTTTTCATCGGCACGATCCGTCTGTGAACGTGCAAGACGCCATCGCTGGTCTCTTGCCACCCGGGCGGATGCTTGTGCCCTTCACCGAAAGTGAAGGCGCAGGGCAGCTACCGTTGGTCCTCTTCGAAGACGCCGAAGTGACTGGCGATATGGTGGAGAAGGCTACGGCGACACCAAACAATGATGGTGGCGGATTTCAAATCAATTTTACTTTTGACAGCCGCGGCGCCCATCGTTTTGCTGACTACACGCGTAGCAATATCGGTTCGGTTTTCGCAATTGTTCTTGATGGTGAAATTATTTCGGCGCCAACCATCCAGTCAGCGATTACACAAGGCCAGGGACGCATTACCGGAAACTTTTCGGCGTTTGAGGCGTCTGAGACGGCGCTTCTCATTCGTTCAGGAGCTCTGCCCGCGCCACTGACAACGCTGGAGCAACGCTCGGTTGGTCCAGAGCTTGGCCGCGATTCGGTCGAGGCCGGGGCGAAAGCGCTGATCATCGGCTTTGTTGCTGTTATCTTTTATATGATCGTCAGCTATGGCCGTTTTGGCGTCTATGCGGATTTTGCATTGATCGCAAACATCATACTTATTGCCGGTACGTTATCTCTTTTTGGTTCAACCCTGACGTTACCCGGCATCGCCGGCATTGTGCTGACCATCGGCATGGCGGTCGACGCCAATGTGTTGATTTTTGAGCGCATCCGCGAAGAGTTGCTGAAGGGGAAATCGCCAATCAATGCAGCGGAAATCGGTTATGATAAGGCGCGATCGGCGATCATCGACGCCAATATAACAACCTTTCTTGCGGCAATCATCATGTTTCAACTTGGCGCCGGGCCGGTGCGCGGTTTTGCTATCACGCTGGCGGTTGGCGTGGTGACGTCTGTGTTTACGGCTTATGTGCTGACGCGCCTGTTTGTGGGGGGACATCTCCTCGCCAAACGGCCCAAAGAATTGAAATTGTAGGGGCGCGCCATGTATTTGAAACTTATTCCAAACAATACGAATATCCAATTCACCAAGATGCGGTTCACCGCAATGGTATTGTCTGCAGCGCTGATTGTTGGTTCCCTTGCTGCGCTGGTCACATACGGCCTCAATTTTGGCATCGATTTTCGTGGCGGTGTGACCATTGAGGTGGCGGATTCCGAGCCCATCGACATCACCGAAGTGCGAACGGTCATATCGGCGCTGAATCTTGGTAATATTAAGATTCAAAAGATTCAGGATTTTGCAGGCGCTGATGATGCCGTCATTATTTTTATCGAACAGCAGGAAGTTGCGCCATCTGACGGAACGGATGCACCCGAAAGCGAAGATGACGCAAGTGAACTTGTGCAACAGGAAGCGGCCGCACGGGTCCAGGAAGCGTTGCGTACGCTGCTTGGCGATGACATAGAATTTCGAAAAATCGAAGTGGTTGGACCGACCGTTTCAGGCGAGTTGGTGCAAAAGGGCGCGCTTGCTGTCGTGCTCGCAATTGGCATGATGCTGCTTTATATCTGGTTTCGTTTTGAATGGCAGTTTTCAGTCGGCGCGATCGCTGCGCTGGTGCATGACGTGATTATCACGCTCGGCCTGTTCGCGATAACACAGCTTGAATTCAATCTGGCAATTATTGCCGCGCTCCTGACTATTGTCGGTTACTCCATGAACGACACGGTGGTCGTTTATGACCGGGTGCGTGAAAACCTTCGTAAATTCAAGAAAAAGCACTTGGCGGAACTTTTGGATGTTTCAATCAATGAAACCTTGTCGCGCACGATTATGACCTCAGTGACAACATTATTGGCACTGAGCGCGCTGGCAGTTTTCGGTGGCGTCGTATTGCGCGGCTTTACCCTGGCGATGATCTGGGGGGTCGTTATCGGCACCTATTCGTCGGTTTTTGTTGCATCGCCAATCCTACTGGCGACCGGTATCAAGCGGGATTGGTCGAAACAAGCGGTCGCGGCGACGCCCTAAAGCATGATGCGAAAAATTAGGAACCGGTCTTTCGCGGAAATCATGCGAAGAACGAAAAGCCTACAGCAAAATGCTGCTTCAAATTCTGGAATTTGCTGTAGGCGTCTATTTTGACACCCAACAACACACAAGACAGCGACTATTGCGCCGCGCTGGTTCGTGCGCGTGATACTGATCGATGGCTGGCGGCGCGTTATGCAACGCCTGAAGGCGGCCGCGTTCTGTTAGCGCTTTATGCGTTTCATATCGAACTGCGTCGGATTCCGGGATCGGTCAGCGAGCCGCCTTTGGGTGAGATTCGCTTGCAATGGTGGCGGGAAGCACTGGATGAAATTCGCGACGACAAACCAGTTCGGGCACATCCTGTTGTGTCTGAACTTGCCGTTGCTGGTCTCGCTTCGAAAGCCCTTGGATCGCTCATTGATATGATGGTCGATGCGGCAGCGCGCCCGTTATATAGTGAAGAATTCGCAGACATAACCGACCTGGCGGATTGGATGGCGCGGATCGACGGCGCCGTTGACGGTCTTGCGGTCATGGCGCTTGGCGGAGAAAAAGCGCTCGCTGAAACTGCGGCGCGATCAGGGACTGCATTTGCGCTCGCGCGTGAAGGGCGCCGATGGGCGCCGTCGCTGGCGAGCGAAATCGCCAGCTATGCCAAAAAAACCGCAAAAGAGGCGGCGCCGCTTCTACGCACTGCGCCTGCCGACATATCGCCTGCGCTATTGCACCTGTCTTTGACCCGCACTTATGCAAAGCGTGGAGAAAAGCCTTTTGATCTGGCAAAGCGGCTACAATTATTTTCGGCGATGGCGTTCGGTCGATATTAGTGCGGGCTCACAAATACCGGAAGCGTTTGCCCGATGTCGTGCTCAAGTATGGTGTTCGATATTGTCTTCGATAAGCGCTTTGTTATAGGCGGCAAGCGCTTTGACGCGCGACAGATAGCCAACGATGTTTTCATGATCATCATGTTCCACGACCGGTAATCCGTGTTCATCCGCCTCATTTAGTTGCGCGAGGGCGGCACCAAGTGATTGCCTGGTTTCAAGACGGGCGGCGTCTTCTGAAAGGGGTGCGCCGGGCGGCATTCTTTCCATAACATCGCGCACACGGATTGTTTTCAGGATAACGCCTTGAGGTCCTTCAGACAGATCATAACCCCGCCGCGATAGTTGCCAGTGAAAAAAGGATCTTCCGCAGGCCCATTGAACGATAAGCGTTGCAATAGCGACAGCGATCATCAAGGAGATGGTGATGCCATATTCACCGGTCAACTCGAAAACAATCAGTGTTGTTGAAATTGGGGCCCCAAGGATGGCCCCGCCGGCAGCGCCCATGCCGATCATTGCGTAATAAACTGGACTTGCGGTTGTGTCTGGCAGGAACAGACCGAGAGCAGCGCCAAATGCTGCGCCCGCAAATGCGCCAAGAACGAGCCCCGGCGCAAAAACGCCCCCGCCGAAACGGCAGGACAGCGTTACTGCAGTCGCCGCGCCCTTTGCGACCACGAGCAACACAAGCATATAGATAGTGTAGTCGCCATTGAGGGCCTTTGTTACGGCCTGGTATCCCACGCCAAAAATCTCCGGAAACCCTGCACCGATAAGGCCGATGACAATGCCGCCGAGCGGCGGCAGCAACAAATATGAAAATCCGAAACGCTGCGCGAGTTCGCGCGTCATGTCGGTTAGCCGGTTGGTTGATAAAAGAAATCCAGCGGCGCCCAGACCGCAGATCACCCCGAGAAGGGCCGCAAAAGGCACGTCAATGGTTGCGACTGCGCCATAGTCAGGTGGTGCAAAGGCGGGAAAGTCGCCCAGATGGATACGGGCAATGATGGCTGCAGCGACGCTGGCTGCTGCAATCGGCCCGAATACCGAAAGAGCGTAGTTGCCCAGAATAACTTCAAGGGCGAACAAAACGCCGGCAACGGGCGCGTTAAAACTTGCAGAGACAGCAGCAGCGGCGCCGCAGCCTAAAAGCGCCCGGCGCTGCTTGGCGTCAAAGCCCATATGCCGATCAAGGATGGAGGCGATGGCGGCGCCCAGGTGAACAGCCGGTCCTTCCCGACCAGCGCTGGCGCCGGAGCCCAGCGAGACCGCTGAAACGGCGGCGGCAGCAAGGCCAGCACGCAACGACACGCGGCCGCTGCTGACCGCCCGCGCCTCGATCACGTCGGCGATGCCCTGGCCGCGGCCGCCTGGGAGCCATTTATATCGATCAGCCAGAAACAGCAGAAGTGAAACAACCAGCCCGCCGATTACGGGGGCCGCCCAACTTCTGGCGAACCCGAGCGACGCCGCGCCGCTCACCACCATCTCTTCGGTTTCGCCAAAAGCGATCATTGACACGGCGTCGATGGCCAAACGGAAGACGATCACCCCATAGGCGGCGGTAATGCCAATTATTATGGCGAAAAACCATACGCGGAAGACGTCGAAACGCGCCATCCGTTGACGCAATTTCCTTAGGAAAATGAGGATGCGCGCGACATTCCGAGTCATGACTATTCCGTCATTGGTTAAGGAAATTCGTTCATATCAGCATTCGACGCCAAGTCTAAATGTCACAATATGATTAACGCAGAATTCATCCTGCTTTGACACAATCAAGAGTGGTGAATCGACAACAGGGATGGGGATCATCATGACACAATCCGGCGCACGGGCAGCACGGGACGTTGGTGACAAAATTGATCCGGCGCGTGCAGCGGCGGCGATGACACGCTGGCGCCGTGCGGTTTCTGATGCAATGGGCCAGGATCCTGGCGCGCCACTTGATCAGCCTGACCGTCGGCTTTTGATGTTGCGGGTCTTTGGCGCGACTCGGCGCCTTGGCGAGTTATGTATGATGCACCCGGCGGCTGCGGCAACAGCGCTGGTCGATGGTCCGTCGCCTGTGCTGGCAGAGGCCGCCCGAGATCTGGCGGGCCTTGAGCGCGGCGTCGGCGGTCCAGACGCCTTACATGCCGCCCTTGCGTCCTTGAAAAACCGCGCTGATATTGCGATTGCACTTGCCGAACTTGGCGGCCAATGGAGCGTCGCGGACGCGACCGCGGCGCGCGTGGATTTTGCCGAGCGCCTGGTTGAGACGGCGCTGCAGTGGCTTGTACGCGCTGCCGTCAAACGCGGTGAATTAACAGTCGAGGATTCTGACAATTTGATGCGGGGCATTTTTGTCGCCGCTGGCAGCGACTTTGCTCATGAAGATCTTGCCCCATATGGCCCCCTCGACCTGATCGTTCTTTACGATGGCAAGGCCTTCGCGGGCCCTGCGGCGCGTGGCGCAGATCGCGTATTTGTTCGCATTGGCGCCGAGATTCGCGAAGCCTTTGAGGGCAAGCCCGGAGAATATCCGCTGTTCGCACTGCGCACGCCGCTCGGTTCCGGTGTCGGCGGTGCGGGATATGCAGATAGTGTAGCACGCGTGCGTACGACTGCCGACGGACCGCAGTCGCAAGCATTGAAAACATGGTTGGCGACCGCGCGTATTGTCGCGGGAGACCGTGTTTCGGGTGGAAAGTTCCTGGAAGACATCGAGGGTCTTGTGTGGGGCGATAAGCCCATCCTTACTGATGAGCTGCGAGACACGCTGGAAAAAGACAGCGAAGACCCACGCGCGGTGTTTCGCCGTATCGCTGACCTTTGTCGGTTGGCGATTGGCGGTGCACGCCCTATTTTCCGAACGGCTTCTGCGAGTGAAATTTTCGAAACCGCCGCGAAGTCGCGGGCGTTAACCCAAGACGCGTCGCGCCGACTGATCGCCGGCGAAGAACTAGCTCATATCGCTGTATCGCGTGCACAGATGATGAAGGGAAACTCGGCGCTCGAAGTTGCCCGTGAAGACGAAAAAACCGCACTGGCGACATTATGCGGATATTCCAGCCATGATGGTCTGACGGCTGTATTGAATGGCGCGCGGGTAGACGCAAAGAATACGCTGCGGCGAATGACTCGCGGGCCGCAGGAAGAATTCGCACAATATCGTGCAGTGGATGAAGACACGGAAGATGCAGACAAACTTGAAGATCTGGGATTCCTGAATGGCGTAAGCCTTTCTGTTGCCGTGGATGAGTGGGCGCGCCGTGCTGCGGCTGACGATGACGACGCCCGATTCTCTGCACTTGCGCCCGGATTGTTGACCGATTTCGGCGAAACACAAAATCCAAATTGCGCAATCCGTCGGTTTGATGCGCTTCTTCGCAATGCCGCCAAGGGCAAAGATGTCTTTTCGCTCGTCGCTGAGAACGCACCGCAACGGGACTCACTTGTTGATGCTTTTGGATGTTTTGGTGAGGCCATTGCCCCTCTGACCGAAAGTGACACCGCTGCCGAATGCTTCTTTGAAAAGCCGGGTGTTGAAACTCCGCAAAACGGACGCGAGTGGCTTGCACGATTCACACCGCCGGATATTTCCAAGGGCCAGGATATTACCGAATTGGCGGCATGGAGACGCGAAACAATTGCGCGTATCGCTTACAGTGCGGCAAGCGGCGCTACGTGTTTTGACGCCGCGGCTGCGGCGTTGGATGCTATTCATATCCGGGCCTTGACGGATATTTTCAATATCGCGCGAAAAAATTCACCGAAAGACGAACGTGGCGCAGGTGAGAAAATCGCCCTTCATGTCTTTGACAGCGCTGGTCCGCATATGCCCGGAGCGGCAACGCATCTTGGATTTATTGCGAAAGAACCCGTTGGTGACGAGGGAGAGGCCTTTGCACGCCGCTATCTCTCGATGTTGAGTGATATGGGCTCGGGCGTATTCGCTATTGCGCCGGATACGCTACACCGCCCGTCTGGTGTCGCTGGAGCGCTAGCGCCGGATTTGGCGTCTTTCAAATCCTATGTTCAATCTGAAGCGGTGGCGCATGATCAGATTATGCTTGCGCGAGGCCGCGTTATTGCCGGTAGCGATAAAATCGTTGATGCGGCAAGGGATGCACTCCACGGCGCAGTGGCTGGTTCGCGACGTGCTGATATTTTGTTCCGCGATCTTGACCGTGCGCGTGCGCAACGCATGCGCCGGGAGCGTCCGGCTTCGGACTGGGATATCGATCGCCTTGAAGGTGGCCGGCTTGATGTGGAGCTTGTCATCAGCACATTGATTTATAAGTTCGCTTCCGCGCACCCCGTCGTTCAGGAAACGAGCGCGGATGAAGCGCTGGACTTTATGGGGCGTTCCGGTCTGGTTCCTGAGGAAACAGCGCAGTCCCTGAAATCTGCACGCGCATTTTGGGCGCGGCTCCAGCTCGTGCGTTCTCTCGCGCAGTGGAGCGACCCGGTGCGTACGCCAGTGCGCCGGCGTTTTGGCGGGATGATTGCGCGCGCCGCCGGTGTCGAGAAGTTCGAGCAAGTGCGCCCATTGATGCGAGGTTATGCAGACGATATTACGCGCCACTACGCCCAGCTTGTCCTAGGTCGTCCGGTGCTTAGTATTGTCGCGCAGGCGGCCGGTTAGAGCGTGATCAGGAAAAGTGGAAACCGGTTTTCCGGTTCGATCACGCGACGATCAAAATCTAAAGCAGGATATGATCCAAACAAGAACGTCCTGCTTTAATCACGCATTTGTAGCCTATTCAAAACATACACGCGCAGCGCCGAAGCGAGCCCGGGCGCCGGCAATTGCTTTAATCGGCTGCGGTCTATTTCTGTGATTAGCATTGGCAGCGTATGGTTGTCTTCCTGTGCAAATGCTTCGAGCGCCGCCCAGAACTCTATTTCGAGAGATATGCTGGTACGGTGACCTTTAAGAGTAACGGATCTTTTGTTCATAAAAACGCGTGTTGGGCGGTCCTGAGGTGATCAGGAACCCGGAATGCGGATATTGTGCAAGAGGCCGGTGTGCCTAGTTCTTCGACCAATTCTCGAGGCCATGGGTACGAATTTTCGATGTTGCCAGTGTTACCCCATCAATGATCCCGGCCATATGCGAAACCGCTTCTGCGTCAGCGCTCGAAAGATCCGCGCCGAGCGCTTTATAAAGCGTCTCGATATCAATGTTCTGTGCGAACAGGAATTGCGCCAATGCGAGCCGAAGCTGGCTGTCTGAAGGTTTATTGTCCGTCATGCGATGCTCACCCTTACTGTACTGTCCTTGCCCCACCCTGGGTGGGCGTCCTCACACCATGTTATCATCAAGCAAAAAACAGTCCACCAGGGCGTTTCCGAGATAAAGTGGTTTTCCCGGTTTATCGTCCGGAAACGCCCGAGAATCGTCCCTAAGCGCATTTTTGGCCGGAAAACTGACAGCACTTTTCCGGAAATGTGCTGCCAGATTGGCGACAGCGTTAACTAAGAGTTAATGCTGAGGCGGCCACCGAGGATCTCCGACATGGATTATTTCGGACGGACCATGTTCTCAGGCCGAACGATTCGGTCATACGCTGCGGCGGTGACGAACCCCAGCTTGACGGCTTCCTCGCGCAAAGTTGTCCCGTTTTTGTGTGCGGTCTTTGCAATCTTTGTGGCGTTATCATAGCCGATTTCCGGCGCCAGCGCGGTCACCAGCATCAGCGACTGTTCCATGAGCGCTTTAATGCGATCTTCATTGGCTGTGACGCCGACGATGCATCTGTCTGTGAAAGAACGCACGCTGTCTGAAAGGATACGGATTGATTGCAGCGTATTGTAGGCGATAACAGGCTTGAAGACATTCAGCTCAAAATGTCCCTGGCTGCCAGCAAATGTCACCGTAGCATTATTTCCCATCACCTGCGCGCAGACCATGGTGAGCGCTTCGCATTGAGTGGGGTTCACCTTGCCTGGCATAATCGAGGAGCCAGGCTCGTTCTCGGGCAGGCTTATCTCGCCCAGACCCGAGCGTGGGCCTGATCCCAACAAGCGTATATCATTGGCGATCTTGAACAGGCTGACGGCAATTTCATTCAATGCGCCGTGAGCTTCGACCATGGCGTCATGGGTCGCAAGCGCTTCAAACTTGTTTGGCGCGCTGACAAAAGGAAGTTTTGTGAATGTCGCGACTTCCGCGGCAAAGAGTTTTGCAAAACCGCGCTTTGAATTAACGCCCGTGCCGACAGCGGTACCGCCTTGCGCCAAAGCGTAAAGGACGGGCAACACGCCTTTCGCACGTTTCACGCCGTTCTTGACCATTTGTGCGTAACCGGAAAATTCCTGGCCAAGTGTCACCGGCGTTGCGTCCTGAAGATGGGTGCGGCCGATTTTGATGATCCCGGCGAAATCCTTTTGCTTGGCGACGAGGGTAGCATGAAGATGCTCAAGCGCGGGGATCAGGCGATGGGTAATTTCCTCTGCAGCGGCGATATGCATCGCGGTGGGAAAAGTATCGTTCGATGACTGGCTCATATTGACGTGATCGTTCGGGTGCACCGGTTGTTTAGATCCGATGACGCCGCCAAGAATTTCGATCGCGCGGTTCGCGATCACTTCGTTGGCGTTCATGTTCGATTGAGTGCCTGAACCGGTCTGCCAGACTGAGAGCGGAAAATGATCGTTCAGCTCACCGCCAGTGACGTCCCGCGCGGCCTTTTCGATGGCCTTTCCGAGTTTCACCGGGAGTGACTTTTGCGCCATATTGGTGCGCGCGGCACTTAGTTTGATGATCCCAAGGGCGCGAATGAGCGGCGCCGGCATGGTTTCCTCACCGATAGGAAAATTGATCAGCGAGCGAGCTGATTGCGCTCCGTAGTATCTGTCGGCGGGCACCTTCAGTTTCCCGAAGCTGTCTGATTCTGTGCGGGCTTTAGACATATATGACTTCCATTCGTCTTTTCTCGTTAGGCTGTAGCCAGCCGGCGGCGCATCGACAAGTGCAGGAAAATGAAGAAGCTCATGCCATCAATATGAACGATCCGCGATGGATGAATTCAAATCAAGCCAGCTGTCTACGAGCATGATGGGACAAAAAACTTTCCATTGCGCGCGGCAATATGGGGCTGGCGCGTTTACTTCTTCCGAAAAGAATCAAGGCTGACCACATCGGCGCTGTCTTTATTCTCGTCTGCAGCAGTTTCGTCGATCTCTGGCTTGTCCGTATTGCCGCCTTCCGCTGTTGTCGCCTCTTCCACCGGTGCGTCGGGCGCCTCAGCAATTTCGACTGCTGGCTCAAAACGCAATCCGAATTGCGCACTTGGGTCCGCAAAACTTGAGACTGCGTCAAACGGTATTTTAAGATGTGCTTCCTTGCCCTTAAACCAAAGCGTCACCGCGAAGTACTCGTCTGTAACAATAAGGTTTTCAAACTGGTGCTGCAGCACAATTGTCATGCGTTCCGGATAGTCTTCTTTTAGATGATCCGGGATGGCGACATTCGGCGCAGTCGTTATAAATTCGATGTAGAAATGGTGCTCGCCCGGCGAGTCTTTGAGCTCGGCGACCATGCTCAGCACGTCGCGCATCAAAGAGCGCAAGGCCTTCTGCATCAGGTAATCGTAGTCGAATTCGATGCTGTCGTTCACAGAGACCTCTTTTATGCTCGCCGGTGTTTTAGCGACCTATGCGGGCAAACGCTACTGCCGAGTAAAGAATGCTGTGATGGCGGTACGCCTTGGCCGCCCGCCCGCGAAGGCGGGTAAAATAAAAGTCCCGGCTTCTGGCGCCAGACGCCGTCCGCCAGTGAAGGCTGGAAAATGAGGGCTCGGGAGCACCCCATAAATGAAAGTGGGAGCTTCTGTTGCCAGGTGCTCCCGAACCCCGCCTAACCCTTGGATGAGGGCCAGGACTTCATTAGCGAGTTACTCAGCTACGTTAAGCAGCAAGAGCGAACTCTTCCGAATTGTTGTCATTAGCAACTATTCAGTTTAGCCAAATAACGGAGGCAAACCGGGCAAAAACATCGTCTTTACACGCTCGTCGATCCTATTTCGGCCCC
>JAJFGB010000005.1 GCA_021776335.1 Hyphococcus sp.
CATCCTTCGAGGCTCGCCCTGCGGGCTCGCACCTCAGGATGAGGTACGGTTTTTTATTGCGCTACCCTCATCCTGAGGTGCGAGCGACTCTGGTCGCGAGCCTCGAAGGATGAAGTCCCGGATCAGCCCGCAGCGGTGATCTTCCAGCAGGCGGCGTTAAAGCGAACCGCGTCGCCATGGATGTAAGGGTCAAACGCCGCGCGCACGACATTTATAATGTGCGCGCGCTTTTCTTCATCGGCGTCCTGCAACATGAGGCCCAGGGGGCCAAGGCGGGTTAAAAACCGCGTGAGGGCGGCTTCGGGCAGGGTGCATGTCTCGTCGACGGGTTCGATATTGATATGCGCCCATCCGCTTTCTTTCAGGATGCCGCGCAGCTTTTCGGCATCCGCAAAGGCAAACTGCCCCGGCGCATGGGGGTCGCGGGCCGGCATCGCCGGGATAAAGGGCGCGGCTGCGGTTTCGGCAACGGTCATGAACGGATTTTCCGCCGCACTGCGCCATGCGATCATGCAGAGCGCGCCGTCATCCTTCAGGGCGCGCCGCAAATTTGAAAACGCCGCCGTGTTGTCGCTGAAAAACATGACGCCAAAGCGCGAGATCATCATGTCATAACCGGCCGGCGTAAATTCATGGGTCTGCGCGTCGGCATTGATGAAACGCGCCGGCGAATTTTCCTCTTCGGCCCGCGCCCGCGCAAGCGCCAGCATCGGTTCTGAAATATCCAGCCCCGTCGCGCGGCCTTGCCCCTTTAACAGCCGCGCCATGGCCAGCGTCGTGGCGCCGGTGCCGCAGCCAATATCGAGAATGTCACGGGCCGAACGTTCCGCGACGGCTTTTTCGAGCAGGGTTTCAAACGGCTGAAGCATCGCGTCCATTATCGCCTGCGCATCGACCCAGGCCTTGCCGCCGGCGCCGTTCCACAGCGCTGTCTGATCGATCCCTGTTTCCTGCGAACCTGCCTCTTGCGAACTTGTTTCCTGCGAACCTGCCTCTTGCGAATTTGTTTCCTGCGACTGCGTCACACGCGTCTCCCTGAACTTGAACTGACTGAACCTGATCACCAGTTTACAGGTTCAAGCCGACTTGAGGTCAAGACATGAAAGTCATCTGGACATGAAAGATATCGAAATTTCGCAAGTGGCGCGGCGCGCCAATGTGCCGGCGTCGACCCTGCGCTATTATGAGGAAAGGGGGCTGATCGCCGCCAGCGGCAGGCGCGGACAGCGCCGCCTGTTCGATCCTGATATTTTTGACCGGCTCTCCCTTATCGCTCTTGGCCGCGCGGCGGGTTTCTCCCTCGATGAAATCGCCATGATGTTTGCCGCCGACGGGACGCCGGATATCAAGCGCCAAATGCTGGTGGAAAAGGCCGACGCCCTTGACGATGTCATCAGGACCCTGACGCTGATGCGAAAGGGCCTGCGCCACGCCGCCGAATGTTCGGCCCCGAGCCATATGGAATGCCCGACCTTCCGCAGGCTGATGAAAGCGGCGGGCGCCGGCGTGATCAGCGCCGGAAAACATAAATTGAACGCCTGTACATGTGTCGCCGCTGTTCGCATCGGCGCCCGCCACCCCCCGCCCATGCCCGCGCAGGCGGGAATCCAGTTACGCTCTTGTCTGGATTCCCGCCTGCGCGGGAATGGGCGGCGAGAGCGTTTATCTTCCTGATCCGGATTTATGGCTCAACGCTGTAGCGCCGTCACGGCGCCCTGAACCGCGCCCTGTCGCAAAAGCATAAAATAATGGCGGCTTTTGCCGGCGTCATCCCGTGTCGCGAGCCCGCCCCGATTTTATGCATATGCGCATCAAAATCGATGCGTCAATCGCCCCATGACGCTCAGACAACAGGCAGGGCTGCGGATCCGCGCGCTTCGAAAGGCGCGCGGTATGACCCAGGCTGATCTGGCGCTGCGCATCGATATGTCTGTTCAGATGGTCCAGCAAATCGAACGCGGCGCCACGGCGCCGGGCTTTGACACAATCGACGCCCTGTCGCGCGCCCTTGCGGCGCCGCCGGCGCTGATGTTTCCGGCGACACGCCCGGAAAAAACCCCGTCGGCGAAAGATGAGACCGTCTCGGCGATCACCGCGCGCGCTGCCGGTCTGACACAGGAAGACGCCGAAACCCTGCTCGCCCTCGCAGCGCATCTCGGCGGGCGCGGGCGCCGGCGGTGACGCGGGAATATCACGATTGATACGCCCAGCTTTGCAGGAAGCTTAGATGCAGCGCGGGCGACTTGCCTGATCACTGATGGATCTGATTGCAGCAAGCGTGGTTTAAAGGCGTGAAGGTTTGATGCAGATCACGGCGCCCTGCGTGTCTGCTTTGTGCATTATATGTCGGAGGCGTGAGGTCGCGAAGCTGGTTGAGAGTTTGGATGCGGTTTTGCGACGAGTGGTAAAAAAACCGTAAGTGATCAATAAATCATCTTAGTCCGCTTTGGCGCAGGAGCGGGCATGTTGAGATGGGCGGGCCACGTCGCCTAAATCCTCGGAGCAGACGTAAGGCTGGCCAATGCAAATTACTTCGAGCGAAAAGAGTGGGCCTATCGGTAAGGTTATTTATTGGCGCGCCTTTTGAAGAACCAAAGAGATGGACAAAGAGCCTTCGAGCCCTTTTGCAATCCTGACTAACTCTACTCGGACTGGATGCCGTAATTGTTTTTCATTCAACGCAATATTCTATGTTAGCTTCTAGCATTTTAATTTATATTAAGTCGTAGTGATTCTGCAACATATAAAGGCAATATTCATGGAAGCCTATGCAAATAAAGGTGGCGACTCCAGTGTTGCCGCCTACGAAATTGGCAATGACGGTATCCGAGTGCGGTTTCAGGACGGTGCGGTGTATCTTTACAGCTATGGCAAGCCTGGATCACATCATGTTGAGCAAATGAAGACGCTTGCACGAAATGGTGTGGGCCTCAATTCGTACATCAATAGAAATGTCAGAAAAGAATACGCTGCGCGAGAGTGATACTTGCGCAATAGAATATTCGAATAAATTAGTCGGCAAGAAAATTTCTCGACAGTGATAATAATAGAATGAATAATGATGAGCCGCTCCCAAATTCACCCTCACCGAAGACTAGGTTTTTCCGGCTTCGTCACGAAGGCGGGATGATTGCAGTAATTTTGTGCGGTTAATTCGCTCACCGAAATTCTTATTCGAGAGTCTCGACCGGTCGAAACCATAGCTTGCGGATTTGAGCATCATCGCTCAAACAATCTATCGTCTCCATCGAGCCTGCGATTTTTGATAACGCTGCTTCGCTGTGAGGTCAGCGTCAGCATCATACATGTCCTCATCGGGTTGCAAAACCTTGAGCTGGATCATGGCGAATCCGTTGGACTGAAGAAGTATTTGTTCATACATGGCTGAGACTTGGCGACCACCATATGTGTCGACCCAGTATTCCGAGTCGGTGGAGTCGGAGTCGCTTGCGTGACCGCGATCCCGATACGAGTGTAGCAGAGAGATTGCGGGGATGGGATCACCGGTATTTAGAATGATCCAGGGAAATTGTATGTTCTTGTATGCGCGCACAAATTTACCGTCCCGTGCGATGATGATAGCAATAGTTTCTGGATTGTATTCGACGAAAGCACGAGCCGCAGCTTCTTTGCTCACATCAAAATGCTGGTGGATTTCGAGGACAGTTGTGAGGGAAGCGTAGCGCTTAGCGTCAATGAGCTGTCGCAATTGCGGCGGTGGCATCAAAATCAAAGAGGCAAAACGATTTGCTTCGGCTTCCATTTTCTTGGAGCTGTTCTTACTCTTCACATCCCAACTGCGCATGCCAGCCCGATCACAGAGAAACTGGCCAGTCTTGGGTGGTTTGTGGAAGGGAATGAGAAAATGACAGAGCTCATGGCCAATAGTAAAGCGCCGTCGCTGTCGTGAGACGCCAGCTTTCACGAGGATTCCGCCGACGCTCCTCGTTTCATCCGTGACAAGCCCGCCCTCAAAACCCTCCGTGGTCAGCGTTTTGATCTCGGCGATGTCGAGTTGCAGTGCGAGGTCTTCTATAGGCACCGGGATTTTCAAATTGGGTTCGGCTTTGAGGATTTTACCGACCAGACCTATCGGTGAATAGGTTCCGTCAAGATCGAGCCGGGTGACCACGATTAACCCTTGGATGGTGTGGGACGAATCTTCAATCGTTCCATCATCAACTTTATGGTCTCGCGGTCTTCGGCTCTGAGCTTTTGAAGGTCGCGATAGAGCACTACCGATTCGGCAATTTGATCTTCGCTATCAGGATTTTCGCCTACCAATGACGCAATTGGTGCATCCAGTTTAAAGGACAGTTTTTTGAGCACATCGAGAGATGGATTGGTTGCGCGGCCGGTTTCCAGATCCCAAATATGGGCTTTGGAGACACCGACCTCATTGGCAAGCTTCTGTAATGAATAACCTTTTTTTATTCGATGCTTTTTCAAATTGACGGCAAATGGCACGGTAATCCTCCCTAAATGCGTGGGTCGCCAGCATCCCCATCGCTCTCCCCATACGAATTCGTACCATGTCAGGTTGACAAACGGCAAGTCACCTCAATACAACCACGGTTGTACGAAACCGTATGGGAATGTTATGAGGCGGATTCTTTCGATTGATGGCGGTGGCATCCGCGGGACCTTTCCGGCGTCGTTCTTGGCAACGCTGGAGGACGATCTTGATCAGCCCATCGGCAACTATTTCGACCTGATTGCCGGGACCTCGACTGGTGGCATCATCGCGATCGCGCTCGCCATGGGCATCCCGGCCAAGCGCATTCTGCAGCTTTACGAGGAGCTCGGGCCGAGCATTTTTGACCAGGAGAAAACCGGGGTCGCGGGCTGGCTTACGAGGATGCATCGCTACCTACGCTGGTTAGGCTGGGGGCCGAAGTATTCAACCGACCGTTTAGCAGCTGCGCTTAATGATGTGCTGGGGGATAAGAGGATCGGCGATGCGCAAACCCGGTTGGTGATTCCGGCTTGGCATGGCCATTCCAAGAAAGTCTACATTTACAAGACTGCGCACCACGAGCGTCTGACGACAGATTACAAGGACCCGGCGATTGACGCTGCGCTCGCGACCGCCGCTGCGCCAACCTATTTCCGAGAGCATATCACGTCGAATGATGTCGGACTTGTTGACGGCGGTCTTTGGGCAAACAATCCGGCGGCCATCGCTGTCGCCGAAGCAATTGGCGTCCTCGGTTGGCCTGCGGATAAGTTGAACGTGTTGAGCGTGAGTTGTCTCGAAGATATTTTCGAGATGAAGGAAGCTTATAGTGCGCGGAGTATGGTCAGAAAGACGGCCGATTTCTTCATGGCGGGCCAGTCACATGGTTCTATGGGGCTTGCACATATTCTCACTGGTGATCCACACAGGCGCAAAGCGATCTGGCGGATCTGTCAACCCGTTCCCGACGGGTTTTTCAGTCTCGACAATACCGCGCGTATTGGCCGACTGAAAGACCGCGGGTTCACCGAGGCGCGGGAGCAGAAGCCGATCCTCAAGCCTCATTTTTTTAACGAGCCGGCGGAGGCTTTTGTCCCCGTCCATAAACTGGAAAGCCAAGTGAATGACCGCGAATGACGCCCCCACCCATGAGAGTGTGCTGCAAGCGCTCCACGCCGGTATCGATATGCCTGAAGAAATCTTTGAAGAGATCGTCGCGAAGTACGAGTCATTGAGTGCTTGGCTTGATCGAGATGCGTCCAACATCAAGCGATACCAACCCTTTATCGCGCCACAAGGATCGGTCCTTCTCGGTACTGCGAACCAGCCCATCAAAGCTAACGAAGAATATGATGTTGATCTCGTCTGTCGACTGAACGCTGCCAAGAATGAGCTGACACAGCGGGAGCTGAAGGCATCGGTGGGGCGAGAAATACTCTCCTATGCGGCGTCACACGATATGGCGTACACGCCGGAGGACAAACGCCGTTGCTGGACACTGAAATACGCCGACGACCGGCGGTTCCATATGGATGTCCTGCCCTGCATTCCAGACGCGGACTGCTATAGGAAGCGACTTGTCGAAAGCGGCCACCAGTCCATCGCCGCCAACATCTCGGTAACCGGTCAGGCAATCGCAATCACCGACAAAACGGACCCCAATTATGATCGGCTTACAGAAGAATGGCCAACTAGCAATCCGCTCGGATACGCGGAGTGGTTTCTGGAGCAGATGGCCGAGCGCTTGCTTGTCGAGAAGCGGAATTTGATGCGGCATACCACGATCTATGACAAAGTAGAGGATATTCCAAATCATAAAGTTAAAACGACGCTGCAAAAGGCGATTCAACTCCTGAAGCGCCACCGAGATACTATGTTTGCGGAAAATCCTGAGCATAAACCGATTTCGATCATCATCAATACGTTGTCGGCGCTGGCGTATGATGATGAAGACTCGTTGGTCGGCGCATTAACAGCGATTCTGAAAACCATGGATAAGTTCATTGAAAATCGCGCCGGTGTTGCATGGGTGGCCAATCCAGTAAATCCTGAGGAAAATTTTGCCGATAAGTGGGCGGAAGAGCGGGAAAAGGAGGCGCAATTTTACCGCTGGCTGACGTCGGTAAGGCGCGATTTCGGGAGTTACTTGAACGGGTCATTCCCAGAAAATGTGCCCGCAGCGTTGCGCGATAGGCTCGGCAAGACTCTTGTTGAGAAAGTTGTCGACGAAATTCAACTTACCGAAATTTCTGCGCCCGCCGTCATTACTTCGGCTGCTGCACTGTCCCGCGCGGAAACCATGGTAGAACAGGTGCGCGAAAGCGGCACAGAGACAACGCCATGGTGCGCAAAAAGAGATTGACAAAAGTCAATACACTGACAATAGCGGAGGTGGAGCGGGCTCTCTCGTTTACGCAGCCCGGCCTGGCTATCACCGAGGCGAGAGACGTGATCCTCGCCGAAGGCGTGTATATTGTGACTGACGGCCCCAATGGTATCGGTCCAATTGCCCGTTATGAAATCGGAATCATTTTTCCGAAGATCTATCCATCAGAAGAACCGAGTGTCTACGAAACCGCCGGCACGGTTGAGCGTGTTGCGGATCGACATATGTATCCGAGTGGTCGGTGCTGCACCTGCATCTGGGAAGAATGGCTCGCTAAGTCCATTGATACGTCAGTGGAGGCTTTTTGCGACGGGCCGTTACACAACTTCTTTTTGAGCCAATTTATGTTCGATAAAACTAGGAAGTGGCCGTTTGGCGACCGATCTCATGGTGTTGATGGCGTTATCGAAGCTATCGGCGACTTACTAGGGGTGGGACCAGATGAAGACGCGGCGCGCCGATACATCGAGATTGTAGCCGCACGAGAGATAAAAGGCCATTGGGCCTGCCCATGTGGGTCAGGAAAACGGTTGCGTAACTGCCATAACGATTATGTAAGAGAGTTACGTGGTCGAGTTAAACACGAGCGCGCACAGAAACTTCTTGAGCGGCTGATTGAAACGAAACTTCAGGAGCGCGCTACTCCCATGGAATCATCTCAGCAGCCCTAATTAAATGCAGCAGATCACCCCCCCCCCAATCACTCCGCCTTCTGGTAATGCCGTCTCTCCGGCCGGGCCTTGATCGCCAGCTCCAGGGTTTTTTCATTCGCCTTTTCCGCTTCGCGGTAAAGCTGGTAATGGCCGGAGGCGAGCTGGGCCGGCCAGCCCATGGCTTTGTTTCCGACTTTACGCACGCCGTAATGGCCGGCGGCCTGGCGCGTAAAGAACGGATTGTTCAGATGCGGGCGCGCCAGCGCGCAAAGGTCTGCACGATCATCGCAGATGATCGTGTTGATCTGTTCGGGCAGGGTGATGTCGCCCACCGCGATGGTCGGAACGCCAACCTGTTGCTTGACGAATTCCGCAAAAGGCGTTTGCCACATGCGCCCGAACACCGGCTTTTGCCATTTCACGGTTTCGCCCGATGATGTGTGGATGATGTCGACGTCCGCCGCTTTGAAACTCTCGACAATTAGTCTAGGATAGGCGAGGGACAAGCCTTCGTTGGCCCAGTCGCTTGACGACACACTCGCCGACATTGGCTTTTTCTCCGGCCATATGGTGCGTATCGATTTAGAACATTCGACCGGAACCGTGATGCGATAGTCAAGATCGCAGCCATGCTCATCGTCTTGTCTTTTCGTGAATGGCAACAAGAAGCTAAAGGAGAGAGCAATGAGTGATCAAGCAATTTCTGTAGATTTCGTAACCGAGGAATCTTCTGCGCCCGAGTACGTCGCTAAAATCGAGAAGAGTGGAGGCAAACTCGAAAACGCTGTAACACCATACACCATCCCCCCTGATCTCTTAGATGACTATTCGGATGCGCAGTTTGAACCCATAATGCTGGTAGCTGCGTTTGTGGGAACTGGATTCCTCATTAAACAAATCTCTGATGTGTGGTTGGATCACACGCGGTCTGGAGGTCAAGTTATCGACACCCGAGGCGATAAGATTGCTGTTCGGGTTGCGCCATATCTGAAGCGAGGAACCCTCGTTCTACAATCCAAGGACGAAGTGAAAGTATTTCAGCCAAAGGATCGAGATACGGCGTTGCCCCTGCTTGAAAAGATTATTCTTGCTCATGGGTAGCGCATTCAGACCCATCTCGGCGCTTATCGAAGTCGAATTTCCGTGGCGCGAAGCGAATCCCAAGACTCTTCGGCATCCGGCGATCCATAGGCCACAAGAATCGCGCATCGTATTTCATGAATCCGTGCACTACTGGCAGCAGTTGGGACAGGGCTTTATGACCAAAATCGCCCAAGAGGATTGGATACGGTTGCTGCTTTTTGAGAAAAACAATGTGGTGGCGGACCCAGGACCGTATCGCATCGAATTCGCGAGGCAGCACGTTGTGTCGGATTTTTCGGCACATGACCTCTTGGAGTCACTTGCGCGCTTCTGGGATGTGCATGCAATTGGTCCCCACCGATTGCTTGAAATGGAGTTTATTGATCCGCGGCGGAGCTTCAGCGAGTTGTTCAAAGAGCAGTATTTTGCCTTCAAGAAGAAAGGCTTGATTGTTCATCCTGAACATGGCGGGTATTCAGACTTGGCCTTTGACATGACGATGGATGCAGCTGCAGGCAGCTACGCGAAGCCCTACCAGTATGTTCGAGAGCGATTCAACTCCGTGGTCACCGGTACGGTATTTCCCTTAGCTGGTTACTTTGCGCTGCAGACCAAAAAACCGATCGACGTATTCTTGAAAATCATCGACACAGTCGTGCCAAACCTTGAACACCCTCCTAGAGGGCGAGCGATACATGACCTATGGAAAACCTACTATTCACTGATCCGTGACCACACTTTGCGAATTGCTCATCAACTCAAGATCGGTGATCTCATACTTACGGCCGCGTTAATCAAAAAAGGTCCGCTTCAAGATCACCCTGTTTATCGATGGATTTTTATTGAGCTCGACCGGGCACGTCGAGCGCTGGAGGATACGCCCTTTGCGAGCGAACTGGCGCAAACTTTTGGCCACGTCCCGCATGGTTTGCGCGGTGTATTGGCAACCGACTTCTGCCTATCGTGCCCCGGAGACACTTCGAACCGGAGCTTTTTGGTGGAATGGCTAGCTCCACTGTGCGTGCTGTTTCCAAATGGAAAACGCTGGCTCTTGACAGAACTTCACCGACGCGAACTCGTGCCTAGGATCGATGATTTAGAACGGGAAGTGTCCGAGGATCGGCTTAAAGTTGCGGAAGACGCTATGAATGTCCAAGAAAGATGGCTGGCATTTCGCCGATCGGCTCGTGGTTACTAGATCATACTGGGTTTTCGGCATGACCGCTCCCGGCTAAAGTGAAATACCCTGTTCAACCAGAAATCAGAGAAGTTTTTCAACACGATCGCCGTGCTATCCGTTCACTCAGCCTTCTGGTAATGCCGTCTGTTCGGCCGGGCCTTGATCGCCAGCTCCAGGGCTTTTTCATTCGCCTTTTCCGCTTCGCGATAAAGCTGGTAATGGCCGGAGGCGAGCTGGGCCGGCCAGCCCATTTGTTTGTTACCCGTTTTCCTGACGCCGTAATGGCCGGCGGCCTGGCGCGTAAAGAACGGATTGTTCAAATGCGGGCGCGCCAGCGCGCATAAATCTGCGCGATCATCGCAGATGATCGTGTTGATCTGTTCGGGGAGGGTAATGTCGCCCACCGCGATGGTCGGAACGCCCACCTGTTGTTTGACGAATTCCGCGAAAGGCGTTTGCCACATGCGCCCGAAGACCGGCTTTTGCCATTTGACGGTTTCGCCCGACGATGTGTGGATGATGTCAACGCCTGCGTCTTTGAAACTTGTCGCGATGGCTTTGAGGTCATCAAGGGTCAAACCGCCGTCGGCCCAGTCGCTTGACGAGAGACGCACGGACATGGGTTTGTCGCCGGGCCAGACGTCGCGCAGGGCGTTGAAAACTTCCAGCGGGAACTTCACGCGGTTGGCGACATCGCCGCCATAATCATCCACACGCTGATTGGTGAGGGGCGAGAGAAAACTCGCCAGCAGATAACCATGGGCGCAATGGAGTTCGAGCATGTCAAAGCCCGCCGCGTCGCCCCGCTGTGCGGCGGCGACGAAACTGTCGCGCACGTCATCCATCCGGGCGCGGGTCATTTCAGCGGGCGTATCGGAGGCGCCGTCAATATAAGGAATGGGCGATGCTGAAATCAGCGGCCAGTTGCCGTCGTGCATGGGCATGTCCATGCCGAATTCGGGCGCCTTGGTTGATCCCTTGCGGCCCGCGTGTCCCAGTTGCAGCGCGATCTTTGTTTCCGTCGTCTCGTGAATGAAATCGACAATGCGTTTCCATTGGGCGGTCTGCGCGTCGTTCCACAATCCGGTGCAGCCGGTCGTGATCCGCGCATCGGGGGTGGGGCAGGTCATCTCGGTGACAATCAGCCCGACGCCGCCCAGGGCCCGGGCGGTATAATGGGTGAAATGCCAGTCGGTGAGATCGCCGTTCTCGGCGCAATATTGCGCCATGGGCGCCATGACAACGCGGTTGGCGACGGTCATGTCACGCAGGGTGAAAGGCGTGAACATCGGCGTCGGGCGATCCGCCGCGACATCGCGGCCGGTGCGGGTTTCATAGCGCGCGTAAAACTCGTCTTCCGCGGCTTTATGGAAGGCGGCGTCGCGCAGTTTCAGATTATCCCAGGTGACCGACTTGCCGCGCGACATGACGGAGAATGCGAACGCGTAATGGTCTTTTTCCCAATGCACCGGCATGTTTTCAAACCAGCGTAACGAAACCTCGGCGTTATGCTGGGTGATTTCCACGGGCGTGCGGCGGGTCGTTTCATAGGTTTCAAAAACCCGCGGCAAATCCTTGCCGTGATCGATCACCGCATCGGAAAGCGCGATGGCGCATTCCATGGCCAGCTTGGTGCCGGAGCCGATTGACCAGTGGGCCGTCGCCTTGTTGTCGCCGATGAGCACCATGTTGTTATGGCTCCAGCGCTCGCAAATAATTTTCGGAAAGTTGCGCCACATGGAACGATTGATCAAAAAGTCGTGGCCCTGAAGGTCGTCTTTGAAAACCCCTTCAAGATATGTTGCGGTTTCTTCTTCACTCATCCCCTCAAAACCACAGGCGGCCCAGCATTCCGGCGTCGTTTCAACAACCCAGGTCGAGTGGCCTTCTTCATATTGATAGGTGTGGGCGCAAAAATGCCCGTGTTCGGTCTCGCGGAAAAAGAACGTGAACGCGTCAAGGGGGCGGGTGGAACCGAGCCAGGTGAATTTATTGCGCTTTTCTTCGATTTTGACGCCGAATTCGTTTTCATATTTTTTGCGGAAGCCGCTATTGATGCCGTCGGCCAGCACAACGAGGTCGCTCGTCTGACATTTTTCTTCAAATGTCGCGTCGTCGATGTGACTGGAAAAATGCATGTTGACGCCCACAGCAGTGCAACGGTCTTGCAGCATTTTTAATAAAGTCTTGCGGGAACAGCCGGCAAAACCATTGCCGCCGACAATGGTGCGATTGCCCTTGTGCTCGATCACAATGTCGGACCAATAGGCGAAATTGTCCTTGATCAGTTCATAGCTTTCAGGGTCAGCGGCGAGAAACTCGTCCAGCGTCTCATCGGAAAAAACAACGCCGAAGCCGAATGTGTCATCGGCACGGTTTTGTTCGTAAACATCAATCTCGCATTCTGGATTTCGCTTTTTGGTGAGCAGCGCGAAATAAAGCCCGCCGGGTCCGCCGCCAATGACTGAAATTTTCATTGTTCTTTCTTTCGCTTTAAATTCCGATCTTCATCCTGAGGAGAAAAAATTTCTTCGTCCTTCGTGACACGCGTTTTTCAAGCGCGCCCTCAGGATGAAGAAATTTTTTCGTCACGAAGGACCGCCGCAACGCGCTGCAACATCACTCCGCCACCACGGCCGTCGCTTCAATCTCCACTTTCGCCGCGTCTTCCATCAGCGCGGTCACCTGCACCACCGCCATGCAGGGAAAAACCTTGCCCAAAGTCTCGCGCCATGCGGCGCCGACCGCAGCGGCGTTATCGAGATATTCGCGCTTGTCGGTGACGTAACAGGTCATGCGCACGATATCGGTCGGCGCGGCGCCGCCTTCATTCAGGATGGCGACAATGTTTTCGAGGGTCTGGCGGAACTGCGCGACAAATCCGTCGGGGAATTCTTCTTGTTCGTTCCAGCCGACAACGCCAGCGGTAAAAACCTGTCGCCCTTGGGCGGCAATGCCATTGGCGTAGCCTTTGGGGCGCGGCCAGCCTTCCGGTTGCAAAATCTGATGGCTCATTTCAGCGCCTCCGGTGGTCTGAAGTTTTGAAGGTGCTGGCGCGCGATGACGATTTTTTGAACTTCCGATGCGCCCTCATAAATCCGCAGCGCGCGAATTTCCCGGTAAAGCTCTTCGACCTTCACGCCTTTTTTAACGCCGAGCCCGCCAAACATCTGCACGGCTTTATCAATGACAAGCTGCGCCTGATCCGTCGCAAAAAGTTTCGCCATGGCCGCTTCGCGGGTGACGCGGGTTTTCTTCACGTCCTTGGTCCAGGCCGAGCGATAGACAAGAAGCGCGGCGGCGTCGATATCGAGCGCCATTTCCGCAAGGCTTGCCTGGGCCAGGGGCAAATCGGAAAGCGTCGCGCCGAACATCTTACGCGTCAGGGCGCGGGCGGTTGCGTCATCCAAAGCGCGGCGGGCAAAGCCCAGCGCCGCGGCGCCGACGGTGGTGCGGAAAATATCAAGGGTCGCGAGCGCGGCTTTAAAGCCCGCGCCTTCTTCGCCGACGATATTGCTCGCGGGGACGCGGCATTGCTCAAATTTCAAGCGGCCCAGCGGGTGCGGCGCGATCACATCAATGCGTTCCGTGACGGAAAAGCCCGGCGTGTCAGCGTCAACAACAACAGCGGTGACACCCGCCGGTGAGCGCGCGAACAGCGTATAAAAATCCGCAATGCCGCCATTTGAAATCCAGGTCTTTTCGCCGTCGATCACATAGCCGCCGCCATCATGCTGCATGGCGGTGGAGAGCGCGGCGGCGTCAGAGCCCGCATCTTCTTCGGAAAGCGCGAACGCCGCGATCTTTTCGCCGGTGGCGACCGCAGGCAGATATTTTTGCTTGATCGCATCGGAGGCAAAAAGGCTGATCGCGCCGGAGCCAAGGCCCTGCATCGCGAAACAAAAATCAGCAAGGCCCGAATGGCGCGCGAGGGTCTCGCGGATGATCGCAAGTGAGCGCACATCAAGGTCATCATGGACGCCGCCATAGGCGGCCGGAACGCAGTAATGCAGCCAGCCGCCATCGCCTAAAGCTTTCACAAGGGCGCGGCAGGTTCCGTCGAGATCTTTATGGGCGTCTTCGCCCTCGGTAATCGCGGGGAGGGTTGCCGCCGCCCAGGCGTCAAGAGCGATCGCGAGCTCTTTATGATGGGGCTCAAAAAACGGCCAGTCGAGAAAGGTGCGGTCTGTCATTTAATCGCCCTCGAATTTTGGTTTTTCCTTGGCGACAAAGGCGTTGTAAGCGCGCTCGAAATCCTTTGTCTGCATACAGATCGCCTGCGCCTGGGCTTCGGCCTCTATTGCCGTATCAAGGCTCATATCCCATTCCATATTCAACTGGTTCTTGGTGACGCCATTGGCAAAGCTCGGGCCGGCGGCGAGCTTTGTCGCCATTTTCATGGCGTGGTCGTCAAGTTGCGCCGCATCCACGATCTGGTTGAAATAGCCCCAGTTAAAACCTTCTTCTGCGGAAAAGCTGCGCCCAAAGAAAAGAAGCTCGCTGGCGCGGCCCTGGCCGATAATGCGCGGCAGCATTGCGCAAGCGCCCATGTCGCAGCCGGCAAGACCGACGCGATTGAAAAGAAATGCGGTTTTAGCCTCTGGCGTGGCGTAACGAATGTCCGACGCCATGGAGATGATCGCGCCGGCGCCGACGCTGACCCCGTCAATGGCGGCGATGATCGGCTGCGGACAGCCGCGCATGGCTTTGACGAGATCGCCGGTCATGCGGGTAAAATCGAGAAGTTCCGGCATGCCCATTTTCGTGAGCGGCCCGATAATGTCGTGAACATCGCCGCCGGAACAAAAATTGCCGCCATTGGAACCAAAGATGACCGCCTTTACCTCTTTGGCGTAGACAAGATCGCGAAAGAGATTGCGCAGCTCCGCATATGAATCGAAGGTCAGCGGGTTTTTGCGCTCCGGGCGGCTCAGTGTAATCCGCGCCACGCCATTGTCGAATTGCCAGTTGAAATGTTGCGGCTTGAAGCTTTTCGGGTTCATGCTGCGTCCTTTCGCGTCTGTCCGCCGGTTTGCGACAGGTTGAGTTTGCCCATTAGTTTTTGAATGGTAGCGAGTTCGGGTTTTGACAGGCCGGCAAAGACATCAGCAATCCACGCCTGATGTTCTGCTGCCATTTTCGCAAACAGCTTTTCGCCTTTTTTCGTGAGGCTGAAAATCGCGACGCGCGCGTCTTCGCGGTCGGTTTTGCGTTTCACCAATCCGTCGCGGATCAAGGGCGCTGTCACTTGCGTTGTGTTGCCGTCGGTCACCATCAGCTTTTGCGACAGGGCCCCGGCGCGCAGGCCTTCGGGCCCGGCGCGATCGAGGGCGGACAAAACATCAAAGCGGGAAATAGAAAGACCAAATTGCGACCTGAATTCCGTATCGGTGAATTTCTTGATGGCGTTTGAGGCGCGCAACAGCTCCAGCCAGGTGCGTAAAGCGTCGCGGGTTTCACTCATGACGCGGTCTCCCCGCCGTCAATGATGATCGACTGACCATTCACGGATGCGGCGCCGTCGCTCGCGAGCCACAAAGCGGCGCTCGCGACTTCTTCCGGCGTCACAAGCCGTCCCATGGGATTGTCTTTAACAAAGGCGGCGAGTGCGTCTTCGCGGCTCATTTTTGTTTTCGCGACAATATTGTCGATAGCGTCATCGATCAGCGGCGTATCGGTAAAGCCCGGACAGATTGCGTTGACGGTAATACCGGTTTTCGCCAGTTCCAGCGCCAGACTTTTCACCCATCCCAAGACGCCATGTTTTGCAGCCGCATAGGCGCCGGTAAAAGGATAGGCCTTGAGCGACGCGGTCGACGCAATGGCGATGAACCGGCCCCAGCCGCGGGTCCGCATGGACGGCAGACTTTCGCGCGCACAAAGATAAGCGCTCGTCAAATTGACGGCGATCATCTGATCCCACATCTCGCGTCTGGTTTTAAGCGCCGGCGCCGTCGCCGCCGCGCCGGCATTGGCGACAAAAATATCAATCACGCCCGCGGCTTTGACGCCGTCGATGACCGATTGTTCGTCGGTGACATCCATTTCCACAAAAGGAAAACCGGATTTTTCAAGGCGCGCCGCATTTCGGCCCGCAATGGTTACCTCATGGCCGGCGGCGGAGAGTTCCCGCGCAATCGCGAGGCCGATGCCCGAGCCGCCGCCTGTAATAAAGGCGCGGCGCGGCGATGAGGGCGAGGGAGCGTTCATAGATAATAGTTTAGCATTAAAATAAATTGCGTCAACGCTTTCAAAAATTTATTTTAGGATTAAAATAAAGTGAATTTCGTTGGTTTTCTTGAGTTTTTAGTTGGGGGAGAGGGTGACATTTTGCAGTAGCTGTCATCCCGGGGGCGGCGTAGCCGAAACCCGGGATCCATGGCGCCGCCTTTTCGCTGGAACAAGATTGGCGACGGAGCACCATGGATCCCGGATCAGCAGTGCAGCACTGCGTGCCGCAATGCATCCGGGATGACGCTTGAGTATGTGGTGCGGCGTGTCCTTTCTCGTCATCCCGGACGCGCTGCGGCATCTTTGATGACGCTGCGCAGGTTGATCGAACTCGATCAACGGGACCCACGCGCGATGCGAAACAGAGTTGGCCGCGCCGCCAAACGCGCGGTAGATTGATTAAATGAGCCGGGGAGAAAACCGATGAGTGTAAAAATCGAAAACAAAGACGGCGTGTTGGTCATCACGATCGATAATCCGCCGGTAAATGCCCTCGGGATTGCGGTTCGGTCTGGATTGGCGACAGCGCTCGATCAGATCGACAGTGATGAAACCATCAAAGCGGCCGTGATCACTGGCGCCGGTAAAATCTTTATCGGCGGCGCTGACATCAAGGAGTTCGGTAAGCCGCCGCAAGAACCGCATCTGCCTGACTTGCTCTCACGACTGGAACAGACACGTGTGCCGACTGTCGCGGCGATCAATGGCGCGGCCCTTGGCGGCGGCCTCGAGACGGCGCTTTCCTGTCGTTATCGTGTGGCGTCCACCAATGCATCTGTTGGTCTGCCGGAAGTAAAGCTCGGTATTATTCCCGGCGCCGGCGGCACGCAACGTCTGCCGCGTCTGGCGGGGATGAAATGCGCGGCCGAAATGATCAGCAGCGGCAAACCGAAAAAAGCAACCGAGGCCCATGCGCTCGGCATTATCGATCAGATCATCGAGGGCGATTTAGTCGAGGGCGCATTGGCCTTTGCGCGGTCCTTGTCCGCAGACAAATTACGCCCGCCGTTGTGCAATATCGAAAAGCCTGCGGATTGGGACAGCGCATGGCTTGACGGGTTCGAAGAAAAAACCCGCAAGCGCGCGCGCGGACAATTATCGCCATTGAAAGCGATCGAAGCGGTGCGCGCCGCCGGCACCATGCCCTTCGCAGACGGGCTCGCGAAGGAGCGGGAGATTTTTCAGACCTGCATGAAAAGCGAACAACGCAAAGGCTTGATCCATGCGTTTTTCGGCGAGCGGCAGGTTGGGAAAATACCGGCGCTGGAGGGCGTTGCGCCGCGCGCCGTCGAAGAAATCGCGGTGCTGGGCGCCGGCACCATGGGCGCAGGCATTGCGATCGCCTGTGCGCAGGGCGGCTATCGCGTCAAACTGTTTGATACAAATGCCGATGCGCTGGCTGCCGGTGTGAAACGGGTCGATCAAAATTTCACCGCAGCCGTCGCCAAAGGGCGCATGAGCGAAAAGGCGGCAGCAGAAGCTGCCGGTCGCGTCGCGCCCATATCGACGCTGCAAGCCACAAGTGATGCTGACCTCATCATTGAAGCGATTGTCGAGCGCATGGATGTGAAGCAAGCGGTCTTCAAAGAGCTTGATGAGATCGCCAAACCCGGCGCGGTGCTGGCGTCCAATACATCTTACCTCAACATTGACGAGATCGCTGCGGCGACGTCGCGCCCGCAGGACGTGATAGGGATGCATTTCTTCAGCCCTGCCAATGTCATGCGCCTTCTTGAGGTTATTAAAACCAACAAAGGCGCCCCCGATGCGCTGGCGACGGCTTTTGCCGTGGGTAAAAAGATCGGTAAAATCTCTGTGCTTGCCGCGATCGGCGACGGGTTTATCGGCAATCGCATCTATAAAGCCTATCGTCGGCAGGCGGACTATCTTCTCGAAGACGGCGCCCTGCCGCAGGATGTTGACCGCGTCATGAAGGGCTTCGGCTTTGCTATGGGACCCTTTGCCGTATCGGACCTCACCGGGCTCGATATTGGTTGGCACACGCGGCGGCGCGAAGATGCGACACGCGATCCTGATGAGCGCTATGTGGATATCGGCGACCGGCTTTATGAGGCGGGCCGCCTCGGTCAGAAGTCCGGCTCGGGCTATTACAGATATGAAGACGGCGCCCATACCGGATCAATTGATCCCGATGTTGAAAAAATCATTCTTGAAGCCTCCAAAGCCAAAGGCATTACGCGCCGCGCGATTGATGATGCGGAAATTCTCGATCGCATTCTTTTTGCGATGATCAATGAAGGCGCCAAGGTGCTTGAGGAAGAAGTTGCTGCACGGGCCATTGATATCGATATGGTGTTTTTGCAGGGCTACGGGTTTCCGGCCTATCGCGGCGGGCCGATGTTTTACGCCGACACTATCGGCCTCGATACGGTGTTCGATGGGGTCAGACGTTTTGAAAAGACCGATAGCGCTGCATGGCGCTCGTCAGACTTGCTGTTAAAGCTCGTGCAAGAGGGAAGATCATTTTACAGTTAGGCGCTTGCTGTGACATGCGAAAATCGTCAGGGCATTCTAACGTCGATACGCGCCGAAAAATTATTTGTCTCATCGGCTTCCGCTATGCGGCATTCGGGGGGCATGAATTCGTCGCCCGAGCAGCTTTCGGCCTCCACGCGAACGGAAATCGATCCGCCGGCAGGGCCGGGTCTTATAAGCACAAATTCACCTTTAATGGTCCATGTCTCACCGGGCTGCAGGGCCGTGCGCCGATAGGGATAAAACGAATTGTGCGTCGACGGCGCGACGAGGCTCATGACAAATTCCCGTGTTGGCGCCACGGCTAAACCGGTGAAATAGGCCGCCACTTTAAATGGCGCGGCGGCGGGCGCTGTTCCCCGATTGACGATGGTGACAAGCGCCGGGATGTGAACAAATTCTGCGCCGCCCCGCGTTTCAATACGCGGCGGCCCATCAATGTCGAGCGTTTTGACGGCAAGATCGACGCAGGGAACGCCAGCGGTACACAGATCATCTGTATCCGCCTTGACCCGCCAGATGCCTGATCCAATGGAGGCAATATAAAGATCAGTCTCAAGGCCGGGGCGCAGGCCGTCAAAATAAACATCACGCGGGCGCGGCATGGCCGGCGCCGCCGCGCTTGGCGAAAGAGCGTTAGAAATCTCTGCCCAGGTCGCGCCGCCATCAACTGACAGGTGAACGCCGGCATCATTGGCGCCGGCGACGATCATGTCGCTGTCAAACGGGCTGATGCGCACAAGCGCCGGCTGCGGATAACCGTAATGGCCCTGCGGTACGACATGGCCGGTCTCATTCCAGGCGGCAAAGACGCCGCCCGCTGTCATCGCGGCGTCGAGGGTTGGCATCAATGTCCATCGGGCGCCGCCATCGATGGTCTGGACCATTTGCACGCGCCCGCCCTGAAGGTCGGTAGCAATGATCCGCTGTGGGTCGTTCGGATCGACGCCGAAGGCGCCGAACTGGCTGACGCCGGCGCGATTGATGCGTCGCCAACCAGCGCTCGGGGCTGCGCTGTCATAACGATAAAGGGCGGCGCCCAGATGCGCGGCGCAATATCGATTGCTGGTCTCCGGCGCGAGCGCAAATAGTGACCAGTGGCCATCGGCGCCTTCGGCGCGCGTCAACGCACAAAGATTTGTTACGCCGCTATCGCCGGGCAACCGTGTCCATGTGGTTGCTACGGAAAAATCCCGTAAGTCACTCGACAGATAAACACCGCTATCAGTCGCCGCCGCCACCCTGCCGGGTGAAATCGTCACAAGATAATCCCGCTCGCTGAAGGTGCGGAAACTGCCTGGCGGCGCAGTGATGAGCGCACCGCTAAGCGGTGTCGTCAGTGGCGCCCGTGAAAGACGCACCGGCGGTCCTGATGCTTTGAGAACATAATTTTCGCCGAGTTCCGCTTCAAAATTATCGCCAATACCAATGTGGTCCCAGGCTGGCGTCGGCGCCGCCGCGTCGGTCGTCAGCACCATGCCGTTATCCTGCAGCGATAGCGCGATTAGCTTCGTATCCGGATCGTCTGTTGAGCGACCCGTCAGGTCATACATATGAAGCGCGCGCGCCGCGCGGTCCGCTTCGCGCCAGACCGGCGTGTGACAGGCGGGCGCACCTGCATGGGTTTCGTAATAAAGTCCGCCATCGCTGGCATGGGCGAGGGGGCAGGCGTCAACACTGACACTTGGGTCGAAGATGATCGTGCTGGGGTCCGCATGGGCGCCGTCGCGTCTCGTTGTCCAGCTTGTTGCGGGCGCGCAGCTTGGATCGGACGGTGACGCCAGCGCTGGTAAGTCGACGCAATTTGCTTGCCGGAAGAAAATACCAGAAAACCACAGATCATAAGCGTCGCCCGCGCGGTTGTTGGTCGCAAGGTGGCCGGGCCGATAAATATATTCGCGCGGCGGATATTCGATCGGCCAGGTCAATCCGCCGTCACGCGATTCCTTGATAAGAGATCCGCTGAGCCCCTGGGTGAAGATTACGTTGTGATTTTTTGGTGACCGCGCAATGGAGCAATAGCCGCCGACGGCATAAGGATAAGACGGCCAGGTCCAGCTGGCGCCATTATCCGTCGAGCGCTGATGACCGCCTGCGCCGCAGATATCGACGGCGCCATCGCCGACAATAACATCATAAACTTCACGCGCGGCGGTCGCTGTCGGTGATGGATTGACATAAGCCCAGCTGGCGCCCGCATTGCGACTGATTGCGAGGCCGCAACTGGTGCCCGCATAAACATTATCTGGATCGGCCGGATCAAACGCAACGGCGTATCCGCGCAATTCGATTTCTGCGGCCGGGGCGGCGCAAAACCCTGAAGGCGGCGTCACCGATCCATGGCGCGTCCAGCTGGCGCCGCCATCTGTCGAAAGGTTTATGCCCGCGCCGCTCGACAGGCGGCCGTCATAAAATGATGTGGCGACGACATGTTGCGGGTCGGTGGGATGCACGGCGACGGCCCAGGCGACTTTCGGCCGGTGATCATGAAGCGTCGTCCATGTGCGGCCGCGATCAATCGACTTGAAGACGCCGCCGAACTCGGTCGTGGCATAAAAAATGTCAGGATTGCTTGGCGCCACGGTAATATCTGTCGCCCGCCCGCCTGAGGCGCCTGCCCCGGACAGGCCGCGTGTGAAGGGTGTGGATGTCGGGCTAATATTTTCAACGCTGACGATTTGTGCGGCGGCTGAACCGAGTGTCAGCACCGCGGCAATGCCTGCTGCGGATGCGATCTTGCTAAATCTAGTCATTGCCGCCCTCATCGTGACCGGGACAAGTCGTGATCACGCAATACGCTTCGAGCGGATCGGCGGATGTTTTACCCCCAATGACTTCAAGCCGTAAATAATAAGATGCAAGCGGTGTAAGCCCGTCGACAACGATTGCGTAGTCGGCGCGATTGCGGCCTCGTGATGAGGCAAATGTCTCCAGCCGTCCCGCTTTCGCGTTCTCGAAGGCGCCGGACGTCGACATTGGTTTTTGCTTTGTCACCCACTTCGCGCGCCGCTTTTTTTTGATATTGGCGCCGGTTGTCAGGCGCCGGGCGTCAATCGAGCGTCGCGACATTTCGATGATGACGCCATCAGATTTTTCATCGATAGCTTCGGGGCCTGTCGACAGGTAAAGCCGGAAGGCCCGCTCATTTTTCTGCAGTGAGGGCCAACTGGCGTGAAGCGTTGCAAAGCCGCCCGCAGGCGCTGCGCAATAGGACCGACAGTCAAGGCTTTGCTGATCAGCAGGAAGTTTTTGCCCTAAAGCAACGTTTGGCGCGATTAGCACGCTTGCCGCCGTTAGCCATGCAATAATTTTTCTGTGAACCACAACGCTCCCCTGCACCGCCGTTGTGTTGCAATTTGTATCGTCGGCGGAATCTCTTGTCCAGCTGTCGCGGCTGGCTGGCGCCTTGAAAAAACTGACGGTCGCGAATGGCGACCGTCAGCATTACCGGTGATATGCGCAAAAGAAGGCGCAGGGTTTGCAGCGCATTACTCAATGCATGTTTCCGAGCGGGTCTAATGAGCGATCATTTTCCGATAGACATGCCAGCTCGCGTGACCAAGCACCGGCAACACGATTGCGAGCCCGACCAACAACAGCAGGGAGCCGAGGACCATTGAGCTGACGATAATGAAGCCCCAGAGCAGCATGGCCTGCGGATTGGCGAACGCCGCGCGCATTGATGTCCTGACGGCGACGAGTGGTCCAACTTCAAGATCAAGCGCCAGTGGGAATGATATGACATTGGTCGCGAGAACAAGAACCGCCAGTAGAAAGCCGACGGTGTTCCCGACAATGATCAATGTCCAGCCCTCAGATGTTGTGAAGACGAGGCGTAAAAACTCTTCCGCGGAGCTGAAACCCATCGGGCCAATTGTTGAATCATAAATGATCCGGGCAGCCGCCAGCCAGACCATAAAGATTGCCACCAGAAAAAGCCCGAGAACAGCAATCGTCCTGCCGTTGGGTCCGGTGAGTTTTGTAAAAGCATCCGTCCACGGAAAGTCTCGCCCTTGCTCTCTTCGCCGGCTGATCCTGTAAAGGATAACGGCTGCAAATGGCCCCATCAGTGCGTAACCGGCAACGACAGGAAAAACCAGGGGAATAAGATCGGCGCCAAAAGCCCAGGCGGCGCCCAGGGCGCCGGCGATCGGATAGATTAATCCTAGCAAAAATAGATGACTTGGTTTTGCGTTGAAATCATCGATGCCCAGCTTAATAGCATCGACAATATCCTTCGCACGAATATCGCGTATTTCGAATTCTGGTATCGCGTCCGAGTGATGGACGCTGACATGTGATGCAGCCACGTTCCAATCCACTTCAATGCAACAAAAAGAGAAAATTACGGCACTTGCGACACATTGTCCAGCGGCCGATTAGTTTGTGATTGATAAGTGATGTTCCGCCTCAAGCGTTACGTTACCAAAATCAAATATCCGTATTCAGAACGATTGTGTTGAACGCGCGGTCCGCATGCGGCTAATCAACCCGCTGGGCTGCAGCGCATTGCTCGGACCAAACAACACATGTTGAAAAATGTATATTTCTAACTGTGCATTATGTTTTGACAGTCGCTTTTGGCGCCCGCCAATGCGGCAATATCAGCAACAAGATTTTCAGAATACAGCGTTTTTACCTCGCGGTGCAATATCACTGCTTTAGCAGCCTGAAGGGCCAGTTTTCTGTTTGATGGCCGCACATTGCCGGGTGTTTCTTCGCAAGCGCACAAAGATGCACTTCGCGGTTGCAGCAATTCAGCTGGGATATCCCCATTTGCTCGGCGCGGCCTGTGTAAAAGCCAGCGTTGATGGGGCTGTTTTATCTTCCATCCGTCAGTGCCTGGCGCCGCGCACGCGGGCGTGGATGGGGTTTCTCTTTAAATCGAAATCGCTTAATCTTCGGAGGATTCGTGTATTTGCCGTCCGGCAAAATGAATTATATTTCGCTCTCTTGAGCGGCAGTAGTCTCAGTAAGTTTGTGCGTTAGTACGATTCTGCGGGACACTTATGAAACAAGACAAAGACGATGGATGTGTATGTCGTTGCTCAACTGGGCGACAGCAATACGTTCAAAACCCACGCGTAGTGACGCTATGAAGCGAGCAGCGTGTGATTACGGCCGACCGGCCGATAGCGATTTAAATGTATCACTTTCGATTTCGCCGCTATTTGCCCGGCAATGGCGCCTAGATGGAGCGCATATATGAGAGTCGCAATCGTAATCGTCCTTCTCGTTATAGGATCGGTGGCCTTTCATTTTCTCAGCCCATGGTGGATGACGCCGATCGCCTCCAATTGGACTGAGCTTGATGATGCCTTGATTATTACGTTTTGGGTGTGCGGCGCGGTGTTTATCGCGCTGAACCTTTTTCTCGCTTATTGCGTATACAAATTTAGCCATCGTGAAGGCAGTAAAGCGACCTACGAACCGGAAAACGAGGCGCTGGAAGGCCGGCTGACATTCTGGACGGCGATCGGGATTGTCATCATGCTGGCGCCAGGGCTGATTGCCTGGAATAAATACATAACGGTGCCCGACGATGCGATTACCGTCGAGGCTGTGGGCCAGCAATGGCAATGGAGTTTCCGTTTTCCCGGAGAGGACGGTGTTCTTGGCGCCGTTGCGACCGAACATATCAGCCCAGACAATCCATTTGGTTTAAATCCCGGCGACCCCTGGGGCGCCGACGATATACTGATCGATGACGGATTTGGCGAATTGCATCTGCCGCTCGATCAGCCGGTCAAGATTGTTTTGCGGTCCAATGATGTTCTGCACAATTTCTATGTGCCACAGTTCCGCGCCAAGATGGATCTGGTGCCAGGAACCTTTACGTATATCTGGTTGACCCCGACACGGACCGGCGAATTCGAGATTCTGTGCGCCGAATATTGCGGCAGGAGCCATTACAATATGCGCGGCCTGGTTGTCGTTGATGAAACGCCCGCATTTGAAGAGTGGCTGAAAGAGTTTCCAAGATTTGGCCAATCGGATGTCGCCGCAGCGGCAGGCGCGCCTTGAAATGAGTAATGCAAGAGTGATGACGTACAGACTGATGAAAGATCTGAGGGCGAAGGCGCAATGACCACATATACAACGATCGCAGAAGACACCCGGCCACTGCATCACCCGAAAACCTGGATCGGCAAATATGTCTGGAGCCAGGATCATAAGGTTATCGCCATACAATATTCGCTGACGGCTGTTGGCGTCGGGCTCGTTGCGCTTGTGCTTTCCGGTTTGATGCGCATGCAACTCGCCTTCCCGGGGATGCTCGAATTTATCACGCCAGATGCCTATTATCAGTTCGTCACCATGCACGGGATGATCATGGTGATTTACTTATTGACGGCGCTGCTGCTTGGCGGGTTCGGCAATTACATGATTCCGTTAATGATCGGCGCGCGGGACATGGTGTTTCCGTTTGTAAATATGCTCAGCTATTGGGTTTATCTGCTGTCCGTCATCGTTTTGATGGCGAGCTTTTTCGTGCCGGGGGGGCCGACCGGCGCGGGCTGGACGCTCTATCCGCCGCAAGCGATTACCGAAGGGACGCCGGGCGCTGGCTGGGGCATTATCATGATGCTCACATCGCTCGCGATTTTTATCGTGGCCTTTACGATGGGCGGTCTCAATTATGTGACGACCGTCCTGCAGGCGCGCACGAAGGGCATGACCCTGATGCGCATGCCTTGCACCATTTGGGGCATTTTTGTCGCGACAATTCTTGGCCTCCTGGCGTTTCCAGCGCTTTTCGTGGCCGCAATCATGATGACGCTGGATAACACCATCGGCACCAGCTTTTTTATGCCGGCAATCATTTCCAACAACGTGGCGCTTGACCATTCCGGTGGCAGTCCGATCCTGTTCCAGCATCTGTTTTGGTTCTTCGGTCATCCAGAAGTTTATATCGTTGCGCTGCCGGCATTCGGGATTGTGTCCGATCTCATTGCGACACATGCACGAAAGAACATTTTCGGTTATCGCATGATGGTCTGGGCGATCATCATCATTGGCGCGCTCAGTTTTATCGTTTGGGCGCATCACATGTATGTGTCCGGCATGAATCCGTATTTCGGATTCTTTTTCGCGACATCGACATTGATCATTGCGGTGCCGACGGCGATCAAAGTTTATAATTGGGTACTGACCTTGTGGCGCGGCGATATTCATTTGCGCGTGCCAATGCTATTTGCGATCGGGTTTATTTTCACTTTTATTCACGGCGGCCTGACGGGCCTTTTCCTCGGCAATGTCAGCGTTGATGTGCCTTTGTCAGACACGTACTTCGTGATCGGACATTTTCATATGGTGATGGGCGTATCGCCGATCATGGTTGTCTTTGGCGCCATTTATCACTGGTATCCGAAAATTACTGGCCGGATGTGGGACACCATGCTTGGTCAGGCGCATTTCTGGATCACTTTCCTCGGCGTCTATGCGATTTATCTACCGATGCATTATCTTGGCTTTTTGGGTGTGCCGCGTCGCTACTATGAAATGGGTGAAACCGCTTTCGTACCGGAATCGGTGCATTTGGCGAATGTTGGCATCACCATTGCGGCGCTCACGGTTGGCGCCGCGCAGCTGATTTTCTTTTACAATTTGATCTACAGCTATTTTAAAGGCCGCAAGGCGGATCCTAATCCGTGGGGCGCGACATCACTGGAATGGCTGACGCCGGATACGCCGCCAGCCCATGGCAATTGGGGCCCCGATCTCCCGAAAGTTTATCGCTGGGCTTATGATTACAGCGTGCCTGGTGCGGCTCAGGACTTTATTCCACAAACGACACCGCCGGGACCCGACGAGACACCGCACGATCATTAACGCTCAGTGATGGTATAGATGGAGAGCCGAGTTGAAATTACTGCGTGAACTGACAAAAAAGCCCTGGCTGGAAAAGGGGTTTGACTCCGACGATGGGCCCGGCGCTGATGGTATTCGCGGTCCTGCAGTCGCGGCCACCGGTATGTGGTTTTATGTCGGGGTCGCCTCGGTGATGTTCTCGCTGATTATCGCTGCCTATGTGTTGCGACTTGGAAATTATGGCGCTGATCCCGCTAGCGCGGCTGCGGCAAAAGCATCGCTTGCCTGGTGGACGCTGGCGGCGATCTGCGGCATTCCGCCAGCGGATGATTGGGCGCCCATGGCGGAACCCTTTCTTTTATGGATCAATACGGGCGTACTGATTCTCAGCAGTATCGCCTGGCAACGCGCGCGCGGCGATCTGCGCAGCGGGCGCATGGACAAATTGCGCATCACATTGACGGCGGGCGGTCTTCTGGCCCTGGTATTCCTCGCCGGTCAGCTGACGGTTTGGCGCACGCTCATGGCCAGCGGCCAGTTTGCGCCTGACGGCCCCGCTCTTGCGTTCTTTTACCTGATTACAGCGCTGCATGGATTACACATGCTTGGCGGGTTGTTTTTTTGGGGCCGGACAACGGCGATGGTCTTGAATGGGGCAGAACCCGCCGAGGTTGCAACCGGCGTTAATGTTTGTGCGATCTACTGGCATTATTTGCTCATTGTCTGGGTCGTCATGTTCGGGCTGCTGCTTATCACATGATCATGTTTTCGCTTCTTTTTCCCCATCATCGGAACGGCTAATCGATATGTCGCAAAATACACACGTAGCCACAGAACCACATAGTCTTGAAACGCTTGTTTCGGATTGGTCGACGGATCAGGAGGTCTTCAAAAAGGTCCAGTGGGGCAAGGCCATGATGTGGATCTTCCTCCTGAGCGACACATTTATTTTTTCATGCTTCCTGACGTCTTACATGACAGTGCGGGCGACAACGATGGTGGCCTGGCCCAATCCCAGTGAGGTATTCGCCCTAACGTTATTTGGCGAGAATATTCCGCTGATTTTGATCGCCATCATGACATTTGTGTTGATCAGTTCGAGCGGCACGATGGCGTTGGCGGTCAATTTTGGCTATCGCCGCAATCGAAAAGCAACTGCCTACCTGATGCTGGCGACAGCGTTGTTAGGGGCGACCTTTGTCGGCATGCAGGCTTTCGAATGGTCAAAGCTTATCGCAGAGGGCGTTCGGCCCTGGGGCAATCCATTCGGCGCACCCCAATTTGGCGCTTCTTTCTTTATGATCACTGGCTTTCACGGATTCCACGTGTCCATCGGCGTCATTTATCTGACGATCATCGCGCTGCGTGTTCTCAACGGCGTTTACGATCGCAATGGCAAATATGAGGTCGTTGAAATCACCGGTCTTTATTGGCACTTCGTCGACCTTGTATGGGTCTTTATCTTTGCATTCTTCTATCTTTGGTGAGGACCTTGTAATGGATCAAGCAACACACGCTGTTCAGACGCCTTCGACGCCGGTTGGGACCACGCAAGGTCATGATGACGCCGGGCAACAGCACCCGCTTGGCGTCTATTTCAAAATCTGGGGCCTTCTGTTTGTTTTGAGCGCTTTGTCTTATGCGGTTGATTATTTTGGATTCCAGGGCCTTACCCGATGGTCCCTTATTCTCATCTTCATGTTTCTAAAAGCGGGCCTGATCGTTTCCGTCTTCATGCATATGGTGTGGGAGCGCCTGGCGCTGATCTACGCGATCCTGCTGCCGCCGCTGGCCCTGATTGTGCTTGTCGGCCTGATGTCTCTTGAGGCCGATTATACGCACTGGACGCGTATGTTGTTTTATGAAACGCCCGCGGCAATTGAACCCGTAGAGCATCATTGATGATTGAGGCTGAGGGTAGAAAGGATCGCAGTGTGATGCATTTGTATCCAACGACAAGGCGTCAGTTATGACCAAGATCACGCTCGCGGTAACATTCGCCTTTTCACTGATGTTTACAGCCAATTGGTTTGCTGGCTTTGTTTTTCGTGACGCCTATTCTCATCAACTTGTCATCGACATACCGGACTTTGATGAAGCGCCGCTTGTTAATCGTGCGGCTCTGCAACGAAGCTGGCCAAATGGCTTGAGCGAGCTAAGTATGCGCGCGCAGGTGCGCGCCCAAATGCAGGACGTCGAAAACCTGGAGCCTCCCAAACGCACAGCAGCGCTCACATCTGAAGCTGCGGCGCCGCCAGCGCCGGAACCCGACCTGGGGACATTGCTTGCGAGCGCCGATCTTGCAAATGGCAATAAGAGAGCGCGTATTTGCGGCAGTTGTCACACATTCAATGACGGCGGGAGAAACGGGACCGGTCCGAATCTCTGGGACGTTGTCGGGCGCGATATTGCGGCTGTGGCGTCCTTCGACTATTCGGCCGCGCTCGCCGCAGAGCCTGGTAATTGGACGTTTGAAAAACTCGATGATTATCTTCTAAAGCCAGGTGCGGCGATTCCCGGCAATTCAATGAATTTTCAAGGGATTAAAAAGGCGCGGGATCGTGCTGATGTGATCGCCTATCTGAGGGCGCAGGCCGCTTCGCAAATTCCACTCCCAGAACCGGCGCCCGCCGCTGGGGACAGTGATGCCAACTAAGGGCGCCCGTGTGGGGTTTGCTCGAAATGGCGCTGTTATTGATACGGTATTGCGCCGTTAAAGCCTGATTAACCAACGTAACCTACAAAATTCGCCGATTGAGGCGATTGTCGTGCGCTTGGAATTTTGCGCCGAGCAGGTCAGGACGGGTAACTTGGACCAGCATAGAGATCCTTCGCGGAAGAATTCGCGGCAAAATATGGTCGACCAGTATGTCGGCCGACGGTTAAAGCTGTTGCGACGTCAGAAACACATTTCCCAAAAAGTGCTCGCTGAAAGGTTGGAAATCACGTTTCAGCAAGTTCAGAAATATGAAAAAGGCTTGAACCGGCTTCCTGCTGGAAGAATGCTGGCTATTTGTATGGCTCTCGACATAACGCCAAACGACTTGTTTCATGACCTTTTGTTGAAAGAATATCCGATCAAAGAGCCGGAAAATTACACCGACCAGGAAATGGAACTGATTGAATCCTTGCGGCAATTGGCGCCGCCATTGAAAAGTCAGGTTCGTCAGATGGTCGGAACGCTCGCGGCCCGGCAATAAGGCCCCGTGCCGCCAAAACTGCTTGGCGGCATGCAAATTGCGCTATAAGTCGCAAATATTGTGTTTCACATCCTTGATGGAATTTCTGATGAGCGCGCATAGGCAACATATCGATGTGCTGATGTATCACTCGATCTCTGACGCTGGCGGTCCAACCAGTATGCCGGCGCCGGTATTTGCCGCTCAGATGAAAGCGCTTGCCGAGACCGGGTATCATATTGCGAATCTGACCGACCTTGTCGCCTGGCGCGAAGGTCAATTGAAGTTGCCGGAAAAGACCGCAATCATCACTTTTGACGATGGATTTCTGGATTTTCGTGACGCGGCCTGGCCTGTTTTGGAAAGGCTCGGCTTTTCCGCAATCGTGTTTCTTCCAACTGACTGCCTCGGGGAAAATGAAAGCTGGGAAGGGGCAAACAGCCCGCCGCGCGCCTTGATGAGCTGGGGTGATGTCAGCGCTTTGTCAAAAAACGGCGCGCAGTTCGGCAGTCACAGTTTGACACACGCTAACCTTACGCTGCTTGATAGGGAAACACTAAATACGCAGTTAAGCCAGTCGCGAAGTCGTCTCGAAGATGCGCTTGGAGAGGCGGTTACAACTTTTGCAGCGCCCTATGGAGCGGTGAATGAAACTGTGCGCAGCGCAATTGCAGACCATTACGCGATTGCTGCAGGAACGCAGCTTGGCCGCACCGATGATTCAGTTGATGTCTTTGATGTGCCGCGCCTGGAGATGCATTATTTTCGAGATATTGCTTTGTGGAGAAAATATCTTGAAGGAAAAGCTGACCGATATCTGGCGGTCAGAAAATTTGCGCGAAATATTCGGCAGGTTTTTCGATAATTCAGCTGTTGATTATTGTCGACAGTTTTGGCGGTAATGTGAACGAACAGTGCTCAATTGATCACTCCGGGGAGGCGAAATTTGAGGGTTGCGATCGTTACGACTTTCTACCCGCCATATAATTTTGGCGGGGACGGACAATATGTCCGGCGTTTTGCGCACGCGCTGGTGGCGCGCGGTCATGAAGTTGAAGTCATCCATGAGAGCGATGCTCATCGCATATTGAGCGACAAAACCGATCTTGAACCGATGCCAGAGCCGGAAGGCGTCACGATTCATCGCTTGAAAAGCGTGCTGCCCACTTTGTCCTGTCTTGCGACCCAGCAATTAGGAACCCCGCTGGTGCAGGGGCGGCGGATCAAAGATATCCTGTCGCGCAAATTCGACGTCATTCATTATCACAATGTTTCGCTGGTTGGCGGGCCCGGGGTTTTGGGCCTTGGTGATGCGGTCAAACTTTACACGGCCCATGAGCATTGGCTTGTTTGCCCCATGCATATTCTTTGGAAAGACAATCGCGAACCCTGCAACAAAAAGGCTTGTTTTTCGTGCAGCCTGAAACATCGCCGACCGCCTCAACTATGGCGTTATACGCCGTTGTTAAAAAGGGCCGGGCGACATGTAGACGCCTTTCTGGCGCTCAGTGAATTCAGCGCCCAGAAGCATCAGGAATACGGGTTTCCTTTCCCGATGCGCGTAACACCATCGTTTCTTCCGGATGTTCCGCTGGCGCCGCTGCCGGCAAACCAGACACGGCCATATTTTTTGCTCGTCGGGCGTCTTGAAACGATTAAAGGGTTTCAGGATGTGATTCCGGTATTCGACGAAGCAATGCCCGCAGATCTGTTGATCGCGGGTGACGGAAATTTTGGCGACGAACTTCGCAAATTGGCTAAGGATCGTTCGAACGTTAAGTTTTTGGGTTCGCGGACGCCGGAACAACTACGCACACTCTATCGCGGCGCCCGTGCCTTAATTGCGCCGTCGCGGTGTTATGAGGTGTTTCCGCTCGTGCTTCTTGAGGCATTCCAACAGGAAACGCCCGCGATCGTCCGCGATCTCGGTCCTTATCCGGAGATAATTCAGGCAAGCAAAGGCGGTGCGTTATTTCATGATGAACAATCGCTGCGTCAGGCGATATCAGAATTCATAGGAGACGACGGGCCACGTGATGCGACGGGACTGCAGGCGCGCAAAGCTTTCGACACGCAATGGTCGGAAGAGGTTGCGTTGAAAAACTACATTGATCTCGTTGAGGAGATCAAAGCGCGGAAGAAAGCTGCTTAGCGCGTTATCGGCAGAATTAGTCTTCGACGACGTGGCTTTCAAACTCGTGACGCTTTTCCGTCCACAAAACCTCGTCGAAATTTCCATCGGGTTCCAAACAGTCAACGGCGCCGATCGCCATGGCAAGCGCGTGATGTGTGTTGTCATGGGCAAAGAGCCCCTGCCGGCCGAAAGTGAGAAGGCCGTCAAGATTGCCGATCCATTCATCAAGAATATTGAAATGACCTTCATAACCACGCGAATAAACCGGGTAGGCAAATTTCAACCGCTTCGTCTCAGTTTTTACCACGGGCGCTGTTACCGGTAGCCCCATTTCTGTAAGCCACTGACAATAAAGTTTGCCCAATTCGTCGTTACTCATCGTCCAATATTTATCGGAAGGATCGGCCGGCAGCTCCGCACAAAGGACGGTTCTGTTTTTTGGCTCTTCCCCCGCATAGTAATTTTTAGTTTCCGACATTCTTGAGATTGGAACGCTTAGTTCGGGAAAATAGTGCGCGTCATATTCAGAGAACTGGTCGGTTTCAAGAACAAGATAGATCAGGATCATGCCGCGAAACTTGATCGCATTGGCCGCCTCAAGAACAGGCGGTGGCGGTGGTGGTTCGATCATGCGCGCCATCATACTCAGCGGCAGCGTCGTCCAGACGTGGTCATAGGAAACGCGATGCTCGCTATCGCCATCTTTGTAACGCAATCCAGTTACGCGATTACCATCACGTTCAATCGCAGTGATTTCTGCATTGAGGTTTAGCGTTGCGCCCTGATCAACGGCGGCTTGTGCGAAGCTTTCGGTAATCTGGCCAAATCCCTTGCGCGGGTAATGGAAAACGCCGGTTGTAGGCGATTTTAGACCGGGAATTTGCCGCGCGATTTTTAACAATATTTTGAAGACTGAACTGCCTGAAACACGCCTGTGCGCAAGTTTAACAGCGAGTTCCGACGGTTTTAGGCCCCAGAGTTTTTCGACGTAAGGAAAGTAAAATGCTTCACTCATTGCCGGACCGAGGCCGCCGTCCAGAATGGTGGCAAACGTTTCTTGCGCTGGTTTCTTTCTGGGAAAAATCTTTTTGATAGTGTCGAATGCGAGCGCCAGAGCAAACGTCTTTTTGATACGCAATAACAAATCTATCGGCTTCAGGGGAAAATGAATCCAGCGCCCCTGAAGAAGAATGCGGCCATGGCGAGGGCGCGTCAGGAAGTCATCACCCAGAAGTTGTTTGACTTGATTTTTGATACGGGGCTCAGCAATGGGGTGAAAACGGTGGCTGCCATGATCGCACCAGACGCCATCGATCTGGAAACTTCCAGCATTGCCGCCAACTCTGGCGCCTCGTTCAAAAAGTTGAACATCTACACCATCACGTTGCGACAGATAAAAAGCGGCGCCGGCGCCGGCCGGACCTGCCCCCAACACAGCAATTTTTTGTTTTGCATTCTGCGATGCGCCGGCTCCAGCCGAGCGTTCGTCAGAAGTCTGATTGCTACTCTTATCCATCACTCAACTTTCAATTGACGCTAGTCATTTTCTGGTAATGCCGGCGTTGGTGTTTTTTGGGACGTCAGCATGAGAATGAGCCCCCCAATCATGCCGCCGCCAAATAAAATCGACTGCCATAATAGGCTTGCTGCTACGATTCCTGCAGGATTAGCGCCAAGTCCGCCCAGGATTGCGGCAAGACTTGCCTCTCTGACGCCAAGCCCCGCAAGGCTGAAGGGCAGAATGGCGATCAGTTTTGCCAAAGGCCAGGCAAAGAACCATTGCGCTGCGCTGGCGTCTGCGACGGTTGCGCGCGCAAGCAAGATTGTCGTTAATATAAAAGCGCTTTGAATGCCCATGGACAAAAGAAGACAAGCGCTCAGCCGAAGCGGCTGCCTTGCAAAGTCAGCCACAAGCGCATCTATTTTCTGCATGATTTTCTGAATGGCGGCGATGCTGACTTTACGCAGCACCAGGTAGCCGCCGATCGCAACGGTCGCCGCTAGTATCATGAACGCAATGATGATTGCGAGCCGCATGTCGAATAACGCAAAACCAATGGCCCAGATGCCGCCGATAGAAGCAAGGATCAGCAAGCCGAGTGTGTCGAGCAGCCGATCGAGAAGCGAGCCTGCGGCGACACGTGTGGGGTCTTTAGCGCTGCGCATCACGATGCCGGCGCGAACGACATCGCCGCCAGCAACGCCTGGCAGGCATAGATTGGCTGCAAGTCCCGCAAAATGCGCGCGTATTGTTGTGTAGGCAGATATTTCAGCATCTGTGCTGATCAGCAGGCGCCATTTCAGGGAGGCCAGTATATGCCCAGTCAAAAAAATGGCGAGTGCGCTGAACCAAATCGCGGGTTTTAGTTTTTTTATCGCCACAATAACGTCGCTGAGCGGCAGGAAGTAAAAAACTGCCGTCAAAAACACAGCGGAACCGAGCAATCGGAACCCCCATTTCAACAATCCGGATTTCGATGTGGCAGCCTCGGTTGTCATTGCTTAACAGCTTGCTCAAGGACGCAGATTTAGGCGCGAAATCATATCTGCGATCAGGCCAAGCGACCACACCATGATGGCGGCAAGAAAAGCGAAGATCGCGCTTTCGGAGAGGTTCCAAAGAACCAAATCGTAAATCAACTTCAGCGTGCCTAGTGCGAATAAAATAGCGCCGAGTGGTAGGAAAATACGCAACGGATTAAAGAGTGCGATGACGCGCAAAACCAGCAGGATAAATGAGAAGAAATCAGTCGGCTTTATTTTTGAAACACCAACCCGCTGACCATATTCAATCGGCGTATAGACCACGCGAAGATCAGAGCAGAGCATGCAAAGCGTAATCGTCGTCGTGAACGAAAACCCAGATGGCAGCAGCGGAATGAAAGACTTTAGGGAGTCGCGCTTAAAAACCCGTAATCCTGAATTAAGATCAGGAATTTCCCGTTGAGATAAGTAGTTCGCCAGACCGTTTAATATGAATTTTGCAGGCCGTCGCACCATCGGGACATTTTTCATCGCGGTTCCACGATTGCCTACGACCATATCGGCGTCGCCAGCGAGCCCAAGCATGTCCGGCAAACGCTCGGCAGGATAGGTGCCGTCAGCGTCGAGGATCGCCACATATTCTGAATTGCCAGCAGCGATGCCTCGCTTCAAGGCAGCGCCATATCCCGCGTTTTCTGGCAGATCAACGATGCGTGCGGTTGTTTCCTTGGCGCGCGCCAGTGTGTTGTCTGACGATCCGTCATTGACGACGATGACATCGTGGCTGATCCCGGCTTTCGTGAGGACCGACTGGACCTGAGCGATCGTGTCGATGATCGCCCCCTCTTCGTTATAAGCTGGAATGACGACGCTGAGGTCAACATAGTCAGGCTTGGAATGCGGCGTCATAGGTTGGGTTCCTTTTAGGGTGTTCTTATGTGCCTGTTTTCGTTGGTCGTGAAAGGCTTAACGAAACGTTAACGCCGGTACAGCAACCGTCAGTTGGTTTGATCCGGGAATTAGGTCGATGGGCGGTTCGCGCCTTGTTGTGTTCCGTTTTTCCACGGTTTGTTGACGGCAACCAGTGCTGTCGCGATCAGTGGCAGGAGCCAAATCAGCCGACCCTGATATCGGTCTGCGGGCCCCGAAAGAACGCCGCAGATGACAGCATTGACCAACAAGGCGCCACCGATAAGAGCAATCGCGCGCAATGCGGCTTCATTTCCCGCTTTTCGCCCGACCAGCAAATAGCCGAGCAGTCCAAGGGATGCATAAACGACGACGATCTGTAGCGTTTCGAAAGGTTGAATAATGTAGTTTGTATCCGTTTGGGCAGGAATTATTCTCCAGGCGCCATACTCGCCGCGATGTAGTTTCTGGCCCACGCCAATCGCAGGAATGCCGATGCGGGTGATTTGCTCATATGTGTTCGCGAAGGCTTTGCGTATTTGCGCCATCGGATATTCGCGCGCTGCACGCGCTACGATGGTCATCTCTTCTGCTCTGATGCGATCCAGCTGTTCGGGTGTCGCTTTATATCGAAGGCCGGTTTCCTCCCACAAAAACTCACCCACGCCCTGCGGTATTTCATCAAAGACTTCGCATACGGCATAGTGATAAGTGTCGCAGTGTTTCTCGAGGTGCCAAAGTGCTGGACCATCGGTAACAGAGCGCGCAAGCGCATATGGATACCGTTTGGGTGCGACGCTTGCTTCACCAAAACCCAACAGTGAAATTGCCAGAATCGCGCCGACGCCGAGTGCGAGAGGCGCGCCAGCCCAGCAATATGTCGCAAAGGCAAATTTGTTTCCGGCGCGTATGTCTCGCACCAGCCGTTCGATCCCACCAAGGCCGGCAAGTGCGGCAACCAATAATACATTTCCAGGATGTGCTGTGATCGCAAATGCGGTTATTGCCGCGATTGTCAGTTTTTCAAAAAGGTTCAATTTCTCGAGGTAAAAATAGTATAAAGCCAGCGACAAAACCGCCGCGGCGCCGAGAATATCCGGCATCGCAAAGGAACCGTACCACGACGCTGATGTCAGTAGGGTCAGGATGACAACCGTTGCTGCAAATTCGGTCTGCGAGAGCGCGGGCGTGAATACACGAAGGAACAAGACTGTTGTAAACGCAACCATGGCGGCCTGGCCGGCGACAATAAAAATTCCATTATCGGCAAGCATGCCCATGAGATAGGCGTATACGCTGTAGGTTGCTGACCGCATGCCGGAGATCGCTCCGCCGGAGTTTGTTGTTGAACCGTCCAAATTGTTACCGGTCGCCGCTTCGTTATGCGGCGCCTCATTTGTCGGTAAAAGATTGTCGATTAAGGCGCCGAGCTTTTCCAGTGCGACGGGGCCGCCCTTGATATAACTGATGCTATCAGGAAAGGGCAAAGCGCTGCCGTTCACAATGGCAGGCAGGAGCAAGGCAAGCGTTAATAGTGCAATCCGCCAAAAAGAAATGCGGCTGGACGCCTGGCGCAAGAATCCGCGCCAATCTGTGCCGGGTTCAGCATCAGTGTTTTCGTCCGATTTTGAGCTCTGTGCCAAAATGGAACGAGACCACAACCTGTATACGCCCTTATCAATCATTTTCTGTGCTTGCCGTTTTTGCCAGTCGTTTCTAAGTCGTCGAAATTTTTCGCAAGCGAGTTGCGATTGTTATTGTGGGCTTATCAAGCCGTTGTAAACTGCCATTTACCCTCGTTCGTGGAAGAGTTTTAGCGCGCGGCGAATGGCGGAGCATTTCGCATCGCAACCGATCAAAAAATGTGCTGGTGTGCGCCCGTGACACCGCAAATGGCGATAAGGCCTTGCAGGCCATGCTGCATTTTTTGAAGGTCCCCCGACTCAAAATCTTACACTGCGCCCAATTCTTGAGCATTATCAAGAATTTGAACGCAACTACCATGCCAGAAAACCGGCCGGATGCAAGCGGGCCGTCATGGCGCTTTCATCCAAATAAGGCATTGAAATCAGTGTTAGCTGGCGCCCCGCCAACCACATCTCTAGGCGTAAACAGGCTGATCGCGGCGCCGCCAATCTCCTCTTTGGCGGGAATATCAGTTTGCTCCACGTGAAGATTGCATTGTTACAGTGATCCGGTTTAGTTTCGCTGCCCGTTACAGGATCTATGTAGCATGAGCGACGCACTCAGCATTTATTTCGCAGGCGACCTTTTCGATCATAAAGATCTTATCGGCAACGCATTGCTGGCTTCCCATATCGAGCAGGAATCCTCAGGCAGGTATAAATGCCTGTTGCCGCAGGATTTCGAACAGGGCAGCAATCGTAAAGAGCATATCCGTGATCAGGATTTAAAAATGGTCATGGAGGCTGATCTGGGTTTGTTTAATTTTGACGGCGCCGATCTCGATTCCGGCACTGTTGTTGAGTTTATCGTCGCCAAACAACTGGATATTCCCTCTGTTATTCTCCGGTCGGATTTTAGAAATGCTGGAGACCAGGATACCAAAGGCGACAAATGGAATTTGATGTGCTCATTTTATCCGCGCACCGAGATCGTATCGATCAACGGAATGGAATGGTATCAGCAAGCTCGCACAGGTCCCCTGTCGGTAGAGGAAACCATCAAAGCTCTCTACACGCGATTGGCGTTGCAATTGATCACTGCTTTCGACAAAGCGCGCAGCGATACGCCGCTGGCGACAGAACCCGACTTTATGAAAAAGCTTTATCAATGGGCGGTGACGTTTCCAGGCGCCGGGTTTGAGGAATTCATCGACAACAAAAACTGGGTTGCGGAAACTATCGAAAAGAAAAAACGCAAAGGCCTTATCGGCTGATCCGGGCCGCCGCCGTTAGCGCATACTGAAAGCCGTGTTTTCTGGCGGCGTTCTTTGGGAGGAATCACATGTTCGATGTCGTTGTTGTTGGCAGTTATGTTCAGGACCTCGCTTTTAACACGGAAATATTTCCAGCGCCTGGCGAAACGCGTATCGGCGCCTTTCGGACGGGGCCTGGCGGCAAAGGCTTTAATCAGGCGGTTGCGTGCAACAGGCTTGGCGTTGAAACCATGTTTATTGGCGCGGTTGGCGACGATATTTTTGCAAAAGGCGTAAGAGAATTCATCGCATCTGAGGGACTAACCGCCGAGCTGGAGGTCTGCCCTGAACACGCCACTGGCGCGGCGTCAATTGTTGTCAACGGCGCAGGACAAAACCTTATCGTTGTTGCTCTTGGCGCTAATGATCATTTATCTGAAAATCATGTCGCAGATTTCAAATCAGAGATCGCGGCGGCGAAATATCTTGTCTGTCAGGTCGAGAACCAGTTGTCTGCGACTGAAGCGGCGATGCGTATTGCGCGGGAAAATGGAACAACGACGATCCTAAATCCTGCGCCGATCAATGACGGTTTGACGCTGGCGCTGGTTCAAGGCGCCGATATTTTAACGCCAAACGAAACCGAATTTGTATTCTTGATGAATAAGGTTCTGGGCCAGAAGATTCCAGATGATTTCTGGTTGCAGGATGACGCCAGCATCCATCAGTTTTGCCGGCAATCAGGTGTCGCTACCGTCGTGCTGACCCTCGGTGATAAGGGTTGTTTTGTATCGTTCGATGAAAATTCAAAAAATGCCGCCATTTCAACTGACGGCGCTTATTATCGAGTGCCCGCGACAAACATCGAAGTTGTCGACACGACAGGCGCAGGTGATGCGTGCAATGGCGGGCTGGCTGCTGGCCTCGTTAAGTTTCCCAATGATTTTCGCGCTGCGATCGCTTACGCCAACAAGGTTGCGGGACTTTCAACGACAAAACCTGGCACCGCACCAGCAATGCCAATGCTGGCTGAAGTCGAAGCTGTTTAACCTCCAATGGGATGCCAGGTTGTCTTCGTCTCTTGGCAATCCATGATCTGATAGGGATCAGGCGCGGCTGGTTTTTTACGGATAACGACGCGCTTGATGTTATTGGCGGCCTGTTCCTGAACCAGTTTGATTTCATCTGCGTCGGCGCCATTATAGATCACCGCATTGACGTCCATATGCGATGCAAAATGCTCGTTCAGTTCGTTTCGGTAGCCGGAAAGAATGTTGACGACACCAGGCGGCACATCAGACGAATGCAGCACTTCCGCAAAGCTGATCGCACATAAAGGATTTTGCTCTGACGCGAGGCTGACGACAGTATTTCCGCCGGCGATGATCGGCGCAATATCCGATACAAACCCCAGAAGGCCTTTTTCTTGTGGTGCGATAGCGCTGACAACGCCTGTTGGTTCCAGAATTGAGAAATTGAAATGCGACGAGGCGACTGGGTTCACTGAGCTGAATATCTGCTGATATTTATCCGCCCAGCCTGCGTAATAAACGAGGCAATCGATGGCTGCTGTTACTTCCTGCGCGGCGGCGCGTTTGCTCGAACCCGTTGCGGTAAGCTCGCCAACGAACTGTTCGCCGCGGCCTTCGAGCATTTCCGCGACTCGATATAATATCTGACTGCGCAAATAGGCACTGGCGCGTGACCAACCTGAAAAGGCGCCGCGCGCGGCAACGACCGCTTCGCGGAAATCCTTGCGACTGGCGCGGCACATATTCGCGACATTATTTCCGGATGCATCCGCTACGGTAAAATAACGTCCGGATTCAGTGCGTGGAAATTTTCCGTTGATGTAAAGTTTATAGGTTTTTTCAACGCCAAGCCGAGGCGCGCTTGCCGACGTTGTGCGCGATTTCGATTTTGATTGTGACTCTGACGTTGCCGGCATGGATGTTTCCTGCGCGCTCGCACGTTCTGCATAATGTGCTTCGGTTTTTATATTTTTATCCATAGTCGATCGCCTCAGTTTTAATGCAGGTTCACATAGGCAGAAAGGCCATGCAGTCCGCCCTCCCGACCGACGCCGCTTTCTTTATAGCCGCCAAAGGGTGATGTGGGGTCAAACTTGTTGAAGGTATTAGCCCAAATCACGCCCGCGCGAATATTTTGCCCTACTTTAAATATTTTCGCGCCCTTGTCGGTCCATACCCCGCCGGACAAGCCATATTGCGTATTGTTAGCTTTGCTGACCGCCTCATCCAAGGTGCGGAAGGTCTGGATCGCCAGCACCGGACCAAAGATTTCTTCACGAACCACCCGGTGCGACTGAGCGACATCCGTGAACAATGTTGGCTGGCACCAATAGCCTTTCTTCGGCGTTTTGCCGCCAGCCTGATACATCTCCGCACCTTCTTTTTGGCCCAGTGCAAGATAGTCATTGATACGCTCTAGCTGCGCGGCTGAATTGATCGCGCCGATATCGGTGTTTTTGTCCAAAGGATCGCCGACAACCAACGTCTGCATGCGCTCTTTGAGTTTTGTGATGACTTCCTTCGCGACGGATTCCTGCACCAGCAGGCGCGATCCCGCGCAACAGACATGACCCTGATTGAAAAAGATGGCATTGACGATACCTTCAACCGCCTGATCAATTGGCGCATCTTCGAAAATGATATTGGCGGCCTTGCCGCCTAGCTCCAGCGTGTATTTCTTGTCCGTACCCGCAAGCGCGCGCTGAATGATTCTGCCGACGTCGGTGGAGCCGGTAAAGGCGACTTTGTCGATGTCATCATGGTCGACAATGGCGGCGCCCGTTGATCCGTCGCCGGTAATAATGTTGACGACGCCGGGCGGTAAATCGGCCGCCTGAATCACTTCCGCCAGCTTCAAGGCCGTTAGCGGTGTTGTCTCTGCGGGCTTTAGAACAACTGTGTTGCCGCAAGCCAGTGCCGGCGCAATTTTCCAGGCCGCCATCAAAAGCGGAAAATTCCATGGGATGATCTGGCCGGCAACGCCAAGAGGTTTGGGCGTTTTTTGTGGAAAGGCGTAATCAAGCTTGTCCGCCCAGCCTGCATAGTAGAAAAAATGCGCCGCCGCTAATGGAATATCTACATCGCGCGCCTCACGGATGGGCTTGCCGCCATCCATTGATTCTATCACAGCAAATTCGCGCGCCCGTTCTTGGATGATACGGGCGATACGATAGATATATTTGCCGCGCTCCGCTGCCTTCATTTTAGACCAGACATTGTCGTAAGCGCCGCGGGCGGCTTTTACGGCGCGGTTGACGTCAGCTTTGCTGGCCTGTGCAACACTCGCGAGGGTTTTTTCATTCGCGGGGTTGATGGTGTCAAAATAAGCGCCTGACTTTGGCGCTGTAAACTTGCCGTCAATAAACAACTCATACCGATCATTGATGTTGATATGATCGGTGCTCTCAGGCGCGGCTGCGTATTCCCATCCAGTATCATAATTCAGTTTGATAGCGTTTTTGCCGTCGCTCATCAGGCCTAATCCTTTGAGAAATAATCGCCGGACTGATAGACGCCGGTTTCTTGTTTTTTCAACTGCATCAATACGTCATTCGCAAGACTGCTGGCGCCGAATCGGAACCATTCCGGTGTCATCCACGCTTCGCCGAGCGTTTCGCGGAGCATAACCAGATATTGTATTGCGAGCTTTGCCTTGGAAATTCCGCCTGCGGGCTTCATGCCCACCATGCGGTCGGTCTTGTAATAATAATCGCGGATTGCCTGTAGCATTACCAGCGTCACTGGCATGGTCGCGGCGGGCTGGATCTTTCCCGTAGATGTTTTGATAAAGTCGGCGCCGGCGTGCATTGCGAGATCACTGGCGTGACGCACGCGGTCGAGAGTGCCCAATTCGCCGGTTTCCAAAATGACTTTAAGATGCGCGTCGCCGCAGGCTTCTTTGCAGAGAGCAATTTCGTCAAACACCGCCTGATACTCGCCTTGCAGGAATTTGCCGCGGGAAATCACCATGTCGATTTCGTCGGCGCCCTCTTCCACGGCGAGCTTGATTTCCTCCAGCTTGGCCTCAGTCGTTGCCATGCCGCTGGGGAATGCGGTCGCGACAGAGGCAATATGAATGCCGCTGTCGGTAAGCGCCTTTTTTGCAACGCCCACCATCATTGGATAAACGCACACCGCCGCCACATGGGGAATATCCGGCAGCGTGTCGTGCAGATGCTTTGCCTTCTGACACAATTGCCGCACCTTGCCCGGCGTGTCCTGCCCCTCAAGCGTCGTGAGGTCGATTTGACTGAGAACAAGTTTAAGCGCGTGAACCTTCGATGATTTTTTGATGCTGCGGGTGCGGAAGCGCGCCACGCGTTCCTCAACACCGACCTGATCCACGCGGGATACGTGATCCGGTGCGGGGGCTGACATCTCTGCTGTGCTTGCTTCTGGCATCATGAATTATTGACGTCGCTTTCTGTCTGATCCCTTAATACGCAACGCCATATGAATGGCATGCGCGTTACGTTTGGGGGCGGGCGTTATACGACAATCTCAGTGTTTTACCATTAAAATCTGTGTTTGAAAGCAGCCGGATCGTCGGTTTTTTGAATATTATAACGCTTTGCTTGACATGCGGGCATGGCAAATCCCGAAAGAGGCGCTGACAACAGGAATGATGCCTGGTTGCCAGTCAGCCTGGCGCTAAAGAAGGCAGGCGCCAAATGTGTGCGGCGCTCTAGCGATGATTGCTGGTTAATCGTATCTTGTGATCATCCCAAACCGGATATATTTTCGAAAATAACAAGAAAACTCACAAAATAAGGGCGACAGCACTTTTGGGAAATTTAACAACACATATTCTGGACACCAGCGCGGGAAAACCGGCGGCAAATGTTTCAATCGACCTTTACAAATTGACGCCGCAATCCTCCGGAGACGGTAAGCGCACTGAAAAGATCGTTTCGATGCTCACCAATAGCGATGGGCGCTGTGATGGTCCGATTTTGAGCGGTGATGACTTCCAGCCCGGCCAATATGAATTGGCTTTTCATATCGGCGATTATTTTGATCAGATCGGCGTAAAACTGCCATCACCAAAATTCATCGATGTCGCGGTCGTGCGGTTCGGTATTGCGGACAAGGATGCGCATTACCACGTGCCGCTTCTGGTCTCTCCCTATGGTTATTCCACCTATCGCGGCAGTTAAGAGCGATGCGTGATCAGCTGTCCTTTTATCTTAATGGCGAACTCAAAACCATTCGTGATGCGCCGCCGACCCAAACGCTGCTGAGATATTTGCGCGAAGACGAAAATTTATGCGGCACAAAGGAAGGCTGTGCGGAGGGCGATTGCGGCGCCTGTACGGTGATGGTCAGCACGCTTGCGAGCGATGGATCTGTAAAACGCGAAGCCATTAACTCCTGCATTCGGTTTCTGCCAAGCCTTGAGGGAACGTCGGTCACCACAGTAGAGGCGCTGAGCGAAACCATCAGCGCGCCGCATTTGGTTCAGCAAAAGATGATTGCGCATGACGGTTCGCAATGTGGGTTTTGTACGCCGGGTTTTGTGATGTCGCTTTATACCGCCTATCGAAACGGTGATGCTCTACCGGTTAAGGCCGCTAATGATGTGGTGGCGGGCAATTTATGTCGCTGCACAGGTTACGGGCCCATTCTGACGGCGGCGAAAGAGATTGGCGACGTCGCGAAGAATGCGGATCAGTCCGGCGATAACAAAATAGAGTACGATCAGCTTTCAAAGATTAATCACCAGGAAAACATCGTTCTTGAACATGGCGAGGCCCAGGCTTTCTTGCCGGCGACCAGCGATCAGCTGGCCGAGATTTACACCGAACACCCTGATGCAACCATCATCGCCGGGGCGACAGACGTGGGCCTGTGGGTGACAAAAATGCATCGCACCCTGCCTAAGATCATTTTCCTCAATCGCGTGCGCGATCTGGCATCTATGAAACGTGGGAAAAATGAGCTGATCATCGGCGCTGGCGTTACTTATTCCGACGCGATGGACGCGCTGGCGAGCGCCTATCCTGATCTCGGCGAACTGGTGCGGCGCATCGGCGCCCTCCAGGTGCGCAATGCCGGCACCATTGGCGGCAACATCGCGAATGGATCGCCCATCGGTGACATGCCGCCGGCGCTCATCGCCCTTGGGGCGACATTGGCTCTTCGTTGCGGCAGTGAACGCCGCACGATACCGCTCGAGGACTTCTTTCTTGATTATGGAAAGCAGGATCGCAAACCGGGAGAATTTGTTGAGGCTGTGCGCGTTCCGTTAGCTAAGCGCGCAGGTGATTTTAAGTGCTATAAAATTTCCAAGCGTTTTGATCAGGATATCTCCGCGCTGTGCGGGTGTTTCAATATTCAGGTTGTGGGCGGGGTCGTCAAATCAGCGCGCATCGCTTTTGGCGGCATGGCAGGCACCCCTAAACGGGCCGCCAAAGTGGAAGCGGTGTTAACCGGTGGGGCGTGGACCCAAGAGTCACTCGAATTGGCGATGCTTGCTTTTGCCGATGACTTTACACCTTTAACTGACATGCGTGCGAGCGCCGACTACCGGCTGCGCACGGCGCAAAACCTTCTCATGAAATATTTCACGGAGAGTAGCGCGCCCTTTGAGCAAACGCGTCTTGTCGGCCATGGGAATGCATTTCTATGACCGTCGCGCCAACATCACGGAAAAAGAGCACCGCCCCGCGCGCTGGCGGCATTCGCGGCGCTGTTTCTTCGCCTATTGCCCATGACAGCGCCTACAAGCATACATCGGGCGCTGCGCTTTATGTGGATGATATCCCGACGCCGGAAAATTGTTCACATGTCTATATCGCTGTCAGTGATCGGGCTCATGCGAAGATCATATCGGCGGACCTTGATGCTGTCAGGGCAGCGCCAGACGTTGTCGCGGTTCTGACAAAGGACGATATCCCCGGCAAAAATGATGTGGGGCCGGTTGTCAGCGACGATCCGATGTTTGTCCTTGGAAAGGGCGGCGGCGTTGTCGAATGCGAGGGGCAGGCGCTTTTTGCAGTTGTCGCAACGACTATGGATGCGGCGCGCGCTGCCGCAGCCAGCGCAAAAATTACCTATGAAGATCTGCCGGCGATTTTGACCATTGATGATGCGATGGCCGCAAAATCGCTGCTTGAGCCGCCCTATAAAATGAAACGCGGCGATGTTAAGCGGGCCATGCTTGCGAGTCCCCATCAGCTAAAAGGCCGCGTTGAAATCGGCGGACAGGAACATTTTTACCTCGAGGGGCAAGCGGCGCTAGCAACCCCCGGCGAAGATGACGACGTAACGATTTATTGTTCGTCGCAACATCCGACAGAAATTCAGCACAAGGTCGCGAGTGTGCTTGGCATTCCTTATAATGCCGTCACCGTCGAAGTACGCCGCATGGGCGGCGGTTTTGGCGGTAAGGAAACCAACGGCAATCTGCCGACGGCAGTCGTAGCGCTCGCCGCCAAACTGACAGGGCGCCCGGCGAAAATTCGTTATGATCGCGATGACGATATGATCATCACTGGCAAGCGTCATGATTTTCGCATTGATTATCAAGTGGGCTTTGATCATGCGGGATGTATTCAGGCGATCATTTTTGATCAGGCGGCGCGCTGCGGCCATTCCCATGATTTGTCGCTGTCGATCTGTGATCGCGCGATGTTTCACGCCGACAATTGCTATTACTTGCCGAATGTTTTGATCAATTCCTATCGCTGCAAAACCAACACCGTATCGAATACGGCGTTTCGCGGTTTTGGCGGGCCGCAGGGTATGGTTGGGATTGAGCGCGTGATTGATGAAATCGCCTTCCATCTTGGCAAAGACCCACTGGAAGTGCGCCGCGTAAATTTTTATGCCGCAAAAGGAACAGTGTCTGACAGGAATGTGACGCCCTATCATATGAATGTCGAGGATTGCGTCATCGACAAGATTGTCGACGAACTGGTTGCGTCGTCAGGTTATGCATCACGGCGCAGGGAAATTGCTCACTGGAACAAAAACCAGTCCTTGTTGAAACGCGGTATCGCGCTGACGCCGGTGAAGTTCGGCATATCCTTTACGGCGACCCATCTGAATCAGGCGGGCGCCCTTGTCCATATTTACACCGACGGGTCGATCCATCTTAATCATGGCGGCACGGAAATGGGGCAGGGGCTTTTCACAAAGATTGCTCAAATTGTCGCCGAGGAATTTCAAGTTGATATTGACCGGGTAAAAATTACGCCGACCAACACCGGCAAAGTGCCGAACACATCGGCGACAGCCGCGTCCGCCGGTACAGACCTTAACGGCATGGCGGCGCTCGACGCGTGCAAAAAGATCAAAAAACGCCTGATTGATTTTATCGCTGCAGATTGGAACGTGAAGCCGAAGGAAATTACCTTCCTGCCGGGAAGCATTCAGTCCGGTAAAAACAAAATCAGTTTTGATGATCTTGTCGCGAAAGCCTATATGGCGCGCATATCGCTGTCGGCAAACGGGTTTTACGCAACGCCAAAAATAAAATGGGATCGCAAGAAGGGAATTGGGCGCCCATTTTTCTATTTCGCCTATGGGGCCGCAGTATCAGAGGTCGTTATCGATACACTGACCGGAGAGAACCGTCTCCTGCGTGTCGATATTCTTCATGATGTAGGCAAGTCGTTGAACCCAGCGATTGATCTCGGCCAGATCGAGGGCGGTTTTGCACAAGGGGCCGGCTGGCTGACCACGGAAGAACTATGGTGGGATGATAGGGGCCGTTTAAAAACCCATGCGCCCTCCACCTACAAGATTCCGACAGCGTCAGATCGCGCGCCCGAAATGAACATCGCCATTTGGGACCGGGGTCGAAACCCGGAAGAAACCGTCTATCGCTCAAAAGCCGTTGGCGAACCGCCTTTGATGCTCGGCATATCGGTTTTGATGGCGCTCTCCGATGCGGTGGCAAGTTCTAATGGGCGTGAGGCCTATCCATCGCTTGATGCGCCTGCGACGCCGGAGCGGGTGTTGCGCGCCGTTTCCGATGGTTGGGAATAGTCTTGGCGACGCTGCTGCAAGAGATCGCCGAGCAATTCCACCGCGATGGGGCGTTCATGCGCGTTACCATCATTGATGCGCAGGGCTCCACGCCGCGCGGAAAAGGCGCCGCCATGATGGTGTCCGGGCAGGGTGTGACAGGAACGATTGGCGGCGGCGCTCTGGAGTATGACGCCATTGCACACGCCGGAGCGCTGCTGCAAAAAAACGCAGATCAAGCCTGGCAGCGCGATGCCAAAGATTATCCATTGGGGCCGCGCCTCGGGCAATGCTGCGGCGGCCATGTGCGGTTGTTGTTTGAGCGCTATGGCGCCGAGGAAGCAAAACATTTTGTCGAAGAAATCGATGCAGAGACGCGTTATCTTGTGAGACCTCTATCCACAGGCGCAGCGCCGATCGGGATCTCTTGCTCGAAAGACGCTAAGGCGACGCCTGAGATCATGCGCAAACGATTCCAGTTTTTGGACGAAGAAGATAATGCAGACATTAACAGCGAGCTTGTGAAGGCAAGTGCAGGCGAGTGGTTTTTGGAACCGGTCAAAAAGAAACCCTTACCGATTTATCTCTATGGCGCTGGCCATGTGGGTCGCGAAGTGGTGCGGATCTTTGCCGGCATGGCGGTTGAGATTGTCTGGATCGATACGGACGCATCCCGATTTCCCGACCCGATGCCAGGTCATGTGCGGCGCCTGATTGCCGCGGCACCCCATGAAGCAGTCGCTTATGCGCCCAATGACGCCTTTCATATTGTCATGAGCTATTCTCACGCGCTGGACCTTGAAATTTGCCACGCCGTCTTAAAGCGCGGGAAATTTCGTTATTTGGGGCTTATCGGCTCCACGACCAAGCGGGCGCGATTTCTGAAACGATTGCAGGAATTGAACGTCGCGGAAGCCGATCTGGTGCGGCTCATTTGCCCCATTGGCACGGGCGGCCCCACTAGCAAGGAGCCAGCGGTCATTGCTATTGCATTGGCGGCGGAGATATTACGTCTGGCCGCAGCGCCTCAAAATGACGAAAAGAATGATCAAGAGACTGACTGCAACAGAGCAGAGCAATGAACAAAAAAAACAGCCGGACTATTCTGCGCGGTCAGACGCTGTCATTTTCGAGAAGCCCTTTTGAGGGTGACGCCGCCGGCTCAATTGACCATTGTGAAGACGGCGCGGTTCTGATCGAAGACGGGCGTATTATCGCCGTCGGAACGGCCGCGGAAATTCTCAAGCAAGGCAAGGATGCGTCCGTCGTCAATCACGGCGATGGATTGATTATGGCGGGGTTTGTTGACCCTCACATTCATTACCCGCAGGTCGAGATCATTGGTTCTCACAGTCCGGGGCTGGTGGAATGGCTCAATCAGCACACTTTCCCATGTGAAACAAAATATGATGATGCGGATATTTCCCGCCAGGCGGCGGAGTTTTTCCTCGATCAGTGCCTCGCAAACGGCGTTACATCGGCGAGCGTTTATTGCACCGTTCACCCGCACTCAGTGACGCAATTTTTCGAGGCGGCATCGCAAAGAAATCTTTGCATGGCGGCGGGCAAGGTCTGTATGGATCGCAATGCGCCGACGGAATTAAACGATAGCGCGCAATCCGCTTATGATGATAGCAAAGCATTGATCGAACGCTGGCACGGCAAAGGCCGGAACAGATATGCAATCACGCCGCGTTTCGCGTTGTCATCATCGCCGGAACAGCTGGAAGCCCTTGGCGCGTTGTGGAAAGAACACCCTGATGTCTTGATGCAAACGCATCTTTCCGAAACGCAAGATGAAATTGCACAAGTGCTGGCTGCGTTTCCCGGACATAAAAGCTATTATGAAATTTATGAATCCTTTGGCCTTTCCGGACCGGGCGCTATTTTCGGCCATTGCATTCATCTCAGCGACCATGAGCGGAAAGCCATGAGCGATAGCGGCGGCGCCATCGCTCATTGCCCGACGTCAAACGCCTTTATCGGGTCAGGCCATTTCGATTTGGCGGCAACGCGGCGCGCAGGCCCGAAAACTCCGATTGCGCTTGCCTCCGATATTGGCGCCGGCACGTCATTTTCGCCTTTTGCAACTATGCGAGCGGCTTTCGAAGCGGCTCGCCATCACGGCAATGGGCTTCACCCGGCTGAGGCCTTCTGGATGGCCACATGCGGCGGCGCAAAAGCGATGCGACTTGATGATCGGATCGGCAATCTCACGCCCGGCATGGACGCCGACTTGATTGTCCTCGATCTGAAATCAACTCTGTTGATCGCTCGCCGCGTGGAGCAGGCAAACGACATACACGATGTATTGTTTGCACAGATGATTATGGGTGATGAGCGCGCGGTGAAGGCGACGTATGTTGCGGGGAGCAGATGTAGAATGTAAGGCAGCCTAATTGTATAATACTTGATTTTTGGCGACTTGTAGCTTGAATTGATAATCGCGAAGGAAATCCATTGTTATGGGCATAGATGATATCAGCAAACTAATGGCGCTGTTTGCAAAGGATCCACGCAAAGCCGTAGTTGTTTTGATCTTTTTTGCTATTTCAGTCGCGGCAATAGCGTGGCTAGCTGATATTGTTAGACATCCCTCTGGTTCAAGCGATAGCACCGTACAATACGTTGGTCTGACTCCCGCTGAAATAGTCGCGCGCGGTGGTCAGATGAATAAACTGATTGAGCAGGGAATGTCCGAAGATGATCGAGTTCGCAGGTTAGCTCGTGATTCAATGGCGGATTTCCTGAGTGCGGTAGACGACCCTGGATACACGCGAGATTACATTCTCTCGACTACGCCGGAAGATCATTATTATGAAGTAATGCTATTAAGCCAGGCATTGGGCAAAATGGACCCGCCTGTCTCACTCACCAACAGGGATCAAGCGATAGATCAGCTTAAAATGCTTGAGGCTCATCCTTATGCTGATGATGAATTGTTAAATTCTTTGACGAGGGCAGCTAAAAATGTCTCAATTGAATAAGGTTGGAACGGAATAGTTAGGATTTTCGATCAACTTCGGATTTTGTTTTTTTTGACGCCTTTAGCGAAGGTTTTTTCTAGGTTAAATGCAAGTGTTTATAGATGTGCACCTTTCAAGAGTACATCGGATCAATGAAATCTAAGTCCAAGTGCTCATTCCCCCACCTCATTTTCAATCCACGCACCCAACAGCGTCCGTTCCTCTTCTGTCATCTCCGTTAAATTACCGGGCGGCATGGCCTGACTGATAACCGCCTGCACGCGCATTTGCGGCGCATGCTGTTTCATGAGGTCGAGTGTGTCATACTCAACACCGCCGGGTGCAGCGCCAACAAAGTCCGTTGGGTTGGCTGAGTGACAGACACCGCAACGCTGTTGCACGATGGCAAAGACCTGATCGTTCAGATCTGGCACTTGTTGGTCATTTGTAGTCGCGGCTGCTTGGGCTGGCGTTTCATTCGCCGCCGGCCGCCAGGCGACAAACGCCATCAGGATCAGTAGCAACAGACTTGCCGTTGGCCATTGCCAGCGCAGGCCGGCGCCATGCACGCCGCTGTCATGAGCGTTGAAGTAGTGACGCACAACAGCGCCGATGGGGAGGATCAAGGCCACCACGATCCAGTTCATTGGATGTCCGAAAGTCATCGGATAATGGTTTGAGATCATCATGAAAAGAACCGGCAGGGTCAGGTAGTTGTTATGGGTCGAGCGCAGCTTTGCGATTTTTCCGAATTCCGGATTGGGTATCTTTCTCTCTTTCAAATCCGCCACAACGATTTTCTGATTGGGAATGATCACAAAGAATACATTGCCGGTCATGATCGTGCCGATCATCGCGCCAATATGAAGGAAGACAGCGCGAGCGGAAAAGATTTCACCCAATCCAAATGCAGCGCCGACAATAAGAACGAACAAAACAGCAAACATCGCCGTCTGATTTTCCTTCAACGGTGATTTGCATAGCGCGTCATAGATCAGCCAGCTTGCAACAAGAACGCCGACGGAAATGCCGACGGCCTGGAGTTTTGACAGGGCGAGCACAGACCGGTCGATGAGATAAATATCAGCCTGCCAGTAATAAACGACCGACATCAGGGCAAAGCCGGTCAGCCAGGTCGCGTAGGATTCCCATTGAAACCATTTGAGATCCTTCGGCATTTCCTCGGGCGCGACCATATATTTTTGAACGTGATAAAACCCGCCGCCATGAACCAGCCAGCTTTCACCTTTGACGCCATGGGGCAGGCCGCTGCGATGGCGCAGGCTGAAATCCAGCGCCATGAAGTAAAAAGAGGCGCCGATCCATCCGACTCCGGCAATAATATGGGCCCAGCGCAGGGTCAGGCTCAGCCAGTCGGTAATCTGAAGGTCCAAAATCAATCTCCGGGATACGGTTTGGTTTGCAATCAACGAGGCGAGGGGGTGTTACAGCAGGAAATTCCCGGCACGCCATCAAAAAACTGTATGATGATTGGGATGATATTGAGTATGCTCATCTTTGAGACCGGTTCAACTTATTCCTCATTGGCGCAACATGTCTTATCCGCGTGATCTTATCGGCTATGGCGACAACCCGCCGCGTGCCCACTGGCCGGGCGGCGCGCGCATCGCTGTGCAGTTTGTCCTGAACTACGAGGAGGGCGGCGAGCGTTGCCTGTTGCATGGCGATAAAGAGTCGGAAGCGTTCCTGTCCGAGATCGTCGGCGCGGCGCCTTTTGCCGATGCGCGGCACATGTCCATGGAGTCGCTCTATGAATATGGATCGCGGGCTGGCGTGTGGCGCATTCTTGACCTGTTCAAGTCGCGAGGACTGCCGCTGACGGTTTTCGCCGTCGCCATGGCGGCGCAAAGAAATCAGGCAGTGATTGAGCACGCTTTGGCGGATGGCCATGAAATTGCCAGCCATGGCTTGCGCTGGATCGATTATAAAGATGTGCCTGAAGACATTGAACGCGCCCATCTCGAAGAGGCGATTGAAATTCTGACCAGCGTTTGCGGCAAGCCGCCGCTTGGTTGGTATACTGGCCGAACAAGCGTGAATACGAGGCGGATCGTCGCCGAACATGGCAGCTTTCTATATGATGCCGACGATTACTCTGATGATCTGCCGTTCTGGAGCACGCAAACGGAAAAACCGCATTTGATTGTGCCCTATACGCTGGACGCCAATGATATGCGGTTCGCAACGCCGCAAGGTTTCAACAAGGGCGCCGATTTTGAAGCCTATTTGAAAGACGCATTCGACGTTCTCTATCGTGAAGGTGAAACGACGCCGAAAATGATGTCGGTCGGTCTTCATTGCCGTTTGACTGGGCGTCCCGGTCGGTTCAAAGCGCTGGAAAATTTCGTTGATCACGTTTTGTCTTTTGACAATGTATGGGTCTGTCGCCGCGTCGATATCGCCGAGCATTGGCGGAAAGATCATCCCTTTGAGAAGGCCTCAGGAGACAAAGCCGGTGGATGATCACCCGCGTGAGGAATTCGTGGCGCGTTTCGGCAGCGTCTATGAACATTCGCCATGGGTGGCCGAAAGTGTTTTTGACAATGGTATTAATGAAGACCTCGATGCTATTGACGCTCTAGCTAAGCGCATGGCGGCGATCGTCAATGATGCTGGTGAAGACAGGCAATTGGCCCTCTTACGCGCGCATCCGGACCTGGCCGGACGCCTGGCGCTGCAAGGAGAATTAACCGAGGCCTCGAGCGAAGAGCAACAATCGGCGGGGCTTGACCAATGCACCCCAGATGAATTGGCGAAGTTTCAGTCCCTCAATGCGCGTTATACGACGAAATTCGGCTTTCCGTTTATTCTTGCGGTTTCCGGCAGGAATCGTGCGCAAATCTTCGAAAATTTTCAATCGCGCGTCGATAATGCACTGAAAGAAGAATTTGCGACTGCGCTGAGCGAGGTGCATAAAATCGCCAGCATTCGACTGGTGAAGATTTTGAGCGAGCAGAGCTAATCCGTGACAAACAACAACAAAAAAGAACCGGACTTCATACGACGTTTTCCAAACCTCGCTTCGCCGCGTTTTGGCAGTCACACTGTTAGTACGTCGGATGAGTTTTTTGCTGCGAAGGAACGTATGCTCGCTGATGCGCCGCCGGTTTTTATTCCGGATAAATATGACGATCACGGAAAGTGGATGGATGGCTGGGAAAGTCGACGCCGTCGCGATGACGGGTATGACTGGTGCATTTTGGAACTCGGTATCGACGGGTTCATTCGCGGCGCAGAGATCGATACAAGTTATTTTACCGGGAATTTTCCACCTGCAGCTTCCATTGAGGCCTGCAGGGCTGATGCAGACTTAGGTGACCCTTCTGTCTGGAAAGCAATTCTGCCCAAGGCGCTCCTCAAAGGCGATCAGCGACAGTTTTTTGGCATTGAAGAGCCGGGGCCATGGCATTTTGTGCGATTGAATATTTTTCCGGATGGCGGCGTGGCGCGGTTGCGGCTCTATGGAGAAGCGGCGCCGTCATGGAACGATATTGCCGATGATGATCAGTTGGAATTATCGGCGCTAAAAAATGGCGGACGCATCGTCGCCTACAATGATGCTCATTATGGTGATCTCTGGGCGTTGTTGTCGGAAGGGCGCGGTAAGACCATGGGCGACGGCTGGGAAACGCGCCGTCGCCGCGAGCCGGGCAATGACTGGATTATCATCGCGCTCGGCGCCCGCGGGCTTATCGACGGGATTGAAATCGACACTGCGCATTTTAAGGGCAATTTTCCTGACGGTGCGTCGATCCAGGGCGCGGATTTATCGGACGCATCGAGCGACGTCGACATTGATGCGGCGGCGACCTGGGAAGAGATCTTACCGAGACAGAAATTACAGGCGGATGCCGTTCACCAATTTGATAGCGCTGATATCAGCGCACCAAAACCGGTTACTCATGTGCGGCTGAATATTTATCCTGATGGTGGCGTCAGCCGCTTGCGTATCTTTGGGCGGCGGGCGTCATGAGTTTTGTGACATTAACGCCAGAAGTTTTGACCAAAGAGAATTTCGCCCCTTTTGGCGATGTGCTTGAGGTTGACGGCGCGGAACGCATTCTCATCAATGAAGGGACAACGGAACGGTTTCACGGATTAACGACGCTCGATGTGACGGATGAAGGCGGCGCCGCGATTCTGTCAATCTTTCGCGCAAGCGCGCGTCCAACACCGATCCGGATTTCGATGATGGAACGGCACCCGCTGGGCAGTCAGGCATTCTTTCCCTTGAGCGACAAACAATGGCTTGTGGTTGTCTCGTCAGTGGAAAAACCAGCGCCGGATAATTTGAAAGCTTTTCTGGCGCGAGGCGATCAGGGCGTTCAATACGCAAAAAACATCTGGCATCATCCGCTGCTGATCATTGAACCAAATCAGGATTTTCTTATCGCCGATCGCTCGGGCCCGGGCGACAATCTCGAAGAAGTCTGGTTCGGCGAAAATGTTTTTGCGAACCTCAGGACGCCCGGGGATAAATAGTGACAACATCAACCAGATATGACGCCGTCATTATCGGCGGCGGGCACAATGGGCTGGTTTGCGCTTACTATCTCGCGAAGGCGGGTTTGACCGTCCGCATCTGCGAAAGACGCGGCATTGTTGGCGGCGCCGCAGTGACCGAAGAATTTCATCCCGGTTTTAAAAACTCCGTCGCCAGCTACACGGTTAGTCTCCTTAATCCCAAAGTGATTGCCGATATGCGTCTTGCGGATTACGGGCTCAAAGTCGTTAAGCGACCGATTTCAAATTTCCTTCCCATGCAAGGTGGCCGCTATCTGAAGCTTGGCGGCGGGCTTGAACGCACGCAAGAAGAATTCCGAAAATTTTCCAATGCCGACGCCGAACGACTGCCCGCCTATTATGAACGTCTTGAGCGTGTGGCGGATGTGTTGCGCGATCTTTCTATGAAAACACCGCCCAATCCGCGTCGCGGGCTCGCCGCCGGGTTTTCCGCCTTCACACAATTATGGCCTGTCGTAAAAGGATCACCTGAGTTGCATCAGGATGTCCTCGACCTTTTCACCAAAAGCGCGCGCAGTTTTTTGGAACCCTGGTTTGACAGCGACGCCGCGCAAGCAGCCTTTGGTTTTGATGCCGTCGTCGGCAATTTCGCAAGTCCCGATACGCCGGGCTCGGCCTATGTGCTGCTTCATCACGTGTTTGGCGAAGTGAATGGTGAAAAAGGCGCGTGGGGGCACGCCATTGGTGGTATGGGCGCCATTACTGAAGCGATGCGCAAAGCCTGCGTTGAAGTTGGCGTTGAGATTTCACTCGATGCGCCCGTTAAAACTCTCTGTGTTGAAAATGGAGCAGCAACGGGCATTATTCTGGAAAGCGATGAGGAAGTCATTGGCGCCCGCGTCATTTCTAACGTCAATCCAAAACTTCTCTATGGCAAACTGACGCCAGATGATGCGCTCGACCCGGAATTTTCCCGGCGTATGAAAGCCTATCGATGCGGATCCGGTACATTCCGCATGAATGTGGCGCTGTCGGAACTACCGGATTTTTCCTGCCTGCCAGGAAAAACGCCAAGCGAACATCACCAATCCGGCGTGATCATTGCGCCGAGCCTTGATTATATGGATCGTGCTTTTACGGATGCAAAAATTGGCGGCTGGTCGAAAAAGCCAATTGTCGAAATGCTGATCCCGTCAACTGTCGACGCTTCGCTTGCGCCTGACGACGCTCATGTAGCAAGCCTTTTCTGCCAACAATTCTCTCCAGAGCTCCCCGATGGACGCTCCTGGAAAGACGCGCGGGAGGCGGCAGCAGATTTGATCATTGACACGGTTGATGCGCACGCGCCGAACTTTAAAAAGTCGATCCTTGGGCGGATGATCCTGTCACCACAGGATCTCGAAGACAAATTCGGGCTGATCGGCGGCGACATCATGCATGGCGCCATGACCCTCGACCAGATGTGGGCAGCGCGTCCGGCGCTCGGCCATGGCGATTATCGCGGGCCCCTTGCTGGTCTTTATATGTGCGGCGCCGGAAGCCACCCTGGCGGCGGCGTCACCGGTCTGCCGGGCAGAAATGCGGCGCGGGAAGTCTTGAAAGACGCTGGCAAGCGATTACCCCAATAGATATCACTTCAGATTTTGTGGCGGCGCCATTTCAGATGGAAAATCCACGCTGAAGTCCCGTCGACGGCGTTTTATTCTCCAGCGTTATTTACTGGCGGAGGGCAAAAAAAATTGCTAAGAGGGCTGCCCCCCAAAAGGCCAGGTGAGAAAAATGACAAAAAGCGGCCGGAATATTTCTCTTCTCGATCGGCATCGTTCGGTCATGCCAAATTGGCTGGCGCTCTATTATAAAGAGCCGATCCAGATCGTGCGCGGCGAGGGGCGGCGCGTTTGGGATCAGGATGATCGCGCCTATCTTGATTTTTTTGGCGGCATCCTGACCACGATGACCGGCTATGGCGTGCCGAGTGTGGTTGAGGCGATCCGCGACCAGGCGCAAAAGATGCTTCATACATCGACGCTCTATTTGATCGACTCACAGATAGAGCTGGCCGAGAAAATCGCGGATTTATCAGGCATTCCTGATGCAAAAGTTTTTTTTACGAATTCCGGCAGCGAAGCCAATGATACAGCACTAATGCTCGCTACTTCCTATCGCCGGTCCAATCAAATCCTCGCCATGCGTCACAGCTATCATGGGCGCTCTTTTTCGGCGGTCTCGACAACGGGAACATCTTCATGGTCACCATCATCACTGTCACCCTTTAACGTCTCATATGTTCATGGCGCTTATCGCTATCGCAGCCCATTTGCGACAATGTCCGACGAGGATTACATGAACGCCTGCGTTGCTGATCTTGAAAATATTCTGGAGGTAGCGACGGCAGGCGATGTTGCGTGTCTGATTGCCGAGCCGGTGCAAGGTGTTGGTGGTTTTGGCATGCCGCCTGACGGCATGTATGGCCGGTTCAACGAAACTCTGAAGAAAAAAGACATCCTGTTCATTTCAGATGAAGTGCAGACAGGATGGGGCCGCACCGGCGATCATTTCTGGGGGTATCAGGCGCACGGCTTTACCCCCGACATTATGACGTTTGCCAAGGGGCTTGGAAACGGCCTCGCCATTGGCGGCATTGTCGCCCGCAAAGAAATCATGGATTGCTTTAACGCCAATTCCATTTCGACTTTTGGCGGCAACCCGCTTGTAACGCGCGGCTCCCTCGCAAACCTCCAATATCTCGAAGACAATAATCTTCAGGAAAATGCCGCGCGGCAGGGCCGGCGTTTCCTCGACAAGCTTTCCGCTTTTGCCGAAACTACGCCTTTGATAGGCGAAGTGCGCGGCAAGGGGCTGATGATCGGGATCGAGCTGGTCGGCGCTGACGGCAAGGAACCTAATGTCGAAGCGGTTGCGGAAATCATGGAAAAGACAAAAGAAGCTGGACTTCTTGTTGGTCGCGGCGGTTTTTATGGCAATGTGATCCGGATGGCGCCGCCGCTCTCGGTGACCGAGGCGGAAATAGACGAGGGATTTGATATTTTGGTCAGCGCCATCAAGGCTGCTTAAACAGACGGAGTGGAAATCACCGGGTGAAGCATTTCAAGATCAACACGGACAGCGCAGGCCTGACGCCACAGGAAGTGGCGGAAAATTTTGACGATCTGCATCCCCGCCTTGATCCTGCACAAGCTGTTGTTGACGCCGCGCGCTGCATTTATTGTTATGATGCGCCCTGCATGAATGCCTGCCCGACACGCATTGATATTCCAAAATTCATTCATCAGATTCGGTCGGGCAATGTTGAAGGGTCCGCAAAGACAATATTATCGCAAAACATTATGGGCGGCACATGCGCGCGTGCCTGCCCGACGGAAGTTCTTTGCGAAGAAGTCTGCGTTGTCCATCATACAGAAGGCGCGCCGGTAAAAATTGGCGAGTTGCAGCGCTTTGCGGTTGACCATTTGATGGAAAATGGTGGCGCGCATCCGTTTCAGCGCGCGCCCGAAAGTGGAAAGCGTCTGGCGGTGATCGGCGCCGGGCCCGCAGGGCTCTCTTTTGCTCATCGCGCGGCGATGCTGGGGCATGATATCGTCGTCTATGACGCAAAACCAAAACCCGGCGGGCTTAATGAATATGGCCTTGCCGCCTATAAAATGGCGGATGATTTTGCGCAGCGCGAAGTTGCTTTCCTGTTAAGCATCGGCGGTATTCGAATTGAATATGGAAAGTCCCTGGGCGTTGAATTGACGCTCGACAAATTACGCAGTGATTTCGACGGCGTCTTTGTCGGCGTTGGTCTGACGCAAAGCCACAATCTTGGCGTTGAAGGCGAAAATCTTGGGGGCGTGCGCGACGCACTCGATTTTATCGAAGAGATTCGTCAGGCGAAGGATAAATCAAAGGTTGTGATCGGCGACAATGTCATCGTCATTGGCGGTGGCAACACGGCGATTGACGCGGCGGCTCAGGCGAAATGTCTTGGCGCGCGCAATGTAACGCTGGTTTATCGCCGTGGACCCGAAACGATGAGCGCCACGGGTTGGGAACAGGACCTTGCAGCGGCCAATGGCGTTACCATGCGTTTCTGGGCGGCGCCAAAAGGATTTATTGGGGCCGGCAAAGTTGAAAAGATCGCATTGTCAGAAACCCGTATTGTCGATGGCAAGCTGGCAATGACCGGCGTCGGGGATGAATTACCGGCAGATTTAGTGTTGAAAGCGATCGGACAGAAAATCGATCACGATGCTTTGGGCGGTCTTAAGATCGAGCGCGGAAAAATCTCGGTTGATGCGCAATATCGCACTTCGGTGCCGGGCGTTTATGCCGGCGGCGACTGTATTGCCGCTGGCGAAGACCTTACCGTGCAAGCAGTTGAAGATGGCAAGCAGGCGGCGATCTCAGCCGATGCTTTTTTGCGCGCTGAAACGAAAGGAGCCGCCCAATGACCGATCTTGGATGCGTAATTGGGGGCGTCGACAGTATCAATCCATTCTGGCTCGCTTCGGCGCCGCCAAGTGATAAAAAATATAACGTGGAACGCGCCTTTAAGGCGGGGTGGGGCGGCGCTGTTTGGAAAACCCTTGGTGTTGATCCCCCCGTTGTGAATGTCACAAGCCGATACGGCGTCCACAGATCTCATGATCGCAGCATTATTGGCATCAACAATATCGAGCTGATTTCCGATCGGCCGCTTGATGTGAATCTTCGCGAAATCGAAGAGATGCGGCGGGAATGGCCGGACCGTGTGATTATCGGTTCGATCATGGCGCCTATGGATGAAGAGGCCTGGAAATCGCTGGCGATCAAAGTCGCGAATGCGGGTGTTCAGGGCATTGAACTTAATCTTGGCTGCCCGCATGGCATGTGTGAGCGCGGTATGGGCTCGGCCGTCGGTCAGGTCGCTGAATTCGTTGAACAGACAACGCGCTGGGTGCGCGAAGCGGTTGATCTGCCGGTCTTCACCAAACTAACGCCCAATGTCACAGACATCATGATCCCGGCGGCGGCGGCGAAAGCCGGCGGCGCCCATGCCGTGTCGCTGATCAATACGGTGAACTCGATCATCAGCGTCGATCTCGACAAGATGGCGCCGACGCCGATTGTTGATGGACGCGGCACTCATGGTGGTTATTGCGGCGAAGCCGTAAAACCCATTGCGCTTCATATGACAGCGGAAATTGCGCGACAGCAGGAAACCCAAGGGCTCGAAATTTCCGCCATTGGCGGCATTACAACCTGGCGCGATGCCGCAGAGTTCATTGCGCTCGGCGCCAGCGGCGTTCAGGTCTGCACCGCCGCCATGCTTTATGGCTTCCGTATTGTTGAAGACATGAACGAAGGTCTTGCCACCTTCATGCGTGACAAAAACTATCGCCAGATTGACGACTTCAAAGGCAAAGCATCTGCGCAGACCGTCGACTGGAATGCGCTTAACATGAATCATGATTTGCTGGCGCGGATTGATGAGGATGCCTGCATTGAATGCGGACGCTGTTTCATCGCCTGCGAGGACACATCCCATCAGGCGATCCGGATCGACGCAAAGCCCGAAGGCGGGCGCAAATTTACCGTCATTGATGAGGAATGCGTTGGCTGCAATCTCTGCATGCATGTGTGTCCGGTCAAAGACTGTATCACCATGGAGGCTGTCGATACGGATAGGCCTTATGTGACATGGCCAGAGCATCCGAAAAATCTGGCAAACAAGGCGGCAGAATGAACCGGATCGGACACATCATTGCTGGCAAAACCATCATAGATGGCGATGTTGTCGGCGCTGTTTTCAACCCGGCGACCGGGCAACAGAGTGGCGAAGTTTTGTTAGGCGGCGCAGCGGACGTAGCGCGCGCCGTTGAAGCCGCCGTCGCTGTGCAACCTGCATGGGCGGCGACGCCGCCGGCAAAGCGCGCGGAAGTGATGTTTGCTTTGCGCGACGGTATGCGCAAGCGCCGCGATGAAATTGCAGAAACGATCAGCGCCGAACATGGAAAAACTCATGATGACGCATTGGGTGAAGTCACCCGTGCGCTTGAAGTTGTTGAATTTTCCAGTTCCGTTCCGCAACTCTTAAAGGGTGATTTTTCACGGGCCGTTGCGTCGGGCGTTGATACTTATGCGGAACGCGAGCCCTTAGGTGTCGTTGCGGGCATCACTCCATTTAATTTTCCGTCCATGGTGCCGCTGTGGATGATCCCGATGGCGCTCGCCTGCGGCAATGCATTTATTTTAAAGCCGTCGGAAAAAGATCCATCAAGCGCCAATTTGATTCATAATCTGCTTGCCGAAGCAGGGCTGCCGCCGGGTGTTTTGAATGTTGTTCACGGCGTCAAGGATGCGGTCGACGCGGTTCTTGATCACCCGGATATTGCTGCCGTCAGTTTTGTCGGGTCAACGCCGATTGCGCAATATGTCTATCAACGCGGTTGTGCGGCGGGTAAGCGTGTGCAGGCCCTGGGCGGCGCCAAAAACCACATGATCGTGATGCCTGACGCGGATATTGATCAGGCAACGGATGCGCTGTTGGGCGCAGGCTTTGGGTCTGCGGGCGAACGCTGCATGGCGATTTCCGTAGCGGTCCCGGTGGGGGAAGAAACGGCTGACAGGCTGGTTGAAAAACTTGGGCCGCGCGTGCGCGCCCTCAAGATCGGCCCCGCGACGGATAGCGAAGCTGAAATGGGTCCGCTGATTAATCGCGCTCATCACGATCGGGTCTCCGGCCTGATCGATCAGGGCGAAAAAGACGGCGCTACGCTTGTTGCGGATGGGCGCGGATTATCGCTGCAAGGCTACGAAGAGGGCTATTGGCTGGGCGGCACTTTGCTTGACCATGTTCAGCCCGGCATGAGTGTGTATGACGAGGAAATTTTTGGCCCTGTTTTATCCGTCGTGCGCGCGAACAGCTATGGCGATGCCGTCGATCTGATCAACGCAAACCCATACGCAAACGGAACGGCAATCTTTACCCGCGATGGCGATGCGGCGCGCGATTTCACGTCGCGCATCAAAGTTGGCATGGTGGGTGTCAATGTGCCGATCCCGGTGCCGGTCGGCTATCATAGTTTTGGCGGTTGGAAGAAATCGATCTTTGGCGCCCATGGTATTTACGGGCCCGAAGCCGTGCATTTTTATACAAGGCTGAAGACCGTGACATCGCGCTGGCCGACAGGCATTCGCGCGGGCGCGGATTTCAAATTTCCAACGATGAATTCTTGACCACGGCGCTGCGCCTATCGTAGCGGCATAAAAGGAGACTGGCGATTATGACGAATTTGCGCGGCGGGCTGATCCAGATGGCGTTAAAAGGATCGACGGATGATACGCCTGAAAATATTCGCCAGGCGATGCTTGAGGCACATCTTCCGCTGATTGACGAGGCCGGGGCGCAGGGTGTGCAGGTTTTATGTTTTCAGGAAGTTTTCACCCAGCCTTATTTTTGCCCGAGCCAGGATTCCAAATGGTATGCGGCCGCCGAAGAAATTCCCGAAGGCCCCACCTGCAAACTGATGCAGGAATACGCCAAAAAATACAGCATGGTGATTGTCGTACCGATTTATGAACGGACCAATGTTGCCGGCGTCTATTACAACACCGCTGCGGTGATTGACGCGGACGGTTCTTATCTCGGCAAATATCGTAAAACCCATATTCCACAAGTGGCTGGCTTCTGGGAGAAGTTCTTTTTCAAACCCGGCGCGTCCGAATGGCCGGTATTCAACACGGCCTATTGCAAGCTCGGCGTTTATATTTGTTATGACCGCCATTTCCCCGAGGGTTGGCGTGCGCTGGCGCTCAATGGCGCTGAATATATCGTCAACCCTTCCGCGACGGTTGCGGGGCTATCGGAATATTTATGGAAGCTTGAACAGCCGGCCTCCGCAGTGGCCAATGGCTGTTGGATCGGCGCCATTAATCGTGTCGGCGTTGAGGAGCCATGGAACATTGGCGAATTCTACGGCCAGAGTTATTTCGTCAATCCGCGCGGTCAGATCGAGAAAGAAGCAAGCCGCGATAATGATGAGCTCATTGTCCATGACATGAACATGGATATGGTGCGTGAAGTGCGGGATTTATGGCAATTCTTCCGTGATCGTCGCCCGGATGCCTATGGCCCGCTCGTTGCGCTTGAATAATCGAGGCGCGTGCAAAAACAATCAGGAGCCTCATGACAGAAACCGCACCAACCGCCGCATCAATCGCAACAGGCGCCCCGTTGGGGTTTGATGCCGGTCTCTGGAATAAAGATCTTGCGCCTGTGGCGCCCGCTGCGCGGACATGGGGCGCACAGGCCTATGCCGCGCTTTGGGTCGCGATGGTTGCTTGCGTGCCAACTTATTTGCTTGCGGGCGGGTTGATTGCCGCCGGCATGAATTGGTATCAGGCGGTCTTCACTGTTTTCCTTGGTAATTTCATTGTTCTGATGCCGATGATCGCCATCGGCCATATGGGCGCCAAATATGGTGTGCCGTTTCCGGTGCTGTTGCGGTCAGCGTTCGGGCCGCAAGGCGCGAAGATCCCGGCTGTTGCGCGTGGGCTTGTTGCCTGCGGATGGTTCGGCATCAATACCTGGGTTGGCGGGTCGGCGATCTATGTGATCTTAAACACACTGACTGGCGATATGTTTATTGGCGCGCCTTTGCCTCTGTTGGGGATCGATCCTGCGCAAACAATCTGTTTTCTGATTTTCTGGGCAATGCATTTATATTTCATTCGCAATGGCACTGAGTCTATTCGCTGGCTCGAAGTTTTGGCGGCGCCGTTTCTGTTGGCGATGGCGCTTGCTTTGTTGGCCTGGGCCTATGTGACAGCGGGCGGTTTCGGCGAGATGCTGTCCGCCCCATCGCAATTCATCACCGGCGGCGCCAAGGAAGGGCAGTTCTGGGGAACCTTCTTTATATCGCTTACGGGCATGGTCGGGTTCTGGGCGACCATGGCGCTTAACATTCCTGATTTTACACGGTTTGCGAAAAGCCAGAAAGCTCACATGATCGGTCAGGCGATTGGTTTGCCGTTGCCCATGGCGCTCTTCGCTTTCGTTTCTGTTGCCGTTACGTCCGCGACGGTAACGATCTATGGGGAAGCCATTTGGAACCCGGTTGAGCTGGCGGGGCGCATGGGCGGGATTAGCGTTCTTTTTGCGCTTGCTGCGCTCGTGATTGCAACGCTCACGACGAATCTCGCCGCCAATGTTGTGGCGCCTGCCTATGGGTTTTCTAATCTGGCGCCGTCAAAAATCAGTTTTCGTATGGGCGGGTATATTACCGCCGGGATTGGTATTGCTATTTTTCCATGGAAACTGGTGGAGGACGCCAGCGCCTATATTTTCACCTGGTTGGTGGGGTATTCCGCGCTTTTGGGGCCCATTGCGGGCATTTTGATTGCCGATTATTTTCTCTTTCGGCGCATGCGACTTGATGTTGACGAATTCTTCAAAGCAGATGGGGCCTACGCTGCACAAAATGGTTGGAACCGGGCGGGGCTTGCTGCCTTTGTCGTTGGCGCCTTACCTAATTTGCCTGGTTTTTTGCACGCCGCAGGCGCGGTAAAGTCGGTCCCCGCAATATTCAACGGCATATATGTTTACGCATGGTTTGTGGGTTTCATCGTTGCCGCGGCAGTCTACACTTTACTGACGCGCAATGTGGCTAAAGGCTGACGCATATTAATTGATAACAGGAGGCAAGACATGTCGCTTTTGATACGTGGTGGAACCGTTGTGAATGCTGACGGGCGTGCTCGGGCTGATGTCTATTGCGAGGACGGCAAGATAAAAGCGGTTGGCGATAATCTCGATGCGCCCGGCGGCGCGACTGTTGTTGATGCGGGCGGTCAATATGTGATGCCCGGCGGCATTGATCCGCATACCCATATGCAGCTGCCCTTTATGGGTACCGTTGCGTCAGAAGATTTTTATACGGGCACCGCAGCGGGGTTTGCTGGCGGCACGACGATGATCATTGACTTCGTCATACCAAATCCGCAGCAGCCTTTAATGGAAGCCTATCGCGATTGGCGTAGCTGGGCGGAAAAATCCGCCGGCGACTACAGCTTTCATGTTGCTGTGACCTGGTGGGACGAAACGGTGGCGGCGGATATGAAAACCCTTGTCAAGGAAGAGGGCGTCAACAGTTTCAAACATTTCATGGCCTATAAAGACGCGATCATGGCGACAGATGAGACGATCTATCACAGCTTCAAGCAGGCGCTGGAACTCGGCGCGATCGTTACGGTGCACGCCGAAAATGGCGAGCTTGTTTATCAGCTGCAAAAGGAAATGCTGGCGAAAGGCATCACCGGACCTGAAGGTCACCCTCTGTCGCGCCCGCCAAAGGTCGAAGGGGAAGCAGCACATCGTGTCATCAAATTTGCGGAGATTATCGGCGTTCCGGTCTATCTCGTTCACGTATCCACCAAAGATGCGCTCGGTCACATTGAGCGCGCCCGCGCAGAGGGAAGCCGTGTTTTCGGTGAAGTCCTCGCCGGCCATTTGATGGTTGATGACAGCGTTTATCGCAATCCTGACTGGGGTACAGCTGCCGCCCATGTGATGTCGCCGCCTTTCCGGCCGAAAGGTCATCAGGAAGCGTTGTGGCGCGGCCTTCAATCGGGCGCCCTTCAAACCACCGCGACGGATCATTGCTGTTTTTGCTATGATCAAAAGGCTGCGGGCAAAGACGACTTCACGCAAATTCCGAACGGTACCGCTGGCATTGAAGACCGGCTTTCTGTTTTATGGACTCACGGTGTCGGAACCGGGCGATTAACGCCCGAGGAATTCGTCGCGGCGACATCAACCAATGCTGCCAAGATCTTCAATATCTATCCGCGCAAGGGCGCCGTGGCCGTTGGCGGCGATGCGGACATCGTTGTCTGGGATCCCGCGGCTACAAAAACCATTTCCGCGAAGACCCATCACCAAAACATCGACTTCAATATTTTCGAAGGCATGAATGTCACAGGCCTTGCATCTCATACAGTGAGCCAGGGAAAAGTGGTTTATCAAAATGGCGAGTTGCGCGCCGAAAAAGGCGCCGGGCGATACATCAAGCGGCCGGCCTTCCATCCGATGTTTGAAGCGTTAGAGCGCCGCGCGAAAAACATGTAGTTTTTTGAGGCAATCGCTGGATTGCTGAAGCCTACAAAATGCTTCATCGATCCGGTATGGCGAAGGCAATGACATAATCGCCGGCCGTCGCCGTGCTTTTGCCGTGGCCGCCTGCGGCGATAACCACATATTGACGGCCTTGCCATTCGTAGCTCATGGGTGTCGCCTGACCGCCCGCAGGCAGGCGGCCTTTCCAGAGCTCGCTACCTGTTTCGAGATCAAAGGCGCGCAGATAATTATCCAGAGTGGCGCCGATAAAGATCAAACCGCCTTTAGTGATCATTGGTCCGCCGAAATTCGGCGTCCCGGTTTTCAGCGCTATCCCCAAAGGCGCAAGGTCTCGCGTTGTGCCGATGGTTTTCCGCCACACGATATCGCCGGAATTTAGATCCACTGCCGCGAGCACGCCCCATGGCGGCGGCGTGCAGGGCAGGCCGATTGGGGAGGCTAGGAGTTCGCGGGTCATGCCATAGGGCGCACCTTCCATGGGCGCGATTTCCGCGTTGTCAGCGACTTCTCTGATCCCGGCGACGTCTTCGCTTGGTATCAGCGTGATCACATGGCCAGCATTGCTCATATTGACAACAAGAAGATTGCGTGCCGCGTCATAGGCGGCGCTTCCCCAATTACCGCCGCCGCCGGTAAAGGGATAAACCAGCGTTCCCTGCTCGCTTGGCGGTGTGAACAGCCCTTCGCGCCGAAGTTTTTTGATTTTCGCAGCGCAAATACTTTTGTCCCAAAGCGTGATGCCGAAAGCGTCATCAGGCGATAATGTGTTCGGCACGATTGGCGGCGTATTGACCGGAAAAGGCTGGGTTAGCGACAGCCTCTCGCCTTCAGCGCCGTCTTGCGGAACAGCACGCTCTTCGATGGGCAGAAACGGTTCGCCGGTTTCCCGCTCAAGAACAAACACCATTCCGGTTTTTGTAACTTGTGCAATGACGTCATGAGCCTTGCCGTCGCGCCATACCGTATAGGCGCCCGGTTGCGCCGGCACATCGTAATCCCAGACGTCGTGATGAACCGTTTGGAAATGCCAGGCGACCTCGCCGGTTTCTCCATTGAGAGCGACGACGGAATTTGTATAGAGATTATCGCCGGGGCGAACGCCGCCATAAAAATCCGGACTGGCGCTTGAGGTCGGCAGAAAAACGAGGCCGCGTTCTTCGTCCACGGACATGGTCGACCAGACATTGGCGTGGCCAACCCGGTCCGCTGAACCATCCTCCCAGGTCACACGCGCTGGATCATTGGGATCGCGCGGCACCGGATCGAAAGACCATTTCTCTGCGCCGCTGCGCGTGTCAAATGCTTTGACGACCCCGGAGGGCGCCACAACGCGCAGATTGTCGGAAATTGCAGAACCGATGATTACGGTGTTGCCGATGATCGTCGGCGCCGAGGTGATTTGATATTCGCCAGGCCAGCGCAGTGAGATGCTCGGCTCTATTTGGACCTCTCCATTTGCGCCAAAGTCAGCGCAAAGTTCACCGGTTTTTGCATCAAGCGCGATTAATCGCGAATCGACCGTCCCCGTAAACAATCGTGACTCGCAACGTACGCCCGACGCTGATGGGTCTTTCCAATAGGTGACGCCGCGGCAGGTAAAGTCATTGGCCGGACGGCCATCAGTTCGAACGTCAGGATCGTGGCGCCATTTTTCTGTTCCGTCGCCGGGATTGATCGCAATCACTTCATTAAACGGTGTACAAAAAACAAGCGTATCTTCAACAAGGACGGGTGTTGCTTCAAATGCTGTGCGCGACTTCAATTCCTCGCGGCCGTTAAACGTGCCGGTTCTGTATTTCCAGGCAATGTCCAGCTGATCAACATTCTCGGGTGTAATCTCATTTGCGTAAGAATATCTCGAGCCGCCAGGATCGCCGCCATAGGCTGGCCACTGATCGGAAAGTTGCGGGTTCGCCGCGCGGGAGATTTCGGCGCGACCATCAATATCAAGATCGCTATACCCGCTGAACAGGCGCCAAAATACAGTCCCGCCAAGGAAGCTGACCGCTAGCAAAAGTAAAACTAGCGCGGTCGTGAGATAAAAGATTGGGTGTTTCATGAGAGCGTCCATTTCAGCAAATAATCTCGATTAGTCAGCGTTGCTATTGAGGCATCGCCGCAGTCGATAGCGGTTTTGCAATTATTGATTCGCGTTACGGCCACCATCATCTTTTTTCGATCCTTCTTGTGTGGTGCAAGAATAGCTATTTTGGGGCTGGTGGCTCGCCAATTTTGAGATTTGTTTGCTCGTTTTCAAATAAGATCAATATTTTCGAGAAATGGAGCTCCGTTGCCGGCCTTGTGCGACCAATTCTGACGCTGCCCAGCCGCTGCGTGACATGCTAGCCTAAAAGGCCAATCTTGGCGTCAGGCTCAGAAAAATGCGAGACATACTCAATCAAGCGGCGGCGCTTTCTGCCAAAGGCGACATTAAAGCAGCAGCGCAGCTTTATCGTCAGGTTCTGGATAAAGACCCTGAAAATGCGAGCGCCTTTTGGGGGCTTGGGCGCATTGCTATGAGTGTCGGCAAATCTCGCGATGCAATCAGTCTTTTTGAAAAGGCTATCGGCTTTCTACCTTCGCATCCCTTTCCTCTCATCGATATTGCCAGAGCTCATGAAGCTTTAAGAGAGTTTGGTGTTGCGGGTAAATATCTTCGCAGAGCAGCGACCGTCGCGCCGGACAATGCTTCTGTCCAATACACATTGGGCGTTCATTTGAGCGAAGCCGGCGCATTTTCTGAGGCAGAGGCGAGATTTCGGGCTTCGATCGATATCGATCCGGTGAACGCATTTGCGTTTTACGAATTATCGAAACTCAAAACTTTTTCCTCACAGGAAGACACTGACTTAAAAGCGATCAAAGAACTTGTGGCGCGGCAAAATCTTTCTTCGTCCGACGGAATTGCTGCGCATTACGCGCTTGGTAAGGCCTATGATGATATTGGCGATCGAGACGGTGCCTTTGAGAGTTACTCGAAAGCGAATGCCGTCCAATATGGCCAGGCGACTTTCAGCGTCAACGACATGAAACCTTACTTTGAAGACGTGAAAAAAGTTTTCGACGCAGCTTTTTTTGAAAACTGTACGCAAATGACGCCGCCGCCTGTAACGCCAATATTTATTGTCGGCATGCCGCGTACCGGCTCGAGTCTTCTTGAGATTATGTTGGGCCGCCATGGTGCAATATCTGCCGCCGGGGAACTGCCTTTCTTCGGGCGCGACGTTGTCGGAGTGCTGTCGCGTGAAACCAATAAAAACTTTCCGCAGGCTTGCATCGGTCTTCAATCCGGTGACTGTCGGAGGCTTGCTCAAGGCTATCATGACCAAATCGAAGCTGTCGCTTCGGAATTTTCATTTGTAACCGACAAATTGCCCGCCAACTTTCAGTCGATTGGGTTGATCAAGAAAATCATGCCCAGCGCCAAGGTTATCAATCTGCGGCGCGACCCGATGGATGTAGGCTTTTCAATTTTCAAGAATTTCTTCAACGAAAACGAATCTTATTTTTGCGATCTCGGCGAGATTGGAAACTATTACAAACTCTACGATGATTTGATGGCGCATTGGCGGCGTGAGCTACCCGGGTTTGTTCTTGACATTGACTATGAAAGCCTCGTCACTGATCCGAAAAACGTAATAAGCGGAGTCCTCGAATTTTGTGGCTTGGAATGGCAAGATGCATGTCTTTCCTCGAATAATCAGCCTGACTATGTGCGCACACTGAGTGCGCGACAGGCCCGACAAGGCGTTAGCACAAAACCTGTCGGCTTATGGCGCGCCTATGAAAAACATCTTGAACCGTTGAGGCGTGCACTGAACTAGGCTTTCGCTTGCTTGGTGGTGGTTTCGTGAAGCAACTCGCGACTATTTAGGTGTCCCGGCGCTTTGTATTTTTGAAACCAGATAGAATGCGAGACCCGATGCAATGACACCCAGGCCAAATAACCCTTCGACCGGGCGCGCAATCAAAACATACAACAGTGTCCAGCCAGTCAGCCCGAGATAAATCATTGGCGTTACCGGATAGGCCAATACTTTGTAGGGGCGGGTGAGGTGCGGTTCGCGCCACCGCAGCACAAACAAGCCGAGCACCGTGAAAAAACTGTTGAGCGCGACGGTAAAGCCCGCAAAAATCAATATGGATTGAAAGCTTGAGGTGATGATGAAAATCAGCGCCAGGCCGGACTGAAAATAGATCGCTGTCGATGGGATGCCGTCTTTGTTGACTGTGGCGAGCCGACGAAAGGCTGTAAAGTCCTGCCCAGCCATCTGCAAAACCCGTGGACCTGCGATGGTCATAGCGCTCACCGTTGATATGAGAAGGCTCGCCATCACAAGGCCAGTGATGTCGGCCCCGACATCACCGAAAACGGCCTGGGCGGCGATAAAGCCGACTTCAACTTGTCCGGCCATGGCGTCGATTGGCGCAGCTTTCAAAAAAACCGCATTCAGTCCGATATATAAAATCATGACGATCAAGGTGCCGAGGCCCAAAATGCGCGGCAGGTTTTTTTGCGGGTTTTCAATTTCGCCGCTGAGATACGTGGCGGCGTTCCAACCCGCATAAGCAAAACTCACATAAATAAGTGAGATAGCGAAAGCGCCGCTTGCGATTAAGCGCCCATCACCGCTCATCGGCGTAAGCGAGATCTGTTGCGGTTCGCCCAGCAAAAACATCGCAGCAACGCAAAACGCGATAATGACTGATATTTTAATCAGCGTAAAAACTTTCTGCATGCCGCCGCTGACATTTCGGCGCCCGGCGTGAATTACGGTCAATATTACCACCAGTGAACAGGCAAGCGCCTGGCTCCAGAAATAAGGCGCATCGGCAGCGATGACTGATGTTGTATAAGCGCCAAAGGTGATGGCGGCTAATGCTGTGGGGGCTGCAAATCCGATGGTTGAAGAAACCCAGCCCGACACAAAGCCGGCGGCCGGATGATAAATGCGTGACAGAAAACTATATTCGCCGCCCGACCTTGGCAGCGCAGCGCCAAGTTCGGCGTAACTCATAGCGCCGCAAAGCGCCGTTAGGCCGCCCGCCGCCCAAAGCATCAAGATGACAAAGCCGGACTGAATTTCGAGAAGCTGGAATCCGAGGCTGGTAAAAACGCCGGTGCCGACCATATTCGCGATGACAACCGAGATCGCGGTCAAAAACCCATATTTTGCAGCGCTTGTCGGGGCGTTCGAAGTGTCTTTTGGGTCGGGCATGTTTGTGCGGCTCGGCGCTCCGATGGTGCGGGTCTGAACCGCTGTTTCAAAAGAAATAGTGAGGGGCGGCGCGATCCACCACAACCAATAATGTCATTGTCGTCTCTGCAAAGGAATTAGGTTTGGCCTCCGAGCTTCGGTGAGAAGCAGCTCGAATCAAAACGACGTCCCGTGAATTGCTGGCGCATAATATCTTTCTGCCGCGATTTACGCATCGTCTGGAAAATGGGTGGTGTCAAATGTCATCTCGTTGACGCTCATGTGTTTGAGCGAAACTGAGTGGTGTAGCGAATTGATTCGGTAATTACATCGCCAGACTGCGCTAACTGCTCGTGAACGTTGGCAGAAACTGTCATTACTGCAATTGAAATTGTAATGTTGCTTTTTTGCGACAGGCAGCCGGACGGGCATGTTTTGCACTCAATGAACTGTTTCTAAAGCTAAAATTAGAAAACCTATTTTTGACTAGCGACGGTATTTCCGGTTGGGAAAATACGCCCAAAGAAACACCGCTTTGTCGGGAGTCACGGACGGTTTAGCGTCGACGAAGTAATGGTTAACGACGCTTCTGTTCGTCTGAAAATTCGCACTATTTTTAATAAAACCACCCAAGGAGGGAAATAACGTGAAGAAGACACTCCTGAATTGCACGTCTGCCACAGTCGCGATTGTGGCCGCCACCGGCTTTTCGTTCACCAGCGCTTATGCGCAAGGCGAAGGCGAACTCGTTGACTCGAATGTCGATGTGGTTATCTCGGTCGGCACACGTCGCGCCGCGCGCTCTGCTGCGGATTCGCCAGCGCCCGTTGATGTGATTGGCGGAAACGAGCTGCGGAATCAGGGCGACACCGATCTCAGCAATCTTCTGAGAACGTCGGTGCCGTCTTACAATGTGAATACGCAGCCGATTTCCGACGCTGCGACACTCGTTCGGCCCGCCAACCTTCGTGGCCTGGCGCCGGACTCAACGCTGGTTCTCGTTAACGGCAAACGCCGACATCGCGCAGCAGTTATTTCCTTCCTCGGCGGCGGTATTTCAGACGGGTCACAAGGCGCTGATATCTCCGTTATCCCAGCGATCGCGTTGAAGCAGGTTGAAGTTCTGCGCGACGGCGCCGCATCACAGTACGGTTCGGATGCCATCGCCGGCGTTATCAACTTCGTGCTGCGCGACGCGCCCGACGGCATCACGGCCGAAGGCCAATGGGGTTCAACCTATGAGGGCGATGGCGATCAGTACAAATTTGCCGCGAATATCGGACTGCCAATTCCCGTCGGCGAGGGCGGCTTTTTCAATATCAGTGCTGAGTACGGTGAGACCGACGCAACAAGTCGTTCGACACAGCGCACTGATGCGGCGGCGCTGATAGCTGCAGGCAATACAGCCGTGGCCAACCCTGCGCAGATCTGGGGCCAGCCCAACGTCAATGACGATTATACCATCTTTGCCAACATGGCCGTTCCATTTTCCGATCTGGTCGAAGCGTATGCATTCGGCAATTACTCAGCGCGTCAGGTCGAAGGCGGCTTCTTCTTTCGTAACCCGAATACGCGCGGCAGCGTAAACTCCAATGATGGCGGCGCGACATTATTGGTTGGCGATTTGACGACTGACGGTTCCGGTGCGTGCCCCACCATTGCGATTACTAACAACGTGCCCGATCCAGTTAACCTGGCTATCGTTGCCGCTGACCCAGATTGCTTTGTTTTCAATGAACTCTTGCCGGGTGGGTTCACGCCTCGCTTTGGTGGTGATCTCGAAGATAAGTCGGTGGTTGCGGGTATCCGCGGGGAGATCCCCTTTGGTTCCGGGCTGAGCTATGACATCAGCTATACTTATGGCCGGAACGACGTTGATTTCTTTATCAACAATACGATTAATGCGAGCCTCGGGCCGAATACGCCGAGAGATTTTATGCCTGGCGGCTATTCGCAGATCGACAATAATCTGAATGTTGATTTCGGGTATTCTGTTCCGGTCGGTTTGTTCGCATCGGATCTGCACCTTGCTCTTGGTTTTGAACATCGCTCTGAAGAGTTTCAGATCAGAGCAGGCGACCCCGCATCTTTCCAGATTGGCCCATTGGCGGCGCCATCCGCGGCGTTTCCGGCCGGCCAGGGTTTTTCATCTAGTTCAAACGGTTTTGGCGGTTTCACGACAGCGAGTGCTGGCGCGAATGAGCAAAAAAACTACGCCATTTATGGTGAAGTTGAGACCGAAATTACCGAAGAGTTCACGCTTCAAGGCGCTGTTCGATACGAAGACTTTTACGACTCTTTCGGTGATACGCTGAACTATAAAATCGGCGCTTTGTATGCTATTTCAGATAATCTCAGCATACGCTCGACCTACAGCACCGGTTTCCACGCGCCGACAGCCGGCCAGTCAAATGTCACAAATATAACGACTGCGTTCAGTGGCGCGACTTTGGTTGATCAGGGCACAATTCCACTGTCGAGCCCTGCTGGTCAGTTCATCGCTGATTTCATTGTGGCGAATGGTGGCGCCCGTCCGACATTGGGGCCTGAAAATTCCAACAACTTCTCGGTTGGCGCCGCGCTGGATGTGGGCAATGTCAAACTCACGATCGACTTCTTCAATATTCTTGTGGATGACCGTATTTCGATTTCGGAGCAGCAAGACTTCCTTGGGGCGCTTCAACAGACTGCAACAACCAACATGGTTGCGTTTGCGCCCACGGACACAACAAGCCAATTGTTGAACCTACTGGACGGCGCAGGCGTGTTGAGCGCGGCTGATTTTGCTGGCTCAGAGGATCTGACGAGCTTTGGTTTCTTCAACAACGATTTTGACACGCGCACGCGTGGCATGGACTTCATCTTGAGCACCGGCTTTGATATTATTGATGGCGGCACCACTGATTTGAATTGGGCCACCAACTGGACGCAAACGAGAGTAACCCGCCGCGGTACGCTGGGCGACGGTCGTCTTCGCCAATTGGAAGAAAACATTCCAAACTGGCGGAGCAATTTGACGCTGACGCATCGTCAAGGTCCATTCCGCGGCCTCTTCCGTGCGAACTACTATGGCAGTTTCTTTGAAGACCATCTGGACTCGGGTCTCGCACTGCCAATCGATGCGCCTAGCCAGATGACCTTTGATGTGGAAATGGGTTATCAGGTGATCGACAATATCGAGGTGATTGCCGGCGCCAGAAACGTCTTTAACAGCTTTCCAACGGACAATCCGTTTGCAGGTGTTGCCGGCGCATCCTATCCGGTGACCGCGCCAGGCGGCTTCACTGGCGGGTCCTACTACTTCAAGGTTCGTGCTGAGTTCTGATCTGGATCAAGACCGTTCAATGAATGAAAAGGGGCGCTTCGGCGCCCCTTTTTTTATGCGCCGGCTTTGGTTGCATAATGCCAGGCAAGCGCTGCGAGCGGTTGAATTTGCTTGCCCATTTCAATTGCTCGCGGTGATGATGCGTTGCCCTGTAGTGCGCGCGCATAAACGCCCTGCGCGATGGAAGCGAGCCGGAACATATTATAGGAAAGACAGAAGTCGAGATCAGTAACGCCGGTGCGCCCGGTGCGTTTTGAATAATGCTCGACGATATCTTCCAGCGTTGGAATGCCAAGCGCGGCGATATCAATACCGGCAAGACCGCCGCGCACTGACCGCGGAAAATGCCACGCCATCAAAAAATAGGTAAAGTCCGCAAGTGGATGACCAAGTGTTGATAGTTCCCAATCGAGGACCGCCAGGGTTTTGGGTTGTGTTGGATGCATGATCGCATTGTCAAATCGGAAGTCGCCATGGACGATGCTGACGGCATCATCTTCGGGAATGGCGCTTGGCAACCAGTCGATTAACGCGTTCATTTCCTTGATTTTTTCAGTTTCTGCGGCCAAATATTGTTTAGACCAGCGGCCAATCTGGCGCTCGAAATAATTGCCCGGCTTGCCGTAATCGCCGAGGCCTGCTGCCTGATAGTCGGTTAGATGAAGATCGGCGAGCGTATCGACGAGAGCGTAAAAAAGCGGCGCGCGCTCTTCCTTACTGACCTCCGGCAGGCTTGAATCCCAAAAAATTCGCCCCTCAACAAAATCCATAATAAAGAACGGGGTGCCGATAATATCCGGGTCTTCACAGAGCGCATATGTCTTCGGCGCCGGGAAGCCCTGAGCGTTAAGCGCGGTCATTACTTTATATTCACGCTCAACTGCATGCGCCGATGGCAAGAGCTTGCCCGGCGGTTTGCGGCGCAGGACGTATTTCTTGCTGGGTGTCGTCAACAGATAGGTAGGATTGGACTGTCCGCCCTTGAATTTTTTGACCGTAAAGGGCGCTTCAAACCCTTCCACATTGGTCGTCATGAACGCCGTGAGGCCGGCCTCGTCGAACTTTAGATGCTCGGGCGTTTCTGCCAGGCCAGCGAAATCGGTGGAGGGGTTGGAGGACATCGGGCGGGCTCCTCTTAGGCGGCGCGAAAATGTTCTGTGATCATTAACACGCCAATGACGGTAAAGCCGACACCGGCGAGCAGCTTCAGCGGCAGATCTGCAAAATAACGATCTATGGCTGCGCCCAATAATGTCGCGGCGGCAGTTGAGGCGACCAGCGCTGCTGATGCAGCGAAAAAAACCAGAAACTTTGATCGCCCGTCTTCGCTGGCAAACAAAATCGTTGCAAGTTGTGTTTTGTCGCCTAGTTCAGCCAGAAAGACAGTTGCGAATACTGTAAGAAACATGGTCATAGGGCTGCCGTTTTGATCCTATTGTGAAATTCCTGAAACGCTTTCAAGACGCGCTCCGGCGCCTCTGTGTGCGGATAATGTCCAATATCTTCCAGCAGAACTGCATCTGCATTCGGGATTTGTTCCAGGTAGTATTCATATAAATGTTTGCCTGAAATTGGGTCTGCACCACCATCGATCAGACGCAAGGGAACGGTCGTGTTTTGCAGGGCGCCGACCCAGCGTTCCCTTTGGGCTTTGCGCTCGGGGATATATTGCAAAAGTTTGTGGAAGATTTTTTGGCCGTCATGTTCAGAAATGAGTGTCCAATGCACGTCAATCTCAATGTCGGGCGCTTTGGTCGCTGGTCCAAAAATCTGATTAAAACTCTGACGCAGTTTGTCACGTGACAACATGAAACCCATAAGCCACCCAAGCGGGGTCAGTCCCAGTTTCTGCACGGGACGCGCCCGATGTTGTTCGGGAAATAATCCGCCGTTCAAGAAGCAAACTGAGTTGATAGCAAAACTCAGCGCGCCTTCATTGTGTCGCGCAAGCAATTCCTGCGCTGCTGTGTTGCCATAGTCATGAACAAATAAATGCGCATCGCCCACGCCAAGGCTCGCCAATAACATTTCCTGCAGGTCAGCCTGGTGCATCAGGCTATAGCGAATATTTTTCGGTTTATCGGAAAGCCCGAAGCCAAGCATATCGAGGGCGGCGAGATTGAATTTATTTTCCAGCGGACCCCAGATTCCAGACCAATCCCAAGATGATGTCGGGAAACCATGGATCAAAACCAGCCAGGGTTTGTTGTCATCCGGATTTTTCGTCACCCAATAGGCGATGCGATTGCCGTTTGCGTCGAAATATTGCGTCTCCGATCGCCATTGGTCGAGTGGTTTCATGCATCTCGCTCCAAAGCGCGCCAGGCGATGTCCCGGCGATAAAAGCCTTCCGGCCAGTCGATGGCGTCGACGCCCTCATAAGCACGCGCCACTGCCTCACCGATTGATGCGGCGGTTGCGGTGACATTCAACACACGGCCGCCACCAGCATGGAGTGCGCCGTTTTCTTCTTTGGTGCCCGCGTGAAACACCACGACATCGGAAAGCGCATTGGCGTCGTTGACGCCACTGATGAGTGATCCCTTTTTGTAGGCGCCTGGATACCCTTCTGTCGCCATCACGACGAGCGCGGCGGCATCGTCGCGCCAGTTGATTGATGCGCCCTTCAGCGCTCCAGTTGCAGCAGCGTAGAGGACCGGCAGCAGATCGCTTTCCATCCGGCGCATGAGAATCTGACATTCCGGATCACCAAAGCGCGCATTGATCTCAACCAGGCGAGGACGCTCATCTTTGATCATCAAGCCCGCATAAAGAACGCCTATATATGGCATTCCGCGCGCGCGCATTTCCGCGACGATCGGCTCGACAATTTCATTCATGGTGCGCTCGAACACGGCGGGCGTGAAAACCGGTGCTGGCGAATAGGCGCCCATGCCGCCAGTGTTCGGGCCTTTGTCTCCTTCAAAGGCGCGCTTGTGGTCCTGGGCGGCGATCATTGGAACAATTGATGTTCCATCCGTGATGGCGAAAAAACTTGCTTCTTCGCCGGCCATGAATTCTTCGATCACAATTGAAGCGCTCGCCGCGCCGAACTGGCCGGAAAGCATCTCCCTGACCGCTGCGTCAGCCTCGTCGAGCGTCTCAGCAATGACGACACCTTTACCCGCAGCCAGGCCATCCGCTTTGATCACATAAGGTGGGGTCTGTTCGCGCAGAAAAGCCTTCGCTGGCGCCTGTTCGCTAAATTGGCCAAAGGCGGCGGTGGGCGCTCCAGCAGCGGCGCACACCTCTTTCATGAAACCCTTCGAGCTTTCCAGCTGGGCGGCGCTGGCGTCCGGTCCGAAGCAGGCAACGCCCGCCGCACGCAATTTGTCGCCCAGACCGTCCGCCAGAGGGGCCTCTGGACCCACCACGACAAGATCGATTTCATTTTCCCGCGCAAATGCGGTAATCGCCTCTAGGTCGTTTTCCGGGATGGATAATTTTTCACCAAGCCGATTGAGACCGGGATTGCCAGGCGCCAAATAAAGCTTGGTCAAATTGGGGCTTTGCGCAATTTTCCATCCCAGCGCATGTTCCCTACCGCCGCCGCCGATTAACAGGACTTTCACTTGGGTCTTCTCCGCTTTTCCACCGTCGCGTTTAAGCGCCCCATGCGCGCTGATCAATGCCGCGCCGCATGACCGGAAAAAAAAGTAAAAGACGTTCCTTGAGGGCGACAGCTAACGCTGTCGTGGGGGCGATCCGTCAGGATTGCCGCCGTTTTCACCGTCTTTGGGGAAAAATATATGGCCCATGGGGCCGATCCAGTGCGCGTTTCCTCGATTCAATTGCCGCCAATGACCGGCGCAGGTTTGCCACATCTATCGCCATTGCGTTGTCGATCAATCTCATTGTTCTGACGGCTCTGGCGGTATTTGGTCGAGTGCGCATCTGGATTCCCAACGCGCCGAGCAGCACGATTACGGTGACGCTGGTCGAGCCGCAATTGCCGGATGCGGTCTTGCTTCGCGATCCAGAATTGACGCCGGAACCAGAGCCTGAACCCGAACCCGAAATCGTAGAGGAACCCGAGCCGGAACCAGAGCCGGAGCCGGAGCCTGAGCCTGAGCCGGAGCCGGAGCCGGAGCCTGAACCTGAACCAGAGCCAGAGCCAGAGCCAGAGCCTGAACCAGAGCCCGAACCCGAACTCGAGATTAATCTCGATATGGAGCCGCTATTTGCGCCCCCAGCCGAAGACCCTGAACCACTCATTCCAGATCCGGCGCCGGCGGCGGAAGATGAACTCTCCTTGCCGCAACCGGAAGAGGTGGTTGAACAGACACCCCTGGACGATGATCCCGACCCATTGGTTTCCGTGGAGCCCGAAACGCATCAGGCGGCGGGCCTCGAGGAACTCGTTGGCGATGAGGATGGCGACGGCGAAGATACCGCCAGCGATGAGCCGGACGAAGAAGACGAAATCGAAGCGCCTGAGGAAGTGATTGCTGAAGAGCCTGCGCAAAATGATGATTTCTTCGATCAAGAACCGGTATTTGGCGGCCGACGTTTCGTTGCGCCGCGTGTCCAATTGCCAATAGGTGAGACACCGGTGGCGCCTGGTTCGTCGGGCGTTGTCGCCATTTTCTGTCCGGAACAGTTTGAAAATGAGGATAAGGCAATGGAATGCGCCGGGCGCCGTGAGCTGCGTTCAGGTTGGCGGCCGGGCGACAGCGGAGAAGACTGGACGCGCGCTACAGAGCTATTGAAAACTGCGCGCGAGCAAGGCCAGGCGGGTCCTGATCTTGATAAGATTGTTGGTCCAATAGAGGCGCGCCGCTTGCGCAATGACCGCCTGTTGCGTGACCTCAGAGGACAGCAACGGGGCATCGATCAGGCTACCGATCAAGCCAATGGCGCTGACGATAACATTATGCGCGGCGTTGAAGGGAACCGTCCGGACATCGGTCCGACACCCTTCGAGCCGAACTGGACGCTGCCCGAAAACGGTGAGCTTAGCCAGAAAGAGATCGACGAGTTACGCGAGGCCCTCGAAGAAGCAGAACGAAATCGGTAGGTGACGAATCGCTCAAATTGGAATTGCTTGCTTAAAAATGGTCAGCATACAAATGAGCATTAGATGTGAGGGTGTGGCGATCATCTCGCCACACCCCTCATTATTATAGTTGAGACAACGTCAATTTTGCCTTTTTTTCACCAAGCCATGCATCCTTGAAAAGCGCATTAGCGTATTTGGCGCCGTTTTTGTCCCCTTGCGCCCTATACGCTTCGGCAAGTCCGTATAGCACCCAGGCATTGTTGGGCGACGCGGCTAGAGATTCGAGGAACAGCTGTTCAGCGCGCTCCGTTTTGCCTGCCTGTAACAGCATCGACGCGAGCGTTTGCTTTGACGGATAATACCAAAATGGCGGCTCCGTATAAGCAATCGCCTCTTGCAGCGCGACAGCTTCCTCCATGGCCTCGACGGCGGTTTCAAGGTCGCCCTCGGCTGCTGCTGCACGGCCAATGATGGTGAGGCGTGCAATGTTCAAAATATCAAGCGCCGGCACACCGCCGCCGGTGAGATTTGACATGTCAGCCTCAGCGATGACGGTGCTGATGGCTTCAACTTCTTCCTGTGCTGCAGCAAAGTCGCCGCTTTTCACAAATGCCTCACCGCGTGCGTAATGCCAGGTCCCTTGCAGGAATGGCATGTCTTCGCCTGGATCATCAGTGTCAAGAATGGCGTTCGGGTCGGCGAATTGCACCATGGCGTAATAGGGCGCAGCCTTGATTGGTTGCACCCATGGCGCCGCAGCGGCCATCTCTATTGGAAGTTTTTCATTGAGTTTATCCGCCATAGCCAAAGCGGTCGCCGCGTCACCGGACATTTGTGCTGAGGTCATCGCGAAATGAATATTGTGGGTGAAATACCCATATTCATAAAGCATGCTGGCGTCGGCCTGATCGAGATAAGCCTGATCCGCCGCCACCGCATTTATGTTGTGGTCAAGCGCCTGCTTGAAACGGCCAATGCGATAATAGGTGTGGGACGGCATGTGGATGAGATGGCCGAGGCCCGGTGATAGTGCTGCGAGCCGGTCGGCGTGATCGGCCGCGCGATACGGATCGCTTGAGGCTTCGGTGATGTGAATATAGAGATGGATCGCCGCTGTATAATTCGGGCTGCGCGCCATAACGCCTTCCAGAAGTGAAACGGTCCGGGCTGTCCGGCCCTTGGGGGTGCGCCCGCCGTCAGCCCAGTAATCCCAGGATTGCGTATCCATGTTTGCTTCTGCGGCAAGAGCGGCAATGAAGTCATCTTCAGGGTATTGTATCGCGACTTCATCCATGGCGTCAGCAAACGCATTGTCGAGTTTTGAACGGTCCACCAGCGGCGCGGCCTCATAGCGATAACCGAGAGCATTAATCAGCGCCTGTTCTTTTTCGCTTGCATTGCTGCGTAGTGCGAGGGCTTTTTTGATCGCGGCGAAAGCGGGCGCAACAGCTTCATCAAACATCGGTGCATTGATGTTCGGCCCGTGCGCAAAAGCCTCACCCCAATAACACATGGCGCAATCGGGATCGATCGCCTGAGCTTGTTTGAAGGCGACAATCGCTTCGCCATGGTTGAAATTATAGGTGAAGGCGAGGCCTTGATTAAACCAGGCTTGCGCTTCTGGATTGCTGGTGGTGATGCCATAGGTGATCGTATTGATCGCGGGGCGCAGCGTCGGGGCGTCGTTGGCGCCGTCCGTCGCCTGGGCAAAAGCCTGCGCGGCGCGAATGAAAAATGCGCGGCGTTTGGCAAGGCCATCGACATTCTCGCCGCAAAGAGCGCGCGCGATCATTAACGGATGCAGGAACGGGGCGCCAGCGGTCTCTTCGCTGGCCGATTGAAGCGTGAGGGTTACCCCACTGAGCATGATCGCGCCTGCGGCGGCGCCAAGAAATAGTTTAATCTTCATCAGGATTCTCCCCGTCTGGTAATAGGATTTTACGAATACGCGACATTGGTGCGGAGCGCTGACCTAGCAGGTTTTGCTACAGCCAACACTGACTTTTGACAGGGGTGCGGCGCCCCACTTCAGGGCCTTCTTATGCTGCCCCGAATATTGTGCTTTAAGACTCTAATGGCGGAGCAAACAGTCGGCAATGTCCACGAATACACGGTTTCAGAGCTTTCGGGCGCTGTAAAACGGGCGGTTGAGGACAATTTCGGATTTGTGCGCGTGCGTGGTGAATTGGGCCGGGTGACGCGGGCGGCGTCCGGCCATGTCTATCTCGATCTCAAAGATGAAAAAGCGGTCATCTCGAGTGTCATGTGGAAGGGCGTGGCGGCGCGCCTGTCGGTTAATCCGGAACAGGGCATGGAAGTTGTTGCGACCGGCAAGCTCAGCACCTTTCCCGGCCAGTCGCGCTACCAGCTGATTATTGATTCGCTTGAGCCCGCCGGCGCCGGCGCCTTAATGGCGATGCTGGAAGAACGAAAAAAGAAATTGGCTGCTGAAGGGTTGTTCGCGCCAGAACGAAAACTAGAGCTGCCGTTCCTGCCACAGGTGATCGGGGTCGTCACCTCGCCATCGGGCGCGGTCATTAGAGATATTCTTCACCGTCTTCGTGAGCGTTTTCCGCGCCGTGTCATAGTTTGGCCGACCGTTGTTCAGGGTAGGGGCGCCGAAGAAAAAATAGTTGCGGCGATCAAGGGTTTTAATGCGCTGCCTGCCGACGGGCCGACGCCCCGCCCGGATGTTCTAATCGTTGCACGTGGTGGTGGGTCGCTGGAAGATCTGTGGTGTTTCAATGAAGAGAGCGTTGCGCGCGCAGCAGCGGCGAGTGAGATACCGCTGATCTCCGCTGTGGGCCACGAAACGGATACGACGCTGATCGACTTTGTGGCGGATAAGCGCGCGCCAACGCCCACGGCGGCGGCAGAATTTGCCGTGCCAGTCCGTTCAGAACTTCAGGCGGAACTCTTGAACAAAGAGCGCCGCTTTGTGTCAGCGGCGACGCGGCTCTTTGAGACGCGGCGCGCGGCGCTTCTGTCTGCCGTCCGCGGGCTTGGACGGCCCGAAGATATTCTCGGCGTTAATGGGCAACGCCTTGATCGTGCAGCGGACGGGCTTCGGGCCGGGTTGCGTGTGCGCCTCGATATGGCGCTGACCCGTATCGCCGGGACCGGTGCACGGCTGAACAAAAACCTTTTATCTGCCGGGTTCGCTGTTCGGGGAAACCAGATCGCTTCGTTCTGGGCGCGCATCGCAGAGCGCGCTGACCGGATGGTCAGCGACCGCGATTCCAAGCTCACGGCGGCGAGCAGGGTGCTACGAACAGTTTCCTATCAAAATGTGCTCGATCGCGGGTTTGCGCTGGTGCGGGACAAAGATGGCGTCTTGTTGCGCCGGTTTGGCGATGTGGTTGCTGGAACTTCGGGTGAAGTCCAATTTGCCGACGGCGCTCATGGAATTGTCTTTGATGGACAAGGAAAACCCGCCCCGCAAAAGCGGCCGCGCAAAACAACCGCCAAGAAACCTGCGAAGGCCCGACAGCAAAGGCTTTTTGACTAAGTCGGAGCGGTCGCGCTAAGGATGCGGGTGAAATTAGTTGAGGCGATAAATGAACCCGTTTGATTCCATGAGCGCTGACGATGAAGCAATTTTGGACTATGGCGATGCCGAATTTCATATCGTCAAGCCCGGCGCCTATGTAAAATGCGCCGTGACGGGTGCGCATATCCCATTGAAAGTTTTGAAATACTGGAATGTCGATAAGCAGGAAGCCTATATTGACGCCATGGCGGCGATGAAGGGTTTTGAGTTAAAGAGCGAGTAGGCCAATGCGAATTTATCTTTATTCTGTTTTTGCAGCGATTGCCGCATGTACGACGGCGCCTGAGGCGAATGCCGACAACAAACAAGCGGCGAATGCCGATCAGGACAAAAGCGTAAGCGCCGCTGCTAACAGCGCGGGGCCAGTCGAAAAACCTAAAATTGCTCCTCTATTTCCAGTTGAGGCGGAGGGCTCGCTCGCGCGGCGGGCTGACTATGCCGAAGCGATGCAAGACGTTGCAGAGCGACAAAAAGTTTTTGCTGATGAGCCTACACGATATTCTCTAACCGGTGCGTTTTCACAAGGCGGCCTGGTTTTTGGGCAGACCGAGGCCGGCGCTAAAGTGCGTCTCGATGGCGATGACGTGATGGTCGGCGCCGATGGAAAATTCGTTTTCGGCTTTGGTCGCGATAGCGCGCTGACATCGCTGCTGGTGGTGACGCTGCCTGACGGCGATGTGGAGCGCCATGCCATCGATGTTGCTGATCGCGAATTCCCGGTTCAGCGCATTGACGGTCTCGATCAGTCAAAAGTTTCCGGTTTTACCGAAGACCAGCTTGCAAAGATCGCGATTGACAGCGCGAAAAAGAAAAAAGCACGCCAGAATACGCAATCCCAGGCTGATTGGGGCGCCGGGTTTGTCTGGCCGGCGACGGGGCCGATCAGCGGAGTTTTCGGATCACAGCGGATCCTGAACGGCGAGCCTAAACGACCCCATTCCGGTGTTGATGTTGCGGCGTCTGCGGGAACCCCGATTCGTGCGCCGGCGGCGGGCATCGTCACCCTTGCCGAAGCCGACATGTATTTCGAAGGCGGCCTCGTTCTGCTGGACCATGGCCACTGGCTGGAAAGTGCTTTTCTCCACATGTCGCGTATTGATGTGATGCCGGGCCAGCATGTTGAAAAGGGTGATATTCTTGGCGCAGTGGGCGCTACAGGGCGTGTGACGGGGCCGCATCTTCACTGGAGCATCAAATGGGCGGGCCGCCTCGTTGATCCGCAATCGACTGTTGGCGAGATGCCTGCGGCGCCGAAAACAGCAGAAAATGAAGGCGGTTAAGCTTTTTGTAATTGACAATCATTATCATTTGCACCACCTAAGGGCTGAACTGGACCATTTTGGGACAGTGAACGACTGGAGCGTTGGTGCGCGATGTTTGTCTGCATCTGTAATGCGTTGAGAGAAAAAGAACTGGCCGCTGCGGCTGGGGATGACGCACGCACGGTCGCTGATGTTTTTCGCCGCTGTGGGCGACGTCCGCAATGCGGCAAATGCCTGCCCGATGTTGCGCAGATGATTGAGGACGCCCGCATAGTCGAGTCGGGACCACAAAAGCTCGCAGCTGAATAGTTTCAATCTTTGCGTCCCACTTTTGAACCATCCAGGCGCGAGTGATTATCGCTCGCGCAAGAAAACGCGCGATTGATAGTAGCTTGCAAAGATAATTCTTGGACCGACTGATTGATCGTTTAGTTTAGAGTAGTGAATCAAAAAGGAGATTGACCGCGTGAAAGGCGATCAAAAAGTTATCGAACATTTGAATAAAGCGCTGAAGCTCGAGTTGACCACCGTCAACCAATATTTCCTTCATGCGCGAATGTATAAAAATTGGGGTTTTGAACGCCTCGCGAAGATTGAATATGATGGGTCCATTGACGAAATGAAGCACGCGGACGAGTTGATCGAACGCATTCTTTACCTTGAGGGGCTGCCGAATCTGCAGGATCTGGACAAGATATATATTGGTGAAACCGTTAAAGAATGTCTGGAGTGCGACCTTGGCGCGGAAACCCGCGCGCACCCGCTTTATCTTGAAGCGATTGAATATTGCGAGTCTGTGCGAGATTTCGTGAGCCGCGAGATTTTCGTGCGCATTCTGGAATCTGAGGAGGAACATATCGATTTCCTCGAAACCCAGCTCGAACTTATCGGTAAGGTCGGAGAAGAAAGATACATGCAATCGCAAATGCAGGAAGGCGGCGCATAGTGTATCGAATCGCCGCTCTTTTGCTCTTTGTCGCCGCCTGTACGACTGGGCCTTACGAGCAGGCTGACAGCAGCGACGTCAGTATCGGCGAAACGGGCGGCATGTGCGGCGGTATTGCCGGGTTCGCCTGCGCCTCAGCGGGCGATTATTGCGAGATGGAGCCTGGCAGCTGCCGGGAAATCGCGGACGGGGCAGGCGTCTGTCGCGCCAAGCCGGAAGTCTGCACCATGGAATATGATCCAGTTTGCGGATGTGACGGAAAGACTTATGGCAATGCCTGTTCGGCGGCGGCAGGCGGCGCGAGTGTCGCTTCCCGGGGGGCGTGCAACGGCTAGCGCATTTCCGGGAAAGTGTGGCGCGGTTTTCCGAAAAGAAATGCGCTTTGGTATTAATCTGGGGCGTTTCCCGCGCGCGAAGGCGCTCGCCAATATCTTGACCGCGTTCGCGGGCGGGAACGATAAACCGGGAACCACTTTATCTCGGAAACGCCCTAGCAACTAAGGTTTTTTGGCCTTCGGCCAGCGACGGTGCAGCCAAAGCCACTGGCCGGGTCGCGCGCGTACATCATTTTCGAGCGCTTCGTTGATCTTTATCGTGAGCTTCTCGATATCCGCTGGAAGGTCGCCGGTTGGTTCAAATGAAATCGGCGCATGGACAGTGACTTTAAAATAGGCGCCATTCATCCGCTCCGTTGATATTTGAATAAGCGGCAGATTAAATCGCAATGCAAGACGCGCCGCTGCCGGCGTGGTCATGGCTGTATGGCCCATAAAGGGAACGGGAATGCCGCCCGTGGTCAATTTCTGATCCATCAATATCGCAATCGAGCAATTATCTTTTAAAATGTCGATCAATCCGCGCGCGCCTTGCCAGCCTTTCGGTATCTGCCTTGTCGTCATGACGGCAGCGCGTTTTTTGATGATCAGTTCATCAACAAGCGGGTTGTTCGAAGCGCGATAGATAAAACCAAAGGGGAGCTTTAATTGCGTCGCAGTAATGCCGGCAACTTCCCAATTGGCGAAGTGACCGGCAATGAAAATAGCGCGCCCGTGTTTCATGAGGGCCGGGGTGAATTCTTCCCCGCCGATTACTGAAATCCGTGGGTCAGGGCCTTGCATACTCAACTCGCCGAGATGGGCATATTCCGCCGCCGTGCGCCCCAGGTTTTCCCAAACCTCACTGACAGTTTTATGAATGTGGTCATCATCCCATTCGGGATAAACCATTCGCAAATTATCTTCGGCGCGTTTTGAGACGCTGGGCAGTATTTTGCCAAGAAATCTCGCGCTGGCGCCGCCAAAGGCGGATGCGCGGTCAATCCCCAGCAGCTTAAATAAACCAAAAAGTGCAACTACAACCGCGTATTCGATACGATGACCGACCGTGATTGAGCGGTTCGACCGGCGCTCCGGCAAATAATTTTCTGAGCGGGCGGCATCGCCTTTGTTGGTCATGCATTCGTTCCGTTCATGCCGCGTCGCCGATCGATTGCATTACGAGACGGTGCAGTATTCCCGGCTCATTGGCGCGCATTGCGACAGGAAAGGTCAATATGTCATCTCGCATGTCGCTGGATAATCTTACGAAATCTTTTTCAGTGGTAATTAATGTTGCTTCATTCTGTTTTGCCAGCTCGCGCAACGCTTTTATGTCGTGGTCAGAGAAAAAATGATGGTCGGGGAAAGCGATTTTTTTTGCGATCTCAAAGCCTGTGCTCGTCAGCAGGTCAAAAAATTTAGCAGGCTTTCCGATACCGCTAAAGGCGACCACTTTTTTTGGCGTTGGCGCATTGGCGGGCTCAATCGTTGCGCGAATCAAGGGCTTTCCGGCAGCTATCTCTGTGCTTGCTTTATCGCTGGTCAGAACGATCAAGTCAGCGCGGCTGACAGCGCGAAGGAGCGGTTCGCGTAACGGGCCGGCTGGAAAGATACGATTATTGCCGGTTGTCGCCTCTCCGCCATAAAGCAATATTGAGAGGGTTTTCTGGATTGTCGGATTTTGAAATCCATCATCCATCAAAATGACATCGGCATTATTGTTCGTTGCCGCTTGGGCGCCGGCAACCCGGTTGCGGGCAACCCAGGTCGGGCCGCTGCGTGACAGCAAAAGCGCTTCATCGCCCACATCGATTGGACCATGGATTTTTCGGTCAACCAGCACAGGTCCCGGCAACTTCCCTCCATATCCTCGCGTCAGGAATTGGCAATTCAGCCCATCGCGCATCAACATCTCGCTCAACATGATGGCGAAAGGTGTTTTCCCCTCGCCGCCAAGCGATGCGTTGCCGATACAGATTACCGGCGCCGGCGCAGTATAGGGAGCCGTCAGTTTCCAACGTGCGCGTTGAGCGATGTCATAAATGTAGGAAAGGGGTGATAAGGCTCGAGCAACCAAGTGCGCCGCATTTGATTTGCTGCGCCAGAACCATGGTTCACGCATCATGTGGCGTTAGCCTCACCGGGCGCCTTTTCTAGCAACGCATCGCAGATATCGTTGAGAATTTTTGCGGTGTTATTTTCTGCCGCGCCACGCGCCGCCTCAATCATTGCTTTGCGTGTTTTTTCATCGTGCCATAGCCTGCGAATTGCCGTGGTGAGTTCGCGCTCGTTGCGTACGAGCGCCGCGCCGCCTGCGGCGCGCATATCGCCATAGGTTTCTACAAAATTAAAAGTATGTGGTCCGTGGAGGATTGCTGCGCCCAGGCGTGCGGGCTCAAGCGGATTGTGGCCACCTTTCGGTGTAATGCTGCCACCGACAAAGGCAATGTCGCTAAGGCGATAGAACACGCCAAGCTCGCCAAGCGTATCGGCAATGTAAATTTCCGTTTTCGAGTCAATGGCGCCACTTTCGGAGCGTTGTGCAAACTGCAGTGACTGCTCTGCTGCGAGTGCACAGACTTCGCCGCCGCGGCCGGGATGGCGCGGGGCGATGATTGTTAAAAGATTGGCGTGATCCTGGCGCAATAATTGATGGGCATTGAGGACGATTTCCTCTTCGCCGAGATGGGTGCTGGCCGCCAGCCAGAAGGGACGGTCTCCAATTATTTCTTTCAGGCGCGTGATTTCATTGTCATCAGCAGGCAGAGGCGGGGCAGCGCTTTTTAAATTGCCGAGCATGCCGACGACGCCGCCGGAAAGCGTCGTCAGACGCTCCGCATTCTGATAATCTTGCGCAATGATAGCGTCGAAAGAAGAGAGGATGCATTTGATTGAATTTGGCTGACGCTTCCAATCTTCAAAAGACCTTGGTGAAATGCGGCCGTTAACAAGCGTCATCGAGGGAATTTTTTCCCGTGCGCCGAGAATGAGGTTTGGCCAGAATTCAGATTCTACAAAGATCGCCGCATCAGGACGCCAATGATCGAGAAAATTGGAAACAAAGTCAGGATGATCAAGGGGAATATATTGATGAAAAGCGCCTTCCGGCAGGCGCTCGGCCATAAGGTTGGCTGAGGTGACGGTGCCGGTGGTGACGAGAAAATTGAGATCCGGGCGGCGGGTTCTCAGCTGTCGAACAAGTGGGACCACCGAAAGTGATTCGCCGACACTAGCGCCGTGGATCCAGATAAGGCCGCCATCAGGGCGGTTTCTAGTCGTGATGCCGCGTCGTTCATTTATTCTGGCGGGGTCTTCCTTGCCTTTTTTTAATCGATGGCGAAGGGCGAAATTGGCGACAGGCTCGGCAGCGCGGCTGAGCGAGCGGTAAATCTTCAGGCTCAGCGGTTCTTGAACGCGCATCGGCATCGGAAGTTTATGTACTTTCTCTGGTGTGATGGCGGCGAGCGCCCAGTCCGGTCATCCTGTCAGCATCTTGTGTCACGCTGATCAAGGCGTTTTCGACTGACTGGCGCGTAGTTTCAACCATTGCCGGGTCGTTTTCAGGCGATGGTTCAATGATGGGCCCAATAATGACGGCACAGCGGGAAAATGGCCAAGCTATGAGGAAGCGATCCCAGCTTTTCAAAAACCTGCCTCGAGACACTGAAACACCCATCGGCGCGATAGGCGCGCCGGCGAGCTGCGCAATGCGGATGACGCCGGGACTGACTTTCTCGCCCGGGCCGCGCGGCCCGTCGGGGGTGACTCCGACCAGATGACCCTTGGAGAGCACCTCCAGCATCTCTGCCGATGCTGCGACGCCGCCTTTATCGCGGTTGCGTTTTTTTGGGTTTGCGGCTGAGCCGCGTATGAATTCAAGGCCGAATGATTTGACGCTGTCGGTGATAATATCGCCATCCCGGTGGGCCGAAATCAGCATGAAAAACCGTCTCGCGGTTCGTCGCCGCATTGTCGGCGCCATCATCAGCCGGCCATGCCAAAATACGACGATCACGCCCTGGCCCCGCTCTGCGGCAGCCTCCACATGGTCAAGGCCGATGATCGTCCATTTGGAGGTGGTATGAACAAAATGAATATAAGCGCCGATTAGAAAACTGGCGATTCTCGCCACGAAGGCGCTTTTGGCGAGGCGTTTGAGCATGAAATACAGGCGTTCCTCATTTTTCATTTTTGGTCAATAGCTTGCCTGACGCGGCGGCGCTCGCGATGATGCTGGCGCACTGACAATCAGGGTCTGGAATATCAATCGTGGACGCCGCCAAGCCGCCAGCAAAGAGTAATGAAAAATCTTCCGCCACGCTCGCCTTGCGGTTGTGGCGGGATTATCTGTCGCGTTATTGGCCGCGACTGGCGCTCTCGCTGATCGCGATGGCAATTTATGCGGGCTCCATGGCGCTTATTCCGGTCGGTGTTGAATGGATCAATGCAGGTTTTTCAGACGGGGGCTCGCGATTTTCACCAAGCATCGCCGATGTTGTCATCTGGGGTCCGATTTTTGTGCTTTTACTCGGTGTCGTGAATGCGATGGCGCAATATTGGCAGACCCGGTTGAGTGCGGGCGCTGCGCTGTCCACCTTGTGCGATCTGCAAAATGACATGTTCGACAAACTTATGGCGCTGGATTTGACGCAACAGCACTCGGAAGTCTCTGGACAGACCATTTCCCGGTTTACAAATGATACATTGGTTTTGCGTGAAACCCTGACGCGCGCGGCGCTTTCAGTCAGCGCCGTACTGACCCTTTGCGCACTGGTGGCCAGGTTATTTTTCTATGATTGGGTGCTGACCCTCGCCGTGCTCGCGATTTATCCGTTGATCGGAATCCCTGTTGGAAGGATTGGTCGATTGTTGCGCGACACTTCGTCCAAAGCGCAACACCAGGCTGGGGATATCATCGCGTTGGTCGGCGAGACACTGACCGGCGCGAGAATGGTCAAATCTTATCAGCTAGAACCGCTGGAACGCGCGCGTGCCGGTGATGCATTTGCAACCAGGCTCGGGCTCTTAAAAAAGATGGCTTATACGCGCGCTCTCAATGAACCGCTGATACTTGTTGCTGGCAGCATGGCGTTTGGCATTGTCGTTGCGGTGGGCGCGTGGCGGATATCAAGCGGCGCCCTCAATGGGCCGGCATTTACCGCCTTTATTGTTACGCTGCTGTTGGTTTCCCAGCCAGCGCGCGCGCTCGGCACCATCAATGCAGTTATGCAGGAAGGCTTCGGCGCCTTTGAGCGGATGCTGTCGCTGATCGATACGCGTCCGGCAATAAAAAATGCAGACGGCGCCGTTGATCTTGGCGCCGGACCCGGCGCCATCCGTTTCGACAATATCGGTTTTGCCTATCGCGCCGACGTAAAAGCACTGAACGGTGTGACCCTCGAAATCGCCGCCGGATCGATGGTTGCGCTTGTCGGAGAATCTGGTTCAGGGAAATCGACATTGATGAATCTATTGCCGCGGCTTTATGAGCCGGGAACCGGGCAGATACTGATCGATGGCGAAGACGTAACGCGCGTAACATTGCGCAGCCTGCGCGCGCGCATTGCCATGGTTAGTCAGGACGCCATTGTCTTTAACATGTCGGCGTTGGAAAATATTGCATTTGGTCGCCCAAGCGCCTCGCGTGCGGAAATCATCAAAGCGGCGACTGATGCTGCCGCCAATGACTTTATCAGCGTTTTGCCGAACGGGTATGACACGCCGCTGGGGGAGGGCGGGACTTCTCTTTCGGGCGGACAGCGGCAGCGCATTGCTCTTGCGCGGGCTTTCTTAAAAGATGCGCCGATTCTTTTAATGGATGAGGCCACGTCAGCCCTTGATGCGGAAAGCGAGACAAAAGTTCAGGAAGCTTTGAAGCGCCTAACCAGAGGCCGCACGACCCTTGTGATTGCGCATCGCTTGTCGACCGTCAAAGATGCTGATCTTATCGCCGTAATGGATCGGGGCCGCATTATCGAGATCGGCAAACATGATGAGTTGATTGAGAAAGGCGGCGCATATGCGCGTCAGGCCGCATTGCAATTGGCATAATCGGCTTTAGGGTCTGGGGCGGAAAATCTTTTTGTGAGTGTTCTTTCATGAGCCAGACGTCTGACTATTTCGATCAGGGATTTGTTTTTTTGGAGGGGTTGTTGCCGCGCGAGGTCGCGAGCGCTTATCTCTCGATCATGCAAAAAGCGGTGGGGGATACGCCTGAATTGCAAAAACGCTTTCGAGCAAGCGCACACGCTGTAACGCAGCCATCGCTGGAGCTTTTCAGCCAGCATTTTCCATTTTCACTGGGCATTTTGTGGGGCCTGACACCTGTGATGGAGGGGGTTGTTGGTAAAAAATTATTGCCTTCTTATGCTTATGGACGGGTTTATCCGAAGGGCGCGCGCCTTGATGTTCACAGTGATCGAAAGTCGAATGAGCATAGCATCAATCTGACACTCGGATATTCAGACGACATAGTTTGGGATTTCAATATGGAGTCCAGGCAACTTTCGGAAGGCGAAATACTAAATCCAGTTCCGGCAAAAGATTTTGGCGCGAATGATTATGTTAATATCAAAATGAACCCAGGCGATGCAGCCGCCTATCGCGGCGTTCATTTCCGCCACGCACGCATGACGCCGAATCCAAACGCATGGTCGGCACATTTATTTATGGGTTGGGTTGATCGCGACGGACCTTTTAAAGATCAGGCATTTGACAAATTAGGCTTACCACGACCCGCCGAGTTTTTTTTCGAACCGTGAGTGTTGAAGGCTGGTTATTCCCGTCGCAATATCCACTCCGTCAGAATATTACCCCAGCGCGTTGCACGAAAGCTCTCTTTGATCTTTTTGGGGTCATAGGCGCTGTCGACCCAGGAGAAAAAACCTTCCACTGAGGAAGGTGATTTTCCATTTTCGCCTGCATACGCAATATACTGCTCAAAGGCATAATCTATGACGCCAGTCTTTCCTTGCTTCACATGGCCATATTTGAATGAGAGCTGTTCCATCGCCTGATCAAGGGGCGCACCTTCGTGGAAGAACATATAAAGGGTCGCCATCAACCCGGCGCGATCGGCGCCGGATTTACAATGCATCATGGCTGGGTATTCAATTTCTTCAAAGAGCTTGCGCGCACCGTAAAGCGCATCTCTTGATGGCGCTTCTCGCGAGAATACGCGAAATGTTACAAACTTCAGACCAAGTTTCGCGCAGGCTTCTTCTTCCAGGAAGAAATACCCGTTTGGATTGTCGCCGCGCAGATTGATGATTGTTTTTATACCGCGGGCTTTCCACCGTTTCAGATCAACAGGTGACGGCTGATAGCTGCGCCACAATTTGCCTGCGGCTACTTCATGAGTGTTGTCGTAAAATTTGCGCAGGATCCCGTGATCGCCAAGCATCAATTCGCGCCAGGCGCGGCGGCGGCCTTGCGGAGTCGCGAATTCTTCACGAGTAACGGCGCGGGCGCCCATCGGTCTTCGCTAAAACTTTCCGTCGCCGTCGGGATCGAGAAGCTTGTGCATATGGACGACGAAATAACGCATATGCGCGTTATCGACGGTTGCCTGCGCTTTTGCGCGCCACGCTTTTTCTGCGGAGGCGTAGTCGGGAAAGACACCGACAATATCGAGGTCATCGAGGTTGCGAAAATTGCATTCCTCAAGGTTTTCAAGCTCGCCGCCAAACACCAGATGCAGCAATTGTTTGTCAGACATGGAAAACTCCATTTATGAAAATAACTAGTCGCCCGCGATCGTCATGGACGGGATTAAAACGCTCGGCGCATTGGTGGCGCCGCGAAACTCAAGATCATTTGCGGGTATAAGCCCTGCAAACATCTCCAGGAGATTGCCGGCGATGGTAATCTCGCTCACCGGATAAACAATGACGCCTGCCTCAAACCAAAAACCGGAACAACCAACAGAATAGTCGCCTGTATTCGAATTAACCTGGGGCCCGAACATGTCCGTAACGAGGAGGCCTTCTTTGGCCTGCGTGATCAAATCGCTGAGGGTCGCCGCGCCGGCTTCAAGGTAAAGATTGGTGGCCCCTGATCCCGGCGCCCCGCCGGTTCCACGCGATGCGCGAGCATTGGTTTCAAGGCCGAGTTGCCGCGCCTGGCTTGTATTCATCAGCCAATCAGTGAGCGCGCCATTTTTGATCAGGTCGATGCGTGCATTCGTGACGCCTTCGCCATCAAAAGGGCGCGAACCCGCGCCGCGTGCAATATGCGGGTCATCAACCACATTGATGCCTGTGGCAAAGAGTTTCTCGCCTTTTTTATCTTTTAAAAAACTGACGCCGCGTGCGATTGCTGCCCCATTTGCAGCGCCCGCGAGATGCGACAGCAGCGAACGCGACAGCCGGTTGTCGAAGATAACCGGCGCTGGACGGCTCTTTAGTTTTTTTGGCGACAGGCGTTTGACGGTGCGCTCACCGGCGTTTTTGCCAATCGCAGCGGCCGGCATAAGGTCGACGATATGAGTTTTGGAATCATAATCATAATCGCGTTCCATGCCATTGTCGTCCTGCGCCAGGACGCTGACGGAAACCGAATGATTTGCCCCGCCAGACTGGCCGAAGAATCCGTGGCTCGTTGCGAACCATTTCTGGCCTTCGCCATAGCTGGCGCCAGCGCCGCCGGAATTAACGACGCCCTCAATGGCAAGGGCGGCGGCTTCACATTCTGCAGCGCGGGTTTTCAAGTCTTCTGTCGAAGGTTCAGCGTAGTCGCCTAGATCGAGTTCCTGGAAAGGTGGTTGGGCGAGCCTTTCTTCCGGCGCTAGGCCGCAATAGGGGTCTTCCGGCGCTGCCTTGGCCATGGCGGCGCAACGTGTTGCGAGTTCTTTCAGTGATGCGCGGGACTGATCTGTCGTTGAAACGCTTGCCTGGCGTTTGCCGACCATAATGCGCAGCCCAAGATCGGTGCTTTCGGACCGCTCAACATCCTCAAGGTTACCCATACGCCAGGAAACCCCGTGGGAAACGCCCTGATAGAGAACGGCGTCGGCGGCCTCCGCGCCGGCAGCGCGTGCGTCGGCGAGGAGGGCTTCGAGAATCGATTCGGCTTCATTGTTTTGCATGGGCGCCGAGATAAAGGGTTGGGGCGCAAGGCGCAAGCCGCTCAGGAGCCCGTCTGCATCTTCGCTCCGTCGCCCCATTCTTTCATCGTCGGCAGGGCGCTCATTGCCTCTATATAGGCGGCTGCGTCCGCACTCAGTTCGAGCGGGCCATAGGTGGTAAAGCGCGAGACCACGGGTGCATACATTGCGTCGGCGATAGAGAAGACGCCAAACAAAAACGGTCCACCGGATTCATGCTTTGCGCCAAATTTGGTCCGGCACTCGCCCCAGATCTGAGCGATGCGGTCGATGTCGCGCTGAACCCCGCCGGAGGTGAGGTGTTTCAGGTCCTGACGCAAAAACTGCATAGGCCAAACCGCGCGCATGGCGCCAAAGCCTGAATGCATTTCAGCAGAGACGGCGCGGGCATGGGCGCGCGCCTTTATGTCTGCAGGCCAAAGCTGCTTTTCGGGGTATAGTTCATTCAGATATTCTGCGATGGCGAGCGAATCCCATATTCTGATTTCGTCGCTATCGGTTGTATGCGCTAAAAATGGCACGAGGCCTGAGGGTGAGGTTTCTGCGAGAACTTTTCGCGTTTCAGGTTGGTCGAGTCTTATATTTTTTTCCGCAAACGGAATGCCTGCCTGCTTCATTAATATCCATGGCCGCAATGACCAGGAAGAAAGGTTCTTGTCTCCAATGGTGAGCGTTAAGTCAGTCATCACTTACCTCGCATGTTGCATCAGAAAATTAACGATCCAATTCGCGATGAGGTCGCGATCGGATTTATGGGTCAGGCTGTCGAGACCGGCGCTGACGCGGTCTTCCGGGATTCGGCCGCGGCGCAGGCGCATCAGCGCGGCCGCATAATCATGAGAAAATTCCGGATGCTGTTGGAATGATATGGCGGGGCCTTGGGCATAGTCGATGACGCCATTGGGGCAAAATGTCGAGCCGCCGAGAACGCGTGCGCCGTCGGGCGGCTGGGTGACTTGATCCTGATGAGAGACAGCGCAGGCAGCGCGAGATTGCATGGGCGTCATCCAGCCGACGCCGGTGATTAAATCATAACTGTGCGCGCCAACGCCCCAGCCCTTGGCGGATTTTTCAACTGTGCCGCCGAAAGCCTGGGCCAGAAGTTGATGGCCGAAACATATCCCGACGGTGGGTTTACCAGCCGCAATGGCGCGTCGCAGAAAATCCTCCGTGGGGGCGATCCAGTCATGGCCGTCATAAACGCCGGCGGGCGAACCGGTGATGATAAGGGCGTCAAAGGCGCTTAGTGGAGGCGCGGCGTCACCGCGAAAAACCGGCGTTGTCGAAAATGATAAATCTGGCCCGAGCGGGGTCAATACCCGCTCAATCATTGAAGGATAGCCGCCGAACTGATCTTTAAGGGGCGCCGGCGGTTCGCCGGTTTCAATTATGTGCAACTGCATAAGGCGTTTTCCTGCTGTAGTAGGGTCTTGATCCCTTGACCCTCATCGCGTCAAGTCACGAAAAATGATGTTGTGATCAGCAGGAGTATATATGACGAGCGAGCACATTTCCGTAAACCGCGATGAAGCGGTGATGCGCATTGCGTTCAATCGGCCGGAAAAGAAAAATGCCATCACGGCGGTGATGTATGCCGCGCTGGCGGACGCGCTGGAGGAGGCGGAGAGGGACGATGCTGTTCGCGCGGTTCTGTTTGAAGCGGCGGGCGATATGTTCACAGCCGGCAACGACATCGGTGATTTCATGAGCGGGGGCGCCTCGCCTGCGGATCCGCATCAGACGCCGCCAGTGATGCGGTTTTTGTTTGCGCTCGCGAAAGCAGAAAAGCCATTGATCGCTGCCGTGCAGGGCGGTGCGGTGGGCGTTGGTGTTACTATGCTGTTTCATTGCGATCTTGTTTATGCATCAAAGAATGCAACATTCCACACGCCTTTTGTTGATCTGGCGCTGGTGCCGGAAGCGGCATCAAGCCTCCTCCTGCCTCAGATTGCAGGCCATCAGCGCGCTGCAGAAATGTTGCTCGCCGGCAAGAAAATCGACGCGGCGCGCGCCCGGGAACTTGGCTTTGTCAATGAAGTCGTTGCCCATGAAGCAACAGGCGATGCAGGCCTGACAGCCGCCAGGGAAATCGCCGCAAAGGCGCCGGCGGCAGTGCGCCTCACAAAAAACCTTATGCGGGGCGACCGCGACCTGATCGTTGCGCGCATGAAGGAGGAGGGCGCGCATTTTGCCGCGCAGCTTTCTTCTGCTGAGTTTCGCGAAGCCGGTGCTGCATTCATGCAGAAACGAAAACCGGATTTTTCCAAAAGAAGCTAAGGATTATTCCGCTGGCGCTGCCGGATGGGTTTTGTCGATGGTCTGTTTGATCACGGGCGGGAACTTATCGCGATAGCGCATCAGCGACTGGTCAAGATTTGGCCATTTGGTACGCATTTTTATGATCAGGCGCTGAACAAACGGAACATATGGCGCCAGGAGTGCAAAGCCGATTGTGAGCATGATAAGGCCGAACGGAAGCGGTAACGGCAGAACAATTAATCCTGCAACCACGAGCGTCGATCCAAATACCTGATGCAAAACCGGCAACATCGCCGAACACTAACTCCCGAACCAGAACCCCGAAGGCGTTTAACATAGCCGCTACTATCGGCCCGGCCATATGTTCTATACGAAGCGATACGCCGTCTGGTTTCAAATTATGCTTCAGCAGCCTGAACGTAAAGGGCAGACGCCAAAATAGCGTTAATAAGTATCGGTCACATTTACGCCAGTAGCTGGGCTGAGCATGCTGCCGCCATCAATTTCTGTTCACGATTTCGGATATCCCGTTGCGTCCGGCTGAATTTCAGCCTGAATTGCAGGAAGGTGATTGATGGCAAAAGGGGACTTCGATGGGAACCGCATGGAAACGATTGGGCGCGGCGGCGCCGGGCAAGATCACAAAAGCGCATCTCCAACCCTATCAGCTCGCCCAATGGCTGGCGCGATTTGCACGCGGCTATCTGGAGCCGGTCCCGGACGATAGCCATACAAGCCTTCAATGGCGGCGCGATCTCCATATCATGGCGACCGGTGACGCCTATGTGGGGGAGCGGCGTTTGGCGTTTGGGCTGAACCCACGTGACCTGACACTGGTGATGCTGGTTGATGGAGCGCTTGCCGGTGAAGCATCGATGCATGGTCTTAAAGACAAGGCCGCTGGGGACTGGATGCGCGCGCGATTGAAGGCATTTGACCTTGATCCGAAGGCGCTGGACGCACCGTCACCTTACGAAGTTCCACCATCTCCCTATGCTGCAAAAGCCGCCTATGATGCTCATAAGGATGTTACCGCGCTTTCTGAATTGAGCCGATATTTTGACAATGCGGATCTGTTGTTGTGCGACGTCGTTGATGCCCATCGCGATATCAGACCCGGCCCGGCGCCAGTGCGTTTGTGGCCCCATCATTTCGATATGGCGACGATCATTACGCTTGAGGAGGGTGATTTCGAAACGGCGCGTTCAGTTGGCGTCGGGCTCGCCATCCCCGATAAGCTGCACAAGGAATTTTATTTCTATACCTATCCATGGCCGCGCAATGAGCGGAAAGATTTGCCGAAATTACGCTCCAATTGCTCCTACCAATATGACGGCTTTTTCGGTGCGATTCAGCCCATGTCAAAAGTTGTGCGGGCAAAGGATCAGGAGGCAACCGCCCGGTTTTTCTTCGATGAGACGATTAGGGTTTTTATCGAACTTTTGCGCAAGGATATGAAAGCGTAACAGCCCCGCGTCGATAAGGCGCCGCTCGCAACGCTTTGATGCCGGCGCTTTTGCCGGTAGAGCTATGAAAATAGCACTTGAGGCGGATGCATGTCTTACAAATCCTTGCGCGACTTTATCGAAAAGCTTGAAGAGGCCGGTGAACTCCGTCGCGTCACGGAGCCCGTCGCGGTCAAGCTCGAATTGACCGAGATTCAAACACGGCTTCTGGCGGAGGGCGGCCCCGCGGTGATTTTCGAAAAGCCGGTGATGGATGACGGGCAGATCTCGCCCATGCCGGTGCTGGTCAATCTTTTTGGTACGGTCAAACGTGTCGCCATGGGTGTCACACTGGAAGGCAAGGAACGGACAACCGGTGCGGAATTGCGCGAAGTCGGCGAGCTTCTCGCTTTTCTGCGTCAGCCGGAACCGCCGGGCGGTCTCAAAGATCTGATGGCGATGGCGCCGCTGGCGAAAACCGTGATGGCGATGAAGCCATCATCAAAGGCCCTTGGCGCGCCGTGCCAGGAAATTCTCAAAACCGGAGATGATATCAATCTTGACGATCTGCCGATACAGACCTGCTGGCCGGATGAGCCCGCACCGCTCATTACCTGGCCGTTGGTGGTCACCAAAGGTCCTTCCGACAAGCGCGAGGATGATTTTAATCTTGGCATCTATCGTATGCAGAAGATCGGCAAAAACAAAACCATTATGCGCTGGCTTAAGCATCGCGGCGGCGCGCAACACCATCAGCGCTGGAAGAAAGAAAAAACTGAACCGCTTCCTGTCGCGGCAGTTATTGGCGCTGACCCCGGCACGATCCTCGCGGCGGTAACGCCCGTACCGGACACGCTGTCAGAATATCATTTTGCCGGACTGTTGCGCGGCAAGAAAGTCGACCTTGTTGACTGCAAAACCGTGCCCCTGAAAGTACCTGCTGAAGCGGAGATTATCCTCGAAGGTTATGTCTCTCTAGATGATTACGCAGATGAAGGCCCCTATGGCGACCATACCGGATATTATAATGCGGTAGAGCGCTTTCCGGTGTTTACGATCACCGCCATCACGCACCGCAAAGACCCGATTTACCTATCGACCTTTACCGGCCGCCCGCCGGATGAGCCGAGCATTTTGGGTGAGGCCCTGAACGAGGTTTTCATTCCTCTGTTGCAGCAGCAATTTCCGGAGATCACGGATTTCTGGCTGCCACCCGAAGGGTGCTCTTATCGCATCGCCGTGATTTCCATGAAGAAAGCTTATCCCGGTCACGCCAAGCGCGTGATGATGGGCGCATGGTCTTATCTCCGCCAGTTTATGTATACAAAATGGATCATTGTCGTCGATGACGATATTGATGCGCGCGACTGGAAAGACGTGATGTGGGCGGTTTCCACCAAGATGGACCCTGCGCGGGATATTACGGTGATTGAATCGACACCGATTGATTATCTCGATTTTGCAAGCGCAGAGCCAAGCCTCGGCTCAAAGATCGGCCTCGACGCCACGGACAAGCTGCCGCCGGAAACCAAACGCGAATGGGGAACGGAGATTCGCATGAGCGACGACGTCGTCAAACGCGTTGACGAGATGTGGGAAAATCTAGGGCTGCCTGGCGCGGGCAAGGGAATTTGGCGGTAGCGGCGACTGTCAAGAAAATGTGTTCGACAAATCTATCCCGTAAAATGCGCGACGATCGATCCGTAATTCATCGCAATGTAAAGAAGGATTGCGAGATTCGCGAAGAGGAGGATCGGGATGAACCAAAGCGCCACAAAGAGAAGCGACCCTTCGTTCAGATAGATCAGGAAACTCATCATCGCGACGCCGATATAAAGATCGAGGCCGATCTGGCGCACCCAGATTTCCTTATTGATCCGCGGCAGGGCTTTTATAAAGCTGTCTTTAGAACTGCAATAAAGCGAGTAGGCGAGGAAACCGAAAAACATCAGCCAGGCGATATATTTGCCCGCCGCATAGGGTCCTTCGCTGATGAAGAGCGGCTCATCGCCCTTAAAGACGATGGCGAGCCCGACAAAGGCGAAATAAAATATCCATAAAGAATTTCGTTTCAACCATATCATCGCATGTGCTCCTTTGTGTCAGGAGGCAAATCTAGCGCTGTTCTGTTTCATAATAAATGTTGATGCGCATACGGTTGTTGCGACGCCACACAGCACATGTCGCCATTGTTCGCGGTATTTGAAAGCGTAAGAGACGCGGTCAGCCCCCCAGCGCTTTGAAATTCAAAAACTCGCGGCGAGTCTTGGGGCCATGAGTTGTAAAGCTTGGGTCGGGGTGTTCGAGATAGGCATGTTTGCGTTGGGAGAGCGCGTCGCGGCTTGCGCGTTTTTTGACTTCGTCCAAGGAAATTCCATAGGGTTTCGTTGAGTTGAGCCCGAAAATTTTCGCCTTGAGATCTTTGGTCATCGAAGCGTAGCCGTAGCGCTCCTGAAACTCACTGGAAATCTGGAAGGTTCGAAAGGCTTGTATCTGATCCTGGGGTGAGCCGTACCAAATTGAGTCCGTTCCCCAGAGAACGTTATCTTCGCCGCAATATTGGATCAGCTTGCCAAGGGCATGCGCCGCCTGGTCGAGATCACGCATCAGGAACCGCCAGGTAGAACCGAGTTCAGCATAAACATTGGAATTCGGCGCAACATTGGCGTCGATCAACGATTGGCAGAGCACGTCCATGCCGCGATCCTTGCCGTTTCCGGGTGTAAACGCCGCTTCCTTGGTGGGGATGTCGAGACCGGAATGATAAAGAATGAAATTGATATCCGGATGGCGTTTTGCAGCCTCACCCACATCTGTACAGAGAGAATGTTCAAAGGACTTAGACCCAAAAGACAGCCCTTTGTGGATCGCGATGTTGTTAATGTTGAGTGCTTTTGCCTTCGCGATAAATGCCTCACCCACATCATCGGTTAAAAAGAAGCCATCCCCGTCAGGCCCCCATTGGGTGTAGGTTTTCCATGCGGCGATGGGAAATTCGCCTGCAAGACGATCCATGTCTTCCAGATCGCCCTCCTGGTTCGGATTGACGCGCCCGTGGAGCATCAATCGGTTATCGCCCTCCATGGCGTCGACAATACGGCGCGTCTCGTCGGCCTCTTCAATGGTCAGCGGCTCGGCTTCGCGCGCGCTGGGTACAAAAGACAGAACCATCATGTCCGTATCGGAATCGAGAAAGACGTCTTTGATGAATTCTTCTGATCGCAGACATTTCAAATATTCTCTGTCCTTGCGCCCGGCTGCCGTAACGCACGAATTGGGCATGCCTGACAAAGGTCGCGCGCTGTCCGGAATTTTGCTGAGCCAGGCGCCTGTTGGATTCACATAATGGCCCTGAATGTCGAAAATGAATTCATCGCCGCCCAGCGCTTCGATCGCAGCCGCGTCGTCAAGCGCCGCATCCACAGGCACATCGAATGATGCGCCGGTTTTTGACGCCATGGCGTTAGCGTGATTGACCGCCAGAAGGGTCGAAGCGGCGCCGCAAGCGGACACCATGAAATCGCGCCGCCTCAATCCCTTTCGACGTGCGTTTTCGCTTGCCCATTGTTGGGCGAGATCATTGGCAGCCGCATTGTGTTGGTCTAGCGCGACCGGCTCGAATTCACCGTTGGAAGTCGTATCAATACGGATTGGCAGGCGCAGGCCGTCCGGGTCGCGATTGGTCATGGCTGATTCTCCCGTCAAGACGGGTTAAAGCCTATCATGGCTTTAAGAGGCGACGTCACGGTTCGTCGCGGGAAAGGCTCGTTTCATCGGGGAGGGCGGCGTGCCGGTATCTCAGATTTTATTCGCCGCGCTAGGTTCGCTCGCGGGTTTTCAAAAAACGAAGGCGCGGGTTTTTCTCTTCAGCGTAGCCCGCTTCCCATTGGGATCGTGCGAGGTATACCGGGCTGCCATAGCGGTCATTGGCGACGGCGCCCTGATTTTTGGAGACAAAGTCCTGGACAACGTTTTCTTCGTCGCCGCCAAGCCAGCGAACAGTTTCATAACCGCATGGCTCAAGCGTTGCCGCCACACCATATTCGGCAATCAGGCGCGCCTCGATCACGTCAAGTTGCAAAGACCCAACAACGCCGACGTAAAAATCGGCGCCAAGCATTGGCGTGAACACCTGGCTTGCGCCTTCTTCAGCAAGCGCAATCATCGCGCGCTTCATCTGTTTTGATTTCATCGGATCATCCAGGCGTACGCGGCGGATGATTTCCGGCGCAAAATCCGGTAATCCGGAATATTGCAGCTCGTCTTTCTGGCTCAGTGTATCGCCGACGCCGAGCGCGCCGTGGTTTGGAATACCGACAATGTCGCCGGCGACGGCTTCTTCCGCAAGTTGGCGATCCTGCGCCATGAAGAAAATTGGATTATTGACGGCGAGCGCTTTGTCGGTGCGGGCGACTTTGAGTTTCATGCCGCGTTTGAAGACGCCGGAACACATGCGCACAAAGGCGATGCGGTCACGATGATTGGGATCCATATTCGCCTGCACTTTAAAGACGAAACCGGAAACATTGGGATCGCTTGGCAGGATTTCGACATTGCCGGCGCGTTGTTTGCGTGGAGGCGGCGAGAATTTTCCAATATCGCGCAGGAGTTCCGCAACTGAAAACTCTTTGAGAGCGCTGCCGAAATAAACCGGTGTCATGGCGCCGTCGCGAAATGCGGTTTCATCAAATTCCGGGTAGCCTTCCCGCGCAAGCTCCATGGTTTCGCGTGCGCTGGCAGCTTCCTCCGCGCCGATCAACGTGTCTAGCTGCGTATCGTCGACACTGCTGAGGTCAACGGTCTTTGCAAATTTTCCACCGGTATCCTCGCCCTCGAGAAGGACGCGATCATGCGCCATGTCATAACAGCCGCGAAACTGCCCACCGGTTCCAAGCGGCCAAACGCGTGGACAAACGTCAAGGGCGAGCTGGTCAGCGACTTCATCGAGCAACTCAAACGGATCGCGCCCCTCACGATCAACTTTGTTGACATAGGTGATGATCGGAATATCGCGCAGGCGGCAAACTTCAAAAAGTTTGCGCGTTTGGGTTTCAATTCCTTTGGCGGCATCGATCACCATGATGGCGCTGTCGACGGCAGTAAGGGTCCTGTAGGTGTCTTCGGAAAAGTCCTCGTGACCTGGCGTGTCCAGAAGATTGAAGACAATTCCGTCATGCTCAAACATCATCGCAGAAGTAGTCACGGAAATTCCGCGCTTTTGCTCAATTGCCAGCCAGTCCGAGCGGGCGCGCCGGCGCTCGCCGCGCGCCTTGACTTCACCCGCAAGCCGGATCGCGCCGCTGGCGAAAAGAAGCTTTTCGGTCAGCGTCGTTTTCCCGGCGTCAGGATGGGAAATGATCGCGAAGGTGCGGCGATTGAGATAGGCGTTGGTCATTGTGATCCCGATAGGTGTTAAGTGCGGCGGTCAATGCGGGCGGTTTGCCGCAAGGTCAAGGCTTTCTGGGGAAAATTAGATTTTTGCGTGCCGAGAACAAGCTGTGAGCACTATTTCACTGCTTCTGCACGTCGCCATTTTCCTGAGGGTGCAAAGAGTGATAGATTACCCTTCCGGGATTTATTGATTCACGTTCGTATTTTCTGTCCACATTAGCGCAGGAGGAATGTCGCTATGGCCGAACTCACCATAAACGGCGAAAAACACACCATCGATGATGATGCAACAATCCCGCTTCTTTGGTATTTGCGCGATATTCTTGGAATGACCGGAACGAAATTTGGTTGCGGGGTTGCGCAATGCGGCGCCTGCACCGTGCATCTTGACGGCGTTGCGGTGAGGTCATGCGTTACGCCTGCGGTTGCAGCTGACGGCCGCGCGGTAACAACCATCGAGGGTTTGAGCGAAGAGGGCGACCATCCGGTGCAGATGGCGTGGAAAGAACATCAGGTTCCGCAATGCGGCTATTGTCAATCCGGGCAGATGATGCAGGCGGCGGCGCTGCTCAGCACCAATTCCAATCCCTCCGACGAAGATATCGACAACACGATGCAGGGAAATATTTGCCGTTGTGGGACCTATCCTCGTATCCGAGCTGCAATAAAATCAGCAGCGAGGTCGTCACGATGAGCAAAATTGAAAATATCTCGCGACGCGATGTGTTGCGCGCTGGCGTTGGCGGCGGCGTGTTTGTTTTGGCGACATCGCTCACTGGATGCGGTGATCCGAAAACTGAGATAGCCGGCCCGGCTGCGCTGCGCTCGACATCGCTTGAGCCGCTCAACCTCTTTGTTTCCATAAGCGAGGAAGGAACAGTCCAAATCCTTTGCCATCGCGCGGAGATGGGTCAGCATGCAAGAACAGGCATGGCGCGCGTTATAGCGGATGAATTGGATGCGGACTGGGATCGTATTGTCGTTGTCCAGAGTGAAGGTGACGCAAAATACGGCGATCAAAATACCGATGGATCGACGACGATACGTGCAGACTTTATGCGCCTGAGGCGTATCGGCGCCAGTGCGCGATCAATGTTAGAGCGCGCTGCCGCTGAAACATGGGGCGTCCCCGCGAGCGAGTGCAAGGCTGTGTTGCACGAAGTGCTGCACGAGGCTTCGGGCCGTCGCCTTGGATATGGCGAACTCGCCGCCGCGGCGTCGGTTTTTGATCCGCCGGCCTATGAGGGCGACGATATCGAAGCGGCCAGCGCCGGAAGTTATCGGCTGAAATTGCCCGGGGAATGGCGTTATATTGGCAAAGCGACGCCGACCGTCGATCTTGACGATATTACAGTCGGCAAAGCGATATATGGGCAGGATGTCAGCCTGCCGGATATGAAAATCGCCGTCATCGCGCGGGCGCCGGTGCTATATGGCAAAGTTGTTTCCTTTGACGCGAGCGCTGCGCGGGAAGTTGACGGCGTTCGGCATGTGCTTGAAATGCCCATTGGCGATCGACAGGGCGGGTTTAATCCCCTCGGTGGTATCGCCATTGTTGCAGACAATACCTGGGCGGCGATCCAGGGGCGGAACGCCCTCACTATTGAGTGGGAGGACGGCGATAATTCTGATTATGATTCAGCGCAATATAAAGCGATGCTTGAAGCATCAGTAAGAACACCGCAAAGGCCTGTGCGCAGCAAGGGCGACGTCGAGACGGCTTTTGCTTCGGCTGCAAATACGGTGACGGCGGATTATTATGTTCCGCATATTGCGCACGCCCAGATGGAACCGCCAGCGGCGCTGGCGCGCTTTGAAGATGGTAAGGTCGAAGTGTGGACCTCGACGCAAAACCCCCAGCAGGCAAGACTTGATCTCGCCGATATTCTTGACATCGATTACGCTGATGTTCGCGTGAATAACGCGCTTCTAGGCGGCGCCTTTGGTCGAAAATCAAAACCGGATTTCGTTTACGAAGCAGCATTGCTCTCGCGAGAACTTTCCATGCCGATCAAGGTGGTTTGGACGCGCGAGGACGATATCCATCATGATTACCTCCACTCGGTAAGCGCGCAGAGGGTTGAAGGCGCACTCGACGAAGATGGTAATCTGACCGCGTGGCGTCATCGCGTAACATTTCCGTCAATTGGGTCGACTTTTAATCCGGCGGCGGAAGACGGCAGCGATGGCGAACTGGGGCTCGGTTTTGTTGATAACCCGTTCGCCGTTCCGAACATGCGGCTCGAAAACGGCAAGGCAAAAGGGAAAATCCGCATCGGCTGGCTGCGTTCGGTTAACAATATTCAACACGCATTTGCGGTTCAGTCATTTGCGAGTGAATTGGCTGCTGCTGCCGGGCGGGACCCAAAAGACTATTTGTTGGAACTCATCGGTCCGGACCGCATTGTCGATCTCTCGCAAGAAGGCTTGCAAGTTGAATATGGCAATTACAGTCAATCCTACGAGGATTATCCGATCGATACGGAGCGCTTGAAGAACGTTATCAATCTGGCCGCAGACGGCATTGGCTGGCGGTCGGATCTGGCCGCAGGTCGCGGCATGGGCATAGCGGGACACAGGAGTTTTCTGAGCTATGTGGCGACGGCCGTGGAAGTGCGGGTAAGCGACAATGGAGACTTGGAAATCCCGAATGTGTGGGTGGCGTGCGATTGCGGCATTGCCGTCAATCCAGAGTCTGTGCGCGCGCAAATGGAAGGCGCCAGCGTCTTTGCGCTGTCAAACATTCTGTCGAGTGCAATCACCGTTTCGAACGGACGCGTGGATCAAAGCAATTTCCACGATTACCAAATGCTGCGCATGAACGACGCGCCCAAACAGGTGAATGTGACGCTTGTTGAAAGTAAGGCCCCACCGGGTGGCGCCGGCGAGCCCGGGACGCCTCCCTTTGCGCCAGCGTTGACCAACGCGATCTTTGCAGCGACGGGCAAACGCATCCGAGAACTGCCGATTGGCGATCAGCTGCGCGCCTAGCGGCAACGCTGTCGTCATTCGTTTTTTCTAACGTGCCTGAGGGTGGCGCCTGTTTTGTTCCGCTAGGTCCGATGGCGCGTCAATGTCCGACACGACGCCCCGGTCATTCACGGCCACGGTCAAAAGCGCAGCTTTGTTCGCTTCAATAATTTCTTTTGCACCGGTATCATCACTAAGCGATTTCAGTTGATCAAAATGCGACCGTCTGAATATTACAGGGTGACCGCGGCGCCCCTCGCAGCTTGGCGCGATAATCGTTTTCTTGGGTTCGCTGCGAAAAGCGTCGATGAGTTTCAAAAACGTCTTTTCTGCAATGAAAGGCATGTCGCCCAAAATCACCATCGCGCCGTCCATTTTCTCCAGACGGCTGACGCCGGCGCTGATTGAACTCCCCATTCCATTTGTCGCTTTACTGTTTTCGATGACCTCGAACAGGTTCGGGTCGCACAAAGGCGCAACCTCAGCAGCGTTCGGGGCAGTAATGATGAGGCGTTGAGCGAGCGGCAGTTTCGCAACTCTGTCGAGAACATGAGAAAGCACCGGCTTTCCGTGGAGGTCTGCAGCGAGTTTGTTTTCATTGCCATAACGGCGGGAGGACCCTGCGGCGAGCACGATGGCGGCGATTTTTGTCATGATGAGCGGCGCCGACGCTTCTCGATGATTTCTGCAATGATTGAGATTGCGATTTCATTGGGGTTCTGGGCGCCGATATTAAGTCCAACGGGACCCCGGATAATATCAGGAGAGCGCGTCGTTGCCGGCATTGCAGCGAGGCGCTCAAGACGCGCTTGGTGGGTTACTCGGCTGCCGAGCGCGCCAATATAATCGGCTTGTGAGCTGAGCGCCGCGTGGAGAATATTTTGTTCCCAGTCATGCTCGTGAAACAGGGTGACAATTGCCGTGTATTTGTCGATGGCAAGCGCTGTGAAGTCAGTCTTGAGGTGAATGTGGCGACCATTGATGCCAGATTTATGCAGAAAGGCGAGCGCGTCTTCATCAGGGCTGAAGGCTTCGACAGCTATACCGCTTGTACCAGCGAGTGTGCAAAATGAAACGAGATTAGCGCCTTCGCCGAAAGCAAAAATGCGGTAGTCCGGCTCGTAGGTTTTGACGAACACGGCGTCGCCGCTTGCCGTATCCGGCATGGTTGAGACACGTGATGAGAGATTTGAAAGGCTTACCGTCATCAGGGCTAATGCGCGTGTTTTTTGCAATGCATGGATTTCACGAATGATGTCGTCGCAGGACTGCGTTTCTATATATAGATCGATACCAGCGCCGCAGGGCAGGACCACATCCAGATAAGGCGAGTCGGCGCCGTACCGGATGATTTTATTTTCGTTATTATCGAGACATTGGATCGCTTCCGCGACAATTGCCTTTTCGGCGCAGCCACCGGTGATCATGCCAACCGAACGTCCATCGGCGGCAACACCCAGCTGACTGCCAACCGGACGCGGTGACGAACCTTCGACCCCAACGAGCGTAACCAAGGCTGTGCGCTGACCTTCATTGAAAAAGCCATTGAGCGCCGGGATGGGGTTTTCAACAAACAACATACTGAATTGTATTTTGCGCGCTGGCTTCAAGCAACCGGGCTGCGGAAATCTTCAAGTGCTCCTAATCAGGGCTCGCCAATACAGACGGCGTTTGGGCCTCTCTATGGGAAGACGCCAAGGGATGGCACCATCTGACCATGGTTTTGTCGGGCTTCCTGTTCGCAAAGGCGGGCATCGGGCTCACCACCCATCGCTTTGGTGATCGCGATCGCTATGCACTTCACTACCAGTGATCAGCTTGCGCAGATCATGGTCGTAACCACTTCCTTAATTTCTTCCCGACAATCGTCGTCAACTTTAGCGGGTATCGTAACAAACCCACACTATTAGATAGAACAACTAAGCTGTCAGGGTGTTGAAATGTTGTTAGGTGGTGCGGGTTTGGCGACCGCGAATTATTGCCTGCGTAGTTGGTTCACGCCACTCCCGTTCCATTCATCGGTGTCCAGATGAATGTCGTTCAGCATACGTTAAGATCGGCCAAAGGACGGATCTGGCCGGCGGCCAAAAGTGGCGAGTATTTATTGGCTGCGCGGCGGCGGCTCTTTGCGGCTATATGTGTTCTGATCGGCATTTCCGGTGTTACCTCGGGCACGATTACCGGGCTGCAATATTTTGCTGCGGCGCCGCTCATTGCGGTCGCGGGCGTCCTGGTGCCGTTTATGATTGGTGTGCTGCCGTTTTTGATTAGGGCAGATTGGAGCATCGATAAGTTTGCTTTCGGCGTATTATCAGCGCTTTATGTCCACATGATTGTCATGGTCTCGGCGCCATCGCGCGAGGCCGCGATTGTTTATTTTGCGGCCATCCCAGTGTTATTCGGATTATTGGTCGGATTTCGCGCCGGCGTTTTGTCGGGCATTGTCACAATCGGTACTATTGCCGTGTTGGCTAATTCGGTTGTTCCGTGGTGGATGTGTTTGACGACCGGCATTTTGACCTTTGGCCTTACACTTGGCGTTTGTATCTTTCAGCGCGAAATTGAGCACACTACCGCCTATCTCATTGCGAGAGATATTGAAGTGACGGACGCAACACAGCATCAACAGGAAACCAATCAGCTGCTTCAGCAGACATTGAGCAATATTGAACAAGGCATTGTAGTCTACGCGGCCGATATGCGCATGATCGCCTGGAACGACAATTACGAACAACTAATGGAGTTCCCCAAAGGCTGGCTCCATTCGGATCGGACGATTGAAGATTATTATCGATTCAATGCGATGCGCGGCGAGTATGGCGAGATTGATGCGGCGAATGTTGACGAAGCCGTTCAGCGTCGCATGAGGGAGCTTCACTTTGATGGCGTGGAAATCACGCCCCATCGCTATGTTCGCCGCCGTCCAAACGGGCGCTCCATCGAGATCATCGGCAATCCCATGCCGGACGGCGGGCTGGTTGTTACCTTCGCTGATATCACCGACAAGGAAGAAGCGAGACTGGCAATTGAGAGGCTCGCCTGGACCGACTCTCTGACCGAACTATTTAATCGAAACAGTTTGCGATCGACGATCGTGAGATCAATGAAGATTGTTCGGCGCGCCAACAAAAGACTGGCGCTGTTGATGCTCGATCTTGATCGCTTCAAGCCGGTTAATGATACATATGGGCACGCAGCCGGCGATGAAATCCTGCGCGTGATTGCCGAGCGCTTGAAAGAAAATATTCGGGCAAGCGACTATGCTTTTCGATTGGGCGGCGACGAGTTTGCGGCGCTGGTTTTTCTTTCACTCGGGGACGCCGAAATTTACGATATGATGCCGCGTTTGTTACAACGGCTTCGAGCGCCAGTCGTTTTTGAAGGGCGGGAAATCTCCGTCGGCGCCAGCATCGGCATTTCATTTTTCCCCAACAGCGATGAAAATCCTGATGAGTTGGTTCGCAAAGCCGACATTGCGCTTTACGAAGCTAAGGAGAGTGGTCGCAATTGCTATCGCATTTATGACGAACTGGTCGATCATAAGGCGCAAAAACAGCGGCGCTACGAAGATGATTTACGCGACGCGGTTAACAGAAAGGAATTTGAACTCGATTACCTCGCGAAATATTGCCTGAAGAGTGACACCGTTAATGGCGCTGAAGCGCTAATCCGGTGGCGTCATCCAGAGTTTGGCAGAATTCCTCCGGACGAGTTTATGCCCATTGTAGAACGTGGCGATCTTGTCTTCCCGGTGGGCGCGTGGGTCTTAACGGAGGCGTGGCGGCAGGCGCATAAATGGACTCAGGATCATCCGGCGCTCGATTTTCTGCTAAGCGCTAATATTTCGGCACGCCTCTTTTTCGATGCGAGCTTAATGAGGCTTCTGCGCGAATTGGCGGCATCGCGACCGGATTTGGCTGCGCGGATTGACCTGGAGATAACCGAGGAAGTAACCGTCGGCGATGTAGATGAAGCTGCGCGGATAATTCAACAAATCAATGATCTTGGATTCAAAATATCCATTGACGATTTCGGGACTGGTTATTCCAGTATTTCCTATCTGCACAAGCTTCCGGTGCACAGGATCAAAATCGACAAGTCATTTCTCGACAGCTTCAGTGACGGCGGGCAATCAGAGACAGTGATCAAATCGATGATTGAACTCGGTCATAATCTGGGCATGAAAGTTGTTGCTGAGGGTGTGGAAACGCAGGAACAGTTCGATTTTCTTCGGGACAATCATTGCGATGAAATCCAGGGCTATTTTATCAGCAAGCCCACCACAGTCGACGCATTTTCGGGCATGCTAAGCGGCAAACAGATCGCTGAACGTAGAAGGGCGTGATCGAAAAACCTTCAATCACACTCTTGATAGTTTGACTCCGTGCACCGTTTCGCTAGAGCCTGCGCTTCTTTGATCTTCTTACGGGTCATCTGCTCCTCTGCAATGTCGCGATTGTTTTTCCCCTCCTCGCTGCCTTGGTCCGCGGCCAGAGAAAACCAAAGATGCGCCCTCACGTAGTTCTTTTTCGTGCCCTCACCATTGTAGTACATGGCGCCGAGGTTTTGTTGCGACGGGGCATATCCTTGTTCTGCGGCACGACGATACCATCTTATCGCTTCTGCGTCGTCAATGGGAACGCCTTCGCCCATGTCGTACATCAGCGCGAGATTGTGTTGCGCAGATACATTTCCTTGATCGCCGGCAAGATGGTACCATTTGATCGCTTCGACGTCGTCTACCGGCACGCCTTCGCCATCGTCATACATCAGGGCAAGATTTAGTTGCGCCGTTGCGTCGCCTTGGTCCGCGGCAAGGCGATACCACTTGATCGCTTCGGCGTTGTTTTCGGGAACGCCTTCGCCATTATCGTACATGAGACCGAGATTGAGTTGCGCCGATGCATATTCCTGGTCGGCGGCAAGACGGTACCACCTTATCGCTTCGACATCGTCTACCGGCATGCCTTCGCCGTTGTCATACATCACGCCAAGATTGTTTTGCGCCGATGCGGTTCCTTGATCGGCCGCAAGCCGATACCATTTGATGGCTTCAGCATTGTTTTCGGGAACGCCCTCGCCAGTATCGTACATCACGCCAAGGTTCAATTGCGCTGATGCGTGTCCCTGGTCAGCGGCAAGGCGATACCATCTAATCGCTTCGGCATCGTCCACCGGCACGCCTTCGCCATAGTCATACATCAGGCCGATATTGTATTGCGCAGCCACATTTCCTTGATCGGCCGCAAGGCGATACCACCTGATCGCGACAACATCGTCTATAGGAACGCCTTCGCCGTTGTCATAAATCAAGCCAACTTTTAGCTGCGCCGACGGGTCCCCTTGTTGAGCAAGCGGTAGCCAGTGTTCCAGATCGTTCTCATCTTCATTGTCTTTCGCCGCGACGCCCTGGGTTAAACCGGCGATGGCGAACAACAGGGCGACGCATGACTGCATGTGCTGAAGTTTCATAATGATCAACTTTCCCTCCCAAATCGAAGCCGTCGATTGCCGGTTTAGTACGATTTTGCGGGGGAAATCTTAATATTAAAAATAATTTTTGGTGCGGTAAGGCTTGAATGAACTGTTAGCCCACAACCTCAGGCTGCTTTCCCCGGGGCGAGTTGGTCAGCGGCCCAAAGCCAATGACCGTCTGGCTAACGGCGGGCAATTTCCGCGGTGATGTCTCCGTTGCAAGGTCGCCGCTGCACAACGCAGGACCTGAACGTTTTTAGTGAGGAAAGTTAGAGCCGTTTTGTGGGAGAATTGGAGCGCCGGCGCCGAGAACGCTGCACTAACGCCAAATGAGGCGCTCAGGTCAGCAGATGTTGGAAGGGCCCAATAATGCGCAACAGTGATTGCGGTATTTTCAATCACTGTTGCTCATCAGAAGTCTTCGTGAAGACCGTTGATGTAGGGTTAGACGAGATCGAAGCGATCAAGATTCATGACCTTGGTCCAGGCAGCGACAAAGTCTGCAACGAAACGCTCTTTCGAGTCGCTTGAGGCGTAGATCTCGGCAATACTGCGCAGGATGGAGTTTGACCCGAAGACCAGATCGGCACGTGTGCCCGTGAATTTCACAGCGCCCGTAGCGCGGTCGCGGCCTTCGAAAACCTCTTCAGACGCGTCTGTTGATTTCCACGCTGTGCTCATATCGAGCAGGTTGACGAAGAAGTCGTTTGTCAGCGTTCCCGGCGTATCAGTGAGCACGCCATGCTTGGAACTGTTTGCATTGGCGCCAAGCACACGCAAACCACCAACGAGAACGGTCATTTCAGGCGCGGTCAACGTAAGCAGCTGAGCCTTGTCAACGAGAAGCGCTTCAGTTGAGCGCGGGTCATTCGTATTTTTGTAGTTGCGGAAGCCGTCAAATTTTGGCTCCAGAACGTCAAATGATTCCACGTCCGTCAGTTCTTGAACTGTATCTGCCCGGCCTGGTGCGAACGGGACAACAACGCCGCTGCCAGCCGCTTTTTCGATCGCCGCAGAGCCGCCAAGAACGATAAGGTCGGCCAAGGATACTTGTGTGCCGCTTGCATTGAATTCGGTCTGAATGTTCAGGAGCGTGGAAATCACACTGGCCACATTTGATGATGTGTTGATGTCCCAATCCTTTTGTGGCGTCAGGCGAATGCGTGCGCCGTTGCCGCCGCCGCGCTTGTCTGAACCACGGAAGGTGGATGCAGACGCCCAGGCGGTGTTGATTAGCTGTGAAACACTGAGGCCTGAGCCAAGGACTTTGGCTTTAAGCTTCGCGATTTCCGCATCATTGATGACCGGGCCGGTATGCGCTGGAACAGGATCTTGCCAAATCAGCTCTTCACTCGGGACCTCGTCGCCGAGGTAACGAGAGATTGGGCCCATGTCGCGATGGGTGAGCTTGTACCAGGCACGCGCATAGGCATCTGCAAACTCTTCCGGGTTTTCATGAAAGTGTTTGGAGATTTTTGCGTATGCCGGGTCCAATTTGAGCGCCATGTCTGCGGTCGTCATCATGAGCGGCTCAGTGCTGGACGTGTCATGGGCTGCCGGCGGTTGCGCGGCGTTAGAAGCTGCCGTCGGCGTCCACTGAACGTGACCTGACGCACTCGTTGTCTGTTCCCATTCATAACCAAGAAGCGCATCGAAATAACCCATATCCCACTGCGTTGGGTTCACGGTCCACGCGCCTTCAAAACCGGCAGTCGTTGTGTCGCCGCCCTTGCCGGCGCCATGGCTGTTGATCCAGCCAAAGCCCATTTGCTCCATGGCCGCGCCTTCTGGTTCACGACCGACCTTTTCCTCTGGGCCGGCGCCGTGGCCTTTACCGAATGTGTGGCCGCCGGCGACAAGGGCGACAGTCTCATAGTCGTCCATCGCCATGCGTGCGAAGGTGTCGCGAATATCATAAGCAGACTTCAACGGATCAGGTTTTCCGTTCGGGCCCTCGGGGTTCACATAGATAAGCCCCATTTGAACGGCGCCGAGCGGTGTCGCCAATTCGCGGTCGCCGGAATAACGCTCATCACCGAGCCATTCTGTTTCCGGGCCCCAGTAAATATCTTCTTCGGGCTCGAACACGTCTGCGCGGCCGCCGCCAAAACCAAATGTTTTGAAGCCCATGGACTCCATAGCAACGTTACCAGCCAGGATCATGAGATCGGCCCAGGAAACTTTATTGCCATATTTTTGTTTGATTGGCCAAAGCAGGCGTCGGGCTTTGTCGAGATTGCCATTATCCGGCCAGCTGTTCAGCGGCGCAAAACGTTGTGAACCGGACGAGGCGCCGCCGCGACCATCATAGGTGCGGTAGGTGCCTGCACTGTGCCAGGCCATACGCACGAAGAGACCGCCATAGTGACCAAAGTCAGCTGGCCACCATTCCTGAGAATCGGTCATCAGTTCTGTCAGGTCTTTTTTCAGCGCTTTCAGATCGAGGCTTTTGAAGGCGTCCGCATAGTTGAAACTTTCATCAAGCGGGCGCACTTGCGGCGCATTCTGGTTGAGAATTTTCAGATTTAGCTGCTCTGGCCACCAGTGCTGGTTGGCAGCGCTGCCTGTGGCGGTTGCCTCTTTTTGGCCGCCATGCATCACCGGGCATTTGCCTTCATTGCTCATATTTTTTCCTGACGTTCTTTATGGTTGCGCGATTATTTCCGGCACCATAACGCAGGAGATGAAATTAATAAAATTGATTATTCCAACATACTTAATCGGCAAAATCGATGCTGTGATGGTTGGAAATTGTGTATTCAGAGGCTGTTTTGTTCAGCTGCGGCGGGCCTGAAACCGACATTCCTGCATTTTTCCTCACGGCAAAAAACAGCCTTCCTCGTTGCATCCCTCAGCGGGCGTGATGTGTTCCGAAATGTTCCGGGCCACAATGTCTCTTGACGGCGCGATTGGTTCAAGCAGCAACGACGTGATTTCCGCTCCCATCACAAGATCGTGCTCCTGTCCGAATTTGTGCTTACGAATGCGGCCCTTTCGATCGATCAGGATAGTGGATGGAGTGCCGCGCAACTGATAACGCGCCATTGTTTGCGGAATGCCGCCGGTTTTAGACGGCAAGTCAACGCCGACGGGAAATTCAATTCTATATTCGTGCAAAAACGCCTTGAGGGATGTCGGGGTCATGGCCGCGTGGTGTTCAAATACAGTGTGGAGACCAATGACAGCAACTTCGTCGGCGCTGAACGCCTTTTGGATAGTTTGTGCTTGCGGTAAAGTATGGGAAACGCATCCAGGGCATAGCATCTGAAACGCTTCGATAACGACGACCCGCCCGCGTAAATCGGATAGAGAAATTGGTTTGTCGGTGTTGAACCATTGGCTGGTCGCAAATTCCGGCGCCTGTGTCAGCATCATATCCATGTCGAATTCCTTTCATTCACTTTCCGCTAAAAACTAAAACGCAATTCATCGCCGTCGTGATCGGAAATCTCATTTCGCCCTCGTAACGCGACCGGGTAAAGACAGATCGCCAGATGCAACATCATGGACACCGGTCACGCACAACAACGGTGCTTCTCCAGTTTCATTGATCTGGAGTTCTGCTGTCACTGCATCGAACGCGACATCTTCCGCCCCCGCAACGGGCACTGTAACCCGGGCAATAGACCCATCAAGAGTCGGGGTCATGCCAGGGCTATCTAGTGCGATAGGGAGGAAAGGCGCCGTTGCTGGTAATAAGTCTTGGCCGGGAGATACGTCGCGAACCTTCAGGCCAGCTCCACATGCGTCGGTTTCGACGAGAACAACCCAGTGAGAGTGCCAGTCAGCGCCATCATTGGCAGGATCGCCATCGCGATCTTCATCAAAAAGCGGTGTATCGTCAAAATCCGGGTGCGCCGTAATTGCAAGGGCAAGGATGCCGGAATTGGCGTCAAATCCAACGCGCGCCGGATCCATATTTGTCGGCCACACATATGACTCGACTTTGGAGCCTGTGAGCTGGCCAATCGAGACCGGCTTCACGCTGCCCGCAACACCGGCAACTTCCATCATGAATGTTGTCAGTCGGCCATCGGTAGTGGCGTCTGCCGTGGTGATATCAAACGCCGGTGTTTTGGAATCGTCTTTATCGCTCTTGATTTCGTGCGACCAGGCGGTCTGGCCAAATGCCGCCAAAAGTGTTGTCGCCAATAGCAGCTTTTTCATGGGTATTTCCTATTGTTTCGACTCGATACGATTTCCCATAGTTCAATTTTTTCAACCTTGCAAGATAAGTTTTTAGTCGATACAGTTATTGTATGTCAGAATCCGACGAAATCGCTGTTATTCTAGAGCGGCTCGGGCGTGTGTTCCAAAATGATGCCCATGTGGCCGGGCTGAAACCCACGCAATGGGAAGCGCTGCGCTATTTAGCGCGCGCAAACAAATTCTCCAGAAATCCCAAAGCCCTCACAGTCTATCTTGGAATGACGAAGGGGACAGTGTCGCAGACGCTGAATGCGCTTGACCGGAAGAATCTGATCACCAAGAAAACCGACATGATCGATCGGCGAAATGTTCATCTCGAACTCACCCGCCCCGGAAAATTACTGCTGGAGAAGGATCCGATTGCGACCATAAGGAAGAAAGCCGAGAGCCTCGGAAAGACAAACAGGTCTGCCTTGTCCGGCGCGCTGAAGCAGTTACTGGGTGCAATACTTTCTGAACATGATGGTCGCGCCTTCAGTGTGTGCAAAACATGCAGATATTTTCGAGGGCGCGCTGCCGGCGGCAATCCACATCGATGCGCCCTCCTTGACGCGCCGCTAAGCGTAGAGGACAGCGCCCAAATCTGCGTTGAGGCGGAAATTCGAAACTAGCAGAAATGGCGCGCCCGAAGAGATTCGAACTCCTGACCCCCAGATTCGTAGTCTGGTGCTCTATCCAGCTGAGCTACGGGCGCGTCTTCGCCCTAAGGCGAGAAGCGGCGGTTTAACCCCAATGACCGGGCAATTGCAAGCGGCGCACAGGGGACTGCAGATCGCCCCCTTGCTGGGGTCGAAACCGCGCCAGTGTCGTCCTATGGTTGCGGATCGAATCGAAGCGAGGCGAGCATGAGATTATTGTGGCTTATCGGGTTAACAGCGCTCAGCGCCTGCGGTCAGGAGCCGGCGGCGAGCGCGCTAAAGGATGCAGCATCAGTTGTGGAAGCGCCAGCCGTTGAATCGGCAGCGGGGGAGAAAAGCTGGTTCATTTCCGCCGCCAATCCTCACGCTGCAAAAGCTGGCGCGGAGATTTTGCGGCGCGGCGGTTCAGCCGTTGACGCAGCGATCGCCACTCAGGCAATGCTCGGCCTTGTTGAACCGCAATCCTCCGGCCTCGGCGGCGGCGCCTTTATGATCCATTATGATCCGAATACCGGCACGCTTGAGACCTATGACGGACGTGAGGTGGCGCCGGCCTCTGCGACGCATGACCGGTTCCTGACGGAAACTGGTGAGCCGATGAATTTTTACGACGCCGTTGTCGGCGGGCTTTCCGTTGGCGTTCCTGGCGCCGTCCGGATGCTGGAGCTTGCGCATCACGAGCATGGCGAAACACCGTGGGCGGAACTCTTTGAGCCTGCCATTTCTCTTTCAGAGGATGGCTTTAAAATCTCACCGCGCATGAACGGCCTGGTAAAACGCATTCCGCGGCTGAAACAATTGCCTGCCGCCGCTGCGTATTTTTATGATGAGAATGGCGAAGCGTTGCCGATTGATCATGTTTTAAAAAACCCTGCCTATGCGGAAACCCTGAAAACAGTCGCAGAGGGCGGCAGCGAAGCTTTTTACACCGGCGAGATTGCTGAGGCGATCGTGGAGGCGGTGAATTCGGCGCCCAATCCCGGCGGCATGACATTAGAGGACCTTGCCAATTACCGCCCGATAAAACGCGAACCGGTTTGCAGTTTCTATCGGACCTATCAAATCTGCTCCATGGCGCCGCCAAGTTCGGGTGGTGTGACAACCCTCCAGATCATGGCGATGCTTGAGCCTTTTGATCTGGCGGGCGCTGGCGAGGGATCGGTTGACGCCTTGCATCTGATCTTCGAGGCCAGCCGTCTCGCTTATGCCGACCGCAATCAGTATCTCGCAGATAATGGGCTGCTTGCCGGTGAGGGCGGCTTGTCGATCGAGGAAGTGATTACTGGTCTTTTAAATCCCGCCTATCTCGACGCGCGTGCAGGTCTGATCGACCCCATGATCGCTGCATCTAATGTGACGCCAGGCGATCCATCGGCTTATGCGACTGATCTTACTTCAGGCAAATGGACCGGGTTGGCGAAAGACGCCTCACCGGAGCCCCCGTCGACCAGTCATTTCGTGATTGTCGATGGCGAGGGGCGTGTTGTCTCCATGACCACCACGGTGGAGTTCGCTTTTGGCAGCCATCTGATGGCAGCGGGCATGATTTTGAATAATCAGCTGACGGATTTTTCGTTTTTGCCGGTGCGTGACGGCGTTCCGGTCGCTAATGCTGTGGCCCCGGGTAAGCGCCCGCGTAGCTCCATGAGCCCGGTGATCATATTTGACGATGACGGTGACCTTTGGGCCGCGCTCGGCTCGCCAGGCGGTCCGGCGATTATTGGCTATGTTGTAAAAACCCTGATTGCGATGATCGATTGGAACATGTCGACGCAAGACGCCATTGAACTCCCCAACGCTGTTTATCCGCGCGGCGCGCCTATGCTTGAGGAAGGAAAATTCACACCGCAAATTCGCGCCGAGCTGATGGCGCGCGGCCATGACGTAAATGTGCGCGCACTCACTAGTGGCGTCCACGCCGTTAAAGTGCTTGAGAGCGGTGCTTTTGACGGCGGCGCTGATCCGCGCCGCGAGGGTGTGTGGCTAACCGGTGTGGTTGAGGATGACTAAGAGGCCGCAGCGCCAGGCAGGGTAATCTCGAACCTTGTGCCTTCGCTATCGCTGTGCGCCAGGGCAATGTCGCCGCCATGGGCGCGAATAATCTCAGCTGTGATCGCAACACCGAGGCCGGACCCGCCCGGTTTTTGTGAGCCCTTAAAGGGTTCAAACAGCTCCGCGCGTGCATGGTCTGGTAATCCGGGACCGGTGTCGGTGACAATGATTGTTATATTGTCATCATTTTTTTCAACGCCGATGATGACCGCGCCAATCATGGCGTCCGATGCATCGCCGCCATTCTCGGCGGTCAGCGCGGGCGTCATCGCTTCAACAGCGTTCCGCACAAGATTGAACAGGCTGCGATAAAGATGTGTGCGGTCTGCATGAATGATAAGGTCGTCCGGCACCTTGTTGTCAGCGGCAATGCCCATAGCGGCGGTGTCGTCGAAAACTTCTTCCACAAGATTGCGCAGATCAACGGGCGCTTTGCTGAGCGTTCGCGCTTCCATACGTCCAAAGGCCAGAGTATCGCGGCTTAGCACAATGGCGCGATCCAGCGCCGCGATAAGACGGGGGCTCAGTTTTCTGACGCTGGGGTCTTCAGATTTTGCAAGCCGGTCGGACATGAGTTGCGCGGAGGCAAGGATATTGCGCAGATCATGACTGATCTTGGAAATCCCTGCGCCGAGCGCTGCCAGCCGCCGCCGCTCATTTAAGAGTTCATGAATGCTGCGCTCCATGGCGGCGAGGCTCTTTTCCGCCACACCGACCTCGTCATGCCTGTTTGACGGCACAAGAATACGGCCAGCCTGATCCGGGTCGGCTTCAAACGCCATCATATTCTGGGTCAGCCGTTTAACCGGGTGAACAATTATCCAGTTCAACGCCCAGAAAAGCAGAGCAGCGGTGACGCTGGAGATAACCAGCGATAAGGCAAGAATGTTGCGCGCATAGATTTGAAGGTCGCTACGCAAAGCCTGCTGGGAAACGATGATATCGACCACTTGATTTTCAGCAAAACGCGGCGCGCCCGTCACCTGGATAAGATCGTTGCCAGCGGAAAATATTGTTCCCCACGCATTGCCGATCATCGTGTCCGGCATCTGCATGCGCAGATCGACACGATGCATGCGCGGCGGCCCATGGGGGTCGATTTCAGGCGCCAGGATCAGCATACGCATGTCATCCTGATTGACCGTGACGCCTAAAATGTTTGCGGTTGAAAAAAGTTGCCGCGCAACGTTTTCATCCATCATTTCATCGCGCGGGCCCTCCAGCGCGAGGCCGACAAGATAAGCCGCTTCAATACGCGCTTCAAACCAGTTGAGCCGCTGCTTTGAAACCGATGGGATCAAAACCACAATTTCCGCCAGAAACACGAAAAGGATCGTCAACAACAAAAGCTTTGTCGACAGGGATCGCGTTGCGATTGATTTGGGTGAATTCATACGAGACGGCATTTCAATCGAAGACAGATAAGAAAGACACCAGTTTTCGCGTTCGACCCGAAAACAATGTCGGCGTGTACCAGGCTCCGGCTGCGCGCTTGTTGGCCTCTCCGCGGGTCGGATAAGGGGCAATATAGTTGGTAAAGGCGTTGATTTTAAGTCCGTTTGCGATGGCAAGAGACCAGGGTTGAATCAATTCGCCGGCGTGACGGCCGATAATGGAAGCGCCCAGGATTTTGCCGTTTTTGTCAGTGATGGCTTTAACGAGGCCTTTAGTGTCACGCTCGGCCTGCGCGCGATCATTTTCATCGAAAGGCCAGCATACGACTTTGATCCCGTCATTTTGGGTGCGTGCTTGTGCTTCGGTGACGCCGGTTTGAGCGAGTTCGGGCGCCGCATAAGTGACCCAGGGCGCCAGCTCATCGCGGTTGGCGGATGGCGCCTTGAACAAGATGTTTCGAATGATGATTGATGCATGATAGCCGGCGACATGAGTGAATTGACGCCCGCCAATGACATCGCCGATTGCATAGATGCGCTTGTTTGACGTGCGGAGCCGCTTGTCCACCTTGACGCCCTTGCGGTCGTAATCAACGCCTGCCGCCTCGAGGTTCAACTCATCCACACTGGCTTTTCGGCCGACAGCGACGAGCAAATGCGAGCCTTCAATTGTTTTGTCATTTGCGGTGACGCTTACGCCATTTGGTTCACGAGCGACGGACTGCACCATCGCATTTTCGATAATCTCAACACCTTCATGAACGAGTTGCTTGCGCAGAATCGCAACAAGTTCCGGATCATCTTTGTTCAGGATCGTCGCGCCCTCGATGATCGTAACGCGTGCGCCAAGGCGACGGTGCGCCTGCGCCAGCTCAACGCCAATTGGGCCGCCGCCAATGACAATGAGATGGTCGGGCAGAAGACGGTTTTGAAAAATCGATTCGTTTGTCAGGTGCGGCGTATCGGCAAGACCGTTAATCGGCGGAACAAACGGCGTAGATCCGGTTGCAATGATAAAGTGCTTGGCATTGACGATCGACAGTCCGGCTTTGACTTGCCTCGGGCCGGTAAAAGATGCGCGCTCACGCAGGACCGTGACGCCGAAACCTTCAAATCGTTCCTGACTGTCGACCGGCGCGATCGTATCAATAACACCAGCCACATGATCCATCACCGCAGCGAAATCTACTTCTGGTGCAACATTCGCAATACCGAATTTTTCCGCATTGCGCATTTCATGCGCGCGCGCGGCGGCGGTAATGAGCGCCTTTGACGGTATGCAGCCGGTATTTAGGCAATCGCCGCCCATCTCTCCTTTTTCGATCAGAACGACCTTCCGCCCCAGTTGCGCGGCGCCGGCGGCGACCGAAAGTCCGCCTGACCCCGCGCCAATAATGCAAAGATCTGCGTTGATAGTTTTTGACATGTCTATTTCGCATCCAGATTTGCAGCTGTTTTGCTGAACCGCTTCAATGCGATTGGGATCAGCGCAAGAACTACAAGGCCAATGATGGGGAGCAAGGTTTCAGGTTTAAAGAGAATACCGCTTAACGAAACATCGTCGCCGGCGTCAAAGGCGGCGCCCGCCGCCGCGCCGATGCTCACATAGACAAATGACCCGGGAATGATGCCGAACAATGTCCCAATGAAGAAATTACGTAAACTGACGCCGAGTAAACCAGCGGCTATATTGATCGCCCAGAACGGAAAGACCGGAACCAGTCGCAGCACGAACATGTAATTAAGCTCGTTTTCGTGAAACCCTTTTTCCATGTTTTTCACAAAACCGCCCGCACGATTGCTCAAGATGTCGCCGAGTGCGGTTTTTGAGGCGAGGAAGATGATCGTGCCCCCTAAGGTGGCGGCTATGACGACTGCGGGAACGCCCGGCCAAAGGCCAAATAAAAAGCCGCCAAAGACTGTCAGGATAGACGCCCCGGGAAAAGAGATCGCCACGGCAGCGGCATAAACCAGCATGAAGATCCCGATGGCGAGGCCCGGCGAGGTGTCGACCCATATCCGCAAGGCCTCACGATTTTCCCGCAATGTCTCCAGCGTGAAGTAGTGATGAAGGCCAAGGGCGAAAAACAGGCCGAGCGCTATTGCGATCAATAAAATCGGCAGGATTCGCTTGATTTGGGCCGGGAGGCTTTTGGAGGGGCTTTGCGCCGTCATAGGATCGGGTGCCATTCGTTTTCTGCGGATATTGCTGTGTTTGTTAAGGCCGTTCGGACAATCGCCAGCTATGTACCTGTGATCCCCGGGGAATGCAGTCAATTCGAGGGGCTGGACGGTCACAAAGCCGCGAATAGCATGGGTTTGCCGATGGCTGGCCTTTACGTCGTGAAATCCATAGAGAAACGGTTGACGGCCATGACCTCACGGTCTATTTCCCCGCCTTCGCGCGGCGCATGCCGTGATAAGAGACTTTCCCTGAGGACTAGACGATGAAACGGACCTATCAACCAAGCCGGCTGAAACGCGCGCGCCGACATGGATTCCGTGCACGCAAAGCCACCAAAGCAGGCCGCAAGATTCTGGCTTCCCGTCGCTCTAAAGGCCGCAAGAAATTGTCAGCCTGAGCGGAACGAGAAAAACCGTTAAAAATCAAAAGGATGGCGCAGGTGGGGCGATGCTTCCCATGTCTGTCATAAGAAAGCGGCAAGATTTTCTGGCGCTCAGAAACGCGCGCCGTTTAGGCAGCCCGGGATTTTTGATGCTCTCCAGAGAAAACCCCGAAAATGGCGAATCGCTGCGGCTTGGTCTGACGGTCACAAAGAAACTTGGTGGGGCTGTCACGCGCAATCGTATCCGGAGACGCCTGCGGGCAGCAGCAAAAGAGATTTTTCCGCTTCACGCAGCCAAAGGAACAGATTATGTGCTGGTTGCGCGGAAGGCGGCTTATGATCGCAATTACGCCGACCTTCTTGACGATATGAAGCGCGCCCTTTTAAGCCAGCGCCGCGACACTAAATAGCCATCATAAATTGGGGACCAGACGCAGCGGGCGTCGGTGCAGCAGGAAATCGGGATCGTTCATGGACAAGAATTTCATTTTGGCGATGGTCCTTTCGGTGGGCGTCCTTTTGCTGTGGCAGCAATTTGTCGCTGGGCCAGAACAGCAGCGGTATCGGGCGGCGCAGGAGGCGGCCCAGCAAGCTGCACAAGAGGCAGCGCCAAACGGGCAGGCGCTGCAGCCAAGCGACCTGGGTGATTTTGCAGTCGTAGATGCTGCTGTGCCGCTTATCTCGGTTGATGAGGCGCTTGCCGCGGCGCCAGGGCGGCTTCCGATCCGCACAGCCGATATTGAGGGGTCAATCAACCTGCAGGGTGGCAGAATCGATGATCTGAAACTCATCCAATATCATGAAACGGTTGATCCAGAGAGCCCGACCATCCGGCTTTTAAGTCCTCGCGCCACTGAGCACGGACATTATGCCCAACAGGGATGGATCGCGGGCGACGATGTTGGGGAAAATGCACTGTGGAATGCTGCCGCCGGCGCAACACTAACCGCGGATTCGCCAGTAATATTGACGCGCGAAAAAGACGGCTTCGTTTTTGAAAAGAAAATTTCGATCGACGATCAGTACATGTTTACCGTGGAGCAGTCGGTTCGCAATGAGACAGGCGAAACACAAAGCGTGACGCCCTATGCTCTCGTTATTCAGCGTGGCGTGCCTGAGAAGCTAAACAGGGGCATTGTCCATGAAGGACCAGTTGGTGTTATCGGCACGGTTCTTTTCAGCCGCAAATACAACTCTCTTCGTAAAAACAAAGACAAGGCGATTAAAGACGAGCTTGGTATTGGCGGATGGATAGGCATCACCAACAAATACTGGCTTGCCGCAATCGTTCCACCGCAAAATGAGGAAATGAAGGCATCTCTGTTCAACAGAGGCACTGAGACCGAACCAATCTTTCGCGCGAGCTATTCTCTGCCGGTGCGTAGCGTGGCCCCTGGAGAGACCTTGACGTTGACATCGCATCTTTTCACCGGCGCCAAGGATGTTGACGTCTTGCAATCCTATGAAGCGTCGCCGGAGAAAGGCGGCCTTGGCGTCTATGATTTTGACAAGGCTGTGGATTGGGGTTTTCTTTTTCTTTTGACGAGGCCGATTTTTTACACATTGAATTTCTTCGGCGATCTTATTGGTAATTTTGGCGTCGCCATTCTTATTCTCACGGTGATCATCAAAATCATCCTCTTTCCCCTTGCTAACAAGGGCTATGAGTCGATGTCGAAGATGAAAAAACTGCAGCCGGAAATCGAGAAACTCAAGGAGCGCAGCGGGGACGACAAAGCGAAGATGCAGCAGGAGATGATGGCGCTCTATAAAAAGGAAAAGATGAACCCGTTGGCGGGTTGTTTTCCAATCCTGTTGCAGATGCCGGTTTTCTTTGCGCTCTATAAAACCCTTTTTATCACGATCGAGATGCGGCATGAGCCATTTATTTTCTGGATTAGGGATTTGTCGGCACCGGATCCGACAACGATTTTTAATCTGTTTGGGCTCTTGCCGTTTGATCCGACCGCTGTGCCCGTTGTCGGGCTCTATTTGGGCATTGGCGTCTTGCCGCTATTGATGGGCGTCGCCATGTGGTTTCAAACCAAGCTGAATCCACCGCCCGCAGATCCGACGCAGGCGCAAATTTTCGCGATGATGCCGTTTATATTTGTTTTTATCTTCGCGCCCTTTGCCGCCGGTTTGGTGCTTTACTGGTTCTGGAACACGGCCCTTTCGATCTTGCAGCAATGGCTGATCATGAAAAAGAACGGCGTCTCCGTTGATTGGGGTGAGCGGTTTAAAATGCCGGCGCTAAAGAAAAGCGCCGACAGCGAGCCCAAGTGACGTCTCCGGCAGAATTTTCTCCTGACGAATTAGAGACGGGCCGACGATTATTTGCGCAGCCTGCGGTTTTCATGCTTGGCGTCGTCAAGATGGATACATTGCCTGATGAAGGCCCGCCGGAAATTTGCTTTGCGGGGCGCTCAAATGTCGGCAAATCAACACTTCTCAATGCGCTAACCGGCCAGAATGGTTTGGCGCGCGCGTCAAACACGCCTGGGCGCACGCGCGAAATCAATTATTTTGACCTGGTGGATACTTTGCGGCTGGTCGACCTGCCTGGTTATGGTTATGCGCGCGCCTCGCGAAAAGAGTCCGAAGCCTGGATGGCGTTAACGCGGGATTTTCTGCGTGGACGGTCGGTATTGCGGAGGGTCTGCGTTTTGGTGGATTCGCGTCACGGTTTGAAATCGTCTGATATTGATGTGATGGATCTGCTTGATGAAGCAGCGGTCAATTATCAAATTGTGCTCACCAAATCCGACAAGATTAAACCAACGGCGCTTGAGGCGCTCGTGACAAAGACCGGTGAGACAATTAAGCGGCGCGCGGCGGCGCATCCGGTTATTCGCGCTACTTCCTCTGAAAAAGGTGCGGGTATCGACCTGATGCGCGCTGATCTCGCGGCGTTGGCGGGGCAATAAACTCCGGTGTAAAGACTTTATTAACGATCCTCGCCGCCACTGTGGTTGTTATGGGTTCCGCCGCAAAAACCACCGAGAATAATTCGCTGGCCGCATGGCGGGCGCGTTTTGATCAGCATTTGAAATCTGAAAAACGCGCCAGCCAGTATACCATGCGCAACTATGGGGCGACCCTTGAACGGCTTGACGGGTTTCTTTTGAATTATCACGGCGATGCTGCATCGCTTGATACGCTGGCCGCATTGGAAACGAAAGATATCCGCGCTTTTCTTGCGCAACGCCGCAATGAGGGGCTGCAGCCGCAAAGCATCAAGCTTGAATTGTCAGCGATCAAATCATTCTTTGCGTTTTTGCAAAAGCGAGCCGGCGTGGAAAATGACGCAGTGGAAATCATGCGCGGCCCCAAAGCAAAAGAACGTCTGCCGCGCCCGCTGGCGGCGGGTGATGCTGATCAATTGCTGGTGTCGGCGGCGATTGTCAAAACTTCGACATGCAAACAAGCGTGGGAGCAGGCGCGCGACGTTGCGTTGTTAACGCTGCTCTATGGCGCGGGTTTGCGTATTTCCGAGGCACTCTCTTTGCGCCAGGCCCATGCGCCGTTTGGTGAAACGCTGCGCATTACGGGCAAGGGTGGTAAAATGCGCGCCGTCCCGGTGATTGCTGCTGCACGGGATGCTGTCGACGCTTATGTCGCGCTATGCCCCTACGGGGCTGAACGCGATGACCCATTGTTTTTTTCAACGCGCGGCAAGCCATTATCCGCGGCGGGCGCGCAGCGGACGATGCGCCAGCTGCGCCAGGGGCTCGGTCTTCCGGATTCGGCAACGCCCCACGCATTGCGGCATTCTTTCGCCACTCATTTACTGGCGGCGGGTGGCGATTTGCGGTCCATTCAGGAATTGCTCGGCCATTCCTCTCTGGCGGCGACGCAACGCTACACTAAAATTGATGCGGAGAACCTTTTGAAGGTTTTCGACAAGGCTCACCCGCGCGCGTGATCACGCTCTAAGGTTTGATCTTCGCCTCATAGGCTTTGACGTCGCGCTTTAACTCCGGAAGCAACAGATAAAGCGCGATGATGTTCGGGATCGCCATTGCAAACAGCATTGAGTCAATGAAATTGATGATCGCCGACAGTGACACGGCCGCACCGGTCGACAACAGAAAACACAAGGTCAGTTTAAAAATTACGTCAGTGCGTTTTGACGGCCCAAACAAATAGGCGGCGGCTTGCGAGCCGTAAAATGCCCAGCTCACCAAGGTTGAAAAAGCAAACATGACCGATGCCAACAGCAGTACATAAGGGAACCAGCCAAAAGCGCTTTCAAAAGCGGCTGATGTAATCTCGATGCCGACAACATTTTGATTGAAAAGGAACGGCTCATAAACGCCGGTGACAATCACAACGAGGCCGGTGAGCGTGCAGACAACCACCGTATCAATAAAGGGCTCCAGCAGCGCAACATAGCCTTCGGTCAATGGCTCGTTTGTTTTGACCGCCGAATGAGCAATGGCGGCGGAGCCGACGCCAGCCTCGCTTGAATAGGTGGCGCGTCTGACGCCGTTGATAAGCGCGCCGATCAATCCGCCACCCGCTGCGTCGAGGCCAAAGGCGCTTTCAAAGATCGTTGCAATAGCAGCAGGGATTGCCGGGATATTCAGGGCCAGAATGATCAATGCTGAGCCGACATAGAGGACGCCCATAACAGGCACGATCAATCGCGCCACGCCGCCGATGCGTTTGATGCCGCCAAGGATAATATAGGCGACTCCGATCGACATGATGATGCCGAAGGCAAGGGGCGCGGAAATGCCGGTGACATTGGCGAATTGTGCGTGAGCCTGATTGACCTGAAAAACGCTGACCGATGCGCCCATGGCCATGATCGCGAAAAATATTGCCGCGCCCTTGCCGACAGTTTTTAGTCCGTGCCGGGAAAAAACCGCCTCGATATAAAACATCGGCCCGCCAAGGGTGCGCCCGTCCGGCTGGACTTTGCGATATTTCACCGCGAGGGCGCATTCGGCGAACTTTGCGGACATGCCGAAAAAGCCGGCTAAAATCATCCAGAAAATCGCGCCTGGTCCGCCAAGGGCAATAGCCACGGGCACTGAGGCGATATTGCCAAGGCCGACGGTGCCTGAAAGGGCGGCGCTGAGCGCTTGAAAATGAGATATCTCGCCATCGACTGGATCGTCTTTTAAATGCTCGCGCGGGTTAAAAACCAGATGCCAGCCATGGCGGAAGCCACGCAGGTTGATAAAGCGCAGGGCAAAAGTGAGGATAATCCCGGCGCCGATCAGCCAGACAACAACCAGTGGCACAGAGACACCGGCGACATTGACCGAATAAAAAATGATTGAGGAAACAAAGTTGCTGACCGGCGTCAGTGTATTGTTAATGGCGTCGGCAAGGCTTTGGGACTGGTCAGCGTCGGCCATGGGGCATCATCATCCTTTGACGCGGCCGCAACGCTCGCCCGCAGAGCTCTGACAGCTTAACAAGTGTCGCCGCCATGTCACGCGTCAGCCGCTGATTGCCCTGTTAGAGCCCCGCCAGGGCGAGATCGAGATCGCGGCGCAGATCCTCAAGATCTTCGATTCCCACTGACAGACGCACCAATGCGTCATCGACGCCCAGTTCGGCGCGGCGCTCCGGCGGGATTGACGCGTGTGTCATGATGCCGGGATGTTCGATCAGGCTTTCAACACCGCCGAGACTTTCCGCAAGCGTGAATAGTGACACCCGCTCCAGCATTGTCCGGGCTGCATCGAGCCCGCCTTTGAGAAAAATCGTGATCATGCCGCCAAAGGCGCTCATCTGACGCGCAGCGACGCTGTGTTGTGGATGAGATTTGAGCCCGGGATAGTTGACCCGGTCAATTGCCGGATGGTTTTCCAGCCATTCGGCGAGCGCCATGGCGTTCTCGCTCGCGCGTTCCAGACGCAGGGCGAGCGTTTTCAAACCGCGCAGCGCAAGAAAAGAATCAAACGGCGCCTGAATGCCGCCAATAGAGTTTTGTAGAAATGCAAGGCGGTCGCCGAGATCCTTGTCATCGACGACAAGGATGCCGCCGATGACATCAGAATGGCCGCCGAGATATTTTGTCGCTGAATGCATCACGATGTCGGCGCCAAAATCGAGCGGACGCTGGCAATAGGGCGAAGCGAAAGTATTATCGCAGCCGACCATTAAACCGTGTTTATGCGCAATCTTTGCAACGGCTTCGATGTCGACAATTTTGAGAAGGGGATTGGTCGGCGATTCGATCCAGACGAGTTTTGTTTCTGGTGTGATTGCCGCCTCAAGGTTTTCCGGTTTGGTCAAATCCACATACGTGAACGACATATTTGCGGAGTCTCTTCGCACCCGTTCAAAAAGTCGGAAGGTGCCGCCGTAAACGTCGTCCATGGCGATGATATTGGAGCCCGCAGGAAACAGCTCCAGCATGGTTGCAATCGCCGCCATGCCAGAGGCGAATGCGAACCCCCGCGAACCGTTTTCAAGGTCGGCGATGCAGCGTTCATAGGCGAACCGCGTCGGGTTGGCGCCGCGCGCATAAACGAAACCTTTGTGAACGCCGGGGCTTTCCTGAGCGTAGGTTGAGGTCTGGTAGATCGGTTGCATGACCGCGCCCGTGGTTGGGTCATGTTCCTGACCGGCATGGATTGCACGGGTGGCAAAGGCGGGGCGGTTTTTAGTGTCGGTCATGAAGTTTCCTTGAGGCTGTTATGAGAGCCTTAACGTGGCGTACAGGGAAATTCCAGCGGCGGCATGCGCCGTCACGCAAATTTGCACACGGGCTTATTTCAATAGGGCGCCCTGGACGTCCTTGGTCCAACCGACGGTGATTTTGCCGCCTGCCTCAATGACTGGCCGCTTGATCAGCGCCGGGTGCGCTTCCATCAACGCGATAGCCTTTTTTTCATCGATGCCGGATTTTTCCTTGTCGGACAGACCGCGCCAGGTTGTGGAGCGCGTATTGAGGAGGGTTTCCCAACCCGCTGCCCTCGCCCATTTCGAGAGATAGGCTTTCGTAACGCCGTCAACGCGGACATCATGAAAATCCGGCGCGTGCCCTGCGCCTTGGAGAGCCTTCAGCGCTTTTTTGCAGGTGTCGCAGTTTTTAAGGCCGAACAGTTTCATCAAGCGACCTGCAGCCGCAGATAATTCAAGAGATCTGTCCGTGTGATCAGGCCTTCGAAATGGTTGTCTTTCAAGACAACCGCGACGTGGCCTTTGGCGAAGATCGGCAATAGCGACTGCATGTCCTGCGACGCTTCAACGGTTTCAACGCGGTAGGTCATGGCCGATTTAACCGGGTCCTGAAATTTGTCGCGATTGCGGACAACCGCGAACAATAGATCTTCCTCGTCAAGAAGCCCTGACACTTTGCTGTCTTCGTCGAGCACCGGCAGCTGCGAGATGTCGTAAAGTTTCATCTTGCCATAGGCTTGCATCAGCGTGTCATCGGGTTTGACTGTGACGGTGGCGCGTTCTGAATGGCGGCGTGAAATGAGATCAGTGAGGTCACCTTTGGGCGGACGTTTTAAAAAGCCCTGATCGTACATCCAGTAGTCGTTGAACATTTTCGATAGGTACTTATCGCCGCGGTCACAAACGAAAGCGACCACACGCTTTTTCTCTTTTTGCGCGCGGCAATATTTAAGCGCGGCAGCGAGAATGGTGCCTGATGACGAGCCGCCAAGAACGCCTTCCTTTTTTAAAAGATCGCGCGCAGCTTCAAAGCTCTCCTTGTCAGTGATCTCATAAGCTTTTTTGATATGGGAAAGGTCGGCGATGTCGGGGATGAAATCTTCACCAATGCCTTCGACCAGCCAGGATCCGACTTCATTCGGAATTGATCCAGTGTTGATATAGTCCGCAAGGATCGAGCCTTTTGGATCCGCGAGAATGATTTCAGTTTTTGGCGACTTCTCCTGATAAAAGCGCGAAAGCCCGGTGATGGTTCCAGCCGATCCGACGCCGCAGACAACGGCGTCCACATCGCCGTCCATCTGTCCGAGGATTTCCGGGCCGGTGCTTTCAATATGCGCTTGGGGATTGGCCGCATTGCTGAATTGGTTGACGAAAAATGCGCCGGTCTCTTCGGCGATGCGTTCGGCCATGTCCTGATAATATTCGGGATGGCCTTTGCCTACATCGGAGCGGGTCAGGCGCACATCGGCGCCGAGCGCCTGAAGATGAAAGATTTTTTCCTGCGCCATTTTATCGGGCACAACGATGATCGTCTTGTAGCCTTTTTGTGAAGCGACAAGGGCGAGGGCGAGGCCTGTATTGCCCGCTGTCGCCTCAATGATCGTACCGCCAGGTTTCAACCGGCCGTCTTTTTCAGCTGCTTCGATCATGGCGACGCCAATGCGGTCCTTGATCGATCCGCCGGGATTATTGGCCTCGAGTTTTAAAAACAGCTCGCAAGGCCCGGTGTCGAGTTTGGAGACTTTGACCATAGGGGTCTTGCCAATGCCTTCCAGGACATTGTCGAGGACCGGCCCGAACGGGGTTTCCTTCATGGAAAATTCCTTCGCTAAGAGATAGCGCGACTTACCCCAAATCTTCGGCCCGCTGCAAGGCGTGGCACAGAGTGTTTTCGGCGATAGTCGCCCTAATTTGCGGCTCGATAGCGCTGCAAAAGAGAAGTTTAGAGCGGATCAGCTGACTTGCTCTAAAGATCAGGATCAGCACGCTTGAGATCGCGGATAAAAAATCGCGCGGGGTGCAGGGCTTCTGCGACATTAACGTCAACGGGCGCAGGCTCGCCAGTCATTTCAGAGACGATCATTGCGGCTGCAAGTGGGGCCGTGACCAGCCCCCGCGAACCGAGACCGGTAAGGATAAAAAGGCCGGCCATGACTTCTCCGGAGAGATATTCTTTCCGCCGCCCGTGGCGGAGCCCGTCATAGGCGCCGGCATAAAATCCCCAATCGGGGACTGGCCCCACCACCGGTAGAAAATCCGGCGTTACGCAGCGAATGCTGGCGCGCGGCGTCGAACCTTCCGGTGTCAGGCCGTCGGCAAGGTCCGGGTTATGGCTGTGCACTGCATCGATGTTTTTTTGCGTTGCTCCGGCGTGCGGTTCGGGCGCCGTGTCATCGATCATCGGGCTGTAGGTGGCGCCAATAATCAGTCCGGTGGTTTTGTGATCAGTTGACGGCGCCGGCGCCGCATAGGCGCCGAACACATGGGCATGGTCCGGCGCCTCAGCTTTTTGAAACCAGTCGACCTGTCCGGCGGAACCGGTGAGCGGCAACGATCGCGTTTGCTGGAACTTAAGTGCGTTGATGCCATTCGCAATAACGATTGCATCAAAGCGATTCGTTGTTCCATTGCTTGCTTCAACGACCCAGTGCTCATCTGTTTTTGTCAGTCGCACCGCTTTGGCGTTGTGTACGGGCGTATCCGCGATGAGCGCGTCTACAAAAGCAGCTGGACTAACAACACCGCCGCGCGGAAAGAATATACCGTCGTCACGCGCCTCCATCCAGTCGCTCGGCATCGGCGCTGCCGTCAGCAATTTATCCTGCCGCTGTTGCTCGCGTTCATCGGTTCGGCAGCGCAAAACCCCGCAGGGTTGGAACAAGGGCGTCTTGCATTGTTTCTGCACTGAATTGATCAGCGCAGTGGTGTATAGATAAGCGTTTAGGTGAAAGCGTCCTTCAGGCGTGTCATCAACATCAAGGCGTGGCATGATCAAGCCGGCAGGGTTTCCGGAGGCCCCGCTTGCCGGCCCGTCGGTTTCGTAGATTACCGGCTGAAACCCGGCACAGCGTAACGAGTGGGCAAGGCTGGCGCCCGCAATGCCGGCGCCGATGATCGCTATGCTTGCGCCGGCTTTCAGGCGTCCCTTGTCACGGGTGTCGTACCACGGGAGCCGTGCGGGAGATCCCAGTGTAGACTTCATCAACTGTCCCGCCAGCATGTCGCGTTTGCGCCCGAAGCCAGTTGTTTTTTCTACTGTGAAGCCCGCATCGCCTAAGGCCTGGCGAACGGCGCCGGCAACCGTGAACGTAGCTATGGTTGCTTGTTCAGCGGAGAGCCGGGCGAGCTGCGTAAAAAGCGCCGGTGACCACATGTCCGGATTTTTTGATGGTGCAAAACCGTCGAGAAACCATGCATTGATGCTGCCTTCGGCGGCGGACAGCCCATCCTTTGCTCGTCCGTAGTAAAGCGTGAGGTTGACGTCGTCGCCTAACGAGATGTGGTGAAAACCCGCGATGGGTGCGGGTAGGGCGGTCCGCAACTCGGCTGACAGCGCACTGAGCGATGGCCATGCGCCATGAGCGCGCGCCATGTCGTCGGGAGACAGGGGAAAAGCCTCGACTGAGAAAAAATGTAATTTGGCGCCGGCGGGTTTTGAGGTTTCGCGCCATGCGTTCCACGCAGCAAGGAAGTTCAGCCCTGTGCCGAAGCCAAGCTCGCCGATCGAAAACTGCTGTGCGGTTTTAAATCGCTGCGGTAGATCACTGCCTTCGACAAAGACATGGGCCGCTTCCGCCAGGCCGTCGCCGGAAAAATAGATGTCGTCAAATAAAAGGGAGTGGGGCGCGTTTGGCGTATCTGCCTCACCGTCCCAGCTCAGCTCTGCATTACTGATGCTTTTGTACCGTGCCATGTGTGACCGGCATAATCAGTGTCGGTGGTTTTGTCTTTACGTCTTTGAAAAGAACGGGAACACTTTTTCGTAAATGGATGCTTCAAAAAAATTATCAGACGCAGACGTGTATTAACGCAGAGTTTTCGCGTTCAGGAGGTAAGAGTTTCGAGGATTGCCGCTGACGGATAGCCGTCTGCTGGTAATCCATTGTCTCGTTGCCAGGCGCGCAGCGCGCGTTTGGTGCCAGCGCCGATGATGCCGTCAACGGGCCCCGGATTATAGCCTCGATCAATCAGCGCCTGCTGCAGGGCTTTGCGCTCTGCAAAAGCGAGTGCGCGGTCGCCTCGAGGCCAGAGTGCGGTAACGGCGCCGCTGCGGCCAGCCGCTTCTTCGCTCAATAGGGAAACCGCAAGCGCGTAAGCCGTTGAGCGATTGTATTTCAAAATCGCGTCGAAATTTTCGAATGTTAAAAACGCCGGACCGGTGGCGCCCGCCGGCAAGATGAGACGGCCGCGCATATTCGGATCGAATCTGCCCAATAGGCTGGTCCCGGTTCCGGTTTTGACGCCGCCTGCCGCCCATTCAACAAGCGGCTTGTGAATATTGCTATCGGCGAGTGCGTAATCAAACCCGTCTGGCAGCCGCACCTCTGCGCCCCAGGGTTCATTCTGGCGGTACCCTGAAGCGCTTAAATAGTTTGCCGTTGACGCGAACACATCGCCGAGATTAGTCCAGATATCACGACGTCCATCGCCATCATGGTCAACCGCATAGGTGAGATATGTTGTCGGAATAAACTGTGTGTGACCCATGGCGCCGGCCCATGAGCCTTTCAACTGTGAGCGTAACGCATAACCATTTTGAATAATTTTTAACGCGCCGATGAGTTGGCTGCGACCATAGCCGGTGCGCCGTCCCTCAAACGCCAGTGTCGCCAGCGCCTGTATCGCATCATAATTGCCGAGGATTGCGCCATATGAGGATTCAAGCCCCCAGATTGCAGTGATGATTTCTGCATCAACGCCGTAAGCCTGTTCGATGAGTGATAATAAGGCCCTATGTTCAGCCATTTTTGCGCGCCCATTGTCGATGCGCTGCGCCGATACGGCGCCATCTAAATAATCCCAAATCCTCCGTGAAAATTCAGGCTGATTGTCGTTCAGCTCGTATACGCGCTTATTGATGATGACGCCCTCAAACGCATCGGCGATCACCTCGGCGCTGATGCCTGCGGCGGCCGCTTCTGCGCGAAACCCCTCGAGCCAGCTTTCAAAATCGGTTGATTGCGCGGAAGCCGCCCCCGCAAATGATGCGGCGCAAAAACTAATGACCGCCAGTAATCGTCTCATCGAGGCCCCTCTGATGGCGCCGTACTCTATAACGCGCCCCGAAAATCAATATTCGAACCGTACCGCCGCCGCAAGGCGGGAATATGGCGGGCTTTATGCCCCGGCGGCAAGCATCTGCTGAAAATGCAAGTCCGGTGCTTGCGATAGGGTCGCATCTGCTGGAGCGAAAACCGGTTCCCACTTTTGGTCGGGCGCTCTAGAGTGCGCCGCAAATAGGGGCTGCCCCTCGGGGCTTTTCGATCATTTGATAATTGAGGAAAATCTGCATGAACAAGTTTCTGGCCATATCCCTGATTTCGCTCGCTGCGGCCTGCTCACAAGGCGAAAAAGATGCATCGGCGCAACCGGTTGAAGGCAGTAGCGCAGTTGCAGCGGCGGTTGAACAGTCTCCGTTGCAGGCGATGCGTGACCAGTTTGCCGTCGTGGAGATGGCGCCGGATGTTTCTTTCCTGAGCGATGAGGACCGCGCGGTCGTCAACAAACTCAATCAAGTCGGCGCATTGATGTCTGAAATCTATCTTCGCCAGCGCAGCGAGGAAAACCCAGCCTGGCGCGACGCCATCGCCGATGACGCGTCAGCCGAAAAAGATCTTCTGCTCAATTTATTCGATTTGCATTTTGGCCCCTGGGATACGCTCAACGAAAACAAACCGTTTTACGGTGATGTCGCTATGCCTGACGGTGCGGCGTTCTACCCTGCGGATATGAGCAAGGAAGAATTCGACCAGTGGATCGCCGATCATCCCGAAGATGAGGCTGCGTTCAAGAGTGGCTACACGGTCATTCGTCGGGACGGGGACAGGCTCATCGCCATTCCCTATTCGACGCATTACCGCGAATGGCTGGAGCCAGCGGCGGCGCTTATGCGCGAAGCAGCGGCGATCACGACAAATGATAGCCTTAAAAACTTTTTGACGCTGCGCGCAGAAAGCTTTTTGACAGACGACTACTACGAGTCTGAAATGGCGTGGATGGACCTCAACGGCCCTATCGAAGCGGCCATCGGACCTTACGAGGTCTATACGGATAATCTCTTCGGTTACAAAACGGCTTATGAAGCCTTTGTTACCATCATCAATCCGGAGGAGAGTGCGGCACTCGCGAAATACAAGGATTTTCTTCGTGATATGGAAGCAAATCTTCCGGTCGATGAAAAGTACAAAAATTTTAAGCGCGGGTTTGAATCGCCCATCGCCGTTACCTATCAGGTTCATGGCGGCGGCGACAATGTGCCGGGCGTTCAGACCATCGCCTTTAACCTGCCTAATGATGAGCGGGTGCGCGAAGCCAAGGGCGCCAAGAAAGTCATTTTGAACAATGTCCTCGGTGCGAAGTTCGACCGCATATTGGCGCCCATGGCGGATATTGTGCTGGTTCCTGAACAGGCGGCGCTCTTGAAAAAGGCGCATATGTCCAACAAGACCCTGTTTCACGAACTCTCGCACAGCCTTGGACCGGGGACGATTACCGTTGACGGCGAAGAGACGACGGTCAATGCGCAGCTTCAGGAACTCTACTCGCCCATCGAGGAAGGCAAGGCCGACATTATGGGCGGCTACAATGTGCTTTACATGATGGCGCGCGGCGAAATCCCTGACACCGAAAAGGAAAGCTATCTCGCGACGCATTTTGTCGGGCTGTTCCGATCCATGCGGTTCGGTGTTGCCGCTGCTCATGCACGCGGCGCAGCGTTTCAATATACCTACTTCAAAGACGCAGGCGCCTTTGAATGGGATGGCAATGAAAACAAATACCGTCTTGATTTTGCGGCGCTGGAAAATGCGATTTCAGATCTTACCCGTGACGTTGTGATCCTTCAGGCCAATGGCGACTATGACGCGGCAAAAGCATTTCTCGATCAATATACGGTTCTTGACGCGAACGCCAAAGCCGCGATTGCGGCGCTAACGGATTTGCCTGTGGATATTCAGCCAGTTTATGCGGATGAGCTTTGATGCGCCAAATGTTAAAAAAAACCGTTCTGACGATTGGTGTTTCTCTCTTGTGCAATGCGGCGTTTGCGCAAAACGCTGATCGGTCCCATCTGTCGCTTGTGGCTGGCTACAAGGCGGCCTTTACCTGTTCGGCGCATTTCAATGCAGGCCGCACAGTTGAGCAGATTGCTGGTGACGAGCTCAATCGTATCTATCGGGGCTATCGTGATGCGCTGGCGGATTTGCCGGATGCGGTGATCGATGAGAAGAAGAAGAGAGTGTCGGTCACTTATCTCGACGGTGCGCCGCCGCGTATCGCGCAATGGCGGCCGTATTTGGGCTGTGCGCAATTGCCGACGCGATCATCTGCATCGGCGGCGAAGAAGCTCCCCGTCGTCGCCATCAAACAAAATCGCGCTTTACCAAGGCCTTTGGCCGAGGCGATGACGGATAGTGCTGAAGTGCTTGGTATTGTTTCAAGCGCTTTCGACCGTTCGACTTATGGCGAAGGCACAGAGACAACGGCGGTGCTGGTCGTCAAGGATGACGCCATCATCGCGGAGAAATATCGCGACGGCTTTGACGCCGAGACGCCGCAGCGCACCTGGTCCGTTGCGAAATCTATCGCCGCTACGATCATTGGCGCGGCGGTGGAGGACGGCATGATCGCCGTCGACAAGCCGACAGGACTGGCCGCCTGGTCTTCGCCGGGCGATCCGCGCGGGGCGATCAGTCTTCAAAACCTCTTGCAGATGTCGAGTGGTCTCACGTCACTTACAGCGGGTAATCGTACTGATGATGTTTATTTCGGCGGCGGCCGTGTCGTTGATCATGCCATCACAAATCGTCTTGTCGCGGAGCCGGGGACGCGCTGGCGTTACGCCAATAATGACACGATGATTGCGATGCATGCGCTTCGCGAACGCATGGACAACGATAAGGCGTTTCTTGAGTATCCCTTCAGCGAAGTTCTCCTGCCCCTCGGTATGGACCGCACCTTCCTGGAGACCGACTGGAACGGTGACTTCATTTTGTCGAGCCAGGTTTGGACGACTGCGCGCGATCTTGCGCGGCTGGGTATTCTCTATCTCAATGACGGTGTCTGGAACGGCAAACGCATCTTGCCGGAAGGCTGGGCGGCCTATGTCGCTACACCGGCGCCGGATCAGCCGGGACCTCGCGCCAATGGCAATCCGAGTCCCGGCTACGGCGCCCAGTTCTGGCTTTATGATGAAAGCTGGGGTCTGCCCGATGGGACTTATGCGGCAAGAGGCAATCGCGGCCAGTATCTGGTGATTATTCCGTCGCGAAATGTGCTGGTTGTTCGGCGCGGTTTCGATGATGGCGGTGGATTTGATGTCGCGAAATTCGCCAGCGATATCTTGGCGGCGTTGCCGGAGTAGCGTTTCTTTTTCATCTATTCAGCAACCTCCCTAACTAAAGTAAGGGTTGCCGCCGGTCATTCGACAGTCACGAATGGATGTGGCTTTTCTTATCTCCCGCGCTCGCGATGCAAAGGAGAGTAAGAAATGGCGCGTTACAGAAACGCCCTGCCGCAATTGGGCGATGATTTATTCCTGACTGACGGCGGTATGGAAACTGTTCTGGTTTTTCATGAGGGGATCGATCTTCCGCATTTTGCGGCCATCGATTTGATGAAAAGCAAAACGGGCCGTGATGCTGCGCGCGCCTATTACGAGCGTTACGCGGACATCGCCTTCAGGCACAATCGCGGGTTTATTCTTGAAAGCCCCACATGGCGCGGGAGTATGGATTGGGGCGAGAAACTCGGATGTGATAAGGGTCAGCTCGAAGCGCTTAACGCAAATGCAATCGCATTGCTCGCAGAAGTGCGCGGTGCGCTGCCATCACAGCAGCCCATGGTCATTTCCGGCTGTATCGGTCCGCGTGGTGACGGTTATGATCCGGGCGCGGTCATGAGTAAAAAAGAGGCTGAAGCCTATCACGGGTTTCAGGCTGATATTTTTGCAAGGACGCAAGCGGACATGATCACCGCAATGACCATCACCAATACGCCGGAAGCGATTGGTATTGCCCGGGCCGCCTCTTCGGCGGGCATGCCGGCGGTTATTTCCTTCACCGTCGAGACGGATGGAAAACTGCCCACCGGTCAGCCGCTTGGCGAAGCGATCATGGAAACCGATTTCGAAAGCACAACCGCACCTGCCTATTACATGATCAACTGCGCGCATCCCACGCATTTTGCCCATGTTCTTGAGAAGGGTGAACCTTGGCTTGGCCGGCTTAAAGGGCTTCGTGCGAACGCCTCAAAATGCAGCCACGCTGAACTTGATGAGGCTGAGACGCTCGACGATGGCGATCCGCTTGAGCTTGGCCGTGAGAACGCTGAATTGCGCCGGCTATTGCCCGGCCTGACAGTGCTTGGCGGATGTTGTGGCACCGATCATCGCCATGTGGAGGCGATCGCAAAAGCCGCCGCTTAAATCCGCGTTACATCTTTTGAATGGTCGCCGCCGTCTTTGCGTTTGTAACTTTCGACGCCGGGTGGCGGCCAAGTTTTTCAGAAACCCAAACGCTGGTCCTGATCAGCGCGTTAAGGTCGGCGCCGGTATCAAATCCGGAACGCTCAAGCATATAGATAACATCTTCGGTCGCCACGTTGCCCGATGCGCCGGGCGCATAGGGACAACCCCCAAGCCCCGAAACAGAACTGTCAAATGTCCGGACGCCTTCTTCAAGCGCTGCAAATATATTGGTGAGCGCCTGGCCGTAGGTATCGTGGAAATGCCCGGACAGCGCTGTGACTGGAACTTCGCTTGCGACAGCGCGAATCATTGCGCGCGCTTCGCCAGCAGCGCCGACGCCGATCGTATCGCCGAGGGAAATTTCATAACACCCCATCTCAAACAGCGCTTTTGAAACACGCATCACATTATCGAGCGGCACTTTGCCTTCATAAGGGCAACCAAGAACACAGGAAACATAGCCACGCACCCTGACGCCGTCAGTTTTTGCCGCTTCTATAACCGGCTTGAAGCGTTCAAGGCTTTCAGCGATGGAGGCGTTGATATTTTTCTTTGAAAAGCTTTCTGACGCGGCGCCGAAAACCGCCACCGTGTCGACTTTGCCCGCGCGCGCGCCTTCGTAGCCTCTCATATTAGGCGTCAACACCGGATAGGAAACGCCGGGCGCTCGTTTGATCGTCGCCAGCACGTCGTCGGACGCCGCCATTTGCGGCACCCATTTCGGCGAGACAAAGGCGCCCGCCTCAACAGTTTTCAAGCCGGCATCAGCAAGCTGTTCGATCAGCGCAACTTTCGTTGCGACATCGATGGTCTGCTTTTCATTTTGCAGCCCGTCGCGGGGGCCGACTTCGACAATATTTACATGATTGCTCATGCACTCTCCTCAAACGCCACGAGCAGGTCTCCGTCCTTCACCTGATCGCCGGGATTAAAGTTATAGGCTTTAACGACGCCGTCATAGGGCGCCTTGATGGCGTGCTCCATCTTCATCGCTTCCATCACCAGCAGCGGCGCGCCGGCTTCGACACTATCTCCGGGTTGTGCCGACAACAACGTAATCACACCTGGCATGGGCGCCGTCAGGGAGCCTTCGCTTGAGTGATGGGCCGAGATACCTTGAAGTGGGTTCGGAAATGTAACATCCCAATGATTAGCGCCGATCCAGATGCGCAGCCCGTCTCCATGCGGCGCCGCGAAGGCTGTGAGGCTTTCGCCGTCAACTGAAATCCGTATGCCGCCATCGGTGTCAGCGTGGCCTGAAAAGGAAAAATTGATCGGCGGCAAAGGATCATGACCGTCGCGGCGCGATGCAGCGGCGGCATCGGGTTCGAGCGTTGCGTCAAACATTTCGCCTTTGCGCGACAGGCGCAGGATCGCCGGGACGTCGTCATGTTCCATCCACAAAATCTCGCGATGTGGGCGGTTGAGGCGAAACCCCGTAAGCATCGGCCATGGATCGTCGCTGGCGATCACAGAAACGCGGCGTTTCCATAGCGCCGCGGAGGCCCATATTTTCGGGCCGATGCTTTCGTTGGCAAACAGCGTATCATGGTGGTCGTCGATAAAGCGTGTTGAGACATTGCCTTCGATAAAATCCGGCGATGCAGCGAGGGCGTGAAGAAAGGCTGCGTTGGTTTCCAGACCGGCAACACGGGTTTCCGACAACGTTGAGCGCATGGCCCCAAGGGCCTCCGTGCGCGTTAGCCCATGGGTGATCACTTTTGCGATCATCGGATCGTAAAAAGGGGTGATCGCCTGACTTTCTTCAACGCCGGAATCGATCCGCGCCAGTTTGTCAGGCAGGCGTAGGGTCGTCAGCGTGCCGATGGAGGGAGCAAAATTCTGCGCCGGGTTTTCCGCATAAAGCCGCGCCTCAAAGGCATGACCTTGTTCACGGATGCTGTCCTGCGCTAGCGGCAGACCCTCGCCGGATGCAATGCGCAGCTGCCATTCGACAAAATCAAGTCCGGTGATCATTTCAGAGATCGGATGTTCGACCTGCAGCCGCGTATTCATTTCCATGAAATAAACGGCGTCGTCACCATCATAGAGAAACTCGACCGTACCGGCGCCGCGATAATCTACGGCCTTGCCGGCTTCGACGCCGGCCTGCAGTAATTTTTTGCGTATCGCTTCCGGCATGTTGGGCGCAGGGGCTTCCTCAATGACTTTCTGATGGCGGCGCTGCACTGAGCAATCACGCTCAAACATGTGCACAACATTGCCGTCGCCGTCGCCAAAAATCTGCACTTCCACGTGACGGGCGCGGGCAATATATTTTTCGATCAGGAACCTGTCATCGCCAAAGGCGGATTTTGCTTCACGCTGTGCAGATTTCAGCGCCTCTTCGAGATCACTTTCTTTTTCGACCAGCCGCATGCCCTTGCCGCCGCCACCTGCTGTTGCTTTTAGGAGCACCGGATAGCCGATGCGTTTGGCTTCTTTTGTAAACGTTTTGATCGACTGATTTTCGCCCTGATAGCCGGGGGTCGTCGGCACCTTTGCCGCTTCCATCAAATCCTTCGCCGCTGATTTTGACCCCATGGCGCGAATGGTTTTTGCGGTGGGTCCGATAAAGATGAGGCCCGCTTTTTCCAGCGCTTCGGCAAACTCAGCATTTTCCGATAAAAATCCGTAACCGGGATGCACGGCTTCCGCACCGGTTTGCTTGACGGCTTCGAGAATTTTTTCGGCCCGCAAATAACTTTCCGTCGCGGGGGAGGGGCCAATATGAACCGCCTCGTCGCAGGTCCTTACATGGGGTGCGCTGGCGTCAGCATCAGAATAAACCGCAACGGTTGCAATGCCCATGCGCCGCGCAGTTTTGGCAATGCGGCAGGCGATTTCTCCGCGATTGGCGATGAGGATTTTTTTGAACATTTGTTCGCCCGGTTAAAGTTCCGAAAATGCAGAATGATAGTCAATCTTATATGCGTCATTGCCGGCGACATCGGCATAGTCAATCAACTGAAAAGCGTCGCCTGCATCCATCGCTGCCCAGGATATGTTGAATTTCGACGCCGGCTCAAAACCAAAGCGGCCATAATATGCCGGCTCGCCAAGGACAACGATTAATGCGGCGTCACGGGCCTGGCAAGAATTGAGGCCATATTCAACGAGCGCGTTGCCGACGCCCTTGCTTTGATAGCCAGGCGTGACGGCGAGGGGCGCCAACCCGAGCAGCAAACCACCGATGGCGGGTTTTGCTGTCACCTCACTGAACGCGCAATAACCGACGATCTCGTCATCCTGCACCGCTATAAATTCCAGCGTCACGGCGTCCGCAGCCCACAATTTTTTGACAAGTTGCGCTTCATCATCACGTCCGAAGGCGGCGTTGACAACCGAAAGGATGAAAGGCCGATCAGTTTCGTTTGCTGACCCTACGGCGTGTGTGCCGCCACTCACTTTCCGGCGTTCCAGTTCGGTTTTCTCTTTTCTAGAAATGCGGTGATGCCCTCCTTGCCTTCCTTGCTGGCGCGGATGCGGGCGATGCGCTCGGCGGTGTCGTTGAGGACACCCTCTTCGATGGTGCGCCCGGCAACGGCCTGGATCAGCGCTTTCGCTTCACTTTGTGCGATGGGCCCGCAAACGAGAAGATTGTCCAGCACCGCGCCAAGGGTGCTTTCAAGACTGGCCGCAGGTTCGACCATATGGAGAAGGCCGATATCTTTGGCGGTTTGCGCGTCAAAGCGTTCGCCGGTCACAAAATAACGCCTTGCCTGACGTGCGCCGATGGCTTGAATAACAAAAGGCGAGATCACGGCTGGCACCAGGCCGAGCCGCACTTCGGACAGTGCAAAAAAAGCGTCGTCCACACCGATCGCGATATCGCATGCCGCAATCAGACCGAGCCCGCCGCCCATGGCCGGTCCGTTAACGAGCGCTATGGTTGGTTTTGTTGAAAGATAAATTGACGTCAGCATATGGGCGAGGCGCCGGGCGTCATCTTTGTTCTTTGCGGCAGAATAGTCGGCGACCTTGCGCATCATGTTAAGATCAGCGCCGGCAGAAAACGCTTTTCCGGCGCCGGTCAGGACGATGGCGCGGACTGCTTCATTGACACCAAGGCGGCCCATAGCCTCACATATCTCTTCAATCAGTTCCTGGTTAAAGGCATTGCGCAAATCCGGCCGATTCATGGTGAGCCGCGCGATGCCGGTCTTGTCGATGGTGGTGATAAGGAGTTGGTCTGTCATTGTGCCGAAAGCCCTCGTTACATCCTGAAAACGCCAAATTTTGTCTCTTCAACGGGCGCGTTCATTGAAGCAGACAGGCACAAGCCCAAGACGTCTCGCGTTTGTGCCGGATCGATTACACCATCATCCCAAAGTCGCGCTGATGAATAATAGGGCGATCCTTGCGCATCATAGTCGGCGCGGATTTTCGCTTTGAATTCTTCTTCTTCCTTGGCGGGCCAGTCTTCGCCTTTGGCATCGGCGCCGTCGCGCTTAACAGTGGCGAGGACGCTCGCTGCTTGTTCGCCGCCCATGACAGAGATGCGTGCATTGGGCCACATAAACATAAAGCGCGGGCCATAAGCGCGTCCGCACATGCCGTAATTGCCGGCGCCATAAGAGCCGCCGACGACGATCGTAAATTTTGGTACGGCGGCTGTTGCAACAGCGGTGACAAGTTTTGCTCCGTCTTTGGCGATGCCGCCTTCTTCAGCGGCGCGCCCCACCATGAAGCCGGTGATGTTTTGTAAAAAGACCAGCGGAATTTTACGCTGGCAGCACAGCTCAATGAAATGGGCGCCCTTTTTTGCGCTTTCGGAAAACAAAATGCCGTTATTGGCGAGGATACCGATCGGAAACCCATGCAAGCGCGCAAAACCGGTGACAAGTGTCGATCCATAAAGCGGTTTAAACTCATCAAACGCCGAGCCATCGACGAGGCGCGCTATAATCTCGCGTGCGTCGTAGGGTTTGCGCGCATCGGTCTCAACAACGCCATAAATTTCTTCTGCTTCGTAATTAGGCGGTGTCGGTTCGGCCATGGTGACGCTGCCAAGCTTTACCCAGTTGAGGCGCGAGACAATCTGGCGTGCAAGGCCAAGCGCATGATCATCGTCCTCGGCCAGATGGTCTGCAACGCCGGAAATTCGCGTATGGGTGTCACCGCCGCCAAGTTCTTCCGCCGTGACAATTTCTCCCGTGGCGGCCTTGACCAGCGGCGGACCGCCAAGAAATATTGTTCCCTGTTTTTTGACGATGATGGCTTCGTCGGACATTGCCGGCACATAAGCGCCACCTGCAGTGCACGAGCCATGGACGACAGCGATTTGCGGAATGCCGCGCGCCGACAAATTCGCCTGATTGAAAAAGATACGACCGAAATCATCCTTATCCGGAAAAACCTCGTCCTGCATCGGCAAGAATGCGCCGCCTGATTCAACGAGATAAACGCAAGGAAGACGATTTTCGAGCGCGATCTCCTGAGCGCGCAAATGCTTCTTTACCGTGATCGGATGATAGGTGCCGCCTTTAACGGTCGGGTCATTGGCGACGATCATGCATTCGATGCCAGCGATGCGGCCCACCCCGGCGATGACGCCTGCTGACATTACATCGCCGGAATACATCTCCCATGCTGCAAATTGCCCGATCTCAAGAAAAGGCGCGCCCTGATCCAAAAGCCGTGCAATGCGCTCGCGCGCCAAAAGTTTACCGCGCTTTTTGTGGCGCTCGGCTCTGGCGGCGCCGCCGCCTTCGGCGACGCGATCTGCATTCTTGTGTAATTGTGCGATGAGCGCTCGCATCGCCTTGTCATTGGCGGCGAAATTTTCTGAGCGGGGATCGATTTTGGACTGGATGACAGACATGCGGCTGAGCGTTTCCTTATTGTTTTTGACGGTTTATCAAAGGGTTCAGGGAAAGGAAACCGGCACTCATGAGCCTTGAGATCACCCCCAGCGGTGCGGCCTGCGGCGCGATGGTGCGCGGCGTTGACCTCACTCGGCCGCTTTCCGAATCAGCCATCGCCGATATCCGCGCCGCCTGGCTCACTCATCATGTGCTCGCCTTTCCAGATCAGCCCATGAGCGATGATGATCTTGAACGTTTTACGCTTTCTTTCGGCCCTTTTGGCGATGATCCGTTCATTGCGCCGATTCCCGGACGAGATCATATTATTGCCGTCAAGCGCGAGGCAGCGGAGACAAGCCCGGTCTTTGCTGAGACCTGGCACACAGATTGGAGCTTTCAGAAAACGCCGCCCGCCGGCACATGTCTGTTTGCGATAACGGTCCCGCCGATTGGCGGTGACACGCTGTTCGCTAATCAGCATTTGGCGCTGCAAAAGATGCCCGATGATCTGCGCACGCGTCTTGAGGGCAGGAGCGCGATCCATTCGGCCAGCGCGGCCTATTCAAAGGCCGGCGCCTATGGAGAGGCCGACAAATCTGTCCGGTCCATGGACATCCGCCCTTCAGATGATGCGCAAACGGAGCAATGGCATCCGATCATTCGCGACCACCCGGAAACCGGCCGCGAGGGTATTTTCGGCTGCGCCGGATACATTACCGGCTTTGCCGATGTGGCGGCGGAAGAGAGCATGGCGCTTCTTGGGGCCCTCTATCAATGGCAGACCCGTAAGGAATTTCAGTATCGCCATAAGTGGACAGAAAACATGCTTCTCATGTGGGACAATCGTTCTGTTTTACATATGGCAACGGGTGGCTATCAGGGTCACGGGCGGTTGTTGCACCGGACGACCATAGGAGAGCGCCCCTAGAAATATTCGGGTGAAAGAGACACCGGCAATTCTGATCTAAGCAGTATTGCGCAGCGCTGGGGCTTCGGTCGTTTCGTGACCTTCTGCGGATTTTGGCTCTTCTTTTCGTTCGGAAGTGAGTTCTTTTACTTTGGAGACGAGGAGATCGAACTTGATCGGCTTTGAAACATAGTCGTCTGCGCCAATCTCCTTATAATATGCTGCAGCGCCATCCATCACATTGGCGGTCAAGGCGATAATTGGAATATTTGCATAGTTTTTCCCGGAACTACGGATTGCCCGAATGGCTTCATCGCCTGCCATAACCGGCATCTGAATATCCATGAGCACGATATCAAAATCGCCGCAATCAAGGCGCTCTATGGCCTCTGCGCCATTCTCAGACAATGTCGTCTCGTACCCTGCGCTGCTCATCGTCGCCTCGGCCACCATCCGGTTCACAGGATTATCCTCGCTTATCAGCACCCTGAGTTTTCGCGACGGCTCTGTTTGATAATACTGTTCGTGAAAGATGATTTTTTCATCAACCTCTTCGCGCATCGTGGTTTGCTCAAGGGGAACTGCAAACCAGAACGCCGATCCGACGCCGACTTGGCTTTTCACGCCATACTCGCCTTTCATCAGTTTGACGAATTCCGTCGAAATAGACAGGCCAAGCCCGGCGCCGCCATGCGCACGCGTTGATGACGTATCAGCCTGCTGGAAACGTGCGAACACACGTTTAAATTGATCATTGGGAATGCCGGGCCCGGTGTCGATGACGCAAAATCGCAGCATGCCGTCGGAACGTTTTCGAACATGCACGACGATGCGACCCTCATCAGTGAATTTGACGGCGTTGCCGACAAGGTTGGTCAGAATTTGACGCAGCCGCATCGGATCGCCTCTGTAAAATCCATTTGCTGATTCTTGAAATTTTATATCAAGGGCAAGACCTTTTTGTTCAGCGACCGCCTCAAATGTATTTTTTACCTGATCGACCAGCGAGCGTACAGAAAATGCCTGTAGGTCCAGTTCTATCCGGCCGGCTTCGATCTTCGATATATCGAGAACGTCATTGACGATATCCAATAAGGAATTGCCGGACGAAATCATTGTATCGATGTGTTTCAAGCGGGTCGGCTCCGCCTCGTCCCTGCGCATTATTTGGGCAATGCCGAGCATACCATTCAGGGGCGTACGAATCTCATGGCTCATATTCGCGAGGAATGCCGATTTCATTTCGCTCATGCGTTCAAGAGCTTCATTGCGGTGTGAAAGCTCTTTTCCTGCATCTGTCACGCGTCGATATTGTTTTGAAATCGAATCGGAGATTCGCCATCCGATGATTGAGATCAGCACTGTTTTCAGCGTGATTAGGGAGATCGAAACGATCAGAATAGTGTTGACGGTCTTTTTTACGAGTGGTTCGAAGGCGACAGAATTATCTCTGAATTGTGCGACCGTATCCTTCATAATCTCAGAAAATTCGCTTGGTGTTATCAATCCCTTTATACACAATTCGAGCGCTGCAAGTGCTTCGTCGGCGACGCGCATGTCCTGGTGGCAAATATCGATGGCGGACCGGGTCCCGATCAGACTCATGGCGGCCTTTTCAATGAAATTGACTGCGGCAATGCACTTAACAGGCTGCATGCGTATTTCGAGCAACAGCGTTTTAATGGTCGCCTTTTTATTGTTGTCAGCATAGTCCGTTTTCGCCACCGCGTCCGCGAGCAAATGACTATATTTTACATGTTGGATGTTGAGTTCATGCAGGTGCGCGCCTTTTGCGATTTCCAGTGCGGCAACGATACTGACGATGCCCGCAATCAGGATCAGCGCGTTCATCCATATGAGCCGGTGGTGGATATTGTTTGGTCTTGAATGCACGAGACGGCCCAATAGGTTGAGATGAACCGTTTTCCTCCAAATTGGTTAATATCAACCAAAAGTAGTGATTGTTGTTGACCACAACCTATTTAGATTCGGCATTACCCTTCCGTCTCGCTGGCTACAATGGTGTTAATTTCCGTGGTGACGTGATGGCGAAAGCTCTGCGCGTAAACATCTTTGTTATCTTCCCACCAATCACGGATGCGCGGGTTGGACAGCATCCGTCGTAAACGTCCGGCAGCGCCCTGCCATAATTCTTCTTCATAGATGTCATAACGGCGATGGGCGTGCAGGACTTCGAGATGGCGAAATCCTGTTGCGACAAAGTTTGAAACACGCAAACGTTCCGCATCAGTGAAATCGCCCAATGTTCCTCTTGCGCCCGTAAGGAGTTCGGCGAGATCCGGGCTGTCAGTAACGCGGCCCAAATTCTCAGCCAATAATTGTGCGCTTGTTTGTGCTGCGGTCATCCGCGCGATACGTGTGCTGTAGCGCACCTGCAAACCAACAAAGATCAGCGTCGCAACGACGGCGATGGCTTGCACAATGTCCGCGATCAACGCAATATTTTCTAGTTGCATAGAGATAGCCTCCCGTTTCCTGTGAAACTGTAACAGTGACGCGGGATGGAACCCAAGTGTTCTGTCAGGTCAGTGCCTGCAACGCTGAGCGAAACGCGTCGGGCAGTGGGGTTGCCTTGCGAGTATCCCTGTCCACATAGACATGCACGAAATTGCCTTCGGCAACAGCGTCGTCTGTGCCTTCAACAAAGATGGCCAGCTCGTAGCGTACGGAGGAATTGCCGATCTGGGCAACGCGAAGGGCGCCCTCAAGTCGGTCGGGAAAAGCAATCGGCGCGAAATAGCGGCAGCCGGTCTCGACCACAAGACCGATGATGGCGCCGTTGTGAATATCAAGCATGCCAGACGCGATGAGATATTCGTTCACGATCGTGTCGAAAAACCCATAATAGACGACATTGTTCACATGGCCGTAGATATCATTATCGGCCCATCGTGTCTGGATCGGCAGGATATGTTTGTAGTCGGTACGGCCAATGCGCTTGGTCATGATTTGCGATCCTTTACAGGGATAACCAGTTTCAGACCGGACCAGGTTTCATCAACGGCGCAGACTTTGACATCGATCAGCCCGGTTTTCAGTGCATGATGGCGGATATCATTTTCGCTCACTGTTGAGGCGACGCCAGAAGATTTTTTGGGCCATGAAACCCAGATCAGACCATTTTGTTCGAGCTCTCTTTTTAGTTTTGGCAGAGCCGCAATAAGCGCTTGTTTATCGGATGTGAAAAAATGAACGAAGTCATAGGGCCCGCCGCTGATGCCGCGCGGTGTCTTTGCAGTTTTCAAACGGCGCCAGCCGCCATGGCTATTTAGGGGGCGCACCGTCTCAGGGACCGCAATCAGGAGCGCAGCTTGTCCGTCCTTAACGCCAAGCTTTTTAAGCAGCGGCGTTCCTGAATAGCCGGCATCAGCCATGCCTAGAGCACCTCATGATACATGGCCAAAGCATCATCATAGGTAACTTTGCGTGGATTATTGCGGAGAACACGCTCGGCTTTCATCGCGTCTTCGGCCATGCGCGGCAGATCGTTGTGGGAAATGCCAAGTTGGGAGAGGCGGCGCTCAACACCTGTGGCCTCGACGATGGCGACCATTTTTTTGATGAATGCATCACAACGTTCGGTGTCGGCGCCATTGGCGCCGGGCGTAACAACATCAGCGAGCTCTGCATAAAGATGCGCCGCTTTGGGTGAATTGAACCGTAAGACTGGCTCCAGCATCAGCGAATTGGAAAGCCCGTGCGGAATGTGAAAAATACCGCCGAGCGGATACGCCATGCCGTGGACCGCGCCCACAGGCGAATTTGCAAATGCTTGTCCCGCCAGCATGGCGCCGAGCAGCATGGCCTCGCGCGCTTTGACATCGCCCGGTGTCTCACAAGCGCGCACGACATTGGTTGATAGAAGCCTTAGAGCTTCGCGGGCGAGGGTGTCTGAGACCGGGTTTTTGCGATGAATATTTGTATAAGCCTCGATTGCATGAACCATGGCGTCGATGCCCGTTGCCGCCGTCACATGGCGCGGCAGGCCTAGGGTCAATAGCGGGTCGAGCACTGCCATATCCGGATAGAGGTGATTATCGACAATGCCGATTTTTTCGTCGGCCTCGGAGGTGATGACGGAAATCGACGTCACTTCGGAGCCGGTGCCGGCTGTTGTCGGCGCCAGCACCAGCGGCGCGCGGACGCCCGTAACCTGATCCATGCCATAAATATCCTCTAGGCTTTGATTAGAATTCATCAGGACAGCGACTACTTTCGCCGTGTCCATGGAGGAGCCGCCGCCAAGACCGATGACGCCGTCGGCCTTATGGGTGCGCGCGATCTCTATTGCTTCCTTGACGCGTGCTGCCGGCGGGTCGGCGGCGACGTCGTCAAACAGTAAGACTTCAAGGCCCGCAGCTTTTAGACTGTCAAGCGCTGGCGAAATAATTCCGGCCTCGATGAGGCCCTTGTCGGTAAGCAACACTGGGCGCTGCATGCGAGCTTTTACAAGGTCGCCTAATTCCGCGCTTGAACCGGATCTGAAAATAATGTCGGGAACATTGTTGAAGGTGAAGTTCATGATAAATACCTTCCTTCGCCGGGAATTTAATGAAACCGTACTAGTCGGCCGGGCCGCGCCTCGGTGACTTTATCATTCGCAATCACTTGTTCGCCTGCGACGAGGGTCGCGCGATAACCGGAAACGGGCTGCAGCAATCGTTGTCCGCCTGCAGGAAGATCTTGCACCATGCGCGGCGCGCCAAGGGCGAGCTTGTCGTGATCAATGACATTAATATCGGCGCGGGCGCCGACTTTCAGGCGTCCGCGATCACGAAGCCCCAAATAATCGGCGCCGTCGGCGGTGAGCATCTGGATAGCGCGAGCGAGGTCGATTTGCCCGTGATCGCGATCCCGGCACCAATATGAAAGAAGATATGTAGGAAAGCTGGCGTCGCATATAGTGCCTACATGGGCGCCGCCATCGGAAAGCCCCAGCATTGCATTGGGATGCGTCAGCATTTTATGAACATTTTCGTAGTCGAACTCAGTGAAATTATAAATCGGGAAGTAAATCAGCTGGCGCCCGTCAAGCTCTAAAAGCGTATCATAGAGTTTTTCCATCACTGAAACGCCGTCGCGGCGCGCTTGTGCGCCAAGAGATTGATCAGCGGACTGCTCATAATTCGGTTTGTCGCCAAGCCGGAAGAATTTGTTGGCGACAAGGTTGATTGCCGCGACCATCGTGTCGGCGATAGGCGGCACGGATGAGCCTTCGCCTGCGAGTTTGACGGGTTTCTCTGCGAGGCATTTTTCTTTGAAAGCAGGATCGCGCAGGATGCGTACACGTTCATCAAGAGTTTTGTCCTTGATCTCGATATAGCTTGGTTGCGCCATTAAGGGGTGGAAGGTGCATTGCAGACCCTGAAAAACGCCGATACCGCGTGGTGCGACCTGTGTGCGGAAATCGACGCCGTCCGCATTCAGGCGTTCTGTGGCGTTTAAAATGCGCGCCCATTGATCCGGCGCCATGTCCCGTTGCATCAGCGATATGGACGCCGGTCTCCCGCCGGCGCGCACAAAAGCTTCGACAACGGCAAATTCGTCATCAAACTGATCGCCTTCGCGCTCAAGATTAAAGTCGCAAACGATCTGCATGACGCCGTGATCAAGTCCGTCGAACGCGGCGGCGATGCCCGTCAGCTCACGCATGCTGGCTTCTGAACTTGGTGTCCAGTCGCCGTCAGCGGTACGGTGGACATCGGTGCGACCGATGGAAAAACCGGCAGCGCCCGCATCAAGCGCTTCACGCACCAGAGTGCGCATCATTGCGATGTCGTCATCGGTTGACTGTTCAAAAGCGCTGGCGCGCGCGCCCATGGCGTATACCCGGATGGGGTCATGGGGGACCATCACGCCAAAATCGATGGTGTGCGGCATCGCGTCGATAGCGTTCATATAATCGGCAAAACTTTCCCAGCCCCATGTCAGCCCTTCATGAAGCGCTGTGCCTGGAATATCTTCAACACCTTCCATCAGGCGAATGAGGCGGTCGTGGTCTTGTGGCTTGACCGGTGCAAAGCCAACACCGCAATTGCCCATCAGGATTGTAGTGACACCGTGATTGACGGATGGTCTGAGTTCTTCATCCCATGAAACCTGGCCGTCATAATGGGTATGGAGATCGATAAAGCCTGGCGTTACGATGGCGCCCGCAGCGTCAATCATGCGGTCAGCCGTTCCCGCGCATTGGCCGATCTCGGCGATGCGCCCATCCTTGATGCCGATATCAGCTTCTGAAGGTGCGCCGCCGTCGCCATCGTAGATTTTTCCGCCCGTGATTTTGACATCGAATGTCATTGCTTTGCCTTTCGCCAATCCAGATATCGGAAGAAAGTGATCATAACGCCGCCGGAAACGAAGTGCCAAATACCCCATACAGCTGCGATCGCGGCGGCGCCGCCCAGACCCTTCAACTGACCGAGCAGCAGCACAACAGCGAGGCCAGCGTTTTGAATGCCGACCTCGAAGGTAAGAGAGCGCCGCCGCGCCGGTTCTTTTGTTATCAATCGCCCAGCGCCGGCGCCAAGCGCAAACGCGGCTGCATTATGGACGATCACCGGCAGCGCGATCAGCATCCAGCCATCTCGTAAGAGCCACCAATAGCCGATGACGCCGTCAATGATGACAAAGGCGAGGATCGCAAGACCTAACAGGCCGAGCGGCGCGCCTATGCGATCGGACAGTTTTGGAAAATAGTGTGCTGCAACCATTCCTGCCGCCAGCGGTCCGGCGAGCAGAACCGTTGTTTGTGCAATGAACGCAGCGCGATTAAAGTCGATCGTTGCAAGAAGGTCTGCCGTGGGCGGATAAAGTCCAGACCAGAACAAAATTGCCGCCGGCGTCCAGAAGGCGGCAATGACGCTTGATCCGGCGGTGAGTGAGACCGAATAGGCTGCATCGCCGCGCGCAGCAAAAGTCATAAAATTCGATACATTGCCGCCAGGGCAAGCAGCGACAACAATCATCCCGAGCGTGATGGACGGCGAGGCATTGATGAGCGCCGCCAACGCAAGGGTCATTGCCGGAAGGCCAATGATTTGAGTGGCCAGACCGCCCCAGAACTGACCCGGCGCCGTGCGGAGGAAGGAAAAATGCTCGCGTTTTAAACCGAGCGCGATGGCGAACATCATCAGTATGATGGCGAGCGCGAGCAGCGCCTGCGCGTTTGGATCCAAGACAATAGTGATCTGATCGAGCGCTTCAGGACTCATATATGCGGCTTAGCTGTTTATCGCGGAGAATAATATCGCGTTGCGCATATGCTAGCGCATTTCCGGAAAAGTGTGAATCGGTTTTCCGATAAGAAATGCGCATAGGTATGAATCTGGGGTGTTTCCCGCGCGCGAAGGCGCGCTAAGCAATATTTTGACCGCGTTCGCGGTCGGGAACGATAAACCGGGAACCACTTTATCTCGGAAACACCCTAGTAAAACCCCCAAACAAAAAGCCGTATGATGATGAGCATGATCGAGAGGCTCATCCATAAAGTCACGCGCGTGCGCAGATTTCCATACCAGATTGGCGTCAGTCCGGCCTTCACGCTACGCAGGTCGCGCAGCAGCAAGTAAATTAAGAGAGCAAGAATGAATAAATGGCGCCATGCAGCGCCGATTGAAAAGAAAAATGTACCGCTCGGCAGCATCACCAGGAATGCAGCGAGTGTGACCATCATGCCGGGTAAGAAGCTGCGTGTGTGTTTTGTTTGTATCGTTAGCAATGCCCCTGCCTCGATGCCTGATAGATAAACGACAACAACACCACCATAAATCAGCGCCAGCTGATGAAAATCAAGCGCGATATATTGGGGCAGCAGTACAGGACTGATCCACAGGGCGACGGCCGCCGCTATGAACGGAATGACCCCGTATAAACCGAGCCGCGTCATTTGCTCACGTTGGTCCGCCGCCATCAGGCCCCGCCCCGTATGTGCAATCGACTGAATAAGCTGTGATTGAAAGTCGCCATATGCCCCTCCATTAGGGACATTAACTCATAAAACTCATTTTCGGAATGCGAGCGCTGCGAGCCAGCCCGCAAAAAGAGACAACACAACGCACAAAATTCCATAGGATACGGGTCGTTGGTGGGCGAGGTCGTAAATTCCCCTTTCCACCCCGACTTTATTGACGGTTAGTGTGGCGCTGTCCCGCCCAAGCAGCAGGCCATCGCGATAGAGATAAACAGCCACGCCATAATCGCCGACCGGGGTTGTCGCTGGCAAATCGACGTTGACTGTAAAAAGAGCGCCCTTTTTGAAGCTGACGCCGCTCACCCTGTCATGGTAGAGCCCTTGATCCTCAATTTCAGTTAGAAACGCGTTTTTGTAGAGCGCATCATGTGTGGGCTCAGCGATTGCGCCGCCTGCCGTCTCGGTTGATTTGCCTGCGGTGAATTCGAGGAAGTCGGCGCCGAGCCGATATGTTTCCTGATCAGAAAGGGGGGCTATATCAGCAATCGCACGCGTTGCATTCGTCAGATAAAGACCTGGCGCCCCGTCAATGATATGCGTGTCGCCTGGCGCCCAAATCAGATTTTTCTTTTCGAGTTGACGGATCAGGAACCGCGACGCTGGGCCGCGAATGACCGTTATGATATCGATTTCTTCAGCGGCATTTTCAACGCCCGTAACGGCGCCGAACAAAGTTAAATGCGCGCCGGCGAAGCTTGTATCGACTTCTACCCGTTCATCCGTCAGGGCAATACTGATCTCCGCGGCGCCGGCGGCTGCCGTCATCCAAATTAGGCAAATCAGCGTTAGCAGAGGCCTCACGAGATTGCCTCCACGATAAAAGGAGATGGTGGATGCGCCACAAGACCGACCAGCAGCCGCGCGCAAACGGCAAGGACGATTAGCGCCAGTAATGCGCGCAAATGCTCAGCTTTCAATTTGACGCCGGCTCGTGCGCCGAGTTGAGCGCCAATGACGCCGCCAGAGAGCAATAAAAGAGACAAGACGATGTCGACTGTCTGATTGGCCGAGGCATGCAGGACCGTCGTTATTGCGGTGACGAAGATAATTTGAAAAAGCGAAGTGCCGACGACAATGTTGGTCGGTAATTTCAAAATGTAGAGCATTGCCGGAACCATGATGAAGCCGCCGCCAACACCCATGATCGCAGCCAGAATGCCGACCAGAAATCCGAGGATAATTGGCGGGATCGGGCTGATATAGAGTTGGGAGCGTCGAAACCGCATGGCAAATGGCATAGCCGCCATCCACCCGACGCTGCGGTGTCTGCGTCGGCGCGGCTTTGCATCGGGCGACCGCAGCAGCGCACGCAAGCTTTCTGTCAGCATGAGGGCGCCGATGATGCCAAGAAATACGACATAGGAGAGCGAAATCAGAATTTCCACCTGGCCGATTTCTCGCAGATATCGAAAGATCAAAATCCCTACAAGAGCGCCCGCTGCGCCGCCTAGAACCAGGAATCCGCCCATCAAAAAATCAACGGTTTGACGTTTGAGATGTGCTAGAACACCGGAAACAGATGAGGCGACAATCTGAGAGGCCTCGGTGCCGACTGCGACAGCGGGTGGAATGCCGTAAAAAATAAGCAGCGGCGTCATCAGGAAACCGCCGCCAACGCCGAACATGCCAGACAGGAATCCAACAGCGGCGCCCATCACAATAATGATGAAGGGGTCAACTGGAATCTCCGCGATGGGGAGATAAATCTGCATGACTGATAACGGCCGAAACTGGTGGAACGCTTTGACAATGTCTTATAGGCGCCGGTTATTCACCCACGCAAGCAACGCATTTTAGTTTTGTCGATGTCACAGCGTATTTCTCACCGGCGATCATCGCTGCTGCGATGATCGCCGGTGAGAAATACGCTCATGAATGAAGCTGACCTGTTTGCAGCACATAAACCGGCGCTGCTCTCTCCGATACGCCTAGTTTGTAACGGTCATTTCGTTTGCGGCTGAGTCTGGGGTCTGTGGAGCCCAGCTGGCGATTGCCGCATCAATGTCCTGACGTTGAGCCGCAGTCAGAGCCACAGCGACGCCAGCCGCCAGCGGCCCCGCCTGTTGGTCGCCATTTTTTGCAGCGAGAGAATACCAATAATAGGCCTGGCCAGCGTCCTGAATGGCGGAAGGCGCGCTGCCGCTGCTCGGGTGATAGATTGCGCCAAGATTATATTGTGAATCGACGAGGCCAAATTCTGCTGCGCGCTCGAACCAGCCGATGGCTTCGCGCGTGTCGGCTGCGCCGCCATCGCCGCGCGCTGTCATCACGCCGATCCGGTGTGTCGCCAGAACATTGCCGCCATTAGCCGCGCGACGGAACCACAGGCGCGCTTGCCCAAGATCCTGATCGACACCTTGACCGGTCTTGAAAAGCTCGCCGAGCTGCAATTGCGCCGGCGGGTAACCAAGCGCGGCCGCATCTTGTAGCTTTTCTATTGATGCAGAATTGTCAGCATCACTTGCGGCGGCGCTGAGAGAGGCCATGCTTTCTATATAGAGCGTCCGCGGATTAATGGCCGGCGCAGTCGGCAGGGCGGCGACGGTTTCGACCTCGTTGTCGATTGCCCCTGTTGTTGCCGGCAGGGATGTTGCTATCGCTGCCGGCGCGTCGGCGGCGTCTGGTTTGAACACCAAATCTTTAATCAGGAAAAACAGCGCCGCTGCGGCGAGAACAATTGCCACGCCAAGGGCTAGTGTAACCGGTCGGGCTGCCGCCGTTGCTTTCAGTGTCGCAAATGCGGCTTTGTCTCCGGTTTGTGGGTCAGTCAAATCGACTTCTATGGCATCCGGTTTGGCATCCGGCTTTTTGTCATCCCCGTCGACTTCTTCTTTTCTGGAAAATCGACCAGTAATGGAAGAAAAGGCGTCCGAAATCTTTGAAAACGGTCCTTTGTCGTCATTAGTTTCGTCTGTGACGTCGGCCACAGGGGCCGCTGCAACAGGCATCGCTGGTGTTTCTTGTGAACTCTCTCCAGCCGCGGCGCGGCGTTTTTGCCGCGCGCGCGCGGCAAGGATCGCCTTTTGTTTTGGCGACAATTTGCGACGCGCAGACTTCCCTGTTTCGGCGGAACGCTGTGCGGCCTCTTTGGCGCGTCGCCTCGCGGCTTTCATATAGTCTTCTTCTTCCGCAGCTTCGGCAGGTGCTTCCGTGGAGATCGTTGGCGGCTTGCCCGCCAGCATCGCCTTGGCGGCGGCCCGGGACGATTGCGGTTCTGTTTGTGCTTCACCTGTTTGCGTATCTTCTGATGTCGTATCTGAGCTTGCCGTCAGTGCATCGAGGTCGGCAAAGATCGAATCGAGATCGTCGTCGTCATCCTCTTCGGTCGTGTCGTCTTTGTCTGCGCTCATATCCGCGGCGTCATCACCTTCTGGTTTTCCACCGCTGAACGCTTCTTGAACCTCCGATAACAATGCGCGCGCCGCATTCGCCTCCGACGGTTCGGATGGTTTTCCGCCGTCCGATTCATCGTCAAGATCGAAGCTGAAATCGTCGCCTTTCTCGGCATCCGTTTCAGTATCCGTGGCGTCGGCGGTCAGGGGCTCGTCGTCGAACGAAAACGGATCCGCGCTGGAAACATCGCCCATATTATCGTCGTCGGCGTCTTTTTCGGAGAGGTCAGGCGTATCGCTGATGTCTTCGACCATTTGGTCGATGTCATCACTAATATCAAATGCCAACGGTGTCGTTGGCTCAGCATTGTCGCCATCGTCGTCTTCAGTTTTTGGTCGGCCGCCAATCGTTTCCAGCCTGCCGATCAGGTCGGAAAAAGAGTTCTGTAGCGTCGATATGCGCGCATCCGTTTCAGTGCGTGCAGTATTGATTGCCTCATCAATTGCGGCGCGATTGTCATCCTGATTATTTTCACGCGTCATCCGCTCGCTTAATTCGGAGACCGACTCGGCAACTTTTTGCACACCGTCGGCGCTGCGTAACTCCGCGGCGTCAATTTGTTCAGCGAGTTTGGTAACGACGCCTTCAAGCGAGCGAATCTGGTCGCCGCCGCGTTTGATTTCATCGCCAAGAATGCGCAGACGGGCGCCGGTCTGCTCTATGAATTCGGGGTCCGCAGATCCGTTGGCGCTGTTTGTTAGTTTGGCCGCCTCGCTTGCGATGCGTTCGGCGCGCGCGATGCGCGCGGAAAGACCGTCGATAGCGTCTTTCAAAAAAGTAACGCCGGATGATGCGTCGCTGTCTCCGCCGGCGCGGTCAATGCGTGCAGCAAGTTCCTGAAGCTGTCGCTCATTGGCGTCAATACGCTCCAGCGATGTCTTGTGGGCATTGTTGAACTGAACGGCGACCTGCGTCACCGCTTTTTCGAGCGCTTTTAATGCGTCAACGCGCTGGCGATCGCCTCCTGCGCGTTCCAGCCTGCCAAGTCGGTCCGCAAGATCGTCATTGGATCCTTCGGCGGGTTTGACGCGCTCCAGTCTTTGTGTGCGCTCGACGACACCGCCAATATTGCGCGATAATTCGCTGACCGCTGCCGCACTGGCGGTTTCCATTTCGCCAAGGCGCTTATTCAAATGCTCAATCGCCGTGACCAGATCAGCCGCTTTTAGTCCTTCAATCTCGCCATCGGAGCTCTGCGGATCGCCGGCGGTGTATATCATTTGATTGAGCCACTCGCCGACCGTCATGCCCTCACGCCGCGCGGCATCCTTCGCCGTCTCGCGGGCGTCACGTTCAATACCTTTAACGCTCCATGGGGCGTTTGATTTCATCGCTCTCACCGTTTTCGCTGGGGCGAAATTCCCCGTTTTTCGACCGTTGCTCGGGCGGTTGTTATCGCCAAGGCGAAACATTTCACGGTTAAGGTGCTTCGCGATTTCCGCAAAGCCTAATCCGCGTTATAGCCGCGCCACCACAACTTCTGGTCGTTAAGGAAAGGTTAAGGCTGATTCGGCGCGCCGGGCCTATATTTTCCGCGCTGCGATATGCGCTTTCGCCTGACAATTCATAGGTCTAGATTGACGGGTAACTGACAGGCTTCCGAATAACGGAGATTTCCCCAATGACGATTTATGCCGCGCCGCTAAAAGACATGCAGTTTGTGCTGAACGATGTTTTGCAGATTTCAAAATACTCTAACCTGCCAGGGTTTTCCGACGCATCAGAGGATGTCGTCGAGGCAATTTTAGAGGAAGGCGCCAAAATGGCTGCCAATGTCCTCCATCCGATCAATCAGTCAGGCGATAAAGAGGGCTGCACCCGCCATGATGACGGCTCGGTGACGACGCCGAAGGGATTCAAAGAAGCGTATCAAGTTTATAAGGACGGCGGCTGGCAGGGGCTGTCTTTCGATCCGGAATATGGCGGGCAGGGGTTGCCTTATATTCTGGCGGTGGCTGTCAGCGAGATGGTGTCGGCGGCGAATATGGCGTTCGGCATGTATCCCGGGCTCGCGCGCGGCGCAGCGGACGCGATTTATGCGCATGGCACTGACGAGCAGAAACAAAAATATCTGCCGAATATGATCGCCGGTGAATGGGGCGGCACCATGAACCTTACTGAGCCCCATTGCGGCACCGATCTTGGTCTGTTGCGAACGAAAGCTGTTCCGCAAGGTGATGGGAGCTACAAAATTTCCGGCACAAAGATTTTTATTTCCGCTGGCGAGCACGATTTGACGGACAATATCATTCATCTTGTCATTGCGCGGATTGAAGGTGCGCCAGACGGCGTGAAAGGCATCTCGCTTTTTATCGTGCCGAAATTCCACATCAATGACGATGGGGCGGTCGGTGAGCGCAATAGCGTTTCTTGTGGCTCGATTGAAGAGAAGATGGGCATTCATGCCAATTCGACATGTGTCATGAATTTTGATGAGGCGACCGGCTATCTTCTTGGAGAGGAAAACAAGGGCCTGAAAGCCATGTTCACAATGATGAATGAGGCGCGCCTCGGGGTCGGCATGCAAGGCATGGCGATTTCCGAAGTCGCTTATCAAAATGGCGCCGCCTACGCCAAGGATCGATTGCAGGGGCGGGCGCTTGTGGGAGGTCCGGCTGAGCCGGATAAGCCTGCTGATCCTATCATCGTCCACCCTGACGTGCGCCGCATGTTGATGGATCATCGCGCCTTTACCGAGGGCGCGCGCGCATGGATGTATTGGTCTGCGCTTCACGCCGACCTGCAGCACAAGGCGGAAGACGAAGCAACGCGCCAAAAGGCCGAAGATTACATGGGATTGATGACGCCAATCCTGAAAGCCTATCTGACGGACAAGGGATACGCGCATGCAACCAACGCCCAACAGGTGCTCGGCGGGCATGGCTATATTCAGGAATGGGGCATGGAACAATTTGTGCGCGATGCGCGCATCGCTATGATCTATGAGGGCGCTAACGGGGTTCAGGCGCTCGATCTTGTTGGCCGCAAGCTGATGAAGGATGGCGGCCGCGCGTGGCAAAGCTTTTTCAAAGAGGTCGATGAGTTCGTTAGTGATAATCAAGGTAATGATGAACTAACGCCCTATCTCGAAGGCCTTTCCTTGGCCAAAAAAGACGTTGAAGAAGCGACGCAATGGATGGCGGCGAATGCGATGCAAAATTTCAATAATGCCGGCGCCGGTTCGACGGACTATCTCAATATGTGGGCGCTGTTATGCCTTGCCCATGGCTGGGCGCAGATGGCGAAGGTTGCGCTTGAGAAAAAGGCCGCTGGCGAAGATGACGCGTTCTTCGACAATAAACTCATCACAGGGCGATACTTCATGGAGCGTCTGTTGCCGGATACGGCCTCGCATCTGGCGAAGCTTAAGACCGGCGCTGATGCCATGATGGCTCTGCCGGCTGAGGCCTTTTAGACGAGACTGAAGGATCATTAATCCGGCGGCCGGATGTCGATGGCTGCCGGATCAAGATTTTTCAGCCTGCATTCCCAGATCGTGACCACGCGCCAGCCGAGCTTTCTCAATGCGGCGGCGTTTTTTTTGTCGCGGGCCTTGTTGCGTGCAACCTTTTCCAGCCAATAGGCGCGGTTTGTTTTCGGCACGCGCTTGCCGCGTTTGCAGTGGTGGCCGTGCCAAAAACAGCCATGGACGAAGATTATGGTGTGGTGTTTTGGAAAGACCAGATCCGGCTTTCCCGGTAAGGTTTTCACATTTAGTCTGTAGCGATAGCCGATCGCGAACAGCGCTTTGCGCAACGCGACCTCCGGCTTTGTATTTTCGGATTTTACGGCCCGCATAATGGCGGACCGTTTTTCGGGCGAGAAGACATCGCTGCGTTCGGGACTTATGAGCGCTATCATGCCGCTTTGCGCGCGTGCGCCCTGAGCCCAGGCTCAAAAATATTCTCTGCGAGCCATTGCACTACTGGAACGCAAACACCGTCGCCACAGAGTTTTAACGCTGCGGTGGTGCTTTCCGGCAAGGAATAGTCTTCCGGCATTCCCATAAGGCGCGCTGCCTCTCTGGGATTTAACAGCCGCGAACGGACTTGTCCGTCTTCGATTGCGAAAATGATCTGCCGCGACGATCCTCCGGCCGGCGTGCGCAAACACCCTGCAAGGCCATCAAAACGCGCCTCCACGCGCTGGACTGTGCTGCCATCTTCAATCCGTGTGCGTCTGAATGCGGCGCCGACGCGCCGGGCGCGATGGCGCGTCAAGGCATTGATGCGATTACGTTGCTGCTGGCTCATCATGTCGAGCAGTTTTTTCGTTTGTTTAGGGCTATGCCAATCCGAGGCCGCCCAGTCGATAATATCGGAAAGGCGGGTATTGCGACCGGTTATTTTCGGCGCCTGAAGCCAGCCCCAGTTTTGTCTGACTTTTGCCGGAAGGCGCTCAACCGCGTCACACAGAGATGTCAGCTCATTATTCGGCGCCGCCAGCGCGAAGGCTGGTTCCGCACCAGGAGAAAACCCCAGAATGAAAAGCCGTGGCCGTGATTGCGGCGTAAAGATTTTAGCATCGATTACCATTGCTGAAACACGGTAGCCGGCGCCCGCTATCAATTCGACAATCGTTGCAAAGTCACGCCCGCTATTTGAGGTGAGAAGCCCAGCGACATTTTCCAAAGCAATGATGCGGGGCATCCGGCCCGCCGCGGCGAGGTCTTCGGTTATTCGCCAAAACTCAAAGAAGGCGCCGCTTCGTTTAGCCTTAATGCCGCCGCGAGCGCCGGCGAGCGACAAGTCCTGGCAGGGAAAGGAACCCCACATCAGGTCGGGTGCAGCCTTGGGCAATTGCGCAAGCGTGATGGCGGCGATATCGCTTTCGATTAAGTCCTCGCCGCCAAAATTGGCGCGATAGGCGGTGCATTTTTGCGAATCAATGTCGTTGGCGAGCGCGCATTGCCATGAATTACCGAGCCCCAGGCGCGTCATTCCGCCGCCGGCAAAAAATTCCAGAAAAGAATATTCAGCGCCCATCGATGTTACTCAGTCCAATCTCGCCGCATTCCGGCCGCATTTATCCGCATACGCATTGTCGTCGCCGTATTTGCGACACATTCGCCGCGTTTCCGCCATATTTCAAGCACTTATCTCCCGTGAGTGTGATGATGCTTTCATTGACGAATAGTAATTCCTGACGCACAACAAGGGTGGGTGTTAGGGGGCGTCGCGAGCAAGGAGAAGCGAATGCCCTTGATGGAAATGGGACGCGCGGCCGCAGCCGCATCAGCGACGCTGGCTTTTGCAATATTAGCAATGCCGGCATCAGCAGCAACAACACAGTCAAATTCAGTAACGGCGCCGCCCGGCGCCGAACGAGTGCAGTCTTTCCAGGTCGCCATGTTGCAAGATGATCGACGCGGCAGGCGCGGAGACCGATCTGACCGCCGCGGCAATGGCGAACGCCGCACTGAGCGTGCGGACCGCCGGGACAGCGGCCAGCAACGCGGCGAACGCAGCAATCAAAGACGCGAAAACCGCGACAATGGTGAGCGCTCGGACCGACGTCGCGATAATGGCCAGCAGGGTAATCGCCGCTCGGAAAGGCGGCGCGACGCCAATGGTGGCGGCGGACAAGGCCAACGGCGTGCAAATGGCGGCAATGGCGGGCGTCGCGACGCCAATGGTGGCGGCGGACAAGGCCAACGGCGTGCAAATGGCGGCAATGGCGGACGTCGTGACGCCAATGGCGGTGGTCGAGATGGACGCCGCGCGGATCGTGGTTCCGACAGACGCCGTGACGCCAATGGCGGCGGTCGAGATGGACGCCGCGCGGATCGTGGTTCCGACAGACGCCGTGACGCTAACGGCGGCGGTCGAGACGGACGCCGCGCGGATCGTGGTTCCGACAGACGCCGTGACGCCAATCGTGGTGGTCGAGACGGCCGCCGTGCGGATCGCCGTCATGATCGACGTTCTGATGGACGCCGCGCGGATCGTCGCCATGATCGACGTTCTGATGGGCGGCGGCACGATCGCCGTGCTGACCGACGTCACCGTGATCGTCGCGCTGATCACCGTCGGCACGATCGCCGTGCTGACCGACGTCACCGTCGTTCAGGATCCTATCGCCATCCGTCCCGATATAATGGGCGCCATTTCCGGCATGGCCATGGGCCGCGCAACGGTCATGGCTATTATTGCTCGTTCCACAGTCTTTTCCATTACCAAAACGGGTATAATCCGCTTGGCTGGCTCTATGCGGATTTTGGATGGGACTATTATTCATCCGGTTATATCGGCGATTGCGATGTGGTTTCGCAGAATTTTCATCGGCGCGGCCGCCGATATCGGGAAATCGCGCTGCTTTGCTACGACAGCTATGGCTATGGCTATATTAAGTCGGGCAGTCGCCGCGTTTACCGCGATTATTAATCTTTCGCCACTCAATGAGAATGCGGGCGCCGGTTACTCGGCGCCCGTTTTCTTGCGCCCAGAGGCTATGGCTGTCTGCATTGACCAGAGCACCCGACTCTGACGAAGGTGCTCCTTTAGTTTTGCATCCCTTTGGCGCGATCGATCATGGGCTTAAAAAAACGCGCAATGGCGCGCCTGTTTCTGGCTTGGGTGCTTTCTGCCGCCGGGATGGCGGCGGTTGCGTTATCCGCAACGCCCGAGGCTTCCGGGCTCCTGGACGTTCAGATTGGCGAACGCGGCAATCAGACCCGTATCGCGCTTCTTTGCGATACCGCCTGTAACATTGAAAAGCGCAGCAACACGGAATTCATGCTGCACGGCGTAGGCGCGGATATCTCCCTTAATCTCAGCGCGCGCAGCAAGTTCGTTTCTGCTTTCACGGCAGCATCGCAGGGCAGCGGCAGCTTGATGCGGGTCAATGTTAATAGCGCTGTTGAATATGCGAACACCAAATCCTGCACGGTCGGTGGTCGCGCGGCGGCATGCATCGATCTTTTCTTCGCATCAAGCGAGCCGCCTGAGCCAGCCGAGGGGCAAACCGCGACGTCGCCGGCGCCCGCCGCTTATAGAGATCAGCCGATTCAATCCTCAAAACCGTCATTACGGGAAGGCGCCTCGGAAAGGCTGAATAATTTCTCGCAAGTAAGGCCGCCGGAACGGCTCACGGCGCCGCCGATCGCGACGCTGGCCAAACTGCAGCCAGCCGAGGAAATTGTTGAGGTCGGCAAGCCTGCGATCCGCAACCACGATCCGATTCGGCCCGCCGCCAGCCTGAACTATAAGGCGCGGGTGCACTCCCTGCTTGGTAAAGATTTGACACCTGCCTATTGCAACAACGCGCAAGCGACCCTGCAGGCCGATCCCTGGGCGCTTGGCGCTATGGTTGATGTAGGGCTTTGCACCGCAGCGCGTGGCGACGTTGCGGAGGCGGAAGAAATACTCTCGCGTCTTCTTGAATACACGCCGGATAATTATGAAGCCCATGTGGGGCGTGCGCTCATCGCCGCGGATGCCGGTGAAAAAAGCGTTGCGCGCAAATATTTTCAGGATGCGCTGAACACGCCGCCGCCAATCGAGGAATCAAATCGTATCGTTCAGGCGATGAACGCGCTTTAAGCTAAATACCGATCGGCGAGATTTATCAGGCGCCTTAGGTAATAGGCGCTGAAGGCTAGGCCAAACGGTCCGCACTGTTCCGCATCATGCGACGAATGAAAAACCGCCCGAGCCACTGCCCGCAGATGAGTGCAATGACACCAAGACCTGCTGCAACGGGAATGAGCCATGAGCCCAGCATTTCCGTCGCGGTCGCGGTAGAGTCTGGGTCAATAACGCCCATAAAAAATGCGCCCTTATCAGCATCCACCCAAAACCCCGCCAACTCCGGCGTGACGACCTCTGCGACGGCGGTAACCGCAAAACCTGCCGCCATCAAATAGAAGACACCGGCGGCGAGCAACCCGAATGCTGCAGTGATACGGCGGGAAGCGAGCGCGACCAAAGCGCCGATAGTTTTGGTTGGACCGCCATCCGTAAACGCTTCCTGAAGGCGGATTTCCTCATAAAAACCCCGCGCACATTCTTTTGCGGAGCCGAGTGACACGAGCGCTTCATCAAGGCGGCTTTCCTCTTTTCGATGCTCCAGATGTGACCGGATCTCGAGCAAGATGTCATCCCGATCGGTCTCTTTAAGACTGGATAGCGCGCGCGAAAGCTCCCGCATGAAGGGTTCAATTTTTTCAGTAGATGTCATCACTCATCTCCTACGATAGTTGTAAGTTGGACTTTGAATCCGTTCCAAATGGAGCTCATTACTTTTAGCGCGGCTCGGCCTTTCGGCGTAAGGCTGTATTTTTTTTGCCCGTGCCCGCCGGCTTTTGGGGTTACCCACGCGCCTTTGATGCGACCTTCGCGTTCCAGGCGATTTAGGAGAGGGTAGATCGAGCCATCCGAGAGGCCGATCTCAGGTTTGGCGGATAATTCATCCAGCAATCCGATCCCTGACAGGTCCTTTTCGCGCAACATGCCCAGAACCGCCAGTTCGGCGGCGCCCTTTCGAAGTTGAGATTTCCAACTGTCTATGCCCATAAGGTCTCTATACGTATTAAAATACTGCGTTGCCGCAATATGAACTGAGAAGCGTCGGTTCTCGCGCCTGCCAGAAACCTGGTATAGCAAGATAGTTTGCATTGCAATGTAATGCGACCATATCCCGTCGACTATGCGACAGGCGGCGCGATCAGGGCGATGAAGCGACGCTTGACGCTTTTGAAAACCGCGCCTAGCGTCCGCCGGATCATGACGAGCTCGAAGAAAAAACAATCCTTTCAGGGTCTTATCCTGACGCTGCAGCATTATTGGGCGGGCCATGGCTGCGTCATCCTGCAGCCTTACGACAAGGAAATGGGGGCGGGGACATTTCATCCAGCAACGACATTGCGGTCGCTTGGGCCGAAACCCTGGAAGGCGGCTTATGTACAGCCTTGCCGCCGGCCAACGGATGGGCGCTATGGCGCAAATCCCAATCGCTTTCAGCATTATTACCAGTTTCAGGTGGCCCTGAAACCGAGCCCGGACAATATTCAGGAGCTTTATCTTGGTTCTCTCGACGCTATTGGCGTTGATCGCACCGTCCACGACATCCGATTTGTCGAAGATGATTGGGAAAGCCCGACGCTCGGCGCCTGGGGGCTGGGCTGGGAGGTCTGGTGTGATGGGATGGAAGTCACGCAGTTCACCTACTTTCAGCAGGTCGGCGGATTTGACTGCAAGCCGGTTACTGGCGAGATTACCTATGGCTTGGAACGTCTCGCCATGTATGTGCAAGGCGTCGATAACGGTTTCGACCTCGATTATAACGGCGCTGAGGGCGAGGACGCAGTCACTTACGGAGACGTCTTCCACCAGCAGGAAGTTGAGTTTTCCGGTTACAATTTTGAGCTTGCCGATACGGATGTGCTTCTTGACCAATTCAAGGAAGCCGAAGCTGCCTGCCTGGCGGTGATCGAGGCTGGCAAACGGGAAGGTAAGTCGTATGCGCTGCCGGCCTATGATCATTGCATCGCCGCAAGCCACCTTTTCAATCTTCTTGATGCGCGCGGGGTTATTTCCGTAACTGAGCGGCAATCATATATTCTTCGAGTGCGGACATTATCGAAAGCGTGTTGCGAGGCTTGGCTCGCGAGCCCGCAAGGCCGCACCGAGGGTGCTGGGGTTGTTGATTTCGCGGAGGCTTGAATGACGAAAGTTTCTCTTCCTGTTGAGGGCGGATGCCAATGCGGTGAGCTGCGTTACCAGGTCAATCAGCCGCCCCTGATGATTTATTGTTGCCATTGCTCGAATTGCCAAAAAATTTCCGGCAGCGCCTTTGCGGTCTCCGCGACAATCATGGAGGCATCGTTCGAATTTACGTCTGGTGAGCCGCGTAAAACGACGTGGACCTCGGACGCGGGCAATCAGCGTTATGGATATATCTGTGGTGAGTGCGGCACGCGCATCGCCCACGGGCAGGAGCCGTCAATCGGCGTATTGAGCCTGCGCGCTGGAACCTTCGACGATACCAGTTGGGTAGAACCCGCTGGTCATATCTGGATAAAAAGTGCGCAAAGCTGGATGAATTTCGGCACCGACGACATTTTGTGTGATGTGCAGCCGACGGATTACACGCCCTTTGTCGAAAAGTTTAAAGCTCAGGGACATTTCGAGAGCTGATTGCTGCGCCGACTCCAGATCAAGGATTTTTTGATGCAACATATCCGCAAGATTGCCATTGCTTTAGTTTTTTGCAGCGCTTCCAGCGTTGCCTGGGCGGATCAAGAAGCATCAAACGTCGCCCATGTGGCGACCGACGAGTATGGCCGGTGCTTTGCGCGGAGCATTCCATCTGACACCTATGGGACGGCGGGCCGCACCGATATCTATCTCGTCGGTGAAGAGTTGGTTCCGTCATACAACTATGATTGGTATGCGCCGCAAATGCGCGTTGCCTGCAATATTTCCGACGGCAAAGGCCATCTTGCGCCGGCGATCGTTCAAATAGGCCCCTGGCCGCGTGGGCATAGTCCAGACCAAGAAACCCTGGCGATCGCATTTCATTATAATGGCGCTCTGAAAGCCAGCTACTCCACGCTGGATATCGCGGATAATGATCCGGCAAATGCAAGCTGCAGCGTTTCTCATTATACCGTGATTGAGGAGCTCGAAGGTTTTGTGCGTGGTAACGCTGATCATGAAACTGTGTTCCGCCTCAAGACGATTGATGGACGGCGATTAACGTTCAGCGCGGTAACGGGCGCGCTCTTGAAAACCGAGCAGGATGCACCGCCGCAAGAGGGGCGTGGCGCCTGTTTTCGTGGGGCTGCGGAATAATTTCATTGCAAGTCGAGCAATCCTGCGGATTTTGCCAGCTTTTCAGATATGGCAAACAGCGCTATTGATATCGCTGCATATACGAAAGGGAGGGATATATGCCCAATATTTTTGGCTTAAAGCTTGTTCCCGTGCTCGTCGCGACACTGGTTTTTTGGATGCTCGGATATGTTTGGTACGGCGTCGTGTTTATGGACGCGTGGATGGCCGGACACAATCTGACGACCGACAATGCGGGCGGATTTGACATTTATATGATCGGTGGAATTCTGACGACCTTTGTTCAGGTTATCGGCATCGGGCTTGTGTTAAAGTGGCGTAGCGTTGCGGGTATCGGGCCAGCTGTGAAGACGGCGGCGACGCTTTGGGCGGTTTTTGCGTTGCCGATCACAATGTATGCCTATCTCTATTTACCAGCGCATAATTCAACATTGCTGATGATTGACGCGTCGCACCTGCTGACCGGCTGGATCGTTTCAGCGGTCATTTACGCAGTGATGAAATAGCGACAAAAATAGTGCATGATGAGGAGGGCGGCGTTCGCGCCGCCCTTTTTCGTTGAGGGGCTGATGGCGAAAGCAAAAAAGAAAAAGAGCCGGAAATGGCGCGATCTTGGCCCGCTTGACCGGCTGACCCTGATCTTTCGCGCCATGGCGTGGGGCGTTGCTTTTCTGTTTGTTGGGTCGATCCTGTGGGCCGGTGTCTATCGGTTTTCTGAGCCGCCGGGGACGCTGTTGATGCTGGAGCGCAAACTCTCCGGCGACACAATTGTCCATCCCTGGACATCGCTTGAGGATATCTCGCCACACCTGATCACCGCAGTTATTGCCGCAGAGGACACGCGCTTTTGCATTCATAACGGGATCGATTTTGAAGCGATCGACGAGGCTATAGAGGACGCGGAAAATGGCAAACGGTTGCGGGGCGCATCGACCATCTCGCAACAAACCGCAAAAAATGCATTTTTGTGGAGCGGGCGGAGCTGGCTGCGGAAGGGCAGCGAAGCATGGATGACGATGGTCATCGAAACCCTGTGGCCAAAGCGGCGGATCATGGAGATCTATCTTAATGTTGCTGAATGGGGCGACGGGCTCTTTGGCGCCGAGGCAGCAGCGCAAAAACGTTTTGGGAAGTCCGCAAAAAATTTGACTCAACAAGAGGCTGCTTTGCTTGCGGCGGTCTTGCCTAACCCGCATAAATGGCGCGTCGATCCGCCGGGCGCTTATGTGCGCCGGCGCACACGAACGCTCCGGGGACGGATGGGCCAGGTGAAGCGCGATGGGCTTGATGCCTGCGTAGGGCGCTAAAGCATAAAGGAGGAAATGATGGGTGTTCTAGTGATTGCCTGCTACCGGCCGAAGCCCGGCAAGGAAGATGATCTTCACGTGTTGATGAAAACACATTTGCCGACATTGCGCGCCGAAGGCCTTGTGGATGATGGGCCGTCGCTTTGCGGTCGCGCGGTCGATGGGACTGTGGTGGAAATGTTCACCTGGAAATCCCAGGACGCAATCGACGCCGCCCATAAAAATCCGGCCGTGCTTGCCATGTGGGACGAATATGCCAAGTTTTGTGACTTCACGCCTATCGCTGATGTCGCTGAAGCGAAGGAATTATTTTCGCCGCTAACCCCGCTTGATCTGCAATAAGAAATTTACAGGGCCTCAGTTTGAATCGGGTTACGTACTAAAAATAGCCGAAAGCAGCAGCGAAGCCGCTTATAGAATCTGTAGTTTTGCTTGGCGACCAAGCTGCACGGTTAGTGTTGCGCGAATTTTTAATGTCACTAAAATTCGCTACGCCAAGTCATTATCGAAGTCATCTTCTTCGTCAGAAAATTCACTCTGCAACGGCGCACGATCTTCAGGGCTGTTGTTTGTGATGTATCCCTTTGCATAGGAGATGACGTCTTTAACACTCATGGCGGCAAGAGTGGTCAATGGCCCTTCCGGAATGTAGGAGATCTCGCGGGCGCTTGTCGATTTGCAAAAACCGAGCTTTCGGTTCACGATGCATTTAGCGGAAAAACTGAATTCATATTCTTTGTTATTGACCTTGATTTTCATTTTGAAGCGTTCTTCTGATGATTTCGCCTCTTCAAGCATCCAATCGCATTCGCAACTTATCGCAGGCGTGCAGTTTTTTGTATCGATCCATTGGCGCCAAGTTTTCTTCGGTGGGCTGCCGGTTGTCCCGTCGGGCTTTTTGTAGTCGGGTGGTTTGTAATCTGTTAGTTTGGTAACTCTCTGTGTCCACTCGGTTGAACCCGTAAGTGTTCGCATCTTCAGATCTTCGCGTATGTCGGGCGCGGTTTGATCCGTTTTGACAACACCAGTGATCGTGATGCCTCTGAAAAAAAATTGTTCTTCAGTACAAATTCCACTGCAATCGGCCATTGTATTCTCCCCTTGTCTTGTGGATTTCTTTATTTTAGCAGTTTGGTGTGGCGTCCGCTACTCTATACCGTGTTGTCCAATGCGGTCGGTAGATTATTACGTTTGAGGAGCAGTTAAATATGACCGATCCTGTAATTGCCCAGAAATCACCCATCCCTGTCGACGTGGAGGCGGGCAAAACCTATTTCTGGTGCGCCTGCGGCAAGTCTGCAAAGCAACCCTTTTGCGATGGCTCACATGGCGGCACGAGTTTCGCGCCAATGGAATGGAAGGCGGGTGAAACCAAACGCGTCTTTTTTTGTGCGTGTAAACATACAGACGGCCAGCCGCTCTGTGACGGCAGCCATAACAAGCTTTGAAATTTGATGACCAGAACAACCTCCGCACGCCACACTGACATTCTCAACGGCTATAAGGCCGGCGGCTCGCGTTTTAGCGAGTGGGCCGAAGAACATCTCGGCGTTCTCGCGCTCACCGATTGGGAATGGGGCGCAGTCAATTTACGCTGGGATATTGATGATCGTTTCGTGATGCCGGACGGGGTAATGTTTGGCGGACATATTGCCTCTGTCGCTGATCATGTGGCGGGACTCGCCGCCATGACGGTGCTGACGCAGGATAATGAGCGCTTTCGCACCTCGCGGCTGGAGACCAATTATTTCCGGCCTCTGACCATGCCACTGGCGACCATCGAAGGCCGCGTCACCAACGCTTCGAAAACCCTCATCCACGTGGAGGCGGATTTTTATAACGCTGACGAAAAACTGGCGGTCAGGATTGCCGCTGTCCAAGTGCGGCGGATGACCGGCTAATCAGTTTTTCACGCAGCGTCGCGCATAAGAAAATCATCCAGCTTGCCAAGTCCCGCTGACCAGCCGCCGGTGACGATTTCGCTGAGTTCGCCTGGCAAACCGCTGTGAACCAGCGTGACGCGTGTCTTGCCATTTTCTTCCGTGAAGCTGACCACGACACTCATTTTCGGCGAATAGTCAGTCGCCTCGGTTTCATAGGCGAGCTGGTTGGGCGGATCATAGTTGGTGATGGTCGCAGCGGCATTGTGATTATTGCCGTGGATTGTCATGACGTGGCAGTATTTTCCGCCAACATGCCGGTCGATATCGGAACGGACTTTTGTCGTATCGGCGCATCCCCACCATTGCTGGACTTTTGCGACCTCCACCCACGCTTCGAAAACAACCTCGCGCGGCGCATCATAAAGGCGCGATATTGTGAGCGCGCCGTCTGCGTAATCTGTCGTCATGCTCATTTCTTTTTCTCCATGGTGTTTTTTATATAGTCGTCGACGGCGTCGAATTGCTGCTTCCAGAATTGCGTATAGTGAGCGATCCAGTCGCGCGCTTCTTCTGCACGCACCGTGTTGACGGCGACAAAGTTTTCGCGGCCGCGCCGTTCGCGCCGGATCAATCCGGCTTTTTCCAACACACGCAGATGTTTCGAGACTGCGGGCTGAGACATTTGATAGGGCGCGGCGAGGGCGGAGACATTAGTCTCGCCAGCAGAGAGTTGGGCAAGGATGCCGCGTCTCGTCGCGTCCGACAAAGCGCCAAAGACCAGATCGAGATGATCTTGATTCATAACCATATGGTTATGTGAAAAGAACAGCGATGTCAATCGTCGCTGGGCGCCTGTGGGCGAAGAACTGAGCGTTTGAGTTGTTGCACCGCTGAAAAACGCCCCCTAGAACCCGGCTCATGCCTGAATTACTGCTTGAAATATTCTCCGAAGAAATCCCTGCACGCATGCAGACGCGCGCGGCCGTTGAACTTGAGCGCCAAGTGAACCAGCGTCTCATAGATGCGGGGTTTATGCCCGAAGGCGTCAAAGGCTTTGCCGGACCGCGCCGCCTCACGATTGTTGTGACGGGCCTGCCGCAGCAGCAGCCGGATCGGCGCGAAGAAAAAAAGGGCCCGCGCGCCGGCGCCCCGGAAAAAGCGGTCGCCGGATTTTTAAAATCCGCTGGACTGACGTCGCTTGATCAGTGCGAACAGCGCGAAGACAAAAAGGGCACTTATTACGTTGCGGTGATCGAGCAAAAGGGACGGCCGACGGCCGCGCTCATTGCTGACTTCGTCCCGGAGATCATACGCGGCTTTTCATGGGCGAAATCCATGCGGTGGGGCGCGTCAAGCGGCGATGATGGTGATCTCAAATGGGTGCGGCCGATCCATGGCATCCTTTGCGCCTTTGACAATGAGATTGTTGATTTTGAGATCGGCCGCATCAGGTCTGGTGACACGACGCAAGGTCATCGCTTCATGGCGCCTGAGGAATTGCAGGTGCGCAACTTCGACGACTATGCGGCGAAATTGCGCAACGCGAAAATTATTCTCGATATGCCGGAGCGAAAAGAAATTATCGCTGAGGACGCCGCGACTTTGTGCAAAGCGCAAGAACTAGAATTGATCGAAGATGCGGGACTTTTAAACGAAGTTGCGGGGCTTGCTGAATGGCCCGTCGTGATGATGGGGACATATCCCGAAAAATTTCTTGCGCTGCCTGATGAAGTCTTGACGGCGTCCATGCGCGGCCATCAGAAATATTTTTCTGTTCGGAATCCAAAAACCGGAAAACTCGCAAACAAGTTTGTTTGCGTCGCCAATATTGAAGCGCCTGATGGCGGCAAGGCTATGCGCGCAGGTTATGAGCGTGTTTTGACAGCGCGGCTTTCCGATGGCTGGTATCTTTATAATCAGGATTTGAAAAAGCCGCTGGCGGCTCGCATTAGCGATCTCGACAAGGTGACTTTTTTCGAAGGACTCGGTTCGGTCGGCGACAAGGCGCGCCGCGTTGCGGCGCTTGCCAAAGAAATTGCACTGATGGTGGGCGCTGATCCCGACGCGGCGGAGAGCGCCGCGATGCTTGCAAAAGCCGATCTTGTGACCGGCATGGTCTATGAGTTTCCTGAACTGCAAGGCGTGATGGGCCGCTATTACGCACTTGAACAGGGCGAACCCGCCGAGATCGCTGATGCCATTCGTGATCATTACAAACCTGCGGGTCAGGATGATATTGTTCCTTCATCGCCGGTTTCGGTTGCTGTCGCGCTTGCGGACAAGATTGATACGCTGACTGCATTTTGGGCGATTGATAAAAAGCCCACTGGCTCTAGTGATCCATTCGCGTTGAGGCGTGCGGCGTTGGGGGTTATAAGACTCGCATTGAAAATTGATGTGAGGCTTGGTCTCGCTAATACAATTCGTGTTCACGGCGTAAACCGGATTGCGGATGTTGTTGCCGATCGGATGAGCACCGATCAGATTGTTGATCAGTTGTTTACCAACGATCCAATATTATCTTTTTTCCACGACCGCCTGAAAGTTTACCTCAAAGGCAATGGCCATCGTCATGACGCGATTGATGCTGTGCGGTTTGGTGTTGATAGCATCCTTCAGGATGACATCGTCCTCATTGTTCGCAGGCTCAAGGCGCTGGAAGCGTTCCTGAAAACTGATGACGGGATAAATCTTGCGAGCGCCCATAAACGCGCAGCAAATATTTTGAAGGCTGAAGAAAAAAAAGACGGCGCTTCGGCGGATCCAGCGGGCGTGAAGGCGTCTCTTTTGAAAGAATCCCAGGAGAAGTTACTGTTTGCCGCACTGGCGGACGCCGAAGCGAAGGTCGAGAAAACCATTCAGGCGGAAGACTTTGAAGGCGCCATGACGGCGCTGGCCATTTTGCGTGCGCCGCTCGATGCTTTTTTCGAAAAAGTCACGGTCAATGCTGATGACGCAGATCTCCGCGCCAACCGCCTGTCGCTACTGGCGCGTCTGCGCGCCGCGACCGCAAAAGTCGCCGATTTCTCAAAGCTCGAAGGCTAGGCGTCAGCTGTGCCGGTCTTTCTTGATGGCGGCTGCCGCTGCTTGGGCGAGTGGACGCGCCAGGCAGTCATTGCCTTGCGCGCCGGCCGGTGAGATGGGCGGATCGCTTAGTTTTGCTTCTTCTCTGCGGCGGCTTTCCATTGGGCGAATTCCGCTTTTGAAAGCTCGCCGGAAGTATCGCTGTCGAGTTTTGCAAAATCCAGTGCCGTCAGGTTCGGCGCAACCGCCAGTGCTTCGGCGAAAGACAATCCGTTCGAATTGTCTGCGTCGAGCGCGTTGAAGTTGTCGCTCTCGGCGTGTGCTGCGCTCGCCACAAGTCCAAACCCGAGCGTCAGAAAAATAGTTTTGGGGTTCATGTTCAGTCCTTTCCATTTCTACACAATTTACGCGACCGACGTTGCCCCCGTCACTCGTTATGTTTTGAGTGCTCCAGTGCATCTTGTTGCACGCCGCTGCGCCTTTGATGCGCGCGAAGTATCAACAAGAAACTCGATAAAGTTCAAATAAACTACGTGTAAGGATGGATCAGGATTAATATTAAAATTCTGAAGGTAATGCGCAAGGCGATGTCTTGAGCGCCCAAACACGCGATTTCCATCGCGGTGTTCGGTAAAAAAATAGCAGCACGCGCCGCGAGATAAGGATGAAGTTTTGTTCACGCCACAGCGTTGGTCGCGGGCTGGGCGTTGCGTCATGTGCTGACAGGCGATGACACAAAAGAAGAGATTTGGAGCAGCCTCAGCTGGCGTGCTGGTGTCGTCGCAGCTGCGTGCTCCCGGAGGCTTCATGTCCTTGGGGCAATTTCCCGCTTGGAGCGGGCGGTTCGGCGCCCTATGCCATGGCGCGAAAACGCTGGCGTCGGGCACGGTCATTGCACGTCTGCTTATTGGCGGCTTTCAAGCGCAAGAATCGCCGCAAAAGGGCGCTAAATGCCGATGCAGGCGTTAAGTTATAGGAAGACAGTGAAGGGTCAGATGGGGAACGATCAGCTAAGCAGCGAGAAATGGGTTTACAGCTTTGGGGCCGGCGCCGCCGAAGGCGACGCTTCAAAGAAGAATTTGCTCGGCGGCAAGGGCGCTAATCTTGCGGAAATGTCGAGCCTTGGTCTGCCGGTGCCGCCGGGCTTCACGCTCACCACCGAAGTCTGCACAGCCTATTATGCCAATAATCGGCAATATCCCGATAGTTTGAAGGCTGAAGTTGACGCTGCGCTCACAAAAATCGGTGAGGCGGTCGGCATGGTTTTCGGGGAAGCGAAAAATCCGCTGCTCGTTTCGGTGCGGTCCGGCGCCCGCGCATCGATGCCCGGCATGATGGATACGGTCTTAAATCTCGGCCTCAATGATGAAACGGTAAAGGGCCTGGCGGCGCTTTCCGGTGATGAACGCTTTGCCTATGACAGTTATCGCCGTTTCATCCAGATGTATTGCGACGTTGTGCTCGGTGTGGAGCATTATGTCTTTGAGGAAATACTCGAGAGCTACAAGGAGGAGCGCGACTATTTCCTTGATACCGATCTCACGGCCGATGACTGGAAGAAAATTATCACCGGGTACAAAAAAGCCGTGGACGCCGCCCTTGGCGCCCCTTTCCCGCAGGATCCCGGCGAGCAGCTTTGGGGCGCGATTGGCGCCGTCTTTGGTTCATGGCGCAATGACCGGGCTGATACTTATCGTCGGCTTCACAATATTCCGGAAAGCTGGGGAACGGCGGTCAATATTCAGGCCATGGTATTCGGCAATATGGGTGAAACATCCGCGACCGGCGTGGCCTTTACTCGCGACCCGTCGACCGGCGCCAATGAATATTACGGTGAGTTCCTGATCAACGCACAGGGCGAAGATGTGGTGGCGGGGATCAGAACGCCGCAGACGCTGACCAAACGCGCCCGTGAGGCCATGGGCGAGACTGCGCCGTCGATGGAAGAGGCAATGCCGAAGGCCTTTGACGAGCTGGCAAATGTATTCGACCAGCTCGAAAGACATTACCGCGACATGCAGGATATTGAGTTTACCATCCAGCAAGGCAAATTGTGGATGTTGCAGACCCGCAATGGCAAGCGCACGGCGAAGGCGGCGCTGAAGATTGCCGTTGATTTGTGTGAGGACGGGTTGATATCGAAAGATGAAGCCGTGATGCGGATCGATCCGCACTCGCTTGATCAGCTTCTTCATCCATCGCTGGACCCTGACGCGCCACGTGATCTTATTCTTTCCGGCCTGCCCGCTTCACCTGGCGCTGCCTCGGGCGAGGTGGTTTTTAATTCTGATGAAGCAGAACGACTAAGCCAGGAAGGCCAAAAGGTAATCCTGGTTCGGGTTGAAACAAGCCCTGAGGATATTCACGGGATGCATGCGGCCAAAGCGATTATCACGGCGCGTGGCGGCATGACCAGCCATGCGGCGGTGGTGGCGCGCGGCATGGGTCGGCCTTGCGTTTGTGGCGCCGGCGATCTGAAGATCGACGCGTCTGGCGAGCATTTCAGTGTCGGCGGACGCGTCGTTAAAAAGGGCGACATTATTACCGTCGACGGTGGTGCGGGCAAAGTCTTTTTAGGCGAAGTTGCAACGCTTCAGCCGGAGCTGTCCGATGATTTTGCTCAATTGATGAAGTGGGCGGATGCGGCGCGCCGGATGCGCGTACGGGCCAATGCTGAAACGCCCTATGATGCGCAAGTTGCGCGCGATTTTGGCGCGGAAGGTATCGGGCTATGCCGCACCGAACATATGTTCTTTGAGACGGACCGGATTATTGCGGTGCGCGAGATGATCCTTGCTGAAGACATCAGCGGCCGCGAAGCCGCGCTGTCGAAATTATTGCCGATGCAGCGGTCAGATTTTGAAGAGATTTTTCGCGTCATGCGCGGCTTGCCTGTGACGGTGCGATTACTCGATCCGCCGCTGCATGAATTCTTGCCCCACTCTGATGAAGAGATTGAGGAAGTGGCGAAATCTTCCGGCATGGATCCGCAAAAATTGAAAGACCGCGCCCATAAGCTCGATGAGTTTAATCCGATGCTTGGTCATCGCGGTTGCCGCCTCGGCGTCTCTTATCCGGAGATTTACGAAATGCAGGCGCGGGCGATTATCGAGGCAGCTTGCACAATCGCCGATGAGACCGGTGAGAAGGTCGTGCCGGAAATCATGATCCCGCTGGTCGCCAAGCGCGAAGAACTCGCATTTTTGAAGGCGCGTGTTGATGCGGTGGCTGCGGCAGTGCTTGAAGAGCGAAAGACGACACTGGATTATTTGGTGGGTACCATGATCGAGCTGCCCCGCGCCGCCCTGACCGCCGATGAGATCGCCCATGATGCGGCATTCTTTTCATTCGGCACCAATGATCTGACACAGACCACATTTGGCCTGTCCCGGGACGATTCCGCGTCTTTTCTGCCAGATTATCTGCGCCACGGCATTTTCGAGCGCGACCCCTTTGTCACCCTTGATGAAGCCGGTGTTGGCGCGCTGGTGGAAATCGCCGCGGAACGGGGTCGGAAAACCCGTCCCGATCTGAAACTCGGTATTTGCGGTGAACATGGCGGCGATCCGGACTCAATCGCCTTTGTGGAGACCGTTGGGCTCGATTATGTCTCGTGTTCGCCCTATCGAACGCCCATTGCGCGGCTTGCTGCAGCGCAATCAAAGCTCCGAAAAAAGTCAGCCTGATCAGCCTCATAGATCATTACAATTCATTTCAGTAAGGGTTTTCCCCAAGCGAATCAGTACTTTACACCCTGGTCATAAAGGTTAATAAAGGCTTAACGCTCTCCGAATTCATTTGCGTGGAGGGCATGGGGGCGCCATATAATGGCTTGAGAACGCGCTCCGAAGGCGCGTTTTTTGCGTCTCTATGGACAGGGGCGTTGCGTAGTCCCTTCAGGGACATGGTGGAGAGAGAAGACAAGACCAATGACCGGACGTTACGGACATAATGACCTTGAGGTCAGCTGGACCATGCGCAGCCTTCTGGCTGCGGGCATGATCTCTGTCTGTATTATGGCGACTGCCATGAGGGCGTCAGGCAATGCTGAGCGGCTGGCGGCGCAGGAAAATGCACAATTGGCGCTGGCTCAGGAAGCAGCGCTGGTTGCCGATCTTGCCAACTATCTGGCGGCGGAAACTGCAGCCGCGCGTGAAGCGCTTGATGCGCCGCGCCTGAAACCAGCAGTGCCGACAGCAGCAATGATGACGTCAACCGACGCCATTGCAGCACTGGCGAATTTTGACTTTACCGAGCTGACGGTTGCGAAACTTGATGCGGAAGAACGCAATTGCCTGGCGCAGGCGATTTATTATGAAGCGCGATCAGAACCGCGCGTTGGCCAGCTTGCCGTGGCGGATGTTGTTTTAAACCGGACACGCAGTGCGCTTTATCCGAATTCAATCTGTGAGGTTGTATTCCAGGGCTCCAAACGCAGAACCGGCTGCCAGTTTTCGTTTACTTGTGACGGCGCCATGCAGGCACGCCTCAATCGGGGTAAGTGGAAATCGTCGGAAGATCTCGCGGGCGCTGTCCTTGCTGGTGTGCGGGTGCCCGTCAGTCGCAATGCTACGCACTACCATGCGACCTATGTGACGCCTTATTGGGCTAAATCGCTGACACCGACAGCGACCATCGGCACGCATAAATTTTACAAGTTCCCGAGCCGGCGCACGGTCGCTGCAGCGCCGGCGGCAATGTGATTTAGCCTGCCGACAGGCAGACCTCATCGCCCTCATTTGCAATATTAAACCCGGCATCCACAATTATCTTGCGTTCGCCTGCCTGCGGATCATGTAGCGGATTGGTGTGATTCATATGGATGAATCTCACCTTTGATTTTTCATCACTGGGCAAATCCGCAAATCGCTCCATTGAATGTGAAACAAATGGGTGTGGGAAACCGCTCATATCGCGACCGGGAATCTCGCCATTAGCAAAAAATGTCGCGTCGAGATAAGCGATGTCGACGCTGGCGATCATATCTTCAATGCGGGTTCCGGCATCATCCCATTCCTCCCAGCTGTCGATATCGGGAATGAACAGCACGGATTTATCCTGGGTGTTTATTGTGTACCCCACGACTTCGGAAAATTCCTGGCGGTGTGGAACCAGAAACGGCGTTACGGAAACACCGTCGGCGATATCTTCGGCTTCATCGGTGTTCATGATCGCGAGGGTGATGTTGTAATATTTAACCAGCTGGCTCCACGGGCCGTTTGCAGAGAGATAATCCGCCATGCGCGGCATCGTATAGACCGGGATATTTTGCGCGCCTGCCGCTTCATGGCCGAGCATCATCAACCCAGCATAGTGACCAATGTGTGCATGGGTCAGAAATATGCCGTCGAGCTGCACCGGTTTTTCCACGGATGCGACAGCGTTAAGCGCGTGCAATTGTTGTTTGATGTCGGGCGTTGCTTCAAACAGCCAACGCTTTGGCGTTTCTCCGCGCCGGTCGATCAACGCCAGTGATGTTGCCAATCTTTCCAGCGTGGGATCGGCCCAGGCAGGATCGTTCGGATTGCCGATTTGCGGCTTGCCGCCGTCCTGTGCGACGCCGAGAACGAGCAAGGAGATATCGCATTGTAGCGGCGTCTCAATTTCCGGCGCGTTTGAACACGCCGCCAGCAACATTGTTGCAGCCATCAATGCGCCCGCGCGCTTCATCATTTAAAATCCAATCCCAGATCGAGGCTTGGCGCTGAATGCGTGATCCAGCCTGAAGAGATTACGTCAACACCAGTCTCGGCGATAGCGCGTACAGTGTCGATGGTGACATTGCCTGAGGCTTCGAGTATCGCGCGGCCGTTGTTGAGTGCGACTGCTTTTTTCAAATCATCGACTGACATATTATCGAGAAGGATAACATCGGCGCTTGCGCCGAGCGCTTCTTCCAATTGCGTCAGATCATCGACTTCAATTTCGATTTTCACCATGTGTCCGGTAGCAGAACGGGCTGCATGGAGCGCTTTGGCGATGCCGCCCGCTGCGGCGATGTGATTGTCCTTGATCATTACGGCGTCATAAAGACCGAAGCGATGATTGTGCCCACCACCGCAGCGTACAGCGTGTTTTTCAAACACTCTAAGGCCTGGTGTGGTTTTGCGCGTGCAAGAAATTTTCGAGTTTGTGCCTTTTACGGCGCTGACGAGAGCTGTGGTTGCGGTAGCGATGCCGGAAAGATGGCCGAGGAAATTAAGCGCTACGCGTTCAGCGGATAAAATCCCACGCGAGGGACCCTTCAGGGACAAAACTACATCGCCATTTTCAACGCGTGCGCCATCACCCTTTTCAATTGCAACATTGATTGCCGGGTCGACAAGGCGAAAAGCGGCGCATGCGAGATCGACGCCGGCGATTGCGCCTGATTTACGCGCGGCAATCATCGCCATTGAGGTTGCATCCGCCGGAATTGTCGCCTCAGTTGTAATATCGCCGGCATCGCCGAAATCCTCGCGCAATGCACGCGAAACGGCTTCTTCAACAACGAGCGGCGACAGGCGCGGCAGGGTCATGCATCGTCCTCGGCTTCTTCGTATTCTTCGTATGTTTCCGTGGCGCAAATTTCCGTATGAAACGTTTCTTTTTCAGTTTCGGGAAAATCACTGCGGTAATGCCCGCCGCGAGATTCCTCGCGCATTAAAGCGCCTTGCGCGATCAATTCTGCAGAGACAAGCGCGCTTTTTAAGCCGCTGGTCATCGCTGGATGGCGATTAAGTTCCTCAATAACGCCAAGCGTATCGGCAAGGCTTTCCTCTGAACGTAAGAGCGCGCAGCCTGAAGACATGGCAGCGCGCAGTCGTTGCATCGCCGCAGGGTCGGCGGGTTTTGACGGCAGATCCATACGATCCGCGGGCGCGCCGGGCTCATGGGGCCGGGTGACGTCCTTTTCACGCAGCATGTCGGCGATGCGTGCGCCGAAGACGACAGCTTCGAGTAATGAATTTGAGGCCAGACGATTGGCGCCGTGAACGCCGGTGGACGCGACTTCCCCGATGGCCCAAAGCCCATCGATACTCGATTTGCCGTCAAGATCAGTTTTAACGCCGCCCATATGATAATGGGCTGCGGGCGCGATGGGCATTTTTTCTGTTCTCGGGTCAATGCCAACTTTTTCGCAGGACGCGAAAACGGTGGGGAATTTTTCCGGAAATGCTGCGCCAATGGCTTTGGTTGCATCAAGACAGGCGCCGCGCCCGGCGGTAATTTCCGCCTCAACGGCGCGGGCGACGATATCGCGGGGCGCAAGGTCTTTGTCTTTGTGATAATCGGCCATAAAGGCGCGCCCGTCTGCATTCACAAGCGCTGCACCGTCGCCGCGCAGGGCTTCGGTGGCAAGCGGCGCCGGATCAGCGTTGATATCGAGCGCGGTCGGATGAAACTGAACAAATTCAGGATCACGAATGATTGCGCCGGCGCGCGCCGCAAAGGCAAGACCGTGGCCCTGGGCCTGGACCGGGTTAGTGGTGACTGCATAAAGCCCACCAAGTCCGCCAGTGGCCATAATCGTTTCTGCGGCGTCAAAGGCCGCGCGTTCACCGGCTGTGACGTCATAGACGAGCGCGCCGCCAACGACGCCATGATCATCCGTAAGGAGATCTTCAACGACAAGGCGCTCAAGGATGGTGATATGATCAGCGCTGCGTGCGGCGGCTATCAGGGCATCCATAATCGCCGCGCCAGCCTGATCGCCCGTCGCATGAACGATGCGATCCCGGCAATGGGCGGCCTCGCGCCCCACCGTTAGCTTGCCGTCATCGTCTTTGTCGAACTGAACGCCATAGCGGACTAAATCTTCCACCGCCGCTGGGCCGCCATCCACGAGGATGCTCGCTGCTTCTGCATCGACCAGACCTGCGCCGGCCTGCACCGTGTCTGCGAAATGAAGGTTTGGCGTGTCGTTTTCGCCAATTGCTGCCGCCATCCCGCCCTGGGCCCAGGGCGTTGACCCGCCCTGGCCGAGCGGGCGTGCAGTCACGATCGTCACAGGGCGCGGCGCCAGCTTCAGCGCTGTATAGAGCCCGGCAACGCCTGCGCCGATAATGAGGATGTCGGTCATGAGTGACTATGCCTGCGATTCGCCTCTCGAATAGCGCTCCAAAGGAAGAGGAGATCGCTTGGGGTTCGTTGCTTAGGAGCCACCCAAACCCTAAACCCGCGCTTCAATCGCTGCGACTTCCGGCGGGCGTTGATGATTATACATGGATTGGTGCTTTAGGGGCAGGGCGATCATGCGATCGATGGGCAGCCTTGCTTTGGCAATGATCTCGGGATCGATTTTGACTTCATGCTCCATGGTCTGGAGCGCGCGGAGAATACTCGGCAGAGTGATACGCTTCATATGCGGGCAGAGATTACAGGGCCGCACGAAATTCACGGCGGGGTTTTCCAGCGCCACATTGTCGGACATGGAGCATTCTGTGATGAGCACTACATTTTGCGGCTGCTTATCTTTTACAAAATTGCTCATGCCGCTGGTGGAGCCGGCGAAATCGGCTTCGGCGATTACGTCAGGCGGGCATTCGGGGTGGGCGAGGACGATGACGCCGGGATTACCTTCGCGAATTTCGCGAATATCGTCAGCGCTAAACCGTTCATGGACCTCGCAGGCGCCGGCCCAGGTGACGATCTTCACGTCGGTCATCGCCGCTACGTTTTTGGCGAGATATTGATCCGGGAGAAACAGTACGGTATCGGATCCAAATTCCCGGGCAGCATATTCAACGACCTCAATCGCATTGGACGACGTGCAACAGATATCGGTCTCGGCTTTGACGTCCGCTGTCGTGTTCACGTAGGTGACGACCGGCGCGCCGGGATATTTCTGCTTTAAAAGCCGCACATCGGCGCCGGTGATCGATGCGGCCAAAGAGCAGCCCGCGCGCAAGTCGGGGATCAGTACCGTTTTTTCCGGACACAGAATTTTCGAGGTCTCGGCCATGAAATGAACGCCGGCCTGAACAATGATGTCGGCATCGGTACTTGCTGCTTCCTTGGCGAGTTGCAGACTGTCTCCCGCGAAATCGCCAACGCAGTTAAATATCTCCGGCGTCATATAATTATGCGCCAGGACAACCGCGTTCATTTCACGTTTGAGATCGTTGATGGCGGCGATATAGGGCGCGTGCAGGCGCCACTCGATTTCCGGTATGAATTTCGCGACCTTCGGGTACAGATGGTCGGTTTTATGCCGGACCTCGTCTGTATAAGGCAGGGCGGTTTGTGCTTTTTCGTCACCAAAGGCAGGCATTTGCGCCTCCGCTTTTGCCGCCCTGAAGATACGCTGCGCGGCTGTTCCAGTAATTATGCTCAACTAGAGCATATATAGGGTCCAAAAAACGCCCCGCAAGGGGGGTGGCTGGGACCGTAACAAAAAAAGATCAGCGGTCAAGAAGGGGCGCCGATCAATAATTTATATCTCTGGTTACTTGGTTGGTTATTACGTAAGTATTGACTTACGGATATCGTGCAATTACACGTAAGTCATGACTTATGAAATGAAGTTTGAAGCCTTGGCGGCGCCCACACGGCGAGCGGTCTTCGAAAAACTGCGCAGCGGGCCGATGGCGGTCAATGTATTGGCCGAGGGGTTGCCAGTGTCGCGCCCAGCCGTCTCGCAGCATTTGAAAGTTTTGAAAGAGGCGGGCCTCGTTACTGAACGGCGCGACGGCGTTAAGCGCATATATAGTCTTGATACGAAGGGTTTGTCTGAACTGAGAGAATATTTCGACCAGTTCTGGGATGATGCGCTTGACGCTTATCGTCGTTCGCTGGAGGCGAGCGACGCATGACTAGGCATTTCCGAGATAAAGTGGTTCCCGGTTTATCGTTCCCGGCCGCGAACGCGGTCAAAATATTGCTTAGCGCGCCTTCGCGCGCGGGAAACGCCCCGCATTCACACTTTTTCGGAAATGCGCTAACGGGAGAAGACATTAATGTCCGATGCGATGCTGACCGAACCAATCGTTAAGACGCTGAACCTGAACGCATCGGTTGAAAAGGCGTTCAATCACTTTACCAAAAATATTCACCTCTGGTGGCCTTTGGCGAGTCATTCATTATCCCTTGGAGACGCCGCCTCGATTGTTTTCGAAGCAGCGCCGGGCGGGCGTGTTTATGAAATCGAAAAATCCGGTAAAAAACGCGAATGGGGCCGGGTAAGCGAATGTGAACCGCCGCACAGGCTGGTCTTTTCCTGGGTTTTAGAAGCGCCCGAACGAGCAACCGAGGTGGAGGTTACGTTTGTCGATGAAGGCGGCGGCAAATCATCCCTGACGCTTATTCATCGCGGCTGGGGCGCGCGTCCGGACGGTGAAGAATGGCGCGGAAAATATAATCAAGGCTGGGATGGTGTCTTGTCGAGTTACGAAGACGCGCTTGCGTAGCAATCGGATTATCGATCATTGATCTCCCGTGTTTCGCCGGGATCCGTAAAAAGATCGCCGCCGGCACGCTCCCGCCAGTCATCGCCATTGCCGCCTGCGCGCTTGGGCACATGTACGCCCACTATCTGATCAGCGCCGATAATATCTTCGAGAATCATCTCGCCGTCTTCATGTCCGATAAACCAATAGGGCGGAAATGCGGTGTGCGTTTTGCGTGCTTTAAAATGCGCGAGATGGCGGGAAAAATCAGGGACAACCGGTCCGGCATCGCCCAGATGCATAACCGTCACATCACCATCAAGTGTTACGCGCCAGGCGAAGTTTTGTATCGTTGGCCGATTGCCGGCATGGGGAATCGCGACGACGTCAATATTGAGCGCGCCGACCTCAAAGCTTTCTGCTTCATCCTCAGGGGCCAGATTAACACCATGAATCCGCGCCAGCAGCGGATCATCTGCCGTAACGCCAGCTGAAAGAATGGCGTCATAAACCTGTTGCGATCCGTAGAGATGAACGCCCTCATGCGTGCGCAGATAGGCAATTGCCGGCGCCGCGGTGAAATGATCGCCATGCACATGGGAAACGAAAATCGCGTCAACGCCATCATAGGGTGTTGTTCCCGCCATCATCGCCTCGCTGATATCGTCGGGGACCAGCGCATATTGTCCATAGGAATTGGCGTAGAAAGCATCGAAAAGAATTTTTGTTTGCTGATGGGTAATCATCACCCCTTCATTGCCCAGATAATGTGCTTTTGCCGGGTCGTCATGGGCGGCGGCATTCGCGAGAAGGGAGGCGCCCGCTAAAACTGTGTAATAAAATAATCGCATGATCATATACTCCTGATGATATTTTCATGGGCTTTATCTAATCGTCAATGCGGCGCATCCTTGGAACGGTCAATCCCGTTGCTGCGCGATCCCGTAATCCGTCACGATCAATGCAAAAAAGCGCAGCGGGACGGCCCCCCGCTTCCTGGCTGGTCTCACTGGTTGGTTTAATGAAGCCTGACTTTTCAACGCTGCGCCGGAAGTTCTGTTTGTGAAATTCAAAGCCAACAATGGCTTCTACTGTCCGTTGCAGCGCAAGCAGTGTGAACGCCGGTGGTGTCATCTCAAAAATGATCGGACGGTATTTAAGCTTGCCGCGCAAGCGGCCAATGGCCGTCGCCAGCATGCGCCGGTGGTCAGAAATCATTGGTGCGCCGGTCTCGTTGCCGCGTGGTCGTGTTCCTGATGGTGGATCGAGCCGTGCGTTCTCACGATCACGCCAGGCTTCAATCACAAGGCCGGTCTCATAGATAAGTTCATACCGGTCAAGAGTGCGTTCTTCTTCCCATGAAAATCCCTCAAGGCCGAATGCGATATTGACGCGCCGGCGCCGCGCTGCGTGCAGCGCCGCGTCCGCATTGTTGATCCAGATTTCCAGCGCCGGGATAATTCGCTCACGGAGGAGCGCGGGTTCACCGCTGCGCCAGTCTTCCCACGGGAAAAAAGCATACCACTCTCGCCAGACAGCATCTTCCGCGAGGACGTCTACCGCTTCCTGCGTCAAGGCGAGATAGCCGACAGAAACAATGCGATCGCTGGCGCCGCCGCCAGCGAGTGCGGCAACCGGCGCCTCTCGGCCCTTATCGCCGAATGTGTAGAGCTGTTCGACATAGCCCAACGAAACATTTGTCTGACGTTCCACCCATTCGCGTACGCCAATTTCAAAAGTGCGATGGCGTTCCGGGTCAAATGGCCCGTAAGGAAGGCCGAGATCGCCGTCACCGGTGCGAACACACAAGACCTTGGGGCGCTCGTCCTCAATCACCGCGAGCACCGCATTAAGGGCGACAGCGACATTGGTGGCGATGGAACGAGTGCGCGGGTTTTTCATCGCGCAAATCTATGGGCGATTTATGCCGCTATGGGCAAGGTCACAATTGGCGCTGAGACCGTTGAGCAGCACGGACAGAGGTCAAGGACAGCTTCCACCATGCGGTCATTGCGGCCCAATAGGGCGTCAGCTTCTGAAATCAGCAGAAGATTGGGGTCAGCATGGGGTGCAGCCTTTCTGAGGCGTTCGGCGATCTCTTTCTCAGAACGGGTCTCTTCAATGGTGCAGGCAAGGATATAAGCCGCCGCCATGGATCGGGCGACGCCGAGATGACAGTGGATAAGGATCGGCGCTTTCGGACCTTTATTCTCAACCCAGCGCCGGGCGAGATCGACAAGCTTGCCAGACCGGGAAACGGCGCTGCCCGCGCTCTCGCCGCGGCTGCAATTTTCAATCAGACGGATATGGTTTTCCGGCGGCAACGTATCAAATACTGGCGGCGTCGGCTCATCATCATCAAGGATGGAGACCACATGAGACGGCCTATATTTCCGAAATGCCTCTTCGGAATGGCCGAGGGAACTTACAATAATCATCGTCACGCTAACTTCTTGGCTCCGGCGTCAGGGGTGATCGACCGGGCATCATACTACTGCCTGTGTTGATCCCCAAATAAGACCTGTAAGCGCCTGATGAAAAGGTCTCCGTCATCACACACGCTTGATATCGCGCCGATGTTATCACGGGCCCTGCGGGCCCCAATCGTTAATTGCCGCAAGCGCTCATGAGATTGTGAAATCGCTTAAGATAAGCGTTTTGGGCCTGGCTGGCAGTCATGGCCTTCAGCTCTACCGGCGCAATGCCACGCGGGGCCCCGAAGATTTTTCGCGCTTCTGCGACGTCAAATCCGGCGAGCTGCGTGGCCTCGAAAAACGCGCTGGCGCGGTCGGCGCGTTTGATCAGTTTTTCGATTGCATCGGGCAAATCCGCGGGCAATCCGAAGCGTAAATGAATTGCCTGCTGCAGGCGATGTTCGATCACTTTATAGGGCCCGCCAAGTTGCGCCTTAAAGGGCGAGATCATATCGCCAATGACGAATTCCGGCCCATCGTGGAGAAGCGCCGCAAGGCGCCATTTAGGTGGCCAGCCCGGCTTCAAGGCATCGCAAAACGCCTCAACGATAAGAGAATGTTGGGCGACATTAAATGGTAACGGGCCGGTCGTCTGTCCATTCCAGCGTGCAACGCGCGCGAGACCGTGTGCGATATCGTCAATTTCGATATCGACCGGCGAAGGATCAAGGAGATCAAGGCGCCGCCCTGACAGCATGCGCTGCCAGGCGCGGGGGGGCGCGTTTTTGCTCGATGCTGCTTTGCGCCCGGTCATGGTTGCTCCGTGTGTTTTGGCGAGGCGTTCGCTTAGCCCATTTCCAGCGTTAAAAGCAAAGTTTTTGGCGGGAACTACTTTGTCTTTGTAGCACGATGAACCGCCCGCAAGCGCGCGACGAGCCGTTTGGCCATTCGACGAAGTGCATATTTTTTGCGCCGGGACGGCTTGAGCTTAACCGCCGACAAGATCAATATTGTGGACAGTAAAGAGTTCAAACAACGAACCGGAAACTAAAAGAAAAGGCGGGCGCAAAATCGCTCGAAGGGGTTACGGAAATGGCAACCACTGATTATGGCTCTGAAAGAACACGCAGCAGCGGCGCGTGGCTCTATGTACCAATTATCCTGATTTTGTTTGTAGGCGGCGCGATGTCCGTCGGCGTCTATTCCTATAGTGACACCGAGGTGACCATTCTCGAAGCAATAGCTGCGGGCTTTGGCGGCCTTGCAGCGGTGATCGTCGGGCTGTTTGCTGCGGCGATCGGTATTGTTGTCGGCCTCATTGGCGCGCTCATCGGTCTTGTTGCAGCTGGCGGCGCGGTAGCGATGACGCTCTTTATTGTTGGATCGCCGATCCTGGCGCTTATCCTGATTGTGATGTTGATGCGGCGGCCGAAATCAAATTGCCCCGACCCAGCGGCGCATGAATAATTTGACGTAGACAAACCCGAGAAAAACGAGCCGCCCTTAAGAAATTAAGGGCGGCTGAATTGTTAAAAACGGCGGGCCGAGGCCCGCCGTTTCCAATAGTCGTATCGGTTAATCGCTTAGAAGCGGAGCGATGCGCCGAAGAACAGCTGACGACCAAATGGTGTGTAGGTCGCCGGATATGTGTTGCCCTGTTCGCTGACGGTCGACCCGATAATCGGGACGTCCTTACCGGTGATGTTTTTGACACCAACCGTCAGGTCGAGATGCTCATTGACTGCATATTGGGTCGTGACATCGATGTAGTTGAAGAAACCGATGTCATCGGAAAGATCCGAAAGGCCGGTTATTGTTGAATCGACACCCGACAAGGCACGCCAGCGCAAGCTCGCGGTTAGAGGCCCCTGAAGATAGGTGATCTGAGCCGTGTGCTTGTATTCCGGTTGCGGTTCGATGCCGCCGACGCAGATTTGTGGACCATAAAAGCCAGCGCAATCGACCACCGGTGCAGTTGCCGAAGACTGGAATGTGCTGGTCAGCAGATAGGTACCATAATACTGGAACCCAAGCGTACCGCCAAAGGCGTCCATGGAGTAGCTGGCGTTAACATCGATACCGCTGGTGTCGATGGCGCCGGCGTTGATTGCCCCGAGAAGTGGAGACGTTGCCGGCGAACCGCCAAGTTCACCCGTTGCCGGGTTACGTGCTGCCGCAAGAATCGCACATTGGCCGGCGAGGTTGTTGAGGTGACATTCGTTCAGAACAGTTTGCAGCGGGATCGCTGTAATCGCGTTCTTGATCGAGACGTCATAGTAATCGACCTGAAGGGTCAGACCTTCAATCGCTGAAGGCTGCCAGACCATACCGATGGTCAGCGTATCGCCCGTTTCCTGGAAGAGGTTCGGGTTGCCGCCAGCCAGAATCTGGATCTGACCGTTGGACTGGAATGCAGCGCCAACGTTTGCCGCCGGAACGCCCGTTGCCGTACAGGTCGTCGTAAGGGTCGCCGGCGAGAAACTGCCGAAACCAGTCGAGCACGGGTCTTGTGCGCCCGGAAAATTGTTGGTGAATGCAGAGAACAGTTCTGCGATGTTTGGAGCACGAACCGCGCGCTGGAATTGCGCCCGGAAACGAATTTCCTCAATCGGAGACCAGTCACCGCCAACAGCAAATGTATGCGTGCCGCCAACATTGGCCACTGAGTAGTCGGAGTAGCGATACGCGCCATTGATCACGAAGCTGTCGAAGAATGGCTTGTCCGTAATCACCGGGATTTGGATTTCACCGAAGCCTTCATAAACGTCATAGCGCCCGCCAACCGGAAGCGAGGCGTTAAAGCCACGAACATCCGGGCCGAGTACTGAGTCAGGGATCGAATTCGCGAACAGTTCGCGATATTCAGCGCCAACCACCAGTGCGACGCCGCTTTCCGCAAAAGGCGACCGAAGACCATCGAGATCGCCTGACAGCGTGCCAACCCACTGGGTCTGCTCGATTTCGTCGAACTGAGCGCCAGTACGGCCAACAAAAGCCGTCGATGCTGGAGAAAAACCGCCAGCGCCGCCGAAGATATCGAGGTAAGGCGCGGTACAACCACTCGCGACAGCTGTTGGGCCAGTGTCGCAAAGGACCGCGGCCTGAACAGCTGCCGTCGAGATGTTGCCGGTCTGGATCTGAGAGACCGTCGAGCGCGAGAAGTTGAGGAATGTGTCGTAAGACCATTGATCATTGAGATCGCCGCGGGCGCCCACAAGGATCTGAAAGCCGTTGGTCGTCCGCAGGGAGTTCCGTGTCCCGAGCTCTTCAAAGCGCTTGTGGAAACGGATATTCGCTGTTGGGCCGCCCGTATATGAACCTGCATCGCTGGTGATCAGCGCCAGCAATGCCGCCGGAATGGCCGGGTTGTCGATGTTGATCACGACCGGAATAGCGCCCGTTGGTGTCGGGGCCAGCTGGCTGTCGACAACCGTGTGCGAGAAGACGCCGCGCATATAGGCTTCAATGTGATCATTGATCTCATAGGTAGACATCGCGGTGATGTTGTAGCGTTCCTGCGGCAATTGCAGGTAGTTCGCCGGCGCATAGTTGTAGAGGTCAGTTTGCGTACCGGTGAAGCGAAGGCCGCGAATGTCGCCTGCTGCGCCTGCGCCGCCTGCGTTAAAGAAGCCGAGGCAGGAGTTTACATTGGCTGCGCCGCAAAGCGGATCAATAGTTTCCGGGGCGATGTTAAAATTATCGTTCGTAGCGCCGCGGAAGCGAGTTTCCGGAACATTCGACGAGCCGCCACGACCGAATGTTGTCGCGCCTGCGCCAAAATCAAAGAACGTATCGCTTGCGAATGCACGATCAGCCTGGAACAGCTCTTTACGATTTGTGTAAGAAGCAAAAACAACCGCATTACCGCGACCGTCGGCAAAGTTGCCGCCTGCAGTAAGCGCAATGTTCGTGGTATTCGCATCCCAGCCAGCGGCCGAGAGTTCATGAGACACATCAAGCTGAATGCCTTCGAAATCTTTCTTCAGGATGAAGTTGACAACACCGGCAACAGCGTCGGAACCGTAAACAGCAGAAGCGCCGCCAGTGACAACGTCAATCCGCTCGACCAGAGCCGACGGAATGTTGTTGAGGTCAACAACGAAGTTGGCGCCAAGGCCAACGTAACGTGCGCCGTCAACGAGGACCAACGTTCTGGCAGTGCCGAGACCGCGCAAGGAAACCCGCGCTGAACCGTCACCAGGATTGTTTGATGTTCGGTCAAATGACGGAACCACCTGCGGTAGTGTATTCAGGAACTGCTCTGAGTTGACCGTGTTGGTCAAAATCAGCTGTTCTGAAGTCACCGTGGTGACAGGGCTTGGCGCATTCAAATCTTCACGTTGAATACGCGTACCTGATACGACGATCGTATCATCCGCGTCGCCATCTTGAGCAAAGGCCGGCATCGCTGCAGCCGACGCCACCCCCGAAAGTATTGTTGAACGCAGCAAACGACTTCGCGCTTTAATAACACTATTTTTTTTCATTGATTTTCCCTCTTTGGATTCCATTTTTGGGGCGCCGCAGAACAAAATAGTCCTTCGCAAGCGGACGCAGAATCGCGCCCTCTTTCGTCATGCTCGTTAACGCCTGAACCCTATGAACCCGCACAGATAACCGCCCTCAGAAATTCAATGAGGGAAACGGAACGATGTGTTCAATTTGCCACACAGCCAAGCGGTGCTTGTTAAAAACCCCAGTGTTTTCGCCATTTTGTGTTGCAACACTGCAAGAACATTTCTTGCAGTGAAACGCTGAAATTATGCTCCAACAAATGAAAAGGCGCGCATCGCTGACCACAAACGAAGGGGGTTTCAAGCCGTTATTAATTGCGTGAGAGCGACTTTCAACCCATTTCAACAACCAATCGTTCCGCATTTGATACGCAAAAAATATTCCGTAGTCGGACCCCGGCGCCATTTTCAACGATAAAAACATGCCGCCTAATGTCGGAACACAATTGTCACGTGAAACAACGGACCGAGTAGTTCACACGGTGTGTAATTCGAATTTGCTACGCGCACATATTATAACTAGTGTACTGGCAGCGATACGCGGGGAGCGCGCTAGCGCCCCCCGGTATTCTCGGGTATCGAACATGAGTACAACTCGGAGGAGTGTGTTCCCAAGTCCACCTAGTAAGACACCGACAATATGATCGACCTCAAATTATTTGGAGTTTGCACCTCTGTCGCGCCGGAAGTTTTGCTCTTCTGCGCAAAGAGTAGTGTCCTTGGAAGCCGTTGCGTCAATGATAAAAATTGCATGCCATGCATCGAAAAATACCACCGCCAGGCTATTGCTGGTTCATCATGGTAGTCGACACAATGCGACCAAACATAGTCGTAGATGTCTCAGGTTCAGCCACCGAGCGCGATGTGACATTTATGGTAGATGATCAGAAACTGGCGCTCGAACGGGTTTTTCGGCAAAACGAACGCGTCCTGCTTCGCTGGCTGGTTAAAAAACTGGGTGACATGGAATCGGCCCATGACGTCGCGCAAAGTACATTTCTCAATCTATGGAAATATTCCAATTCGCATGAGATTGAAAACCCGAAGGCTTTGATATTTAGAACCGCTGCAAATCTCGCATTGAATGAACTAAGAAGAAGACGGCGGTTTTTTCGAAGAAATATATTGACGAACGAACTGGTGGAAATCGGTCCGCTGAGGCACAGGCCTTCCCTTGAGCCAACGCCTGAAGAAGCAGCAAGCTTGCGACAGGAAGCCAAAATCCTTTTGGCGGCAATCGACAAACTACCGCCAAAACCGAGAGATGCGTACAAGCTGCATCGCTTTGAGGGAATGAGTTACAAACAAATTGCCGAAAAACAGGGCGTTTCGGTGAGCAGCGTTGAAAAATACATGATTGAAGCTCTAAGCGTATTGCGGAGGATTATTTTGCCGGATGTTACTGACAAGCCGCGCACTCTTAAACCTAAGCTGGATGAGCGTAAGCCTTCACGAATAGATGAAGCGCGGCTTGTACTGGCCAAAGATAGTGACGAAGCCAATGACTGAAAGCTCCAGAGAGAACATTGCTGCGCAGTGGGCGTTAAAACAACAAAACGGCGCCATGACCGAAATGGACCGGCAATCATTCACAGTGTGGTTGAATGAATCAGACGAGCATCGCGTCATTTTTGAAAAAACTCAATTAATACTGGATATGACAGGACGTGCATCAGATATCGCTGATGAGGATGTGCTCGATATGGAGTTTGTCGCTGCAGTTGATAATACGCGGACTTCCGAGTTTGAATGGCGGCGGGCAGCGCCCCTTATCGCCGCTTCCGCTGCGCTTGTTTTCGTTGCGGCTATCGTCTTTTTGTCTGGCAAGACATCAGAACCGACTTTTCTTGCCACCGCTAAAGGTGAAAGAATAGAGTTCGATCTTTCCGATGGCAGCAGAGCAACCTTAAACACAGCCAGCCAAATTGAGGTTGATGTTTCTGAAGCGCAAAGACGCGTATCGGTAGATCGCGGTGAGGTGTATTTTGATGTAACGCCTGATCCCAGCAGGCCTTTTGTCGTAGCCGCGAGTGATATTGAGATAATTGTTGTTGGAACAAAATTTAACGTTCAGACCATTGTGGGCGTAACTAAAGTTTCAGTGGTTTCAGGCGTCGTGCAAATCGATCTCAACGACAACGTTAAGCAGAAAGCAAATACTTCGGAGGGTGAATTAATATCACTGCGCGCCGGAGATCAGCTCATCTACGAAGCATCTACCGAAACGGTAAATATTCGGTCATTCGATACTCAGCGGGTAGGAGCGTGGCTGAATGGGCATGCAATTTATGATGGTCAGCCTCTTGAATATGTCGTCACCGACTTAAACCGGTATTTTCCAAAACGGCTGGAGCTTGGCGATCCGCTATTATCAAACATTCCGGTGTCCGGCACATTTGATTTAACCGACCCTGCCGCAACAATTGATGGGTTAACAATCGCGCTGTCGCTGCAAAAAATTCAGACCAACTCCGGCGCTATACGCCTCTTTCCAGAGGATCGACAGAACACCAACTCACAAGAGTAACGCATGTATTCGTCGCGGTTGATATTATCTCTGCCTCTATCCCTCGGCGTAACAACAGCCGCCGCACAGACGCCCGATGCTACGGCTGTTGAAGAAATTTCCGACTTTCGCCTAACGCGTCAGCCATTAGATCAGGTCTTGATCAGCTTTGGCATAGAGCGCGGTATTTCGGTTATTTTTGATCGGCGACTGACGGATGGGAAATATGCACACCCGGTTGACGCAAGCCTGCCGCCTCTTGCCGCACTTGATGCATTGCTGGCCGAGACAGGCCTTCGATATGAACGCGTCCGTGAAGGTTTGTGGGTCGTCGTGCGGGAAGGGCAACCTTTGGAACCGGGTTCCACTGAGTTTTCAGACATTGTTGTTGAAGATCATAGTGAACTCTATGGGGGAATTCGTGATGTAATTATCGCGGCAGGTACGCGTATTCGTCGGGCAGATTTGAATGCGACAAGTCCGGTAATAACAGTCAATTCCGAACAGCTGATTTTGACCAACACCGTTAATGTGGAGCAGTTCCTGAACACGCTGCCGCAGGTGGTCCCATCTTTTGGTCAGGCTTCAAACAACCCCGGTGACGGTTCGGCGCGGATTTCTTTGCGCGGTCTCGGCACAGCGCGAACCCTGGTTCTTGTTGACGGGGGACGTTACGTCGGCCTTGACCCAACAATCGTTGTCGACCTGAATAATATTCCGTCGGCTTTGGTCGAGCGGATCGACATTGTCACTGGTGGCGCTTCTGCTGTTTACGGTTCCGACGCTGTTGCCGGTGTTGTCAACTTCATCCTGAAGAAAGATTTCGAAGGCATTCAGCTTGATGTGTCTCATGAGCTTTCAGCCGCTGGCTGGGATGCAAACACAACCAATATTGCGGTAATGGCTGGCGGCAACTTTGCCGACGGTCGCGGTAATGCGGTTGTTTTCGCTTCCTATACAAATCGTGATGCTTTGCGCCAGGGCGATCGATTGTTCTCAAGCGATACGCTCTTCGACTTGGGGCCGGGCGCGACAATTTTTGGCAGTGGCGGCTCGTCGAATGTTCCAGAGACTCGCTTTCGTGGCGCCACATCGTCGAACTTTAACACTGCGCCAGAAACGGTTGACCCGCTTTGCGGCGCCGGTAACTCAAACAACTGCTTCGGCTTCTGGAACAATGGCGGTTCGGGCGCGGCAGGCGACATTCGTGGCCTTCGTTTTACCGGTGCGCAAACAGACCTCTACAACTATGCGCCGGATAACTATCTGCAATTGCCGCAGGAACGCTACAACATCACGACACTGGCGTCCTATGAGGTCAATGACCACGTTGAAGCCTATATGCGCGGCGTCTTCTCACACACGGTTATCGCCAGCCAGCTGGCGCCGGCGCCAACGGGCGCCATTCCTGTAACAATCAACATCGACAACCCGGCCATTCCGGCGGCATTGCTGGCGCTGATCACCAGTGACGCGGGCTCTTATTCAGGCGGTCCAACGGCCAATATCCGTTTCCACCGGCGCTTTGAAGAGCTCGGGACACGGAACTCCTTGCGGACGACCAACGGCTTTCAGATCCTTGTGGGCGCCCGCGGCGATCTCGATGATCAATGGTCTTACGACACATTCCTCAACTTCTCGCGCTCGACGGTCTCTCAGATCCAGACCGGCAACATCTCTAACTCAGCTGTTCAGGCTGCTGTCCTTTGCGACACTGGTCCGACAGCTGCTGCGAGTGGTTGTACCGCGCCGTATCTCGATATCTTCGGCGGCGCTGGCGGTTTTTCTCCAGCATCGGCGGCTTTTGTTGGTCGCACCGGCGCACGATTTGATGAAACCGAGCAGACCCAATGGGTTGGCACGCTCTCCGGCGATCTCGAGGGTTTCCGGTCTCCATTTGCTGCATCAGACGTGGCGCTGGTTCTTGGTCTTGAATATCGTGAACTGTTCGCGAATTCGATCCCTGACTCGGTGCTTGGCCCGGATGTTCGCGGCTTCAATGCCTCGCTTCCAGTGGGCGGTCGTTATGACGTCTATGAGGCTTTCGGTGAAGTGCAATTGCCGCTGATAACGGGCAAACCTTTTATTGAGAGTTTTACGCTCAATGGCGCGTATCGCTACTCCGACTACTCAGTGGCCAATGTTGGCGGCACGCACACCTTTGCGGCCGGCGGTGAATGGGAAGTTATTCCGGGGATGCGTTTTCGGGCGCAATTCCAGCGCGCCGTTCGGGCGCCCAACATTGCAGAGCTGTTTTCAGCATTTACGAACGGCTTTCCTCGCGCACAAGACCCGTGCTCGGCTGGCTTTGGCAGCTTCTCGCCGTCGACCCTTAGCTCGACCTGTACGGCGACGGGTGTTCCAATGGCAAATGTCGGCGCCAGTTTTCAATCAAGTGGCGAGATTCAGATTCTAACAGGCGGCAACCCAAACCTCTTTCAGGAAACGGGCGATACGCTGACCGTCGGCATGGTCTGGCAGCCTCAAGCGATTGAGGGCCTCACGCTTCAGATCGATTATTATGACATCTCCATCAAGAACGCGATCACAATGATCCCGTTACAGACTGTTCTCAATGAATGTCATATCGAGAATATTGCTGACCAGTGCGCAATTATCGGCCGTGGTCGCGATCCGGCGACGGGTGAACTTGGTGCGCTGCCATTCACGTCGAATTTGGGCGCCGTCAATGCTGGTTTCGTTGGTACGCGCGGCATCGATTTTGATATCGGTTATTCATTTGGCGGATTGGGCGGCTCAATTACTGTCCAGTATTATGGGACTTACATATTTGCTAACACATTCCAATCGTCTGCGACGTCGCGGGCTATCGATTGCGCCGGTTTTTTTGGGCCGCAAATCTGCGTCGGTGGCATCGAACCGCAACCGGAATACAAACACACGGCGCAGATCACCTATCTTCAGGGGCCTATGACGACGAGTTTGCGTTGGCGCGCTTTGTCAGGTGTCGATTCAACAATAACCGGTCTTTCGGACCTTTCCGATGACATCGGTTTCTTCAACTATATCGATGTCACGACGCAATATGCAGTCAATGAGCATCTTGACCTGACGGTTGGTGTCAAAAACATCACCGGCAAGGATGTGCCCTTGCTCGGTTCGACCGTTAACGAACAGGCCAATACTTACCCGGTAACCTATACGCCGTTCGGCCGGCAGTTGTTTTTCGGCGCGTCGCTCCGCTTCTAGGCGGTTAGGCTATCGCTAAAGGACTAAATGCGATTTTTCATAGACTCTGTTCGTACTCTGCAGTGTGTCAAGATTGAACCTCGAACAAAAGATCGCAGACCCTGATCAACCCATGCTTGTCCACGGGCGCCGCCAGCACGCTCTTCATTCCAAATCCTTGATCCCGCATCTCATTGATCAGTTCTGAAAACTCGTAGGAGTTTTCAAATCGTTTCAAAACGCTTGCTTCGGTAATGACATACGAAAACTTTGTCAGAATATTTTTGGCGCCTTTCAGGACTTCCATCTCAAAACCCTCTGTATCGATCTTCAAGAGAGAGCCGGGAGGAATTTCCGCTTCTGCCAAAATATTGTCCAGTGTATCGACCTCCACTCTCACTATGGACTTCTCCTGATGCATTTTGGTGAGCGCCGAGCGCTCCAACATGCTTGACCGTAGTGGGTCAGCCTTTTCCATAATGATCTCGGCCGCGCCCTTTGCGGCGCCGGCAGCACATTTGATCAGGCGAGCGTTTCTTTGCGAGAGAATTTTCTTTTCGATGTGCCCATGAAAAACCGGCAGGGGCTCGATCAATAATAATTCCGCCTCTTTGAACATCTCGTATAGAACTGGTGTTCCATAAGCGACGCCCACATCAACAATCAGCGGCGGCTGCGGGATATCTCTCAGCGCAGCCCATTCAGAATAGGAAGTCCGGATTTTCAGTCCGAAAATGTTGAGGGAGCCGATTGAGGAAAGTCTCAAGGCGCGGGTCCTTTTTAGATTCCGGCAACTTCAGAGAGGTGGCGGCCGATAAAACAATTGATGATGCGTTTTATTCGCCCTTTTTGTCTTCTTCGCTCGGCGGGCTGCCAAAAAGACTGTCGAGGAGACCGAGCGCGGCTTCCTCCGGTGTTGGCTCATCTTGTGGTTCGGCATTCTCATCGGCAGTAGATTCGTCCTCTTCTTCATTGCCGCCCGTCACACCTTTCAATACATCGCGCAGCGTATTTTGCGCGCCGCTCAGCACGAGCGCTTCTGCATCAATACCGATGGTCGGTTTTGAAAATGTGCCGCCAATGCGCATCGGGATGGTAACGGATCGTGCACCTGATCCGTCAATTGAGTCAGTCGCGCGCGGGCTGAGCCGGAGATCAATAGTCTGCAAAGGTAGATTGATGTCGCCCCTTCCGGTCATTGTGAGATAGGGGCCGTTTAAGGTGATTGTTGGCGCATTGACGAGGCCGTTAGTGATTTTGAAGTTTGAAAGAAGTTCCGAAAAATCAGTTTGCTCAGTTGGGCCACGCGCTTCACTGATGGCGCTCGCCAGTGTTGCGGGATTAAACCCCTGCTGAAGTGTGGCGGCGGCGCGTGCAATCTTTGCAATATTGACGCCCTTCAGTGCGCCATTGGCAATGTCAAAGCCGCCGGCGCCGTCCATGGATGACATGATCGCTGCCTGACTGGCGCCGCTGGCGGCAAAATTGAATTTGAAGGAGCCAAGCCCCAAAAGATTGTCGTGCTTTAGGAGGTCGAGCGAAAACGGTTGCGCTTGTACTGCGCCCATATCGAAGTTGCCGGACAGCGATGGTGTTGCGCCCCGGGCATTGACGACGACCCGGCCCGACCCCTGACCGCCATACATGGCAAGTTCGGGAATGTCGGCGGTGAGACGGCCGTTGTCGACAACCAATTTGAGGCGGCTCTGACCCAATTCGAGATCATTCAGAAAAATCGCATCAGTGGATATATCGAAATCGGCGTCGACATTGCGCAGGCTTGAAAAATTGATCGGCGCTTCAGACCAGGCGGGAAAACCGGCAGCGTTTTCAGATGGCGGTGGCAGATAGCGGCGTAGATCCAGCTTGTCGGTAGATAAAACGCCGCCAGCTTTCGGCCGTATGCCGCTCCAGTCGAATCGCAAAGCTCCTTGCGCGGTGATGTCATCAAAAGTGAGGTCGCTGTTGGAAAGGCGCAATGATGTCGACCCGCCGTCGACTTCACCGGCAAGGGTCAATCGGTCGAAACCCGGCGCTTCTGCGAGATCAAGACCAAGCAATGCTGCAAATGCAGGCAAGTCGGGTGCGTCGAGGCGCACCGGTCCCTTATAGCCTAGTGTGGCGCCGGGATCGATTGTCAGGTCGGCGCCAAGAACAGCGCTACCGATCTTGAGGTCGATTTTCAGATTGCCGGGTTCCTTACGCAACATATCGGCAAGGCTGGTTAAGACGATGTCGATTTTCGAGGGCGCGCCCTGAAGCAACATATTTCCATGCGCCTCTAGTGGTTCGGCAAGGCTGTTGAGTGTAACGGTCAAATTTATGGCTTCGGCGGCGTAACTTTTGCCGGCAGCATTGTCGCTGAAATGCGCTTTGCCGCTGATGATGCGCATATCGCCGAAACGAATGTCCCTTGTTTCTCGATCGCTTGTCTGTGCTGCGCCGGGTTCGTCATCAGCTGCAAAATTCCAGTTGACGCGACCATCGGATGTGCGCGCCAGGACAATATCGGGTTCAGTAAGAATGAAGCGGTCAACCTCCACCGCACCAGATAAAAGGCTGAATAGTTTCACGCCAATATCGGCTTCACTGACCCGCGCCAGGTAATCGCCCTCAAAGCCATCCGCGTTCGCTATTTCGAGGTTTTCAACATGAAATGCTGTATGCGGTATAATCCGGAAGGATAGATTGTCGCCTATCGTCACGTCGCGCCCGACGGCGTTCGAGGCAGCGAGTTCAATCCGATCTTTATAAGCGGCGACCGGAATTATCCCGGGCGCAAAAATAAGAACGGCGATTGCAACGGCAACGAGGGCGACGAGGAAAAAAAGGATCCGGCTCATATCGGTCTTCTTGCACTCCGATTTCTAAACAACTGATGGACGCATGGCCTTCTCGCGTAATTTCTGCGCGGGCCGCAACGCTTTCTTGTTTAACGTAGAATCAAACGCGCGCCCATGGGGCGCTGTGGCTTCTGTTATGAGCGCGGTGTGAGGGGGGTATTTTTTGGACATTATGAGAACAAATATGAAAAAAATAATGTTTTCAATACTATATGTAGTATTGCCAAAAGAGAACAAATCACGTACATCACCGTTTCATTGACAGGGTAGTCCCCTGTAAGGCAACGGAGGCAGTGATGGCTAAGGGCGATCTGAAATTGGTGGAGATGGGCGGCGTGGATAAGTCAAAGGCATTGGAAGCGGCAATGTCGCAGATTGATAAGGCTTTTGGCAAAGGTTCGCTCATGCGCCTCGGGGACCGCGAGGTTGTCGAAATGGAATCAATTTCAACGGGTTCTCTTGGCCTCGATATCGCTCTCGGCATTGGCGGGCTGCCAAAAGGCCGGGTCGTTGAGATTTACGGTCCGGAAAGTTCCGGCAAAACGACGCTGGCGCTACATGTCGCCGCGGAGACTCAAAAAATCGGCGGCACAGCCGCCTTTATTGACGCCGAACACGCGCTTGATCCGGTTTATGCACAAAAGCTCGGGGTCAATCTTGACGATCTCTTGATCTCGCAGCCGGATACAGGCGAACAGGGACTTGAAATTGCCGACACGCTGGTGCGCTCCGGTGCGGTTGACATCTTGATCGTCGATTCGGTGGCGGCGTTGACGCCGCGCGCCGAGCTTGAGGGTGAAATGGGCGATTCGTTGCCCGGCCTGCAGGCGCGGCTAATGAGCCAGGCGCTCCGTAAGCTGACGGGATCGATTTCGAAATCCAATACGCTGGTTATTTTCATTAATCAGATCCGGATGAAGATTGGTGTGATGTTCGGCTCACCGGAGACCACAACCGGCGGCAATGCGTTGAAATTTTATTCTTCGGTGCGTCTCGACATTCGTCGCATCGGCATGATCAAAAATCGCGACGAGGTTGTCGGCAACCAGACTCGGGTCAAAGTCGTTAAAAACAAGGTTGCGCCGCCCTTTAAGCAAGTTGAGTTCGACATCATGTACGGCGAGGGCGTTTCCAAGACCGGTGAGCTTGTTGACCTTGGAGTTAAAGCTGACGTGGTCGAAAAATCAGGCTCTTGGTACTCTTATAATTCCGAACGTATCGGCCAGGGGCGGGAAAACGCAAAACAGTTCTTGAAAGACCATCCGGATATGGCGAATGAGATCGAGCGTGCAATCCGCCAGAATGCCGGTCTTGTTGCTGAAGAAATGCTGACCGGTGAGAGCGATAGCGACGATGATGCAGATGGCGCTGAGGCGGCGGAAGCTTCTTAAGAGAAAAACCTCCTTACCGATTACCACTGCGCGTCCATCTGTAACTGCGCGGCGGTAACTGCATCCAGGCCTTCCGCGCGCCGTGTTATTGCGGCATGCTGATCGCGATGGGTGCGCTTCTATAGCCTCATATCGACCATCAAAAAGGAGAGAACAATGATAGGATATGTGACGCTCGGCGCCAATGATGTTGAAAAAGCCGCAAAGTTTTACGATGAGCTGCTTGGCGAAATGGGCGCCAAGCGATTTATGGAATCAGACAGTTTTGTCGCCTGGTCGACTGCGCCGGGATCGCCCGGCGTTTCGGTGATAAAGCCCAATGATGGAAATGCCGCGAGCGTTGGCAATGGCGTCATGGTGGCGCTCGCCTGCGACAAACCCGAAACTGTTGATAAGCTCTATAACAAGGCGATCGAACTCGGCGCCAAGGATGAGGGGCCGGCAGGGCCGCGGGGCGACAAATTCTATGCTGGCTATTTTCGTGATCTTGACGGCAATAAGTTGAATTTTTTCTGCATGACCTGATTGGCCGGATTTGGCGCCGCCCTGGCGTGATGACGGCATTTGTTCAACTGGAAGATATGCCGGATCTCGACTGCTTCTATCGGATGGGGGGCTGATCTAGACGCATGGGGCCTATCAACGCTAAGACCTTTACCGCGTCGGCGCCGTTTACTCGGGCCGGCGCGGTTTCACATTGCCAGACAGGCCGGAATTTCCATGACGTCGTTAAAAGACATCCGTTCGCAGTTTCTGAATTTCTTCGCTGAACGCGGCCATCATGTTGTGCCGTCTGCGCCTTTGGTGCCGCAAAATGATCCGACCCTGCTATTCGTCAATGCTGGCATGGTGCCGTTCAAGAATACTTTTACCGGGGCTGAAAAGCGCGATTATGTGCGCGCAGCCTCTTCCCAAAAATGCGTGCGTGCTGGCGGTAAGCATAATGATCTCGACAATGTCGGCTATACGGCGCGCCACCACACATTTTTTGAGATGCTCGGTAATTTCTCCTTCGGCGATTATTTCAAGGAAGAAGCAATCGATGCTGCATGGACGCTCATCCATAAGGACTTTGGACTGGCTGCGGACCGGCTCACTGTAACGGTTTATCACACCGACGATGAGGCCTTTGATCTTTGGCGAAAGATTGCCGGTTTGCCGGAGGCGCGCATTATCCGCATTCCGACCCATGATAATTTCTGGGCCATGGGCGACACAGGGCCGTGTGGGCCGTGTTCTGAAATTTTCTATGACCATGGCGATCACATTCCTGGCGGTCCGCCGGGCAGCGCTGATGAAGACGGCGACCGTTTTGTCGAAATCTGGAACCTTGTTTTCATGCAATATGAAAAGCATGGCGGTGGCGCGCAGATTGACCTGCCCAGGCCGTCAATCGATACCGGCATGGGGCTCGAGCGGATCGCAGCCGTGTTGCAGGGCGTTCATGACAATTATGATGTGGATCTCTTTCGTACGTTGATTGCGGCCTCTGTGGATATGACGGACCGAAAGGCTGAGGGTAACGATAAGCCGGCGCATCGCGTGATCGCGGATCATTTGCGCGCCTCAAGTTTTCTGATGGCCGATGGCGTCGCGCCCTCCAATGAAGGGCGCGGCTATGTCTTGCGGCGCATCATGCGCCGGGCCATGCGTTACGCTCATGGGCTTGGCGCCCGCGATCCGTTGCTGACGCGGCTGGCGCCTGTTTTGGTGCAGGAAATGGGCGGTGCGTTCCCGGAACTTGTCCGGGCGGAAACGCTGATTGTTGAAACGCTGCGCTCGGAAGAAGAAAAATTCCGCAGCCTGCTTGATCGCGGATTGAAACTTCTTGAACAGGAGGTTGTGGGCCTTGGCGACGATGAGCCTCTACCTGGCAAGGCGGCTTTTAAACTTTATGATACTTTCGGTTTTCCTCTCGACCTGACTCAGGATGCGCTTCGTCGCGAAGGCCGTGATGTTGACGTCGAAGGTTTTGAAACAGCGATGCAGGCGCAACGGGCAGCAGCCCGCGCGGCATGGGCGGGCTCAGGCGACACAGCCGATGAAACGCTCTGGTTTGACTTGCGCACGCAGCATGGCGCTACGGAATTCCTCGGCTATATCCATGATGAAGCAGAAGGGGTCGTACAAGCGATCATCAGCGACGGTAAATGCGTCGACAAAGCGTCAGCGGGCGACAAGGTTGAGATTATCGTCAATCAATCGCCATTTTATGCAGAATCCGGCGGACAGGTTGGTGACGCTGGCGTGATCACGTCGGACAACGGCGTCGCCATAACGGTCGATGATGTTCAAAAGCGGGCCGGCGCACTCTTTAGCCATATCAGCCGAGTTGAAAAAGGCGAAATCAGCGTTGGCGACGCCGTCCTTTTGTCAATCGACGTTGAACGCCGCGCCCGGATACGCGCAAATCATTCGGTAACTCATATCGCTCATGCGGCGCTGCGTGAAGTGCTGGGGCCCCATGTGGCGCAAAAAGGCTCGCTTGTTGCGTCTGAACGGATGCGCTTTGATATTACTCATCCAAAGCCGATCACGCTCGAGGAAATTGCTGAAGTCGAACGGCGTGTTAACATGGTCGTCCGCCAAAACACGCCTGTGGAAACACGCATCATGTCATATGATGACGCTGTAGCCTCTGGCGCCGTGGCGTTGTTTGGCGAGAAATATGACGATGATGTTCGCGTGCTGACGATGGGCCGCGCGCTTGACGGCGAGGATAAACCTTACTCGGTTGAACTTTGCGGCGGCACCCATGTGGTGCGTCTCGGCGATATCGCGCTCTTTAAGGTTATCGGCGAAAGCGCAGTTTCTGCTGGCGTCCGCCGCATCGAAACGCTTACCGGTGAAGCGGCGCGGCAATATCTTGATCAACAGGCAGGGTTAGCGCGTCAGGCATCCGATACGCTGAAAACAACACCAGAGGATTTGCCGACACGGATCGAGGCGCTTGTGGCTGAGCGCAAAAAACTCGAGCGTGAGCTTGGCGAAGCAAAAAAAGCGCTCGCGCTTGGCGGCGGGGCGCCGTCAGGCGACGATGATTATCGTGAGCTTTCCGGTGTTAAATATGCCGGCCGTGTGCTGGAGGGCGTTGCGCCAAAAGACCTGCGCGGCCTTGTTGATGCAACCAAGAAAAAGCTCGGTTCGGGCGTTGCCGCTTTCATTGGCGTTAATGACGGCAAGGCGGCGGTTGCCATTGGTGTAACGGACGACCTTACCGCGCGGATTTCCGCAGTTGATCTGGTGCGTATCGGCGCGGCTGCGGTCGGCGGCAAGGGTGGCGGCGGGCGACCGGATATGGCGCAGGCCGGCGGACCTGATGGGGCGAAGGCAGCTGATGCTGTTGAGGCTATTGCCAAACAGATTGAGGTTGCCGCCAGCGCCTGAGGGCCGGACTTACAATCTGCGTAGGAGGACGCGTTCTGACGACGTTAAAAGCGCGAGTATATAAAGTGCTGGAGGCTGGTCATTCTCATGACTGGCAAAGCCGCGCCTTTGAAACGGTGATGGCGGCATTGATCATTCTCAATGTTATTGCTTTTTCTATCGAGACCGTGCCGGCGATCCATGATCGTTACGCTGTATCTTTTGCTATATTCGATCTCGTTTCGATCATGATCTTTACGGTCGAATACGCGGCGCGCTTGTGGGTGTGTACGGAGCACCCGCCGTTTCGGGGGGTGCAATCATGGCGCGCACGCCTGAAGTTTGCGCGCAGCCCTTTTATGATCGTGGATCTCCTGGCGATCGCGCCTTTTTACCTCAGCTTCCTGATGGTTGTGGATCTGCGTGTCTTGCGGATTTTTCGTTTATTGCGGTTTTTCAAGCTGGCGCGTTATTCGCCAGCGTTCAACACGATGCTGCGCGTCTTGACGCGTGAGCGATCAGCGCTGATGGGCGTGGCGATCGTCATGCTGGGGTTGATCATTATTTCTGCCTCCCTGCTTTATCTGATCGAGGGGCATTTGCCGGGGAGCGAATTTTCCACTGTTCCTGAGGCCATGTGGTGGGCAGTCGCGACATTGACGACGGTCGGTTATGGCGACGTGACGCCGGAAACGCCTATGGGCAAGCTATTCGCCGGTGTTGTGATGGTCGCTGGCCTTGGTTTTTTTGCGCTTCCTATTGGCATTATCGCCAGCGGTTTTATGGAGGAATTCCGGCGCAAGGAATTTGTCGTCACCTGGGGCATGGCAGCGCGCGCTTCGGTTTTTAGCGTTTTGAATCCGCGGGAGATTGCCGATGTACTGACTGTCCTCAAGGCGCGCACAGCGCCGCCAGGATCAGTGATCGCCGTCGATGGCGAACGGCCGGGCGCACTTTTTATGATCGGTTCAGGTGATGTTGAAATCCGCGATGTAGACCGGCCGGACCTTGAACCCGTCAATCTCGGCGAAGGCGAGTTTTGGGGAGCGCGGTCGCTTCTAACCGGTGAACAGGCCGAGACCGCAACGGCGACATCAACCTGTGATCTGATTGTTCTTGACCAGGATGACTTTAAAACACTTTCGCGCACACGTCCGCAACTTTACCAACGGCTCTTAAGTTGTCTTGCGGATGCTGCCGATCCTTTTGCGGTGTCAGCGCTGCAAAAGGACAGTGCTGCGTCTTAATCGCGGCTTGCTTGCGCGGTAGTTTTGATCTTGATGCGGCCGCCCGATGATTTGTCGATATTCACGCGGGTCGGATTACCATAGACCGAAACATGTCCACCGCTCGATGCGTCAGCGACAAGAGATTCGCGAACGACCAACGTGCCGTGACCGCCGCTGGAAACATCAATATTAGCATTTTCGCAAACAAGCTGCGTGCCATCGAGATTGGCGCCGCTGGATAGGTCAAGTGCGCAGCTGTCGCAATTGCCGCTGATTTCGGCATGGGCGCCGCTGGATAAATCCATGGCAAAATCGCGCGCGTCGACATTGGTGACCTTTGCATGAGAGCCTGAAGAGGCGCCAAAGCCGGTCAGCTCAGGCACAGACACAGTCACTTTGTAACTGGCTTTCTTGTTGTGCCAGCTGAGGCGGTTCCACTCCCGCGAGACGGACAGTTCGCCATTTTTGACCTTGATCTCAAAATCGCTGAAATCGCCATTGTCGGTTTCCACCATGATGGATTGGTCTGCGCCAACGTTAGCGATCAGCTTTACCCCGGACGATACATCAATCCGATCAAAGTCCGGCAGATCAAAATCGCGGCTCTCGGCAGAGGCCGGGGCAGCTGCGATTATGGCAACGCTGAAAGCGGCAAGGGAAACTGAGGCGAATTTCATGACCTTCTCCATAGCGGTCTCTACGCAATAACTAGCTCAATATGTGGCATGGACGGTTAAAAATGGCGATAGGGCATGCGGCAAGCCGCCCCAAAACCGGGGGGAATGGGTCAAAAAGCTGTTCACGATTGCGCCAAGGCCCGGAAACACCCGCCTTTCGACGCCCGAAACAGCCGCTTAGGCCCCCATCGCCAGCTGGAAATTTTCGTCCACTTTTTCAAGGAATCCGGTGGTGGTGAGCCATTTTTGTTCAGCCCCAATCAAGAGGGCGAGGTCCTTGGTCATGTGGCCAGCCTCGACGGTCTTGATCACCGTTTCTTCAAGTGTCTGGGCGAATTTGATCAGCGCATCATTGCTGTCGAGCTTGCCGCGATGGGCAAGGCCGCGCGTCCAGGCGAAGATCGACGCGATTGAGTTGGTCGAGGTTTCCTGGCCTTTTTGGTGCTGGCGGTAATGTCGCGTCACTGTGCCATGCGCAGCTTCAGCTTCGACCGTTTGACCGTCCGGCGTCAGCAGAACCGACGACATTAGTCCGAGCGATCCAAACCCTTGCGCAACTGTGTCTGACTGGACGTCGCCATCATAGTTTTTGCACGCCCAGACATAACCGCCAGACCATTTCATGCAGGCCGCAACCATATCGTCGATCAGCCGGTGTTCGTAGGTCAGACCGTGGGCGTCAAATTTTTCCTTGAACTCAGTTTCGTACATTTCCTGGAAGAGGTCTTTGAAACGGCCATCATATTTTTTCAGGATCGTGTTCTTGGTCGACAGGTAAAGTGGATATTTGCGCTGGAATGCGTAGTTAAATGAGGCGCGCGCAAAATCGCGGATCGACTGGTCGAGATTATACATGCCCATATAAATGCCCGAAGACGGCGCTTCAAACACTTCATGTTCAATCTCTTCGCCGTTGTCGCCGACCCATTTCATCGAAAGTTTGCCCTTGCCCGGGAACAGCATATCGGTCGACCGATATTGGTCGCCGAAAGCGTGTCGGCCGATAATGATCGGTTGCGTCCAGCCCGGCACCAGCCGCGGCACATTGCGGATGATGATCGGCTCGCGAAAGACAACCCCGCCAAGAATGTTTCGGATGGTGCCGTTAGGCGAGCGCCACATCTGTTTCAGGCCGAATTCCTCAACCCTCGCTTCATCCGGCGTGATTGTCGCGCATTTTACGGCGACGCCGTATTTTTTGGTCGCTTCCGCCGCGTCGATCGTAATCTGGTCATTGGTCTCGTCGCGGCTTTCGATGCCAAGGTCGAAATATTTCAGGTCGAGATCGAGATAGGGATGGATCAGCTTGTCCTTGATCATCTGCCAGATGATCCGGGTCATTTCGTCCCCGTCCATTTCGACAACTGGATTTTCGACTTTTATTTTTTGCATGAATAACCTACCGGGATTGCTATTGTGCGGCGCTGAATGCGCTGATGATGTGGATTGCTTGCGCGGGCCTATAGCATTGGCGGCCCTGTGAGCAAAGGGGCGAAAATGAGCGTAAAGAGGCTTTGGGGAAGGAAGTGCGGCTGCCAATGAGTGATGGGCGATTAAGCAGGACAAAAGCGCAGGAGCGTGTCGCTCCGGCGCCCATTTTTGTACTGGTCGAACCGCAAATGGGTGAAAATATTGGCGCTGCCGCCCGCGCTATGTTGAATTTTGGGGTTTCGGGCCTGCGGCTGGTCAATCCTCGCGACGGCTGGCCTAATCCGAAAGCCGCCGCTATGGCGTCCGGCGCCGCAATTGTGATCGATCAGGCGCGGGTGTTTGAGACCGTCGATGAGGCCGTCGCCGATTGTAAATATGTGATTGCCGCGACGGCGCGCCGGCGCGAGTTGATGTTGCCGGTGCTGGATCCTGTTGAGGCGGCAACAGCTTTACTCAAACGCATTGACGTCGGGGAAAACTGCGCGATTTTGTTTGGCGGTGAGCGCAATGGGCTCTCCAGCGACGATGTCGCTCGTGCGGATGCGATTTTATCGGTGCCGGTCAATCCGGCTTTTGCCTCACTCAATCTTTCTCAGGCCGCATTGATTGCCGCCTATGAATGGTCGCGTGCGCAGGATTATGGGGTCGTAGGAAGTCCGTTAGCGGATGAGCCTGCGGCAAGCCGGGAAGATGTGACACGGCTCATCGACCATCTTGAAACCGAGCTCGAGAAGGCGGGTTATTTTTATCCGCCCGAAAAACGCGCGTCGATGGCGCGGAACCTGCGCGCAGCTTTTACCCGCGCCGGGTTTACGGACACTGAAGTGCGCAGCCTGCGCGGCGCCGTCAAAGCGCTGGCAAATCGAAAGATCCATCATGACAAGACCTGAAATTGATCGCATCGACAATGCCAGTGCGCTGCATGATCATCGTTTCAAATATTATGACTTTGCCATGGCGGCGTTTGTGGCGATCCTGATCTGCTCAAATCTCATTGGCGCTGCAAAGCTGGTCCAGTTTACCGAGTGGAAAATCGGCGATTGGCAAGTGGGTGTTTTTGGGGCTGGGATTTTATTTTTCCCGTTGTCCTATGTGCTCGGCGATGTCTTGACCGAAGTTTACGGCTATGCGCGCGCGCGCCGCGTTGTCTGGGCGGGCTTTGCCGCGGTTCTTTTTATGGCTTTTATGGCCTGGGTCGTCGTTTCCATGCCGCCCGCGCCGGGCTGGGGCGGGCAGGCGGCTTATGAAGAAGTTTTTGGTCTGACCCCGCGCATTGTTTTTGCTTCAATCATTGCCTTTTGGGCGGGCGAGTTATGCAACGCGTTTGTTATGGCGCGTATGAAAGTGTGGTCGGCAGGCAAACATCTGTGGCAGCGCACGATCGGCTCAACAATCGTCGGTCAGGGCGTCGACAGCCTTTTATTTTACCCCATTGCTTTTTTGGGCGTGTGGTCGACGGCTCAGGTAGTGACAGTGCTTTTCACCAACTACCTCCTGAAAGTCATTTGGGAAGCGCTACTGACGCCGGTCACTTACCGTGTCGTGAATACGCTCAAACGCATCGAGGGCGTCGATGTCTATGATACGGAGACAGATTTCACGCCGTTTTCAGTAAAGTCATAACGGCAATTCGCAAGGGAGAAGAAAATGTCGGTTTGGAGAGTTCTGGCCGTGGCGGCGGCGATGACATTTGTAGCCTGCGACGCCCCGGATACACAGACACAAAATGATGCGCATGCAACGCCGGCTTCCTCTTCTGTGAAGGTGCAGGCGATTGCAGACGACTATCTCGCAGCGATGTTAAAACAATCGCCTTTTTCAGCAGTTTTCGCCGGGCTTGGGACGGCTGTTGAGTCCGATAATTCAACATTCAACAAGATTTCCCAGACGGCGCGAGGAAATTTCGAAGCGCATGAAGATGAACTGTTAATCCGTATCAATGAAATCAATTCGGAACAGCTAAAGAGCACGGACTGGGTGCTCTATCAAACGCTGCGTGAGAGCCTTGAGGCAGGTATCGAGGGACGTATTTGTCGCCAGCATCTTTGGAGCCTCAACCACATGTTTGGCTGGCAGAACGCATTTCCGATCGTGGCGGCTGCGCAACCTGTTGAAACGGAAGAAGACAAGGCTGCTGCCCTTGAGCGCTGGGCAAAGCTGCCGAATTTTCTTGAGCAGGATCGCGCCAATCTCGAAGAAGGGCTGGCGCTGGGTTATTCGGCGCCGAAACGTATCACAGAGCGCATCATCAAGCAGCTTGATTCATTGTTGGCGACGCCACCCTCGCAATCTCCCTTCATTGCTTTTTCGCTAGGCGCCGACGATGATGAATTCCAGCGCGCTGCCGAAAGGCTCGTTACCGATGCGATTAATCCGGCGATCGCCGCCTACAGAGATTATTTGCAAGATGCTTACCTGCCGCGTGCGCGCGACGAATTGGCAATTATAGCGCTGCCCGACGGTGCGGCTTGCTACGAGGCAAATTTACGCGGCTATCATACAGCCGAGATTGGCGCCGAAGAAACCTATCGGCGGGGGCAAGAGGCGGTTGCGGAAAATATTCACTCGGTTGTCGCGCGTGGGGAGGCAATGTTCGGCGTAAGCGAATTTTCGGATATCCTCAGGCTCGTAAAAGAGGCGCCTCAGAATCGTTTTGAAAGTGAAGACGCACTCATCAACGAAACGCGTGCGCTTATTCCGGTTACCAGGGAAAAGATCGCTCCATTCTTTTCTTCGCTGCCGATGCAGGAAATGCTTGTTGAGCCATATCCAGATTATTTGAAGGGAACGGGGCAGTCTTCTCGCTATGAACAAAAGCCGCCAGGCGAAGGACCGGCGACATACCGGATCAACACCGATGATTGGCGTGACGATACAAAAGGCGGCGCTGAAATCGTGGCTGTTCATGAGGGGTGGCCGGGGCATCATCTGCAGATTTCAACGACATACGGGCTGGGAGAACTGCACCCTGTGATGCGTCTTCTGAGATCAACCGCTTATGTGGAGGGCTGGGCGCGCTATGCCGAAGCACTGGCGGAAGAGGCGGGCGTTTATCAATCCGGTTATGGTGAAATCACCCGCCGGGCGTGGCCGGCAAGAGGCATGGTGGTTGACCCCGGGATACATGTGTTTGGCTGGACAAACGAAGAAGCGAAAGCTTTCTTGATGGAGTCTGGCCGGTTTGGAGATGAAAAATCACTTGAAGCCCGATTAGACCGGATAGCCGTTATTCCCGGTCAACTCACTGCCTATGACACCGGCGGGCTGGAGATTTTTGCTCTGCGTGCAGAAGCTGAAGCGCGCCTCGGTGAGAAGTTCGACATACGCATATTTCATGACCGGGTGTTGGAAAATGGCGCGTTGCCGCTCGGCGCCCTGCGCGCGCATGTACGGACCTGGATCGTCGAGGAGGAAGCGAGACACGAATAGTGTAATTTTTAAACACCAGCTGCGGTCCGCGGCGTAAAATCGGCGCCTGTCGCGTTGTTAGCACGCTTAATCGCATTGAGGGTGTTGATGTTTGCGAAAAGGAGACAGACTTCACGCCGTTCTCGGGGAAATCATAAAACAGGATTGTTACATGCGGGTTGCTACATTAGCTTTTTGTGCGGTCATATTAGCGGGCATGCAAGCGCAGGCAAAAGAGCGTGCGGCCAACATCAGAATCGATTTCAACACGCAATTTGCAGAAAGCCTGCTTGATATTGCATGTTCAAACAAAGCTGTTGACGAAGCTCAATTTCGATCATCGACCCTTCTGAAATCACAGATCGCCCATCATGAAAGATTCGGCGAGCGGTTTTCTTATGAAAACTATATTGAAGGCCTCAAAAAAATAAGCCGGTGCGAGACACCTTCGCCCGATCCATTTCGCTTCACAGCCCTCGTGGAGCGACGCGATGAGATCACGAATGCATTGGCGCTCCTGCAGCGGCGCGAAAAGGCGCTGGCGCGGGACGTCCAAAAAATGCTGGCGCCCTATGCGCCGGACGGCATGGATTTTTCTGGCAGCGTCGTGATCGCCGCTGCTAGCTTTTCATGCGGCGGGTTCGCGGAAGGCGCAGATTTTTTTATCGATTTGCAATGTGTTTCGAGTGAAATTGAAGAGGAAGTCGGCGCTATTCAGTATCTTTCGGCTCATGAAACCTACCATGCGATCCAGCATCAATTTGTTCCAAAGCCGGCCCAGACCGAAGCTGCGCAAATCACCAACACGGACGAAGCGCGCGACTTCATTTTTCACAAGCTTATTCTTGAGGGAACGGCGAGCTATGTCGCTGATTTTCGCGATGTTGACGGGACGGGCCGATACTCCAGTTTTTCGAGAGACCTTGCCAAGTCGAATTACCGCCGGCTCGGCTCGAATTTTCTGCTGTTTGACTATTTGATCGAAAGCCTTGGCGCCGGCGCTGAGCCCGCATCACAGCGCGCGCAGGACGTCTATGATCTGGGTTTTGGCGGGCAGTTTGAAGAGTTGTTTTACTATGTGGGCGCGCAGATGGCGGCTGAGATCGACGCTGATTTTGGATCGTCGGCGTTGGTTTGTATTATGCAGCTGCCTTCAGAAAATTTTGTCCTCGCCTATGAGCGGGCAACAGATCATGGCGACCGTTTGGCGGATTCCCATTTGCTGCGGCCGGCGACCTATGATGCGGCGAGATCGCTTGCAGCGACCCGCGGCGCGGCAAGCCGGCTGGGCGCGTGTATTTGATCTGGCACTGCGACAAAGAAGATGTTTGCTGCTGAAAACGGTCAACTTTTCTAAAATGACACTCTATAGTTTACCAATACGTTTTTGAGCGCAGGCGGCCATGTTCGACGACAGAGATCCTTCCGAGCCCAAGCGGCCGCCCACTTTTGCCATCCTTGGCGCCGGCCTTTCCGGCATGTGCATGGCGATCCGTTTGCGTCAGGCCGGGATCGACACATTCACGATCTATGAAAAAGCCGGAGATGTCGGCGGCACCTGGCGCGAGAATGCGTATCCGGGCGTTGCCTGCGATGTCCCGTCCCATCTTTATTCATTTTCGTTCGAACCCAATCCGAACTGGTCCCAGCGCTATTCCCCTGGCGACGAGATTTGGGAATACACAAAACACTGCGCCAGGAAATATGATCTTTACCGGTCGATCCAGTTCGGCAAAAAAGTGGTCGATATCGCCCACGACGGCAAACAATGGCGCGTTGATTTCGAGGATGGCGCGTCAATTAAGGCCGACTATGTGATCAGCGGACTTGGCGGGCTGCATGTGCCGAATATGCCGGTGATCGAGGGAAGCGAATTATTTAACGGGCCGGTCTTTCATACGGCGGAATGGCGAGGCGATGTCGATCTGACCGGCAAACGCGTTGCCGTGATCGGTTCGGCCGCAAGCGCCGTTCAGGTTGTTCCGCAAATCGTCGATAAGGTCGCCCATCTCGATCTTTACCAGCGCACGCCCAATTGGATCATTGCGCGCCGAAGCTATGCCTATCCGGAATGGCTCAAAAAGACCTTTGCCAAAGTCCCGCTTCTTGCGCGCGCCTACCGCGGTTTTTATTTCACCTTGGCGGAGTGGCGGTTCGGCGCCTTTAAAAAAGACGATAGCCGCACAAAGCGGGCGGTCAGCGGGATGTTTACCCGGCATATGGAAGCGCAGGTAAAGGACCCGGCATTGCGCGCCAGGCTGACGCCTGATTATCCCATCGGCTGCAAGCGCATTCTGATTTCCGACGATTATCTTCCGGCCGTGCAGCGGGAGAATGTGGATCTGGTTACGGATCCGATTACGGCGATCACAGCTGCTGGCGTTTCCACCAAAGACGGCAAACACCGCGATGTTGACGTGATCATCATGGCGACCGGGTTCAAACCTTTCGATATCCTCGCGTCGATCGATGTGGCCGGACCATCCGGCGAAACCTTGCGCGATCACTGGCGCGACGGCGTCACGGCGCATCGCAGCCTGTCAATCGCCGGATTCCCGAACTTTTTTATGCTGCTGGGGCCAAATTCCGGTCTTGGCCATAACTCGGTCATTTTAATGATCGAGGCCCAGGTCAATTACATCATCAAGCTGATCAGCGAGGCGATGGCCGCTGGCGAAACCATGATTGCGCCGAAGCCTGCGGCGGCGAAAGCCTATGATGCGCGCATTCAGGCTGACCTGCAGGATCGGGTCTGGGCCGCTCATTGCGGGGCCTGGTATGTGGATGAACATGGGCGCAACTACACGCTCTATCCCCATGATGTCCGCACCTATCTGAAGGAAATGGCGGCCCCGGATATGAGCGAATATGACCTCACCCCGAAATCTGCACTGGAACCAGCGCCGGCCCCCGCCGAATAAGGGCTGCGCCGTTTGACAAGGTCTCCCTTGGCCCCTATATCCCGCCGCTTCATTGACGGATGGCGCGTGACCGCCGTTGAGAGTGCGCCGGGGATAGGCCCCGGAGCCGGACCGCGCCGATAGTGAGGAATAATGAGCAAGCGCATTGCCGCTAAGCACAAGCTTGACCGCCGGGTCGGCGAAAATGTCTGGGGCCGGCCAAAATCTCCCATTAACAAACGCGATTACGGACCTGGCATGCATGGCCAGCGCCGCAAGGGCAAAACGTCAGACTTTGGTCTGCAGTTGATGGCGAAACAAAAGCTCAAGGGGTATTACGGCAATATCTCCGAAAAACAGTTTGCAAGAACCTATAACGTCGCTGAAGGCCAGCGGGGCAACACTGCTGAGCTGTTGATCGGCCTTCTCGAAAGCAGACTTGATGCGATTGTCTATCGGGCGAAATTCGTGCCGACCGTTTTTGCTGCGCGCCAGTTTATCAATCACGGACATGTTCTGTTGAATGGCGTGCGCACCAATATTCCATCATGCCGCTTGAAGCCGGGCGACGTTGTATCGATCAAAGAAAAATCACAAAATATGGCGCTGGTGCTTGAAGCACTGCAAAGCCCGGAACGCGACATTCCTGACTATGTGGATGTGGACCCGAAGAAAATGGCCGCAACTTATATGCGCATTCCTGAGTTCGCGGAGGTGCCTTATCCGTGCAATATGGAACCGAACCTCGTTGTCGAATATTATTCTTCGTAACAGCCGGGAAAATAAAATTGGAAAAGGCCGCTCTTCAGAGCGGCCTTTTTTTTGGCGAGCGCTGCATTGCTGCGGAAAGCCGTCCATCCTTCGAGGCTCGCCCTGCGGGCTCGCACCTCAGGATGAGGGGAGCAAGAAACAATATACGGCCCTCATCCTGAGGTGGCCCGAAGGGCCCTCGAAGGATGGATACAACCGACGTTGAAAAGATTTTGCGTTTCGACCAAGGCGTTGCAGCGCCGGCGCTATTCGCCGACCTGTTCGCGTAACTGCGCGAGAAGGGCGTCAATGCCTTTGGCGCCGCCGCCATTATTGGCGATGACCGAAGTAAACTGACTGCGCTGCTCTATGGCCACACCACACTTAGGGGTTCTGGTTTTCTGTTCCATCTTAGTCCGAGAGTGCCGTAGCCAGCGCCTCTAACATATCGCGCGTACCTTGCTCACGGTCGGCTGGAGTGTCGGCGCCATCGAGATGTACCCCTTGCTCTGTGAGTAGCAATCGCGCGCTGTCATTGCCTGAAGCAGTAATCTCTACGGTTACCAGAGACGCTGAAATCCTTACCTTATCGAAGTCCATTGTGTAGCTAAATACAATACGATGATCGGGTACGATTTCATGGAAGATTGCTTCGTAGCCAAAAACCAGCCCGTTCGAAACTTCGCCAGTGAAATGTTCACGGCCTCCAATTCGGTAGTCGAGCAATAGTTCGCTCTTTTGGTCGGTTGGACCATACCATCGCGCCTTCATTTTGGGATTTGTCCAGGCTTGGTACACCCGTTTGGGAAGTGCTGAATATACTCGCTCGATCCTGAATGTTGCGTGTTCGGCTGAACGTTCACCCATCTTTACTTCTCCTCATTCGTTCCGCCACTTCGCCACCGCCAGCTTCCTTGCCATCGCCAAAGCGGGTTAGGCTCGTGACGTGGCCAGTAGCATCGACTACGAATGTTACGTCGTCATTGCCTGCGTTGTAAAAAAAGTCGCGCTCGCCAAACGCCTCAAACTCGAAAATTGAAAAGTTCGGATAGCGCATGATGAGACGCGAGCCGTTTCTCACAACCTCCAGCTCACCGCCATCCTCAAACCGGTATCGCCCGACGTAACTGTCCAGGACCGCCTGCGGTAATTCAACGGTTGGCTTTTCCTGCGGCGCAGGCGCCGCCGGATCCATCGGTTCACCCGTGACAAGATAATAGGCAAGATCAATCGGCCGATCATCGGTCCTGGCATTGGCGAGGACGACGGCGCCGATGCCCGTCGCCGGATTGAATGCAACACCGGATCGATATCCCGCCTTGCCGCCGGAATGGAGATAGGTGCCATCATCACGCAGGCCCCAGGCCAGAGGCCGCGTCTGCCCGCCTTCGCATTCTTCAAGGAGTTGAATCTGTACGGCCGCTTTCAGCGGCGTTTCTTCATGCCCGAGATAGGCGGCGATGAGTTTGAGCATGTCATTGGCGCTCGACCGCAAAGATCCAGAAGCCTGCAGCGTCTTCATCTCCCAGGTTCCTATGGGTTTCAGATAACGACTATGACCGGGCGCAAGGCGCTGCAATTGGTCGCCGCTCAGCGTAATCGACGTGTCGTTCATGCCGAGCGGTTCGAGCACGCGCTCTTTCACCAGCGCTTCATAGGTGGTGTCCATTCGGTTGGCGAGCAATCGGCCCAAAAGCGAGACGCCAAGATTTGAATAAGCGCGGTTTCGGCCCGGATAGTATTTTGGCTCGTAAGTCCTGAGGAAATCGTGGAGTTGTTCGACTGTATAGGCTTCATAGGGGTCGGGCTTGCCGTTGATGTCAAAGTTTGACGGCATTGAAGGCAGTCCGGAAACATGTGTCGAGAGGTGATAAAGCCTGATCGAATCATGCTCCTCGACCACGACAACATCGGCCGGCAAATAGGCCGACGCCGCGTCATGCAATTCGACTTCGCCTCGGCTTATCATTTCCGCCAGCAAAAGACTGGTAATGCCTTTTGTCACTGAGCCCAGTTGGAAAATCGTATCGCCGTCAAGGGGGCGGTTGTCATCGGCGCCAGTTCGACCATACGAAATAACGCGCCTGCCATTGGAATCTATCACGCCGACAACAATGCCAACGCCGTTGTGCTCCATGCGCCTGGTGAGCAGCGCCTGAATCTCCGCGTCAGAAGGGAGTGTCCATTCGCTGCTACTTGCGACGTCACGATTCTCTTCCGTATTAACAATGCCGGGAGCAAAAATCTCAGGCGTTGAGCCGGGTGGCGTTTGACCGAGATAGGGACCATCGGGGAAGGGAATGTCATCTTGACTATAACTATTGCCACTCATCATCAGCACTGAAATCAGCAATGCCATTGAAGCAGGAGCACGCTTCATAATTTTTTCCTTATTTGAGATATGCAAACTAATTGCCTTTCTCATGAGAATTGATGCCTGACATGTCGCATTGGACTTTCCGCTTAAAGACGTGAAGAGACCTAGGTGAAAAAACCTTCTTTCGTTAGCGGGAGTGTGCGTACACGATGACCTGAAGCAGCATAAACCGCATTACACACCGCAGGCGCCAAGGGCGGCAGGGCAGGTTCACCGGCCCCTGTAGGGGGATTATCACTTTGAATAAAATGTACGTTTACAGTCGGCGCGTTGCGTATGCGGAGCAGCGGATAAGTATCAAAGTTTGATTGTTGTATGCGTCCGTTTTCCATTGTTATTTCAAGGCCCAACATTGTGCTTAGGCCGTCGATGACGGAACCTTCGCACTGATTTTCAGCGCCGCTTAAATTAATAACGGGACCGATGTCAGCGGCAACAGTGACCTTGTGAACCGTCACTTTTTTTGATTCACTAACACTGATTTCAGCTACTTCTGCAAAATGGCCGGCGTGACTAAAATGAAAGGCCAGCCCCAGGCCTCGTCCGGCAGCCAGTTTTTTACCCCAACCGGCCTTTTCAGCAGCCAGCTTGATTACGTCGGCTGCACGACCCGTATTCAAGCCATACAAATTTTTTGGCGGCAGCCATGTGGGTTCACCCATTAGCTCCAGCAAGAATTCGAGATGATCCCGTCCGGCAGCGACGGCCAGTTCGTGGAGGAAGCATTGAAGCGCCCATGCATAAGTATTTGATCCAGGCGCACGCCACAGGCCACAACGCGTCTTCAACGGCAGCATTGACTGGGTTAAGCGAAAATCGCCGATGAGTTGTGCGGGGAATTCATGGGCCGGTTGGCGGGGCGCACCAGCGATCACGGGTTTTTCTCCATCGTGACTGAAGGTGATGAGGTGGTGCTGCCAAAACGCAAGCTTTCCCGCCGAGTCAATACCGCCTTTGAATGAGTGAAAACCACCGGCACGATAGAAATCATGTGTCATATCATCTTCACGAGTCCACTGAAGTTTGACAGGCGCCTTGATGTGCCTGGAAATCGCGGCCACTTCGCACAGAGGGTCGTTAACTAATCGACGGCCAAAGCCGCCACCCGCTCGTGTCTGATGTATGGTTACTTTGTCTTCTTCTATGCCAAGCGTATTGGCAACGCTTGCAAGGCCTCTTCCGGGAGATTGCGTGGGCGCCCATAACTGGATTTCGCCATTGCGATACCAGGCAGTGCAGTTTTGGGGCTCAAGGCTGGCATGAGCAACGAATCGAAAACTATAAAAAGAGTCGATGGATTGTGCTGAACTCTGTATTGCAGCATCGACATCACCCACCTCATACAGTGTTTCTTTCCCCGGTTGATTTCCAAGGGCCTGAGCCCGCTTTTCCAGTTCGCCCCAGCTATCTTTTGAGGCGCCGCTTTCATCCCAGCTTACGTTCAATTGTTTCTTTGCTTGAAATGCAGCCCAGGTCGATGTCGCGACGATAGCAACGCCGGGCAGTAGTTCTTGTTCATTGCCATTGCCTGGCAGCACGAAAGCATGCTTGACGCCCGGCAACCTGCGAATTGCATCCAAATTGGCGCTGGCGACTATACCGCCTACAGCGGGGCACTTTTCATAAACGGCGTACAGCATGCCAGGCAGCGCCTGATCAATGCCAAAAAGTGGCTGCCCGGTTACCAAAGCATAATTGTCAACACCGCTAATGCGTCTGCCGAGTAATTTGTAATCTCGGCGATCCTTCAATTTTAGCGTGCCATCAAGTGGAACAGGTAACCTGGCGGCCTCGTTCGCAAGGTCACCGTACGGGATTTTTCGATGGGTTTTCTTATGAAAGACAAAACTTTTTTCAGTCGTACATTCTTTTGCAGGCACTCTCCACCGATCGGCGGCCGCTTGCACAAGCATACCGCGGGCGGTTGCTCCCGCTTCCCGCATGGTGTCCCAGTTGCTGGCAATGGATCTGGAACCGCCGGCGTTTTGTCGTCCAAAAATATTTTCGTTAATGGGTGATTGCTCGACCTTTACATCGTTCCAGTCAGCATCGAGTTCCTCGGCAATAATCATGGGCATGGCTGTTTTGATGCCTTGACCAATTTCCGGGTTTTTTGAATGAATGAAAATTGAACCCTCAGGTGAAATTCGAATATAGGCATTTAATTCTGCGCGGCGTTTTGAGGATGCTGCTTCGACCTTTCCTCCCAAACTAAATGCCAGCACAAAACCGGCGCCAGCTGCACCTGAAATTTTAAGAAAGGTCCGGCGATCCGTTTTTACGGCTGTGGATAACGAATTATTTCCACTGGGATCAATTTCATCGAAAAGCGCTTCAAGCGAGGAAAATACGGGTTTTACAGGTGGTTTTTTCATTTGCCGGATCCCCGCTGTGATATCATGACCGCGGCAGCGTGTATTGCAGCTTTGATTCTATTATAAGTACCGCAACGACAATAATTACCTGCCATTGCGCCCTCGATTTCCATATCATTGGGGTTGGGGTTTTGTTCCAACAAGGCGGCGGCCGACATTATTTGCCCAGCCTGACAATAGCCACACTGTGCTACGTCAAAATCGATCCAGGCTTGTTGAAGTGCATGCAATGTCCCGTCTTTGTTGGCCAGACCTTCGATTGTAAGGACCTCTTCGCCATCAACCGCGGAGACAGGAAGCAAACATGAACGGATAGGCGCACCGTTGAGATGAACGGTACAGGCGCCGCATTGAGCAATGCCACATCCGTATTTGGTTCCAACCAAACCCAGCGTGTCTCGCAAAACCCATAGAAGCGGTGTTGAGCCATCATCAACCTTTATTATGCGCGATTTCCCATTGAGGGTGAGATGAAAGTCCGGCATTTTTTTTCCTCAAAACGAAGTAATAAGACGTTTGCTTCACAAAACGCCGCAGGCGCCCGCCAGATGCCGTTTGGCGGGGTAATTATTTTCGCGTGCCAAGCTTTGCACCGGCGATAGCCGCGATCAGTTTCGTGCCGAGCGACAGGCTGACAATGCCAATCATTGACGTTAACGCGCCGGCGCCGGAAAGAATTATAAATTCAACAATCAGATAACCTGTCCAAATTGCGGCGGCGAACAAGACCGCATCGCGATCGGGCCGTCGTTTGGCGCATAAATAACCAGCGCCAAAAAAAAGAAAGCCCCCTGCAACAACGCTTGACCAGGGCGCAATATCTTGCGCCGCAGCTTCATAAAATGCGTTTTCATGACCGGGATTGATCAGATAGGCATATATCGCAACGACCACATAACTGATCGCCACATTCACCACCATGATGACGATGGCGGCGACAAGCGCCTTAATGATATCAATTACGTTTAACATATTCGCCCTCCGAGTTTTACCTTCCCGCATTTGGCAGCGCGCATTAATTATCGTTCTCGACGACGTCCTTAAGCTGCGCGAGGAAGCCGCCCCAGCCGAATGGATAATCTGAAAAATCAACTGTGCGCGTAAAGCCGGAATGGATCACCGTCACCCTTGTTTTGCGGCCTTCATCGGCAAGCAGCCAGGTGATCTTCTGCGCCGGTACTGATTTATCACCACGCCAGTCCGGCCAGTCTGTGACAAGTTTTTCGTTTTCGACATAGTCGAGTATTTTTGTTGGACCGCCAGCGACTTTATTGCCTTCAATTTCGTAATTCCAGCCATAGGAATAGCTGCCGCCTTTTTTTGGCTCGATCGCAGCGTTTTCCGCCCACAACCATTTAGCTAAAATTTCTGGCGTGATCAGCGCCTGGAATACTTCGGCGCGAGGCGCATCGATCAGAATGGATTGGTGAATTTCCGGTGACGGATCATCATAGTCCGGCAACAAAATACTATCGCCGCCGTCAAGAAATGCCTTCAAGTTTCCATGATTAAGTTTCCAAAGATCGTCAATCAGATGCCTTGCCCGTGCGATATCCGGCAATTCAGAAAAAACATGACGGCCGGTTACTTTGGATTTGTTATCATCATCGCTGCTGGCCAATTCGAACGAGATTTCACTCTCGCGGCCATAAAGGCGCCAGCTAAAGGCAAATTGCTGCGGCGGGTTGTAGGATGTTATCTTTTGCGTCGCCTGGCTTTTCGTAGGTGTTTCGATTGTATGCTTACCCCAGAATTTAAACGCGCCGCCTTCGCTCTGATGGACTTCAACATGTTCGGCAAACCAGTTCTGCAGCGCATCGGGGGAGGTTAAAGCTGCAAAAATTGCGTCTTTCGTTGCATCAATGTCCCATGAGAATTCATGTGTAAATTCACTCACTTTTTATCACCCGCGGGATTTTCTGTGCGCGTCTTTGCGCGCTCCTCTACGATCGTTTTCAAATCGGTGAGCCTTGCAGCCCAATAGAGCCTGTAGGGTTGAAGCCACCGATCAACTTCAGCGAGACCGCGGGGCTCAAGCGAGTAGAACCGCTTTTGCGCATCGCGCCGTTCTCTTAACAATCCGGCTTTTTTCAAAACGCCCACATGACGCGCAATCGCCGGACGGCTCACCGGGAAGCGCTCCGCGATCTCCCCGGCGCCGAGCTCGCCGCCCATCAATTGATCAAGAATGGCCCGGCGCGTGGGATCCGCGATGGCGTCAAATGTTGAACGGTTCAGAATAGCTTTGTTTGTAACCATTCTGTTAAATAAAAGCAAAATGAAGGGCTTGGCAAGCCCTGAGTGGTTATATCGCCGGATTTTGGGGTCGGCGGCGAGGGAGCTCGGCCTTTACCGCATGATTGACGGCTCAACCTTTCGCAAGGGGCTCGACGAGGGCAGGGCCGTCAATCTCAGCACCAGCGTGCCCGACTTCAAGCGGCGGCGCGGATGCCACCGCGTGATTGAGTATGAAGCCGTCTATACGGAGCATTTGTCGCTATTGACCCGGCTTTCCATGCGCGTCTTCGCATGGGCCTATAACAGCAAGATCATGGACAGGCTGCGCTGTGCGAGCGGAGCGAGCCTCGAAGGATGTTCTCGGGCCGGCTTTTAGCCGGACCCGGGGGGATGGATACAGCCGACGTTGAAATTATTGTTCGTTTTGACCAAAGCGTTGCAGCGCCGGTGCTATTCGCCGACCTGTTCGCGCAGTTGCGCGAGAAGGGCGTCAATGCCTTTGGCGCCGCCGCCATTATTGGCGATGACCGAGGTGAACTGGCTGCGCTGTTCTATCGCCAGCCAGACATTGTCAGCGCCGGCATCGACGACAACCATCTTGCCTGACCGATTACGATAAATGCGCCAATGGACCGTGATGTCGCCGAACTGGTCGCCAGGTTGGGCGTCAACAATTTTCGAATTGACGATAATATCGCGCGCTGAACGGTCGATCGAATTTCTGACGGCGAGTTTCTGTCCTGAATAATTAGAGAGCGCGTTCTGATAAATTTGCGTCGCGTATGTTTTGAACAGCGGCAGATATTCTGCTTTCTGTTCGTCGGTCATTTTGCGTGCATATTGGCCAAGCGTGAATAATCCAACCCGGCGCATGTCGACATAGTTGTCCACGAGCGTGGCAAGGCCATCGTAAAGCGCGTCCTCGTCTGTTTCGCTCAAAATTGGTTCGGCTTCGTTCAGGACACCCTGAACATAGGCTTCCGCCGCTGCGTCTGCGGCGGCAGGCGTGACGCCCGACATCCAGGCGATCACTGCCAGCAAAGGCGCGAGGCCCAATGGTAAAGGCTTTGTCGTAGCGAGCATTAATTATCTCCGTTACGCGGGGCTATTTATTCTCTTCGGTTTCTTCAGTGTCTTCAAACTCGTCAAATTCATCAAAGTCGCCAAAATCCGGCAAATCATCAAAATTCGTCCGGCCATTTGCGATTTCGCGTTTACGCGCCTGCATGTAAAAACTGCGGAACGATGCGTAATAGTCGAGCGAGTTGGTTTTAATGTCCGCAAGCGGTTCGATTAACGGCTCGCGAACTGACACCAATGTCACGCCGGCGCGGGAGTAGCTGGTATGTCGGGCGGGCGTGGTGCTGATCCAGAATACCGGATCCAGCAGTGTGTCAACGCCGGCGCCAAAACCGTCGCGCACCGAGCTGGGACCGAAAAACGGCAACACAACATAAGGTCCGGGAGATGCGCCCCAGACCGCGAGTGTCTGGCCGAAATCTTCTGAATGTTGCGGAATGCCCATGCGCTCCGCCGGATCGCCCATGCCGCCAAAACCAATCGTTGTGTTGACAACAAACCGTCCCGCCGTTTCGCCGGCGCGCTCAAACTCGCCCTGCAACAAATCATTGATCAGGATGAGCGGGGCTCGCGCATTTGCCAGGAAATTGCGGATGCCCTTGCGCTGTTTTTTGTGCGTTGTCGCGCGATAGACTTTTGCCGCCGGCACGAAGACGGCGCCGTCAACAGCGTCGTTAAACGCAAACATTTTCCGGTTGAAACCTTCCCAGGGATCAGCGCCGGCGCTGCCTGCCGGGTCGGGCTCGGTGCTTTGCAGCTCTCTTGCAAAAGCCTCCGGATCGCCGGCGTCGGATAATTGCGCTGACGCCGCGCCGGTGAGCGCAAGCCCTGTGGCTGCGGCAATCAAGGATTTTACAATCACGAAAGAATGCTCCCCTGTTGGACCCTGGATAGACAATGATCATGTCATCAATTTGGCAAGGATATAGGGCGTTCGGCCGCGCGAACAATCAACTTTATTTCGCCTTTAGGAGCGGGTGACGGGTTTGCCGGCCAGATCCGGGCCATTCAGCCGGGAAAAGCGGATTCTTGCTATCATATAAAGATATCTTTATATCTCTTTGGGCATGATTTGTAAAACCTGCCAGCCATGATCACGGAACCATGACCCTCGATACGACCCTCAATGTTTTTCGCGCTATCGGGGAAGAGACCCGGCTGCGGATCATGGCCTTGCTCACAAGCGGTGAACTCACTGTAAGCGAGATCACGTTTATTCTCGGTCAGAGCCAGCCGCGGGTTAGCCGCCACCTTAAAATACTTGCTGATGCCGGTCTTGCCGAACGCCACCGCGAGGGGGCGTGGATGTTTTATCGTATCGCTGTGGGGGCGAGAGAAAACGACGTTTTGTGCGCCGTTCTGGCGGCGGTTGAAACCATGGCCGCTTCGGGCGACCGCATTCTGGCCCGGGATCTTGAGCGATTTCGGCAAAGCCGCGAGACGCGGGCGGCTCAGGCTGCTGCCTATTTTGAGGAAAATGCGCGGCAATGGAGTAAACTGCGCCGTCTTCATTTGCCCGAGTCCGATATCGAAACCCGTATCGTCGAGCTTGCTGGCGAGGACAATGTTGATCTCCTGATCGATCTCGGCACCGGTACCGGGCGCATGCTTGAGCTTTTTGCCGACAAATATGCCGCTGGCGTCGGCTATGACTTGTCTCGGGAAATGCTCGCGATTGCCCGCAGCAATCTTGAGAAGGCGGCGATCAATCATGCGCAAGTGCGTCATGGCGATCTGTTTTCGCTGCCCGCTGAAGCGGAGACCGCCGACATCGTATTATTGCATCAGGTATTGCACTACCTCGCGGAACCAAGTGCGGCGGTGCGCGAAGCGGCGCGCCTTTTAAAGCCAGGCGGTCGCCTTATTATTTCTGATTTTGCTCCTCACGATCTTGAGTTTCTGCGCGACGAACACGCGCATCGTCGCCTTGGGTTTTCTGACGAGGAAGTCGGTGAATGGTGCAAAGCATCAAGGCTTGATCTGGTGAAAACAGAAACGCTGTCACCGTCCTCAGGAGACAGAAAAAAACTTACCGTAAAGATCTGGTTGTGCGCGGCGCCGGTGGCGTTGCGTCGACTGCGGTCGCGGACGGCTGCATAGGAAAAGGCTTCAACATGTCGGACTTACACGTATCTTTCGAATTCTTTCCGCCGAAGACGCCGGCGATGAATGAGAAATTATGGAAATCGGTGGAAAGGCTGGCGCCGCTGGCGCCGGATTTTGTCTCCGTTACTTACGGCGCCGGCGGGTCGACCCGCGAACGCACCCATGAAACGCTGACACGCATCATTAAGGAAACGAAACTGCCGGTTGCAGCGCATCTCACTTGCGTTGCCGCAACAAAAGACGAAGTGGACGGCGTTCTGCGCGATTATTGGGCGGCGGGCGTCAAACATATTGTTGCGCTGCGCGGCGATCCGCCGGGCGGCGCCGGCGATTCTTACGCACCGCATCCCGGCGGGTATGCGAACGCTGCGGAGCTTGCGGCTGGCGCCAAGAAAATTGCGCCCTTTGAAATTTCAGTTGGGTGCTATCCCGAAAAGCATCCTGATTCGCCGTCCTTCAGCGCTGATATTGATATGCTGAAAAGCAAGATTGATGCTGGCGCCACGCGGGGGATCACCCAGTTCTTTTATGATAATGATGTTTATCTTCGATATATCGACCGGGTCCGGAAAGAAGGCATCGATATTCCGATAGCGCCCGGCATTATGCCGATTACGAATTTTGCGGGCTTAAGGAAAATGTCTGATGTCTGCGGCACGACGGTGCCAGGCCGCCTCGTAAAACTTTTTCAAAACCTTGATGAAGATCCCGCCACGCGGCGCCTCATTGCAGCGACCGTCGCCGCTGAACAATGTCTGGATCTTGCGGAGCATGGCGTGAAGAATTTTCATTTCTATACATTGAACCGTGATGACCTCGCTTTTGCGCTTTGTCATATGCTTGGCGTGCGGCCAAAAACGCCGGGCGCTAACAATGCAGCAGACGCCGCATGACCCAGCCGCGATTTGTGAATATTGGTGAGCGCACCAACGTTACCGGTTCAGCGAAATTCCGAAAGCTGATCAAGGATGATCGCTATGAGGAAGCGCTCGTCGTTGCGCGCCAACAGGTGGAAAACGGCGCCCAGGTCATCGACGTCAATATGGACGAGGGGATGCTCGACGGCGTTGAGGCCATGGTGACGTTTTTACGGTTGATTGCGTCGGAACCTGATATTTCCCGCGTGCCGGTGATGATCGACTCGTCGAAATGGGAGGTGATCGAGGAAGGCCTGAAAAACGTTCAGGGCAAAGCCATCGTCAACTCGATTTCCATGAAAGAGGGCGAAGAGGCGTTTTTGCGCCAGGCGAAAAAGGTCATGCGCTATGGCGCGGCGACTGTCGTGATGGCGTTTGACGAGCAAGGTCAGGCGGACACCGCCGACCGCAAATATGAAATCTGTGTGCGGTCCTATAATTTGCTGACAGGTATCGGGTTCCCGCCAGAGGATATTATTTTTGACCCGAATATTTTTGCGGTGGCGACCGGCATTGAAGAACATAATAATTACGCGGTCGATTTCATCGAGGCGGTAAAGCGCATTAAGGCCGATTTGCCCTATGCGAAAATCTCCGGCGGTGTTTCAAATATTTCCTTTTCGTTTCGCGGCAACGAACCAGTGCGTGAAGCGATGCATTCGGTTTTTCTTTATCACGCGATCAAAGCCGGCATGGATATGGGCATCGTCAATGCCGGCCAGCTGGCGATCTATGATGAAATTCCGCTGTCGCTGCGCGATCCCGTCGAGGATGTGATCCTCAACCGGCATGAAGACGCGACCGAACGGCTGCTGGAGGTTGCTGAGCAATATCGCGGTGAAGCCGGTAAGGTGCAGGAGCAGGACCATGCCTGGCGCGAAGGGTCGGTCGAAGAGCGATTGCGGCATGCGCTAGTCAAAGGCATTACCGAGTTCATCGTTGAGGACACCGAAGAAGCACGGCTGAAACTGGGTCGGCCGCTCTTTGTCATCGAGGGCCCGTTAATGGACGGCATGAATGTCGTTGGCGACCTGTTTGGTGACGGCAAGATGTTCCTGCCGCAAGTCGTTAAATCCGCGCGGGTGATGAAACAGGCCGTGGCGCATTTGACGCCGTTTATGGAAAAGGAAAAAGAAGAACAGGGGCTCGAACAGGGCAAGCCGAACGGCGTCATATTAATGGCGACGGTGAAAGGCGATGTTCACGATATTGGAAAAAATATCGTTGGCGTGGTTTTGCAATGTAATAATTATCAGGTCATCGATCTGGGCGTGATGGTGCCGTCCGCAAAAATACTGGCTGAGGCAAAAGCGCATAATGTCGATATTATTGGCGTATCGGGTCTCATTACACCGAGCCTTGATGAGATGCGTAATCTTGCATCGGACATGAAGCGAGAAGGGTTTGAGATCCCGCTATTGATCGGCGGCGCCACCACCAGCCGCGCTCATACGGCGGTGAAGATTGCGCCGAATTATGATCATGGTGTGGTTTACGTGACTGACGCCAGCCGCGCTGTCGGTGTCGCCAATGCGCTCGTCTCCGATGAAAAGCGGGGTGACTATCTCGATAATATCGCGGGCGACTACACCAAAGTCCGGGAGAGCTATAATCGCAGCAAGGGCGCAAGCCCGCGCATGCCGATCGACGATGCACGAAAAAATGCGTTCGCCATCAATTGGTCCGGCTACCAGCCGCCCAAACCCTCCTTTACCGGCATCAAGACATTGCGCGACTATGATCTTGGGACGCTCGCGGCCTATATCGACTGGACGCCGTTTTTTGCCGCGTGGGAGCTCGCCGGGCGTTATCCGCAAATCCTTGATGACAAAATTGTTGGCGAACCCGCACGTGCATTATTTGACGACGCGCAGAAAATGCTTCGCCAGATTATCGCTGACAAATCTTTGACGGCCCATGGCGTGATGGGTTTTTGGCCCGCAAATGCCCGGGGTGATGATGTTGTTGTCTTTGCCGATGAGACCCGAACAACAGAGCTCGCGACATTCCACGGTCTGCGCCAGCAGATCGCCAAACGGGATGGCGTGAACTACTGCCTTTCAGATTTTGTCGCGCCGGAAGGAACGCCGGATTATATTGGCGGCTTTGCTGTGACGGCCGGTATTGGCGAGGATGCGTTCGCCGAAAGCTTTGACCGACGCAATGACAATTATTCGGCGATCCTTTCAAAAGCGCTTGCGGACCGATTGGCAGAGGCCTTTGCCGAACATATGCATGAACGCGTGCGCCGTGAGTTCTGGGGCTATGCGCCTGATGAAAGTTTTACGCCTGCCGATTTGATCAAGGAATCTTATCAGGGCATTCGCCCGGCGGCGGGCTATCCAGCGCAACCCGATCACACGGAAAAGGAGACATTGTTTCGTCTTCTTGATCCGAAAACCAATGCCGGCATGGAGCTCACGGAAAGCTTTGCGATGATGCCGGGCGCATCCGTCAGTGGATTATATTTTTCCCACCCGCAATCACTTTATTTCGGTGTCGGGAAGATCGAAAAAGATCAGGTGAGCGATTATGCGCGCCGCAAGGATATGACGCTGGCAACAACGGAACGCTGGCTCTCGCCTATTCTCAATTACGATTCGGATGACGGTTAATCAGGCGAAATATAAAAGAAATCGCACTGAACTGTTCTTCATCTATTTTTATGTGAGGGCTGAAAATGCGGCAGTCAGTTCTGGTATTTAACGTTTTTCGGCTTTATGAGCTTTCTCCATGAGTTTTTGGGATCGCATAGAGGCAGGGATTGAGGCGACGCATAAGCGCACGCTTGGCGCTTTCCTTGAGGTATTGGCCTCACAGAAACAGCGCCGAAACGAGGCGGCGTTCTCGATCGCCTTGATTGCGCTCTCGGCGAAAATGGCAAAAGCCGACGGTGTTGTTACTGACGACGAAATCGCGGCGTTCCAGGATTTTTTTAAGTTTCCTGAAAAAGAAGCCAGCAAAGTCCGAATGGTTTATCAGCTGGCAACGCAGGATGTTGCGGGTTTTGAGGAATATCTCTCCCGAGTTGCGAAAATCTTTGATGATGCGCCGGCGGTATTGGAAGATGTGCTTGATTGCCTGTTTCATGTTGCGGCGGCCGATGGCGTTGCGCATCCACGTGAACTGGAACTGATCAACCGGGCCGCCAAAGTTTTTAACACTTCTCCCGCCGCGTTTCACCGCTTGAAGGCCGCCCATCTTGGCCTTGGCGAGGATGATCCCCATCTGATTTTGGGCGTCGAGCCGGGGGCCAGCACCGACGATATCAAGGCTGCCTATCGGGCGCTGGTGCGTGACCATCACCCGGATGCGCTGATTGCGCGGGGCGTGCCGATTGATCTGATGCGTATCGCCGAGGGGCGTATGGCGACGATCAACACCGCTTATGAGCGAATATTAACTAATCGTGACTAGATTTAGCGTCTGACGAGTGATTCTGGCGCTGGACGCGGCATGCGTGCCCTGCTTTGATAGAGGTCCAGAGTCGCTTTGGTAGCGTCGGGTGGGTGTTTTGACTGGGACGTCGGTTTCTGAATTTGAGCCTGACAACGGGCGGACAAGCTGGGCGGCACGCCTGGCCGACACCATTATCTTTATTGGCGTTCTTTTATTGCCTGCTTTGGCTATTGCGGCGGTGGCGATTGTGGCGCCAATCGTTCTGGCGGCTTCGGTGATTGCTGGTTTGATATTTAGAAATGCCCCCGCCACGAGCTGGCGCCGCGCCGGCGCATAATTCTATCCCTCGTTAAAATTTATTTCGTTTGATACGCGCCCTGGGTTGGGCGTAGTGAGCGGATGATCATGTCCTTCAGCCATGGATCATTTCCAAGCGAAGTGGGCACTGGTTCGTGTTTAGGAAATGCGACCAGACAATAATTTAAGGAGCCAAATGTTGAGCATTCGGGAACTCACCGTCCTCCTGACCATGTGCGTCGCATGGGGCTTTCATTTTGTCGTTATCAAGACGGCGGTGACGGAAATCCCGCCGATGTATTACGCGGCCATCAGGATGACACTGGTGGCGGTGCTGATGACGCCATTTCTGCGCTGGCGGCCGGGGCATATGCTGCGCGTGTTGGGCGGTGGTTTATGCCTTGGCGGGCTCAATTATGCCTTCATGTTCACGGGCTTGAAATTCGCAACTGCTTCGGCCGCCGCCATCGCTATGGAGCTCTATGTGCCATTCGCCACGATCCTGGCGATGATGTTCCTCGGCGATACGCTGGGCTGGCGCAGGATCCTTGGCATCACGCTGGCGTTTGCCGGGGTTGCGATCATTGCTCTTGGGCAAACAGATGATGCAGGGTCGGAGACACGCATCGGTCTCGGTGTCGGCCTCGTTGCCGCCGGCGCCTTCATGGAGGCGATGGGCGCCGTTTTTGTGAAACGGGCGACGGCGTTCAAGGCCCATGAATTGCTCGCCTGGTTTAGCGTGGTTGGCACCATCGGGCTTTGGATCGGCACTTTCATTTTCGAAGACGGCCAGCGCGCGGCGCTGGCCGCGGCGGACAAAACAATGATCATTGGCGCGATCCTTTATTCGGCGGTCATCGCGTCGATATTCGCGCACTCCGCCTATTACTGGCTGTTGCAGCGGCTGCCGGTCAGTATTGTTGCGCCAAGCGTCTTGTTGACGACCGTGATTGCCGTATTTTTCAGCGTCATGCTGCTTGGCGATCCGTTCGGGCTGCGCATGATCATCGGTGGGTTGATGACCCTGGCGGGGGTTGGCTTTGTGCTTTTGCGTACCGCAAAGAAACAGGTCAATAATCCCGCCCTGACAGAGCCGCCAGGATAGACATCGGGATATACATGTTGAACTTTATCGAAACGCCTTCGCCGAATTTTGATGATCGCGGCCGGAGCATCGACATGATCGTGCTCCATTATACGGGCATGCCCACCGGCGCCGAAGCGCTGGCGCGCCTGCGCGATCCGGCGGCAAAGGTGAGCGCGCATTATCTGGTCGAGGAAAATGGCGACCTTTACCGCATTGTTGATGAAGCAAAACGCGCCTGGCATGCGGGCGTCGGCAGCTGGGAAGGCGAGGCAGACATCAATGCGCGATCCATCGGCATTGAGATCGTCAATCCCGGCCATGAATTTGGCTATCGAGACTTTCCCGCGGAACAAATCGATATTGTCACCGAGCTGTTGAAAGATATTCGTACACGGTATGATATTTCAGCGTCGCGCACGCTGGGCCATTCTGATGTGGCGCCGCGCCGCAAGGAAGATCCCGGCGAAAAATTTCCATGGTTGCGTCTCGCGCTGGACGGACTGGCGCTCGCGCCCTTCGACGGCGACATCAAAGCGGGTGAGGGCGTTTCCTATGATGACGCGCTCAGCACACTACAAACGATTGGCTATGACGCGCCTCAAGGCGATCACATTGCCGGGCTCCTCGCTTTTCAGCGGCGCTTCTGTCCCTCATCGCTTGGGCAGGGGTTCGACCTGCGGACGAAAGCGGCGCTGATGGCGGTGAAGGGGTGAATGGCTAAAACAGAGCGCAATACCTCATTCAGTCTTCGACTTATGATCGGCGGCTAAGGGCAAAAAGTATACGTTGAAATGCCCAATTTCTAATGGCCGGTTTTGCTCGCGTGGCGAAAGTAAGCCGCCACAACACCCATGCCCCCATTTTGGATAAATGCAGAAAAACGCCGATGCGTCCAAACCCTGCCCGCGTCTTGACCTTCCCCCTTCAACCCCGCACATCTCACCCGCCAGACGGTCGGACGGCCGCGTTGGGCGCAAGCCTGCCGAGGAAAGTCCGGGCTCCATGGAGACAAGGCGCCGGGTAACGCCCGGCCGGGTCGTTCGGAAACGGGCGGTCTGAGGGATAGCGCCACAGAGAATATACCGCCCCGTTCGCGGGGTAAGGGTGAAAAGGTGCGGTAAGAGCGCACCGCTGTGTTGGTAACAATGCAGGCATGGCAAGCCCCGCCTGGAGCAAGACCGAATAGGGACGGCGCGCCGGTTTCCGCAAGGAGAAGGCGGGCGGGTCTTCGCGCCCAGTCGTCCGGGTTGGTTGCTTGAGCGCGGCATGTAAATGCCCGCCTAGAGGAATGGTCGTCGCCCAATCTTTCACTTTATGTGGGGGAGACGGTACAGAACCCGGCTTACAGACCGTCTGGCGCTTTTTACTTTTATGCGGCAAAACAGGTTTTCTTTGCCCATCATGAGAGACAAAAAACTATGCCCTCATTTGATATCGTTTCCGAAGTCGACCTCGCCGAGGCTGACAACGCCGTACAGAACGTCACGCGTGAGATCACAACGCGCTATGATTTCAAAGGATCAAAATCCACCATCGAAATGAAAGACGGTGTGATCACGATTTTTGCCGATGACGATATGAAGCTCCGCCAGATGCACGAGATCCTGCAAGGCAATATGCAAAAGCGCGGCATTGAACCGGGATCGCTCGATTACCAAAAAGAAGAACCCGCAGCCGGCCAGTCCGTGCGCCAGCAGGTGGTCCTGAAACAGGGGATCGAGAAGGAACTCGCCAAAAAGATTGTGAAAGCGATCAAGAGCGAGAAGCTTAAAGTCCAGTCGGCGATCCAGGGCGATGAGCTGCGGATTACGGGGAAAAAACGCGACGATCTCCAGGAGGTCATCGCGTTTGTTAAAGCCATGAAGCTTGAGCAGCCATTACAATATAAAAATTTTAGGGACTAGGAGCGTTTTCAGCAAAAGTGGGAACCGGTTTTGCGGTTCGAAAATGCGACAAAACAATGACTTCGGGCGGCGGAACCAACCCGAGGAAAGTTATGATGCCTGAGGCGCCACAACGCCTAGCCTTGGCGGGCAGGTTCCGATAAGACCGGAAAGATTAGGGAGAGCGAGAATGGCTGAGATTGAACCGACGCTGCTGGAAATTATCAAAGACCACGCTGTGGGCCTTGTGGGCGCCCCGACGCGGGAAACGCAGATTGCCGATCTCGGTATTGATTCATTTTCGATCGTTGAGATCATTTATGAGGTCGAAGAAAAGCTCAGTGTCGAAGTGCCATTTAACGCCAATGAAAATCCGTTTGGCGAAATGAAGACCGTTGGCGATTTAATCGACGCGCTCACCGAACTGATCGGGAAATAACGCCTGATATGACCCGGAATGTTGTTGTCACCGGAATGGGCGTGGTGTCGCCGATCGGCGCCGACATTAAAGCTTATTGGGACGGTCTTTCCTCCGGAAAATCCGGCGTCATCCGCCGTGAATATACGCTCGGCGAAAATTTATCACTTACATTGCCGACAGCGCCGGTGGACGGCCTTGAAACCCGTATCGCCAATCTTGGTCGCGAACTGATGCGCGCAGACCGGTTTTCGCAACTCGCGATCCTGGCGGCGGATGAGGCGATAGAAAATGCCGGCCTTGAGATCGACGATGAAACCGGCGGCCGCACGGCCTGTATTGTCGGCACTGGCATTGGTGGGCAGACAACATTTGACAATGGCTATCATGCGATGTTGCTCGAGGGTAAGCGGCCGCACCCTCTGACCATCCTCAAGATTATTATCAATGCGCCAGCGAGCCACATGTCGATCCGCTATGGCGCGCGCGGGCCGGCATTCGCAATTTCAAGCGCCTGCGCGACCGGCGCCCATTCGATCGGGGTTTGTGCTGACTTAATCCGTAATGGATCGGCTGATGTCGGCCTTGCAGGCGCCAGCGAAGCTGTTCTCAGTTACGGTTCGCTCGCATGTTGGAAAGCAATGCATATTCTCGCAGGTGAAACCTGCCGACCATTTTCCAAAAACCGCAACGGCCTCGTGATCGGCGAAGGCGCCGGCGTGCTCGTTCTCGAAGAAGAAGAGCGCGCCAGGAAACGCGGCGCCAATATATTGGCGCGGGTTGCTGGCTTCGGCATGAATGCCGACGGAAAAGACATGATCAATCCGGCGGTCGAGGGCGCTGCTGGCGCATTAAGCCTCGCCATGGATGGCGTTACGGTCAATGATCCGCACTCTGTTTATGTCAATGCGCATGGCACCGGTACGCTGATGAACGATCCGACGGAATCCAAAGCAATCCGTTCGGTTTTTGGCGCGGGGGCCGATGAACTGATCGTTTCATCGACAAAATCCATGCATGGCCATCTATTGGGCGCCGCTGGTGGTATTGAAAGCATTGCTGCGATACTGGCTTTGCGCGAGGGCGTGGTGCCACCGACAATTAATTATGACGAGCCCGATCCCGATTGCGATTTAAATTATGCGCCTAATAAAGCGGTGGAACGCAAGCTTGATCTTGCTGTTTCCAACTCATTTGCGTTTGGCGGATTGAACGCCGTTGTCGCGTTTGCGAAAGTCTGAGTTTATCCTTCGCGCTAACAGAAGTCCGGCGGCGAAGCCGCCAGTACCCGGTGAGGGCGTCGCCGCGAACTTCCGATAGTGTTTTAAGCGTGCGCGGCTGCGCGGCCGCCTGGAATGATGCGATGGACTGCCTGGCGTGACCAGCGGAAACAGCCGATCATCAGAACAAGACCGATATAGCGAACGATGTAAATTCCAAGATCTTCGGTAAAGCTCTGAAAGAGGGCGCCGATCGATGCGTAGATCGATTGCAGGTCAGCGCCGGACGAACTCATCGCGGCGATCGGCCAAACGGTGCGATCAATCAATATCGCCAACAGGCCGACTTTCCAGATATTGGTGTCCCGTTTGGCGAATGCTGCAAAGAGAAACGCCAGAATTACTGCACGCGGCAGATCTGACCCGGAAAATCCGATACCAAGGATATATTCTAAATCTTCCATGACGCGGGGCTCCTTTTGAGCTTGCCTGTCTCCATGCTCATTAACGCCTGATCAAGGTTAATGCCGGGTAAAATCAGCGCATTTAATTTCGCAAGAAACGGGTGTCGCCGAGAGGTTTTCAGGCTTATTTTGGGGTCATGACAGCCACTATTTCAAAAATCCCGACAGCGTCCCGTCCGCAGCGCCCCAATCCTCAGCGTCTTGATGGATATGAGCCGGTGGCCCGGGCGATCGACTATTTGGTTGAGCATTTCGAAGATCAGCCGGACCTTGATGCGACGGCGGCCCATGTTGGCCTTTCGCCACAGCATTTTCAGCGCGTTTTTAAGGCGGGCGCAGGCGTTTCGCCCAAGCGCTTCCTGCAATATCTGGCGGCGGGCGAAGCCAAGCGCGCCATGGCGGATGGAGCGAGCGTTCTAGATGCGTCGCTGACGGCGGGACTATCGGGCCCGTCCAGGCTGCATGATTTGTTTCTTGTGTCTGAAGCAATGACACCCGGCGCCTATCGTCGAAAGGGAGAAGGGCTGACGATCCGTTACGCTGCCATTGACGGCCCATTGGGACGCGTTCTCCTTGGGGCCACGGATCAGGGTGTTTGTTGGCTGAGCTTTGACGGAAATGGCGGGGAAGCCGTATCTCTTGCGGAAATGAAAGACGATTGGCCCGCCGCGACGTTCATTTATGATTCTGACTATATAGCGCCGCTTGCCGCGCGCGCCTTCGCCTTTATGGCGAACCGCAGACTTGATGAGCCATTAGGCCTTTATGTTCAGGGCACGAATTTTCAATTGAAAGTATGGGAGGCGTTGTTGCGCATTCCTTTCGGCGCATGCGTCACTTATGGCGATATCGCCAACGACATTGGCGCGCCGCGCGCGTCACGCGCTGTCGGCGCTGCTGTTGGAGCGAATATGGTGTCGTTGCTGATTCCCTGTCATCGCGTAATATTGTCATCGGGCGTTGTTCACAATTACCGCTGGGGCGCGGCGCGCAAAAAAACCATCCTTGCTATGGAAAGCGCAGTGGCGGCGAGCGCTTAGGTCAAAATATTATCAAAACGAAGCGCACAAAAAAACGCCCCGGCGAAGCGGGGCGTTCTCTACAGGTTGGTGCAAGTTTTTGATACGCAACTTTTTGTAAGCTTAGGCCACTGATACAACTTTTTCTTCCTGCGGATCGCGAAGCACATAACCGCGACCCCAGACTGTTTCAATGTAATGTTCACCTTGCGTGGCTGAAGCGAGCTTCTTGCGCAGCTTGCAGATGAAGACGTCGATAATTTTCAATTCTGGCTCATCCATACCGCCATAAAGGTGGTTGAGGAACATTTCCTTGGTGAGCGTGGTGCCTTTACGGAGCGATAAAAGCTCCAGCATCTGGTATTCTTTGCCGGTCAGATGGACGCGCTGGCCGGCGACTTCAACCGTTTTCGCATCAAGATTGACGATCAGATTGCCTGTTGTAATGACAGATTGTGAATGACCTTTGGAGCGGCGAACAATAGCGTGAATGCGCGCGACAAGTTCGTCCTTATGAAACGGCTTGGTCATGTAATCGTCCGCGCCAAATCCAAGGCCGCGTACTTTTGTTTCGATGTCGCCTTGACCCGTGAGAATAAGGATCGGCGTATTGACCTTTGAAACGCGCAATGATTTCAGAACATCAAAACCTGTCATGTCGGGCAGGTTCAGATCGAGAAGAATAATGTCGTAGTCATAGACCTTACCAAGATCGACGCCTTCTTCACCCAAATCGGTAGTGTAGCAATTGAAGCCATCCGACTTCAGCATAAGCTCGATGCTTTGTGCAGTTGCGCCGTCATCTTCGATCAGCAAGACTCGCATTGTCCGTCTCCTTTGCGGCGCGTGTTCCCCTCGAAACTTAATCGCGCATTTTTATTTTGTAGCGCCAATGCTAACGATAATTTGCTTTCACAAT
>JAJFGB010000006.1 GCA_021776335.1 Hyphococcus sp.
AACACCTGGCCGGCGACCTACACACCATTTGGTCGTCAGTTGTTCTTCGGCGCATCGCTCCGCTTCTAGGCGACAAACCGATACAGACTACTGGAAACGGCGGGCCTCGGCCCGCCGTTTTCTTTTGCTCAATTTAAGAGACTGCGAGATGATTTAGGCGCTCTCAGCGTCATCCCAATCAATGGCTTCATCGACCCAGCGCTGCACAACCTCATCCAGCGTTGATTTGCTGATTGGCTTGGGAATGAAATCGTCCATACCCGACAGACGGCACCGATCCCGATCTTCCTCAAGCACATGCGCTGTCGCGGCAATGATTGGCGTTCGCGAAAGCTTCTTTGCCGCTTCGAGTTCGCGAATGCGGCGCGTTGCTTCAAGACCATCCATCACCGGCATCGCGATATCCATCAGAATAATCGTTGGCGAATATTTTTGGAAATGGTCAACAGCCATGGCGCCGTTTTCAGCAATAATGATTTTGTACTCGTCCTCGGGTATCATGTTGGTCACCACAGCCTGATTGACCGGATTGTCCTCGGCGACCAGCACAATGACGCGATTATCAGTTGGTCTTTGCGCTTCATCGCCAGACCCACTACCGGGTTCAACGTTTTTCAGCGCCCAAGCAGTATCAGCGAGGGCCGTCTGTGCAGCATCAAGAGCCGTATTGTTTGCAATTTCAACGGCTTCAATAGTTTCATCGATCGGCAGCGTCACCGTAAACCAAAGGCGCGAACCCGCCCCCAGCGTACTTTCAGCGTGAATCTCACCACCCATTAACTCAATAATATTTTTGCAAATGGCGAGCCCAAGACCGGTACCCTCTGTGCGGCGCGCATGGAGCGCATCGGCTTGTTCGAACTTCTCAAAAATGCAAGGTAGTTGATCAGCAGCGATACCAATGCCTGTATCAGTAACACAACAACGCAAATCAACATCATTGCCGACGCGCTCACCAGAGACCTCAACGAGAACATGACCACTCTCGGTGAACTTAACAGCGTTGCCCACCAGGTTGCTGAGAATCTGACGGATACGCGCATCATCGGCAATGAAACCCTCCGGAAGCTCTGGCGCATAACGCACAACAAGCTCCAAGTTCTTCTCCACTGCACGCGCTTGCATCATTTTCGTGACTTCAATCACTGTCCTGCGAAGATTGAACCCACGAGACAGAATACGCATTTTTCCCGCTTCAAGTTTCGAGAAATCGAGAATATCGTTAATGACGCGCATCAGGGCGGCGCCGGATGATACGATGATCGTTGTCAATTCATGTTGGCGTTCATCAAGGTTTGTAGTCAACAAAACTTCAGCCATGCCGATAATGCCATTCATTGGCGTCCGGATTTCATGACTCATTGAGGCAAGGAATTCTGACTTTGCTGTATTAGCTGCATCGGCCGATCGCTGCGCACTGATCAAAGGTCGCGCGATCAACCGGTAAACGACAAGCGCCAACGCCAGCGTCATTAACAATGCCGCGGCCAGCGTGACGATCACTGTCGATATCCGAAATTGCCTGAGGCCTTGATAGACGAGCGCCTCATCAAGAGAAACACCAACATACCAGTCAATGGACGTAGGCGATGAAACTTGTACAAAGCTCACGATTTGAGGGCGATCAGCGCCCTCCAGATATTGAACGTCCGCGGTCAGGCGCGGCGACCTTACCGGATAGGCGGCTGCAAGCGGTCTTGAAATAAGTTTCGGATCGGGATGTGCAAGAATTTTGCGATCAGCGTTCACAAGAAAAGCGACACCGAGCGCACCGAGATCAATGCCCGCAAGCTCATCATTAAGGGCTTGTGCCGAAGGAGCGTCGACACCATCCCTTTGATTGCTCTCCGCCAACAAATTGTTCACGCCCCATGTTGAAGCGCTGGCAGCAAGATTGATATAGTTTTCGATTTCCTGAGCTCGCAGTTTTTGCTGGGCGTTATAGAAATAATAGGCGGATGCCAAAAAGAATGACGCCACAATGAAAGCACTCACTGCAAACGCCATCCTCATTAGCCTATGCCCTGAAACCGACGTTGCTGGACTGATTTGCGGCGTGGACTCAGTCGCCATAATAAACCCCCATGCCTGTGCTCATTGCGCGAAACGAAAATCGTCCCTCACCGCGCAAAAATTAAACCCCTTCCGGCCTATAGCGATATGATTAATAAGTCGGTAAATGCACTTGAGCTTCCATCAAGCACGTAGATTTCTTTTCGCTAACTTGGCGACATAGCAGTGACGGCATGCGCCCAAAATTCGGCGCAGACAAGAGGCGAACAATTGCGGTGCAACCAGACATCAACAAAAAACCCTCATTAATAGACCGTATACGTCTATTAATGCATGGTTTTATTTTGGATCTGCGGCGGCTGAGTCACATTCGGAAACCCTAACGCAATTGACCCTTTATCGATCCGCACCCTAGAAAATTAACCGCTCCCTACATGCATAGGTTGCAGCCGTTTTTGACGCCCTGCTCCAAGCTTCTTCGTGCTTTTGTGTGTCATCTGACCCCCGGTAGGTCGCATTCCCGCCTACAGAAAATTAACCCGGTCTGTGTACGTACAAGGTAGAAAAATTATTAATCTGGCGAATCCCGAGGGGGGAATAGCTGTGAAACTCTCAAGGTTCATGACTCTGCGCAGTGCTGTTGCCGTATGACGGAGCGGCAACAGCGCGGATGCGCGATTGTTGGTGAGCCTCCACGCCGAGCGGAAAGAAAACGTTATCCTAAAACTACTAGCGACACCCTTATCGGCTTTGGACGCACTGTACGATACGCGAAAAGACAGCAAAATTCGGGGAAAGATACTAATGAGTGAGCAACTTTCTAATTCGAGCTTGAGAGCTACCATCATATTGGCGGCGCTTCTAATGGCATCGGTTATAGTGGGGTCGTTCGCAGTAAATTACTGGAGTGCTAAATCTGTACAGCGATTAGAACATTATACATATGCCGTTAAAAACCTTGAAGGCACGCTTCAAGGGCTGGAGACCGAGTTATCACTACAATCCAATAGCGACAACAAGGGCAAATACTATTCTGCCGCACAAAAGGATTTTCATACGAGTCTAGCTGTCTTTTCCGCGCTTCGTTTCTATGATGAAGGCGTCGTTTCTTTTTCTTCTGAAGCCGAAATAGATGCTGCTTTGGGAGTGTTTATTGATGAATTTGGAATTGATATTGAAGCAGCTGCGGTCCAGGTAGGAATTGCTGGCCTAAAAATGCCGATGACCCTAAATGAAATCTGGGGGGACAACGGCAAATCGGAAAATGGATCAGCATCGGTTGAGTCTTCAATCGCGGAAGCGCTATTGCTAGTTGGCCCGCTTTTCCAACAGCGAATCCCCACCACAGAAGAAGCAAACTTAATTTCTGCATTCATCGATGAAATGCAGGAAGAAATTCGGCCGTTGATGAATGATATGAACACTCGGCTCGACGCACTGATTATCGATAATAGCTCAAAGACATTGCGCACACAGGCCGCCATCGCGTTCGCTGGTTGTCTCATCGTTCTTTTCATCACCTTCGGGATCTTCTTTCCACTTGAAAAGAGAATTCTTGCCAATAACCTTTCTTTGGACAGGTCTCGGCAGCGGGCAGAAGCAGCGGACAGAGCGAAGTCAGAGTTTCTTGCTAATATGAGTCATGAGATCCGTACACCAATGAATGGCGTAATGGGCATGGCGGAATTGCTGTCGCGCACAGAGTTGAGCGCCAAACAAAAGAACTTCGCCGACGTAATCATGAGTTCGGGCAACGCATTAATCACAGTCATCAACGACATTCTTGACTTTTCCAAAATCGATTCCGGTCAGCTGACGCTGGATACTCAACCCTTCAACTTGAAGGCGGTGGTCGAGGATGTTGCCAGCCTCGTGTCAACAAATGTCGACTCTAAGGAGCTAGAGCTGATCATCCGTTTCCACCCGAAAATGCCGGAAGAGTATGTAGGCGATGATGGTCGGGTCCGACAAATTTTGATGAATATGGTGGGCAATGCAGTGAAATTTACCGATGCCGGGCATATTTTGATCAACGTTTCCGGCAGTGAACATGGCGATGAAGCCGAATTAAATATCCGCATTGAGGACACCGGCATCGGTATCCCAACCAACAAAATCGATTCGGTGTTCGACAAATTCAACCAAATCGACAATTCCGCAACCCGTAAATTTGAGGGCACGGGACTTGGCCTAGCCATCTGCAAGATGCTGGTTGAAAAAATGGACGGCGAGATCGGCGCTGAAAGCGAACTTGGTCGCGGCTCAACCTTCTGGTTCAAAATAAAATTGCCTGTTCATGCTTCAGGCATGCGCAAACGCCGACTTCCGCAAGACATTACTGGCTCACGCGTTCTGATCATTGACGACAACAAAGTGAACCGGGATATCCTAACCGAGCAGCTCGATAGCTGGGGAATGCAGTCCGTGGCATGCTCATCCGCTCGCCAGGGTCTTTCCACACTTGCCGAGTCCATCAGAATCCATTCGCCATTCGATCTGATCATCATGGATTATCAGATGCCGGAAATGGACGGCTTTGAAGCAACGCGAAGAATCCGCGCCGACGAAGATATAAAGGGCACACCAATCATCATGCTGACCTCGGTCTGCACCGAATCCGACGCTGCCGAGTATCGCAGCATCGGCATCCAGGCGCAGCTCCTGAAACCGGCACGATCATCCCTTTTGTTCGAAACGATCGTCGATGTGATCTCCGATGCGCATGTCGAGAAACTGAAAAATGTTGTCAAAGCAGATCCAAAATTTGTCGAGGAAAGGCCGCAACCCATGGACAATGCCGAAACCACATCAGACGCGACGGCAGGAACAAAAATTCTTGTCGCGGAAGATAATGACGTCAATCAGTATGTCATCGCAGAAATTCTTGAAAGCTTGGGTCATGACCACCGAGTCGCTGCAGACGGGCGGATCGCAATCGATCTCATGCCTGAGTATCTGCCCGACATCATTTTGATGGATGTTTCGATGCCCGTCATGAACGGCTTGGAAGCAACGGAAGAGATTAGAAAGCGGGACGCCGAGAATGGCACGCACACAATTATCATCGGCTTGACCGCCAACGCCCTCAAAGGCGATCGCGAGAAATGCCTGGACGCCGGCATGGATGATTATCTCTCCAAGCCAGTGGACATAGATCAACTTGAGACCTGCATTGATAAATGGCTCAATCAGAAAAAACAGCCGGGCGCCTCAGCGGCCGGCTGATCGGAAGGAACACCCTGAAAATGCAGGGCAAGGCGATGACAGAAAGTCAGAAAGACGCGCGCCTCAGCAATGACCGCGTGATCCTTATTGTCGAGGATAATCTCGTCAATCGGCTGGTGCTAACGGGGCTTCTCGATCAGATGAAATGTGAACTTGTCTATGCCGAAAACGGTGCTGTTGCAGTTGAACGATTCAAGGTCTGCCACCCAACGCTGATCTTGATGGACATCAATATGCCGATTATGGACGGACTTGAGGCCACTAAAAAGATCAGAGCGCTTGAAGGCGCCGCCAGCGAAACCCGGACACCCATTGTAGCAGTCACCGCACATGACGATGCGAAGACAAAACATGATTGCGACGCTGCAGGCATGGACGCTTTTATCCCAAAACCGGTGCGCTCGGAAATGCTCATCGGCGCCATATCGGAATGGATGCACTGAGCTCTTTTCACCACTGGCTATATCTTATATTGCACAGGGCGCGTAACGCGCATTCATCAAATAGCAGCGAGCCGTCTTGCCAGCATCCCTGCCCACGCATAGAATCATTTCGTAATGACACGCGACCCACTCATCATCCTTAGAAGTGCAGGCTTACGCGCGACGCAACCACGCGTCAGCGTTGCCGAATTGCTTTTCTGCGACGGCAAGGATCGACATGTCACAGCGGAATGGGTGGCGGAACGCCTGGACGCCGCTGGCAAAAGCGTTGTCCTGGCTAGTGTCTACAATACGCTGCACGCTTTTGTGGAGGCGAACCTGTTGCGGGAGGTTCGTGGAGCGGAACGCGGTGTGATTATCTTTGACACCAATACCGTCCCCCACCATCATTTCTATCATGAGAAGACCAGAAAGCTGACCGACATCCCTGCCGATGCAGTTAAAGTTTTAAAATTGCCGACGGCCCCCAAGGGTGCGAAAACCGTCGGCTGCGAAATGATTATTCGCGTGCGTTAGTTACGGTTTGACGGCAAGCCTGCGATTGTTAGTTTACAATAATTCCAAACAATTGACACGGCGCCGAGACCGCGTAATTTGCCGGCAGTATTTTGACCATACCCATCGCCCATACAGGAGAATGATCATGTCGTTGAAGGGATCTAAAACCGAAGAAAATCTTAAAGCGGCGTTTGCCGGCGAAAGTCAGGCGAACCGGCGCTATCTTTATTTCGCGCAGAAAGCCGATATTGAAGGACACAATGATGTCGCCGCCGTGTTTCGGTCGACCGCCGAAGGCGAGACCGGCCATGCCCATGGCCATCTTGAGTTCCTCGAAGAGGTGGGTGACCCAGCAACCGGTGAGCCTATCGGCGATACGGTCGCCAATCTGAAATCGGCGATTGCCGGCGAAACCCACGAATATACCGATATGTATCCAGGCATGGCGCGCACTGCTCGCGATGAAGGCTTTGATGAAATCGCCGACTGGTTTGAAACCCTTGCCAAAGCGGAGAAATCCCACGCGGGCAAATTTCAACGAACGCTCGACGAAGTGGCAAGCTGATTTAATCCAGCCGGAGGCGGCAACGCCGCCTCCGCACTTCTTCAATACGCTCAACACAAAGCGATAGACAGGATACCCGCATGTCGTCTGACAAGCGCGCAGAACCCACCCGCGAAGGATCGCTGGATGCGCCCACGCGCCACCCGATACCCTGGCGAGATGAAGAATTTTATGACGAGAAGGCGTTCGACGAAGAGTTTCGGCGTGTAGCCGATATCTGTCATTCCTGTCGGCGATGCTTCAATCTCTGCGACAGCTTTCCGACACTCTTTGATCGGGTTGACGAGAGCAAGAGTGAATCCGTCGAAGACCTGACGGCAAAGGATATCAAAGACACGGTCGACGGCTGCACATTGTGCGACATGTGTTTCATGACAAAGTGTCCCTATGTGCCGCCACACGAATTCAATGTAGATTTCCCGCATCTTATGCTGCGCTATCGCGCCATCGAAAAACGCAAGGGCGAGCAAAGCTTTGCGGACACACAGCTGGTTAAAACCGATCGCAACGGGGCACTCGCGCGCCCGATCGCCGGCGTCGTTAACTGGGCGACAAACAAGAAAAACAAAAATGTTCGCACCCTTATCAACACGCTTGGTGACATTCACCCCAACGCGGATTTGCCGCGCTTTAACACCCGCACCCTGAAAACTCGCGCTGCAAAGCCCCGCACCATCAACAAAGAGGCGCCGGCGCATGGCAAGCGCAAGCTCGCGATCTACGCCACCTGTTTTTCCAATTACAACAAGCCGGAAATCGGCGAGGCCACGCTTAACGTGCTCGCCCGAAACGGCATAGACGCCAAAGTCGTTTATCCCGCCTGTTGCGGCATGCCGGAGCTGGAACAGGGCAATCTAAAAAAGGTTGCGGAGAATGCGGAGAAAGTTTCAAAAACCCTGCGCCCCCTGATTAATGATGGTTACACGATCATGGGGTTAGTGCCCTCTTGCACGCTGATGATGAAATTTGAATGGCCACTCATTTTGCCTGAGCATGATGATGTCCGCGCCTTGTCGGCAGCGACCATGGATTTCGATGAATTCCTAGTCGGCCTGGCAAAAAAAGAGGGCCTCGCCGATGGGTTGAAGCCCGTCAAAGGGGGCGTAACTTTGCATATTTCCTGTCACAGTCGCGCCCAGAACATCGGGCAGAAATCCACAGAGCTTCTAAAACTCATTCCGAACACAGACATTACCGTCATTGAGCGCTGTTCCGGCCATGGCGGCAGTTGGGGCGTCAAAAAAGACAACCATGACAAGGCGCTGAAGGTCGGAAAGCCGGTCGCCCGCAAGGCGTTGGAGGTTCATAACGCCTTTGTAGCGTCAACCTGCCCGCTTGCCTGCAATCACATTCGCACCGGTATAGATGCTATAGAGGGTGGCGCAGCGCCAGCGCGATCCTGGCACCCTATTGAAATACTCGCCAAAGCCTACGGGCTTTGACCGCGTCGAAATATAAGAAAGCTACGATATGTCGAATGTGATTGATTTCCAGCGCCCTCGCAACCGTTTCGAGATCGCGCGGGGCGACATTATGGATGTGGCCGCTTACGAAAAAATACGCGCAGAAAAGCGCAAAGCCATCGTCGATATCAAAAAACGCCGGCGCGTGTCGATTGGCCCCCACGCGACATTTTACTTTGAGAGCTATGAGACGATGTGGCAACAGATCCATGAGATGCTCTATATCGAAAAGGGCGGCGAAGAGCAGATTACCGACGAGCTTGCCGCATACAATCCGCTTATTCCGAACGGACATGAGCTGGTTGCAACGTTGATGTTTGAAATTGATAATGAAGCACTGCGCAAACGCATTCTTGGCGGGCTTGGCGGCGTTGAAGAAACGGTTTTTCTTAAATTCGGTGATCACGAGATCACCGCCAGCGCCGAGGCAGATGTTGATCGCACCAATGCTGCGGGCAAAGCTTCTTCGGTTCAGTTTCTGCATTTCACCTTCAGTGACCCGGAGATTGTTGCATTCAAATCCCATGAAGGAGAAATAATGCTCGGCATTCGCCATGAAAATTATCCGCATATCGCGTTGCTGCAGGCTGAAACCAAAGCCGCGCTAGAGGCAGATTTCGCCTGAAAGCGGCGCATTGCAACGGCCGCCATTGGTCACGTTCGGGTGATGCCGGGTCCACAAGGTTGTTTTTTTCAAGTACATAGACCTCAACGTTCAACGAAGAAGGCCCGTGCAATGACGAAAAATAACACCCTCCCCCTTGATATGAGCGCTGAAGCGGATGGACCGCAACGACTGGACCGCCGCGCAGTGCTGAACGGCGCCGCCGGACTGGTTGCCTTTGCAGGTGTCGCGGCCGGCGGCCTTCAGAGTGCAAAAGCGGCGGACAAGGCGGCGCAAGCCGATGTCGACTATCAGGATACGCCTAATAATGGCGTCAACTGCGCAGGCTGTCAGTTTTACGATGGCGATGGCGGTTGTGAGGTCGTCGAAGGCGAGATCAGTGCGGACGGCTGGTGCGCGATCTGGTCGGGGGGATGACTGAGACTTTTTAGAGAACGCGAATCAATCGGATTACGCTTGCTTGGTTGTCATCCGCAAATGTGAGGCGCAACGCGCTTTGCAATGATGGAAAAGTGGTGCCGCATGGGTGACTTGAACACCCGACCCCATCATTACGAATGATGTGCTCTACCAGCTGAGCTAATGCGGCCCAATTCAGCGATGAAGGCGCGTCTTAGCTTGGCGACGCCGGTTCTGCAAGCCGAAATAATGAGGCTCCAAGGCCCGCCTATCAACACAGTATTTGTCATAGCTTGAAGTTAAACTTCATTGGCGAAGATGCCGGCGCGGCGGCGGCAAACGCCCCACGTTGTGGCGGCGGCGCAGTCTCTCCGCGGATCGCGCGCAATAGCGCGGCGTGCCCGGGCAGACCCGATGTCAGTTTTTCATTTTGCGCCCTGCGGGCGTGGATATATTGCCGCCATTCACCAGCTGCCACGCCATGGAGCTGTGGCGGCGCATGATCATAAAAACCCTTGCCCATCAGCGCTGTGAGATAGTTATTGGCGTTGAAAAAGTGCTGGGTCTTTAAGTCATTGGGCCCCGGCATTTTACAGCGCCACAGATCGAGCTTTTGCTTCAGGCCATCTGGAACCGGCGTTTCTTCTCTGGCGACCCGCCAATATTCCGTATCCGTCCGGTTATTGAGATGATAATGCAAGGTGATAAAGTCGATCACTTCATCATAAAATTCGTCGACCAGCCCGTTGTAGGAGTTTTGCAAAGACGTGTCGAAATCGCTGTCCGGGAAATGCGCGTATAACCATCTGATCCCAAGATCGACTGAGTGAATGGCCGTTGCTTCCAACGGTTCCGCGAAGCCGCTCGACAATCCAATGGCAATGCAATTGTTCACCCAGGACCGCCGTGACTTTCCAATGCGCATGCGGATAACACGCGGTTCCTTTCCTTCCACGCGCGGGCCGATTTGCGACTTCAACTCAGCAATCGCATCATCATCGGAAGTAAACTGCGAAGAGAAAACATAACCGGTGCCGACGCGATTATAGAGCGGCACGGTAAAGCGCCAGCCATTTGAAAGCGCCGTGGCGCGTGAGACGGGCTCTATATCGTTAGGATCTTCATGCGGAATTTGCACCACCGCCGCGCGGTCATTGGGCAGATAATGACCCAGCGAATCAAAGGGTTCACCCAGCGCTTTGTTGATGATGACACCGGCAAACCCGGTGCTGTCGATCACCAGTTCAATGGGATGGTCGCCGTTTTTTTCCAGCGTCAGCGAAGAAACGAAACCACGATCATCGAGGTTAACCGCATTAACATCATCAAGAATGTGCTGAACGCCATTGGCCTTAGCGAGATCACGAAGCTGGGTTGCAACCTCCATAGCATCGAAATGATATGCGTACGGAACCGGCGCCTCATAGTCGGCCGCTGCAATCGGACGTGGCCCGCGCCGCGCGCTGATCAGAGCAGGCCCGCTGGAAACCGCACGGGAAAAATCCCGTTCATCACCAATGCTGCCCCTACCGAACGCGTTATAATAATAGCCGATACTGCGCCCGGCGATAGCAGGGCTTGCGAGGAAAGGATTGACCCAGGTGACGGGATTTCCCGCCCCATCAACATTCCAGCCATCGAAAAAGCCACTCAATTTAAAGGCGACATTCGCGTCGCGAATAAAATTCGATTCGTTGACGCCGAGATACTGAAACAGCGCTCTCAATGCCGGAGAGGTCGCTTCACCAACGCCGATAATGGGAATCTTTGGCGATTCAATGAGCGTGATCTTCATTGAGCCGTCGCGCAACGCTGGCGCCATTGCGCGCGACAAAAATGTCGCAGCAATCCAGCCCGACGTGCCGCCGCCGACAATAGTGACTGATTTTAAAGGCCTGCCCAAACCAATACGCTCCGCGGTTCCCCGTTGCAAAGCAGTACTATAGGCGCGCATCCCGGTGAACCCAAATACAGGATTTTGTGAGCATCAGATACCAGCGCATTTTCGGAAAAGTGTAACGCGGTTTTCCGACAAGAAAGACGCATTGTTGTGTGTCTGGAGTGGCCCTGCTCAGCCTATGCGGCGTGTGATGGAAGCGACTTCCAAATCATCAGCGCTCAAAGAACCCTCATCCGAGTTGCTCTCTCCGGAAGCATCATTTGGGCGCTCAAACTGTATCCCGTAAATCTTGCCATAACGCCGAACGACGGTGCCCCGCGTCTGGCCGATGGTAATGACGCTGTTGATATCGATATCAGCGTTGGTTTCTATAGCCGCGCCTGTCAGCGACATATCGACAACACGACAATCAATGAGAACACCATTTTCCGTAAAGCATTCCGCCTCCATGCGCAGACCCGCAACACGCTCGGCGACGCGCCTGTTCATGGGCAGCTCGACAATTTCCTCTACGCCCTCGACCATGGGCTCCAATGCGTCGATCAGCCTGGAGCGTTTCGTATCTGACATTGTGAGCTCAACCCCAAACCCATCCGCGAGCAGGCGCATGACCGTACCCTCAAGGCGGCCGCCACCGGCCAGATGCATGACGATGTGATCACCTTGCGCCACCCGAAGATCGGATAAAATGCCGACGCCGCCAGCCGAAAGGTCAAACAAAGTTCCCTTCCCGTCGATTTCGTTGTTGACCAGCAGGCTCGCAGCCATCCGGGCCTTTAATCTTGGGAACTTCCTGCGTTCCATACCGCACCCTCTAATTGTGCATTTAACTTTTCACAATCATAGGTATAGATCACGCTGATCGACATTATCTCAACGCACGCGGACAAAAAGCAACCGCGGACGAAACAAATCGTTAACGGTTTCTGGCGACCGGAAAACGCTGCTGTTGATGGTTCTCAGGTCAGGTACGAAGCGCGCCGCCAGTCGCTTTGACGACCTGTGAGACGATGCGGGCTGAGACCGCATCGATTTCTTCGTCTGTCATGGTTTTTTCCCGCGGCTGTATCTCAACCTCAACCGCAAGAGACTTTTTACCCTCAGGAACGCCTTTGCCCTGATAAACATCAAACAGGGTAACATCTGCAATCAAGTGTTTCTCAGCGCCACGCACCGCTTTGAGGAGCGTTTCGGCGGCGATCGCGTCATCAACCACAAAAGCAAAATCACGAGTTAGCGGCAGGAGCTCTGACGCATTGAGCGCCGGTTTTGTTTTCGTCGGTTTTCTTTTTCCCTCGGGGATCATATCCAGAAAAACCTCAAATCCGTGCACTGGTCCGTCGACGCCCATGGCTTTAAGAACTCGCGGATGAACCTCACCAAAAAATGCGAGCGGATTGCGGCCGAGACGCAAAACGCCGGACCGACCGGGATGGAAATATGGCGGCGCATCATTCGTTGTCTGAAGGCTTGCAACCGGCGCCCCCGCAGCCTGCAGTGCGATCAACGCATCGGCCTTGACCACGAAAACATCTGCTTTGGCGCCAGCCGCCTGCCAGTGGCGGGATGGATCTGACATCCGTGCGCCTGTCGCCATCATCATTTGTTCATCGGGCTGGTCGCCGGCATATTGCGGGGCGACTTCAAAAAGCGCGAGGTCGCTGCGTCCGCGATCCGCATTACGCTGCAGCGCGGCCAGCAGGTTCGGCAGGATTGACGGACGCATGGCGCCGAGATCCGATGCGATCGGATTGGCTAGAATAAGACCCTGGGAGCGAAGCTGGTTGGCGCTCAAAAACAGCGCGGCATGGCGCTCGTCGATAAAGGACCAGGTGACTGCCTCAAGCATACCATGCGCCGCCAGGGCGCGGCGCGCCAGGCGGCGGCGATCCTGCGCAATGCTCAGCTTGGGCATCTCAACGGCATTATGCAGCGGCAGCGTTGCCATCGGCAGGCTGTCAAAACCGACAATGCGCGCGACTTCCTCGACAAGATCGGCCTTGCCCCCGACATCCGGGCGCCATGACGGAACCTCTACCTGCCATGGATCGCTTTTCGCGACTTTAAACCCAAGCGCCGCCAGAATGCGCTCACACTCTTCGGGCGCCACATCCATACCAGTTAAACGCTTGACCTCGGATGGTGGAAACAAGACTGTTTTATCCGCACTCGGAATTTCCCCTGCAAGCTCTATATTACTCGGCGCACCACCACAAATATCAAGAATAATTGATACCGCCAGCTCAATGCCCGGCACGACAAATTCAGGGTCGACACCTCTTTCAAAGCGATAACGCGCATCGGTATTAATCCCGGTCTTGCGCCCCGTTTTTGCTGTGCGCAGAGGATCAAAATAGGCGCATTCAACAAACACGTTTGTTGTACGCTCACTGCAACCGGTATCCTCGCCGCCCAAAATCCCGCCAAGCCCGAGAACGCCACTGTCATCAGCGATGACACACATCGTTTCATCGGCCTCATAGCTTTTGCCATCGAGGCCGAGAAAGCCCTCACCCTTGCCACCAAGGCGTGCGCGAATGTCGCCTTTGAGTTTATCGGCATCGTAGACATGCAATGGCCGCGCCCGGTCATAGGCGATGTAATTGGTTACATCCGCAAGCGCATTGATCGGGCGAAGGCCGATAGCGCGAAGCTTATCCTGCAGCCATTGCGGCGATGGTCCGTTTTTGACGCCGCGAATATAGCATCCGGCAAAAGCAGGGCAGGCGTCTTTCGCCGCCTCGGGGAAATCAAGCACGATTTTCTGCGGAGATTCAAACGCGCCCTTAATCGCTTTTGGCTGTGGTGTGATCAGTTTTCCAAGGCCCGCGGCAGCAAGATCGCGCGCGACGCCGCCAACACCGTTGGTGTCGGGACGGTTCGGGGTCACTTCAAAATCAATGACCGGGTCATTGGCGCCAAGCCAGCCAGCGATCGGATCGCCGACATTTGCTTCTGCGGGTGCTTCAATGATGCCGTCATGGTCGTCACCCATTTCCATTTCACGGGCCGAGCACATCATGCCGAAGCTTTCAACGCCGCGAATTTTTGCCTTTTTAAGGGTGACATCGATGCCGGGCACATAGGCCCCCACCGGGGCATAGGCGATCTTGATGCCTTTTCGCGCGTTCGGCGCGCCGCAAACAATCTGCTTTTCACCGTCTTTCGTTGCGACCCGACAGACCTTCAGCTTGTCCGCATCGGTGTGCTTTTCCGCCGCCAGGACTTCACCAATGGTAAAAGCTGCAAGGCGTTCTTCCGGGTTCTCGACTTCCTCAACTTCCAGACCCACGGCCACCATGGTCGCGACGATGTCGTCGAGACTGGCAGACGTTTCGAGATGCTCTTTGAGCCAACTAAGAGAGAATTTCATTGTGTGTTCGCCTGAATGCTATTTTTTTCACTGTCATCGAGACAGTCCCGTCGCGAGATTTGGCTGATCGAGCGGATCAAAACCATAATGCTCGAGCCATCTGGCATCCGCCGCAAAAAAGTCGCGCAAATCCGGAATGCCATATTTCAGCATGGCAAGGCGATCAACGCCCATGCCAAAGGCAAAACCCTGATACTCATCGGGATCAAGCCCGCAATTTTTCAGGACATTCGGATGGACCATGCCGCAGCCTAAAATCTCCATCCAGTCCGAGCCCTGGCCGAAGCGCACTTCCTCGCCGACGCGCTCATATTGAATATCCATCTCCGCAGAAGGCTCGGTAAACGGAAAGAAATGTGGGCGGAAACGCGTACCGACATTATCAACTTCGAAGAATGCTTTGGCGAAAGCCTCCAGCGTACCTTTTAGGTGACCCATATGAGTTTCGCGGTCTATCACGAGCCCCTCAACCTGATGAAACATCGGCGTATGGGTCTGATCTGAGTCACAGCGGAACGTCCGCCCAGGGATGATAATCCGGATCGGCGGCTTCTGGCTCATCATCGTGCGAATTTGTACGGGTGACGTGTGCGTCCGCAACACCTGACGCGACCCGTCCTCTTTCGGTTCAAAAAAGAAAGTGTCGTGCATCTCGCGCGCAGGATGATCAGGTGGAAAATTCAAGGCCGTGAAATTATGAAAATCATCTTCAATGTCCGGGCCCTCAGCGATATCGAACCCCATGGCGGAAAAGATTGCCGCGATCTCTTCGAAGGCCTGGCTGACAGGATGAATTTTTCCCTTTGGCAAAGCGGTGGCTGGCAGCGTGACGTCGACCCTCTCCAACGCGAGGCGGGCATCGAGTGCTGCTTCCTCGAGCATCGCCTTCTTGGCGTCGATCGCCTCGGCGATGCGCGTTTTTAGCCCATTGAGCGCAGGACCCATCTCTTTGCGTTCTTCCGGGCTCATTTTGCCGAGCGTCTTCATCCGCTCTGAGACAACACCCTTTTTGCCAAGCGCTGCGACGCGCACTTCTTCCAGTGCAGCTTCAGTGGAAGCAGCATCGATCCTGACAACCAGATCATTTTCGAGTTTTTCAATGTCGGACATGGCGTCCGTTCTCCAGTTCCAAAAAAAGCGTCACCCTATGGATGACGCTTAATCGAATTCTGCATGAAACGTCACCCGGTTCGTTTCGTGGCTTCCTTTAAAACACTGCCTTCAGCGTATCTTTAGGAAAAGGCCGGGGACAGAGAAGATCTAAGCGAGCGCCGCTTTCGCCTTTTCCGCCAGGGCCTTAAACGCCTGGGGCTCTTTGACGGCGAGATCGGCGAGAACTTTTCGGTCCACTTCGATTCCGGCGCGGTCGAGCCCGTGAATAAATCGACCATAAGTCAAATCAAGCTCACGAGCGGCGGCGTTGATGCGCTGAATCCACAGGGCGCGGAAATTACGCTTGCGGGCGCGGCGGTCGCGATAGGCATATTGGCCGGCCTTTTCCACCGCCTGATTGGCGATCCGGAAAGTGTTCTTGCGGCGGCCGCGATAGCCTTTGGCCTTGGTAATGATTTTACGATGACGGGCGTGGGCGGAAGCGCCCCCTTTGACACGTGACATGGGCTGGCTCCTTACCGGTTATAGGGCATGTATTTTTTGACAATCTTCGCGTCCGCAGCCGCTAACAAATCCATGCCGCGATTTTGGCGGATTTGCTTGGGTGTGCGCTTGATCATGCCGTGACGTTTACCGGAAACGCCGGCTTTTACCTTGCCGGAGGCCGTCATTTTGAAGCGCTTTTTCGCGCCTGATTTGGTCTTCATTTTGGGCATTTCACAGTTCCTAAAAGGGCCCTTTCGGGGGCGTAACAAGATCGCCCAGGCATGCCATGGGCCCGACGATCAATCGAAGGCGCGGGTTATAGCGCGAATACGGCTTGGCGCAAGGGCCTTCTCGCAACTGCAAAATAGCGGGAAAGCCAGCCAGCTCTTGCTATAGTCTCGCCAAAGTGAGTTGGCTATGCGGCCTGCCGACTGGCGGGGCCCCGCAATTGGGCTAGACTATATAGATTGTTCGTCGTGGAGGATGGCGCATGCGTATCATTCTGGGGTTCGTTTTCCTGGCATTTATTGCCTCGCCGCTGCGTGCAGCAGAGCCTGTCACTACCGTTCCCTACAGGATTGACTATACTGGATGGCTGACCGTCGAAGTGATGGTGAACGGTCAGGGGCCATACGACTTTATTATCGACACCGGCGCTACGCAGTCCATCGCCTTTCAAAACCTCGCTGATCAACAGGACTTCATCGAGACCGGCGGCGAACTGCAAACAGTTCTTGGCCTCGCCGCCCAGGGATTGTTTCCGCCTCACCTCGTCGGAGAAATAACAGTCGGCGAGACCGGCATTGATGGCTTGATCACGGTCATTCTTCCTGACTGGCAGGTAGAGGAAAAACCTGCCGGCATTCTGGGGCTGGATTTTTTAAGAAAGTACATTTGCGTTTTTGACGCGGAAAAGGGCGAGCTGCGCCTTTATGATCACGCCGACCCGCCTACGGAGGACGTCAAAAAATGGAGATATGCTGCACTCAAGGCGGATAATTTCGGCCTTGAGACCAATTATCTTTATACGCTGGAAGCGAAGATCAATAGCCGGCGGGTTACGTTTCTTCTCGATCTTGGCGCATCGGGAACAGTCATAAACCGCAACGCGGTCGGCTCCGTCATACGAACCGGGTTTCGCGTGAGCATCCGGCCCGCAGGCGGCGATGCGCGCGATCGCATCACCGATGCTCTCGAGCGGTCCGAGGCGGCCACAACAATGATCGCCGATCGATTTCAGGTCGGAAGGAATTACTGGTACCGGCAAAAATTGCTCATTCATAACGCGCCGATTTTCAAAGAACTCGGCGTCAATACAAAACCCTTCGGTTTGCTAGGCGCCGATTTGTTGCGTGATCGGAGCTTCATGCTAAATTTTCAGGGCGGCGAACTGCGGATCGGGAAACGCCCGCGCAGGCGAAGATAATCGAACGCTATCTTCTTTTATACAACCAGAGCGCTTCTTGAGCGCAAGATAACTCGGAGGGGCATCATGAAATTTGTCGGCATGTTTTTTTTGTGCGCGGGAGCGCTCGTTTTTTCACCTGTGTTCGCCGCCGATATCGCGATCGTTCACGCCGGGCGCCTGTTGGCGGTTCCTGGCGGCGCAGTAACCACCGAACAAAGCGTCATCGTTCGCGACGGCAAGGTTGAGGCCGTCATGTCTGGATATGTCACCGCTGACCAAGCCGGCGCTGCGGCGGATGACAAGACGACAGTTTATGATTTGAAAAACATGTTTGTGCTGCCAGGCTTAATCGATGGGCATGTTCACATCACCAGCGAAAATAATCCGAGAGGCCGATTGCAGCGCGTCGAGATGTCAGACGCAGACTATGCCCTCGCCGGCGCCGGCTTTGCCCGGATCACGCTAAAAGCTGGCTTTACTACCGTTCGCGATGTCGGGGCCCGTTCGAGAGACGCGGTCTTTGCCTTGCGCGACGGTATCGCCCGCGGCGATGTCATCGGGCCGCGCATCTACGCATCTGGTTCGACTATCTCCGTCACCGGCGGCCATGGCGACGGCACGCAAGGCTATAGTGACGACATTGCGGAAGTCCTTCATTCTTCCGGCGTATGCGATGGCGCCAGCGCGTGCCGCAAAGCCGTTCGCGATCAGGTGCGCCGAGGCGCCGATCATATCAAACTAACAGCGACGGCAGGCGTTCTTTCCAACACGTCCGCAGGTTTGGAACAACAATTCTTCGAAGACGAGCTAAAGGCAATTATGGACGCAACGCACGCGATGGGCCGCAAGGCAACAGCGCATGCTCATGGCGTCAACGGCATTAACGCAGCATTACGCGCAGGCGTCGATTCCATAGAGCACGGCACCTATCTCGACAGCGAATCGATCCGGCTTTTTAAGCGCAACAACGCCTATCTCATCCCAACCATTTTGGCCGGCGTCACGGTGGCCGAATGGGCAGATGATCCAAACTCCTTTTTGCTGCCGCCCCAACGCGCCAAAGCCAAAGAAGTAGGCCCGAAGATGCTTGATATGGCCCGGCGCGCCCATGAAGGCGGTGTTAGTATCGCCTTTGGCACCGATAGCGGTGTTTCTAAACATGGCGAGAACGCGCGCGAGTTTCAGCTTCTTGTGGATGCAGGCATGACGCCGATGCAGGCGATTAGTGCGGCGACTGTAGCCGGCGCTGAAAATCTTGGAAAATCTAATGTGTTGGGATCAATTGAACCTGGAAAATATGGCGACCTTATCGCCGTTGAAGGCGATCCGCTTGTGGACATAACACAACTCGAAGACGTTGATTTTGTCATGAAGGACGGCGTCGCTTACTGACTAAAGCGATGCACCTGCCGATATTCAAATAAGGGAACGTTGAGATGGGAAAACTAACCTTCGGCGCATTATGCGTCGGATTTTTCTTTGCCGCCAGTACAGCGCAAGCCGCTGACTGGACCATCATCCATGCCGGAAAATTACTCGCGGTCCCGGGCGGGGCAATTACCGAAAACCAAAGTGTGATCATCAAAAATGGTCGCGTTGAACGCGTGGAGCCAGGATTTTCAGCAACGCAAACACTGGATACTGCTGATGGCGATGAAGTCTCAGTATACGACCTTTCAGATTATTTTGTCTTACCCGGCCTCATGGACATGCACACGCATCTCAGTTTTGAGATCGGTCCGAGCGCGAAACTTGAAAGCGTAGAGCTATCTGAGGCGGATTATGCTCTACGAGCTGCGCAGTTCGGAAAACGCACATTGATGGCCGGCTTTACCACGGTCAGAAATCTTGGCGGGGGCAGAGAAATGCTCGCATACCGTGACGCCGTGAACGAAGGCATCGCAATCGGCCCACGCATCTATGCTGTCGGCGGCGGCATCAGCGGGACCGGCGGTCACGCCGACAATCACGGTTTTCGTAGCGATATTCTGGAAGTCATGAAGAACCCGAATGTCTGCGACGGCGCCGACGACTGTCGCCGGGCAGTCCGGTCGCTGGTGCGCGACGGCGCAGATGTTATCAAAATCACAGCCACTGGCGGCGTTCTGTCGGAAACCGGCGCAGGCCTGAATCAGCAAATGCTGGATGACGAATTAAGAGCAGTCGTTGAAACCGCGCGCAGCATGGGCCGTAAGGTCGCCGCGCACGCGCACGGAACTGACGGGATTAACGCCGCCCTCAAAGCCGGTGTTAACTCCATTGAGCATGGTACATTTCTCAATCGAGAATCGATCAGGCTTTTCAGGCGCAATGACGCATATCTCGTCCCGACTTTGCTGGCGCCTGCGATGTTCGCGCCGATACTCTCTGATCCGAATTCTTTTCTGCCAGCGCCGCAAAGAGAAAAAGGCCTCATCGCCCTCGCACGCGCGCAACAATATGTGCACGAAGCGCACGCTGGCGGCGTGAAAATCGCCTATGGCACTGACGCAGGCGTTTTTCCTCACGGACTAAACGGTAAGGAATTTAAACTTCTTGTGGACTGGGGCGGCTTAACGCCAATGGAGGCAATTGAAGCCGCAACGACCAACGCCGCAGCATTGCTCGGTCAGGAAAATGCGATAGGCTCAATAGAGCCCGGAAAATATGGCGACCTCATTGCCATTAAAGGCGATCCGCTTACAGACATAACGGAACTTGAGGATATTGATTTTGTGATGAAAGAAGGGGTCGCCTATAAGGCGCCGTAGTTCATTCACATATAATCAAGCGGTAGTTCGGTCGTGTACTTCAATTCCTCCATGGAGAAAGTTGATCGGACATCGGAAAATTCCGCGACGGCAATAAGTTTTTTATAAACGCGATCAAACTGCGCCATATCCGGGCAAACGACCTTCATCAAATAGTCGACATCCCCGCTCATCCGGTGAAACTCGACAACTTCAGGGATACGGCAAACGCTTTCGGCAAATTTGGCTAACCAGCCTTCGCCGTGCTGCGCTGTTTTTACAGCAACAAAGGCAGTCAAGTTGAGATTAAGCGCCGCGGCGTCCGCAAGGACTACCCGGCGACGAATAACGCCTTCCTCCTCCATCTTTTTGATGCGCCGCCAGCACGGCGTGGGAGACAGGCCAACCGATTCGGCGATTTCCCCAATTGGCGTCGATGCATCACGCTGTAATAGCGCCAATATGCCCTTATCAATCAAATCCATCCTACAAACCCGCTAAAAATTAGAATATTCTCGCATCATATAGAATAACTACTGTTAGATATAGAGAAAATTTTCACGGATTCCGACGTATGCTCTTCAGCATTCACAACGGGACAACACCGCCATGATCAAACGGGCCTTTACGGAACACCCATCCAGTGTCGGAGAGAGCTATCTCCAGCATCTGGCCTGCGCATTCGGGTTCAGTCTGAAAATGATCGGCGGCGGCATTGCCTGCCTGCTGCACGGATTACTGCCGTTTCTTTTCGTACGCACAGGCAGCAAGTGTATCGATGAATTGCATCACCGCATGGTCACGCATCGCGACAGGCGCTTCAACACAACCGAAGCCGAGTTGCCGGCAATGAAACAAGATTCAGCAAATCTTGGCGCCGCAGAGTAAACACGCTAACTGCGGACGCGAAACCAACCAAATCATCTTTTTCTCGTGATCAGCCTTGAAACTTTTTTCTAAAGCGCGCGACCTCGCGCCCGGATTGCTGCTCGTCGGGACGATCGCCCTTGCGTCGCAATTTATCGCCGCCCGTTATGGCGGGCCTGTCATGCTCTATGCGATCCTCTTCGGAATCGCTTTTAATTTTCTCAATGATGAACCCAAATGCACTGCGGGCATTGGCTTCGCATCAAAACGCATCCTCCAGCTGGGCGTGATTTTGCTGGGTGCTGCCGTGACCCTCGCAGAAATCGCTGCGCTTGGCTGGGCAACCGCCGCTCTTGTCGTCGGCGCCGTTACGGCGACGATTGCAATTGGCTGGTCGATTGGCCGTGCGGGTAAGCTGTCCTCTGCGCACGCGGTTCTGTCGGCTGGGGCTGTCGCAATTTGCGGCGCCTCCGCGGCCATGGCGATCGCCAGTGTTCTACCACAAACCAAAGACAGTGAACGCAACCTCATCTTGACGGTTGTTGGCGTCACTACGCTCTCCACGATGGCCATGGTGATCTACCCGTCGCTCACACATCTGTTGGGACTTTCAGACATGCGTGCCGGGATTTTTCTCGGCGCCACAATCCATGATGTCGCGCAAGTTATTGGCGCCGGTTTTATCGTTTCGGAAGAAGCGGCAGAAGTTGCAGCTGTCGTTAAGCTGATGCGCGTGACATTGCTGGCGCCAGCGGTCCTGGCGATTGCATTGATTTTTTCCCGCAGCAGCGGCAACGCAGGGGCGACTGGGCGCGCATTTCCATTATTTCTAATCGGCTTTGCGGCGCTGATGGTCGCCAACAGTTTTGGGCTTATTTCTACAGAGATACGCGCCTTTTTTGGCGATGCCTCCCGCTGGTCACTCGTCGCCGCTGTTTCCGCCCTCGGTGTCAAAACATCGCTAAAAGACCTTTTCGAAGTCGGGCCGCGGCCGGTCGCCGTCCTGCTTTTGCAAACAGTCTTTCTGTTGGGGTTTGTTGTCATTGCTGGATCCGTTTTTGCAGGCGCATTGCCGGGCTAGAAAACAACAGCGAATGGCGCGCAACAGTTCTTAACGAATTCTAAATAGAATTTATCAGCACTAAATCCTTTCCCTGATTTTAACCTGATTGCGGGAGACTTTCGTCCGAATTTCCTATCGGAGGGAGACCCGCTACATGTCTGATCAGTCCCTTGAGACACGCCTCGCTGCAATCGGCGACGACGGCTATGTGACAGCTGACGAGGTGTTGTTCCTGCGTCGCACTATTTTTGCCGACGGCATCGTCAGCAATGAAGAAATTGATGCTTTGTTCGCTCTTGGTGAACGCGCGCCGGATGGCGATGCGGAGTGGCTGCAATTTTTTGCAGAAGCGGCATCGGATTTTTACCTGCGCGAGGAAGAACCGCAGGGCTATTTGACGCCTAATGAATTCCAATCCCTGAAAGCCCGCATTACGGGCGACAGCGCTCATGCCAGCGCGCTGGAAATCGCCGTTCTCGTAAAGCTCATGGAAACTGCCACACAAACACCGTCAGAAATGGGCGCCTTTACCGGCGATCAGATTAAGCATGCGATTCTGTCCAAACCATCAGGCGCCGTCGTCGACAAAAATGACGCCATGCTGTTGCGCCGCTATCTTTTCGCGGCTGGCGGCGATGGCAATGTCGCGGTAACGCGCAACGAGGCCGAACTGTTATTCGACATCAATGATGCAACGGATAGCACGCGGAACAATCCAGCATGGACTGAGTTATTTGTGCAAGGCGTTGTCAATCATCTGATGGCTCATCTCGGCTATACAGCGCCAAGTCGCGAGGAGGCGTTTCGCCGAAATGCCTGGGCGCGAGATCAATCAGTCAATGTCGGTGGGTTTTTCAGCCGTATGCTTTCGGGCGGCCTGGGGGCCGTACGGGACGCCTATGCCGAAAAGTCGGTCCATGAAACGCATAATGAAAAGCGTGACGCCGACGCCGCCATTGCCGCCGAGATTACCGACAGTGAAGCTGATTGGCTCGCAAACCGCATTGGTCGGGATGGCGCCTTTGACGCGAATGAACGCAGCCTCCTTGAACGGATGCGCAAACTTGAAGACGAATTGCCGGAAAATCTAAAAGCGCTGCTTCAACGCGCCGCCTAGGGCGTTTCCGAGATAAAGTGGTTCCCGGTTTATCATCCGGAAACGCCCCAGATTCACACTTATGCGCATTTCTTATCGGAAAACCGATTCACATTTTTCCGAAAATGCGCCAGGAGAAATCCGATGGGTAAAATAATCACGATCGTTATCGCAGCTTTTGTCGGCATCGTGATGATGGCGAGCGTCGCCTCAGTCGGCGTCAACAGCGCCGGCAGGTTCGACTATGCAACCGCCGACGAAGAACAAAAGCAAAAGTATCTCGACTCGGTCGCCAAAGGATTTCGGGGAGGCTTTAGGATAGGCGCCGGAAAGTCTGCTGAAATCACGCAAACCTTTACAGACGCCTCTATCGATATGATCAGCTTTTCGATTCAGCTCAAAGATGAGCGGATCAACGATGTACCTTTTGAATATATTGAAAAGCAGCGCCTTTTAATGCTGAAGCAGACCTGCGGACAGGCGGCAAATCAGAAATTGCTGGAAAACGGCATCACAATGCGAATGCGGTTTTTCAAACCCGGTGGCGGCAAATTAATGGCTATTCAGGTCGATGAGGCGGCATGCGCCCAATATATAACCTGAAACACTATGAAGACGGATCGCCCTCAAGGAATTTCGCAAAGAACGCTGCGATGACATCCGACCAGCGACCTATATTTTCCGACAAATGCTCTTCAGTGACGCCGCCGCCGAGCTCGATCACATAATCGACGCCGACCTGATTCTTGCTTTCCAAAATATAGGCGCGGCCAAAAACCTGACCGTCATTGAAGCCGTTGACGATTCGGTAGTCCGCAGTTTCGGCGGGTCGGCCAAGATCAAAATTTGCAAAAAACACCAGATTTTCGCACGCCGTGGGCGCTCCCGAACAGGACAATGTTCTCACATAAAATTTAAATTCACCGGCAGCTCCCTCCGCCACAGGTGCGCCTGAGGCAGCATCTTGCATCATGATTGGATTGAGACCAGCAGCGCTCAACGCGGCTTCGAGCTGATCCGCGTTGACTGCTTCAATAATTTGCGCGGATGCGCTCACGCTCCAAAAGAGCGACGCAGCAGCCAATGATGCAAGCTTTAATATTTTGAAATTCATTCCGGAAACCCCGCTCTCCAGATCCTATATACCCCACCGATGTTTTCCATCATGGCCGAAAATACCGGCTTTTGGCAATGGCGGGCTCAGAACTGCCAAACAATCACAAAGCGGCCCGCCGCGTTGACTTGAAAAAGGGGCGGCCTATCTTCGGCTAGTTTTTTCAACGCCTTAATCGACGGGGTATTTATGGCCGAAGGCGCAACTTCCAGGCGACCTTTATCGCCGCATCTACAGATTTGGCGGTTTACCGTCACTATGGCCGCCTCAATTACCCACCGGGGTACAGGCGTCGGCATCTATAGCGTAGCCTTATTGCTCACGGTTTGGCTCTACAGCCTCGCGTTCAGCCCCGCTTTGTATGAAACCATAACGGGCTTTGTGAATTCGCCCGTCGGCTTCATGATCATCGCCGGTTATATCTGGGCGCTTTCGTTCCACCTGATGAACGGGCTCAGGCATCTTTATTGGGATTACGGCCGCGGCCTGGCCCCGAAAACGGCAACCATGACAGCCTGGCTCATTTACGGCGCTTCCATCCTTCTGACCGCTTTCATCTTGTGGAGCGGTTATGCAGCAAGAGGGGCCGCGTGATGTCAAAAAAGGGCACTTCTACATTTGTCATCCAGCGCGCCACCGCTGTTCTTCTCATTCCATTGGCGATTTGGTTCCTGATCAACATCGTTGCCCATATTGGCGCTGACTATTCGAGCGCCCGCGCCTGGCTTGAGCAGCCCTTCAATGGATCCCTTCTGGGGGCATTTATTGTTATCGGCGCATGGCATATGCGGATCGGCATGATGGAAATCATCGCTGATTACATTCATTCATCGATCAAAAGCACACTCCTCCTTATCAACTGGCTAGTTGCGTTGAGCGTTATCGCCGCCGCTGCCTGGTCTATCTATAATATTTCATTTGCAGGCTGATGAATGACAAAAAGCTACGAGATTATTGATCACCAATATGATGTTGTCGTGGTCGGCGCTGGCGGCTCTGGCCTTCGCGCCGCGCTTGGCGCTGCGCAAGAGGGCTTAAAGACGGCCTGCGTCACGAAAGTTTTCCCGACGCGGTCCCATACGGTCGCCGCACAAGGAGGCATCTCCGCCTCTCTCGGCAATATGGGTGAGGATGACTGGCGGTGGCACATGTATGACACCGTTAAGGGTTCGGACTGGCTCGGCGATCAGGACGCGATCGAGTATCTCTGCAAACACGCTCCGGCCGCTGTATACGAGCTCGAACATTGGGGCGTTCCCTTTTCTCGCACCGAAGAAGGCAAGATTTACCAGCGCGCCTTTGGCGGCATGACGCGCAATTATGGCGAGGGCCAGGTCCAACGCACTTGCGCCGCCGCTGACCGCACCGGACACGCCATTTTGCACACGCTCTACGGACAGGCGGTCAAAAACAACGCCAAATTCTTCATCGAGCATTTTGCCCTTGATCTCATCATGTCCGATGACGGCGAATGCCGGGGCGTTATTTCCTGGGAGCTCGACACAGGCAAAATCCATCGCTTTGCCGCTAAAATGGTGATCCTGGCGACCGGCGGTTATGGCCGCACTTATTTTTCCTGCACCTCGGCGCACACATGCACGGGCGATGGCAACGCCATGGTCTTGCGTGCCGGACTTCCATTGCAGGATATGGAATTTGTGCAGTTCCATCCAACTGGCATTTACGGCGCAGGCGTTCTCATTACCGAGGGCTCGCGCGGTGAAGGCGGATATCTGACAAACGCTGAAGGCGAACGCTTCATGGAACGCTATGCGCCGTCTGCAAAGGACCTCGCTTCGCGTGACGTAGTCTCACGCTCTATGACCATAGAAATTCGTGAGGGGCGGGGCGTCGGACCGAATAAAGATCATATACACCTCAACCTCAACCATCTCGATCCGAAAGTGCTGGCCGAACGCCTGCCCGGCATATCGGAATCAGCCAAAATATTTGCCGGTGTTGATGTCACCAAGGAGCCAATTCCAGTCCTGCCGACAGTGCATTATAATATGGGCGGCATTCCAACCAACTATCACGGCGAAGTCATCACAAAACGCGGCGATGACGCCAATGCTGTGACACCAGGCTTGATGGCGATCGGCGAAGCCGCCTGTGTTTCGGTTCACGGCGCCAATCGCCTTGGATCCAATTCACTCATTGACCTTGTCGTCTTTGGCCGCGCCGCCGGCCTTCGCTGTGGCGAAGTTGTCAAACAAGACAGCGCGACGCCGGACCTGCCGCAACATGCGACGGACGATGCTCTCGCCCGTCTTGATAAATTCCGCTACGCCAAAGGCGATACCCCCACGGCGGCTTTACGGGCCAGCATGCAGAACGTGATGCAGAACAATTGCGCGGTTTTTCGCACTGGCGAAGTCCTGGAAGAGGGCCGACACAAAATTCGGGAAGTCTATGACGCCGCGTCGGATATCGGCGTCTCTGACCGCACACTGATTTGGAATACTGACCTCGTCGAAACCCTGGAATTTGACAATATGATCGGCCAGGCGATCGTCACCATGGAGGGCGCAGCGAACCGCAAAGAGAGCCGCGGCGCCCACGCCCGTGAAGACTATCCCGATCGTGACGACGCCAACTGGATGAAACACACCGCTGCCTGGTTTGCCAATGGCAAGGCGACCCTCGATTACCGTCCGGTGCATGATTATACGCTGACAGATGAAATCGATTATATCGTGCCTAAGAAGCGGGTTTATTGACGTTTCAGCGCCACGCTCGATTATCACGAACGCCCGGATCATTTACAACGCGGGCAATGACAAAAAGCGCTTATTGCCTGAAATTCAGCGTAGCGGTTTTACCAACATCAAGACGGGCGGCGCCGGCGACTGTTTTCGGGTCGAACCGCCAGCGCTTTATCGTTCTCAACGCTGAGTTTTCGAAGCAGGTGTTTGTGGACGACGAAACACGCGCATTGGCGGCGCGGCCTGCAACAGTGACATCGAAGATGACTGTCACAGATTCCACCGCTGCCGCGTCGCGGCCGCAGCGATCAGGGTAATTGGGCGCCGTCGAACGGGTCAATTTAGATGTAATGACAACAAGCTCCGGAAATACAGGCTCTTGGATTACCGACCCTTGAAGGCTCGGTGTGGCTTGCGGCAAGATCACCTGCGGCGCGACTTGTATTTCTTGCTGCTCGGCCATGGCCGCCAACTCTACTGGCGCGAATTCGGTTATTGCTTCCGGTGACCGCGCCTGAGCATTTAGAGCTGCGACAGAACCTGCAACGGAGGAAGCATCCACAGGCAGTGTATCTATTGACGTTGCTGAACGACGTTCTTCCGGCCCAATCTCAGATGTGGTTTCAAGTGCGACCACAGGCGCATCCGCAACCGCTGGGGCTTCGGTGATATCTGTTTCTGTAGCTTCCGCGACCGTCGGTTGTGGCGCCGCGTTCGCTTTTGACAACACAGCGTCGACACGCGGTGCAAGCGCTTGCTCAGTTTCAGATACTTGCGTCAACACGGCTGTTGGTCTCGCTATCAGCTCGGGCGCTGATTGATATTCTAAGACAGCAGCGTCCTTGTTTCCCAGGATCCCGGCCGCAACCCAACCGGCAAAAATCAGAACAGCGATGATGCCAAAAACTGAGACCATCTTGACGCCCTCGCCAATTTCCGGCGCCGTTTGAGGCGCTGTTGGGGCCGGCGCGAGTTCGACGAGCGCAGTAGCTGCAGCGCCAATGTCAGTCTTGAACTGCGTCGCCACCGCATCGGCGTCAAGGTCGAGAAAGCGTGCATAAACTTTGACAAAACCGACGGCATAGGGGGTCGCTGGCAATTTATCAGGGCGGGTTTGTTCGATGGCTTCAAGATGCTCGATCTTAACCTTTGTCTCTGCGCTGATCGCCTCCAGACCAAGCCCTGCGGCCAGGCGGGCGCTGGCGAGGAATTCACCTGCTTTTTCAAAGCGGGACTGCCCCTGCGCAGCATCGCGGGAGGTGCTGAGATCGATGATTTCTGCGGCTTTTTCGTGAGACATCAATGGCACCGGAGCTGACTTACACTACGTCTGGCCTGCGAGGTGAACAGGCGACGCGATAAGCCAAGCATAAAAGGCGCCAATGCCGCCAATCCCCCGATAACGCTAGCGTATCTGCCACTTCCCACAAACCGGTGATAGTGTAACATAAATCCCGCTCACCGCCGAGTCCGCGTATGCATAGTGGAAGACATGAGGCACAGAGGAAGATATGGACTACAGCTGCTTTAATCTCGATATCGCCCACGGCATCGCTCATTTGCGATTTTCCAGACCGGACAAATTTAACTCCTTTACGCCGGAATTTTGGCGCGAACTTCCTGAGGCCGTGAATGATATCTCGGCTAATGCAAGAGCGCGCGTAATCGTTCTGTCTGCGGAGGGAAAACATTTCACTGCAGGAATGGATATTTCGGTGTTTATGACGGGAGGACTTGATACGTCCCCCGACAATCGCGAAATTAGCGCAGAAGCTTTTCGGCACCATTTGAAAGGGCTTCAGGATACATTTTCTGTACTGGAAAATGCGCGCCAACCGGTGCTCGCCGCCATACAAGGCGGCGCTGTCGGCGCCGGCGTCGATCTTTCAACCGCATGTGACTGCCGCTACGCCAGTGCGGATGCGTTTTTCTGCGTGCAGGAAACCGCGATTGGCATGACAGCGGATGTCGGCACTTTTCCACGCCTCGCGAAAGTCATCCCCGAGGGCTGGGCGCGGCAGATGTCCTATACGGCAGAGCGGCTTCCCGCAGCAAAGGCAAAAGAAATCGGCCTCGTCAATGAGGTTTTTGACAGTCATGAAGCACTGATCGAGGGCGTCATGGAAATCGCCGGAAAAATTGCCAGCCATTCTCCCTTGGCGGTTGCCGGATGCAAACGTATGATCAATTATGCGCGCGATCATTCCACGGCCGATGCGCTTGATTATATCGGCGTCTGGAACGCGGCGATGCTCAGTACAGATGCGATCAAGGAAAGCTATATTGCAAAATCTGAAAAGCGTGCGCCGAGTTTTCCAGAATTGAAGCCAGTAAAACAGGGTTTGTAAATGCGATTATTGTTAAGTCTTGCGTTCATTGCTTTAAGCGCGCTTCCCGCTCACGCCGCGACGCCGCTCGACGTATACGGCGTATGGCTGACGAATGGCGGCAACTCAAAAGTCGAAATCACCGATTGCGGTGATGCAACACCCTGCGGAACCGTTGTCTGGGTTGACGATCCGGCGCCTGAACTGCTTCGCGACGTTGAAAATCCCAGAGCCGAACTTCGGGACCGCCCGATAATGGCGCTGGTTATTCTTGGCGGCTTTATCGCCAAGAAAGATCAATGGAAAAAGGGCAAGATCTATGACCCTGAAACCGGCACGACCTATGGATCAAAATTGCGGCGACGTGAGGACGGCACATTGGAAGTAAAGGGATGCCTCGGGCCGATTTGCCAGGCCCGCATTTGGACGGCTGCTGAATAGAAGCCCGTCGCCCTCTGCGTCATTTGCCTTCTTATTTTGGGGTATGCGGTGATTGCCAAATTTGCGCATTTACGCATTAATTGATTTGTCAGGCATTTCAGCTCTGATATATTTACGCCTGAAATCAGAAGATTGGGCGCCCATCACTTGATTTGCTGCAGCGAACACCGCATCGCGGAGACAGGAACTGTTACACGATATCCGAATGCGGCGTGCGCATAAAATAATAGAGAGAAAGAGCCCCAGCACATGGTTGAGCTGACCCTGCCGAAAAATTCCAAGATAACAAAAAACGGTAAGACATACGCCGCCAAAGAGGGTGACGGGGAAACCCGCACATTTAACGTCTATCGCTATGATCCAGACACACCTGACAATCCGCGCGTCGACAAATATGAGGTCGACGTCTCAGGCGTGTCGATGGTGCTGGACGCTCTCATCAAGATCAAAAATGAAACCGATGCGACGTTGGCGTTCCGGCGTTCCTGCCGCGAAGGCGTATGCGGGTCCTGCGCGATGAATATTAACGGCGCCAATACGCTCGCCTGCACCAAAGGCATGGACGAATTGGGGTCGGGCGATATCAACGTCTATCCCTTGCCGCACCAGCCCGTGATGAAAGACCTCGTGACGGATTTGACGAATTTCTACAAACAACACGCCTATATCGAGCCCTTTCTACAGGCCAAAGATGACGAACCGACAGACGAATGGCGTCAAAGCCAGGAAGATCGCACAAAACTTGACGGGCTTTATGAGTGCATCCTCTGCGCTTGTTGCTCAACTTCTTGTCCATCCTATTGGTGGAACGGCGACACGGAAGGCAAGGATGAATATCTCGGGCCGGCTGCACTCCTTCAAGCCCATCGCTGGATTTCGGACAGCCGCGATCAGCATACGAATGAACGTCTCGACAAACTTGAGGATGATTTTAAATTGTATCGCTGCCATACGATCATGAATTGCGCGCAAGTTTGCCCGAAACACCTTAATCCGGCCAAGGCCATCACCGAGATCAAGAAAATGATGGTGAACAGGCCTGATCGCTAGGCCAGCCCGCACAATTCATCGGAAACCTCACAACTGAGCGCCACGCTACCAAAACGGTTCATCGCAGCAAGGCTTGTCAACATTTCATGGCCCGATCATAGTCCCGCGAATTTTCACGTCGCGGGAGCTCAAATCAATGCATTCCAATAAAACCGTCTTATTGAATACAGCCGCCTTTTCGCTGGCAGCGCTGGCGCTTGCCGCTTGCGGCCAACCCAACTCCACTCCGACCGCTGAGGTCCCCGAAAATAATGCGGCTGAAAGCGCGCAGATTGTGTCGGAAGACGAGCGGCTTTCGGCGTATTTCGAAGAAGTCTTTGAACGCGAAGTTGCTTTGAGCCCGCTCTTTGAAGCCGACCTTGGTCGCAAAACGGAAAATTACGGCAAGTGGGACGATGCAAGCGACAACGCCGCGCTCGCCGAGAATCAACGCCGGGAGGACGATCTCGCGCGCCTCGCTGACGAGTTCGACTATACCGCGCTCACGCGCGAAGCGCAGGTCAGTTACGATATTTTCGTTTATCAGGCCGAGCAAGCGATCCGCAATTTTGCATTCCGCAACAATCAATATGTCGCTCACCATACGGATGGCTATGCGCTTTACCTGCCGGTTGCGCTGCAAAACCTTCACGCGGTCGACGATGTTTCTGACGCCGAAGCCTATATCTCTCGTCTGGAAAAATCAGAAGGCGTTCTTGATGCGCTGACGGAACGCCTGGAGCGCCAGACAGCGAATAACATTCTTGCGCCGGTTTTTGTTTACCCGAAAATTCTCACCGATCTCGGTAACCTGATCAGCGGCGCGCCCTTTGACGATGCGCCTGAAAACGCCGTTTACGCGGATTTTCGTAAAAAAGTCGAAGCGCTCGATATCGCGGAAGACGCCAAACAAGCATTTTTTGCTCAAGGTGAAGCGGCGCTGACCGGGCCCTGGAAGCGTGGTTATGAAAAATTCGCGGCCGCCGTCGCCGAAGCCGAAGCGCTGGCCGACGGCAATAACGGCGTCTGGGAACATGCCAATGGCGAGGCTTATTACGAAAACCGCGTCGCGCATTATACGACACTCGATCTTACTGCTGATGAAACACACGATCTCGGGCTGCGCGAAGTCGCACGCATCCAGGGTGAGATGGAGAAAATCAAAACCCAGGTTGGTTTTGATGGAACGCTGGTCGAGTTTTTCGACTTTGTGCGCAACGACCCGAATAATTATTTTCCAAATACCGATGAGGGGCGTGAAGCATTCCTGGAGCGCCAACGCGGCCTCGTCGCAGGCATCTATGAAAAGGTTGATACATATTTCAACCTGCTGCCAAGAGCCGAACTTGATGTGAAACGAGTCGAGCCATTTCGTGAAAACACAGCCGGGATCGCTTTTTACAATTCACCATCCGCCGATGGGTCGCGCCCCGGCGTTTATTATACCAATCTTCGCGACATGACCGCGGTGCAAAAATATGTGCATACAGCGATCGGGTATCATGAAAGCGTACCGGGACATCATTTCCAGCTTGCCCTGCAACAGGAAATGACAGGCCTGCCGAGTTTTCGCAAATATGGGGGCTATGGCGCTTTTGTCGAAGGTTGGGCCCTTTATGCAGAGGCGCTCGCCAAAGAGATGGGTTTTTACACAGATCCATTTGAAGATCTTGGTCGGTTTCAAAACGAAATCTGGCGCGCCGTGCGCCTTGTTGTTGACACCGGAATTCACACCAAGCGTTGGACGCGCGAAGAGGCGATCGACTATTTCCTTCAAAACACACCCTTGTCGGTGGGTGACGCGACTTCGGAGATTGAACGCTATATCGCGAGGCCCGGCCAGGCGCTGGGTTACAAGATCGGTATGCTGAAAATACAGGAGCTGCGCGCCAAAGCAGAAAACGCGCTCGGGCCTGATTTTGATGTTCGGGCATTTCATGACGTCGTCTTACAAAATGGCGCCGTGCCGCTGCCGGTCCTTGAGCGGTTGGTCGATCAACATATCGCGGATGTAAAGGCGCGCTAGCCACTCGGCCATGGCTGTTCGCGTTCAGCGCGGGCTTACGTCCTCAAAGCGACTAAACGCCATGATCTTCTGCCAGATCTTGCGCGACAGAGCCGTCGTGAGCTGCTCCACATCGCTTGCTCCGGCAGCGACCTCGGGGTCTTTGCAGCTTTGCGCAAATAGCGCGGCCAGCTTTCCGGTCAGCGAAAGCATTTCGGAGCAATAGTCGAGATATCGCTCCAGCAACGCCCCCGTTAATATCACTTTTGGCGATGATGCTGTCGCAGGCAACGAGCTGCGATAGGGGTCCTTGGTCAGTTGATGCATGTCGACCACATGGGCGATCGAGCGCAGTTCATGAATATATTCGAGCGCTTTTGAACGCTTCCAACGTTCCTCCAGCCGCCCCAGGGACAAAACACCGATCCCCATCAAGACAGCAAGATTCATGGCCGGCTCAAGGACCTGGACGAGGCTCGCCGCTTCAAGCTTCAAGCCCTCGTAATGTAACCCGAGGGCAAGCCACAAAAGCGCCGCGCCGCCAGCGAGCCATATGGAAAAGACAAGAGCCCGGATCGCCATTACCGGGTTTCGCAATCGGTTGGATTCAGCGGCGCATCGGCGCGCCGTTGCCGCGAGTTCGGAGGAAACCTGCTCGAGGCCGGAATTTGGAAAACGCTCCACGACACGCAGGCTCAGCGTATCGATCGTGTTGATCACCCTGTCTGCACTGAGAGTTTTATAGGCCATAAAAATGACGTTCAGCCGGCTGCGCCCGAATCCCCTAGCGCAGCACTATGACCTTGTTCGGTCGTGCTGTAATGGCTGACAGACTGATTTTGAGAAATCTAGGCGAATGCCGCCGAGCCAACGGATGGCGTCACACCACGTTGCCGCAAAACCTTTAGGCGTCCCGCGACACCAACAAATCCGAGGATCATTAGCGCCCATGCCGATGGCTCAGGGCTTGGTCCTAATGCCGCGTCCAGCGCAAACGTAGTGCCGCCAAAAGCTTGAACGACAAATACATCGCAACCGCCAATCCCGGTACAAAATGCGCTTTGAGCGGCGCTTGTCGGCAAAATATTAACGCCAGTCGTCAGCGTTACGGTGCGATTGTTCAGCGCTGAGAACCATCCGGCGCCATTGCTTCGGCCAACATAGAAACGCGTGTTTCCAGATCCGGTGACAGAAGTCACTGTTAGCGAGGTATTGCCTGTCGAAAAGAGTGATGATTCCTGAAAAGCAATCCAACCGCCATTTGGGACCGTGGCGGAAAGGCCGTCCGGAGGGCCGACAGAATTTCCGGGGTTCAAGGCATTGGGCCACCCGCCGAAATTGCTTGAGTCGGTGTAAAGTGTCGTTGCAGCGATTGCCGCCGAAGCGCCAAACAGCGTCAACGCGACAGACAATAATACAGCGATTTTCCGCACCTTCTGGCGCTCCTTCTCACTTGCCCGTCTTTTTTAGCGATAAGACGCAACCAATTTGTTTCCAAAATCTCTAAAATTTTTCCTATCTCCGAGGGGTTGTAATTTTAAATTAGTTTGATATTTATGAAATTATGGAAATAAATATAGCAGCCAGCGCTTTTTCGGCCCTGTCTCAACAATCGCGCCTCGCGGTATTGAAACTATTGGTCAAGGCAGGCCCGGCAGGCGAGGCTGCTGGAAAGATTGCTGAAGCTATTGGCGTTCCTGCCCCCACCATGTCCTTTCATCTGAAAGAACTGGAGCGGGCAGGCCTGATTTTGTCCCGAAAAATCGGGCGCAGCGTGATCTACGCCGCCGATTATGGCGGCATCCGCGATCTCGTCGACTTCCTGCTGGCTGATTGCTGTCAGGGCGACCGGCGGCTTTGCGGCCCCTATGTCATTAAGGAGATGGTTTCATGAAAAAACTGCATATCCACGTCAAAACCAAGGACCTCACTCAGTCGGTGGCATTTTACAGCGCCATGTTAGGGCAGGAACCCACCAGACTGGAGGCGGATTACGCAAAATGGCTGCTTGACGATCCCGCCGCCAATATTTCCATTTCAACCCATGGCGGTACGCCCGGTGTCGATCATGTGGGCATATCCGTCGATAGCCAAGACGCATTGGAAGAGATCGCCGGACGGCTGCGCGACGCTGGTTCCTCGCTAATGCAAGAAGAAGCGACCACATGCTGCTACGCTCAAAGCAACAAATATTGGGTGCGCGACCCACAGGAAGCGAGCTGGGAACTGTTCCAGACTTTTGGCGACAGCGAAGCCTACGGGGCCGAGCCCGAGCGGCCAGTCGCGCAGCCTGTAAAACCCTCTGCAACTGCCTGCTGCTGAACACCGCTCCGCGATTCCTATTGCCACGCCCCCTACGCCTTCATGAGGTGTGGCAATTTTCTACAGAAATCCGCCAATGAGATTTGCGTTTTCACAAAGACTTGTCGCCGAGTTCGCGGGCGCGGCCTTGTTGCTCGCTATTGTCGTGGGATCCGGGATTATGGGCGACAGCCTTGCCGGTGGCAATGATGCGATCGCTCTGCTTGCGAACACAATCGCAACCGGCGCTGGGCTCACCGTTCTCATTATGGTTTTCGGTCCGGTTTCCGGCGCTCATTTCAACCCGGCGGTAACATTCGCATTTCTGTTGCGAAAAGAAATCACCGCCAGTCTCGCCGCCGCCTATATGGCAAGCCAAATACTCGGTGCGATTGCCGGCGTTTTTCTTGCCCATGCCATGTTTGATTTGGAGCTGCTCCAGCTAAGCGCAAAAGCGCGTTTCGGCGTCGGCCAATTTATCGGCGAAGCAATTGCGACATTCGGGCTTGTGCTGACGATCCTTGGGTGTCTTCGGTTTCGCCCCGAACGCATTCCCATCGCTGTTGGGCTCTTCATCACCGCTGGCTATTGGTTCACCTCATCAACATCATTCGCCAATCCGGCGGTGACGATCGCCCGGACCCTCACAGACACTTTTTCCGGCATTCACTTTGGCGATGCGCCCGCATTCCTGCTTGCGGAGATATCCGCCGCCGCACTGGCCGTCTGGCTTGCCGCCTGGCTTTTTACCCCTCGTGACGCCGACGACGCAGCACGTTATAGGCCTAACGATGATGAAGGGGCCGCGTCCGCGGTATAATGCGCTTGTTGACGCTGGCGCGCTGGAGGTCGATCCGGCTCAGGATATGGCTGTTGATCGGCTTCAAGCGCTTCATAACGCCCTGAAGGGCTATCAACCCGGCAGAAACGGTTTGCTCGGCGGAAAGAAGCCGGCGCCAAAGGGGCTCTATCTTTGGGGCGGCGTCGGGCGCGGCAAAACCCTGTTGATGGATATTTTTTTCAACAATACGCAGCACACGAGAAAGCGCCGCGTTCATTTTCACGAATTCATGCAGGACATCCATGAACGCATCGCTGCATGGCGCGCTGCTGACGACAAGATTAAACGCCGCCATCGCGGCCTTTCCCGCAAAGCGCCAGACGATCCTATGCCGCCGGTCGCTCATGATATTGCGCGTGAAGCCGTCCTTTTATGTTTTGACGAATTCCAGGTCAGCGACATTGCCGACGCCATGATCCTTGGCCGGTTATTTGACGCACTCTTTCACAAAGGCGTTGTCGTTGTCGCAACATCCAATCGGGAGCCGGACGCACTTTATTCAGATGGCCTCAATCGGCAGTTATTTTTGCCATTTATCGCCCAATTAAAGGAGCGACTTGGCGTTCTCGAACTGCAGGCAGCGAGAGACTACCGCCTGGCGAAACTTGAACAGGCGCCAGTCTATTATCAACCATTGGGACCGACCGCGGACGCCGCCATGGACGCTGCCTGGGCGAATATGATCTGCGGCGCCCATGAGCGACAAGAACAGATAACCGTTCAAGGCAGGCAGCTGATCGCGCCGCGGACAGCGCGCGGGGCGGCGCGATTTGATTTCGACGCGCTTTGTGGAACCCCTCTCGGCGCTTCAGATTATCTCGCCCTGGCACGCCGCTATGGCGCGCTATTTGTGGACCATATACCGATCATGGGTGTGGATATGCGCAATGAGGCGAAGCGTTTCGTCGCGCTCATTGACACCATTTATGACACGCGCACCAAGCTTGTGTGTTCGGCTGATGGCGAGCCCAATGCCCTCTATCAGGCAGGCGACGGTGCTTTTGAATTCGAACGTACGTCATCAAGATTGATGGAAATGCGCAGCGCCGACTACCTCGCATCAGCGCATAAGAGCGCCGATTCGTCGTAAACGCCTCTTGCCGGGGTTGAGAAGGTTTTAATCTGCATAGCGGCAGGCTAAACTCAGATGGTTGATTTGTCTGGAGCTGGTTATGGAAAAAATCAAAACACTTGCCGCGATCACAATCGGGGCGCTTGTGTTATCCGCTGCTTACGCCATGTCGATCGGTGACCGAAGCGCGGACTTTTCAGTTGATTCAGACACGGGCCGCTCAACGCGTCATGTCGTCCACGGTGATCGTGGCGAGTTTATATTAAAAGAAGACGACATTAAAGTTGAGGCGAGCTGGCGCGGCGAGTTTGAGCTCGACCCGCTTGGGACAGATATTGAACGTCTTGGCCGCAAATTCGAGATCACTCATACGGCTGACGGGGTTTCCAAACGCGCCCTCTTTGAACGGTCTCGCGGCGACATCAAACGCAGTTATTTTGTCGACGATGCAGAGCAGGCAGACGGTCCCGAAACCGACGCCGCCATCACTGAATTGCTGGTCGTGTTTTTACGCGCCAGCGGGATGAAGGCAGAGGAACGGGTCACTGCTTTTTTGAAACAGGGCGGCGCTGACGCCGTTCTTCAAGAAATGACGCATCTCGACAGCGACCATTCCTTGCGTCGTTACACAGAGGCGCTGACAGAACAGGCTGATTTGTCCGGGGAGCAACTCACCACACTTGTTGCACTGCTGAAAAATGTCGAAAGTGACCATGATTTGCGCCGCGCGCTCGGATCAATCATGGATCACGAAGATATTTCCGCAGAACTGACACCGGTTCTGATCGATGCCGCCGGAGGCATAGAAAGCGATCACGATTTACGAAAGCTGATGGAGGCTTTTGCCGAGCGATCATTGAATGGTGAAGCGATGGATCTGGCGCTTGGCCTTTTTGAGCGCATCGAGAGCGATTATGATTTGAGGATCGCTGCGGTCGCGCTTCTCGAAAACAGCTCACTCGACAACAAAGGCGCCACCCGGCTTTTGCTGGCTGCCGCTGATCAAGTTGAGGGCGATCATGATATGCGTTTGATCCTGGACGAAAGCGCAGAGCTATATTCAAAGGATCCTGAATTGACCGCGGCATGGCTCAAAGCCTACGGCGCGCTTGAATCAGATCACGATCAGCGTCTCATCATTGAAGAAGTTGCAGATGAAGGCGATCACCCTGTCGCTGCATGGAAAAGCTTGATCGAGGCGACGAGTGCAATTGAAGGCGATCACGAGCAACGACTTGCGTTGGAAGCCATCGCCGAAGAGATGGGTGATGATCCTGCGCTGATCGAAGCTTATCGCGAGGCGGCGGCCGATATCAGTTCCGATAGCGATCGCAAACGCGCGCTCGAAGCGATTGTCGACACTGAGGATTAGAACGTGATCAACAAAACCTGCGCAGCTTTAATGCGCGGCTTTTGCCGGTCCGGCGCGTCTAGCGCATTTCCGAAAAAATGTATTGCGGTTTTCCGATAAGAAATGCGCATAGATATGAATCTAGGGCATTTCCCGCGCGCGAAGACGCGCTAGCCAATATCTTGTGACCGCATTCGCGGTCGGGAACGAAAAACCGGGAACCACTTTATCTCGGAAACGCCTTGGGCATCCGAATATTGTCAACCAAATTGCGGACACTCAGCGGCGTCGCCTTGGTGAAGCGCGCAACGCCAATCGCAGCTGCGAAGTTCACCACCATACCAACCGCACCGATCCCCTCCGGTGATATGCCGAACAGCCAAAAATCAGCGCTGTTGACCGCGCCGAACCAAGGCGATTTGAAATAGACAATATAGCCCAGGGTAAAGACCAGCCCGGAAACCATTCCGGCAATTGCCCCTTCGCGATTCATGTCTTTAAAAAATATACCCATCAGGATCGCCGGGAACAGCGAGCTCGCCGCAAGGCCGAATGCCAGCGCAACGACCTGCGCCACAAAGCCTGGCGGGTTAACGCCTAGATAGCCGGCGACAACAATTGCGGCTGCGGCTGAAACCCGCGCCGCCATTAATTCGCCTCGCTCTGTGATCTTTGGCCGGAATGTCTTTTTCAACAGATCATGACTGATCGACGCGGATATCACGAGCAGCAACCCCGCCGCCGTTGAAAGCGCCGCTGCAACACCGCCGGCAGCGACAAGGGCAACGACCCAACCAGGTAGATTTGCGATTTCCGGATTCGCCAGCACCATGATGTCACGGTCTACTATGATTTCATTTTCGTTCGTCGTCGGCGCGTTGGAGACAAGGCGCTCGCCATGAAGACCCGTATCACCGGTATAGGCTGCACGCCCCTCAAACGGCGCACCTGCTGCATATTGGATGACACCGTCTTGATTTTTGTCGACCCAGGTGATCAAGCCGATCTCCTCCCATGTCTTCACCCACGCCGGCGCAGCCGCATAAGATTTCTCATTGACGCTGTCGATAAAATTCAATCGCGCAAAGGCCCCGACCGCCGGCGCCGTTGTATAAAGAAGCGCAATAAAGACCAGCGCATAGCCTGCCGATTTTCGCGCGTCGGAAACACGCGGCACAGTAAAGAAACGAACGATAACATGGGGCAGGCCAGCGGTGCCAACCATCAACGCCAGCGTAATCGCAAAAATGTCTATTTTTGTTTTTTTCGCCTCGGTAAAGGCCGAAAAACCGAGATCAACAAGGGTTGCATCAAGCTTCGCCAGCACACTGATGCCAGACCCGTCAGCGACCGCAGCGCCAAGCCCAAGCTGCGGGACAGGGTTACCTGTGATCAGGATAGAGATGAATACCGCAGGCACCAGATAAGCAAAGATCAACACGCAATATTGCGCTACTTGCGTATAGGTAATCCCTTTCATACCACCCAATACGGCATAGAAAAAAACGATTCCCATGCCGATGACCACGCCCCATTCGATGGGAAGCTCAAGGAAGCGCGAAAACACAACGCCAACGCCGCGCATCTGCCCAGCGATATAGGTGAATGAGATAACAATCAGGCAGACAACAGCGACAATGCGGGCGAGTTTTGAATAATACCGCTCACCGATGAAATCCGGCACCGTGAATTGGCCAAATTTGCGCAGATAAGGCGCCAATAACAACGCCAACAGCACATAGCCGCCGGTCCAGCCCATTAGATAAACCGAGGCGTCATAACCGGCAAAGGCGATAATGCCGGCCATGGAAATGAACGAAGCGGCGCTCATCCAGTCCGCCGCCGTTGCCATGCCATTAGCAACAGGATGAACATGACCACCCGCCACATAAAACTCGCTGGTCGAACCTGCGCGGGACCAGATCGCAATACCGATATAAAGCGCGAATGAAAGCCCGACAAAAATATAGGTGAGGGTTTGCGTGTCCATGATTTTTACCTTCGCCTATTCTTCGCTGACGCCGAAACGTTTTTCGATCACGCGCATGCGTGCCGCATAGACAAATATCAAAGCAACAAAGACGAAAATCGACCCCTGCTGAGCAAACCAGAAGCCAAGCTTAAAACCGCCAAGCTGTATGTTGTTCAACGCCTCCACAAAAAGAATGCCTGCGCCGAAGGACACAGCAAACCAGATAGTGAGGAGACCACATACAAGCTTGACATTTTCGCGCCAGTAGACCGCCGCCGTTTCGTCGCCAGGTTTTGTTTTATGTTCATTGCTCATCGTGAATTGCCCATAGTTGCCGGTATTTCCGTTCAACCTAACTGCGTTTGCCGGTATTGTGCATCCCCCACACCCATTGCCATTAAGAACCTCACGGCTTAATCCGGCCCAATGGCCACTCCAGATCAGCAGCAACCCCAAGGCGCATTCGTCATGCCGCGCATTCCATTCGCGGAACTGGTTGCTATTGCCGCTGCGCTGATGGCGCTCAATGCACTGGCGATCGATATGATGCTGCCGGCGCTTGGCCAGATCGGCGACGAACTCGGCGCCGCACGCGACAATGACCGCCAGTTGATCATTGTTGTCTATGTGCTCGGCAATGGCGTTGCGCAGCTTTTCTTTGGTCCGATTATCGATCGGTTTGGGCGCAAGCGCGTTTTGATGTGGGCGCTTGGCGGATATATTGTCGGCTCGGCGCTGAGCGTCGTCGCCTCTTCCTTTACATTACTTCTCGCGGCGCGCGCTTTTCAGGGTGTAACGACCGCCGCCACCCGCGTCGCAGCAATCGCGATTGTGCGCGACCAATGCTCGGGGCGGAAAATGGCTGAGGTCATGTCACTCGCGATCACTATATTTATGGCGGCGCCAATTCTCGCTCCGGGCTTTGGCCAATTGGTGTTGTTCATCGCTCCCTGGCGGGGGATTTTTCTCGTGCTGTTGCTTTATGCTCTTATCCTGACCGTGTGGCTGGGGTGGCGCCTGCCGGAAACATTATCGCCAACGAACCGCAAACCGTTGCGCGCGGGCCCTATCGCATCATCTTATTTTGAATTCATCTGTAATCGGACGGCCATTGGTTACACAATGGCGTCAGCACTCTGTTTCGGCGCGCTCTTTGGCTATATCAGCGCGTCCGAGCAAATTTTCGTTGATACCTTTGATCTCGGGCAGGGATTCCCGCTTGCATTTGCTGCGGTTGCCGCGTCGCTGGGCGCTGCAACCCTGATCAATGCACGGCTTGTCTCTCGCTTCGGGATGCGGCGGCTGTCCCACAGCGCGATTTTGGTGTTCATCGGCGCCAATGTGATTCACCTGGCAATTGCAACGACCCTTGGTGAAACATTCATTCTCTTCATGGTGTTCATGAGCATATCGTTTTTTGCGCTGGGTCTGATCGGACCAAACGCCAGCGCCTTGGCGATGGAGCCCATGGGTCATATCGCCGGCTCGGCGGCGGCAGCCAATGGTTTTGCCGGGACCACAATTGCAGGTTTTCTCGGCGGCATTATCGGTCAGCTTTATGACGGCACCACAATGCCAATCATTATAGGCTTTACCTGCCTTGGGCTCGGCGCTTTTGCGATCATTCTATGGACAGAGAAAGGCCGACTGTTCGAGTCTCGCCAGCCGGAGGTCGCACCGTGATCGCCGACAGGAAGTCTCGAGCGTGCCTTGGCGCATTCGCCGGCGCTCATGGCGTTAAAGGCGAAGCAAAACTCAAAACCTTCACCGAGGCGCCAGAAAACATCGCCGCCTATGGACCTGTCGAAAGTGAAGATGGCGCACGATCATTTACCCTGACATTTGTGCGCGTACTCAAACCCGACCTCGCTCTCATCAGTGCGCCAGAGATCAAATCTCGCGAGGATGCAGAGAGCTTGAAGGGCATTCGGCTTTATGTCGATCGCGAAAAGCTGCCGTCACCAGACGAAGATGAATTTTATCTCGACGATCTCATCGGATTGCACGCCATCAATGAATCCGGCAACGCCATGGGCGTTGTCAGTGCAGTATATAATTTCGGCGCCGGAGACCTCATCGAACTAAAAGATATTCCCGGAATTAATGGCGTGAGGCTTGTTGAGTTTACAAAAGAAAACGTGCCGATGGTCAATATGGAATGCGGTGAGATTACTGTGATGAAGACAGCCATTGAATTGGGTGACGGAGACCAGAACGGTGCTGCCAATGAAGCCTGTGACGACGCACGGGACGAGAAAGACACCTAGGGCGTTTCCGGGATAAAGTGGCGCCGGTTTATTGTCTGGAAACGCCCCAGATTTACACTTATGCGCATTTCTTGTCGGAAAACCGATTCACACTTTTTCCGGAAATGCGCTAGACAGCGAATCTTTTGCAAACATAGGCGCCAATGAACCACCTTCTCTCAATTGTCGAACATGCGCTCATGACTGGCTATGGCGTGGAGGCGCGCGTTCGCGCTCTACCGGGAGAACTTGACCTCAACTTTGACATCGAGGGCAAAGGCGGACGCTATGTATTCAAACTGATGCGCGCCGGCTGCAGTCCTGATTTCATTGAGCTTCAGATCAACGCGATGGAGTGCGCGCGAGCGGGCGGCATGGAACAATATGTTCCAAAAATCCTGCGTGACCGAAATGACAACGCCGTTGTCTCCCTGATCGATGATAAGGGCGAGGCCAGGATAGGCTGGCTGATTTCTTTCCTGCCCGGACGAATAATGGCGGACCTTGGTTCATGGGCGCCGCGCCTTGCATTCAGCATTGGCGAAATTATGGGGAGACTATGCCGAGCGCTTGAAGCATTCGATCACCCTCTTCTCGATCGCGACCTAAAGTGGGATTTGCGACAGGGTGGATGGGTTGCAAAACATTTGGATGCATTCTCAGACGCAAAAAGGCGGCGCATGATTGAGCGGATCGCCGCACATTTCACCGCCGAGCTTTCACCCATGCTTGAGGCGCTGCCGAGAACGCCAATTCACGGCGACGCCAATGACATGAATGTTCTTGTTCACACGGGTGGATCAAACGAAGGCCAGATATCAGGAATAATCGACTTTGGCGACATGGTGCGAGCGCCGCGCATCTGCGAACCCGCGATTGCGATGGCTTATGCGATGATGGGCGACGGTGACGCGCTTGCGCGCGGCGCAGCATTAGTGAGTGGCTTTCACAAGATCGTCCCACTAAGCGAAACTGAGACAAAACTTCTTTTGCCGCTCATAAAACTGCGCCTTGCCATCAGCGTAACAAATGCCGCCATTCAGCGGGTTGAAAAACCTGAGAACGAATATCTTTCCATAAGTGAGGCGCCGGCCTGGCGTCTGCTTGAAAAACTGGTCGATATCAACGAAGAAACTGCCGCTGAGCAGTTTGTCGCCGCTTGCGCGAAACCGCTTGATTTTGCAAACGCAAAAGCGCCGCGCATCAAATCATTAGTCGAGCGCCGCAAAGTGATTGCCCCGAGTAATCTTTCTCTCACCTACGACTCTCCGATTCATTTGGTGCGCGGTGAACGGCATTTTCTGTTTGACGCCGAGGGCGCCCAATATCTCGACGCTTATAATAATGTGCCGCATGTGGGGCACGCCAATCCAGTTGTTGTCGATGCGGTCCGGCGACAGATGTCGTTGCTTAACACCAACACCCGGTACCTTCAGGATATTCATATCAACTACGCCGAGCGGGTGATAAAACTTCTGCCCGATCCCTTGTCAAAAATTGTGTTTTTGAATTCGGCGAGTGAGGCCAATGAATTTGCGCTGCGCCTTACACGCGCTGTTACTGGCGCGCACGATATGATGGTGATGGACCATGGCTATCACGGGAACACGACAGGGGCCATGGATATCAGTCCATACAAATTCCTTCACCCGAATGGCGCCGGCGCGCCGCCCGATTGGGTGCATGTCACATCGCAACCGGATATTTATCGCGGCAATCACCGCGGCGCCAATGCGCCCGCGCGATATATCGAAGATGTCAAAACCACCCTTGCCGAAATCAAGAAAAGCGGTCGCCCCCTCGCCGGTTTCATCAGTGAATGCCTGCCGAGCGTCGGCGGCCAGATCGTTCTGCCCCAGAGATATCTCGCGGCGGTCTATGAACTGGTGCGCCGCGCCGGCGGCGTTTGCATCGCCGACGATGTTCAAACGGCGCTTGGCCGCCTTGGCGATTTCTTTTGGGGCTTTGACCAACAAGGTGTCGTTCCCGATATCGCCGTTTTTGGCAAACCGCTCGGGAATGGCTTTCCCCTCGCCGCGGTCGCCATGACCGATGAAATCGCGAGTGCTTTTTCTTCGGGGCCGGAATTTTTCTCGACCTTTGGCGGCTCAAGCGCCTCCTGCGCCGCAGGCAATGCTGTGCTTGACGTTCTTGAAATGAACGAACTTCCAAAAAACGCAAAGATGACAGGGGACATGATGCGGCACGTGCTTGAAGAGATGGCCAGCCGCCATGAGATTATTGGCGATGTGCGCGGTTCAGGTTTGTTTATCGGCGTCGACCTTGTACGCGACCACGACGAGCGATCACCGGCGACAGTGCAGGCGAATTACATCAAGAACCGCATGAAAGAGGAAAACATTCTCATTGGCGTTGAAGGACCGGCGGACAATGTCCTGAAGATCCGACCACCTATGACCTTTGATAAAACGGCAGCCGACCAGCTTTTAAGCGTATTGGACAGGATTTTGGTCGAAGCGCCGGCACAACAATAGTCAATCCAGGGCCTGCCATCCTTGCCTGCACTGGCCCCTCATGCCATCTGACGCCTCATGTGGCGCGCAACGGTCCTTACCCTTTACCCGGAACTCTTTCCCGGCCCCCTGGACGCTTCCGTTCTGGGGCGCGGGGCGGCGGAGGGTCATTGGGCGCTCGACACCGTCAATATCCGCGATTTTTCCGACAATAAATATGGCTCGGTAGATGATACGCCGGCCGGTGGCGGGGCCGGCTTGGTGATGCGCGCCGATATTCTTGGGGCCGCGATCGACAGCATAAACCATGATGACCGTCCCCTCCTTTGCCTGACGCCGCGGGGCGCACCTCTGACCCAGCACCGCGCCCAGGCCCTTGCGGCCGGGCCGGGCCTTGTCGCCCTTTGCGGCCGGTTTGAGGGGATCGATGAGCGGGTTTTCTCGAGCCGGGACATCGAAGAAGTCTCAATCGGCGATTTCGTGCTGGCAGGCGGTGAAATCGCCGCCATGGCCCTGATCGAGGCTTGCGTACGCCTCGTTCCCGGGGTATTGGGCTCCGCCTCTTCGCTCGGCGAGGAGAGCTTTGAGGGTGGTTTGTTGGAATATCCCCAATATACCCGCCCGAGAGAATTTCAGGGCCGGGCCATCCCGGACGTTTTGTTGTCAGGCGATCATCAACGAATTGCCGACTGGCGAGACGAACAACGGAAAGAAATAACGCGGACGCGACGACCGGACCTCTGGGAGAGGTTTTTAGCTGACGGTCCTATCCGGCGCGACAAGAACAAGGAACCGAAGTGATGAATATTATTGAGCAGCTCGATAAAGAGCACATCGAAGAGCTTGGCAAGAAAGTACCGGAATTTGCGCCGGGCGACACCGTCAAGGTCAATGTCAAAGTTAAAGAAGGCGAGCGTGAACGCATTCAGGCCTTTGAAGGCGTCTGCATTGCCCGTAAGGGCGGCGGCCTCAATGAAAGCTTCACGGTGCGCAAAATTTCTTTCGGTGAAGGCGTTGAACGGGTCTTTCCAATTTACTCGCCGCTGGTCGATTCCATCGAAGTAACGCGCCGCGGCAAAGTGCGCCGCGCCAAGCTTTACTATCTGCGCGAGCGACGCGGGAAATCAGCGCGGATCAAAGAAAAGGTCGATCGGCGCCCGAAAAAAGGCACGAAGTAAGTCCTACAAGATTACAGAATTCAAAAACGGCCCTTCGGGGCCGTTTTTTATTACACCAGCCGTACGCCCAATCGCTCAAACAACGCTGCGTCTTTATCCCTCCCCGGATTGTTGGTGGTCAAAAGCTCATCACCCACGAAAATCGAGTTTGCGCCGGCGAGAAAACACAGGGCCTGCGCCTCATCACTCATATTTTCGCGGCCTGCAGATAGCCGCACATAAGATGTCGGCATCAGGATGCGCGCCACAGCAATAAGCCGTGCAAATTCAATCGCGGAAATTGGCTCTGAATGCCCAAGCGGCGTTCCGTCTATCGGCATCAGCGAATTGATCGGCACCGATTCAGGCGGCGGCGACATATTGGCCAGCGCAAGCAGAAATCCGATGCGGTCTTTGACTTCTTCGCCCATGCCAACGATACCGCCGCAACAGACTTTCATGCCGGAGCCACGAACACGTTCAAGCGTTGCGATACGATCCTCGAACGTTCGAGTGGAGATCACTTTGTCATAATATTCCGGCGAGGTGTCGATATTATGGTTGTAGTAATCAAGTCCGGCGGCGCTAAGTTGCAGCGCTTGTTCATCGCTCAACATCCCCAGCGTCATACAGGTCTCAAGTCCAAGCGCTTTCACCTCGCCAACCATATCGCAAAGCGCATTCATATCTCTGTCTTTCGGTCCGCGCCACGCGGCGCCCATGCAAAATCGCGAGGCGCCTTCCGATTTGGCGCGCTGCGCCTCGGCGAGAACCGTTTCCGTATCCAATAATTTCGATGCTTTAAGTCCTGTATCGAATTTTGTTGACTGGCTGCAATAGCCGCAATCTTCCGGGCAGCCGCCAGTCTTGATGGAAAGGAGCCGCGAAGCCTGCACGTCGGACGGGTTGAAATGTTCGCGGTGAACTTTTTGCGCGCGAAAAATCAGCGCCGCAAAAGGCAACGCCATCAACGTTTCAACATCAGCCCGCAGCCATGGCGCGGCGCGCAAGACATTCTCATCCTTCGGCATTATCGCACCTTGTTGGCTGCCCGACAGTGCAGGAAATCAACGAGACGCCGATGGAAGTCAAGATACAAGCAACAACTGACCGGGGCTTTGATTGCAAATAGCCTCTTTATTAGACTATCATTGACAGTGGGCAATTTTCATGGGGACCGTGGTGAATTTCTTCAGATCTATATTTATTTTTACCGCAATGATGATTGTGTTTTCAGCGCCATCGGCCATCGCCCAACCCTATGTCGAAGAATACAATGCCTATGTCGATGCGTTGAAAGCTGGCGACAAGGCGCAGGCCGCCAAACACGCAAAGGCCGCATGGCAGGCCGCTGAAAAATCACTTGGTGATGATCCCGCCACCGCAGTCCTTGCCTATAACTACGCGCTGCTTATTTACATGTCGCGGCCGCAAGATGCAGTTGCGCCAATTACCCGTACTGTCGCCCTCATCGACGCGGGCATATCCGATATTCCGCCGCACGAACCGCATTTGATACGTGCTTATGTGGTTGCAGTTGCAGCGCCTGATGATTCAAAAGCATTGAATGCATTACAGGTCGTTTTGGATGCCCGTGAAGACGCATCAATTGCAGCGACGGAGCTGTCGGCCCTCGCATGGCTTCGAGTCGCATTATTTTATCTATCTGAGGGTGAAAGCAGCAAGGCAATCCGCGCATCTGAGCACGCTGAAACTCATTTCAAAATTGTCGCCCCGGACGAGATAAATTACCAGGGAAACGCCTTGATTGTAAATGCAGCGGCGTATCTGATGAAAAGGGCGCGTACCGAACAAGACATTGTGAACGCCCATGACGCCGCCTATCGGGCGATATTCATGTACCCGCCGCAGGAGAACATCGAAACATTTGATCCGCATTATGCGGCAGCGCTTGTATGGCACTATGTTGTGCACTCTTTCGCAAAATCAGACGCCGTCTATACCTCCACCCGGCTTGGGGAAGTCAAACTGGTTGACGACGAGGGTTTCCCTCGCATGTGGCGCGCATCAACGCACCCTGAAGAGTGCGACATTGAATGGAAGAAACGAAAGCCGCCATTCTACCCGACAGGCGAGGAATATGCGGGCTATATGGGGGGCGCAATGGTCGGTTATCATTTCGATGCAGATCTAAATGTTACCGAAGCGCGCATCATTGCTGAAGTTCCAAACAGTTCTCCGTTCGGCAAAGCCGCCCTCAAGGCCATAAAGACTTACAGTCTTGCAAAAAACCCCGGGGCACCCGAATCCTGTTCACGCAACTGGACCACCCATATGTTGTTCATAATCGAATAAAGCAGCGTCAGCGTTTGGCGCTCCGCATGGTGCTTGGGTCAGATAACTTACCATGCGGAGCCTCAGGCCAGAAAGCAACGTCATGTGTTTATTCGACATTCAATGCGCCAACCATCTGTGGATGAAAGGTGCAGAGGTAATCGATCACCCCTGCTGTCTCTATTACAAGAGACCACTCGTCTCCTTGCGCAAGAGATCCGGAATCCCACGAACCATCGACAGCAGTCGCAGTGTGCGGGGCGATATCCATATTGACCCAGGTGACCGTGTCACCGACAGCAATGTCCAGCGCCTCAGGCGCGAACTGGAAATCACGAATCTCGACAACATGGCTTTCAGCCAAGGCCGACGGCGCCCAAAGCGCCGCCTGCCCAACTATCGCCGCCGCCAAACCACACACCAGTAGTCCGCGCCGGCGATCTATCTTTTTGTCGAGCATATTCATCGTGTGTTCTTCACCAGTTTTTCAGCGTGCTTTTCATGGGCTCTAAACGTCGCCAGCGCTGACCCGAGCAGCGCTTTGAATTCTGCGTTGTCCGCTGCGGGAATGAATGTCTCCGCAAGCGCTGTGTTAACGAACTGATGATAGCCAAGCTCATTGTCCGCGTAAGCTTTGTCGAAAGCTTTTCCTTCAAGGGCAATAAGCTCCGCCCGCTTGTCAGCGGCTTGTTGCAACAAGGACTGGCTGGTGGCGTTATCCTGAGGCGCCGCCTCAAGTTTTTCGAGCAGCGCCAGAGCTGCATCATTCACCGCCTGATGATCGCGTAACATCGTCCCCGCGAACTCACGCACATCCGCATTGTCCGACACCGCAAGCGCCAGATGCGCATAGCGCAGGTCGATCACACCAGCCGTGTAGGCAATATGGGCGATCTCAAGATCGTTAGGACCCTCGTCTTCAGCCTTTGCTGACAGGGCGGCCATCGACACCGCGGTGAGCGCGGCTCCAGCAATCAGAGTTTTTCGCAACATTTCCTGTTTTCCTTTTTTAATTGGGATTAACGCGAAGACCAGAACTGGCGCCGACAACGTTTTTGACATCGGACCCGCACCAGTTGGTTTTACTTACAACATAATTATATGTCATAAATGGTATATATGGCAAGTCTTGGGAAATTGCCTTATTGGACGGTGGCTGAAAGGTGAATTCCATGACGGACAGCGACCATCTTGCCGGATTCGGCCAGACCCAAAGCGCGCTTTTGCGGCTTCTGCTTCGAAACAAGAATGGACTCACTGTTGACCAGATCGCAGGCGATCTTGGCGTGACGAGAACCGCCGTTAATCAGCATTTGACGTCTCTCGAACGGGACGGCCACATCTTACGAAAGGAAGTCGTAGCGACTGGCGGACGGCCAAGCCGCATTTACGCGCTCAGCGAGCGCGGCGTTCATCTCTTTCCAAAAAATTACGATATGTTTTCAATGAAAACGCTCGAAGCGTTGATCAGCGCCGTCGGCGTGGGCCAGACGGGCAAAGTGCTGGAACAGCTGGGCCGCGATCTGGGCAAAGATTTAGGCGCTCAACTGAGCACCAAAAAGCTCGGCGAGCGGATCCAGCCGATCGCCGATGTTTTGCAGGACTTTGGGTTTGACGCCCATGTTGAAGAAGATGCGCCAAAGAACGCACCGGCAATCAAAGCATATAATTGCATTTATCATACGCTGGCCAGAACCAATCCGGATGTCTGCAAACTCGATCTTGCTTTTTTGACGGAAGCCTCGGGCACTACGGTTGATCACGCCGCGTGCATGGCGAAGGGCGACAATGAATGCCGATTTCAATTTGATAAAAAGCGCAGTTGATCCAACTCGATCGATCACATGATGAAATGAAAATTGCGCACCGGTCGTATTATTCCGCAACTTCCTTAGGCGGCAAGCGTCCAAAGTCGCCTTCCATTTCCGACGCCATATATAAAAATGCGGCCCAGACAGCGACATTTTGACGAAGCGCTGCAGGATCAACTTTGTCGAGCGTATCATCGGGCGTGTGATGAAGATCGAAATAATCCCACCCGGACTGACGCAGCGAAACCACAGGCACGCCAAGGTCACGGATCGGTCCAATATCAGGACCGCCGCCAATATCCGTAGCGCCTGGCGCAACACCCAACCCGCGCAAGGCAACCGCCATGGGGGCAGCCTTCGCAACAGCGCCATCGCCAAAGCGTGTATCCAATCGATAGATTTCACCGGCGCCGAAGTCCGACTCCGCTGCCAGAACATGGCGGTCGAGTTCATCCGCGTGCTGCTTAGCATAAGCCTTGGCGCCATAGAGGCCGACTTCTTCAGCACCCCACATCACAACCCGTATCGTTCGCTTTGGTTTACCCCGTAAATTGTCAATCAGCTTTGCGGCCGCCATGGTAATGGCAATCCCCGAGGCGTCATCAATTGCCCCCGTTCCAAGGTCCCAACTATCAAGATGGCCCCCGATAACAATTAACTCATCCGTCTGTCCCGGAATTTCGCCAATGACATTTCCCGAGACTTCACTTTCTTTCATTGTCACACTGAGATCGAGTTTTACCGTCACCGGGCCGTTCGCCAATTTCATCGCGCGCGCCAGTTGATCAGCGTCAGGGCTCGACAAGGCAGCGATAGGAATCTGGGCTATTCCTTCCTTGTAGTTCATCCCACCCGTATGCGGCCCGCGATGATTGTCCGTGCCAACCGAGCGGATCAATGCCGCCAAAGCACCACGCTTTCCGGCCTCTCTTGCTGCGCCCGAGCGCTTGGCGACGGCGACGCCATAGCCCGATCCGTCTTGTGTCCGCGTCATCAGTTCATCAACAAATATGATCTTGCCTTCAAAACCCTCCATTGGCGCCGCCGCAAGCGCCGGCAGTGTTTCAAAGCGCATAACTTCGGCGGTAATGCCGCCCGCCGGCGTTCCTATGGAATTGCCCAGCGCTGTTACAATCAACTGCTGTGGAAAGGGAGAAATGATTTCGGCCTTTTCCGAGATGCGCTCCCAATAGGGCATTTCAAAAGTCTCAATGCGGACATTCTTAAAACCGAGCTTTTTGAGTTTGGCGACACCCCATTCGCGCGCCCGCGCCTCCGCCGGCGACGCCGGAAGACGCGGACCAATTTCCGTGGTCAGGCTTTCGAGAACTTCCCAGGCAAGATCATCTTCAAGGCCTCGTTCAATCAACCGTTCGACATTTTGCGCCTGCGTTTCTGTCAGCGCTGGCGCAGTTTGGGCGGCAGCGGGAGGACACGCAAAAGCAATAGAGGCAAGTATGGTCAATGGTGCGCGACGGAGAAGTTTCATTACAGCATCCCTCAGATTGAATTTGCCCGCATGATCAGCCTGGCGCTCTCAAGGTCAACCCTTGAAGGCGGCAATTCATCAATGCAGTTTGGTAGCGAAGATTTATCCGAATTTCTCGAGCCAGACGTTGCGTTCCGCCGCCCAGATATCGAGCTTATAATCCCAAAATTCGAAAATTTCGCCGGACTTTTCCTCACCGATCTTGCGCGCGACAGCCTGGCTGTTGGCGTTGGTCGGTTCGATCACAGAAATGATGCGCGACAGCTCGGGGAACTTGTCAAATGTCCACTTAATAGCGCCAATTGCCGCCTCAGGCGCATAGCCCTTGCCCCAATGTTCGCTTTTGATGCCCCAGCCGCATTCAATTCCCGGCCATCCCTCAGGCATCCATGGGCCAACGCGACCCACCCACTCGCCGGTCTCTTTTTCGTCAACAGACATAAATCCGAATCCGCGAATCTGCCAGTGGCCGAGGTAGCTCGCATATTGCCGCCAGAGATCCATGCGCGCCTGAGGTTTTTTCGTTGGCGATAAAAAAGCCGCGGTATTGGCGTCACCCATCATCTCCATATGCGCTTCAGCGTCGCGTGGTTGCATGGGCCGCAAAATAAGGCGTTCAGTTTCAATGTGAATGGTCATGTTCTTTGCCCGTTTAGTTTCTCAGCGATGGTTTCAATGCGCACTGCGTTGCCGCTCCAGGTTAGATTCTGTCGGAGAAGGCTTTCTCTCGCTTCAGCGCCTAATCGCGCACGCAGTGCCGCATCATCTATGAGAACAGTAAGAACCTTGTCAAAGGCGCCAGCGTCTTCTGTTGAAAACAAAAGCGCATCCTCGCCATCGCGCACTATTTCACGAATGTTTCCTTTATTCGGCGCCACAATCGCTTTACCCTGCGCCATGTATTCGAAAAGCTTTAGCGGCGATGCGTATTCGACGACAGCAGGCTGCAACGCAATATCAAAAGCCGCGATGTGGTCAGGCATCTCCTCGCGCTGCACAACGCCTGTAATCGCCAGTTGGTCAGCAACGCCAAGATCGGCGGCGAGAGTTTCAAGCGCCCCGCGTGCTGGTCCGTCGCCGACAATCATCAAATGAACATCACGCCGATTTTGCACCGCCAGAAAACGGATCGCGCGATCAACACCATGCCAGTCGCGCACAAAGCCGGAAAAGCCGAGAATTATTTTGCCTTTCAAACCATATCGACTGCGTATTTTGTTCGGGTCGTGAACAGCAAGAAACGGCTCGCTGACGCCGTTCGGGATCACCTCAATTTTGCGATCGGGAACGCCGGCTGCGCGCACGCGGTCAGCCAGCGCGTTTGATATCGGCAACACCATATCAGCGGCGCGCCAGATTGCAGTCTCACTGCGGCGCGCGAAATGTTTCCAAAAAAGATTACCATGTTGCGCGCGTTCGTCGGCGAGCGGCGCGTTGACCTCCAATATCAAGGGCATACCGGTTCGCCGCCGCAGCCAGGCGCCCGCATGAAAGAAAAGATTATATCGCTCATAAAGAACGTCCGGTTTCGTCGCGGCACAAAGCCTGGCGAGGCGCCAATAGGCCGGCAGCGAATAAGCATATTCCGCCGCTTCATAAATCGGCGCCGGCAGCCAATTCCGCACGCCCGGGTTTTTGTTTGCGTCAAGCGGTTCCGTTTGTGCGGGCGAACCGCCACCCGGACAGGCCATGACGATCTCATGGCCGCGCTCGCGAAGCACATCGGTCAGTTCGTGAATGTGAATCTGTTGGCCGTCAGCCGATTGCGTTCGATGTGAATAGAGAATTCTCATAACGACCTGTTGATATTGCGGCATGCGCATCACGCAATACGCCTGTTGCGCGAATTCTCACAACACACCTCTTCTAATTGGCGTATGTTTACGGCTCGGCCCGGATGAAAATCGAATTCTGCAGCCTTGCTGCTTGATCACCTTGCAGGGTCGCCGCACTATACGATGAAATGACATCAGGAGCGTGTTCGATGCGAACATATAGACAAATAGCTGTGCTGGCCGCCCTCTTTTGCGCTGCCGCCGCTGGCGCGCAAGCCCATCCGGGTTCAAAGATTTTGACCACAGGCAGCGGCGAGCAGACCGCGATGACCGACGGCATGAGTTATGAGGACGTCAGTGGCGTTCATATTTTTCGCGGCAGCCCCGCGTCTTCAGACGATACTCTGCCTTCATCAGAAGCGGGACGCCAACAGATCAAGATTCAAATCTCGGTAACGCCGGCGTTCAGACGCATCCGTCATTTGCGAACGCAAGGGTTTTACAGCGGCGCTGCCTATCCCTCGCGTCGCTACACCCGCGGTTTTTATAGCGGCCGCTAATTTCAGCCGAGGCTTGCATCAAGCTTGATGCAGGCTTCCATCAGCTCTTTGACCGCATCAACGGAATTGTTGAACATGGCTTTCTCCCCATCGTTGAGTTTTACTTCAACGATGCGCTCGCAGCCTTCAGCACCCAGGACCATCGGCACACCAACATAAAGATCGTTCTGCCCATATTGTCCGGTTAGGTGTGCGGCGCACGGAACAACGAGTTTTTTGTCCTTGAGATAGCTTTCCGCCATCTGAATGGCGGACGCTGCTGGCGCGTAATAGGCTGAACCAGTTTTCAGGAGCGCCACAATCTCGCCGCCGCCCTTTCGCGTGCGATCCACAATGGCGTCAATTCTGTTCTGCGTAGTCCAGCCCATCTCAATAAGATCAGGCAACGGAATGCCGGCAACTGTCGAATAACGGGTGAGCGGGACCATGGTGTCGCCATGCCCACCGAGAACAAACGCCGTCACGCTCTCAACGGAAACGTTAAACTCATCCGCGAGAAAGTGACGGAAGCGCGCCGAGTCTAGAATACCCGCCATGCCGATGACCTTGTTGTACGGTAAACCAGAAAACTTCTGCAGCGCCCAAACCATGGCATCGAGCGGATTGGTGATGCAGATAACCAGCGCATCTGGCGCATGTTTCGCAATACCTTCGCCGACCGATTTCATCACTTTGAGATTAATGCCCAAAAGATCGTCCCGGCTCATCCCCGGTTTGCGTGCAATCCCGGCCGTGACGATACAGACGTCCGCGCCCGCAATGTCGGCGTAATCCTGCGTGCCTTTCAGGGCGCTGTCATAACCGTCGACCGGCGCGCTTTCGGCGATATCGAGCCCCTTGCCCTCGGGAATACCCTCAACAATGTCGAACAAGACGACATCGCCAAGTTCTTTTTGGGCAGCGATATGGGCAAGCGTGCCGCCAATCATGCCGGCGCCGATCATTGCGAGTTTTTTGCGAGCCATTGAGGTCATCTCCATAGAAGGGCGCGAGCGCACGCCATGATTGAATTGATTGGCGCTGGTCTAACGCATGAAAGATAGTTTTAGAAGGCGGCGCGGCTGTCCTGCACTGCTATAATTATCGTCGGCTATTTTCGTACAAGCGCCAGTCCAGCGGCGGCCGTCATCAAGACACCGCCGGTAACGCGGTGACGCCAGCGCCCGGCACGCGCAAGGAAAGGTCGCGATCGCGCCGCGGTCAGCGCCCACAGGCTGTCGAGGCTCCCGCCGATCACAACAAAAGTCACCGCCAGAAGAAGAAGTTGCGGTCCTGCCGGCGCCGATGGGGAAATAAACAACGGCAGAAAAGCGCCATGAAACAAAAGCCCCTTCGGATTGGTGAGGTTGACCAAAAATGCCTCAAAAAAGGTCCGCCGCGACGAAAATTGCGACCCATCATGACCGGCCTCCAAACTGTCCGGCGGCGCACGCCACGCTTTGACGCCAAGATAGAGAAGATAAAAAACGCCGATCCATTTGATCCAGAAAAACGCTTCGCCCGCCGCGCCGAGAAGAGTCGCAAGGCCAACAGCAACGACCCCAAGCTGGATCGCCGAAGCAATCATCGACCCGGCAACCGCGATGAGCCCCTGGCGCAGACCGCGCGATAAAGTCGTTGCAACAACGAATGCAACCATGGGTCCGGGCGTCAGGATCAGCAGCGCCGAGGCGGCGACGAAAGTGAGATAAAGCTCAATGGACATGATGGCCGCTAAAACTTTTTCCGAAATGACAGCATCACCGATGATGTCTGGTAACGGTCGCCGTCAATGCGCGGTCCAGCTGGCCCAGCCAGTGTAAAGTCACTGTCTTTCGGGCCATAAGCCAATTCGTTCGACCGTAGATAAATATATTCCGTACTAAATGTTAGACCGCCGCCGAGGTCATAGGAAACACCAGCACGGCCTTGAAGCGCAAGCGCTGCGTCAGTTTGATTGTTTTCATTGGTCACAAAAGCGCCGCCTACACCGCCGCCTATAAAGGGCGTGAACGAACTTTCGTTAGTGAAGTCAAAATAGAAATTAGCCATCACCAGATGTGCGGAAACGTCCGCGTTGGGAAATGTCGTCACATCAGGCGCAAACCCGCCACCGACTGTCAGACTGTCTATGTCGGTTCTGGCATAACGATATTCGAGTTCCGTGCGGATCCCGTCTGCATAGTCAAAACCGAGTGCAACTGCGGCGGTGAGCCCCTCCCCCAAAGAAACCGTTTGCCGGGATGGAGGCGCAACCAAAAAAACAAAATTTGGATTGTAGGTGTAGTCCTGGTTCCAGTCGCCGGCAAAAACGCCGCCTGCTGCAACACGGATGTAAGCGCCGTCATCAACGACATCCTGCGCAATCGCTGCGCCTGATAAAGCCATCACCGACAATATTGCCGCTGCACAAACTCGTTTCACTGTACCACTCTCCATCGCTTGCGCTGAGCATAGACCGCTCTGAAAGCGGCGAGCAACCGGCGCAGGATCAAATTATATTGCCGCAAAACCAATGCGGCACAGGCCTTTGTTATAACCGCCCTTTTTCCTTTGCCATGGCGACAACCACCGGGCTCAACAACAAGATTGCAATCAGATTCGGAAACGCCATGGAAGCATTGGCGAGATCGCCAAACTTCCAGATAAAATCAATCTGCTGAAGTGCGCCAACAAAAACCATGCCGACCCAGATGAACCGCATCGGTTTGGCGATCCAATCACCAACAAGATAGGTCGCCGCCTGCTCCATATAATAGGACCAGCCAAGAATTGTCGTGAAGGCAAACAGCGCCAACGCGACTGCAATGAAAATACCACCCATCGGCATGCCCTGACTGAAGACCGCGGTCGTCACCTGGGCGCCCTGCAGTGTTGTCGATTGCCAAGCGTAGTCGACAAACCCGTTGGCGGACACAAATTCGCCCTTCACCGACAAGATCACCAGCGCGGTCATGGTGCAGATAACGATCGTGTCGATGAACGAACCAAGCATGGCGATCTCACCCTGCTTTACCGGATCGTCGGTTTTCGCAGCGGCGTGGGCAATGGCCGTGGAGCCCTGGCCGGCCTCGTTCGAGAAAAGCCCGCGCGCGACGCCAAAGCGCACCGCTTGCAATACGGCGTAGCCAGCAACGCCGCCGCCAGCCTGTTCAAGGCCAAAAGCATAGGTGAAAATAGACATAAACGCCGCTGGTACATGTTCAGCGTTAAGGATCAGCATGATGATCGCAACGAGAATATAGCCCAACGCCATTGCCGGCACGACTTTACCTGCAACCGAACCGATTGATTTGATCCCGCCAATAATCACGATGAACGCCAACACCGCGATCACGGCGCCTGAAATCCAAGTGGGAATATTTACCGCCGCTTCCGCCGCTGTTGCGATCGAGTTCGCTTGCGTCATATTACCGGTCACGATGGCGGAAAAAATCGTGCCGAGGGCGAAGAATACCCCTAGCCAGCCCCATTTCTTGCCGAGACCGTTCTTGATGTAAAACATCGGTCCGCCATGGATGTGGCCGTCAGGATGGGTTTCGCGATATTTTACTGCGAGGCTTGATTCAGCAAATGCGGCAGCCATCCCGAACACCGCAGTTATCCACATCCAGAAGATAGCGCCTGGTCCGCCCAGCGTGATTGCCGTGGCGACACCTGCGAGATTGCCGGTGCCGACCTGCCCGGAAAGCGCGGTCGAGAGCGCATTCCAGGGTGTAATCTCGCCCTTGGCGTCAGGATCAGTACTCGCTTTCCGGCTGCCCGTAAAAAGAGTGACGAAGGCAGGGATAAGCCGGCGGATCGGCAGGCCTTTGAGGCGGATCATGAAAAACAGACCCGTGCCCAAAAGCACCACAACCATCGGCGCTAATGGCAATACAACAGCGCCGTTCCAGGTTCCGCCCCAGATGAAGCCACTCAAATTGGTTACGCCCGCGTAAAACTCTTCCATGTCCCTTAACCCCTGATTGCCGCGCACTGGCTGCGCATGCTCAAAATTTGGGGGAGATTAGGCGGGCCCGCCCCCAAGGGGCAAGGGCAATCGCCCTAAAGCAGGCTTTCGGGCTAGATTAGCCGCCTCGATTGGACACAGAGACAAGAGCGCCGGCCGGCGACTATCATGACGGCTGCCGTCATGCTCAAGGAGAGGCCGCCCATGAAACCGCAAACCATCGCCATTCACGAACCGGCCATCCGACGCGACGGCGCCGTGACGCCGCCGATCCATCTCTCGACCACCTATGAGCACGGGCCCGCCAACGAACCGATCAACAAGTTCATCTATGTCCGGCATGACAATCCCAATGTCAGCGATTTTGAGGCGCGCATCGCAGCCCTGGAAGGCGGCGCGGCAGGCGTTGCCTTTTCCTCAGGCATGGCTGCGGCGGCGGCAGTTTTGATGTCGCTGCCCTCCGGCGCCAGAGCCGTTCTCCACCATGATCTATATTTCGATGTGAAGACTCTTGCCCGCGAAGATTTGCCCAAACGCGGCGTCAGTGTCGACTTCGTCAATTTTTGCGACCCGGAAGAGAGCGCGGCAGCGCTTTCAAAAAATGCAGCCCTCGTATGGATCGAAACGCCGTCAAATCCGAAAATCGAGATGATCGATATTCAATCTGTCGCCGCCATGGCTGCGCAGGCCGGCGCCAAAGTAATTGTCGATAGCACTTTTGCAACGCCAGTCCTGCAAAACCCACTCGCCCTTGGCGCTGATTATGTTCTGCATTCAGCGACAAAATATATGGGTGGACACAGCGATGTTCAGGGCGGCGTGATTGTTGTTCGTGACGATAGCGTGTTTGTTGAAAGCCTCCACCATTTCCGCACAGTGACTGGCGGCGCACTGGCGCCCTTTAACGCCTGGCTGATTTCGCGCGGCTTGCAGACGCTCTATTGCCGGATGGAACAACATTGCCGCAATGCCGGAAAAGTCGCCGCCATGCTCGAAGGGCACGCTGCGGTAGCGACCGTCCGCTATCCCTGGCTTGAGAGTAACCCGGGCAACGCCATCGCAAAACGCCAAATGAAAGCGGGCGGCGGCATGGTGTCATTCGAGCTAAAGGGCGGGCGTGATGCGGCGCTGACAGCAGCGTCAAAGTTGCGGCTTTTTATCAACGCCACCAGCCTTGGCGGCGTTGAGAGCCTTGTAGAACATCGCGCATCCCTCGAGGGGCCAGACAGCACAACTCCCGACAGCCTTTTAAGACTCTCGGTCGGCCTTGAGCACATTGATGACCTACTGGCCGACCTGACGCAGGCATTAAGAGAGTGATCAAAAAACGGGGCCGGCGCCTTGCCCGAGAACCGCTTTAGGACCCGAACAAGCGCGACATTGCGCGCTCTGACACGCCTTGCATCCATTGCTCCGTCGCGCTGGCTTGCGCGGCGCCTAACGCTGACTGAGACGCCGCATATTTTTGCCCTGTAGGCGACTCGTAAAACTCGACAAGATCATCAAGTTCCTTATCCGTGAACTGGTTAGCGTAAATTTGCGCCAATTCGTCGAGGAGCGCGGGCGCGGAGGCGCGCATCTCCGCTTCCAGCGCATCGGCCACTTGATTGATCTGCGCCATCGAAGCGCCGCCGCTTGCATAAAGTTGCTGTTTGGCTTGGGTGATCGCCTGCGTTATTGTCTGCTCAAGCTGCGTTTCCATGTCCAACGCATCAACAAGCCGGCGACCGTTCTCCAATGAACCTGCATAAGCGTTCGCGCACATGATGAGCGCTGTCGCTGCGGCGCATGCGATTTTCACAATTGACTGCATTATTTTTTTGACCCCTCTGATATTACCGCCAGTCTGGTTAACGTCGCCGGGAATGCAAGTGAAAACCTCGCTGCGGAGCGGTAACAACGAATTCTATAGCCTTTTGTCGAAGGTATCCTGAGCGCAACTGTGCGTTGCAGCCCTCTAATCAACATTTCTAAAGGCAGAAAAAAACAGAAGATAAGCGCCGTAGCGTGCCTTCGTCCAAACGTGCGTAAGCGTGCAGGAACTTTGTATTGCCTTAAATGAAGGCCAGGCCGCCAAGGCTGCAAAACACGATAACAACAATAATATTTGCCTTGAACCGTATGAGCGCGATTGCGGCAGCGAGGGCCAGCACAGCCGCTAGTGGGTCAAGGCTCCGCAAGACCGGCAGAGCGAGCGTGTGGCCCCATAGTGTTTCCACAAACGCGGTGCGCGTAAAAACGACGTGGACAGAGAACCACAAAGCGAGATTAGCAACCACACCAAGTACCGCTGCTGTAATCGCCCCCAGTGCGCCAGCGGCGTAGCGATTGTGACGTAAATTTTCGGCAAAGGGCGCACCGGCAAAAATCCATAAATAGGATGGCGCAAATGTGCACCAGCTCGCCATTGCAGCGCTTGCAACAGCCAGTGAAAGTCCCCCAGACGCATTCCATCCGGCGATAAATCCGACAAACTGATTGACCAGCACCAACGGTCCCGGTGTCGTCTCGGCAAGGCCAAGGCCGTCAATCATCTGCACCGCCGTCAGCCAACCCTCAACATCAACCGCCTGCTGTTGAAGATAGGCGAGCACCGCATAGGCGCCGCCAAAGGTAACGACGGCAAGTTCACTAAACAGCCAGCCGATGCGCGTGACTATGTGATCGCCGCCTAAAACTGCCCAGGCAAGTCCCACGGGAGCAAGCCATAGCGCCAACCACACAAATGCCGCGATCAATGCGCCGGTTTGAGACCGCGACGGTGCCGAAAGCACCGTCGAATCAGCACTCAAATCTGGGACGCCGAACGCCCGCAAAGCGCCAAAACCTGCGGCAAGAAACACAACAAATGGAAACGGAACGCCAAAGAAAAACAACGCCAGAAACGCAAACGCCGCTATAGCCAAATCACTGCGGCGTTTGACCGCCCGTTTCCCAATTTTGAGGATCGCCTCCGCAACGATCGCCAACACAGCGGCTTTGACGCCATAAAACAGCGCCATCACAATCGGCATGTCGGTGTGCGTTGCGTACAACCATGACAACGCAAATATAAAAAAAGCGCCAGGCAATACAAACAGGGCGCCGGCCACCAGCCCGCCCAAGACCCCACGCGAAAGCCAGCCAGTATAGACAGCCAATTGCTGCGCCTCAGGGCCGGGCAGCAACATGCAATAGTTAAGAGCATGGAGAAATCGTGGCTCATCAAGCCACTTCTTTTGATCGACAAAAATGCGATGCATCAGCGCGACCTGCCCCGCAGGCCCGCCAAACCCAAGGCAACCGACTTTGAAGCTTTGTAAAGTCAAAGCCTTCATCGAGATTGATTGCATAGCGCCCGTCATAGACTGCCAAGCGCAATCATTTGGCCCGCCCCAACGTCAATTGCGCGCTCATAGGCGAGCGCCGCGCTTGTAACGTCTTGCAGCGCTGTCCCGGTTGAATCAAAAATAATGATGTCGCGGTCAGACTGACGACCCGGCTTTTGGCCGGTTACGATTTCGCCGAGATCGGCATAGACATCGTCAAGTGCGACAGCATCGGCAGCGATTGCTGCGCGAAGATCGCCCATGTCAGCGCACTGACCAAGAACATCAACGACAATCTTTCCCGCGGCCATCAGCGTCGGGGCAATTTCATTCTTGGCTGGACTATCGGCGCCGACCGCCGCCACAAACGCGCCAGGCGCTACATCTGCAGGCGTCAAAAATGACTTCGCTGCTGTTGTGGACGTAACAATAACGTCGGCCGCAAAAGCGCCATCACGGCATCTCTCGACGGGTTGGAATTCAAAGCCCAATGTCTTTTCCATCGCGCGGGCAAAGACGGCGGCTTTGTCGGCGTCGATATCCCATACAAAAGCTTTTTCAAATGAAATTACGTCAGCAAGCGCCGCCGCTTGAACGCGGCCCTGATCGCCACAACCGCAAATCGACAATATCCGCGCATTATCGCGCGCGAGATGTTTTGCTGCGAGCGCGCTTGCCGCCGCTGTGCGCATAAGCGTTACTTCGATCGAGTCGAGAATAGCAAGCAGTGACCCATTGCCAGCATCGCAAAGAAAGATCGCACCTTGTATCGTTGGCAAACCAAAGCGTGTCATGTTTTGCGGAAAATTGCCGTTAAACTTCAAGGCGACATAGGCTCTCTCATCGGTAAAGGCGGCGCCTTTTGCGTGAAAGGCGCCGCCTTCTCCATCGATATGCATAGGCATGGGTGAGGCAGCGCGGCCTTCTTTGTCGGCGCGAAACGCAGCCTCAACTGCAGACAGATAGTCGGCGGGCCTCATCAAAGACACGACGTCTTTTCGGGTGAGCAGGAGAACGGAGCTGATCATGGCGCCCTCCTTCCCAACAGACGACGGTCTTCGCGCGCCGCGACAGTCCAGTCATCGCAGATAAAATTCGCCTGCGCGGACAAAAACCGACTGATGCTGCGCTGACGTAACGCCGACATAAGCGGCCGGTTGCGGCCGGACAAAATGCGTAGAAAATGATAAAAGCTGTGTTCCATCCTTACGCGCTCCTTTCCAATAGGATCGGAGCGGATCTTGGACGGGACTACCGTCTAGGCGGGCGTCCGCTGATTGCCGCGCGCAAACATCATCGCGGGCGCCATGACCTTGTGTCAAGTGCAGAAAAACTAAAGAACGCCGGGCGGCAAAAGCCGCACCGGCGCTTTATTAACGTACCTGTAAGGAGCAGCGCGCCGCGATCAGCGCTCCGCTCCTCTTCGAATGCGCCGTTATTCAGCGGCAGCTTCTTCCGCGGCCGGCTCTTCAGCGGGCGCCGCTGCAGCTTCGGCAACAGCCGCTTTCGCTGCTTCTTCCTTGTCTTTCTTTTCCTGCTCGCGCTCTTGCGCTTTTTGGCCAGGCTTTGCCTTGTTTGGATTGTTGCTGGCTTTCCAGTCATATAATCCATTCACCGACAGGAATCGCGCCACGCGGTCGGTCGGCTTGGCGCCGACACCCAACCAATGCTTGATACGCTCTTCATTATATTGAACGCGCTTTTCATCGGTTTTCGCGAGCAACGGATTATAGCTGCCGATTTTTTCTATGAAGCGGCCATCGCGCGGCATGCGGGAATCCGCAACAACAATCGAATAATAAGGACGTTTCTTGGCGCCGCCCCGGGCAAGTCTGATCTTCAGTGACATGAGTTTCTTCCTTTTTCTAATCAGATGTTTTCGTTGTGTATTTGTCGGCGCCCAGAAAATGGAGCGAGACATAAGGCTCATCGCCGATCACCCAGCTGTCATGGGGGTGAGCGGGAACGTAAAAAATATCGCCGGCGTGCATTTCGCGGATTTCGCCGTCCTTCATGGCGGCGGTCGCGCATCCCGACACGACCAGGCCCACATGCTCAACGTCGCAAAACGCTTTACCCATCGCCTTGCCAACGTCTTCGGACCATTTCCAGCCCGGCAGATAAGTCGCCCGCCCGATGGTCGTGCCGCCGATTTCAACAAGCTCGAACTTGCCTTTCGGAAATTCGCGAAGCTCGTCAGGCGTTTCAAAACGTTTGAGGATCGTTTGCGTAGAAGAAATCATTTCTTCCTCCCCAGCCCCGGCAAGCCCATGCCGGGTGGAAGCGGCGCCTGGCCGGAAAGCGCTTTTTCAATCGCTTCGAAATCAACGTCTTCGGCGCCTTGGGCTTTACCGCCCTTGGCTTCGTTTAGTAGCGCCGCCGGATCGCCGCCTGGCATTCCACCACCCATACCGCCCGGCATGCCGCCCATGCCGGCAAGTTGCTTCGCCATACCCTTCATGCCGCCCTTGCCCATTTTTTTCATCATGTCGGCCATCTGGCGATGCGCCTTGATCAGTTTGTTGATCTCCTGAACCGAAGTGCCCGACCCTTTGGCAATGCGTTTTTTGCGGCTGGCGTTCAGGATTTTTGGCGCCCTGCGTTCTTTTTTCGTCATGGAGCTGATGATCGCCTCTTGATGGACAATCTCTTTGTCATCGAGGCCGCCGGCCTGATCGACCGCCTTTTTCATTTTGCCCATCCCGGGCATCATGCCGAGGATAGCGCCCATACCGCCCATCTTGCGCATCTGGCGAAACTGATCAGCGAGATCATCCATGTCGAACTCGCCCTTGGCCATTTTTTTGGCGGCTTTTTTAGCCTTCGCGACATCCATTTCTTCGCTGGCTTTTTCAACCAGAGAAACAATGTCGCCCATGCCAAGAATACGGCCGGCCATACGTTCGGGTTCAAACGTATCGAGGGCGTCAATCTTTTCACCGATACCAACGAATTTAATCGGTGCGCCGGTGACCGCACGCATTGAAAGCGCAGCGCCGCCGCGCGCATCACCATCGATTCGGGTCATCACAACGCCGGTAACCGGTACACGCGCTTTAAATTTCTCAGCGGTCTGAACCGCGTCCTGACCGGTCAGCGCATCAACGACGAGTAGCGTCTCAATCGGTGTGACGGCGCTCGCAATATCGGCAACTTCAGTCATCAATTGCTCATCGATGGAAAGCCGCCCTGCCGTATCAAGCATGACAACATCAAAGCCGCCGAGACGGCCCGCTTCCATGGCGCGATTGGCAATGTCGCGCGGCGACTGCCCGGCAATAATCGGAAGGGTTTTGACCTCAGTCTGCTCGCCAAGAATTTTCAATTGTTCCTGTGCGGCCGGCCGGCGCGTATCAAGCGACGCCATCAAGACGCGTTTTTTATCGCGCTTTTGCAGTCGAAGCGCGATTTTCGCGGTCGAGGTCGTTTTACCGGAACCCTGAAGGCCGATCATCATGATCGCAGCAGGCGGGGTTGTTGCAAAACTCAACGATGCGTCAGTGTCTCCGCCCAGCATGTCGATAAGCGCATCATGAACGATTTTTACGACTTGCTGACCCGGCGTCACCGAGCGCAGGACCTCCGCGCCGACAGCGCGTTCCCTGACCTTCGCAATAAAGTCCTTGGCAACCGGCAAGGCAACGTCAGCTTCGAGCAGTGCTATACGCACTTCGCGCAGCGCTTCATTGACGTCTTTTTCTTCCAGCGCCCCTTTACCGCGGAGCTTTTCGAAAACGGAACCTAATCTGTCGCTTAAGGAGTCAAACATGGGTTACGCCTCGCCTTCGATCAGGAACATGAGCACGCGGTCCGACAATGCGCGCGGGCGGTGACGATCACCAACGCCATGGGGGATCGAAATTGCGTCGCCTGCGTGAAAGGCAATCGTCTTTTTGTCGAAGGCAATTTCAAGATCACCTTCGACGATCATGCCGAGATGCCCGATCTCACACCAATGAGGATGTTCCGTTTTCGGCGTCAGCTCGACCAACCGAAAAACCTTGCCACCATTCATAATGCGCTTAAGGCGCGCCGTCCCATCAAGGGTCGGTTCCCAGTCAACATCATCAAAGGCAAGCCGATAATCCAAAACCAATCCTCAAATTCCCCGCGGGCGAAGGCCCGCAACCAAAAATCCTCGCAGCGCTCGCTTCAGCCCAGATGCGCCATAGCAGCAAGCGCTCCATACAATTCTGCCGCCGCGAGGGCGTTACCCCGGCGGCGGTGCATTCCCGGCCCCATCCCTTTTTCACATATAGGGGGTCGTGCCGGTAAACGCGGAAAGAAACTGAACTTTCCGTTGATCGGGCGCGGATATACGTGGGTGAGGCGGCTATTGCAAGCTGGCGGCGCCTACTCCGCCGGCGCCGGCGCAAAAATCAGCCGCAAAGCCCTTAAAGACGCCGGATTATAGATCGTGTGGTGTTGCTCGCCCTCCATAGGCTCATACCACCAGGTGAGGTCTTCGGGCGTCTCTACGTTGAGCGCGGCGACCAGCTTGTCGACGCCTTCACGGTGCGCGCCTCCCTCATCCGCGACCGTTAAATAGAAGGATTTGGCTTGCCCATAATCATGGCCGGCCAGCAGGCCGGGCGCAGATTTCGCGAGCGCCATGTCATCCCACCACATGGAAGGGCTGAAGCAGATATAATGGTCAAAGCTCTCAGGGGCCGTCAGAAAGGTCTCCGCGATAAAGAGCCCTGCAACGGATTCGCCAATAATCGCGGTCTCGCCATTGGTGCGAAAAGCTGCATCAACGGCTGGCCGAACGTCATCAATCATAAAACGGCGAAAATCGGCAGACCCGCCATTGGGATCCGCTACTTCGAGGTCATAGGCGCGCGCGGAAGGCGATGTCAGCGCATAGCGCCGGTTGATCGTTTCAACGCCGACGACAATGAACTCGCGCATCATACCGGTGAGGCTCGCAAGAGACGCCAGACCTGTCACAGGGTGGAAATCCTGCGCCGTCCCGCCATCGACCAAATAGAGCACCGGATATTTTTGATCGGTCGCATCATAACTTGCAGGCAGATAGACCGTGATATGACGGTCTTCATCCAGCACCTCGGAGCGCAACGTGTATTGCGCACCAATTGAAACAGGTGACTTATCGCGCAGTGTAGCTTGAGAAACTGAATCCTCAATTGCGAGGGCATCCGTTCCGGCCACAATAAAACTCGAAATGGCCGCAGCCATAAAAGCGGAAAACTTCATTTCAACTCCAACTGAGCAATGCCAAGCACTCGCCCAATTCGGGTTGGCGCAGGTTCTTTCGAAATCTCTGAGGGTTTAAGCCACCGGCTTGGCTTTAAACACTTCTTCGTCGAGAGCGCCTTCCCATTTTGCAACCGTAACCGCAACGGCGGCGTCACCGGTGACATTGGTCACGGTACGCATCATATCGAGCAACCGGTCAAAAGGGAAAATGAGCGCTACAATCAGCACCGACTGTTCGGTTGTAACGCCAAAGACGGAAAGCACCGTCGCCGCAAGCAGCAGCCCGGCCGATGGTATGCCTGCGGCGCCGATCGAGGCGAGCGTCGCCGTTATCGCAACCATCGCGTAATCCGCAGGTGTTAAGGCGATGCCGAGCGCCTGACTGGCAAACAGCGCAACAATGCCGAGATAAATTGAGGTGCCATCCATATTGATGGTGGCGCCAAGGGGCAGCACGGACGCGGCGACGGATTTTTTTACGCCAAGATTTTCGCTGACGTTAGAAATGGTTACCGGCAATGTTGCGTTGGATGAGTCGGTAGAAAACGCGACCGCCTGCGCATCAACAATGCCGCCGAAAAAGCGAATGACCGGCAAGCGCACAATAAATTTTATGATCGAACCATAAGTAATAAACATATGGAGAAGGCATGCGAGATAAAGAGCAATCGCCAGCTTGCCGAGATTGATGAGTATATCGAGGCCCTGCGTTGAGATCACCCAGGCCATCAGCGCATAAACACCGTAAGGCGCAACCTCCATAACGAAATGCGTGACTTTCAACACTGCCTCGGAACCGGACTCGATGACAGCGGCAACAGGTTTTCCTTTATCGCCCGCGGCGAGAATGCCGACACCGAAAATGACCGCCCAAAAAATGATGGCTAGGACATCAGTTGAAGCAAGCGCATCGATCGGATTTTCAGGAATGATCGCAATAAAGCGATCGATGAGGCCGCCAGCAGCATCCGCTTCAGCCATTCTTCCTTGAACGGCATCCACGGCGTCTGTTGAAACGTTTGTCAAATCTATGCCGTCGCCGGGACGAAATATCGTCCCGAATATCAACCCAATGCTCGCCGCAAGGATCGTCGTGCCAAAATAAAGCAGGATCGTGCGACCACCCAGGCTTCCAAGCTTTTTCGGATCACCCATGGCGATGACGCCCGCAGACAGGGTCAGAAAAATCAACGGCACGATCAGCATTCGGATAAGGCGCACGAAAGCTTCGCCGATAAATTGCGTTGATGCCGGTATGCAGACCGCAGCCTCGGCGCAACCCTCAGCGCCGCCGCCAAAAACAAAACCCATGCCGCCGCCGAGCCCGAAGCCGATCATGACGCGCGCCCATAATTTCATTTTCATATTGCGGGCGAGTACAAAGAGAGCGCCGAAAAGCACAATCGTAATCAGCCAATAGGCGATCAAGGCAAGGGACATACGCTGGTTCCTGTATCTTTCGTTATGGTCACATCTGTGGCGCGGTTATTTTTTGAGGATACGCACCTAGCTCACTCCGCTTCGCCCATCAATTGCCGGACAAAGTAAATATATTCAAGCGCTGTGCGGTGCGCGAGTTGTTCTTGGTTAGCCGTTCCGCCATGACCGCCCTCTATATTCTCGTAATAATAATAGTCATGGCCAAGATCAGCGAGCTTTGCCGCAGCCTTACGCGCGTGACCGGGATGCACACGATCATCTTTCGTGGAAGTATAAAAGAGAACTTTTGGATATCCCGCGTCAGCCTCTAATTTCTGATAGGGAGAGTATTCCGAAATGTATGCCCACTCCTCAGGAATGTCGGGATTGCCATATTCACCCATCCATGAGGCGCCCGCAAGAAGCTTGTTATAGCGCTTCATGTCAAAAAGCGGCACACCTATATCGATTGCCGCATAGAGGTCAGGTCGTTGCGTTAGCATCGCGCCCATCAGCAATCCGCCATTTGACCGGCCGATAATGCCGAGTTTTTCCGGTGACGTGACACCGGTCTCAATGAGGTCTTCGGATATTGCAATGAAGTCGTCAAAGCTGCACTGGCGACTTTCCTTTAGCGCCGCCTCATGCCAGCGGGGGCCATATTCCGAACCCCCACGAATATTTGACAGAACCATCACACCGCCTCGTTTTACCCATAGCAGCCCGGCAAGAGCGCCATTTTGCGGGCGCGCCGGGTCGTCATAGTAAACAGGTAAGATTGGCACGAGAAATCCGCCATACCCATACTGAATGGTCGGCGCATTGCCCTGCTTCAGCACAGAATCGCGCCCCATGATGAAATAGGGAACTTTTGTTCCATCCGCTGAGGTCGCAAATCGCTGCTGGACGACAATGCCCGTCGCGTCAAAGAACGGTGATGTTTCAGAAATCTTTGAAACCTTATTTTTTTCCGTAACATAATAAAGCGAGTCCGGCGCAGTCATACTCTCGAAGGAAAGCAAAGCGCCATCCGTACCGCCGCCCGCAGAAACAAGCTCTACAACGCCATTTTCGGGAAGGCGGATTTCTTTCAGCTTCCACTTGCCGGACCGGCTGCGTGAAAAGCGCGCCGCTTTGCCGGAAACATCTTCAAGATACTGAACAACAATGTTGCTCTTGCCGACGCCGACGCCCTCAATCGATTGCGCACTGTTTGCCTGAAAAATCAGCTCAACGTTTTCGGCCGCAAGGTCATAAGCCACAAGGGCGCCTTGCGCATATTCCTCGCCGCCGAAGCTCCATACCTCACGCAACAAGAAAACAGCGCGACCGCCAAGAATACCCTGATAGTCCGCATTATGCGGCAGCGGCATTTTTACAGCTTTCTCATCGCCAGCGCCTACATAATATTCTTTTTCAAAGAACGTAGTGGAACGCTGCGCGACGATAATTGCTCCATCATCAGTCTGCTCAACCTGCGCAAAAACACCGACATCCGTTTTATCGCCTGCATAATAAAAATTCGCCGAGCTGAGCGCTTCCCCGCGCCGCCATATCCGTAACTCACGCGCATAACCGGAATCTGTCAGCGCATCATCGCCCCAGTCAGTGCCGACCAAAAGCGTATTTTCATCGATCCAGGCCACCGATGACTTTGCCTCAGGGACAAAAAACCCATCCTCGACAAAAGTCTTCGTCCTTGTATTGAATTCTCGCCACACGCCAGCATCTTTTCCGCCATAGGAAAGTTCAACCATGCAATGTTCATAAGCTGGCGACAGACATGTGGTGGAACCACGTATCCAGTTTTCGCCCTCGCTTGTTGCAAGCGCATCAATATCGAGGACGGTTTCCCATTCCGGCGCACCTGACCGATAGCTCTCGGTGCTGGAGCGCCGCCACACACCTCGAACTTGGGTTTCATCCTGCCAAAAATTGTACACATGGCCATGATGAATTGCGCCCAGCGGCAAGCGCGCATTTGACGTGAGGACCGAGAGGGCCTCTTGGTGTAACGCGTCGAAACGCGGGTCAGATTCCAATGCATTCAGGGATCTGTCATTTTGCGCACGGACCCAATCAAGCGCCTGTTCACCCTCGACTTCCTCCAACCAAATATAAGGATCATTTTGGGCGATAGCGGCGTCCATCATCACGGTCGCGATTGCGACCCCGGCAATTGCTTTAAACATTTTATGAAAACTCCATAGCGTGATTACGAACAGCGCGCCCTTGTTAACCATACAATTCCCTCGGTCAGTCTGCAAACACCGGCAGAAAACGCCTGTCAAAGCGGCAAAAAGCTAAAAATGTAACTTGAAATTTAGAGAAGTATTTGACCTGCGGCCGCTAGCTTGCATGTGCGCGGGAGAAATGCCGGCTGGGGTTTTGACACATGAAAAGCAATGACGCACGACGATATAAGCGGGTCATCCTTAACCTGCCGGCGCGCATTGTCATTAATGTTGTCGATGAGTATCAGGGCGGGCTGATCAATATATCGCCCGGAGATATGGCGCTCATTTCGGATGCGAAAGCAGTGGTGGGTGACGCAGCGGTCATCCATATCAAAGGTCTGGATGTAATCGAGGGTACGGTCGCCAGAATTTTTCCCGACGGCATCGGCATTTCCTACATTCTTTCAAAACGTCGGCGCACGATGTTGATTGAAAAACTGATGTTGCAGGCCAATCCCGACTATGCTGAGGGCCTCGCGGATCGCCGCGATGCACCGCGGCATCGCGACTCAAACTCCAGAATGGTGTGCCGGCTCCCGGACGGCTCCGCCCTGTTCGTCAAAATTATCGACACATCCGTAGACGGCGTATCCGTAGATTCGCCACGCCGCCCGCCGGTTGGCGCCTCTATCTTTGTCGGCAGCCAACGCGGCGTTATCGTGCGTCACACACCGCGCGGATTTGTCGTTGTCTATGACGCTATGCGCGATGAGCCCAAAACCGTTCTGCGCGTCGTCTAGGACGCCGCTAGTAATTAGTGCTCGCCGGTTGTTCACCAAGGACCAGCGGCCCAAGATTTTTCATCACCTCACGCGCATCAAATGCCTGCGGATTATCATCCGATTTGGGGCCTTCGTGCATCGTCACAAAAGCCACTGCGGAATATCGGGTGATCTCACGGGTATAGCTGTCATAAGGATATCCCCATCCAAATCCATAAGCGTAATATGGAAACGAATAGGCCGAACGATGAAACGGATGACCATATCCGTAACGCCCATAAAATGCGGGCGTTGACGATCCACTATAAGACGTGCGCGCTTCAGTGTCGTTTTCAACAACAATAAAATGATCAAATCCCTGCTGCACAGTTAACTCGGCCGCGCGGTACAAAAGAGCATTTTCAACTGTTTCCCGGCTGGTAACTGAATTGCCGCGAAAGGTGATGCGAAAACGGTTTTGTTCGATTTTTTGTTCAGAAAAACCGTAACCACCACCCTGAGAGGCTGGCCCATAAGGCGTCGCCGTTGCGCACGCAGCCAATAGAACCGCGGCAGCACCGATAATCACTTGTCTAAACATTTGTTTTCCTCCCAACAGCCAACATCATCGCCCCGTTGTTTATTATAGGCCTCATAGGGCCGTCTGGAAAGGCGGCCATTATTGACCTCTATTCACGAGTCGTTGACATGCCTGCATTGTCAGGAGCCTCCACAGCAAAGCGCACCCCTTCGGGAGCCGTTTTGATGTGAATATCGCGCTGCGGGAACGGCACTTCGATATTGTGCTCTGCAAGCAGCTCCCAGATCGTTAACATTACTTCGCTTCGAATGTTTGATGTTCCATTGGCCGGGTCGCTGATCCAGAAACGCAAGTCGAAATTGATCGAGTTGTCTCCAAATTCAATAAGATTGCATCGCGGGGCCGGCGTTTTGATGACCCGGTCAACGGTCAGCGCAGCTTGCTCGCACATCTTTGCCAGCTCACGAAGATTTTTGGTGCTGTAAGAAACGCCAAACTCTGCATGCATTCGAACAACCCGATCGGCGTGAGACCAGTTGACGACACCTTCTTCGATAAACCGGTCATTAGGCACAAGATGGTCCGTGCCATCTCGCGTTCTTATGGAAACATACCGCGCATTCATCTGGGTCACCCAGCCATAGGTATTACCGATCTCGATCACATCTCCGGGTTTGATTGATTTATCGGCAATGAGGGTAAAGCCGGCAAAAAAGTTCGACACGGTACGCTGCATGCCAAGTCCGATACCAAGCCCGACAGCACCGCCGAAAATAGCCAGTGTACCGAATGGGAATCCAACAATCTGCAAGGCCGCCACGAGCGCAACAATCGGCAGAAGAATATCAAGAATTTTCGACAACAGCGCCTTAAACGAAACAGTCAACTCATCAATCGCGTTAATGCGGCCTTTGACAGTATGACTGATAAAGCTGGCGCCCCAAAAAAGAACCCCGAACACGATCAGTGTTCTGATCAGGTCAAGTGCTGAAAATGTTTGACTGGCGCCTTCGTCATCTTTGCCAATGGGAATGGCAAATGCTTCCAGTTGGCGAACCACGTCGTCAAGGATGCCGAACGCATCGAGGGCCGCCAGCGGCCAGGCCACATAAAACGCAAATCGCGACCAGAAAGGAGACCTGATCACCAGGGTGACCAGCCGAATGGCAATCCACGCCGTCAGCAAGCTGACGCCAGCCGACACAAGCCCAGTAGAATTACCGAGCGCCTGTAAAATAATAACGCCGGTTTGCAATACGATATAAAGAGCAATTGGCGTCGCGAGATGCGCAAATGCGTTCGCGGCGCGCCGAATTATGCCGTAAGGCGCACGCGGTGCAATTTGTCCTTGTATAAACTTTCTCAATTGCGGGCCGAACAGCGCCGCCGGCGCCAGCGCAATCACCAATAGAGCCGCCTCTATGGCCGCACCAACCGTTAGCACCTGACCTTGCAGCATGCCGGCAAGCTCCGCGAGTTTCTCACGCACAGTGTCGGCGCCAACAAGCGTTTCCAACGTCGACCCATCGGGGTCGCCATTGTTTGGGGCGGGAGGCTGATTTTGTTCCTGGAGCATTTTATCTGTTTCAAAGTCGATTGTGGTTTTGTCTAACACGCATCGCTATTTGGGCAAATCGAGACGCCCGTGTATTCCTCGATTTGTATCCTGATGATTGTTTTTTGCATTTTGACAATTCAGGCTGTGCGTCTGGGCGCCCCGGGAAGACTCCCCGACATAACGGCGCCAGCTTGACGCCAATGGCCGCGCAAAAGCCGCCTTATCATCTGCACGACACCGCCGAGCATGAGTAACGGCAGCACCACCGGACGCCATTTAAGCGCATAGAGCATGCGCGAGCGCGCCATATGATAGTCGGACATTGGTGACCGCTCGCCGGGCTGAACACGACTGCCCGCGGCAGCGCCATGGCGATGGTAAATGATCGCTGACGGGGCCCACACCGGCCGGCGAGTGGGGGCGCCACGACGCGTCCAGTCAGCTTCCTCATAATAGAGAAAGAACCGCTCATCGAGACGGCCCGCGATATCCAGATAGTCTTTGCGAAACGCCATGGCAGCGCCAAGAGGGTAGCTTAATACCGCTTCCACGACTTCGCGCGGTGGTGCCTCATTCATCGAACCTCCCGCGCCTATATTTTCACCCAGGAGCGTGAAGGCGTTGAGGCGAGCGCCCCCGAGAGCCTGAGCGCAATTCGGGTTTTCATGACGAAACACGCTTGCGCCGCATAATCCCGCACTTTCATCAGCCAATCTCTCCACAAAAGCCGCCAGCGCGCCGGCGCCGATCAGCGCATCAGGATTGAGCAGTAAGTAAAAATCCGGATCCATCGTTTTTTGTAAAAAATCGATGCCAATATTACACCCCGCGGCGAAACCTTGGTTTTTCTCTCCGGCGATGACCGATATCTGAGCATCCCCAACCGACATGTGATGTGCGCCGATAAATCCAAATGTTACAGTCGAGGTTTCAGCAAATCTCGGCGCCGGATCTGCGCCCTGAGGCTGCAAACATTCGTGCCGGATCTCACCGCATGACACGCCTTTCAGGTAGTCAAGGGATTTGTCGGTAGATGCATTATCCACGATGACGACGCGCGCCGTCGGGCTATCACCCACAGCGCTCAGGGCGGCGCTCAACGACAAAGGCGCGCAATTATAATTGACAATGACAATACCAAAATTCATGAGCCCTCTGCCAGGAACACGGCCCGCGCCGTTGGAGACAATGCACCCGTAAAGGCTTCCAGGAATGCGCTATGGACATCAAACACTGCATCGCTGGCGCCGGTTGATGAAACGCGGATCAACGCGCCGTCGCTGACGCTGCGTAAACCGCGTTTGATATTCAAAATCTCATGGCCCGATACGTGACCAACATACGCATCGCCATCTCGCAGCAAATAGGACACTGCTTCGCGTCGTGTTGTGTTTTCAGTTTTCAGGCGGACAACTGGCGCCAAACCTTCTCCGACGTTGATCTGACCAATCTGCCGATTACTTATTGAAAATCCCTGCGCCACATAACAACTTTCCGGTCTGTGCAGACGGACTGAATCACCAAGCGGCGGGCCATAGGCGACAACCAGTGTGATGACGCGTCCCGCCTGATCGCGATAGGCGCGATATGCAACCGCCTCGCCCGGCCCCAAATCGATCTCAGACGGCAATATGGCGGCGCCGAGCACAATCCGCGTCCAGTCGCCGAATTGATCAGGCAACATCGCTTCGATATCCGGCGCCGGCCTTGCAACAGGAGGGGGCGGCTGAACGACAGCCGCGGCGATCGCAACAACGAAAATGATCGCGCTGACGAATGCCATTCTCGCCATCATACGCGGCGCTCCCAAAAAAATGCCGCCATAGCGTCCACGCCAAAAACACCAAGCAACGCCACAGCGAACATCATCAATCCAGCTGCTTCATGCAAATAGCTTTGGCCGGCGTCATATCCAAAATAATAGGTTATGAGCACCAACAAGCTGATGCGCACGATATTCGCAACGATAGCGAGCGGTATCAGCGCCGCGACGACGGCCGCATTGGTCTTCCATGAGCGCCGCTTGGCGATATAGAGATAAACAGCGCCCACTGCCGTCAGAGCGATGAGTGAATTAAGCCCGGCGCATGCATCGGCGACCAACAGCTCATAGGAACCTGCGGAAATTACAGCGCCTGCATGGGCTATAGGCAATCCCATTGCGAAGAGACCATCGCTAACGGATTCGGAAATCATCCGCTTGAGAGGCGCGGTCGCAGCATCAATAGCCCAGCCCGGCCATATGACGAGATACAGCGTTAACAAAAGCGGAAACCATAATCTTTTTACGCCCGCAATACCGAACGCACAAAGAACAACCGCCAACGCTAAGATCGATTGCGAACCTGAAGACAGGATGTCGATCTGCCCGGTCCGACCCACAAAATACGCGGCTAACCCGGCGCCAAGAATACATAACCCCAACAAAAACTCATATCGGGCGGCAACCACGAACGGCCGACTGTCAACAAGTCTGGCCCATGCGGCTCCGACACAGATCGCCATGATGAATGGCGCATGGCCGTTTTCCTCCCGCGCCCAGGCAGTCTGAGAAAATTCAACATAGATTGGCGCATATAACGACAACCATGCCGCGATAAGCATCAATGCAGGGGCGTAGATAGCCACCAATTTGGGTGTTGAAATCGGATCTGCGTTCGTGGTGTTCATAACAGCCTCACGCAGCCATTGCAGCGCCAATGATCTCGGCGCCGACGCCGCGCAGCACCGATCGCATCCGTTTAATGGTGTCCGCGCGGGTGTGGTCCTTGCGCGCCACGGTAATGACATGTTGCGTGGCCGCCCAGACAAACTCGACATCAGCTGCGCAGCCAAATGGCGTCGCCATCACAATAACGATTTCATAGCTGTTGCGCGCCGTCTCCAACAGATCTTTAAATTCCTTCGCACCCAATATCGACTGCGGGTCACGCGTCGACGCGCCGGCGGGGAGAAGGTCCAATCCCTTTACCAGAGTAGCGCGGACGGCATCTGCGTAGCGCGCGTTACCAGCCACCACATCGGTGACGCCGGGCGCGCCCGGTTCACCGAACATCTTCGCTAGTTTTGAATGGCGCAGATCAGCGTCAATGAGAACAACATGACGGCCAAGCTGAGCGAACGACGCCGCAAGATTGGCTGCGACATAGGCCGCCTCCACCTTTGCATCGACGGCAGTGATGGAAAGCAAACTGAGCTTGTCTCGCGCCGGGCCCGTGATCAGTCGTGTGCGCATCTGATTGAATTCTTCGGCTTCTTTGGAATAGGGATTTCGCAATACAACCAACGGCGCCGGGATGGAAACGGGCTCATTAGTTTCATGCAAAAAACCCAGTTGAACACCAAGTGCAAACTGCAAATCCCTCGGCGCAAGCATTCCAAGCCTGACGGCTGACCTTCCGAAGGGTTTGCCGGTTTTTGCCTGAAAAGCGCGTACCCGATCAACCTGGGCGGGATCAAGACGCCCAAGGCGGATCAGGGTTTCACCAAGTTCATTCGATTGGTCGTCAGCAAACCGCGGCTGCAATTTCTTGGCAATTACTTTTTGCGCATGCTGCGGCGTCATAGGCGCTGTCAAACTCATTGAGCGCCTCCTGACGTTGCCGGCACTGTCAGTTTCGCGAGCACGGGTGCGCGCAGCAATTGCGCAAGCGCATCTTCACCACGGATCCGACCCTCAACAAGTTCAACCGTCACAGCGGCAGCGCCGCCGAGGCCCAGGCCGGCAAAAATCCCTATCAAGATAATTATTGGCAGCGGCGGCGTCGTGGGGTGTTCCGCAGGAACAGCGCGCGCCAGTAGAAATAATTCAACGGAATCCACGCGCGACTGCAGCGCCTCCTGAAGCGACCGGGTCGCAACAAGGTCATATGTATCGCGACTCGCATCAACTTTTTTCTCTAACACGTCAAATTGCTGTTTGGTTTCCTGCAGATTGACGACAGTCCTTTTTTGATCATCGACAGATGCGTTGAGTGACGCAACTCGACGCGCGGCGTATTCTGCGCGGTTCACCACTGCACGCATAATAGTCGCTTCCAAGGCGCGTTTTTCGTTTACCGCTTCAATATAGTCTGGATATTGTTCGCCATAGCGCTCACTGATGCGCTGAAGCTGAACCAGAACGACGCCAAGGCGCGACTGAGATTGGCGGCCGGCATGGGCATCTTGCGGCAACGGCAATGTCAGCAACTCAATATCCGATGCGGCGCGAGCCTGACGCAATAGTGATTGTGCTTCTGACAGGTCCGCACGCGCTTCGGCCAAACGCATCGTCACAGAAGCAAGCCCAACCTCTTCGCCTTCAAGACGTTGCGCACCAAGCGCCACAATCCCCGAGGTTTCTCGAAAAACCGTCAGCTCGCGCTGCGCGGCCTCCATATCCAACTCCAATGCATCCGTTTCTTCAGAAAAATTCACTGCATTGCGTGCAGCGCGACGCTGACGTTGGTTGAGCACGGTGCGCATATATGCGCTCGCAAATGCGTTCGTAATACGCGAGGCTTCCGATGCACTTTCGCTTCTGAATGATATCGTAATTGTGCCTGCATTTTCATTTGGTTCGACGACGAGCTTCCGCAACATCTGGTCGGCCGCCCAGAGCCGGGCGTCGTTTCCAGAAACGACCTCTCCTCCCGTCTGCAAGCGCCATTCTGTTTCAAGGTCAGAAACGATGAAAACCCCTTCCGCCACGAGGGTGTCATACACTTGGAGAGCAACGTTTCGACTACCCGCCACCGCTGCCTGCTGACCAAGAAATTCAATCACGCGCAGACGTGGCTCAAACAGGCCGGTCAATGGGTTTTTCTGACGAGAATCAACCTGTATTCTTGCGGTTGATTTATATTCCGTTGGCGCGATGACCCCGGCGACCAAGGCGATCAACGCCGAGATCACGACTGCGGACACCACAAGAAACTTGCGCGCATTCAGAACAGCAATGAGCGCCAGAAGACCCATTTATCTTCCTTCACCTTCCGCGCCATTTGCGACGGGCGCCGCGGTCGCGCGAAAATAGGTAAGTGTTGATTTCTTTTTCAGGCTGGCGAGAATGTTTTCGGCGCGGGTTTGTGCAGATTGCCGCATCACAACACGCCGCGCCAATGCGAGCGCCTCTCTCATCGGAATCGGCGATGGCGTGATCGCATCAATTTTCATTATCTGCGTATCAATTTCGCCCGTGATGACAATGTTGTCATTGACGCCATATTGCGCAAGCTGACTACGCACCGCCTCTGGAAAAACATTAGAGGGTTGCGCCAACGGCGCTTCAGAAAAACGAATGTTGGATTTCTTCAATTGCTTCGATAAAGCTGCGAAGCTATTTGCTTCGTCGAATAGCGGCGTAAGCCTTTCCTGATCGAATGCATCACTCGGCATCGTCAACACAGAAAATGTATATATCCGTCGCTCTCTAAAAAGAGAGGGGTTTTGCGCTACAAAATCCTCGACCTCCTCCAGTGTCGGCTCCGGCGGCTGGGATACCGTCGTAATGTAAATATCTGCAAGGGCCTGCTCTCTCGCCATTGCCATCCGGCGCAACGCCTCGGGCCGACGATGAATCTTTGCGGCGCGCGCCGCTGTAGTCAACAAAGCGCGATTTACGATGCTATCGAGGGCGATGCGTTCCGCGTTTACATCATTCGGCGACAGACCAAGACGTGCTTGTTCGCTACGAAGGTCACTGATCGTGATTTCGCGCCCATCCAGCCTGGCGACGATTTGTGTTTTCCCACTCGCCGCGGTTTTCGATTCTGCGGCGAGTGTGGACGAATGAAATGAAGCGCACGCTATGATGCCAACCGTGCTGAGCACTACGAAACGCAAGCTGCGCATATTACCTCTCCGATCCACCTTTGATCGGAGAACGCCGCTCCAGCTACAACATCGCCAACATTCGTCGCGCCCGCCAAAAGCGGATCCGCGTCAACACGCCCGCAGCAGCTGCTTTGTCCCGCACCCCTCTGATGCGTTTGCTGGACAAAATCCACGCTATATGCGGCACGGCTGATAACGCCGTTGCAACCGCAAGACCCACCCATCCCAGGCGGCGGGTCAAGCTACGCCCTCCGTAGCCATTCCAGCGCTCCAAAATAAGACGATCCCACTTATTCGTCAGATCTTCCCAGCTCCGGCGCGCCGGATGGCTTATGATTGATGTATCGTTAAATGCTAAACGAAACCCTAGCGCGCGCGCGCGATGGCACCAGTCAGCGTCTTCTGCAACGCCGTTTTTAAACGGCCCGATAGCCATCGCGGCAGCACGCGTCGCAATCAAATTTGCAGTTACTGAAAAATGTTTACGGTTTATATAGATATGTTGACGAAATGCGAATACGCGCTCAAACGACTCAACGGCGCTGGGCGCAGTTTCATTGGCCACCGTTACAACTACCTCACCGCCCGACAAATCACACTCAGTCAGCATATACACGCCATTTTCAAGCCAGCGTCGATCAGCGACACAGTCTGCATCGATAAAAGCGAATACGTCCCCACGCGCAACCGCCATGCCTGCGTTACGCGCATGCGCCGCGCCGCGCGCTTCGACGGCAACAAACCTGACGGATGGGTAGTCGCATTGCAGCTTGGTCAGATCACAAGGTGATCCATTGTCAGCAACGATGATTTCCATGCGCCCTTTCTCAATGGATTGAGACAGGACGCTTGAAAGGCACATCCTCAGCGCATCAGGCTGGTTAAAATGCGGAATGATGACGCTGAGTTCAGGCGCTTTCAATGAGTGATCTGAAGACATCGAGATAACGCTCTTTCTGACATTCCCATGAATAACGTGAAGCCAGCCGCTCGCGAGCCTTTGCCCCCATGGCGGCGCGTGTCGCCGGCGACTCGATCAGGTTGGAAAGACACGCAGCAAGAGAGGCGGGATCGTTATTGACTGCATAAAAAGCCGAATCCCCGGCGATCTTCCTGCATTCTGCAAGGTCGAACATGACAGATGGCAGACTGTAAGCCATGTATTCCATGATCTTGTTCATTGCGAGGCGGTCATTAAAGGAATTTTTGGGATCTGATCCAACCCCAATATCAGCCGTGGCAAAAGCGTTAGCCAGATCATCGCCATTTAGGAAACCGGCAAATGTAACGTGATCGCTGACGCCCAATTCGCTGGCGCGCGCCTCCATGAGCGATCGCTCCGGCCCCTCTCCTGCAACTAACAAGTGAAACCGGTCGCCGCCTGGTAAACCGCGCAGATTCAAAACCGCATCCAATAGCAAATCCAGTCCGTCTTGCGATCCGATAACGCCAACCCAAAAAACAAGAATCTCTTTTCCGGCTTTCAATCCTGGTGTTTTTTTACCTGGATTTAACCGTCCTAAATCAGGCGCCGAATATACGGTCAACGTATCTTCGGTTTTCTTCCCACCCGCATTAATTGCGTGAGCGCGGAAAGCCGCATTCGTTGCAATCGTCCGATCCGCAACTCTAAAGGTCATTTTTTCCGCCCAGCGCGCTATCCTCAGGAGGATGCCCGAGGCGGATCCCGTTTTTTGAACAAGCAATTCCGGCGTCAAGTCATGATGATCAAAGACGATTTTGGCGCCGCCGAATTTCTTGGCAATCAAAGCGGGGGCGAAAAGAAAATCTGGCGGATTGCAAATCTGTACGACGTCGATATCGCGAACACCAAGCTGCAATAGGCGACAGCTTTCACAAAACAGGGCATTGGCGTATTCCAGCGCATATCCACCCATGTTACGCGCCTCGAACACCAGGGGATGACGGTAAACATCAATGCCCTCCAGAACCTCAAAAGCCGTACGATAAGAACCAACCTGTGGCGAGATGATGGAAACCCGCCAACCTTCTTCTTTCAAAGCGCGCGCCTGTTGCCACACTCTGCGGTCCGGCGGGACGGTCATGTTTTCGATGATGATTACGGCATGCGGCGACCGGTCGGACCGGCGACGCGCGCTCGGGCGCGATGAGGCTTCCGTCAACAGCGCGCTTTGTGCGGTTGCCACTTCTGGCGCAGCCAAACGCGGCGCATTAATATTGGTTTTTACCAACTGCTTTAAGCCTGGGTTAATTCTACCCGTCGAAGAACGCCCATTGCAGCATTAGAAACTTTCAAAGTGCTGAACCAAACAAAAAAAACTTTGGAGAAAGTGTAACGCCGGCCGATGCCGCTTTTGCGAGGGGCGTTGATTCCGATTGTTCTTGGTGCGTTGGTTGACGCGACGCCTTACGGCGCTGCGTCGGCATCTATGCTTGCGCTAAAACTTGGCGCAACACGCACAACAATTTAAGTTTGTAGTTTTCATGCTCAGAATATTAAACGGCGTCTACAAAAGCGCGCAGTAAAACCGGCGCCTGACATCGGCGCGCGGTTTTCCAATATTCTCCACCCTTACGCCAAAAAATTGTACAAACGATTTTTGTAATCGCGTCTCGAAATACAAAACCGCCGCGCTTTTTCAGCGCGCTAAATTTCGGCCTGCATTTTTTCCAGGGTCGAACAACCCTCTTTGGCAAGACCCAACAGCGCCGCAAACTGTTCATCAGAAAAAGGATCGCCCTCGGCCGTCGCCTGAATTTCAACCAGCCCGCCTGTGCCAGTGATGACAAAATTGGCATCCGCCTGGGCTGTTGAATCTTCATCATAATCAAGGTCGAGGGCAGGCGCGCCAGCGACGAGGCCACAAGAAATTGCTGCAACCCTGTCATTGACAGGGTTGGATTTGATGATGCCCTGCTTAACCGCCCACTCACAGCATTGATTCATCGCAACCCAGGCGCCCGTAACCGACGCCGTGCGCGTACCCCCGTCAGCCTGAATAACGTCGCAATCGATCAAAATTTGCCGCTCTCCAAGCGCCTTAAGGTCGACGACCGCCCGCAATGACCGGCCAATCAGACGCTGAATTTCCTGTGTCCGACCGGATTGGCCGCGTTTTGCTTCGCGTTTCATGCGTCCGCCCGTGGACCGGGGCAACATGCCATATTCCGCCGTTACCCAACCGCGGCCGCCGCCGCGCAACCATGGCGGCGTTGTTTCGTCCCAGCTCGCGGTACACAGCACGTGGGTTTCGCCAAACTTGATGAGGCACGACCCCTCTGCGTGCTTGGCGTAGCCCGACTCAAAGGATACGGCGCGAAGTTCATTAAAGGCGCGGCCAGATGGTCTCATGAATATCTCCTAGTTTGTGCGAGCGTTCCTACCGCCTGGCCGGCAAGCTTGTCGAGCTATCTTACCTTTTGGTTTGCGGCAGAATTGTATTATTTTCTGAAATCTGACTGAAATTGCCTTATCTAAAAGCCCATGACAGTTCTAAACGATATCGATCAACGCTCCCGCGAGATTTTTCGCCGCCTGGTTGAATCATATTTATCGTCCGGCGAACCTATCGGGTCACGCACGCTCAGCAATGATATCGGGATATCTGTCTCGGCGGCGACAATTCGCAATGTCATGGCCGATCTCACAGATATCGGCCTTCTCCACGCACCGCATATTTCTGCGGGACGATTGCCAACAGAGCTTGGCTTAAGACTTTTTGTCGATGGCCTGATGCAGGTCGGCGATTTAACGCCTGAGGAACGCCGCGCCATCGAATCAGAAAAGTCCGCCGGCAATGTCGAAAGCCTCCTGGAGGAGGCGGCCTTGCGGCTGTCGGGCCTAACGCAGACCGCCAGTCTGATCGTGACACAGAAGACGGATGCGCCATTGCGCCATATCGAATTCGTCAGCACCGGCCCCGGCAAAGCGCTTGTTATTATTGTTTTCGAAGACGGCCGTGTTGAGAACCGTGTCATTGAAACCCCCGGCGACCTGCCCGCATCGACGCTGATAGCCGCCGGTAATTATCTAAATACCAGGCTTAATGGGCGCAGCCTCAATGAGACCCGCGCCAGCATCCTTGAGGAAGTTGAAACCAATCGCGCCGAACTGGACCTTTTGACAAGCAAACTTGTGCGGCAAGGCGTTGCCAAGATCGCAGGCGGCGATGATTTCACCCTCATCGTACGCGGTCGTGGGCATCTTCTCGACGACCCCGCGGAGCAGGACCTCGAACGCGTCCGCATGCTGTTGGATGACCTGGAGCAAAAACGTGACGTGATCGACGCGCTGACCGCCGCCAAGGATGGCGAGGGCGTAAAGGTCTTTATAGGCTCCGAGAACCGGCTTTTTTCCCTGTCAGGCTCGTCGGTGATCGTGGCGCCTTATCGCGATGAATCCCGGAAGATAGTCGGTGTTTTGGGCGTGGTCGGCCCAACCCGGCTCAATTATGCCAAAGTGGTCCCAATCGTCGATTACACGGCTGAAGTTGTCTCCCGGATGTTGAAATAATCCTCCGCCACGCGTACATGCGCACGCGAGCAAGCCACCGAAAACAAAGTAGAGCCATGAGTGAACATGATTATCCGTCGAACGCCGACCAGCCAAATGAGGGCGAGTCTGAGTTCGATGGCGACGCGCCAGACGAGGAACAACCCGAAGGCGCAGCCAACGCCGCCGAGGAAGAGGTTGCGCAACTAAACGATCGCATTTTGCGCCTGGCTGCCGAACTCGAAAACACGCGGCGACGAGCGGCGCGAGAAAAAGCTGACGCCGGCCGCTACGCAATCGCCAGTTTTACACGCGACCTTCTGGGCGTTGCGGATAATTTTGAGCGCGCCTTGCGCGCCGCCGGCGATGAAAATCAACCGGCGACCAGCGAAGGCGCCTCCAGCTTGATTGCAGGTCTGCGAATGACTGAAAAAGAACTGCTCAATGTTTTTGAACGCAATGGCGTGCAGCGCGTCTTCCCGGGCGGCGAAAAATTCGACCCCCATCTACATCAGGCAGTAGCGCAGGTGCCAAGCGATACAGTGCCCACGGGTCATGTCGTTGATGTTGCACAGGCTGGTTTTATGATTGGGGACCGCGTGCTTCGAGCCGCCATGGTCACCGTTTCGAACGGCGCCGCGCAGTCATCAAGCGGCGATGGGCCCGGCGCCCATGTGGACACTGAGGCTTGAGGTCCAATCTATCCCGCCTCGGCGTAAAAAGTACTAGACCGTCGGCCCTGCCGCTTTGACAGCGTCACTGACATAAGCTTCGTAAATTTTAAAATTCTCCACGAACATGGCGGCAAGTTTTTGGGCTTGTGCGTCATAACCGGTTGGATCACTCCAGGTGCCGCGCGGCGTCAGAATTCTCTCATCAACGCCTTCGACCTTGGTCGGTACGCTAAAACCAAAAATCGGGTCCTTGGTCATTGGCGCAGCGTTCAGCGATCCATTGAGCGCTGCGGCGAGTAGCGCTCGGGTTTCCTTGATCGGCATACGTTTGCCCTCGCCATGGGGCCCGCCAGTCCAACCAGTGCTCACCAGCCAGCAATCAACGCTGTGTTGATCAATCAGCGCACCAAGTAACTTTCCGTATTCGGACGGGTGGCGCGGCATAAAGGGGGCGCCGAAACAGGTCGAAAATGTCGCCTGCGGTTCATTGCCAAGGCCTTTTTCTGTGCCGGCAACCTTTGCCGTGTAGCCGGAAAGAAACATGTACATCGCTTGCGCCGGCGTCAATTTCGCAATTGGCGGCATGACGCCAAACGCATCGCAGGTCAGCATGATGATATTTTTAGGGTGTCCCGTGCGGCCGTCGGCGCTCGCATTCGGAATGTAATGGATCGGATAGGCGCCGCGCGAATTTTCCGCCAATGTTGCATCATCAAGGTCAAGCTCGCGCGTATCCGGATCCATCACGACATTTTCAAGCACAGTGCCAAAACGCTTGGTCGTTGCAAAAATCTCCGGTTCCGCAGACGGCGACAGACGGATCATCTTTGCGTAACAGCCGCCTTCAAAATTAAACAACCCGTTGGGGCCCCAGCCGTGCTCATCATCACCAATCAATGTGCGCTTGGGGTCTGCGGATAATGTTGTTTTGCCGGTGCCAGAAAGGCCAAAAAAGATGGCTGGATCGCTCTCCGTCCCGAAATTGACCGAGCAATGCATCGGCATCACATTTTTTTCAGGCAGCAGGAAATTGAGGATCGTGAAAACTGATTTCTTCATCTCGCCAGCATAGGATGTGCCGCCGATGAGAACGATCCGGCGCACAAAATCAACGGCAATGACCGTCTTCGACTGACAGCCGTGAACAGAAGGGTCAGCCTCAAATCCCGGCAAATCAACAATCGTGAAATCCGGATCTCCGTCGCGCTCGGAAAGCGGCGGCCGCACCAGAAGATGCTGAATAAAAAGTCCGTGCCATGCATATTCTGTGAAGACGCGAACATTAATGGCGTAATCTTGGTCGGCGCCGCCGCGCAAATCCTGTTTGATCAGGTCGCGCTCGCTGGCATAGGCGAGCATGTCACGATGAAGCAGGTCAAATTGCTGCGGGGTGATATCCTTACTGGCGTCCCACCAGATTTTCTCTTCGATTTCCGGATGACGAACAATAAATTTGTCCTGCGCCGAGCGGCCGGTGTGCTCGCCGGTCTTAACCACCAGGGGTCCATCTTTCGCGACATCACCCTCGCCCCGCGCAACAGATAATTGGTAAAGTGCGGCGGCTGAAAGATTGGCCAGGCCATCAGGCGCACAATCGTCAAAACAGCTCGCGGCGCCATGCGCCGTCGAAACAGAAACGCTCATTAATTTTCCTCCCAAACCCCAAATACGAGGCGTCGCCACATTCCGGGAAAATCGCCCCGATTTTGGCTACTGCGGGGCTCTTAATCCAAAAAACGGGCCATGAACAGGCGCAAGATGGCGATTCCGGACTGTATTCGGCTTGCGCCACCAGAGACTGCATGCGACATGCCCGTTAACTAGTTTTGGGAGGCTATTCGATGACTAAATTCGCGCGTTTAGGGTTCGCCGCTTCGGCGATTATTTTCCTCTGGTCCTGCAGCAATGAAGCCGAAAAAGCACACGACGCGGGATCTGAGTCTGCTACAGATGTATCCCCGGCAACGGATTCTGATACCGGCCCGGGCGCCATTACAGGAGAAGGTCTAGCGCGCCACATTAAGGCCCTCGCCTCTGACGACTTTGAGGGCCGCGCGCCGACAACGCCAGGCGGCGAAAAAGCACGCCGCTATATCGCCAATGAATATCAACGTCTCGGCCTCGAACCCGTCAATGGAAGCTATTTCCAGAGCGTGCCTATGGTCGAAGCAACGCTTGATCCGGCGCAATCCAATTTTCACGTCAATATCAACGGCGCCATTCGCGCGCTCGGCTATAAAACTGACAGTGTTTACTGGACGAAGCGCGTCGAAGAAAATGTGTCTTTTGAAAACAGCGACATGGTCTTTGTCGGCTATGGCGTCGTGGCGCCGGAATATGGCTGGAATGATTATGAGGGCGTCGACGTCGCTGGCAAAACGGTCGTCATACTCGTCAACGATCCGGGTTTTGCAACGCAAGATCCCAATCTCTTCAATGGCAACGCGATGACTTATTACGGTCGCTGGACATACAAATATGAAGAAGCGGCACGCCAAGGCGCAGTGGCGGCCCTTGTCATTCACGACACAGCGCCTGCTGCCTATGGTTGGGGCGTCGTTGAAGGCTCCTGGTCAGGTCCGCAACTCGATCTTCAGCGCCCGGACAATGGCGCCGGCCGCGCCATTGCTGAAGGCTGGATCACCAATGAAACTGCACGTGAATTACTTAATGCCGCCGGCCTTGATCTTGATACGCTTCAGGATGCTGCCATTTCCAGCGATTTCGACCCGGCGCCAATGACAGGGCTGACAGCGTCAGCAAATCTCGTCCAAACCATCCGCCGCAGCGAAGATGCCAATGTTATCGGCGTACTGCCCGGCGCCGAGCACCCAGATGAGTATGTCCTTTATATGGGGCATTGGGATCATTTGGGCATTAATCCTACTCAGGATGGCGAAGACAAAATATTTAACGGCGCGGTTGATAACGCCACTGGCATTGCGGCTATGCTTGAGATCGCGGAGCGCTTTGCGAACAACGAGGAACGCCCGGCACGTTCGATTTTATTCGCAGCTGTGACAGCCGAGGAATCTGGCCTCTTGGGTTCAGCCTATATGGCGGAAGACCCGCCAGTGCCGCTCGCGCAAATTGTCGGCGGTATCAATATTGATGCGATACTCCCTTCACCACCGGCAAAAGATATTATTGTCGTTGGGTATGGCGCATCGCAGCTCGAAGACATCCTTAAAGCCGCTGCGGAAAATCATGACCGTTATCTAAGGCCCGACGCAGAACCGGAAAAAGGGTACTTTTATCGCTCCGATCACATCTCCTTCGCGAAAAAAGGCGTGCCAATGCTCTATGCGGATAGCGGTATTGATTTGCGCGAAGGCGGAGAGGATGCCGGCCGAAGTTTTGGCGCGGGCTACACAAATAATCGCTACCACGCACCATCTGATGAATATAACGATAGTTGGAATATGAGCGGCATGACCGACACCGTAGAAGTTCTATATGAAACAGGCGCCGCCATCGCCTATTCCGGCGATTGGCCGAATTGGTATGAGGGCAATGAATTTCGCGCCCTACGAGACGCGCAGCGTAGCGGCGAATAGCAACTTGTCAGCGCCGAAAATTAAGCAGCGCCCTGCTTGGGCGCTGCTTTTTTTAGAAATGATTAACCAAGCACGCTAAGCCGTTGTTAAGCGTGATCGCCCAAAGTTTCATTCAGAAAAGGCTGGAATCCTTTTCTAAGTAGGAATGAACTTTGGAAACAATTTTTGACTTTTTGTCAGTCGTGCTTTTCATCGTAACCGCCGGGCTTTTTTTTCTGCGGTTTCGCCATGAAGACCCGCCGCTTGCGCCATATCTTGTGATTTCGCTGGTATGCGCTGTTGGCAATTGGCTCGGCAATAATGGCGGCGGTGTCGCAGCGATTGCGTTCCTCATTGCAGGGTCATTTCTAACGCTGCACCTTGCAAGCGAACCCTATCGAGAGAGAGCGGACGGACAATCCTGATCCGGCATTAGGTCATGTTTTTAAATTCGCGTTTTTCCACGTGATCTACCCGTAAAATGGGCGGCTACTTTTCCTGATCACACTCTAGACCCAAAACCAAAAAGGCCGCGCACGACACCAAAGTGTCAGCAGCCATTTTTCACCTGATACAACCGGCGCACCCGCATGAAGGGTATTGGGAAAAGGCTCTTCCCGTTCATCCGTATTATGAAATAAAAATGCATCACCTGGGGCGCCGCGAAGCGAGACATCGAGCTTTGGGAACAATGTTTCGCCGCCTTCATAATCATCATTCAGGGCGATCAACAGTGTTCGGATACGCTGACCCGAGCGCTTCACTTCAGAATAGTCCGCTGCGTCCTCCGGCAAAAAATCATGGTGCGGTTTATATTCCTGGCCCGGCGTGTAGCGCAAAATCCCCATTAGTTCACAGTTTTCTATCGGCACGCCGGCATATTGTGAAAGCCGCGTGTAAATCGCGATTAACGTTAGGTCGAGATCCAAAAGACCAAACATTGCACCATCAGAAGTGCGGTACTGAGCGTGATCGGCTTTACTCGTTTCCGAATTCACAACCCTCGACGGCGTCAGCAAAGGCGCCGACGCACATATTACGTAGTCACACTCCTCCGGCGTTAGCGCTTTTTCAAAATGCAGAATATCCGGACCGGTATTCAGGGCTCTGGCCGCCTGATCAGCGCCCGCCGTTTGCGCCGCCGCCGCGGCAGCAGCGATCTCTTCAATCGTGACCGGCTGCGTAGCGCCGCGCTCGCCATCGGGATCGCTTAATCGGTGTGCCAACGGTGCGCCCGCATCACGCAGCTTTGCCGCCAGGGCTTTGCCTTCATCAGCACCCAAGACATCGCCTCGCCGCAGCGCGAGATAGATCGCAACCCAATCTCCACTCCTGGCAGCATCGCGCAACATCGCCGCGCCGGTTGCGCGATCGCCTGCCCCAATCGCTGCGAGGACGGCGAGCTCGCGCATCGCCAAAGGGTGGCCCGACCGCGCAGCATCGGCGAGCAATGCTACAGCACCAGCCCAACTGCGTTCCACACCAAGACCAATTGCCGTCAGTACTGCGAGCTGGCGCAAAGCCGCCGCGCCGCCGGCCTCAGCGGCAGTCTTCAGCATTTTCACTGCGTCACCGACGCGCATTTCTTCCGGCGGGACAGAGAGCAATTGTGTCGCCCGCGTATAAAGCGCACCGGGATGCCCGGCCGCCGCTGCCTTTTCAGCCCAGCGACGCGCTTCTTCTTCATTGCCAGAGCGGTCAAAATGCGCCGCCAGACGATATTGCGCGGCTGCGTCCCCGGCTGCGGCCAATTCGGTGAGGCTTTTGAGGTTTTCCATTTCAAGTTTTGATAGCATGAGAAAATGCGCGTAAAAACAGGCAATTGACGCCTGGATTGGCGCAACGGAGCCGCACCGCCCATGGATGCACCGCAAACGCCCGCGACAACGCAAATCTTGCGGTCCGCCGCCGCACTCGAAAAACACATTGTCGACGTGCTCATCGAGGAACGGGCGCAAAAACTGATTCACGCGCAATTGTGGCCTCTATATCGCGCAATATTATACCCACTGCTATTGCACGGCCCCGCCGTCAAGATGGCTGACGCCGTCGCCGACCTGTCAGCGCGAAGCGTATTCGATTTCATCAGCGATCTTCTCCACCTCAATATCGAGGTCGAGGGCCTGGAACATTTGCCGGAAAAAGGCCGCGTCTTGATTGCATCGACTCATCCCACAGGCATTCCTGATGGGGTTGCAATGTTCGACGCTATTAAAGCGCGACGCCGCGATATGACTTTCTTTGCCAATCGAGACGCGCTGCGCGCTGCGCCTGGCATTTCCGATATGATTATTCCCGTGGAGTGGGTACCCGAAAAACGGACAATGCTGCGCTCGCGCGAAACGCTGAAGAGCGCGATCAAGGCGTTTACCGACGAAAGATGCGTCGTGTTGTTCCCATCGGGGCGACTTGCTTTTATGGACCAGCATAAAAAACTGACCGAACAGGAATGGCTGCCATCGGTCGCAATCTTTGCCCGCAAATATGACTGTCCGATTGTTCCGGCGCATATCGAAGCGCGCAATTCATCGCTTTATTACTGGTTCTGGAAACTGAATTCAGAACTTCGCGATATCACGTTGTTTCACGAGTTGCTCAACAAGAAAGGCAAAACTTACAAGATCACCATCGGCGCCCCAATCAGCCCTGACACGCTTAAAGGCGAGGCTCCTGCGGTTGCCGCCGCACTGCGCGAACACGCCGTGAAGCATGGCGGCGAACCAGGTCCGTGGCGCCCAATTTCGGCAGGTTGATGTTCGAAAAAACGATCGTCAGCTCGCCGCGCGATAGGTGAGCTCAAGAAACACATCTTCGAGATCCGATTCGACTGTTGAAAGATCTCTGACGCCAACGCCCGCCGCTGACAGCCGCTCAAGAATTTCGGCGACCTGCGCTTTGCTCGGCTGATAAGGAATTGCGAGCCGCCCGTCCGGTTTCAGTTCAGCACTAAAGGGCGACAAATCCGGTGACGCAGTGATCTCTTCCAACGGCGTCACCATCAGCGTTTTGCGGTCAAGCGATGCGACAAGCTTTTCCGTGGGCTCGCACGCAACAACATCGCCATTGTGAACGATGGCGATTTCTTCGCAAAGCTCCTGCGCCTCCTCAAGATAATGCGTCGTCAACACGATTGTGACGCCGCTTTCGTTCAGCTCCAAAACATAGTCCCAAAGTTGTTTGCGCAACTCGATATCAACCCCGGCTGTCGGCTCATCGAGAATTAGAATCGGCGGCGAATGAACCATCGCCTTCGCAACGAGAAGCCGGCGTTTCATGCCGCCTGAAAGTTGGCGCACATAAGAATTTGCTTTATCCGACAAACCCATGGCGTCGAGGATTTCCATTGTGCGGCGCTTTTCCTTCGGCACACCGTAAAGCCCGGCCTGGATTTCCAATCCCTCTTTGGGCGTAAAGAAGACATCCATGTTGATTTCCTGCGGCACGACGCCCAGAGCCGCGCGCGCCTGCCGAGGGTTTTTGTCGATATCAAATCCCCAAACCGTAACCTCGCCGGATGATTTGCGGACAAGCCCTGCGAGAATATTGATAAATGTCGACTTGCCGGCGCCATTCGGCCCCAGCAAGCCAAATATCGAGCCGCGCCTGACCAGAATATCGATGCCCTTGAGCGCCTCTTTGGCTGGGGATTTCTTGGTTCCCGCATAGGTCTTGCGCACACCGCGAGCGGCAATCGCATATTGCGTCGATGGATTTGGATCAGCCACGGCAATCCCTCACTTTCACCGGCGCGCCATACCACGCCGACGCGGCAGTTGGCCAATCATCGAAGGCCGGTCAACGACAGCACTCTTGACGAACCCGACCGGCCCCGGCAATGCAAAGCAACCTTCGCATATAGGTCAAAATCATGAGTGAGCAAAAACCACCCGTCACGCCAGACCCTGAAACTATCTATGTCGACGCTTTGCGCATTTCCTGCGATGGCGGCGGCGGCGCCCTTGGCCATCCAGTCGTCTGGTATTCAGTCGAAGACGGAGAGGCAGAATGCGGCTATTGTGATCGCAAATTCGTCTACCGTGCTACGGACGCCGGAGATCACTGACGAGCCTAGCCGGCTTCGCTGCGCGCAAGCCGCCACACGTCACCCATTTTTACCGGTGAAGCCTGCAGGATCGCCTGGCGAAATATTCGGCCCATAATCCGCGCCATAAAAATCGCAAATGCCAGCATTAACGCCGTTGCGCCAATGATCTCCCATATTGGCGGGTCAGCCGCCGCCCGCATCATGACGGCGTAAGGCGTATATATCGGTATCCAGGTGAGGATTGATGCGCCGATCCCATTCGGATTTTGAATGACCATTGGCATAAACGGCAGGGGCGCCACGACCAAAAGCATCACCGGGCCCATATAGGATTGCGCATCCTGTAATGAGTTGGAAACAGCGCCGATAGCCAAGAAGATCATCGCGAAAATCGCATAGGCGCATGCGAAGTAAAAAAAGTAGATCAGCAATAGCGGTGATGAGAACAGTGAAGCAAACACCGCATCCACCACGCTGTTCCCACTCATCACCGTTGCGGAGACAACCAATCCGCCAAACAGAAAAATTGACGGCATGGTGAGACCCACCGCAGCAATACCTAACAGCTTGCCCATCATCAATTGGTCGGCCGTGACCGAAGACAACAGGATTTCAACAATCTTATTGGAGCGTTCTTCAATCGTGTTCGTCAAAAGCAAATTGCCGACGCCGAAGATAATAACCAACAACATGTAAGTAAGCACTGCCGGAAGCACAGCTTCAATGCGGTCCTGCAAGCCAAGTTGCGCATCTTCGAGCGCCCTGTCAGGACGATAGGAATTGATCGGCGCCTCTATTGCGGCAACAACGTCAAGCGCCGCCTGAGGCAACCCTAATTCAGTGAGCGCGTCACGTCGAAGCGCGACATCCAGTGCAGACGTCACCAAAGCCTCAAGCGACTTGTCTGTGAGATTGCGACTCCAATACTGGGCGGACACGGAATCTTTGTCAGCGCCAAACCCCTCAGGTATCAGCACCGCCGCAAATAGTTGAGAGGCGTTCCGTCCCCGTTCGCTGATCATGCGCTCACCCAAAAGATAGGGCCGAAGACGTTGTTCAGCCTCCGCCAAACTTGTTGAGGCCGCGATATTTTCCGGCGCGATCAGACGACGAAACGACGCTCGCGGCACGGTGAATTTTTCAGCATCCGGTTTCAAGAAAGGCTCAACTGCAGCCTGCGCAGCCTCAAAGCCGCCAGCATCGATAAATTCCTTGACGCGGCGGTCGTGCACATATGCCGGGCTGAAAGGGGCTGGAATTTGCCGCTCCGCAACCACATCCCCAGCCACGCTCGCCACCACATAGCCGTCCCACGCAATAATCGAAGCAATCAAATGCCGATGCTCGATTTCCCGATCAATATCATCGATATACATTCCGGATTCATCGTAGACGACGAAGGTTCGAATTGGCTTGTTGCCCTCAAGAAAACTAAGGGCGGCGCCAGAGCCGATTAACGCAAGAGGAAATATTACCAGAAAAATCAGGAACCCTCGAGACAGCACGTATTGTTTATATTCCCGCAAGGCGATTAAAAAGATCTGCCTCATTCTGCCGCCTCCCGCACCAGCGCTGATTTGTCATTGAGATCAGGCGCGTCACCAGCAAGCGCGACAAAAATATCGTGCAACGTCGCGCCCGCCTGCTCATAACGCGAAAAGTCAATTCCGGTATTCACAGCGGCCCTTAAAAATTCCTGTGGATCAGCCTCTTTTGTAAGTTCCAATTCATAGGCGGTCTCGGCGCCGCGCGCCATTTCATCAGCGCGCGCAGCCAGAACGCCGGGCAAGTTCTTCAGCGCAGATATGGGCGCCCCGGTTCGAACATGAATGCGGCGCGTGAATTTTTCACGCGCTTGCGTCAACGTTCCTTCAAACCGTTTCTTTCCATCTGCGATTATTAAAAACCGATCGCATAATCGCTCTGCATGCTGCATAACATGCGTCGAAAATATGATTGTACGTCCGCTGCGGCGCTGTTCCCGAATGAGATCTTCAAGGGTTTGCTGGTTTATCGGGTCAAGCCCTGAAAATGGCTCATCGAGTATTAGCAATTCTGGCTCATGCGCGATCGTCGACAACAGCTGAACCTTCTGGGCCATGCCTTTTGACATTGCTTCGTTCTTTGATTTTGCAAATTTTTCCAGACCAAACTGCTCAAGCAATTCATAAGCGCGGCTTTTCGCTCTCGCGCGTGATAGACCGCGCAACTGCGCAAAATACGCAATGGAATCTGCCGCTTTCATTTTTCGGTAAAGGCCGCGTTCCTCTGGCAAGTAACCAATCCGCCGCCTGACAGCGATCGCCGAATCTGACCCGAGGATTGATACGGCGCCCGAGGTCGGCTGAATGATATCAAGCATCATTCTCAGCGTCGTCGTTTTGCCCGCACCGTTAGGACCGAGAAATCCATAGATTTCTCCTTTCGCCACATCGAATGAGAGATCGTCAACAGCCGTAAACTGCCCATACCGCTTGGTGACATGTTTTATAGATACGGAATTTTCCGGCATTTATCAGCCTTGCAACGGAACAGTCCGTTTATCGTCCACACCACCTTAACGAAGCGATAACCGTATACTGGCTCACCATGAACCGGTATTCGCCATTACCGTCCATGGCTCGGCTGGCGGCAGAGGTTCGCCCTTTTGAAGAAGCTCAATCGAAATCCCGTCAGGCGAGCGCACGAAAGCCATGCGGCCGTCACGGGGCGGGCGATTAATGACGACGCCTGCATCCATCAATCGCTGGCACAAAACGTATATGTCGTCGACGCGGTAGGCGAGGTGGCCAAAATTGCGCCCGCCAGAATACTCTTCGGGGTCCCAATTATAGGTGAGCTCTACTAGCGGGGCCTGGTCTAATTTCGCCCGCTCCACATCATCGGGAGCGGCGAGAAAAACAAGCGTGAAGCGGCCTCCTTTGTTTTCATATCTATTGACCTCCGCAAGGCCGAGCTTGATGCAGTAAAAATCCAATGCCGTTTCAAGATCACGAACGCGCACCATGGTGTGAAGAAACTGCAAAACCAACTCCTTATGTGGACTCGCGTGACCGAATGATCTCTTCGCGCATATAGCCGGGGCGACTTGAATGATATCGACGCATGTAAAATGCGACAATGAGAAGCCAAACGATCAAGACACCGAAGAAATAGTAAAAGCCGCCAATGTCTTCAATGTAGTAGAGCGCCGCTTCGGGCGGCGCATGCTTGAAGAATCGCACCTCGCCATTATCGAGCAATAATCGGTCTGCGACGTCCACTGGCTCGGGAATAATGCCTGACTTTTCAGCCACCCACAAAAGAGCGGTTAAAGCGCCCAGCGTTACCGGAAGCGAGGCGAAAAAAGTTGTGATCGTTGCAAGCGCATACCCAGGAAAACGCGGCGTATGCACACGGGCATAGACTTCGCGAAACTCCGCCTCGCTGATGCCGTCAAGAAATTCCGGCTCATTTTTTTGATACAGCGCCCACTCGATCGCTGATCCCTCGACGATTTCAGCCTTTATATTCTCCCGCCAGCGCCAATAAAACACGCCCATCGCGACCAAAGCCGTTGTAATAGTTAGGAAAAACACGCCCATACAATAAACCCGGTTATGCGCCAATCGCCTTCGTGGCCTTCTCTTTTACGCAAACACGGACTTTGTCGATAGTTCGAACTAGGCGGGATTGGTAATAAAATTTCAATTTTCGCTGATCAAAACCAGAGGGCAGGACCGACAAACGACTGTGTGATGAAATGAAAAAGGCGCTGAAGCGCACGCTGTCAATTATAAGCTACCGCACATTTGTTCTCATGGCGGTCGCCATGCTGTCTACTTTTGCCTGCCTCAAGCTCAACATTAAGGCGGATTTTCCCTTAACGCTGGTTGCAACAGCGGTCATCTTTCCAATCGTTTTTTCCATCGGCGGCGCCTATAAACGCCGGGAAGTTGCGCTCGATCACTACGCAGCGTTGAAGACATACGGAAAATCGATCTTCTACGCAGCGCGCGATTGGCCGGAAGAATGCTCGCCAAAGTCGCTTGAACTCATTCGCCACGAAATCACCAACATGCTCAATGCATGCCGCACTCTTTTCACCAGTAAGAAATCTGAAATTGCCGAGCATGAGCTGGCGGTCTACGATTCTTTTTCAAAACTCTCCCGCCTCATCCGTACAGAATTGCGTGAGAAAGGCCTCGCATCCGGCGAGGTGTCGCGTTGTAATCAATATCTTTCAAAAATGCTGGAATCCTTTGAAAAGATAAAGCACGTTTTTCAATACCGAACGCCCCGTACATTGCGGGCATTTTCCGATATTTTCATCACCTTGCTGCCCGTACTTTACGGCCCCTATTTCGCAGCAATAGCAGGCGATTATACAGTGCCAGCGCTCGCCTATGTGGTGCCTGCGCTATTTGCGTTCATTCTCACCAGCCTGGACAATATTCAAATCCACCTGGAAAATCCGTTTGATCAGGTCGGTGAAGATGACGTCTTCATCAATGTGGAAAAATTTGGCGAACGCTTGCAGCAACACAGCGTCACACACCCCACGTCAGCTGCATAGATACGCCTTTACCTCAAAGCCGAGCACGCTAAAGTCCGCGCCAACTATTCAGGTTGGAGACGATAATGCCGCGCAAATTAAAAAAAGACGAAGCCGCGCGTCTGTATCAAAAACTTGCGGCTGTGGAAGCGACGCCAACCACCGAGCTCTATTTTAAAGACCCCTATACCCTTGTCGTCGCCGTCGCCCTTTCTGCACAAGCAACAGATGTTGGCGTCAACAAGGCGACTGCAAAACTCTTTCCCGTCGCCGACACACCTCAGAAAATGGTCGTGCTGGGAGAAAAGAAACTGAGCGAATTCATCAAAACGATCGGGCTTTGGCGCAACAAGGCGAAAAACGTCATTGCTCTTTCGCAAATGTTGATCGACGATTTTGACGGCAAGGTGCCGGAAACCCGCGAGAGCCTCGAAAAGCTTCCGGGCGTTGGCCGTAAAACAGCCAATGTGGTTTGCAATGTCGCCTTCGGCCAGCCGACGATTGCGGTCGATACACATATTTTTCGCGTATCGAACCGCACCGGCCTGGCGCCGGGCAAAACGACACTCGCCGTTGAGCTGGGGCTTGAAAAAATAACACCGCCTGAATTCCTGCAACATGCACATCACTGGCTAATTCTCCATGGGCGTTATGTCTGCAAGGCGCGAACACCGGAATGCTGGCGTTGTGAGGTCGCTGATATCTGTCAGCTTAAAGATAAATCACCGCCGCCCGGCGAAAAGAAATCTGCGAAGAAAGCAGCAACAAAGAAAAAGACCAAGACTGCTGGCAAAAAACCCGCTAAGCGCATGCTATCAAAACCAAAGCTTCGCACAACAAAACGACCCACAAAGAAGAGCGCCAAAGGAAAACCGTGACTGCTGCTGACAAACTGATCATCGCCCTCGACTTGCCCACCATTGAGGAGGCAAGTGCTATTGTAGCAGCGCTTGGTGGTGACGGCGTGTTCTACAAGATCGGCTATCAACTCTTGTCCGTCGGCGGCATCGACCTCGCCGCACGGCTGAGCGCCGCCGGAAAGAAAGTATTTCTCGATTTTAAGTTTCACGATATCGGCGCCACCGTAGAGCGCGGCGTAAAAAGCGCTTGCCGTCTTGGCGGAGATTTTTTGACAGTTCATGCCGAACCCGATGTCCTGAAAGGCGCGGTCGCCGGACGCGGCGATGATCCGCGATTGAAGATTTTGGGCGTGACTGTACTGACCAGCCTGGATCAAGCCGCGCTCGCGCGGTCTGGCGTTATGACGCCAATCGGTGATTTGGTTCTAAGGCGCGCAGAATTTGCCGCGGAAGCGGGCGCCGACGGCGTTATCGCCTCAGCCCAGGAAGCGGCCGCAATCAAAGCCCGGTTTGGCGACGCGCTGGCGATTGTGACCCCTGGCGTACGTCCCGCTGGCGCCAGCGCGGACGACCAAAAAAGGATCGTTACACCCGCCGAGGCGATCCAAGCAGGAGCGGACTTCCTGGTGGTGGGACGGCCCATCCTCAAAGCCTCCGACCCCGCCGCCGCAGCTAGGATGATTGCAGCGGAAATTAACAGCGCCCGGTAATCCGCCGTTTTAAAGCGCCCCGCGCGCCTTGTTAAAACCTGACCCTTCATCCTAAAATAACCGGGGGTGCAGGGACAAAGGGCAGGTCATGGGCGATCCGATTAAACGCATTGAACGCCGGTCCAGGCGCGCTATTTTCCAGGCTTATCTGGAAAGCGCTCGAAAAAACGGCGCCAAAACCGTTGCGGTGACTGACGGTGACGGCAAGGATTTTACATTTCAGGATATCACGCGCGCATCATTCGCGCTTGGGGGCGCCATTGCCCGACTGACCGATAAAAATGAACGCGTCGGTATTTTGCTACCTACCGGGGCCGGGGCCGTCATCTCCCTTTTTGCGCTTTTGTCTCGCGGGCGCGTACCGGCAATGTTGAATTTCACGTCAGGATCAAAAAATCTTCTGGCGGCATGCAAAGCCGCACAGATCGGACGCATCGTTACCGCCAGAAAGTTTGTCGACCTGGCCAATCTCGACAAGCTAATCGGCGAATTGTCCGACGCAGTTGATATTGTTTATCTTGAAGACATCAAGGATCAGGTAAAGCCGCGAGACAAGGCGCTCGCAATTGTTGGCCCATTCCTGCCAGGCCTGCTTTCCGCAAGGTCTGATCCGGATGCGGCGGGCGTTATTCTTTTTACGTCCGGCACGGAAGGCGCCCCAAAGGGGGTGGTTCTGTCACATCGTAATATCGTTGCGAATATCGAGCAAATTTCCGCGCATGTTGAGCTGGAGCCTTCCGATAAATTTTTCAATCCACTGCCAACCTTTCACTGTTATGGCCTCACGGCAGGCGCCTTATGGCCAATTCTCAACGGTCATCCCGTGGTTTTTCATCCCTCGCCTCTGCAAACGAAAATCATCCCGAAGCGAATTTTCGAAACAGGCTCAACCGTACTTTTCGCGACGGATACTTTCCTTTCACAATACATGCGGGCCAGTGATGATGGCGGCATGTCATCCTTACGCATCGCTGTTTGCGGCGCTGAGCGGGTGCGTGATGAGACACGTCAGGCTGCGGAAAAACGTTTTGGATTTGAGGTCCTGGAAGGCTATGGCGTGACCGAAGGTTCACCGGTGCTTGCCGCCAATCAGCCGGGCGATATTCGTTCCGGCACTGTCGGCAAATTACTTCCTGGTATTGAAGCCCGCCTGGAACCGGTTGAAGGGCTGGAAAATGCCGGGCGGCTTCATGTCCGCGGTCATAATATCATGAAGGGCTACCTCTCGCCGGATAATCCGGGCGTTCTCATACCGCTGACCGATGGCTGGCACGACACCGGCGATATCGTCCATATCGATGACGAAGGCTATGTGTCGATCCGTGGCCGGTTGAAGCGGTTTGCAAAAATTGGCGGCGAGATGGTTTCACTGGCGATCGTTGAAAACTGCGCGTCGGCGGTCTGGCCGGACAATCTCCACGCGGCGGCTATTATGCCCGACCCCAAAAAAGGCGAACAAATCATTCTTGTGACGGATCGCAAAGATGCGCCCCGAAGCCTACTGCTTTCCTGGGCGCAATCTCATGGCGTTCCCGAAATCGCGGTGCCTAAAAAGATCATCGAAGTTGAAGAGGTGCCGGTTCTCGGTACTGGCAAGATTGATTTTCTGACTGTGAAAACCATTGCAGAAAATGCGTTGATGGCGACAACCGCGCGGGTTGAAGAGCCGATCACGGAACCGACCACAAAAGTTGAAAAAGAACACACCACAGACGAGAAAGAAAAGCCCGCGGCAGCGATCAAAGATAGCGATGACGCCGCACCCGCCCCGGCCAATGACGACATGGAAGACGTCAAGGACGCCGCCGAGTAATCTTATGACACATTGCGCGCCGCCGCGGCGGCGCGTTCTGCTTCTTCGTCATTATGGATATGATCGTCGCTGCCAGCCTCTTCTGCAGCGATGACGGCGCCATCAGCAGACGCTTCTGCATTTTCGATATCGGGGGTTGGCGTTTCTGGTATCTCAGGCGGTGTTTCTTCCGACGGAGCCTCCTCGACCGGCGGCGCCGTCAACAGTCTTATTTCATCGACAGACATGCCAAGAGAGATTTCCTCGAGCGGCAGTGGCGCCAGGCGCTCATGTTCCATATATTCGCGCACAAGCTTTGACCAGCCGTCGCGTGTGAAATGGAATTCACCGTCAGCGCCCGGTCGTGGATCACGCGGCGCATGTGCCGCGCGTTCCAACCATGGGCGGCCAGCTTCGGCGCCTTGCTGACCCGCCATAGCGGCCGCCATCAGCGAAAATTCGGCCGCGGTCGGCATCTGCGCGAGCAACGGCTCCAACACCGCTATTGTAGCCGTCCATTCGCCCACGAGATTATTTGCGCGCGCGTTAAGTAGTGTCGCCTCGCGGGAGGCACTGTTCTTTTCCGCCAGCCGGCGCAGCATTTCGCTGCGCTTTGCTGTCTCTTCGTCACCAAAAAGTAAGTCATAGGCCTTTATCAAAGCGGGATGCGGCGCGATGGCGAAAGCCGCCTCAATGACCCTGGCGGCTTTTCCAGGTTTTTTATTTTCAGCAATGATCCGCGATGCCAGCAGGGCGGCTGGCGTAAAGCCTGGCGCAAGTTTTAGCGCCGCTCGCGCTTCTTCCGTCGCGCTTTTTACATCCCCGCTCAAAGATGCAGCGTAAGCGTCAGCAGTCAGCAAAACAGCGGCGGCGCGATCGGCTTTGTCCCCAGCGATGAGATTATTTCGACGCGCCTGCGCTACAGCTTCGCGCGTTTCCCGCCATGCGCCGCGCTCCAGGCCTAGTTCAAAAACTGAATCGAACGCCCAGCGTGCATTTGGGCGCAGCCGAAACGCGCGTTCGGCGTAACCCCGCGCTGCTATCCGATCGCCTGCCGTGATTGCTTGAAGGTAGAGCCCTTTTAGTCCGAGAAACTCGGTTTCCGGCGCCTCCAGCATGGTGGAAAAACTTGCCCGCGCCGCTGTTTCGTCGCCACTGACCTGGGCTGCCTGCGCAGTTAAAAGCCTGGTCAAGGCGACGTCTTCAAGATTAATTCGGGCGGTCCTGGCATGTTGCGCCGCGCCGGACGCGTCACCCGCCGCCAACGCCTCAAACCCACGCGTCAATGCAGCAACGCCGCGCGTGCGGCGCGCCTCGCGGTCCCTGGCCTTCAGTTTTGCCGGCATAGCTCGAACATTTTTGAGGAGATGCGTCAGATAAATGGCGATAACCAGCAGTAAGAAAATACCTGCGACGATCCACCCAGAGTGTACGTCAAATTTTTGCCCGAAGGCTTCTCCGGATATGGGGCCGCCAAACCGGGCAAGAAACTCGATTGCGCCCAAAACAAAAAACGCGCTTAACAAAAAGATTAATATACGGATCATCATGCCCTGCTATTTCGGCGCCGCGCCAAGAATCAAAGTACTCAGCCCATCAATGGCAGCCATCGCCTCGATGCGCGCTTGAGTGTCAGCAATCCAGGACGACATGGCGTTGCGCCCTGCCGGCGACAATGCCGCCAATTCAGTGAGCGCCGCGGCAAGATCGTTGTTTTCAACCGCATGTTCAGCGCGTGAAATGACAGCCGCCGCGCCGCTTCCCGCCTGCGGGTCGGCGGGCCTGACCGTAATGATGCTTTGCACCTGAGCACCGATTGCGCCCCAAAAGCCCTTTGCTTTTTCTTTGCCGACTGCCTTGAGCGCTTCACGCGCTGCCACGCCGAAGCGTTCCTGTAATACAGGCGCCGGCACAAGCCCCAGCGCAGCATATTGGCGCAAGATCGGTATCTGCGGCGCTCCAGGCGCGGCCTCTTCAAACCGGTTCAATTCACTTGCGTAGGGCGCGCCGCGCTCAATCGCACGCTCGAGGGATTTGAGGCTGGCAGCGCTGGCAACGCGGCGCTTAATAGGCGCGATTTCGTTGTTTCGAATCTTCTCAAGGCGTTCGCGCAATTCGTTGATCTCTGAATTGTCCTCTTCGCCGCGCGCATCGAGCGCCGCCTGAAAATCACTGCGCATAGCCTCGATTTCTTCGCGCTGGCTTACATTGGTTTCGCGTTCAGTCTCCAACGCCTTGGTGAGCTGTTCCTTTTCGGCAGCAAAGCTTTCTTTAAGCGCTGAAATCTCACTCAGGATTTTGGCGTTTTCCGCGGCGACCTCAGTCAGCCGGGAAACATCATTCGTCGCCGCTAACCCGTTGTCGGGCCCGCTCGGCGTGGATGTGTCCTCGCTGGGTGCTTCTCGCGCCTGTGTGATATTTGACTGGTTATCTTGCGCCAAGTCCGCACCGTCCCCGTCAATATCAAATCCCGAGATTTCCGCTGTCGGCGGGGGTGACGGCTCGACGCTATTTTCCACCTCCGGCGCATCGATCGTCGATTCAACCAATTGAGCTGCATCTTTGGTCGCCTGCTGAAAGGCCTCCTTATCTTGCGGCTCTATTTTTTCCTGGCCCAGAGGCGGCAAATATATATCACCACCCGGCGTTTGATCTGCACCCGGAGTAATATCGCCTTTCAGACTCTGCAGAGATGATTGCCCGCTATTTTGAATTTTGTCAGAATCGGTGTCGACAACCGCTTCGCTGGCCGGTTCTGCGCCAGCCTCCACATCATTGCTCGCCTCCGTTCCGTCAACGACAGGAGCCGATGCTTCATTGCCCGCTTGATCGTCAGCAGCCGCGCTTTCGACAGAGACGGCCGCATCCTTATTCCCGTCGCCTTCTTGGGGCAGCGTGGATGACTCTGCGGGTCGCGGCGGTTCTTTGCTTTGCGCATTGTCCGGCCCCTGCAGCCGCCAAAAAGCAAAGACAGCCAACGAAAAGGCCGCAAAACCCAGAAAAAGGATGACACCAGGTGTAAATGGCATTCTTGGCGCTGGTTTAAGATCAACGCCGGCTTCCGCCGCGTTCGAAGTTGTTTCGCTATCCGTAAATGCGCCTTCTTCGGGCCGCGATGGGCTGTCTTCAACGACTTCCGCCTCCACCTCCGGAATCTCGGTGTCAGCGCCTGAGGCTGGATCGTCTGATTTACCGCTTTCATTTGCCACGGGCGATGCTCCTCAACGAAAACGCCATATTCAATATAAATAGATAGGGGCCAATGGGCGCGTGCTCAAGCGTGGTTTTACTGTGCATGCCGAGTAATCACTGAAATGATTCCTGAAGCATCACGGCGCGGGGCTATCTCAACTGAATTCCAAATCGACTGCGCAAGCACATCTGCAATCGCTTCGCTCAGGCACACTGCGTGCGTGGAACGCAAGCAATCTTCAATTCCCGCTTTCCTGATAAGCGCCAGGAACAATTTAGCAGTTCTGGGGGAAAAAAAAGAGACCCACTCCACTGGTGGCGTTGACACAAGCGCCAATCTTGCTTTTTCCGGCAAGGCGTCAACAGCGCGCGCTTCGTAAAGCACTTCGCGGCGCACCTCTATGCCCTTTAGTTTTAGACCGTTGACGAGATCGCCGGCTCTATGCGCGCCGGCGACATGTAAAATTGCGCCGGTAAGCCGGTGTCGTTCTTGTTCAATAAGCGATGCCAGCGATTCGATGTCACCTGCCGCGACCGAGACGTCATTAAATCCAGCAGCATTAGCGCTTTCGGCAGTAGCATCGCCAATTGCAAAAACCGGCAAATCGCTCAGATTACCAGCTGTGGAAAAGGCGCGCGCGCCATTCGCTGACGTAAACGCAAGCGCGCCAATGCCGGCTGTATTTATGGGGGTTTTATTAAACGCTATGCTCATCAGCGGCGAAATGATCGGCGTTAATCCAGCACTTCTACATCGCTCCGCAAACGGCGTGGCGTCTGGTTCCGGTCTGGTGACAAGCACCCTCATATACGCGAATATCTTTTCATAAAGTCTGCGCCGGCTTGAGTGCGTAACGCACCAGCGGCTTTCCTTCCGCATTCTTCGGCGGCGCTAATATCGTCAGTGTCGAAATTAATGCGGCGCTCCACTGTGAAGCAGTCAGCGCCGTCCAGCGACAATAGCTCGCCGCGAAACCAGACCTCGTCACCCTCACGGACCGCCAACCCGGCAATGGGCGTGCGGCATGATCCATCCAGAGCCGCGAGAAAGGCCCGTTCAACAGCAACGCATATTGTTGACGTCGAGCAGGAAATTTTCGCGGCGAGCGCCAAGGCATCTTCGTCATCAGCGCGCGCCTGAATGCAGAGCGCCCCTTGGCCGACAGCAGGGAGCATTTCCCCCGGCGGCATGATTTTGACGGCTTCAGCAGCGAGACCCAATCGCTTCAACCCAGCAAGCGCGAGGAAGGTTGCATCCGCCTCGCCATTTTTGAGTTTTTCGAGCCGCGTGCCGACATTGCCTCTAAGTGTTTGCGGCTGCAAATCCGGTCGCCGGTTGAGGATTTGGGCTATGCGTCGAACAGATGCGGCCCCGATAATTGCGTTTTCAGGCAGATCCCATGGCTCGGGCGCGACAAAACTAAGAAAACAGTCCCGCGGGTCCTCACGCGCTGGAATTGCAGCCGTGACCAGACCGGCGGGCGACTGGGCCGGCATGTCCTTCATTGAATGCACGGCGAACCGAGCCGCACCGGAAAGAAGCGCTTCCTCGATTTCCTTGGTGAACAGCCCTTTTCCACCGATTTCAGCAAGCGACCCAGCCAGGTTTTTGTCGCCCGCAGTGACGAACGTCTCGACCGGAAGCACCAGATCGAGCTCATCTTCACCGGCGCCCAGCGCCTTACCCAACAAAGCCTGGATCTGTCGTGTTTGCGCTTGCGCCAACGGAGAGCGACGGCTGGCGATGGCGAAAACCTTTGAAGTCATATGCTGTTTTGCCTTCGGAACGATCATTGAAACGAAATATTGAGCGTGAGACCCTTGCTTTGGATAGGGCTTTTACTGTCCATGCGCCTAGCCAGTCTCAGAGGAATGCGCAAGTTGCCCGCCAATGCCAAAACCCCGCTTCTCGTCCTGGGACTTGAAACGAGCTGCGATGACACTGCTGCAGCTGTTGTCCGCCGATCACCGGATGGCGATTGTGCAATTTTGTCCAACGAAGTTTGGACGGAGCATGAAGACCATGCAGCCTATGGCGGCATCGTTCCTGAAATCGCCGCGCGCAGTCATGTCGAACGGATTGATGCAACCGTCATCAAGGCGGTTACAAAAGCAGGTGTTAAATTCGCCGATCTTGATGCTGTTGCGGCCACTGCCGGACCTGGCCTCGTCGGCGGCGTGATGGTCGGTCTGACTACGGCGAAAGCATTGTGCCTTGCGCATCGATTGCAGCTTCTTCCGGTCAATCATTTGGAAGGTCACGCCCTGTCGGCCGGTATGACCGAGGACGCGGCGTTTCCGTATTTACTGCTGTTGATTTCTGGCGGCCATACCCAACTTTTGTGGGTCCGGGACGTGGGTGAGTATCAACGCCTCGGTACGACCATCGATGATGCCGTGGGCGAGTCCTTCGATAAAACCGCCAAGCTTTTGGGACTGGGTCAACCAGGCGGACCCAGGGTGCAAGTCGCAGCATTGAGCGGCCACAGCGATCGGTTTAACTTCCCCAAACCGTTGGCAAAAAGAGCAGGCTGCGATTTTTCGTTCTCGGGGTTGAAGACCGCCGTACGGGAGGCTGCGGAGGATCTCACTGGCCCTACCGGTCAGGACATCGCAGATCTTGCCGCTTCATTTCAGTATGCTGCAGCGCGCCATCTGGTCCAAAGAACCGGCAATGCCATAGACATGACGGGGCCCCGAGAAAAATCGCCGCGACTGGTCGTCGCCGGCGGTGTCGCCGCCAATACCGTAATTAGAAGCATGCTGCAGGATTTGTGTGATGAGAAATCCTGGCGCTTGATCGTCCCGCCGCCGCAATATTGCACTGATAACGGCGCCATGATCGCCTGGGCTGGCGCTCAGCGGCTCGCCATGGGCCTGGCGCCGACACCTGACGAGGCTCTCGCAATCGCACCGCGCGCCAGATGGCCTCTGGCACCGCCGCCAGATGGCGGCCAGATCGGCGGCGGTCGCAAAGGCCCAAAGGCCTGAATTCAGGATTGCGCAGCTTTTATCTTCAAGCTTTTGACGACGTCTTTGAGTGAGACATCTGAAAGCCTTGCAAAAAAAGCAGTCTCGGCCTCGCAGGTAATGTCGCGGAACACCGGCGCGAGATTCGCCGCTACATAACAGTTATTTTCTATCATTGGTTTCGGTGGCGTAATGATAGCGCCCGCATCCACAGCCTTCAGTATATCGAGCAGGGATATCTTTTTCGGCCTCTTGGCCAGCTGGCTGCCGCCGCCTTTGCCGGACTGGGACTTGGTCAGCCCCGCCCTGTGAAGCTGGGCCAGCAACCGCCGCACAAAAGCGGGGTTTGTATTGGCGCTCGCGGCGATCGTCTCAGACGTAACTGCTTTATCACGGCGTGACGCCAGAAGGGCGAGAATATGAACCCCGAGCGCAAACCGGGTCGATGCCGCCATTTCAGTCTCCGACGCTTAAAGGTAACTGTAATTTATACGGATACGTTTAAGCGTCGGTTAATCTGTCGAAAAATATGGGTCTGCGACCGCGGGCCTAATCCGTAATACCATCAGATACGAATTTAGCGGGCGTGCCCGGTAACAAAAAGCGCGGAAGCTGGGGGGCAGCTTCCGCGCTAGATAAATCGCTGCGGCTAAGGGAGGTGCGTCCTAACAGGGGGGGGGCGTGGGGACGGCGCCGCAGCGATCAGGGGTTCTATGTTAGGCAATGACGCCGCGGGTGGCGAAATCAGCAACTGCATACAGAACGACGCCCAACAGGCCCGCTAGGGCAAAGGTAGCGCCGGCTTGGAAGGCAAAATTACGGAATGTGGTCATGGCTATGTCTTTCTTCATTCTGATCGGTAGATCGTTTCTTGTTCTTGATGCTTCTGGAGGCTTGTTCCACCCGGTGGCGGGACCATCTCCATCAGCGATGAAGGTGAGATAGGCGCTCACTGAAGAGTTGTCAATGAACATTGTGCTAAGTATTCATTTTTTTTCGTTATAATTTCTATCCAACCGGGCAGATCGGCTAACTTACTAGGTGTTTATCTGGGTCTTTGAGAGATATGTCTGCTCACCTCGCGTTTTTGTGACGTGAGACGATATAATATAGCGCCACAATATAGCGTGGGCGCTACGCGACAGAGCTTGTCGGACTGGGCTTGCCGGCTGAAACGCTATGTGCTGCGCGCCAGGCAAAACCATCCAAAACGAGGTCGATGATGCCATTGAGCTCCGCAGCAAGCTCATCAAACTCGCCCTCATGGAAGACAGCCGGGCTTGTAAAACGATAACCGGCATCCTGCAGGATTTTCGCGATACCAGACACGTCCTCAATGACGAAGCTGCCGTCAGTGTTTCCAAGCATCAGAATTTCCGATAATACCCTGCCCTCGGCATTTTCCCACTCAAGTGCTACTTTTGGACGGGCCGTAAGGAGTTCGCTGGACAGCTCGTAGGCCTTCGGTTTGTCGTGAAACCGCTCATAAGCGAGTTTAAATTTAAGTATGAAAAACAAACGCAGCTTTTCCGCCGGGCTGCTGACTCTGTCATCCAAAACTTCGCGGAGGTTTGCGACCTGCTCACGACGGAGTTCCCGCACAAAGCTTTCCGCAATGTCCAGCTTGGACGCAAAATACCGGTAGAGGTTGCCGGTGGACATATTGCAGTCCTTAGCAATCTCGGACATGGTTGTTTTGCCGTAACCGTAATGCAGAAAGCGCCGACTCGCGGCGTGAAGAATTTGCTTTGCAGTTTCGTCTAGATTTTCTGTCGGCATGTCAGCCTGGCGGTTTACTGGTAATTAATATACAAATCGTTCATTCGTCAACCGGTAAATTATTCCATGCATAGCGTCGAGCCTTTTTCATCCGTTGCAGTTATCGGCGGCGGCGCCTGGGGTACTGCGCTCGCCAATCTATGTGCAACCAACGGCATTGCAACGACGCTTTGGGCGCGAGAGGCGGCCGTTGCAGAGGCCATTAACAAAACCCATGAAAATAGTGAGTTTCTCACGGGCGTGCCTTTGGCGCCGGCGCTGAAGGCGACAAATGATCTCGGTATGGCTGCATCCAGCGATGCCATACTCTTTGTCGTCCCGGCGCAATTTGCGAGACCGGTCTTTGGCCAGCTAAAAGGTCTCGCCCGCCCAAAGATTCCAGTTGCGCTTTGCTCAAAAGGCATTGAACGCGACACAGGCCTTTTGATGACCCAAGCCATTGAAGAGGTATGGCCGGAGGCAGCCCCTGCGGTGTTGTCAGGCCCAAGCTTTGCCCGGGACGTTGCGAAAGGTATGCCCACCGCGGTTACACTTGCTTGCGCCGATCAGACCCTTGGCGAGCGTTGGATTTCCACTATTGGCGCACCCCATTTCCGGCCCTACCTGAGCCATGACCTCATCGGCGCTGAACTCGGCGGCGCCGTCAAGAATGTATTGGCAATCGCTGCCGGTACGGTCGAGGGCAAAGGCCTCGGCGAGAGCGCGCGAGCCGCTTTGATCGCACGCGGGTTCGCTGAGTTTCAAAGACTCGGGGTAGCACTCGGCGCCCAGGCTCAAACCATGGTCGGACTATCGGGCCTTGGCGACCTCATCCTGACCGCGAGTTCACCACAGTCACGGAACATGTCTCTGGGGCTCGAGCTTGGAAAAGGCCGCGCGCTGGAGGAAATTCTGGCGGAGCGTAACAGTGTAAGCGAAGGTGTTGCGAGCGCCGCTGCGGTAACCAATCTCGCAGCCAAAGCCGGTGTTGAAATGCCTATCTGCGCGGCGGTTTCGGCACTGGTTGGTGGGGCTGAAACCATCGACAAAATTATCGCTGATCTACTCGCGCGCCCATTCAAATCGGAAGCAAAATAATGCCGGAATTTGTTCTTCTTTGCCGTGACAAAAAAGACAGCCTTGAGCTGCGCATGGCAACGCGTGAAACGCATCTCGATTATGTCGCCAAGGCGGAAAACCCGGTCCTTTTGGCGGGTCCGATTCTCGATAGCGATGACAAGCCGGAAGGCAGCCTGTTAATCATATCGGCCGCAGACAAGGACGACGCAAAGCGCTTTGCTGACAACGACCCTTATGCTTTGGCAGGTCTGTTTGCACATGTAGAAATCTTGCCATACCGCATCGTCAGAGGCAAAATAGCTAAAGAATAACAGCCGCTTAACGGCGTCGCTTATAGGCGCGGCAGCTCGCTTCATAGGGTTTTGCCGAAAGCCGCGCATTCCACCCGGCTGTCCAGGCATCACCGCCGCTAACCCCGCCGCGTGCGCGGCATTGTTCAAAACCAGTTCGATATTCCGGAGAAAGAACCTGCGCCCTGCCGGCAAGCTGGAAGGCTTCATCATAGCATTGGCAGACCAAATCCTGGCCCGAAACCGCAGTAAGGGTGGGCGCGCCGCCGGACGAAACGGTTGTCGTCGTCGATCCTGTTGTTGAAGAACCGTCGCCATTGCCAAATCTAGTATTGGCGGCCGCGTAAACGGCTACCGACAAGACAACAAGCGCCAGAATGCCCCCGAACATTGCTTCAATATTAAAACTACGCATGACGACCCCTCGCAGCGTTCGCGCCGGAGATACGCCCGGCATAATACGGTAAGCATAGCCCGAAGCTGCGGGTTAAAAAAGGGTTAATATCGTGGAAACGGCGCTGTGTGCGGCACTTGACGGCACAGCGAAGGGCTGGCGATCTTCCCATCTGAAAGGTGAAAATGGCCGTAGAAGCGATAAAAACCTGCCTGGTTGTCGGCGCCGGGGACGGCCTTGGCGGCGCCCTCGCGAGAGCATTTGCCGCCGAAGGGCTTAGCGTCTGCATCACGCGACGGCCGCGCCATATGGAACAATTGGAGGCGCTCGCGACCACTATCCGAAACGCCGGCCATCAAGCACAGGCCTTTGGGCTCGATGCGCGGAACGAAACGGAAATAATTGCCCTCGTGGACCGGATCGAACGGGAAATAGGCGCGCTCGAAATTGTGGTTTTCAACATCGGCGCGAATGTCTGGTTTCCCATTACGGAAACCACCGCTCGTGTTTATTCCAAGATTTGGGAGATGGCAGCGCTCGCAGGGTTTCTTGCCGGCCGTGAAGCGGCAAGAGTGATGGCGCCGCGCGGGCGCGGGACAATTTTGTTCACCGGCGCCAGCGCGAGCCTGCGCGGGCGAGCACATTTTTCGGCCTTCGCCAGCGCCAAACATTCACTACGCGCACTCGCGCAATCCATGGCGCGGGAACTTGGCCCCAAAGGCGTTCATGTCGCTCACGTGATTATCGATGGTGTGATCGAGGGCGCTTTCGCGCGCGAGAACATACACGATATCGATGCGCGTCTTGGCGGTGATGAAATTCTCAAGCCCGATGAAATCGCACGGAATTATGTCTGGCTTTGGAAACAGGGCCGGTCGGCATGGACTCACGAATTAGATTTAAGGCCGTGGACGGAAGAATGGTGAATTGATGACCAAAACTGTGGACTTTATTTTCGACTTCGCCAGCCCAAATTGCTACCTCGCTTACAGGGCGCTCGGATCTTATCCCGAATTATCGAGAGCTGAAATCAAACTTATCCCATGTCTCCTCGGCGGTGTATTCAAAGCAACCGGAAACCAGCCGCCCATGGCGGCATTTGCCGGCGTCAAAGGCAAGCTTGAATATGAAATGCTTGAGATACGGCGTTTCTGCACCACGCATAAGCTCGACAAGTTTGCCTTCAATCCGCATTTTCCGATCAACACACTCTTGCTGATGCGCGGGTTAATCGCCGCGGAAATCGAAAATTGCGAAGCGCCCTATATCGAAGCTGTCCTCGCAGGCATGTGGGAAACCGGCAAAAACATGAACAACCCGGAAGTCATTTCTGGCGTTCTCGCTGATGCCGGGCTCGATACGCAAACCCTTCTCACCAAATCCCAGGATCCAGCGGTGAAACAAAAGCTTATCGACAACACGAATGCGGCGGTGACGCGCGGCGTATTCGGATTACCGGTCTTTTTGGTCGGCGATGAGATGTTTTTCGGCAAGGAACGCCTGACACAGGTAGAAGCCGCGATCGGCATTGATCCTACTTAGCAGCCTCAACGCCTTTCAAGATCAGCGCCTCCGCGTCCTCGGGTCCGCGCCAACCAACGAGCTTTACCCACTTATCCGGCTCCAGATCCTTGTAATGCGAAAAGAAATGACTGATCCGCTCAATCAATATCTCTGGAAGATCTGTGTAATGATTGATCTTCGAGTAATAGCGGGTGAGCCGCGGCGCTGGAACGGCTAGAATTTTTTCATCAAGCCCCGCCTCGTCCTCCATCAACAAAACACCGACGGGACGGGCGCCAACCACCGCCCCCGGAAAGAGCGGGCGATTGCCGACAACCATAATGTCGACAGCATCACCATCGTCAGCGAGTGTGTGCGGAACAAATCCGTAATTACACGGATACCGCATATCAGTGTATAAAAAGCGATCAACAAACATCGCGCCAGAAGGTTTATCGATCTCATATTTTATGGCGTCGCCGCCAAGCGGCACTTCAATGACGACATTCACATCTTTGGGCGGGTTGACGCCAATTTTTATCTTCGAAAGGTCCATCGCATCAGCCTATCATCTTGTTACGTCGCGCGAGAAGTTTAAGACGCAGGGCATTTAGCCTGATGAAACCCTCGGCGTCTTTTTGATCATAGACGGCGTCTTCTTCAAAGGTCACATGGGCTTCAGAATAGATCGTGTTCGGTGATGAGCGGCCAACGATATTCACGGAGCCCTTATAGAGTTTCACCTTGACCAGACCCGCTACATGCTCCTGGCTTTTGTCGATTGCGGCCTGCAGCATTTCCCGTTCCGGCGCATACCAGAAGCCATTATAAATAAGCTCTGCATAGCGGGGCATCAATTCGTCTTTTAGATGCGCTGCACCGCGATCAAGCGTGATCTGTTCGATGCCACGATGCGCCGCAAGCAAAATCGCACCGCCTGGCGTTTCATAGACGCCGCGGGATTTCATCCCGACAAAACGGTTTTCAACCAGATCCAGTCGGCCAATGCCGTGCTTGCCGCCAAGCTCGTTCAGGCCGGTGAGCAATTCGGCGGGCGATAATTTTTCGCCGTTGATCGAAACAGCATCGCCGCGCTCAAATCCAATTTCGACAATCTCGGCTTCATCCGGCGCCATTTCCGGGTCCACCGTACGCTGATAAACATAATCCGGCGCCATTTGCGCCGGGTCTTCCAACACCTTCCCTTCAGACGATGTATGGAGAAGATTGGCGTCAACAGAAAAAGGCGCCTCGCCGCGCTTGTCCTTCGGGATTTCAATCTGATTTTTTTCCGCCCAGTCGATCAATTTTTCGCGGGAATTCAGATCCCACTCCCGCCAGGGGGCGATCACATGAATGTCCGGATTGAGCGCATAGGCGTTTAATTCAAACCGCACCTGGTCATTACCCTTGCCGGTCGCGCCGTGCGAGATCGCGTCAGCGCCCGTCTCCGCTGCGATTTCCACAAGCCGCTTGGCAATCAGCGGGCGGGCGATAGACGTGCCTAAAAGATAAAGCCCTTCATAGACCGCATTGGCGCGGAACATCGGAAAAACAAAATCGCGCACGAATTCTTCGCGCAGATCCTCGATATAGATCTCTTTGATCCCTGCCCGCTCAGCCTTGCGCCGGGCAGGCTCCAGCTCCTCGCCCTGGCCCAAATCCGCGGTGAAGGTCACGACTTCGCAGTCATATTCCACCTGCAGCCATTTCAAGATGACCGACGTATCGAGCCCGCCGGAATAGGCGAGGACGACTTTGTTGATGTCTTTTTTCTCGGGCATGCTTGCGCTCCATATGCTGCGTCGCAGCACATAGCGCGCCAATCGCCCGCGCGCTAGTTCTGATTAAACAGCGTCGTTGCTGCAATAACCATCGCTTCAGTGCCCAGTTTGATCGCCGGTTCAGGCTCGACCTTGAAGAAGGGTGAATGATGCGATGGCGCATCGTCGACTTCGTTAGCGGGGGTGCCGCCGACGCTGAAGTAAACGCCTTTGACGCCACTTTCCGGCGTGACGAAATACGCAAAATCTTCCGCGCCCATCCCCTCCCGCGGCTTGTCGAGCAACACGCCCTCGCCGAGCTGCGCAGTAAAGGCCGCCCGGATCAGTTCAGCCGTCGCCGTGTCATTGATGGTCGGCGGCGTTGTTTCGGTCTTGGACCGGATCACCTCCGGCATCAGCTTTTTCGGAACGCCCATTGAGATCGCGACACCTTCGGCAACGCGATCAATAGCATCAAGAAGCTGTGTGCGAGTTTCCGGATTGTTGGAGCGCACGGTCAATTGCATCTCAACGCGATCGCTAATGATGTTGTGCTTAAATCCACCATGAATTGCGCCAACCGTGATGACCCCCGCCTCCTGAGGCGCGATTGTACGCGACACCACCGATTGCAGCGAAACAACAATCTGCGACGCGACCAGCACCGGATCAATTCCCTTATGTGGCGCTGCGCCATGGGCGCCCACGCCATGCACGACAATATCAACGCTGTCAGAACTCGAATAGCTGATGCCCGTTGAGGCTTGAATGCGGCCCGTTGGCGTATTCGCCGAGACATGAAAAGCAAGCGCGTAATCAGGTTTCGGAAAGCGCTTATAAAGCCCGTCCTCAAGCATCATCCGGGCGCCGGAAATTCGTTCCTCCGCAGGCTGCCCAATAAGAACAATCGTTCCGGACCACGTGTCCTTGCGCGCCGCCATTTGACGCGCCGTACCCACCAGAGACGTCATATGTGTGTCATGTCCGCAGGCATGCATCACGGGCTTAACAATGCCGTCGATATCTTCCTGGGTTGCGCTGGACATATAGGAAAGGCCGCTGTCTTCCTTGACCGGCAGCCCGTCCATATCAGCACGGATCATTACCGTCGGCCCCTCGCCATTCTGCATCACCGCAACGACGCCAGTGCCGCCAATGCCTTCGGTAACGTCATAGCCTAGCGCCTGGATTTCAGCGGCGAGACGCTTCGAGGTCTCAAACTCACGATGCGACAGCTCAGGGTTTTCATGAAAATGTGTGAATAACGCTTCCAGATTTTGGTCGTAATCAGCTGCTATATCTGCGCGAAGATCAGATTGCGCATGTGACGGCGCAGCAAAAGCAAGCGCTCCAATTGCGATAAACGATGCAAAAACTTCGATTTTCATGAAATATCCCTCCAGACGGTTTGGCGCGACCGTAGTCGCGAATACCGGATGCGTAAACGATGCTTGTGCAGGGAATTAGCGGCGACCCGTTTTCCCGACGGGCCGAACCGAGCCTGCGACGATTGTGGCGGGCCTGTCGCCGACCTACACTCGGCGATGAATTTTGAAGGTTGAAACGAAGGGACCGGGCCATGACCGCATTTTCAAAAACTATCATCAGTTCAGTCGCATTAAGCGCACTGGCGACGGCGGCATTTGCCGATGAAACCGCCAATTTTGCCAATGTGAAAGGCCTTGTGATCGAGGACTTTATTGGAACCGTCGAAATCAAAACCCTGCGCCGCGGCGAGACACGCGTCGTCATGACAGACGGCGCCGACGCCTCATACCCGGTCAGAATGAACGCCGCTAACGGCGTCCTCACTATCAAGAGCGACGAAGACCCTGAAGATGCGCGGTGGTGGGATGAGGTCAACTGGAGAAAGCGCGATGGTAAAGCGTTCGAACGTTACCTTCAGGGTTTCCCAAAGCTGGTTATTTCAGTGCCGCAAGGAACAAATGTTTCTTTTGATAGCGCCGTTACGCTTTTAAATGCGGGCGACATTGGCGGCGATGTTCTCGTCGATGAGGGGCACGTGGAAGGCGAGATCGGCAACGTAAATTCGGCCGACATCAACATTCACGGATCAGCTGATTTGAAAATTGGCAACGTTGTAGAAGCGCTTGATATTGAAATCCACGGATCAGGCGATGTGGTTGCAGGCACAGCGAAAGCTCTTCTCGTTGACATTCACGGGTCAGGCGATGTGCGTGTCGGCAATATCGCCGGCGCCGCAGAAGTGAGCATAGCGGGCTCCGGTGACGTTAATCTCGGACAGGTCGACGGGCCCAGCAGTATTAAGATCCACGGATCAGGCGATGTCGACGCCGGCGACATTAAGAGCAGTGCAAATATTTCAACTCATGGATCCGGGGACGTGTCTCTCGCCAGCGTCGCCGGCAAGACCACCGTCTCCATCCAAGGCAGCGGTGACAGCATCATTTACGGCGGCCGGTCTGAAGATTTAACGGTCAGGGTTCGCGGCTCCGGCGATTTCAGACATCATGGTGTTGCCACAAACCCTGATGTTTCCGTCAGAGGTAATGGCGACGTCTATATCAGTAAATATGAAGGATCGATCCGCGCCAGCGGCGACGGCGACATCAGGATCGCCGGCGTGGATTATGGGGACGATAACTAGCGCGTCGGCCCGCGCGCAAACGCGCGCCCACCAAAATCTCGACCGCCTTCGCGGTCGGGGTGAACTTGGCGACTACGCACTCTAGCCTAAATAGCGCTCAAACCAGGCAAGCGTTCGCGACCATGCGAGCGCGGCCGCTTCTTCGTCGTAACGCGGCGTCGTGTCATTGTGAAAGCCGTGATTGGCGCCTTCATAAATATGCGCCTCAAATGTTTTTTGGTTTTCTTTCAACGCGGCTTCATAGGCAGGCCAGCCGGCATTCACGCGTTGATCATTGCCCGCATAGTGTAAAAGCAGCGGCGCCTTGATCGCCGGCACATCTGTAACCGCGGCCTGGCGGCCATAAAACGGTACGGAACAAGCCATCTCCGAAAAAGCAACAGCAAGCGCATTACACACCCCACCGCCATAGCAAAACCCAACAGCGCCAACCTTTCCGGTGCTGTTTGCATGGCCCGTTAAATGCGCAAAACCCGCAAAGAAATCTTCCAAAAGCTTTGTGCGATCAAGCTGGCGCTGCATAGTGCGGCCATCATCATCATTACCCGGATAACCACCGAGCGACGTCAATCCATCAGGACCCAATGCAAGATAGCCGGCTTTGGCGACACGGCGAACAACATCTTCAATATACGGATTAAGACCACGATTTTCGTGCACCACCAATACGGCGCCAAACGGGCCGCTCCTGGCCGGACGCGCCATCAATCCCTTGATGGCGCCGTGCCCGTCGGGAGATGAATATTCGGCCCTCTCCGTGACGATGTCGGGGTCGTCCGGCGCCACCTGTTCGGCCAGCGCGTAATTGGGTTGCAACGACTTCAACAAGGCTGCAGCGCCGACACCACCAACAGCAAAGGCCGACGCTTTCGATAAAAATTCTCGTTTATTGAGGGCGCCGTGCACATAGCCGTCATAAAGCTCCAGCAAGCGCGGATCGAAATCCCTGGCGGTTTTACGTGTCATCATGGCCTCTCTTCAGGACCAACGCCGGTCCACTTGGATTACGCCCCCAAAAGCTCCATCACCGAAAAGACGTCCTTGTCGCCGCGCCCGCACATATTCAGGAGCAAAATCTCATCCCGGGACATTTCCTGAGCCTTGTCGATAGCGCGAGCGAGTGCGTGAGAAGGTTCAAGCGCCGGGATAATCCCTTCGAGCTTCGAGCAGAGTTGAAATGCCGCCAGCGCTTCGTCATCGGTAGCCGAAACATATGTCACGCGACCGCTTTCATGAAGCCAGGCATGCTCGGGGCCAATGCCGGGATAGTCCAGCCCCGCCGAAATCGAATGCGCGTCCTGAATTTGCCCGTCTGCATCCTGCAAAAGATAGGTCCTGTTGCCGTGCAGGACACCAGGGCGCCCGCCTGTTAGCGACGCTGCGTGCTTATCAGTCGAGACACCCAAACCCGCTGCTTCGACACCGATAATTTCGGTATCGAGATCATCCAAAAACGGATGAAAAAGACCAATTGAGTTAGACCCGCCACCGATGCAGGCCATGATCGTATCAGGGAGCCTTCCTTCGGCTTCGATCATCTGTTCTTTGGCTTCAACGCCGATCACCGACTGAAAATCACGGACAAGTTCAGGATAGGGATGCGGACCCGCTGCGGTGCCGATGATGTAGAAGGTGTCGTCGACGTTGGTGACCCAGTCTCTTAACGCTTCGTTCATTGCGTCTTTGAGTGTGGCCCTACCGGAAGTTACGGGAACCACCTCGGCGCCCAGAAGTTTCATCCGAAAGACATTTGGTTTTTGCCGCTCCACATCGGTAGCGCCCATATAGACGACACAGGGCAGACCGAAGCGCGCGCAGACGGTTGCCGTCGCCACCCCATGCTGGCCGGCGCCGGTTTCGGCAATGATCCGGGTCTTGGCCATTCGCCGCGCAAGCAGAATCTGACCCATGCAATTATTGATCTTGTGTGAGCCCGTATGGTTGAGCTCATCGCGCTTTAAATAGATTTTAGCGCCTTTTTTGCCGGTAGGGCCCGATTGATCGGCCTTTTCGCGGCAATACGCTGTCAGCCGCTCAGCATAATAAAGCGGCGACGGTCGGCCTACATAATGCTTTAAGTAGTGCTTGAGTTCCGATTGAAATTGCTCGTCTTTTTTGGCCCTGCCATATTCTTTTTCGAGAGCGAGCACGAGCGGCATCAACGTCTCGGCAACGAAACGCCCGCCGAATTTGCCAAAGCGGCCTTCTTCGTCAGGACCGGTGCGATAGGAATTCGGCCGATCAGTGTTTGATTGGGTCACTAGAGTAAGGCTCAATTATTGTTTGCTGCAGGTGCGAAATTTCTTACCCCCGATGGTCTTACCGGGACAAGCCATCCTATTCCACCGTTACTGCACGCGATACAATCTCGACCCGCGGGACTATCCGAATGACACCGCCTTCAACGCCATTCCATTCCGATGGTCTGACCACATTGATCACTCCCTCCGGCAACTCATCCTCCTTCTTCAGGACGATCGCCCCATAAAGCGGCGCGATGTTCGAGTGGCTCGCAAGGATGATGTTCTGGCCGGGATTGGCGGTTAGCTCACTCTCAATCTGTTTTTTGAATGCAGCGATGGTCTCCGGGTCTGTGGTCTTCTGGGCGGGGTGCGGTATGACCGGCGCCTCGCCGGCGACCAGCCGCGCGGTATCCCATGCGCGGCACATATCGCTGGTATAGGCTTTCAGGATCGGGATGTTTTCTTCGCTCAGCAATTCTCCGAGGGCGCGGGCCTGCACCAACCCCTCAGCATTCAGTCCACGGCCAGGCTGGAGCGTACACCCCTCAGTCATACCAACCGACGCTTTCTGTCCACCTGGCGAATGAGCGTGACGCATGACCAGCACATTGCCGCCGCTGCGCAGGAGGTCAAAAACCGTCAAGGCCCGGTCCGTTGCTTCTTCAGCGCTGGCCGGTAGGGCCGCCGCCAAGGGCAAAAATGCTGCAGCAAATGCTGCGCACAATAATCGCTTCATAAATTTCCCTATCCCAATGCTTTGGCGTTTGAAACAAAGCTTCCGACAAGGTCTAAATCTTTCTTGCCCGGCGCCGTCTCCACACCGCTCGACACGTCGACCCCCAAAAATGCTGCGGCGCCCTTTTGCGCTGCAATAGCATCAGCCACATTTTCAGGATTGAGCCCGCCAGCGACTAAAAAAGGCGTCTCACCCTTATACCCGTCAAGGACAGCCCAGTCGAAAGGCGCCCCGTGCCCCCCCGGCCGGCTCGCGCCGGGCGGAGGCTTGGCGTCAAAAAGAAGTATGTCCGCCGGCCCGTCATAAGCATCGGCCGCCGCCACATCACCGGCGCCCGTCACTGGTATGGCCTTGATCACATCAACCGCGAAGGCTGCGCCGAGTTCTTCGCAACGTTCCGGGCTTTCATGGCCGTGAAACTGGAAATGAGTAAGCAGCGGCGCTGCTTCGGCAAGTTCCTTCTCGCCGGCGTCAACAAACAAGCCCACAAGCTTGGGCAGCTCAAAACCCTCATCAAAGCTCGCTTGTTTGAGCTCCATGATGATCTCTTCCGCCGCGTCGGCTGCAATAAAACGCGGACTTTTACGAAAGAAAACAAATCCCAGATAATCGGCGCCGGCGCGCGCTGCAATGAGCGCCGTTTCAATTTCGGTAATGCCGCAGATTTTAACGGAATGTGAGCTCATAACATCAGGGTCACGCGGGACTCGATTCCAAAAGCGGCAAATCATCATCCACTGATGTCGGCGGTGTTTCGGTGATTTTCTTCTCCAACGCCGCGAATTCCTTGCGTAGCGTTTTTAACTCGCGCCTCTCCATGCGGGCTTTCAGGCGGTGGGGCCTGCCCGACATCCACATGCCGGATGCGCCAACCGCAAGGCCGATAAACAACATCACCATGAGCCACATCCACAACGGCACGGCAGGGGTCGTAACGGCCGGATTATCTGCCGAGAAAGGATCGAGGCTCACCGCGACGGACTGGCGATTGGCGACCATAAACAGCACAACAATCGCAAATAGCGGTATCCAGAAAAGCCATCTCAAAACGAATTTCTTCATTAAACGCTCTATGCCCTCTTACCGGTAGGCGCCGTATCTGCCCGATGATAAACAACCCTGACAAGAAAGTGGAGGCTTTCATATTTACCGAGATTGAAAATATTCTAACCCCGGCTGAGTTGCAAAGACTGCGCGTGATCGCCAAAGACGCTAGTTTCGTCGATGGGCGGATCAGCAACCCCCATAATACCACCAAAAAGAACCTGCAGATCGACCACACCACCCAGCCCTATCAGGAATCGACCCAGATCCTCGGGCAGGCGCTGATGCGCAGCGAGGAATTCCGCAATTTCGCTTTTATCAAGCGCCTGGCGCCGCCACTCCTGTGCCGATACCAGCCGGGCATGGAATATGGCAAACACCCGGATACAGCATATCTGCCCATGACCCCCACGCCGCTGCGATCCGACATTTCCTGCACAATTTTCCTCGCCGATCCCGCAACCTATGAAGGCGGCGAATTGACTATCCATCTCGGCAGCAAGCCGGTGAGCATAAAGGGTGTGGCGGGATCCGCCGTCGTTTATCCGTCAACAACGATCCATCAGGTACAGCCTGTGACAGCTGGCGAGCGCCTGGTTGCGATCACCTTTATTGAAAGTCAGATCATCGACGAAACGAAGCGCCATCTTCTTTACACCCTCAATGAAGTGGCTGCGCTCGAGGGATACAATATCGCCTGGGATAATCGCGTTCTTTTGGAGCATGTCCGCCACAGCCTGCATCGCATGTGGTCGAACTAACCTGAGCGCATTCACAAAAAGTGTGCGCGGTTTTTGGGTTCGAATGCGCGAAAAAAGATAACTAGGCCGTGGCCGCCGATTCAACGCCTCATGAACATGGTCTAAGTTCGTCAGCTTGAGAATAATTCAAGCGCACGCGCCATATCTTTGTTTTCAGCCCCAGCGGCGTCCAGATAAGCCATGCCGCGACGGATTTCAGCGTCGTGTTTTATTTCTGCGCCGGCGATGATTTCCAGGCGCGTTGCCGGTGAATAGGTATGTTCCGGCGCTTTTGAATAGGTTTTCATGATCGGGCCATTGAGGGTGCTCGCAATCTTTTCGTCACCGGGCGTCAAGCCAAAAAGGCTGCACGCCTTTTCGAGCGCCGGCGCCGGCGCGCCAAGGAAACTCTCAAAATTCAACGTCGCAAGTCCTGCCGCATCATGAACAGCCGCAGCAGCGCTCGCCTCACAAAGCCATAATTCAGCGGCAAGCTCGCCAACACTCAACGCGGCCAGGGGCGGCGCAGCATGTCGACAGCGCAGGCGGCGGTGGCGCATCTGCGCAAAGCCGCGCAAATCGTTGAGCGTGTTTGCCCCCGCAAGGAGCGCGGCAAGATGGGTCTTGGGCGTTTGATAAAGAAACATCGCGCGCGCGCCGCCAGCGTTGGTTTTACCCGCGAGATCGGTACAGATGCTGGTTGCCTTAACAATAACGGGCTCACTGCCACGCGCCCAGCAACGCTCAAAAAACGAAAAGCGCTCGGCGAAACCCACTTCATCTAACAGGGCGCCTGGGCCTTCCGCCGCATCGAATGCCAGCGCCCGCAAAGGCAAAGGTTCACGCAGCGCGACAGCGCCGGTCACCGCACTGATCAACCGTGACAGCAGCGTGGAACCACAATGGCCCATATGAAAAATATAATCTGGTCGTCCTTCGGGCAGCGCGGCCAGCACGGGCGCAATGCGCGCCCATGGAAACCACGCGCCTTCGGTGTTCGATGACAAAATCCGCTCATCAAGGAAACTTGCGTTGGCCATCGCCTCGATGTTGAGGCGGACCAGCAAGATCTGGTCGCCCGCCACATCATATTGGTGGGGATAGATGCCGCGATCGAGCGGCAGATCATCAAGCAGCTTTTGCTGCGCGGGCGCGTTCATGGAGAAAACAGCTCCTATGCGCTGGCGCGGGCATTAAGCTTCAGCCCGCTGTCACCCGCATTGCATGAATTATGGCGCAGTTCCTGCGCCGTCAGTTTGCGACGAGAATCTGCCATTGCCGTTTAGTCGATCACGCAGCTCTTTGCCGGCTTTAAAAAACGGCGACCATTTCTCATCGATCTGCACAGCCTCACCGCTGCGCGGATTGCGGCCGGTGCGCGCCGGACGGTGCTTAACGGAAAAAGCGCCAAAGCCTCTTAGCTCTACCCTGTCGCCGCGCGCCAGCGCGTCGGTAATCTCTTGAAACACGATAGAGACGATGCGTTCAATATCGCGATGAAACAGATTAGGGTTTTCATCGGCAAGTTTTTGCACCAATTCTGATTTAATCATCTCTTCCCCAAGGCCTCCCATTGGCGGCATCCGGGGCCGCGCAGTCGTTTTGCGGAAAATATCCCAGATTTCAAGTGCTTAACACTGTCAAAATGACCATGCGGCGTCAAGACGCTTCTCCCACGCCGCTCAACAAGATATGCATTTTTTATGACGCAGCGCGGCGAAGATGAAACCTCCTTTGGTTTTCGCAAGGTGAAAGCCAGCGAAAAAGCCGGCCTTGTGCGTGATGTCTTCGACAGCGTCGCAGAGCGATACGACCTGATGAATGACCTTATGTCAGGCGGCGTCCACCGGATTTGGAAATCGGTAATGCTGGACCGGCTCTCTCCCCAGCCTGGCGAAATGCTCATTGATGTCGCCGGCGGCACCGGCGATGTCGCCATTGGATTCCTAGGGCGCGCCAATGGCCGTCCGTCCGCGGATAAAAAGCCAGCTGCACATGCGACCATATGTGATATCAATTATGAAATGTTGCGTGCTGGCGCCGGGCGCGCGCCTGCAAAAACCTTAGCTTCTCAACTAACACGAATTTGCGGTAACGCCGAGGCGCTGCCCTTCAACAGCGGTAAAGCCGACGCCTACACAATTGCTTTCGGCATCCGCAATGTTACTGATATGGATGCAGCGCTGAAAGAAGCTCGGCGCGTCTTAAAACCAGGGGGGCGGTTTTTGTGCCTTGAGTTTTCTCATCCGATTACGGAGGGCCTCCAAAAAATTTACGACGCCTATTCCTTTAATGTTATTCCCTGGCTCGGCGACAAAGTCGCCAATGACGCAGAGTCATACGCCTATCTCGTTGAATCGATTCGTAAGTTTCCAGGTCAGGAAGCTTTTGCCACCCGCATCCGGAAGGCTGGTTTTTCACGCGTAAAATATGAAAATCTCACCGGCGGTGTTGCGGCCTTGCACATCGGCTGGAGAGTTTAGCCAACAAGCATGTTCACCGCCCTCACAGATTATGTTCGCCTTGCCCGCGCCGGCTGGACCCTGACGCGCCATGACGCGCTCATTCCACGCGAGTTTGCGCACCTGACGCCGACGGCGCTGCAAGTGTTTGGAACCTTGACGCGCATCGGCGCGCGCGGACGCGCCAGGCGCCCCGGCGAACGCCTCGCCTCGGCTTTTGAGCGGCTTGGACCAGCTTATGTAAAGCTCGGGCAGTTCATGGCGACGCGGCCCGATATTATCGGTTTTGAGATGGCCGCCGATCTTGGCCGGCTGCAGGACAAAATGCCGGCTTTTCCCGAGGCGCAGGCGCGCCGGGAAATAGAAACCGCCTTTGGTCAGAAAATAGAAGATCTGTTTACGGAGTTTTCGGCGCCGATCGCCGCCGCTTCCATCGCACAGGCGCACCGGGCAACACTGCCGGATGGCCGCAAAGTTGCCGTCAAAGTCCTTCGTCCGGCAATCGAACGCATTGCAGCCCAGGAGTTCCGCGCCTTTGGCCGCGCGGCAAGAAACATAGAGACGCTCTCCAAAACCGCGCGCCGCATGGAGCCGGTGCAATTCATTGAAACTTTGAAGGCCTCGGCGGCAATAGAGCTGGACCTCAGAATGGAAGCCGGCGCCGCCTCGGAGCTGGCGGAAAATCTAAAAGATGAGCCGCGCCTGCGCATCCCGGAAGTGATTTGGCCGCTTTCGTCGCGCCGGGTCCTGACGGTCGAATGGATCGACGGCACGCCCCTAGGTGATTTGGACGCTCTTGACGCGCGCGGTGTCGACCGCGAGGAACTTGCGCAACTGGTCCTCTCGGTCTTTCTGACCCAGGCGCTCCATACGGGCTTTTTCCACGCCGACATGCACCAGGGCAACCTGATCGTCGATGATGCGGGGCGTCTTGCCCTCATTGATTTTGGCATTATGGGCCGTCTTGATGATGTTGCGCGCCATACTTTTGCGGAAATCATCTACGGCTTTATCACACGCAATTATAAGCGCACCGCCGAAGTCCACTTTAACGCCGGCTACATCACGCCGGAGCATTCGATTGATGCATTTGCGCAAGCGTTGCGTGCGGTTGGCGAGCCGCTCCAGGGCCGCAATGCTGCGCAGGTCGACATGTCCCGAGTGCTGCAACAATTATTCGATGTGACCGCTATGTTTGACATGCATTTGCGTCCCGAACTGCTGCTGCTTCAGCGCACCATGGTGACCGTTGAAGGCGTTGCGCGGCTCCTAGATCCGGAAGTCGACATGTGGGAAGCAGCAACGCCCACCGTACGGGCCTATATTAACAAGGCGATCGGGCCCCAGGCCCAGGCCGACAAACTCAGAATCGCTACCCGAAAAGCGCTCGAAATCGCACCGCAGCTGCCGCACTATGTGGAAGAGATTGGCAAGGCGGCGGAAAAAATCGCTGACGGGCGCGTCACTTTGGGACAGGCATCGTCTCATAACAACACAGGCGCCCGCGCAATCTTGTTGTTTGCTGGGGCTGCCATCGTCGCCCTCATCGCCATTATCGCTTTTCGCTAGAAAAAACGCCGCCGCGGTTACCAAATCTTTGCCTGATTACGGCAGGCTTCGCGCCGGATTGCGAAAAACGAGGCATGCAGATGTTTGGAATTGGCGCAAGAAAGCATGACGAGCCAGCTGGCGAATATTTGACCGCGCGGCTCAATGCGCGTGTGCAACCAATCGACCGTGGAGAATACTACGAAGACCCACTGGACGAAACAATCAGTGCGGCCGGCGTGGGTGCGGTTACGGGCGGCGGCACACAACTCGCTGACGAACCGGCGGGTATTGAGTTTTGCGACCTCGAAATCCGCGTCTCAAATACATCGAATGAGACCTTGAGCATGATCATTGAACGCCTTGAGGTCCTTGGCGCGCCGATAGGCTCTAAACTTATTCTCGATGGCGACGGACGGGAAATACCCTTTGGCGTCAATGAGGGCATCGGCATCTTTCTGAACGGAACCGATCTTCCTGATTCAGTCTACGAGAAATGCGACGTTGACCATGTCACAACCGAGCTAGACCGGCTGATGGGTGAAAATGGCACTTATCGCGGCTATTGGCAGGGCTCAGAGGAAACAGCGCTTTACTGCTACGGGCCGTCATTCGAAACGATGAAAGCGGCCATTGAACCCCTCCTCGCCGCCTATCCTTTATGTGAAAAGGCCAGGATCGAGCAGATCGCCTGATTGCGACCACCCGTGTGGTGACTTTGATGAATGTCCGGCTTATTTAAAGGCCCATGACAGACGGCGAAAAGAAAATACTCCTCATCATTGGCGGCGGCATCGCCGCCTATAAAAGCCTTGAGCTGATCCGCGAGCTATCCCGGCGCGGCGTCAAAACGCGCGCGATCCTGACCAAAGCCGGCGCCGAATTTATTACGCCACTTTCGGTCGCAAGCCTCTCCGGTGAAAAGTGCCATACAGAACTTTTTGACCTCACCGCTGAAACCGAAATGGGACATATTGAATTATCACGTTCGGCGGACCTTGTAGTTGCAGCACCCGCTACCGCTGACCTGATGGCTAAAGCCGCAAATGGCGCGGCCAATGACCTGGCTTCAACAGCGCTGATGGCAACCGATAAGCCGGTACTTTTCGCGCCCGCGATGAATGTCAGAATGTGGGAACACGCCGCAACCCAACGCAATTTGAAAACCTTGAAAAGCGACGGCGCCTTATTTGTCGGTCCGAATGAGGGCGACATGGCATGCGGTGAATATGGGCCCGGACGCATGGCCGAACCCGCGGAAATTGCGGACGCTGTGGAGGCTTATTTCGCCAAAAGCGCGCACGGCCCGCTTACAGGAAAACGCTTTCTGATCACCGCAGGACCAACCCATGAGCCCATTGATCCGGTGCGCTATATCGCCAATCGGTCATCCGGCAAGCAAGGTTATGCGATCGCTGCGGCGCTCAGAAATCTCGGCGCTGATGTAGTGCTTGTTACTGGACCGACCAGCGTATCTGTTCCCGCCGGCGTGGAAACCATCCGTGTCGAGACCGCCCGCCAGATGATGGAGGCGAGCGAGGCGGCGCTTCCCGTCGACTGCGCCATATGTTGCGCCGCCGTCGCCGATTACCGACCGTCGATTGAAACCGATCATAAGATCAAAAAGGAGCGCGGCGGCCTCACCACAATACCCGTGGCTGAAAATCCGGATATCTTAAAATCCATTTCACAGCTGACAGTCGGTCGCCCGCGCCTCGTGGTCGGCTTTGCCGCTGAAACCGATGACATTCTCGGGCACGCCGAATCGAAGCGCCGGCGCAAAGGTTGTGACTGGATTGTGGCCAATGACGTCTCACCGGGCGCCCACTGCGCCATGGGCGGGGCGCAAAACACCATTATCCTGATCACCGACAAGGGCGACGAGACCTGGCCGGAACTACCCAAGGACGAAGTCGCAAGACGATTGGCGACGCGCATCGCCAAGGCGCTGGGCGGACCAACGCTGGTAAAAGCGGCGGAATAGCCAGTGAAGAAAACCATCGCGCTCGCTGCTTTAGGGCTCGCCGTCGGCGCTTTCATGCTGGACTGGCTGGAATATCAGTATACGGCAAGAGCATTCTCAACCGAAATCTATATTATTTTGATTGCCGTTTTTTTCTCTGCCGTTGGGATTTGGGCCGGCGGCCGATTAAACCGACGCACGCCATCGCCAAGCTTCGAGCGCAATCAACAAGCGCTCCAATATCTCGGCATCAGCGCGCGCGAAGAAGAAGTGCTGGCCTGCCTTGCCGAAGGACAATCAAACAAGGAAATTGCACGCTCTTTGGGCGTCTCGCCCAACACCATCAAAACCCATCTCGCGAAACTTTATGAAAAGCTGGACGTTAGCAGACGCACGCAAGCGATCGGCAAGGCGAAAGAGCTGCGGCTTATCCCCTGAAACCTTGGAAATTTGGGTTGTTTCACCATAATCACCCTTTTGGGCGATAGTCAGGATCAGGCCTTTCGCTAGTCTCGGCCCGCCAGTCAGGAAATGAAGGAGGACAATCTCATGACCAGATCCATGATTATCTATGGCGCCATCGCCGGCGCCGTTGTGGTCGGTAATATCATCATTGGCCTGAGGTTGAGCGGTGGTGAAGGCGCCGGCGCATCCCAGTGGTTTGGTTATCTCATCATGCTGATTGCGCTCTCGGCGATCTTTTTTGCGCTCAAACGTCACCGTGACAAAGAGCTTGGCGGCGTCATTAAATTTTCCACCGCAGCATTACTCGGCCTGGGAATCTCTGCAGTCGCCGCTATTGCCTATGTTACCGGCTGGGAGGCGTATCTCGCCATGACGGATTACGCCTATATCAGTCACTATACAGACACCCTCATTGCCAAAAAACAGGCGGCTGGCGTCTCTGGCGCCGAACTCGAAAAGTTGGCGGCTGAAATGCAGGAGTTTGAAAAATCCTACGCCAATCCAGCTATCCGCGTGCCGATTACATTTCTCGAGATTTTCCCTGTCGGCGTCCTGGTAACGCTCGCTTCTGCCGCACTTTTGCGCAATGAGAGATTTTTACCCGCGCAGTAACGGCACAACGAACAGAAGACTCGATGAAACAGCCAAAAAGCCCTAGGCTAATGGTGAAGCCAACCAGTGAGCCTCGCTATGGAAGTCGCCATCCTCGTTCCGCTGATCGTTTTTGCGAGCATCGTCCTCATCACCGGCATCCCGTTCTATTTCAGGCACCGCAATCGCCGGGTGATCTATGAAGCCATCAAGACCAGCGTTGAAAAAACCGGTGAGGCGGACCCAAAGCTGATCGCCGCGATCACAGTCGACTCGATTGGGCCTAACGCAGATTTGCGGCGTGGCATTTTACTGGTTTGCGTTGCTGCGGCACTCGTCGGGCTAGGGCTGATTGCTGGCGATGTAGAAGGTTTGCCGTTAATCGGGCTGGCGCTTCTGCCCGGGCTCATCGGCGGCGCGTATATTGTTTTTCACTTCTTCATTCCCCGCGAACCCATCGTCTGACGCGCAACGACCGGACAGCATCAACGGCGGAACAAGAGCTCCCATGGAAGCTTTCTTTGACTTTCTCCTGGCAATGACCGGGTCGCGCAAAATCGAAATCATTGCTGTGATGCTTGGGCTCGCCAATATCACGCTTTTGATCCGCCGCTCGATCTGGAACTATCCCTTCGGCATCGTCATGGTTTCGCTCTATGCATGGGTCTTTTTTGAAGCAAAGCTTTACAGCGATGCCGGCCTGCAAATCTTCTTTTTTGTCGTACAGTTTTATGGCTGGTATTACTGGCTCAAGGGGCGAGGCGATGACGGTCTCGTCGTTGTCCAACGCCTCAGCAAACATCAAGCGCTCGGTTATTCTGCTGCCGCCATTGGGGGGATCAGTGTTCTCGGCACGACGATGGCGCGGTTCACTGACGCGTCATTTCCGTATTGGGACGCATCGATCGCTGTTCTCAGCGTCATTGCACAAATTCTCCTGGCGCGGCGGCGATTGGAAAACTGGCTTGTCTGGATCGCCGTCGACCTGCTGGCGATCGGGCTTTACTGGGCCAAGGAATTACAGCCCACCGCCGCGCTCTATTTCGTGTTTTTGATCCTGGCGACGGTTGGTTATTTTAACTGGCGCCAGACCTACAAAAGCGCCAAGGCGACCGCATAAGGTGCGAAAATAACTTTAGGGGATAACAACCCCAAAGCGCTGATTATTAAGTGATTTCTGGCGGGTAAGAATCAGTGGAAATTCTGGGGATAAATATTCAGCCGCCGGCATCAAATCAGGCGATGATGCAGGTTCGCAATATTGGAAACTGATAATGTCCGCCACTGCCCTATCGCCGGAAGACAATTCAAAGGAACAGTCTTTGATCACTGCTCCGACCGTCAAAATAAAACGCCTCGCAAACGCTGATGGCCTTGACCTGCCGCGGTATGAAACGGCGCTCGCCGCCGGCTGCGATGTGCGCGCCGCCATCACCGATCCGCTGATCCTAAAACCTGGCGAACGCTTTATGGTCCCAACCGGCATCGCTATTGCGTTGCCGCCGGGATGGGAGGCGCAGATGCGGCCTCGCTCCGGCCTTGCCGCAAAACACGGGATTTCCTGCGTCAATTCCCCGGGCACTATCGACGCCGATTATCGCGGCGAGCTAAAAGTTATTTTGATCAATCACGGCGCGGAAGACTTTGTTATCAATCGCGGCGACCGCATCGGGCAGATGGTGGTCGCGCCGGTCTGGCAAGCTCAATTTGAAGAAGTCGCGGACCTTGATGAAACAGAACGCGGCGCCGGAGGCTTTGGCTCGACGGGGATTTAACTACTTACCCAAAATTCGAAAGCTTGATCTCACTGTTCAAGGCTCGCTTTTCGCCATAAAAGCAGCCCCATGGACCAGACGCAAAAAGAACGCTACGCCCGGCATATCCTCTTGAAAGAGGTCGGTGGCCAGGGTCAGCAAAAGCTGCTCGCATCGCGCGTACTCGTAGTCGGCGCCGGCGGGCTTGGCGCCCCGCTCATTCAATATCTCGCTGCCGCAGGGGTTGGAACCATCGGCATCGCCGATGATGATGTGGTGGCGCTGTCCAATCTTCAACGGCAGGTTATTCACTCTACGGAAGATATCGGCGAGACCAAAACCGCAAGCGCAAAGAAATTTGCCGGGCGGCTTAATCCCGAAATCAACATCGTCGAACATTGTATGCGCCTTGATGATGGCAATGCAGCGGATGTTATTGCTGGTTACGACCTGATCGCCGAGGGCGTTGACAATTTCGAGACGCGGTATGTGCTAAATCGCGCATCCATCAAGTCCAAAATCGCTCTCGTCTCCGCCGCCGTTGGCCGGTTCGACGGACAGCTTTCAACCTTCCGACCGTTCGAAAAACCCGGTATTTTGCCTTGTTATCGCTGCCTGACGCCTGAAGAGCCGCCCCGCGACGAACAGATCAATTGCGCCGAGGAAGGTGTTCTCGGTGCGGTCACGGGCGTTATGGGAACCCTTGCAGCGATGGAAGTCCTCAAGGAATTGTTACAAGTGGGAACAAGCCTTGCTGGCCGTCTCATGTTATATGATGGGCTTGCCGGATCGTTTCGCACAATTGCGTTGCCTGCTGATCCGGCCTGCGCCGATTGCGCGCACCAATAATATGCCGTGGGAAATTTGCGATGACGGGACAGCCCATTCGCAATCTGTTTTTGACGCTTGGCCTGTCGCTTGCCGCAAGCTGCGTGTCGGCCCTGGCGCCGAACGTCAATACTGACCCAACAGCCCTGAAGCCCGGCAATTACGAACTTGACCGCAATCACGCAGCGCTCCTTTTTAAGGTCGGTCATCTTGGCTTTTCGAAATATGTTGGGCGGTTTGAACGCTTCGATGTCAGTCTCGACTTCGACGAGGGAAATCCGGAAACAGCAAAGATCGACGCGGTGGTCGACATGACCAGCCTTGATGTCGCCAATGATCCCTTCGCTAACACATTAATGGGACCGAACTGGTTCGACGCCAACCAGTTTCCAGAGACAATTTTTCGCTCAACCGGCATCGAAATCACTGGGGAAAATACTGGCGTAATGACCGGCGACCTCACCATGCATGGGGTGACCCAGCCCGTGACCATGGCAGTAACCTTTAACGGCGGCGGGTTCGATCGGCTGCGCGGCGCCTATGTGATCGGCATATCGGCGCGGTCCACGGTGAGCCGCCGCGCTTTCGGCGTCAGCCGGTTCGGCATCTTGGTGAGTGACAAAGTTGAGCTTGAAATTGAAGCGGAATTCAAAAAGCGCTGAGCGCCAGAAAACCCTGATGACACATTGAATATACGTTAGTCGTCGAGGGTTATAACAACCACTTCGCCGGGCGCGATATCAACTTTAGCTTCATCAAATCGCGGTTTACGCAGTTTCGCTTTGGCGCCATTGGAAAATGCAACAGGCTCTTTCGGCCGTCCCAATATTTTGCCGCGATTAAGTTTGCCGTCGCCGTTCTCATCAAGATAGACCGCGAATGCGTATTGGCCGGGAGCAAGGTCGCCCAACGGTACGATGGCGAGGCCAGTAGCGTCGAGGGGCGCTTCAAGCTTGGTCAACGCCTCTTCGAGGAATGCTTCTTCGCTGTCATAAACGGCCAGGCGCACCGATCCACCAGCTTCTGCGTCAAAAACTGTTTGAACAGCCGCAATAGCAGCTTCGGGGTCAGCATATTTGGTAAATGGATTGCCAGAGGGTGCGGAATCCGCATGGGCTGCGGTGATTCCCGCCAAAACAATCCCTAATCCCAATAATCTGCGCACAGCGGCGACTTTCGATGACAGTGATACAAATACTAAGGCTCGCAAGAGCAAGCCTCCCCAAGCAAATAACATGCGACAGGAAAATTGCGATTCAACTAAAATTAGCGCTTGTTCACTTTCACGGGATTTAAGTGTTACCGCGAGGCCACGCCCGCGGTGACAAAACCCGCTATTTTAGGGGCTCCGGGCGCATAGTGGCAATCAATGGCCTGAATCTGAAAGCCGGCCACGCTGATCAGGCAATCGGGTTTCCGGTTCAAATTGCAGCCGCCGGCAAGTTTTTTCCAGACGCCGTTCAACCTGTCCTGCCATTTCGCGATTCCCGGATCGGGCGCTCTTAGTCAGTCTCTGGCGCGCGACCTTGATCAAGACCCAGGATCACCCGGTCGGGCGGCTTATGCCCATCAGCAAACATCTTGATATTGATGATAACCCGCTCACCCATCTCGATCCTGCTTTCAATTGTCGCCGACGCCATATGCGGCAGGAGAACGACATTTGGCGCTTGAAACAGCTTTTCATTCGGGCTTTCACCCTCGAACACATCAAGGCCTGCGCCGGCAATTTTGCCTGCTTCAATGAGGTCGGCGAGGGCAGTTTCATCGACAATTTCTCCGCGTGAAATATTCACGACATATGCGTGCGGCTGTAACAGCCTCAGACGTCGCCGGGAGAGCAGGTGAAATGTCGCGGGCGTATGCGGACAATTCACCGAAACGATGTCCACATGGGCAAGCATTTGATCGAGGCTGTCCCAATAGGTCGCTTCAAGTTCTTCTTCCACATGAGGATTGATTGGCGTGCGATTGTGGTAATGCACCGAAAGGCCGAATGCTTTCGCGCGGCGGGCGATCGCCTCACCGACGCGGCCAAGCCCGATAATGCCAAGTTTTTTTCCGCGCACCCGCCGACCCAGCATCCAGGTCGGCGACCAGCCATGAAACGCTCCGCGTTCCAGCGCCTTGACCCCCTCAACAAGTCGGCGCGGCACCGCAAGGACGAGCGCCATCGCCATATCGGCTGCGTCTTCAGCCAGTACGGACGGTGTGTTGGTCACAACGATCCCTCGGGCGTTAGCCGCAGCAATATCAATATGATCGATGCCAGCGCCAAAATTCGCTATCAGCTTCAGCCGATCGCCAACCGCATCGAAAAATGTTGCGTCGAGCCGATCGCCGAGGGTCGCCGCCATAACATCGGCAGCATTGGCGCGCTCGATCAAATCCGCGGGTGAAAGCGGCGCGGCGCCATCATTCAGAATAACGTCAAAAAGGCCGGCGAGGCGAGCCTCCACCGGATCAGGGAGCTTGCGCGTTACCGCCACAGTAATTTTCTTTGCGCTCATGCAAAGGTCCCTTAGCACGCCAGCCAGACCGGGAGCGGCAGCGTGGTTAACTGAAGATTAACAGCTTTGTCTTTCAATAGGGGTTTATTCATCTTCGCCGAATTTTTCGAGTTTCCTACGATGAAACGCCAAATTATTTTTCTCGCCATTACAGCTGCATCTGTCCTCCATTTGACTGTGCCCGCCCAGGCAGCGCAAGACGCCGATTTGCCGGCGTTGCGGCTCAACACCCCGTCCGGCCTGCCGGTTCCGCGATTTGTATCCCTTAAGGCAGAAAAAACCTTCTGCCGAGCTGGGCCGAGCTTTGCTCATCCGGTGCGCATCACCTTCATGCGAAAGGGCCTTCCATTGATGGTGGTGGCTGAGACGAATGACTATTGGCGCAAGGTTCGGGATCTTGAAGGCGATGAATGCTGGACCCATAAATCAAAGCTTTCAGGCGTCAAAACCGCGCTCGTCCTTGAGGATGGATTAAGCCTCCATACGCGCCCGGACAGCGCAGCGCCCATAACAGCCCGTCTGGGGCGCGGCCTGATCGCCCGGGTGGAAACTTCCCGCAATGGCTGGTTGCGGATTTCGGCCAAAGGCGTCAAAGGATGGGCGGCACAGTCAGCCTTCTGGGGCGCCGTCCCGGCAGGCAGCTATGCTGCGGCGCAGAATTGACCATGTGCGCTCACCCCTATACCTAGCGGCGCACACAGGCGACAATTCATCGAATGGCGGAAATGAAGAACAGCTTTAATCGCGAAGAGCTGCTGGAATGCGGCTATAATGGCTTACGTGGCCCCGGAACGGCTCAATTGCCGGTGCCGCCGATGCTGATGTTCGACCGCGTGACGGTCATCAATGATGATGGCGGCGCATATGGCCGAGGTCGGATCGAAGCTGAACTCGATATCAATCCCGATCTCTGGTTTTTTGACTGCCATTTTCCCGGCGATCCGGTCATGCCGGGGTGTCTTGGTCTTGACGCTTTGTGGCAGCTTATCGGTTTCATCTTGACCTGGGCTGGCAATCCCGGCCACGGCCGGGCGCTCGGCTGCAAAGACATCAGGTTTTCCGGAATGGTCACGCCGGCCGCGAAGGTTGTACGCTATGAGCTCGACATTCGCCGGATGATGCGCCGGCCTATGATCCTTGGCATTGCCAATGGCAAAATGCTGGTTGACGGGCGGGAAATTTATTCCGCCAATGGTCTGCAAGTTGGCCTGTTTTCCAG